>NZ_JAUSUA010000014.1 GCF_030813245.1 Alkalicoccobacillus murimartini | reverse complement strand
CACAGAATGAACTGCGACTTTTTTTGTTACTATGAGATACCGTGTATCTCTTCGTACGCTTGGCTTTTGTTCAGTTTTCAAAGAACTTGTTTATCGCTGTTTTGGCGACTTTTCTATATTACCAAACCTCGTAAGGCTTGTCAACATCTTTTTTTGAAAAGATATTTGGTGGAGCCTAGCGGGATCGAACCGCTGACCTCCTGCGTGCAAGGCAGGCGCTCTCCCAGCTGAGCTAAGGCCCCATAATGAAGATGGTCGGGAAGACAGGATTTGAACCTGCGACCCCTTGGTCCCAAACCAAGTGCTCTACCAAGCTGAGCTACTTCCCGTATATATGGCGCGCCCGAGAGGAGTCGAACCTCTAACCGCTTGATTCGTAGTCAAGTACTCTATCCAGTTGAGCTACGGGCGCATATTTATTCTATGGTGCCGAGGGCCGGACTTGAACCGGCACGGTAATCACTTACCGCAGGATTTTAAGTCCTGTGTGTCTGCCCATTCCACCACCCCGGCATGAGGTAAGGACATATAAGCAAAAAAATTTGGAGCGGAAGACGAGATTCGAACTCGCGACCCCCACCTTGGCAAGGTGATGTTCTACCACTGAACTACTTCCGCAAAGAAATAATGCGGGTGAAGGGACTTGAACCCCCACGTCATAAGACACTAGATCCTAAATCTAGCGCGTCTGCCAATTCCGCCACACCCGCGTATAAAATTAAAAGTGAGCCATGAAGGATTCGAACCTTCGACCCTCTGATTAAAAGTCAGATGCTCTACCAACTGAGCTAATGGCTCATATAAATGAGAAATGTAAACTTTTACAGCAACGAAAGCAATTTACAGTGCCGGCCAGAGGACTTGAACCCCCAACCTACTGATTACAAGTCAGTTGCTCTACCAATTGAGCTAGGCCGGCTCTATGGTGGAGGATGACGGGCTCGAACCGCCGACCCTCTGCTTGTAAGGCAGATGCTCTCCCAGCTGAGCTAATCCTCCAAGGGAATATGAATATGTAAAGCCCGGCAACGTTCTACTCTCGCAGGGGGAAGCCCCCAACTACCATTGACGCAGAAGAGCTTAACGGCCGTGTTCGGCATGGGAACGGGTGT
>NZ_JAUSUA010000013.1 GCF_030813245.1 Alkalicoccobacillus murimartini | reverse complement strand
AATGCTGGCAACTAAGGTCAAGGGTTGCGCTCGTTGCGGGACTTAACCCAACATCTCACGACACGAGCTGACGACAACCATGCACCACCTGTCACTTTGCCCCCGAAGGGGAAGCTCTGTCTCCAGAGTGGTCAAAGGATGTCAAGACCTGGTAAGGTTCTTCGCGTTGCTTCGAATTAAACCACATGCTCCACTGCTTGTGCGGGCCCCCGTCAATTCCTTTGAGTTTCAGCCTTGCGGCCGTACTCCCCAGGCGGAGTGCTTAATGTGTTAACTTCGGCACTACGGGCATCGAAACCCCTAACACCTAGCACTCATCGTTTACGGCGTGGACTACCAGGGTATCTAATCCTGTTTGCTCCCCACGCTTTCGCGCCTCAGCGTCAGTTACAGACCAGAGAGTCGCCTTCGCCACTGGTGTTCCTCCACATATCTACGCATTTCACCGCTACACGTGGAATTCCACTCTCCTCTTCTGTACTCAAGCCCTCCAGTTTCCAATGACCGCTTGCGGTTGAGCCGCAAGATTTCACATCAGACTTAAAAGGCCGCCTGCGCGCGCTTTACGCCCAATAATTCCGGACAACGCTTGCCACCTACGTATTACCGCGGCTGCTGGCACGTAGTTAGCCGTGGCTTTCTGATGAGGTACCGTCAAGGTACCGCCCTATTCGAACGGTACGTGTTCTTCCCTCATAACAGAGCTTTACGAGCCGAAACCCTTCATCACTCACGCGGCGTTGCTCCGTCAGACTTTCGTCCATTGCGGAAGATTCCCTACTGCTGCCTCCCGTAGGAGTCTGGGCCGTGTCTCAGTCCCAGTGTGGCCGATCACCCTCTCAGGTCGGCTACGCATCGTCGCCTTGGGGAGCCATTACCTCTCCAACTAGCTAATGCGCCGCGGGCCCATCTCATCGTGAGAGCCCGAAGGCCCTCTTTTAATCTTGCACCAGGAAGTGCTAGATGTTATCCGGTATTAGCCCCGGTTTCCCGGAGTTATCCCAGTCGATAAGGCAGGTTGCCCACGTGTTACTCACCCGTCCGCCGCTAACGTTTTTGAAGCAAGCTTCAAAAACGTCCGCTCGACTTGCATGTATTAGGCACGCCGCCAGCGTTCGTCCTGAGCCAGGATCAAACTCTCCATAAAAGTGGTGAGTTGATTGCTCAACTGCTGGC
>NZ_JAUSUA010000012.1 GCF_030813245.1 Alkalicoccobacillus murimartini | reverse complement strand
CCACACTGTCTTTTACACCATGTTGGATAAGTCCTCGACCGATTAGTATCTGTCCGCTCCACGTGTTGCCACGCTTCCACTCCAGACCTATCAACCTCATCATCTCTAAGGGGTCTTACTGGCTTACGCCATGGGAAATCTCATCTTGAGGGGGGCTTCATGCTTAGATGCTTTCAGCACTTATCCCGTCCACACGTAGCTACCCAGCGATGCTCCTGGCGGAACAACTGGTACACCAGCGGTGTGTCCATCCCGGTCCTCTCGTACTAAGGACAGCTCCTCTCAAATTTCCTGCGCCCGCGACGGATAGGGACCGAACTGTCTCACGACGTTCTGAACCCAGCTCGCGTGCCGCTTTAATGGGCGAACAGCCCAACCCTTGGGACCTACTTCAGCCCCAGGATGCGACGAGCCGACATCGAGGTGCCAAACCTCCCCGTCGATATGGACTCTTGGGGGAGATAAGCCTGTTATCCCCAGGGTAGCTTTTATCCGTTGAGCGACGGCCCTTCCATTCGGCACCGCCGGATCACTAAGCCCGACTTTCGTCCCTGCTCGACTTGTAGGTCTCGCAGTCAAGCTCCCTTATGCCTTTGCACTCTTCGAATGATTTCCAACCATTCTGAGGGAACCTTTGGGCGCCTCCGTTACTGTTTAGGAGGCGACCGCCCCAGTCAAACTGCCCACCTGACAATGTCCCTGACCCGGATCACGGGTCGAGGTTAGAATGTCAGCACCGTCAGGGTAGTATCCCACCAATGCCTCCACCGAAGCTGGCGCTCCGGTTTCAAAGGCTCCTACCTATCCTGTACAAACGATACCAACATCCACTATCAGGCTACAGTAAAGCTCCATGGGGTCTTTCCGTCCTGTCGCGGGTAACCTGCATCTTCACAGGTACTATAATTTCACCGGGTCTCTCGTTGAGACAGTATCCAAATCGTTACACCATTCGTGCGGGTCGGAACTTACCCGACAAGGAATTTCGCTACCTTAGGACCGTTATAGTTACGGCCGCCGTTTACTGGGGCTTCAATTCAGAGCTTCTCCCGAAGGATAACCCCTCCTCTTAACCTTCCAGCACCGGGCAGGTGTCAGCCCCTATACTTCGCCTTGCGGCTTCGCAGAGACCTGTGTTTTTGCTAAACAGTCGCTTGGATCTTTTCACTGCGGCTCTCTCGGGCTTGCACCCTAATAGAGCACCCCTTCTCCCGAAGTTACGGGGTCATTTTGCCGAGTTCCTTAACGAGAGTTCTCCCGCGCGTCTTAGAATTCTCTTCTCGCCTACCTGTGTCGGTTTGCGGTACGGGCACCTTCCACCTCGCTAGAGGCTTTTCTAGGCAGCGGAGGATCAGGGACTTCGGTACTAAATTTCCCTCGCTATCACTGCTCAGCCGAACGGAAAGCGGATTTGCCTACTTTCCAGCCTAACAGCTTAGACGCGCATATCCATCAGCGCGCTCACCCTACCTTTCTGCGTCCCCCCATTACTCAAACGGTGGAGAGGTGGTACAGGAATATCAACCTGTTGTCCATCGCCTACGCTTTTCAGCCTCGGCTTAGGTCCCGACTGACCCTGAGCGGACGAGCCTTCCTCAGGAAACCTTGGGCTTTCGACGGAGGGGATTCTCACCCCTCTTTTCGCTACTCATACCGGCATTCTCACTTCCAAGCACTCCACTAGTCCTCACGATCTAGCTTCGCTGTCCTTGGAACGCTCCCCTACCACGAACACCTAAGGTGTTCATCCATAGCTTCGGTGATACGTTTAGCCCCGTTACATTTTCGGCGCAGAGTCACTCGACCAGTGAGCTATTACGCACTCTTTAAATGGTGGCTGCTTCTAAGCCAACATCCTGGTTGTCTGGGCAACTCCACATCCTTTGCCACTTAACGTATACTTTGGGACCTTAGCTGATGGTCTGGGCTGTTTCCCTCTTGACTACGGATCTTAGCACTCGCAGTCTGACTCCCGAGGATAAGTACTTGGCATTCGGAGTTTGACTGAATTCGGTAATCCTGTGGGGACCCCTCGTCCAATCAGTGCTCTACCTCCAAGACTCTTCCCTCGAGGCTAGCCCTAAAGCTATTTCGGGGAGAACCAGCTATTTCCGAGTTCGATTGGCATTTCACCCCTACCCACACCTCATCCCCGCATTTTTCAACATGCGTGGGTTCGGGCCTCCATTCAGTGTTACCTGAACTTCACCCTGGACATGGGTAGATCACTCGGTTTCGGGTCTACGACGGCGTACTCAATGCGCCCTATTCAGACTCGCTTTCGCTACGGCTCCGCCTCTTCAGCTTAACCTTGCACGACATCGTAACTCGCCGGTTCATTCTACAAAAGGCACGCCATCACCCGTTAATGGGCTCTGACTAGTTGTAGGCACACGGTTTCAGGATCTCTTTCACTCCCCTTCCGGGGTGCTTTTCACCTTTCCCTCACGGTACTGGTTCACTATCGGTCACTAGGGAGTATTTAGCCTTGGGAGATGGTCCTCCCGGATTCCGACGGGGTTTCACGTGTCCCGCCGTACTCAGGATACACTCCGGAGGAAACGAAGTTTCGGCTACGGGGTTGTTACCCTCTCTGACGCATCTTTCCAGATGCTTCACCTACTCCGTTTCTTTATCACTCCAATGGAATGTCCTACAACCCCTGAAGGCAAGCCTTCAGGTTTGGGCTCTTTCCGTTTCGCTCGCCGCTACTCAGGAAATCGATTTTTCTTTCTCTTCCTCCGGGTACTTAGATGTTTCAGTTCCCCGGGTCTGCCTCCTCGTATCCTATGTATTCAGATACGGGTACCATTCAATTAAAAATGGTGGGTTCCCCCATTCGGATATCCTCGGATCAAAGCTCACTTACAGCTCCCCGAGGCGTTTCGCCGTTCGTCGCGTCCTTCTTCGGCTCCTAGTGCCAAGGCATTCACCGTGCGCCCTTTCTAACTTAACCAATTTGATTTCAGATCATCTGACGATGTCATTCATCAAGTATGGTGTATATAAAGACTCGCTCACATCTATAGAGATGATTGCGTTGTGTGTGTTTTGCATTGCACGATTTAGTTTTCAAAGAACCAT
>NZ_JAUSUA010000011.1 GCF_030813245.1 Alkalicoccobacillus murimartini | reverse complement strand
CTCGACTTGCATGTATTAGGCACGCCGCCAGCGTTCGTCCTGAGCCAGGATCAAACTCTCCATAAAAGTGGTGAGTTGATTGCTCAACTGCTGGCTTTGATGATAGACACAAAATGTGTCAAAAATCATACAAAGTTTAAATTGCACAAATTATTACTCGAAAACGAGTTAACTTTTTGCGACTTTTTATTACTATGAGATACTGTGTATCTCTTCGTACGCTTGGCTTTTGTTCAGTTTTCAAAGAACTCGCTATCGCTGTTGGCGACTTAATTAATATACCATAGTGTGTGTTAGAAAGTAAAGAACTTTTTTAAAAAGAATTTATAAGTTGTAAGTTGTTTACTTGCTTACCTGACAGCAAGATATAATTTACCATGTGCCAAAAGAAAAAGCAATAACTATTTTGTATTTCTTGATATGTTTATTAAAAATACAGCAAAAAAACCTTCCCCGTAATGAATACGAATAAGGTTCAGCGCCTTACTTATAGAAGAAACTGCTTCACAGCTACAAGCAAAACGACCCCGGGTACTCCTAAAACGCCCGTAATAGAAGCAGTGATCGGATTAATAGGAATATGCATCCCTGTCCAACTACCAGACGCATTCACTAGAAATAACAACAATAACCCAATGACAAGCTTTACAGCTAAATTACCCACGAGTCGGATTGGCCTCATCGGAGCCCCTACCGTTAAAAGCAACACTACAGCCCCTCCTAACAATACAAACAAAACAACCGGATCCATGTCTCCCCTCCCATACAGCTTGGCCATACCTCATAATATGTTCTACTCACAAAAAAAGAACAACCTGTCTTCACAGATTGTTCTTCCTTGTATGCCTTATTCGAGCTTCTCTTAATAAAAACGAGTATTTTGCCTCCGTCAGCTTCATCCGTGAAATCACATCTTCAGATGGATCCACACTATGTTCAATCAGCTGTCTTTGGTTATCATACCGTTCTTTCATGACCTCTATATGGTTCAGCAGTCGTTCATTTTCTTCCATTCTAAGCTTACCTTTTTTTCGAAAAAACAATGACCTCGCCTGCCTTACAATTCTCGTCTGCCTTCAATAGCCCTTGATAACGTAACTTCATCTGCGTATTCTAAGTCCCCACCGACAGGTAGACCGTGAGCAATTCTGGTCACCTTAATACCTGTTGGTTTAACCAAACGGGAAATATACATGGCAGTTGCTTCCCCTTCAATCGTCGGGTTGGTTGCGATAATAACTTCTTGTATCGTGTCATCTTGCAGACGTTTAAGAAGTTCAGGAACTTTAATATCCTCAGGACCAATGCCTTCCATTGGAGATATTGCTCCATGAAGAACATGATACTGTCCAGGGTATTCCCTCATCTTCTCCATCGCCATTACATCACGCGACTCTTGCACCACACATACCATAGACTGATCACGCGCCTTATCCTCGCAAATATGGCATGGATCCTGATCCGTGATATTGTGACACACCGAACAATAAGTTAAGTTTCGTTTCGCATTCACTAACGCTTTCGCAAAATCAAGAACGTCATCTTCTTTCATATCTAATACATAAAACGCCAATCGGCTCGCTGTCTTAGGACCAATTCCAGGTAATCTCATGAAGCCATCTATTAACTTGGCTATCGGTTCAGGATATTGCAACGGCTAACCTCCCTAGAACATTCCAGGAATATTCATTCCTTTAGTGAATTTACCCATATCTTGTTCAACAAGCTCATCAACAAGCTTAAGAGCTTCGTTTGTTGCTGCTAGAACAAGATCTTGAAGCATCTCGATATCGTCCGGATCGACAACGTCCTCAGAAATAGCGATATCCAAAATACGCTTGTCACCACTTGCCGTGACAGTCACCATACCACCACCAGCTGTTGCTTCCACCGTCTTTTCTTTTAGCTCTTCCTGAGCCTGTGCCATTTGCTTTTGCATTTTCTGCATTTGTTTCATCATATTACCCATGTTTTTCATCTTATTATGCCTCCAGTCATTTTTGGTCTGCCCATTCAATCAAATCCTCACCAACAAGCTTAACAGCCTCATCAATAAGGGGATCAGATACAGGTTGCCCCTCAGAATTCTCTTCAGTATCTCCTGTTTTCTGTTCCTGTACAAACTCATCCTTTAATTTAGTCCATTGTGATTGAAGTAAGGTCAAAAACGACATACCTTCTCCAAATACCTCTTGTAGGACCTCGATCAAGGTTTCTCTAAACTTCGTATCCATCATATCACGATGCATCTCATTTTGAAATGCTAACAGGATTGCATCGGGCGAAGCAGCAACTGGTCGGCTATCATTTAACCAGGCGGATCCAGGTACACTTTTTACCTTCATCCGTGAAGCGACGTCTGGCCATTGCGAGGTGACCTGTTGAAGTTTCTGCTTCTCTGCCTTTCCAAGCAACTCCTTCACTTGTCCTGTAGCCATACGTGTTTGTTGGGGCGCTTTTCTTGTTCGCTTCGGCTGAACCGATGCCTTGTCATCTGATTTCACCTGAACGCCTTGCTTTTGCAGTTGATCAATCATCTGCTCAAGCTTTTTTACCTTCTGTTCAAGTTCTGGAGAGTGGACCGCTTGCTCCTGCATTACGGGAGTGGATACATTTTGTTTATTCATTAACTGAATAACAGCCAGTTCAATCAGAATCTTTGGATGGGTGGCCCACTTCATTTCTTGTTGCGTTTGATTCACTGTATCGATTGCGGCATATAACCAATCATAGCTCAGTTCCTCAGACAATCTTTTGAAATTGTCATCTGGAACAGCTCGTTCTAACAAAGCCGCTGCGTCTGGTGCCGTTTTATATAAAAGAACATCCCGAAAATAATAGAGTAGGTCTTCCACAAAACGTTTTGGATCCTTTCCATCTTTTAGAACCTGATCAATCGTCTGTAGAAGCTCCGATGGCTGTCCATCATGCAAACCTAGCACAACACTCGCTAAAGATTGTCTTGATACCGCTCCAGTGATGAGTCGAACAGACTCCCCACTCACAACCTCATCAGAGAATGAAATCGCTTGGTCTAGCAAACTTAGGGCATCACGCATTCCCCCATCTGCCGCTTGAACAATCAAATGGAGCGCCTCTTCTTCCACATGGACGTCGTCAGCTTCCAGGATCTCTTTCATGCGATAGATCATCGCTTCAGACGAGATGGGTTTAAAATCAAACCTCTGACAACGAGAAATGATCGTAAGAGGGATCTTATGCGGTTCAGTAGTAGCTAAAATAAAAACCGCGTGTGGTGGTGGCTCCTCTAGTGTTTTTAATAACGCATTAAAGGCTCCCGTTGAGAGCATATGTACCTCATCAATAATATAAACCTTATAATGCACCTCACTAGGAGCGAATTTCACTTTATCGCGAATATCTCGTATTTCATCCACACCATTATTAGAAGCCGCATCAATCTCCATGACATCAACAATTGATCCATTTGAGATTCCTCGGCACGCCGCACATTCGTTACACGGTTCAGCTGTTGGTGCTTGTTCACAGTTAATGGCCTTAGCAAAAATTTTGGCTGCACTTGTTTTCCCGGTACCCCTAGGTCCGGAGAACAAATACGCATGCGAGAATTTATTCTGGACTAGCGCATTTTGCAAAGTTTTTGTTAAATGCGTTTGGCCAACAACATCCTTCAGCAGCTGCGGGCGCCATACTCGATACAATGCTTGGTAACCCATGCCGTTATCCCGTCCTTTCCTTTTCTCTCTTCCTTCTATTATAGACACTTCTAAGTTCTTTTCATAGCTTAGCTCAATCTGCATGAAAAAAAGCAACTGCGACTGGCGCAATTGCTTAGCTTCTATGTATATATACCGTGCACCTTTCTTCGATCATACCAACACATGCGTTACCTAAGCAGTTAGCTCGATCCAGGCAACTCTGCGGCACACGAAAGGATTCACTTACTGCTGCTTCCTTCCGGACCTGACAGGATTCATGAGTTTTCGTTGCGCAGAACCCAAATGTCAACACTACTTACTTAGGGCAGACCAAACATTGGCATGACCTAGGAAAGGGATTCAGTCTCGCTCTAGCGGATTGCGAGCGACAGGGCACCGCTACCTCCCCACCTAGCACGGCAAAGTTGATAATATAGTTAGGCATCATCAACTGATGCATTCATCAGTATACGGCAAAAGTTCATATTATGCAAGACGGGCTGTCTTATTCAGATCTTTCCTTTTTTTTCAACGCTCGTAATCCGCGAAAAAATGCCGTAAGTTGCGCGCCACACGCCTCAGCTAAGCAGCCTGCTATCACTTCACTCCGATGATTAAATCGCGATTCATCCAAAAGGTTCATTAAAGTCCCAACACATCCTGCTTTAGGATCGGATGCCCCATATACTACAGTTGGAATGCGCGACTGCACAATTGCTCCTGCACACATTGGACACGGCTCCAGCGTGACATAAAGGGTACAATCAGACAAACGCCAAGCACCCAGTGCATCACACGCTTGTTGGATAGCCAGTAACTCTGCATGCGCAGCTGCATTTCGAGTGGTCTCCCTTAGATTATGAGCCGACGAAATGATTTGTCCATCCTTGACGATTACCGCACCAATAGGAACCTCTCCAATTTTCTCTGCTTCTTCTGCTTGCTTTATTGCTTGCCGCATCCAGTAGATGTGGTCTTGATTATCCTCTACAAGATTAGACATTGCATCCGCCTCCACTCAAGTCTCCACCGTATCGTAGCAGATTCTCAAGCGTTGCCGCAAGATAATAAAAAAAGAATCTGGGGATCAGCTATGCTAATCCCCAGAAGCTTTTTTACTCTTCAATATACACTTCATGCAGCTGAAAATCACCGCTTTGGTGGCGCCATAAATTTTTGACAGAGTCACTAATTGCATTAACCTCTTGCTTATGGTGCGTATAAATGAGAGGTGCCTCTTCAATTAGAATATCCTGCACTTCTTTATACATAGCCATACGTACTTCTTCATCCATCTCGTGCTGAGCGTCTTCAAGTAGTTGATCTACTTCTTCATTATCAAGGAATGACTTATTACCTGCTGCACCATGATTCATTGAATGAAATAGAGGAGAAAGAGCATAATCTGCATCTCCTGTTGACGCACTCCATCCTAGAACAAACATATCGTGATCACCTGAGTTGGTTTGATCTAAATAAGATCCCCACTCCATCGTTTCCGTTTCAACTGTAATCCCAATTTCACCTAACTCTTGTTGAAGATAGGTTACTAAATCAACACGCTCACGTTTGTCATTTGTCCATATCGATGTTTCAAACCCATCTGGATACCCAGCCTCAGCTAAAAGCTCTTTTGCTTTTTCCGGATCGTATTCAAGCGGCTCTACCGTATCATCAAATCCAATGATCTGCGGAGACATCGGTCCAATCGCTGGAACGCCATACCCATTCAACAGATTTTCGATAATTGCTTCATTATCTACCGCCATTGAGATTGCTTGACGTACGCGTTTATCATCAAATGGTGCTTTTTGTGTGTTAAAGCCAATGTACTCGATTCCCATACTATTAGATTCAATAATATCTAATCCGTCTGTTGCCATCACTCGCTCAACGTCAGAAGGACTAAACGGATCAGATACATGTGCACTACCTGTTTCTAAGTCAGCTAAACGTGTTCCATCCTCAGGAACTGTTTTAAATGTCACTGAATCCAACTTAGCGGGTTCTCCCCAATAGTCTTCATTATTTACTAATTTAATTTCCTGGCCAGTTGTCCATGATTCAAACTCGAAATAACTAGATCCAACCGGATGACTATTAATGACACTTCCAGGCTCCTTACCTTCTTCCATTGCTGCATAATCTTCTTCAATTGCTTTTGGACTAATCATTCCACCACCATTATGAGCAAAACTATAAATAAGTGGGGCAAACGGTTCTTCTGTTTTAACATCAACTGTATATTCGTCAACGACATCCACTTCAGAGATATTTGTAAACAAATAGCCACGTGGTGACGCAATATCAGGATCGGTTATACGCTCAATATTTGCTTTTACGGCTTCTGCATCAAAAGGTTCGCCATCATGGAAAGTAACACCTTCCTCAAGTTCAAAACGAAGAGTCAAATCATCGACTTGCTCCCAATGCTTCGCTAGATTATTTTCAATGTTCATTTCGCCGTCAAACGTAACGAGACGATCAAAAATATTTGAAGCTACGTTTCCAGAAGGAACATCATTCGCTAGATGCGGATCAAGTGATACGGCCTCAGCCCCCATATCAATAACTAAATCTCCACCTTGACTGTCTGAGGAAGCCTCATTTTCTGAACCGGAGGACTGTGGCTCACTTGCACATGCCGCTAACCCCGCTGTTAGTAATACAAGTAGTAAATAAGACTTTTTCATGATAGGCACCCTTTCAAACTCTTGGTAGTATTTTAAAGATTCTAAAATCTTGTATCGGAACAATATACCGTATTTTCAGATAATAAACGAGTGATTTTTTACCTTATCACATAAAATGCGACATTACTCTCAGATAAACGACAATTTTTTCAAATAATAAGGATAAAAAAACAGGCGCTCCGAAGAGTGCCTGTCCATTGATAGTGCTATTAGTCGATATAAACGTCCTGTAACCAGAAGTCACCTGTGGGATGACGGTATAGATTGTGTACAGTGTTTGAATATGCATTTAGATCAACTTTGTGATGAGTGAATAGCATTGGAGCTTCATCAATAATTAATTGTTGAGCTTCACTGTAAAGCTCATTACGCTTCGCAGGCTCTAACTCATATTTCGCTTCATCTAATAAAGCATCAACTTCGTCATTTTGGAAGAACGAACGGTTTCCTGCGTCACCAACGTTATCCGAATGGAATAATGGTGCTAATGCATAATCCGCATCACCAGTTGCAGAACTCCATCCAAGTACGAACATATCTGTGTCACCTTGAGCTGTTTGATCAAGGTATGCACCCCACTCAACAATCTCGATACTTACATCAATACCGATATTCTCAAGTTCAGCTTGTACAAATGTAGCAAGATCTTGACGCTCTCTCGTATCGTTTGTTGAGATTGTCATAGAGAATCCATCGCCGTATCCAGCTTCAGCAAGAAGTTCTTCTGCAGCTTCTGGATCGTATTCGATTGGCTCAAGTTGATCATCATATCCTACAACTCCAGGAGCCATAGGTCCTTTAGCTGGAGTACCATAACCATCAAAAAGATTGTTAACGATGTCTTCGTTGTTAATAGCCATTGAAATCGCACGACGAACATTTACATCATCAAACGGTTCAGACTGAGTGTTAAAACCAATATAAGAAATATTTAAGCTTTCTGTTTCCAAAAGTTCCATGTCTGCAGAGTTCTCAATACGACTTACATCAGAAGGACTTGTAGGCTCAGAAACATGTGCACTACCTGTCTCAATGTTAGCTAATCGAGTTCCATCTTCGTTTACAACACGGAATGTAACAGAATCTAATTTAGCAGGCTCATCCCAATAATCATCATTTTTCACTAATTGAATGCTATTACCTGACTGCCATTCTTCTAGTGTAAATAATCCAGTTCCAACTGGGTCTGCACTAATAACAGAACCTGGTGATTCTCCATCTTCCATTGCTGCATAATCTGCTTCAATAGATTTAGGACTAATCATGCTACCACCATTATGCGCGAAGCTATAAACTAGTGAAGCTGAAGGCTCTTCAGTGATAAATTGAATAGTTTGTTCATCTACAACATTAATATCAGTAATATCTTCAAAAAGAAATGCACGTTGAGAAGCAATCGCTTCATCAGTAATACGCTCAATATTTGCTTCAACTGCTTCGGCATTTAGTACTTCGCCGTCAGTAAAAGTAATTCCTTCACGTAGAGTAAATTGAAGAGTTGTATCATCAATTTGCTCCCAGCTATCAGCAAGACGAGTTTGAATATCCATGTTCTCGTCAAAATAAACAAGTGTTTCATAAATATTCGATTGAACGTTACCAGAAGGAACGTCATTTACTGTGTGTGGATCTAGTGAAACAGCTTCAGATTGCATATCAATAACTAGATCGCCACCTGTACCCTCTGAATCTCCGTCTCCAGCAGTGTCGCCATCCCCTGAATTGTTATCAGGTTCGCTCGCACATGCAGCCAAACCAAAGCTTAGCATTAGAATTAGCATCCACATAGAAAGATGTTTTTTTCCCAACTTCATTGTATTGCCCCCTTAAATATTATATTAATGTATTAATATTAATACACTATACATGATTTTAAAAAGTTCGACAATAATTTTATATAACTTTTTATGTTAGTACACATTCAAATAATCTGATTTATCAATAAGATACAAGGGTTAGACCTTATTTTTAGATAGTATATTCAGTTTAATCAATATTTTTAATATTATCTGAAAATAGAGAATTCAAAATCACATTCACACATGCGAAAAAGGATCAAAAGCGTTGCTACAGCAGTATCCCGATCCTTACTTCCGTTAAGGTACCTTTTAAAAACCGAAGAGGCTGGCGTAGCTTAAAGGAGTCTCCGTTAAGAAGAATGCTTTTCGTTCTTTTATTCATATAAAATACGTCTGTCCAATCTCTTCAAATTCCTTCTCCAAAAACTTTTTCCCAACCACCAAAAAAAGACATGCGCTCCATTGGAGTGCATGTCTCTTCCTATACTTATTAGTTAAGCGTTACATCTTGAAGCATTAATCTTCTTGTCGGATGCTGCCATAAGCCTTCAACACTATCACTTACACCTAATAGATAGTCTTCATGGAATAGTGGCAAGACAATTGCTTCATCTGCAATGATATTTTGTGCTTCTAGATATTGATCAAGACGCTCTTCTTGATTTTCATTCTGACGAGCTCCCATTAATAGATCATTTAGCTCAGCATCATCTGTGAAGGTACGGTTACCTGCAGAACCATGCTGTGATTCATGGAATAATGGGAATAATCCATAATCCCCGTCACCTGTTACAGTAGACCAACTAAGAACAAACATTTCTTGCTCCCCATTAGCCGTTGATTCCAAGAATGAACCCCACTCTTCCATCTCAATGTTCACTGTTACACCAATTTCACTAAGGGCTTGTTGAACATTTTCAGCAATACTTTGACGCTCACGATGGTCACTTGTGTTAAATGTAATTGAAAGATCTCCTTCATTATAGCCAGCTTCTGCTAACAAACTTTTTGCTTCTTCAGGATCATATTCAATTACATCGATGTCTTCACTGTATCCGTAAACTTTTGGAGCTAATGGACTCTTCGCTTCTAAACCATGTCCATCATAAATTCCATCAATGATACTTTGTTTGTTAATAGCCATTGAAAGAGCTTTACGCACATTAGGATCATCAAATGGTTCTTTCTGAGAGTTAAAACCGATGTACATCATCGCAACACTTTCTGTTGATTCAATATACATACCTTCAGTTGCTTCAATTTGAGAAACATCACTTGGGCTAAGTGGATCAGCAATATGTGCTGCTCCAGTATTTAAATCAGCGATTCGCGTACCATCCTCAGGAACAACGCGGAAGGTAACGGAGTCAACCTTTGCTGCATCTCCCCAATAATCTTCGTTTTTCACTATCTTCAGTTCATTACCTGGAGACCAGCTATCAAACTTAAAGTATCCTGTTCCAATCGCTTCTTGGTTGATGACTGAGCCAGGCTCTTCGCCATTTTCCATTGCTTCATAATCAGCAGCGATCATTTCGCCACTCATCATTCCCCCACCATTATGTGCTAAGTGAGCAGGAAGCGGCGCAAATGGATATTCAGTCGTAATCTCTACTGTATAATCATCAATGATTTCAACTTCTTCAATCATATCGTATAAAAATGCACGTTGAGAGGCGATAGCTGGATCTAAAATACGATCAAGGTTCGCTTTTACTACTTCTGCATTAAATTCAGATCCATCATGGAACGTTACACCTTCACGTAGGTTAAATACCCATGTATTAGCGTCTAGTTGCTCATGACTTTCAGCTAGTCCATCTTGTAGTTCCAAATCCTTATCATGAAAAACTAGAGTTTCATAAATATTTGAAGCCACATTACTAGAATATGTATCATTCGAACCGTGAAGATCTAGCGATACAGCATCAGAAGCTAAAGAGATGATTAGATCTCCACCTTCTGTTCCTCCATTATCTGCAGTTTCTCCGTCATCGTCGGTTCCAGAGTCGCCTCCGTTACCTGTTGGTTCACTTGCACAAGCCCCTAAAAATACTGTTAGTGCTAGTACAGAACTGAATAAATATCTCTTTTTAAAATTTTCCAAGTTTTGAAACCCCTCTCACTATTGTGTGTATTCAGAAAATTACATAATCACTATACCCCGAAACTAGTTTGCTTTACAACACATTTTTTCACAAAGTTTTCTTTTGGGACTTATTCCCTAACAAATCTCGTTAAGACCGACAAAAACCCCTATATGTCTCGGGATAAAACACATATTTTGTCAGTTTCTAAAAATAAACATGTAAGATTATTTTTCATTAATAGTTTTTTTGTTTTAATATTCTCTGAACATGGTATAATCTATCAACGTGAGCACAGGCTGGATAAGGCTTTACACGTAAACCGATTCTCCTAAAGAAAGGAAGTTAGAAGCTATGCAAGAACATCAACAACCATCCAATCAATACACGCCGGCTCCTGTCGAAAATCCGCGGATCAAAAGCATGAAGAGTTTTTTCAAGCGTTTAGCCCGCAACAAACCGGCTATGGTTGGAGCTTTCTTAATTATCTTTTTAATGATCGTTGCTTTGATCGGTCCATACTTTACAACTCTTGAACCGAGTGCACAGGACTATTCTGTAAAATTAGAAGGACCTTCTGCTGACCATTGGTTAGGGACAGACCATCACGGTCGCGATATCTTTACCCGTATTATCCACGGGATGAGCTTAACATTCTATGTAGGTTTCTCTTCGGTAGCTCTTGGAGCCATTGTTGGGACAATCTTTGGTGTAATCTCAGGATACTATGGTGGACGAATTGATAACATCATCATGAGGATTACAGACATACTACTAGCTTTCCCTGGGATTCTTCTTGCCCTGGCCATTGTTTCGGTCCTTGGACCATCCATGAACAATGTAATTATTGCCGTTGCGCTATTCTCCGTGCCCGTTTTTGCACGTATTGCGCGTGGTTCAGCCTTAACTGTTAGGAAGCTCGAATATGTAGATGCCGTTAAAGCACTAGGTGCGAGTGACTTCCGCATTATTTTTAAACACATTCTTCCGAATATTACATCACCACTTATTGTTCAAGCGACATTAAGTATTGCAACGGCTATCTTAACAGCTGCTGGTTTGTCTTTCCTTGGACTTGGCGCTCAGCCTCCAATTCCTGAATGGGGAGCGATGCTTGCAGATGGACGAAACTATATGTACGATGCTGGCCACGTGGCTCTATTTCCTGGTCTAGCAATTGTTTTAGTTGTTCTAGCATTTAATATTTTTGGTGATGGATTACGTGACGCGCTTGATCCAAAGCTTAGAGATTAGAAAGGAGAGCCGATTACATGTTAACCTTCATCATCAGACGTTTGGTACAAACAATTCCTGTACTTTTAGGCGTAACTATTATTACGTTCAGTCTTGTTCATTTAATTCCTGGTGATCCAGCACAGATTCTTGCCGGAGAAGCAGCTTCTGGCGATCAAGTTGAACAAATGAGAGAACGACTAGGTCTTAATGATTCGTTACCCACTCAATACTTTAGCTACCTAAAAGATGTTGTTACCTTAGATTTTGGTAATTCAATACGAAATGGTAGAGCTGTTGGAGACGAAATCGGAGCCCGCTTTTGGGTAACCGTCGAACTTGCTTTATATAGTACAATCTTCAGTATTTTTCTAGGAATGCTTGCAGGTATTATCTCAGCAACAAAACGATATAGCTTTGCAGATACAGGTATTATGATCATTGCTCTATTTGGATTGTCTATGCCTAACTTCTGGATGGGTCTAATGCTCATTCAATACTTCTCTATTAATTTAGGTTGGTTCGCATCATCTGGCTGGGGAACATTTAGTCAAATGGTATTACCTGTTCTAACACTAGGAACAACTGGTGCAGCGATTATCGCACGAATGACTCGCTCTAGTATGCTTGAAGTCATCGGACAAGATTATATCCGAACGGCACGAGCAAAAGGGGTAAAAGAACGTTATGTAATTTATCAACATGCCCTTAAAAATGCGATGATTCCTGTCGTAACCGTTGTAGGACTTCAGTTTGGTTCATTACTTGGAGGAACGGTACTAGCGGAATCTGTATTTGCCATTAACGGAATGGGTCGCTTAATTATTGATTCGATCCGAGCACGTGACTTCCCGATCGTTCAAGGAACTGTACTTGTTGTTTCATTATTGTTTGTTATCGTCAATTTACTTGTAGATGTGGCATACAAACTATTAAACAAACGAGTCGACGTAGACTGATACTGTTCTTATAGTAAGAACAATTATTTTATGAAAGGTGTGTGACCCTTCATGGGTAATGATTCGATTATAAAAATCCGAGATCTTCGCACCTCATTTTTCACTCAAGGTATGGAGGTTCGTGCTGTTGACGGTGTAACCTTTGATGTACCTAAAGGCAAAACTCTTGGAATTGTGGGTGAATCTGGATCTGGTAAAAGTATCTCAGCTATGTCGATCCTGAAATTAATCCAAAACCCAGGGAAAATTGTTGGTGGAGAAATTGAGTTTAAAGGCGAAGATTTAACGAATAAAAACGAAAATGAAATGAGAAAGATACGCGGAAATGAAATCTCAATGATTTTCCAAGAGCCAATGACTTCTCTAAATCCTGTTTATACAGTAGGTCAGCAAATTGGTGAGTCTTTCCGTATTCACGAAAAAGTAGGTAAAAAAGAAGCAATCGCTAAATCAATTGATATGCTTAAGCTAGTTGGTATTCCATCTCCAGAAAAACGTGTACATCAATACCCTTATGAATTATCGGGTGGTATGCGTCAGCGTGTCATGATTGCTATGGCTCTAGCCTGTAATCCTGAGCTTTTAATTGCTGATGAACCAACAACGGCACTTGATGTTACAATTCAAGCGCAAATTCTAGAACTAATGAAAGATCTTCAGAATCGTTTAGGTATGTCGATTATCATGATTACTCATGATCTTGGAGTTGTAGCTGAAACCTGTGACTATGTAGCCGTTATGTACTGTGGAAAAGTTGTTGAGTATGCAACTGTTGAAGAGCTTTTTGCTAATCCTCGTCACCCATATACTGTTGGGTTACTTGAATCACTTCCACGCCACGACGTTGACGTAGAAGGAGAAGATCTGTCTGTAATTAGAGGATCTGTTCCAAGTCCCGCTAATATGCCAACTGGCTGTCGTTTCGCACCACGTTGCCCGCATGCTAGTGAGATATGCAATCGTCTGCCGGATTTAGAAGAAGACGAGCACGGAAATCAAATACGCTGCTGGATTTACTCTGATGAGTGGGACGGCGATCCGGAGGTGAAGGTTCATGGCACAAGAACTACTCAAGGTTAATGATCTAAAACAGCATTTTCCAATTAAAGGTGGAATGCTTGGTCGTACCGTTAACCATGTTAAAGCTGTAGATGGTGTTTCCTTCGCCATTAAAGAAGGAGAAACAGTTAGTATCGTTGGGGAATCAGGTTGTGGAAAGTCTACAACTGGACGTGCCATCTTGAGACTTGATGAACCAACAAGTGGTGAAATTGAATTTCAAGGAAAAGATCTACTTGCCATTAGCAAGTCAGAGATGCGGAAAATGCGTAAGGATCTTCAGATTATCTTCCAAGATCCGTATGCATCCATTAACCCGCGTCAAACAGTTAGACAAATTCTTTACGAAGCAATGGAAATTCAAAATGCTGTACCTAAAAAAGAACGTGAAAACCGTATCAAAGAATTAATGGATACTGTTGGTCTTGGACCACACCAAATTGATCGCTATCCACATGAATTTAGTGGCGGACAGAGACAACGTATCGGAATTGCCCGTGCATTGTCTGTTGATCCAAAGTTAATTGTCTGTGATGAGGCTGTATCTGCACTGGATGTATCCATTCAAGCACAGGTAATTAACCTGCTTAAAAAGCTTCAACGTGAACTGAAACTAACTTATCTCTTTATTTCGCATGATTTAGGTGTGGTTCGCCACATTTCAGATCGAGTGATTGTTATGTATCTTGGTCGTATCGTTGAGATTGGTGATAAGAAATCTGTATTTGATCAATCACAGCACCCTTACACCAAAGCATTACTATCTGCGATTCCAGTACCAGATCCAGCAAATAAAGCTGATCGTATTATCTTAAAAGGCGATGTTCCATCTCCTATTGATCCACCTGAAGGATGTCGTTTCCATACACGTTGTCCATTTGCCACTGATAAATGTCGTACGGAGACACCTGAGCTTCGCACAACAGATTATCTTAAAGAAGGTCATATGGCTGCATGTCACTACATGGAAGAGATTGAACAAGGTAAGCGTGAGCCTGCCTATACGTAACAAAAAAAAGGATGCCGTAATGGCATCCTTTTTTCTTATCTATCAACCTGTCCATAAATCAATTAAAGCACCAATTGAAATATACCCAGCACCTATCGTGACAATGATCGCAA
This sequence comes from Alkalicoccobacillus murimartini, assembly GCF_030813245.1. Lineage (GTDB taxonomy): Bacteria > Bacillota > Bacilli > Bacillales > Bacillaceae_D > Alkalicoccobacillus > Alkalicoccobacillus murimartini. The sequence continues at coordinate 10,240 of NZ_JAUSUA010000011.1, read as the reverse complement.
TAATTCCAAATACAATCAGCCACGTTGGATGACGGTAATCCCCTACAATTGATTTTTTACGGGAGGCAATTAAAATGGTTGTCAGTACAACTGGAAGAATTAATGCATTTAATGCTCCTGCAAGAACCAATAGCTGAACAGGACGACCGATAAATACAAAGATAATGGTTGAAATAGCAATAAATACAGCAATAATCGTGCTATTATACTTCTCAAAAAACGGATGAAATGACCGCAGGAATGAGATGCTTGTATAGGCACAGCCAATAACAGAGCTGATGGCTGCAGCAAACAACACAATCCCAAACATCTTATACCCAATATCTCCAAGTGCTACTTGAAAGACCGTCGCAGCTGGATTTCCTTCATCTAACGTATAACCAAGAGTTACAACCCCTAATACAGCTAGAAAAAGAAAGACCCTCATGATACCCGTTGTTAAGATCCCATAGTTCGCTGCACGGCTGACAAAGCCTACATTCTCTTTTCCAACTACACCTGCGTCAATAAGGCGGTGTCCACCAGCAAAAGAGATGTACCCTCCAACAGTCCCTCCTACAAGCGTGACAATTGGTAGAAGTAACGCATTAAAGTTATCAGGAAGAACAGCTTTAATCAGGACTTCTTGAAGTGGTGGGCTTGTACTAAACATCACATAACCAACCATAACAATCATGATAATACCTAATACCTGCATAACCCAGTCCACAATCCGCATTGCGTTGCGTACTAGAAAAATAACGATCGCAATAACAGCCGTAATTGCAGCTCCTAGCTCAACAGGAAGTCCAAAAAGAACATTAATCCCTAATCCAGCTCCTGCAACATTACCTATATTAAATGCGAATCCACCAAACACCATCAGAATGGCCACAAACAAACCTAATCCTGGCAAGACCTTCCCTGCAATTTCCTGTCCACGCAGACCAGAAACTGAAATGACTCGCCAGATGTTTAACTGTGCGCCTATATCAATGATGATGGATGCGACTATAGCAAATGCAAAGCTTGCCATAAATTGCTGTGTGAATAAAGAAGTTTGAGTCAAAAAGGCCGGTCCAATAGAGGAAGTCGCCATTAAGAAAATCGCACCTCGTAAAAACTTCTTACGCTCTCGTTCACTCATTGGTGTTTGAGGCAGCGATTGATTCGCCATACAACATCCCTCCTAATCTTAACTATTCGCCATATTATGTTTCAAAAGCCGAAAAATATGTCGAACAATTAGAAATATTGTATCTTGAACAGATCATCTTGTCATCATTTTTTTAATTTCTTTAGTAGAGATCTGCTCTCCGACTTTTAAAAACAGGAACATCCTCTCTTACCTTAGGGACTTGTTGCAAATTTAAAGAAATCAGTAAGGTTTCTTCTTTATCTTGAGAAGCTTGAGCTAATGTATCTCCCCACGGATCACTGACCATTGAACAACCAGCAAATTCAACTCCGTCGTACGATCCAATCACATTGCTTGATACGACATAAAATTGATTTTCAATGGCTCGTGCCACTTGCAGAGCCTGCCAATGCGAAGTTCTAGCCTCTGGCCATTCAGCTACAATATGAAGAACTTGTGCCCCTTCAAGGGCAAGTGACCTGGCTAGCTCAGGAAAACGCAAATCATAACAGATGATGACGCCCATTTTTATGCCATCAAGCTCAAATACTCGTGCAAGCGACTTCCCCTCTTGAAGATAAGCAGGCTCATTTAGCATTGGTACCAAATGAGCCTTATCGTATTCATAAACGAGCTCTCCCTGTCTACTGACAACAAGAGCTGTATTATAAATACCTCCGTCCTTTTGATTTGCAACGGATCCCCCAATAAAATGAACGTCGTACTGCATTGCAAGTCGCTGTAAAAAAGGAAGAGTGATTTCAAGACGATGTTCTGCGAGCCCCTGTAGATCAGGCAGAGTATAAGCTGTTGTCCACATCTCTGGAAGGACCAGAATATCTGGCTTCTGCTCTGCAGACATTACTGTATGTGTCCATTGCTCAATTAGTTGATAGTTTGCTTCTGGGTGCCCAGGTACAAGCTGAATCTGGCAAATCGCATACTTCATCTCGGCTTCCTCCTTGTCTTATTGAATCGTTGTTTTACCACCCATATATGGCTGTAGGACTTCTGGAATTTTAATGGTTCCATCCTCCTGTTGATAGTTCTCAAGAATAGCTGCCACTGTACGGCCAACGGCAAGTCCAGAGCCATTTAGAGTATGAACGTGTTCAGCTTTCCCTTTCGCTTCACGCTTGAAACGAATGTTTGCGCGTCGCGCCTGGAAACCTTCAACATTACTGCAAGAAGAAATCTCACGGTACTCACCATAGCTTGGAAGCCATACTTCAAGGTCATATGTCTTGGCCGCTGTGAAGCCCATATCTGCTGTACATAGTGTTAACACTCGGTATGGAAGATCAAGCAACTTCAGTACCTTCTCCGCATGCCCTGTCATCTTTTCAAGCTCTGCATAAGAATCCTCTGGTTTACAGAAATGAAGCATCTCTACTTTATTAAATTGATGCTGGCGAATCAGGCCTCGAGTATCACGACCCGCAGATCCCGCTTCAGAACGGAAGCACGCACTGTATGCTGCATAACGAAGTGGCAGTTTGTCACCCTCAATAATTTCATCACGATATAGATTTGTGACTGGAACCTCCGCAGTTGGAATTAAGAAATAATCCTCTTCACGAATTTTAAAGGCATCCTCTTCAAATTTAGGAAGCTGTCCAGTTCCAAGCATACTATCACGGTTCACCATATATGGCGGGAGAACTTCTTCATAGCCATGCTCATCCGCATGTAGATCCATCATAAAGTTAATAAGGGCACGCTCTAAGCGAGCACCCATACCACGGTAGAATACAAACCGGCTGCCTGTTACCTTTGCAGCGCGTTCAAAATCAACTATGCCGAGATTTGATGCTAGATCCCAATGAGGTTTTGGTTCAAAAGAGAATTCTTTTGCTTCTCCCCAGCTTCTTTCCTCTTCGTTATCTTCCTCAGATTCGCCAACAGGCACACTTTCATGTGGTAGGTTTGGCAACGTATATAGGATCTTATTTAACTGTTCATCAACGTGATGTAGCTTTTCATCCAATCCTTTAATATTTTCAGATACCTGCTTCATTTCTGTAATTAATGCGTCTGCATCGCCTTTTTCTCGTTTGATTTTAGCAACATCTTGAGATACTTGGTTTCTGCGGCTTTTAAGCTCTTCCGTCTCAACGATTAACGCACGGCGCTCACTGTCTAACTGTTCAAATTGATTTAAGCCTTCCTGCTCTCCACCTCGAGTAGCCAATTGTTTTTTTACTACGTCTAATTCTTTTCGTAATTGCTTCACATCTAACATCTTTTTTCCTCCTAGTTATACATTCATTTAAATCAAACAAAAAACTCCCGCCACTCCTATACATGTGTATAGAAGGGACGAGAGCATACCCGCGTTGCCACCCTTATAGCCCTCATCAAATAAGGACCACTCAAAACCTGTAACGAAGGCAAGACGGAATCGTTTACTATTATTTCGACCATTCACTCAAGGGGGGATTCAAGCTCTGTTTGTTCCGGTTTGCACCACCACCGGCTCTCTGCATCAAACGTATAAGCCTTACTAGTCCCTATCAACATATTTGCTTATTTAATTCGTTGTTCGTTTGCTTCTTTCACCATTGTAACAAAAAATTGATGCAAACGGAAATCATCCGTTAATTCAGGGTGAAACGAACACGTTAAGTACTGTCCCTGCCTCGCAGCGACAATTTCTCCATTATATGTGGAGAGAACCTCAACCTGTTCACCAACCTCTTCAATTAAAGGCGCTCGAATGAATACAGCACGCACATCTTCTGCTACACCTTGAACTTCAAGTGTTGTTTCAAAGCTTTCCCTTTGACGTCCAAATGCATTCCTCTGTACCTTTATATTCATGAGGCCGAGATGTGAATCTTGTCCGGCAATTTCACGAGCCATCAGTATAAGGCCCGCGCATGTCCCAAAGATTGGCTTGCCACTTCTTCCAAATGACTGCAGTGGTTCAAAAAAACCATATTGATTAATCAATCGACGCATAGTGGTGCTTTCCCCACCAGGAAAAACCAGTCCATCAATCTCTTGGAGTTGTTCCACTTTTTTTATGATAACAATTTCGGTATCCTCTGCTTGAAGACTGCGCACATGCTCACGCACAGCCCCTTGCATAGCAAGTACTCCAATTTTAATCATCCTTACCAGCCGCGCTCCTGCATACGATCAGATGGAGCTAGAGTAGAAATCTCTAAACCCTTCATCGCTGATCCTAAGCCTTTAGAGACATTAGCAATGAGTTCATAATCTGTGTAATGCGTGGTTGCTTCCACAATGGCACGAGCAAATTTTTCAGGGTTATCTGACTTAAAGACACCTGATCCAACAAAAACACCATCTGCACCAAGCTGCATCATTAATGCAGCATCAGCAGGAGTGGCAACACCACCAGCGGCAAAATTCACCACAGGGAATTTTCCTGTTTCTTTGATTTCAAGGAGTAATTCGTACGAAGCACCAAGGTTTTTTGCCTCTGTCATTAATTCATCTTTAGACATATTTGCAACGGTTTTAATCTGTGCCTGCATCATACGCATATGACGAACGGCTTCTACGATATTTCCCGTTCCAGGCTCACCTTTTGTACGGATCATTGATGCACCCTCGCCAATTCGACGAGCGGCTTCACCAAGATCACGAGCACCACATACAAACGGGACCGTATAATCACGTTTATATAAATGATAGACTTCGTCAGCTGGTGTTAACACTTCACTCTCATCAATATAATCGACACCCATTGATTCCAAAACACGAGCTTCAACAATATGTCCAATACGTGCTTTAGCCATAACCGGGATTGATACAGCGTTCATCACGTCTTCAACAATTTGTAGATCAGCCATTCTAGCTACTCCACCAGCTGCACGAATATCTGAAGGGACTCGTTCTAGCGCCATAACCGCTACAGCTCCCGCTTCCTCAGCAATCTTTGCTTGCTCGGCGTTCACCACGTCCATGATGACACCGCCTTTTTGCATTTCTGCCATTCCACGTTTTACACGATCTGTACCAGTCTGACTCATTTTAAAATCCCCCACTCTAATAGTTTGAAATCTAATCTATGATTTGTAGTACGAATACACCTAAGTAGTATAGAGCTTTAATTAAAACCAACCAGTAACAGTATCAGAAACAGATGTCCAAATACCTGAAAAGAAGCTACCAATCCCTCGCATACTCATCGTAAACCAGCCTGCTTTTTCCACGGCTTGTTCAGTTACTAAAGGCGTTGAATTTGATTGATTGCTATATAAGTATTGATCTTCTACTTCTCCATTATACGCTAAGAAAACTTCTCCAACCTCTTGACCCTCTTCTAAAGGAGCAACAAACTCTCCATCCTCATTCAGAAGATCTTCAGATAGATTGACCTCAGGTACATACAACTCATCTTCATCATTTTTAATCACAGCTGTTAACGCGCTAGATGTAGAAAGAGAAACCTCATTCTCTTTACCACCTGTAACGGAAACAACATCTTCTCCTTCAGGTTTATACCCCTCAGAAAGCAGTTCTGCTTCATGGAAATTGTCGAACCCATAATCAAACAATTTAGCTGTTTCATCAAAGCGATCATCACGAGTTTCAGCACCCATAACAACCGTAATTAATCTCATATTATCACGAACAGCCGTACCCGTGAATGAATTACCTGCAGCTGATGTAAAGCCTGTTTTTAGTCCATCTGCACCTTCATACTCGTGCTGAGCATTTACACCTGGAATCATCCAGTTCCAGTTTTGCATCTCAATGACTTCTTCTTCCCCAGCTTGGAATTCAAGCTCTGGGATACTCGCTGTATCTAATACTTCTGGGTAGTCTTTAAGAAGGTGATAGGCAAGCTGAGCCACCGACTTGGCCGTTAATTCGTTCTCTGCATCCGCATCTGTTCCGTCCGGATGATTACCAGATAAATCACTATTGTTTAACCCACTAGAATTCACAAAGTTATAGCTCTCAAGCCCAAGCTCTTCCGCCTTATCATTCATCATTTGAACAAAGTTAGCTTCTGAACCAGCAACATGTTCCGCTAAAGCAATCGTTGAAGCATTAGCTGAATAGATAGCCACGGATTGATAAAGCTCTTTTACGGTATACGAATAGTCTTGTCTAAGTGGTACATTCGATAACGATATTTGTAAGGAGAGCGAACGTACATGATCACTGATCTCGACCTCATCGTCCTCACTAATTTGTCCTTGATCAATCGCTTCTAAAATTAAGTATTCACTCATCATTTTTGTCATACTTGCAATAGGTAGTTGATCATCTATGTTATCTGCATATAAAATTTTTCCTGAATCTGCATCAACTAAGATTGACGCTGATGCTTCTACATCAATTGCCGCTTTTGCTGTCTGCGGGTTTAAACCAATTGATAGTGCCAGCGATGCTGCCATCATACCAAGTAATACCTTTTGTTTTGCTGGCTTACTCAAACCTTCCACCTCCGCTATTTTTAACACAGAGGTAATTTTATCATATGCAAGTACAAAAAAATAGATAGAGTTAGACTCTATCTATTTGAAAAACGTTACAATTTCGCGTCAAATTCTATACGGAATAGTTTGGCGCTTCTTTTGTGATATGAACATCATGTGGATGACTTTCTCTTAGACCCGCTCCACTGATTTTAATAAATTCTCCTGTTTCACGTAAATCAACAATGGTTGGTGTACCTGTGTAACCCATTCCGGCACGAATCCCACCTACCAACTGATGGATCGTGTCACTTAGAGGCCCTTTATATGGTGTTCTACCTTCAATACCTTCAGGGACAAGCTTTTGATTATTTTCCTGGAAATAACGGTCTTTACTACCTTTTTCCATAGCTCCTAAAGAACCCATTCCGCGATACACTTTAAACTGACGCCCTTGGAAGATTTCTCGTTCTCCAGGACTTTCAGATGTACCAGCAAGTAAACTTCCTAGCATGACAGCATGTCCACCAGCAGCAAGTGCCTTTACGATATCACCTGAATATTTAATCCCACCATCTGCAATGATCGGTACGCCATGTTTACGTGCTTCTGTTGCACAATCATAGATCGCTGTAATTTGTGGAACACCAATTCCTGCAACCACACGCGTTGTACAAATTGAACCAGGTCCAATTCCAACTTTAACAACATCAACACCAGCTTCGATCAGGTCACGTGTACCCCCTGCTGTAGCCACGTTACCCGCAATAATCGTTAAGGAAGGGTATTGATTACGAATTTGTGCAATTCGATCTAGAACCCCTTTAGAATGACCATGAGCTGTATCGATAACAATTGCATCTACTCCTGCTTCAACAACAGCAGCAATCCGCATTTCAGCATCTGCAGATACACCAATCGCCGCTCCAACTACCAACCGACCCTGTGAGTCTTTTGCAGAGTTAGGAAACTCAATTACTTTCTCAATGTCTTTAATAGTAATAAGACCTTTAAGGATACCTTCATCATCAACTAATGGAAGCTTTTCGATTTTATATAACTGTAACGTTTTTTCTGCTTCCTGAAGAGTTGTCCCTACTGGAGCAGTCACTAAATTTGTTTTTGTCATTACGTCATCAATTTTAATAGAATAATCTTCAATAAAACGAAGATCACGGTTCGTTAAAATTCCAACAAGCTTACGGTTCTCATCTACTATTGGAACCCCAGAGATACGGTATTTACCCATTAGGTGCTCTGCATCAAAAACTTGTCGATCTGGAGTTAGATAAAATGGGTTTGTAATAACGCCACTTTCCGAACGTTTCACCTTATCAATTTGCTCTGCTTGCTCCTCAATGGACATATTCTTGTGGATAATACCAAGACCACCTTCACGAGCAATCGCAATAGCCATTTGATATTCAGTTACCGTGTCCATCCCTGCACTAATAATAGGAATGTTTAGCTGCAGATTCTCCGCAAGCTTTGTTTTTACAGAGACATCACGCGGTAAAATGTCTGATTTGGCGGGCAATAGTAGTACATCATCAAAAGTTAATCCCTCTTTTTGAAATTTTGTTTCCCACATGATGTTAATCATCCTCCCAATAAATAATTGTATAAATACCTCAGAATATTATTAGTAGCGTATCAATTGGGCAAACTACTGTCAAGAAAAGGCGTTAAGTACAACTTTTCTGAATATACACACGATAATGATTGAAAGAGTGATCTTAATGAATCAGGCATTTATTCCCTTTGAATCAATTAGCTACACTAAGCGGTTCTTAACTAATTGCTACGAAAAACAGTCCCTTACTCAAGCAAAAACGTTAAGCTATCATACCAGCTATTCATTTATTTACCACCTTCAACAAGGTCGACTATACTTTCAACAAGCTTCGAGCTCGCCAATAGAAATTCAACCTATGCTCCTTTTTTATGGAATAGTTCAGATGCTTAAAGCCTGTGTCTTAACTGTAGACCCATATTATCCGGAGAACTCTGCTATCCTTGCCCACGGTGTCACCACCAGAAAACGTAAGAAACAAGGGTATCGATTTCTTGATGATGAAATAAAAGTCCAAAAGAATGGTCTTTTCTTGCACTCCCTCTCTAAAATGTTTCATGTGAAACAGATGCCCTCTGAGAAGTTTAAAATGAATGCACTCATGAAACAAATCGCTGACATGCATCCTTTGTACTCCACCATGACAAATCAAGAGATTAGTTTGCCAATAACGTACCGATCTCAATCCTTTAGTATATCTTCTACCCTGTTAGATGATCTTCACATGACCGCCAATCGTTTTGGACTTTTTTTAGAACAGCAGAATCAAAACAGATGGTTTAATCGACAAGTGGGCATTCAATCAAACAAACATAGTATCACCATTCCCTTACTTTTTAAGCCGACTTTATACCAAAGCCCACCATGGCTAACATCTATAAATGGAGATCACTATATTCTCCGTAAACGAGAAGACTTTTGCCCCTTACCAGAGCTATCTATTCATTATCTTCTCCTCTACAACCTCAGCATGATCTGTCGCTATGAGGCTGAATGGTGGGGAGAGCTGCATCATAACTTTGAAGGAGAAGATCTTCCCTATATCAAACAGTTCCTCTCCATCTCCAATAAGAAGCTGCCTTTGCTTATTGAACATTATTTACGATCGAAGGAATGAATGGAGTGATGGTGTATGCTCTCTTAGTAGATATTTGGTTTCTTGGTAAAGTGGCTTGGTTCTTGGTTTGGATGAGCATGGTCTTGGTGTTATGTAGTTCTTCTTGGTATATGGCTTGTATTGTTTACTATGTTAGTAAACCTGGATAGGTTTATTCCTTTTTGAATGGGTTTGGAGTTTTGGCGGTAGTGTGAAGGTTTTGGTGTTTGGAGAGTGGTCTTACTAATGAAGGGTTCTTTCTTGGTGTAGAGAAGGTGAGCTTGGTAAAAGGCGGATTAGCTTGGTGCTTTAGTTGATTCTCTTGCTATCGCTTGTGTCTTCTTGATGATTCATTGAATAGGCTTGGTTCTTCTATACTCTCTCTTGATATCTGATCCTTCTTCTTGATGAATTACCGGATTAGCATGGAATAAAGTAATTCCTTCTTGGGATGCATCTATCTGGTCTATCTGATGACTATAGTTTCTTGGTAAATGGTTAATCTATCTTGATGATGAATATGTGCACCTTGCTATCTCTTCTACTCCTTGGCTAATACAATCAGTTAAAGTAGTTTGGCGTTCTAGCGGTGTAACATAATGATCTTGATGTTTTTTTAGAGAGTGCTTGGTAAAAGTAGGTTCTTTCTTACTATGGAGAGAGGCGCGCTTACTAAAGTGTTGGATTCTCTTGATATCAAAGTCTGGAGCTTGGTATGATCACGTTCTTTCTTGATATCGAGGTCTGGAGCTTAGTAATCGCCGCTTGGTCTTGGTTATCCCTCCATCTCTCTTGCTGTCGCCTTTCTCCTCTTGATACAAGCTTCATCCCTCTTGGTTTATCTAGCCTTGGTCTTGCTATTGAACTTTTTATCTTGGTACCGACGAACCCCCATCATCTTTTCTCCACACAAAAAACCCCTTCACCCAATGGATCAACCATCAGATGAAGGGGTTCTTTTTTGGTGCCCGGCAACGTTCTACTCTCGCAGGGGGAAGCCCCCAACTACCATTGACGCAGAAGAGCTTAACGGCCGTGTTCGGCATGGGAACGGG
>NZ_JAUSUA010000010.1 GCF_030813245.1 Alkalicoccobacillus murimartini | reverse complement strand
CGCCAGCGTTCGTCCTGAGCCAGGATCAAACTCTCCATAAAAGTGGTGAGTTGATTGCTCAACTGCTGGCGTTGATGTCTCCATCAACTTTCCAAATGCACAGAATGAACTGCGACTTTTTTGTTACTATGAGATACTGTGTATCTCTTCGTACGCTTGGCTTTTGTTCAGTTTTCAAAGAACTCATGATCGCTTGTGGCGACCTTTAATACTTTACCGCAGTTAACTTTGAAAGTCAATAACTTTTTTCTTAAAATGTTTTAACCAACATTGTGTCCCTGTGGCGGTATTAAAGAATATAACACGCCCCGACAAAAGCCGTCAATCATTTATTTATAAATAATAGCTGAAAACGACAATTATTTTCGTTCAGCTAGTGCAAGTGCATACTTAATTCGATCTTGAGGTGCGACAAAACGCTTGTATAACCCGTATATAACCTGGTATTTCTCTCGCATGACACGTTTCACTACTTGATCAATCCGCGGATCCGATAAATCGAGCAAAATCTCTTCCATCTCTCGCTTCAGTAGATATTCAATTTCTCTTGCCTCTTTTGAATCCAACAACATCCCAAGCATACACAGCCACCTCATCCATCAACATAACTTCACACAATAGCTTTAAGTCTTTTCTTATTTGTATCTTTTTATTCATATCTTGTCCGCTTCTGCATAAATTGGGTAGAAACATCAAGAGGGGGACGAGGCGGGTGAAAGGAATCTGGGTAATCAATGGACAAAATTGGAGAGCCGTAACCATTATTATGATAGCCGCCTTTTTTGCAGCTGGTTGGCTATATCTAGAGAGAAACTCAATCAGTGTCTTTACAACCGATAGTGGCCCACAAGCATTTTATCGATCAGAAACAGATGAGAAAAAAGTTGCTTTAACATTTAATGTTAGCTGGGGAGAGGAACGGTTAACTCCTATACTCGACGTCCTTGAAAGCGAAGATGTAGATGAGGCAACATTCTTCCTATCCGCATCGTGGGCCGAGCGTTATCCTGAATTGGCTAGTAGTATTCACGAACGAGGCTTTACTATTGGAAATCACGGCTACCAATATAAAAGCTATGATACGTGGGACCAAACGAAAGTAAGCCAGGATATTCAAAGAGGACAGCAGGTTCTAACCGAACTAGCAGAAACAAAACCAGTGCTGCTACGTCCACCAAACGGCGCTTTTAATCAAGAAGTTCTTGGTATTGCCGAAAAACAAGGGCTAAGTATCATCCATTGGAGTGTTGATTCAAAGGATTACCAAAACCCAGGTACGGATCAAATCATTAAGAATGTATTAGAGCAAACGACGGCTGGTGACGTCATCCTTTTCCACGCCTCCGACACCGTTAAACAAACAGATAAGGCATTACCGGACATTATTAAAGGATTGCGTGACGATGGATTTACATTCTCTTCTATAGAGAGTTTAATGACAGGAGCTGAACCTGAAAGTAGTGAGGTCAAATGAGTATAAACGTCGTACTAGGTATTCAAAACACCTAGTACGGCTCTTTTTTATTTTGGAAATCACTCAATAAAAAAGCCCCGAAGCTATGCTTCAGGACTTGCACTCGTTATGTCTTTGCTGCTTCATTCCCGGTTCCTGTCAAACGATGTAATATTAACAGCTGCCACGTATTTGCAGCTAATAATGGTGCAAAGTAAATCCATAACCATTTAGGGTCATTCGCTGTAAGAGCCGGTACCCATTCAATTGAAGTGACAACAACGATAAAAAACAATGCTGGTATAAAAGCCTGTCGATTGGTGGCTTTTGCTTTTATCGCTGCTATAACTAGTCCATATACTAGCAAGAGTACAGGGATGATCATATACGACCATATACTTTCCCCTTCTTCAGCAAAAGCCATATAGCGTAGATAAAATAAATCAAAGACAACAAAAGCAATAATGACCACTTGAATCCGATTCCATAAACGAACCGACTTAAAAATGCCCAGTCCGAAACGATGTAAGGTCAGATACGCAAAGAATCCCATTTGTGCAATTAAGCTAAAGGCCGCACTAATACCAATCGCCCAGGTTGCTCCCCAGAAAAAGTTAGCAAATCCACCCTCGAGTAATCGAGAAGAGTTCAGAAAACTACCAACGATTCCCCCACTAATACTTCCAACAAGCAACGTACTCCAAAATAAAAAAACTACTTTACGGCTATTCACACGATATCCCCCATTGTATATGTAGCTCCTACTATGCTAATTGTACCAACGAGTTCGACAGGTTTCCACATCTAATATGAAAGCGATGCATATTCTTTTCGATTTCATGTCAAATTAAGCATAGCAGATCCTGAAGGGAGGTATGTGTAATGAACAAAGGTTGCATTGCGCTTGGCCTTAGTATCATCTTACTTTTATCTGGTTGTGCATCGAACGATGGTGGTGACAACTCTGATACAAGCTATGATGGAACCAAAAAAATGATGGTTGATATGCTAAAGACGGATGAGGGAAAACAAGCGATTCATGAATTGATGACGGAAGAAGATATGCGTGAAGAATTTGTTATGGATCAAGAAATGGTGAAAAAGACGATTGAAGATACACTTACATCCGATAATGGAAAAACGTATTGGCAAGAGATCTTAAAAGACCCTGAGTTCGCTAAAACGTTCGCTGAGAGTATGCAGCAAGAAAATGAGAAGATGTTAAAAACCTTGATGAAGGACCCTGAATATCAAGGCATGCTCATGGATGTGTTAAAGGATCCTGAGATGGAAAAGGCCGCAATAGAAATGATGAAAACAAAAGAATACCGGGAGCAATTGAACACGGTTATGAAGGAAAACTTCGATAGTCCTTATTTTCAAGAGAAGCTTAATGAAATGTTAAAAAAAGTAGCAGAAGAGTCTAATCAGTCTAATAAAGAAGAAAATAATGACGACTCACAATAAATCAAAGGCAGCAAAATCACAATGATTTTGCTGCCTTTTTTATTTAACGAAGAGGCTTGTTCATTACTTTTTTGGCTACCTCTGTATAGATGATACCTATCGGATGTTCTGGACCATAGATAGATGGCGCAAAATCATTCTCATCAATTTCTGGCTGACCTAAAGGAATATGGCCTAGCACTTCTGTTTTAAGTTCTTCTGCTAACCTTGTTCCACCACCACGTCCAAAGACGTACTCCCGTTCACCGGTCGTTTTACTTTCAAAGTAAGCCATGTTTTCAATTACCCCAAAGATCTGGTGGTTGGTTTTAATGGCCATTGTTCCAGCACGAGCTGCGACAAACGCTGCCGTTGCATGCGGTGTGGTGACAAGAATCTCCTTCGATTGTGGAATCATCGTGTGAAGATCTAGTGCGACGTCACCTGTGCCTGGCGGTAAGTCCATAATAAGATAGTCTAACTCTCCCCATTCTACTTCGGAGAAAAATTGATTAATCATTTTGCCTAGCATAGGGCCACGCCATATAACCGGTGCATTATCCTCTACGAAAAAGCCCATAGAAATGACCTTTACCCCAAAGCGCTCTACTGGGAAAATCCGTTCATTATGTACAACCGGACGTTCTTCAATGCCCATCATATCAGGTACACTAAATCCGTAAATATCCGCGTCAATAATACCAACCTTTTTCCCAAGACGGGTTAGTGATACGGCTAAATTGACAGAAACCGTCGATTTACCCACTCCACCTTTCCCACTTGTCACAGAGATAAACGTTGTTTTGCTATCTGGAGCAAGGATAGATGGACCTTCAAAGGGCTCTTCCCCAAATCCACCTTGAGCTTCAATCTCTTCTTCTGTTAGATCAGCGAAACGCAAGCCAACAGATGCGGCTCCTTCGCCTTTAAGGATGTTCACTACCTCTTGTTGAATTTCCATTTGATCAGGGGTGCCTGTTCGTGCTAAGGCAATCTTTAAGCTAACATTATTATCATTTATACTAATTTCACGGACTCCGCCAGTTTCAGTAATACTTTTATTTAAATCGCGATCTTTCACGCGGGTGAGCGCTTCCACAATAGCTGCTTCTGTTAACATATTAATCCCCTCTCCTTATACCTGTATCTTGTCTAAGTATAGCATAGAAGCCAAAGAGGCTTAAACCAATTTGGCTGAGCTATTTAGGGGCTTCCTCACCTGAGTAATAACGCAAGATCCCTTGGTAAATGGATGCAGCTACACTTTCTTGATACTCTTCCGTCTCTAAGAGTGCAGCTTCCTCTGGATTTGATAAGAACCCTGCCTCCACTAGCGCACCTGGAATCTTAGCTTCTTTAAGCAAATAAACATGTTGAATCGGCTTGGCTAATCGATTCGTATTCTCCAGGTTACGTACCAATTCATCTTGAATTAATTTCGCGACAACTGAATTCTGCGATTGATTTAGATGGTAGAACGTTTGGGCGCCTCTCCATTTTGGAGAAGGAATCGCGTTCATGTGAACACTAATAAATAAGTCAGCATCGGACTCATTCACTATTTCTGCCCGACGTTTAAGGTCTTCTACCTTACGTGACCGAATTCGCTTTGTTCCCTCTTCAGCCAAGTCGAGATCATCTTCCCTAGTTAATAAAACAATCGCTCCTGCCTCCTGCAAATAATCACGCACCTTCTTCGTTATAGCAAGAGTCGCTTCTTTCTCTAAGTACCCTGCACTAGATACAGCGCCTCCGTCCATTCCCCCGTGCCCTGCATCAAGGACAATCACTCGTTGAGACAACGGCATGTGCCAGCCAATTGATTTATCACTTTGAAGTTGATCTTGTATGATATAAAATAAGGCCGCTGCAAAGAGCGATCCAATAATAACCTTCATCCATTTTAACCGCATGTCTCTCCCCCCTCATCTCCATACATGTATATTGGGACAAGGGTAAGAATATGAGCATGATTTATTAAAAATTAATGTAGCTTCATCCGATATCGTTTGGCCCCCGCTTGAAACCCGCGTTGCCACAATGTATCGACATACACATCACTAGCAATCCCTAACGCATCACCATACCGTTCTCCTTCGAGTATCCAGCATGTCAGTAAATTAAACATATCAAAAGAAAGATCCGTTAATTCATCTTCCGCTCGCACTTTAGCCTGCTGTTCATTTTCACCGTGTTGAAAGAAACGACTATAGTTCGCCCCAAGTAAATAGGCATCAATGCCAATATCCAAACTGGGGTCCACCAAAAATGGTCTTTTGGCATACTCTCTAGGAATGACGGTTTCAAACGTTTCATGAAACTGTTTTTCAATTTCCTTCAACGATATTTCCTGAAGAAGCTTCCGCTCAAAGTTCCAACGTTTCTCCCGTCTTTTATCTGCTAATGTTGTGATGACCTCCACCTTATACAACTCCTCTCGTATAAGTAGTATTTGATGGAATGGTTGTTCACATGCAGTGGAAATCATTCCAGTTAGTAACACAAAAAGCTTCCTCAGCAGGAAGCTTTTCGAGAGAATCTATACAGATGCTTTCCCTTTCACTCGCTTCAGGGTAGCAACAATTAAAAAGCTCACAATGACTAATAATAGCCATGAACTAACTTTACCTAAATGTACAAGACTCCAGACATCCGTTTGATTTGGGTATTGCCACGCTCCAAAAAAGGTAGCGATATTTTCAGCAACCCAGATAAAGAAGCCAATGAGAATAAACGAAAAGGCAATCGGCATCCGGTAACGCTCTTCACCCACCTTATAAGAAACCCACGATCTCCAGAATACGATCATTACAAGAGCTGATAACCACCAGCGAATATCAATCCAAAAATGATGCGTAAAAAAATTAAGGTAAATGGCAGTGGCCACAGGTACAACAAGTAAAAAAGGCGGCCATTTAATTAGTTGGATATCAAGTCTTCTCCAAGCCTGACAAAGATAACTTGCAACACTTGCGTACATAAATCCACTATACAACGGTACCCCCATAATTTTAGAGAACCCATCTTCCGGATACACCCAAGAACCCATATGCACCTTAAATAGCTCAAGAGCCAGGCCAATGACATGAAACAGCGTAATAACTTTTAGTTCATCACGTGTTTCTAGTCCAGAACGCACCATCCAAACCTGCATCAGAAGACAAATGATGAGCAGCCAATCGTATCGAGGCAGAAAGGGAAGCGGGATAACTTGTGTAAGGGCCAATGGAGCAAAGATAACAACAGGAAATAAACAAGACATCGCTTGCTCCCAGCCAAAACGAACAAGCTGCAACACTCCACTTAATGTCCGTGTTTCGACCTTCTGTAAGGTAGCATTCATGAACCATCCTCCTTAGTCCTCATCGTTTTTATATTCTAAAATATCTCCAGGCTGGCATTCTAACGCTTGGCAAATGGCTTCTAATGTAGAGAACCTAATTGCTTTTGCCTTTCCATTTTTCAAAACAGATAGATTAGCCATCGTAATGCCTACCTTCTCTGTTAATTCCGTCACACTCATTTTTCTTTTAGCTAGCATGACATCAATGTGAATAATAATTGCCATGTTGTTCACCTCAGACCGTTAAGTCATTTTCTGATTTTATCTCAATGGCATGTTTGAAGAGCTTCTTCAACACAGCTGCAAACACAGCGATGACTGTAGAAGCAAATAAGATAACTAAGCCAATAACGATAATTCCTGGTGCATCCTCTATCTCTGCCACCGCATATAAGAGTGGTAAGACCGCCACATAAAAGATACTGATGATCACCGCACACGTCATGATAACTGTTAACGCTCGCACCGATAACTCTGAGAATGCCTCATTTTTATCAATCAAGCCGAGAAGTTTAATTGCTTGATACAACGCTACAAAAAACGCAAATGCCGTCAAATATAATCCGATGATCAAAGGAATCCTCCAAAAACTAAGTTCCGGACCAAGTATAGATGTATCACTCGAGGCAATCCTCGGTACCCCAAACAGACACAAAGCAAGCACTGGACTCCCAATTAAAAGAACAGCCATTTTGAGAAAGAGTGTCTCCCTTTTCATATAAAGCACCTCATTCATTTAATATCTATAAAGAATATACCACCTCATTTATCGTTTATCAATAAATAATTAATGATAATAGATAAATCATTTGAGGTCACACAGAAAAAAGACCCCCGTCCAAAAGGATGAAGGTCTTGGTAACGTATATAAGATTTTATGCATAACACCTTTAATCCAATAGCTCTTTTCGCTTAAAGATTTGAATGGATGATATGAGAACAACGATGATCATCGCAATTGTTGTCATAAAAGCTAGCAAGAAACTAGCATCTACTTCTCCTGACAGCAAGGTCTGTCCTGTGTGCTCAATCATTGTAGCCGGACTCCATTTCATATTCTTTCCCAGAATCGAAGTAACCGTCGACAGGGCAAAGACTACAAAGATCGTAACAAACGCGACACTGCCATTTCCTTTCATGATCGTACTAAAAAAGAGCGTCAAAGTCACAACAAAGACTAACCATATGCTGTAGATCACTACACTTTGAAAAATGAGCTCAAACGGAACGGTTTCAATGAGTACATTCGTATAATACCAAGAAGCTGCATATCCGGTAAACAATGAGATGAGTGTAATTGTAACTAAGCCCGCCCATTTCGATACTATATACGAGGAATAAGGAACTGGTTTAATCATAATCATACCTGCTACTCCGCTCTGCCTTTCTGCGGAAACGACACCCATTGCACTCAAAACTAGAATAAGCACACCAAACATCCCGTAATTAGAAAGAACCTGCATTAATACTTCCACCCCAGTAGGAGTAGGCATTTCTAGAATTGTCCCTTCTGGAAGGCCGCCAAAAGTGTCCAATATTTCCTGCATATAATAGGAACTAACCGGCTGCATCACACCTAGCAATATAAAGACAATTGGAATCCATAAAAGTTTATAGTTTCGCGCCATTTCAGTTAATTCTTTTCGATATAGTACGGTCCATTGTCTCATGCCTTCACCACTTTCATAAATAAATCTTCTAGTGTTGTTTGAGATATTTCGAACGTACGTATCGGAAGTTTTCTATCCACGATTTCTTTTAATATGGTTTGCTTCCCATTTTCCATATCGTTTAATACGATGCTGGCTTTATTCCCTTGACTGTTTACTTCGGATACAAAGCTATAACTTGCTATGCTCTCTAGCCAATCGGCAGCCTGTGATTCAAACTCAATTTGTAAAATAGGTTGTCGATACGCATCCATTACACTTTCCAAGCTACCTGATATCGCAATTTCTCCAGCATGCATAATCAAAATGTCGTCACTTATTTCTTCAGCATCGTGAAGGACATGAGTTGAGAAGAGAATGGTTGTGTCTTCTTTAATCTCTCTCATCATGTCCAATACTTCCCGTCTCCCAAGTGGATCGAGTGCTGAAACAGGCTCATCTAATATAAGTAGTTTCGGACGGTGGATTAATGCCTGTGCCAATCCAAGACGCTGTTTCATTCCACCAGAATAACCCCCTATTTTTCTTTTCTTCGCATCCGTTAGGCCCACTCGCTCAAGTAATTCTTCACTTCTTTTTTCTGCTTGCTTACGGCCCAGCTTTGCTAATTGTCCTGCGAAAACAAGAAACTCTTTTCCACTCATCCAATGAAAGAAAGCAGGATACTGAGGTAAATACCCAATATACTCCCTTAAATCCTTTGCTTTCTCCCCTTTAAAATCAATACTGCCTGAAGTAGGTTCCAACAATCCGGATAGCAATTTTAATGTCGTTGTTTTTCCTGCACCATTTGGTCCAAGTAATGACACGCACCTGCCTTCTTCAATATGAAAGTTAATCCCTTTAACAGCATTCGTCTGTCCAAATCTTTTCACTAAATCGTTTGCCAGGAGTAATTCCATTAATCATTTCTCCTTCCAACCACAAAATAAAGCACGGGTCCTATTAAGTTGATAAAGATAATAATAAGGACCCACACCCATTTTGGTCCGTTTGTTTTTTCTTCTCTAAGACAAGAGACTAATGCGATCATCATAAGAATCAATTGCAAGACAAGAATTGGCGCAATCACTGCCCACGGGATTCCATTTAACAGTTCATTCATTTTTCTCCTCCAAATGTTTATTTACACTTAGTACGATTTCGTTCGCCTAATCGTTCACTCTCGAAAAAATAAAAAAGGTCTCAGGAATTTGATCCCGAGACCTTTCTTTTACATATTTTTCTTACAAAGATAAGATATATGATGAGATACATTGGAAATTGAATAAGGCCTAAAAAGCCCCATAACCACGCTTTGTGACCCCTCTTCCGTGCATCCCAGAACATCCATGATCCCTGGCAAATCAGAATGAGTGCAATCACGATCCTTAAAAAAAGCGGTATGCTACTTAGTTCATCTGCAATCATTCATTACTGACCTTCTTTCTAGGTTTGTAAAGAGCTAAGGGCAATAAGATAATTCCTAGTAGCTGAAAATAAAGAAAAAGAATGGGCTGACGATACACAACAGCTATCACAGTTGAAAGCACAAGTATGGCAACAAAGATAAATGCGAGGAGATCTTTCCATTGTTTTTTTCGTATTCTTTTTTTCTCTACTTCAACATGTTGTTGAAACCATTGTAAGTTTGGAGTAGATACTGAATTCCATTGATCTAGCTTGTTTAAACCATCTGTTACTTGCTTAACTGTTAATTCCTCTTCATCATCCAACGTAGAACGATTATTTTTAGAATCATAGTCCTTCAAGCTTTGCCAACTCCTTTCGTACACTTTTTAGACCATTTGAAACTCGAGATTTCACTGTTCCTTCTGCAATGCCCATCATTTGTCCAATTTCCTGATATGAATATCCGTAATAATGCTTTAACACAATTGGCATACGCACTTCTTCATCAATTTGAGCAAGAACATCAAGGACATCTATCCATTCTTCGTTCATATTGGCTGCATTCCACTTCATTTTTCGGAGCGCTTGTTCCTGCTCTAGGTAGTTTTTTTCCCGCTTCTTTCTCCGCTGTTGATCAATGAAAAGGTTCGTTGCTAACGTGATGAGCCACGAGGAAAACTTGGATTCACCATTATACAGATGGATTTTTTCAATACACTTCATCATCGTCTCTTGAGTTAAATCTTCTGCGATTTGGGGATGAAGGGTTACTTTCATTAAATACTTTACGAGGAACGAATAATTCTGTTGTAGCAGTTGCGAAAGAGCCAATGTATCTCCCTTTTTCGCCTTTCGAATTAAACCCTTTTCATCCATGAGATCTACTCCATAAATAATGATATATAGGTAATACGACTAACTAAGAAAAATCGTTCATTTTTTTTCATCAAACCGTTATAAATGTTTTAGTGGGATCTACTTATTCTTCCGTTTGTTCACTTCAATCGTAATGAACTCCGGCAAGTAATCAGGAGTACAGCCTTTTGAAACCATATCACCTTTATACAGACCCGTTTTCTCACCAATTTTCATACAACGCTCTCGATTCTTTTCATCATAAACGCCTATCCAGCCTGCGGTGAAATTCATAGCCCATTGAACTTCCGGTTCTTCCTGCGTAATAGTAGCTCCTATTGCAGATAGCAAGTCTTCGGTGTTATCAGGTGGTGTTTGTCCAGTCCATCTCAATCGCGCTTGATAATACCAAAAAATTCGCCTTTGAAGAGCAGAAGGACTACTTTCCCATGACTCTATCAATGCAATGTTCTTCTTGTTTTTGGTGAGTTGATTAGCCATTAACCAATCCATTAAGTTATTTCGCTCATCAAACGTGTGCGTCTGCATATCCTTATCAAGCACATCTAGCACATCTTGTGAAAGAAGCGTCTTATCCATAATTAAGATGGCTAATAATCTAGGCAAAAATTCTTCTGTTGTCCAAAGCTCCATAGCTAGTTCGTGGTCTTTTTTGATATCCTTCGCGATTTTCCGTAAGTCGCCTAGCTTCGTTTTACTATGGATCTGAGATAGAATATTTTCTGCTTTTGATGATTTATTATGATCCATTTGATACAACTCTCCTTCTTAATGCGCTTTTTTTAATATGCCATTGGTGGAATCTATCTATCACTACATTTCGATATATCTTATTGCATTCAATTTTACCATAAGGAGATGGTAACGAACTGGCTTGCTGGTGTTTGTGGGAATTCACCCAAAAAAAAGCACCAGCAAGATGCCGGTGCTTTAAGTCTGATAGTTCTCTACAAAAGCGATTAAACTTCTCTTCTTCTCATGAAGAACAAGAACACGCCACTTAAAGTAAGTAAAATCCCTGTTAATAAATACATAGGAATTGTAGTGGCCGTTTCCGGTAGTCTGTTACTGTCGTCTGCTGCAATATGGGCAACAACATGATCATCATGATAAGTGAGAGTTACATCATAACCCTCTGCCGTTACATGATCGAATGTACCTTCTACCTTGTCGGCAGTCATTAACGTAATATCTGTAGCTTTATCTATTTCATAAGTAGAGAGATCCAAATTCAGGTCGCCACCATCAAGGTATAACAGCCCATTTGCAATGAGTTGAGTTTCGTCATCATCCATCGCAATATCTAAGGTTCCGGCTTCTATTGTTACGTCACCCTGTACATTCAACGGTTCATCTACATTCACTAAAACTGTACCATTCTCTACGTAAAGGTCGCCTTCGCCAAAAGCAGTCTCAGAAGTAGCTTCTAACGTTCCTTCTTGTAACAATGTGCCCCCTGAATAACTATTATTTCCTGTCAGTGTAAGTGTGCCTGTCCCTTGCTTGGTCAGCATACCGCCGCCAGTGATATCATTTCTCCACCAATCATGAGCATTATATCTTCCTTTTGAAGCATCCATATTCACTGTTACATTGCTTAAAAACTCACCATATCCATCAGATGCTGTGACCAAATCAATTCGTCCCCAACCATTTGATTCATCTATTACAGGGTAGCCTGAATCAATTTCTGTGGTATACAATACTTCTCTACGTTGTTTATCATCCAAATAAGGCTGACGTGTTTCGAGTAGAACTTCTGCCCCTTTAGGTACGACAGGGTCTAACCCTTTTGTGCCTGTTTGAGGTAACCCGTAAGTAAGCTTTTCACGATAGAACGCTTTATTTGCTTCATGATCTTCCCACGCTTCTTCATCGTAGGCATTTTCAAACGTATAATCTTCTGTGACTGTATGTGCATATTCGTACAAGCTCATATCTTTTGATGCAGCTAATTCCCCGAATACATCTCCTGCATTCTGATAAGCCTTATCCAATACTTCTTGATTTTCTGGAAGATTGTATGCATAGGCAGTCATAGCCGTGGACTGTATTCTTCCTCCTATAATATCAAGTGGAGAGTGCATACCGGTCACTACTCTATTTTCTCCCATTTGAGCTGCTCTTGTTAAAAACTCCGCATATCTTTCTGGCGTTGCGTATGCAAATCCAAATGTTGATAAATACGCTGCACTTGTATGCCCGCTTGGAAAGGCTCCGTCTTTACCTCTGCCGTCTTCCGCTATTCTCTTTACATATTCTAACGCAGGGATAATTTTCACATTCGTTTCATATTGCTGGTACTGTCTTTCGCCCGTTGCTTTTTTACCACCTGAAGGTAATTCTTCTTCTGCACTTTCACCACTTCCGATTGTGTCCCAAACAGGCAAGCCATTCTCATCCACAACTTCTTTCACTTCACCATTTGAATCCATTCTGTAAGGTCTTGGAGAAGAATAAAAGTATTTAGAAGGATTAGACGATGACGGATTCCTGAATCTAATTAAATCAACTAAATCCATCGTATCTTCTAGTTCAGACCCTTCCCATTTTCCCATCCCTTGAGATTCGTCTTCTACCGTTGTTTCTTCCAGTAATGTATTCATGTCTTCGGCTGATCTGACAACACTTGTTTTGGGGTTAACGATATCTACGTAGGCATTCGTTAAAGGCCCAAAACCATCCATCATGCTATATATCTTATCTCTTTGATCATCATAATAAGCCTCTAACGCCTCTTGATCCGTTCTATTATTTGTAACCTGCTCTACATATCTGATATTCGCTTCCCACGTCGCTGGATCTCTAATTTCTGTGTTAGCATATGTCTTCTTATCTGCTACTACCTTTGTCTGATCATTTTTATATCCATCAAAATATACGGTAGGTCCGTCACCATAATCTGCAACCTCACCATTTTCACCAGGTACAGTTAAGGCTGTTCCGTCTCTCCACTCTGGCTGATTCATAGACCATACTTGATCAAACCCATCTAGAATATGTATAAAAGGATTAGTCTCAGCAATATTCTTTAATTGATCATCGTCCGCATTTCCACCATGATCCACTGCTGATAAAGCTTGCTCCTCAACAGGCGCATCTGTATTTAATTCTTCAGTTGTCCCTTGTGGCTTTGAAGGTTTTACTAGTTGACTGGCAGCATGAGCAGTATGCTCAAGAGATCCTATAGTTAGCACTGAAAGTAGTAGTATTGTTGATGTTTTTCGCATGAGTTTCATATCTTCTTTTCATTACTCCTTTTTTTGCTGCGTATTTTTAAATCAATTCATACATTAGTTTCATTTTAAGGACTGATTGTTAAACGTATGTAGGGAAAGTGTTAAGATCATAAAATTTCATGTAGAGGTGAAGCGAAGGAGAAAAGAGGAGAGTGATTTCAAAACACACGAAAAAACCCTCCCTGCTCCTAAGAGCAAAGAGGGTAAACATTGATATAGCAAGTATATTAACGTTTTGAGAACTGAGGTGCGCGACGTGCTGCTTTAAGACCGTATTTTTTACGCTCTTTCATACGTGCGTCACGAGTCAGGAATCCAGCAGATTTAAGAGCTGGACGGTTTTCTGGATCTACTTTAAGAAGTGCACGTGAGATACCGTGACGAATTGCACCAGCTTGACCAGTGAATCCACCGCCGTCAACGTTTACGTGTACATCATATTGTCCTACTACATCGATCTCAACAAGTGGTTGTTTAACGATAAGCTTTAGTGTTTCAAGACCAAAATACTCATCTAGAGAACGACCGTTTACTACGATATTTCCATCACCGGGAACAAGGCGTACACGAGCAGTTGAATGCTTGCGGCGACCTGTACCATAATATTGTACTTGAGCCAAAGTAATACCCTCCTATCGATTAACCGCGAAGTGTGTAAACTTCTGGTTTTTGTGCTTGATGTTTGTGTTCGCTACCTGCATATACGTGAAGCTTCATACCTTGAGCACGGCCAAGAGTATTTTTAGGAAGCATTCCTTTTACAGCTAGTTCAATCATACGCTCAGGTTTGTTGTTACGCATGTCGTTAGCAGTTGTCTGCTTAAGACCACCTGGGTGATTTGAGTGACGGTAGTAGATCTTACCGTTCAATTTGTTACCTGTTAGTTGAATCTTAGACGCATTAATGACGATCACGAAATCACCTGTATCAATGTGAGGTGTGAAAGTTGGTTTGTTTTTACCGCGTAGAATTGACGCTACTTCAGAAGCCAAACGACCTAACGTTTGTCCTTCAGCATCAACAATATGCCATTTGCGTTCTACTTGACCTGGCTTTGCCATATATGTTGTACGCATGGATTGTCCCTCCTAAGAACATTATTTCTGTATTCATGTTTCATTGAATGTATATTGGTTACATGTCCATTCCGTAACCCGGGGCTAGTGGGTCTTTAGAATTACCATTTAACATCATATAATATTTCGGTAGTAAAGTCAACACTATCTTGTAAAAACTCTGCCGGGTGTTTCATCTTTCATTTTCCCTTATAAATAAAGGCTTTGCATACGTTACTGACCACAAATAGAGTCCGTGTGCTGGTGCTGTTTTTCCGGCAGCTTTTCGATTCTCAGATGAAATGATCTGAGCCACTTCACTAGGGCTTCGTTTGCCTGATCCAACCTCAAGCAATGTGCCCACAGCGATCCGGACCATATTATAAAGAAATCCGTTTCCTGCGAGAATAAAGTTCAGTTCATCATCATGCTCGGCAATCTCACACTGAGTGATCGTCCTCACCTTATCCTCTACAGACGTATTTGCTGCACAAAAAGAACTAAAGTCATGTGTACCCAGCATATAGCCGCAAGCTTCTCTCATCGCTTCGATATCAAGCGAATGAGGCACATAGTAGGCTCGGTTCCGCATAAAGATATCATCACGACGAATCACCTTATACCGATACTGCTTTCCGGTTGTTGTATACCTGGCATGAAAGTCAGTATCTACATATTGACTGGCGATGATTCGAATGTCTCGTGGAAGCAGAGTATTTAGTGCTTTTGCCCAACGATCGGCTGGAATGCTTAGAGGACTATCAAAGTGAATCACTTGCCCCTTAGCGTGCACCCCAGCATCTGTTCGACCTGAAGCCGAGACTTTGATATCTTGTCCCTTATGCAGCTTCATTAGGGACGTCTCAATCTCTTGTTGTACGGTCCGGCCATTTGGCTGAACCTGGTACCCCGCAAAGTTTGTACCGATGTATTCAATCAGACAAGCAATCCTTTGCATGGAACAGCCTCCTAACTCCGAAGAAAAATAATCCCTACTGTGGTGATGACTGTAAAGCAGATGGTGAGCGTGTCACCTGTTCTCCAGGTTAACTCACGCAGGTAGGTTCTCTTTGCACCCATTTGGTAACCCCTTGCTTCCATGGCCTGAGCCATTGTTTCTGCGCGTTTAAACGACTGAACAATTAATGGTAGCAGCAAGGGATATAAAGCTTTTATCCTCGATAGAACTGGACCTGTTGTTAGGTCGGCTCCCCTAGCGGCCTGAGCACGACTAAGTTTTTCTGTTTCTTGCATTAATATCGGAATATACCTTAGGGCAATAGACATCATTAAGACCATTTCATGTACTGGAACCTTCACTCGTTGAAGCGGTGATAATAGACGTTCCAGTCCATCTGTCAGATCAACTACCTTTGTGGTTAAAGTTAAAAATGAAGCAAACATGAGCAACGTCAGAATTCGTAGCGCTACAAACGAACCTTTTGCCACGCCCCCAGAATATACCGCTACCGGACCAATCGAATATAACTCCGTCCCGTCACGAGTGAAAAACAAATGAAATAAGAAGAAAAAAGTAATAAGGATAAGAACTGGTTTCATGCTCTTCACATAATAATGAACGGGGATACGCGAGAAGAACGCCAGTACAATCGTACTAGCCGCCATGACGAGTAACGTTTGAAACGTCCCTGCCAAAAAGATGACTATGGCTAAGGTAAAGACACAGACAATCTTCGAACGCGCATCCAATTTATGCATAAACGATTGTGCCGGAACGTATTGACCGATGATCGAATAAGACATTACACCCCACCCTTCCCCTTAGTAGAAAGTAGGCGTGTTAAGTATTTAACAACCTCAGATCTTGTTTTAAGGAAGGGCACTTCAGGTAACCCAAATGAATTCTTCACATCGCGCATGAAGCGAATCGTTTCTGGTAACTCTAACCCAATCGATTCAAGCTTTTTCGATTCTGAAAATACCTCTTCTGGTGTGCCACTTAAAAAGACTGCTCCCTTATTCATTACAATAACAAGGTCTGCCAGCCGTAGTGCATCCTCCATATGATGGGTAACAAGAACAGTTGTTTGATTATGCTGCTGATGGTATTCATAGAGCATATTCAAGATAACCTCTCGCCCTTCAGGATCAAGGCCTGCCGCAGGTTCATCCAGAATCAATAGCTCAGGGTGCTGAGCGAGGATAGATGCAATCGCTACCCTTCTCATTTGTCCCCCTGATAGCTGTAATGGAGACACAGGCAATAGTTCAGGAGACAACCCGACCTTAGGAAGTATAGCTTCAGCCCGAGTTTCGGCTTCTTCCTTCGCCACTCCAAAATTGATTGGACCAAACATCAATTCTTTTTTGATGGTCTCCTCAAATAATTGATGCTCTGGATATTGAAAAAGAAACCCTACAGACTGCCGAAGCTTCAGCAAAGATGTACGATTTTTCTTGGGTGTCAGATGAAACGCTCCAGCCCGAACCTCACCCGCTGTCGGTCGAAGTAACCCGTTCATATGCTGTACAAGTGTTGACTTACCTGAACCTGTTGGCCCGATCACAACCGCAAAGCAGCCTGTTGGAATAGTTAGGCTGACACGATGTAATGCTTGGTGCTCAAATGGTGTACCGCCCATATACGTATGGCTTACTTGTTTAAAGGAAAGCTGCATAATTGCTTAATCAACTCCCCTTCCGTACGACATTGACCATGTAAGGGCAGGTCAGCTTTACCTAGTTCTTGCTGAAGCTCCACCACAAAAGGTCGTTTCAATCCCGCCTCTTGAATGAGGTGATCTTCTTCAAACACCTTAAACGGATGGTCATCTGCAACTAGTTGTCCTTCATGAACAATAATCAGACGTTCCGTTTGCATAACTTCCTCCATATCGTGAGTGATCATAACAATGGTCACACCACGCCTGGAGATCTCCGCTAATGCATTCATTACTTCTGTACGTCCTTTTGGGTCCAGCATACTCGTTGCCTCATCAAGGATAATGACGTCAGGCTCAAGTACCATGACACCTGCCAAGGCGACACGTTGCTTCTGCCCACCTGATAATTGATGAGGTGCTTGATCGATTAGATCTTCTAGATCTAACACAGCTACATACTTTCGCATCCGGCTAAGCATCTCTTCACGAGGGATCGCGTAGTTTTCTAGACCAAAGGCTAAATCATCCCATACGGTTGCACCAATAAATTGGTGATCTGGATTTTGAAAGACATAGCCACAGCGCATTCGACCTATTCTATCAGATGCAGAGCTATCGATCTGGTCTCCAGCTAGTAGAATGCTCCCTGAAGTTGGCTGTAGCTGACCGGTTACCAAACGACCTAATGTCGATTTGCCAGAACCATTACGTCCAGCAATCGCCACCCATTCCCCTCGCTTAATACGAATGGACACGTCAGTTAGAACAGATTTAGAAGAGTGAGGGTATTGAAAGCTCACATCTTGGATATCAATAAGAACAGTCATCCACTCACTCCTTTTTTTGAATACAAAAAAGGGCAATAGAGTCAGAGCATGCATGCTCACAGTCTCTCCTGCCCTTAGTCGCCTTATATAAACGTTATAGGTTATACAAGCTCAATGTATACCATTGGTGCACCGTCTCCACGACGCGGTCCAATTTTAAGAATACGAGTGTATCCACCTTGACGTTCCTCGTAGCGTGGTGCGATATCAGCGAAAAGCTTTTGGATTGCATCCTGCTTTGTCTCTGTATTAGCTACCTCACGACGAACAAATGCAGCTGCCTGACGACGAGCATGCAAGTCTCCACGCTTACCAAGAGTAATCATTTTCTCAACGATTGAACGAAGCTCCTTCGCTTTTGCTTCAGTAGTCTCGATGCGCTCGTTGATAATTAGATCTGTAGTAAGATCACGGAATAATGCTTTACGTCCAGCACTATCACGACCAAGTTTTGCGTATGCCATGTGTATTTCCCTCCTTTAACCTGCTGCTTAGAGCAGAGTCCTTAACATGAAAAAATCACCTAACAAAAGCCTGTAAAAAAGCTATTGTTTAAGGTTGCTTATTGTGTTTAGAAGCGAATAAAAGAAACGGCCGGGGCCGGCTTATTCTTCGTTACGAAGACCTAAACCTAGCTCACCCAACTTTTCTTGAACTTCTTCTAATGATTTGCGACCAAGGTTACGTACCTTCATCATGTCTTCTTCTGTTTTGTGTGTCAGCTCTTGAACCGTGTTAATGCCAGCACGCTTTAAACAATTGTAAGAACGAACAGAAAGGTCAAGTTCTTCGATCGTCATCTCAAGTACTTTTTCCTTTTGGTCCTCTTCTTTTTCAACCATGATTTCAGCATTTTGCGCTTGATCCGTTAATCCAACAAAAATATTGAGATGCTCGTTCAGGATTTTAGCACCAAGAGAAACAGCTTCCTCGGGACGAGTGCTTCCATCTGTCCAAACATCAAGGGTTAGTTTATCATAGTTAGTTACTTGACCGACACGTGTATTCTCAACTTGATAGTTTACACGCGCAACAGGAGTATAGATAGAGTCAATTGGAAGAACTCCGATCGGTTGATCGTCATTCTTATTGCCCTCAGCCAATACATAGCCACGACCTCGTTTAGCTAGAAGACGCATGTGCAGATTCGCACCTTTTGTCAACGTAGCAATATGAAGATCTGGATTTAAGACCTCAACATCACTATCGTGAGTTAAGTCACCAGCTGTTACAACACCTTCACCCTGAATGTCGATCTCAAGTGTCTTCTCTTCTTCAGAATAAATCTTTAGAGCAAGCTTTTTCAGGTTCAAAATAATAGTTGTTACATCCTCCACAACGCCTTCAATCGTTGAGAATTCATGTAATACACCATCAATCTGAACAGCTGTTACAGCTGCACCCGGAAGAGAGGATAAGAGAATTCTGCGTAATGAGTTTCCTAGTGTTGTACCATACCCACGTTCGAGTGGTTCAACTACAAATTTCCCATACTTAGCGTCTTCACTAACTTCAACCGTTTCAATATTTGGCTTTTCAATTTCGATCATTAAACAAACCCTCCTTCAAAACGTCGAACTCCGGTAGACCGCATGGATTGCCTAATCGTCATAGGCAAATCCAAACTTTCACCTTCAGGTCAATCGGATTGTGATCGTCTCATCCATTATTGACACTTACAGGAAATCTATACAACTGAGTGATTCCGTTACACTCTGCGACGTTTTGGTGGACGGCAGCCATTGTGTGGAACAGGAGTAACATCTTTAATCATGTTAACTTCTAGTCCAATTGCCTGTAAAGAACGAATTGCTGCTTCACGTCCAGCTCCAGGACCTTTAACAGAAACCTCAATAATTTTCATTCCGTGTTCCATTGCTGTTTTAGCAGCTGCTTCTGCAGCCATTTGTGCAGCAAATGGAGTTGATTTACGAGAACCCTTGAATCCAAGTGCTCCAGCACTAGCCCAAGAAATAGCGTTCCCTTGAGTATCCGTGATTGTCACAATCGTGTTATTGAAAGTAGAGCGGATATGGGCCACACCAGTTTCAATATTCTTTTTCTGCCGGCGCTTTGGACGAGTATTCGTTTTCTTAGCCATAGTTATGTTCGACCTCCTTTACTTATTTCTTCTTGTTAGCTACAGTCCGACGTGGACCTTTGCGTGTACGAGCGTTGTTTTTAGAGTTTTGCCCACGTACTGGCAAACTACGACGGTGGCGAATGCCTCGATATGAACCAATTTCAATTAAACGTTTGATGTTTAGTGAAACTTCACGACGAAGATCCCCTTCAACTGAATGAGCTTCTAATGCTTCACGGATTTTACCAAGCTCTTCTTCTGTTAAATCACGAACTCGTGTATGCTCAGATACACCAGCTTGTGCAAGAATTTGAGAAGCTTTAGTTTTACCGATTCCGAAAACGTAAGTAAGTGAGATAACTACTCGCTTATCGCGCGGAATATCAATACCTGCAACACGTGCCATGCGTTCTGCACCTCCTTATGAATTAACCTTGTTTTTGCTTGTGTTTCGGATTTTCACAAATAACCATTACGACACCTTTGCGTTTAATGACTTTACATTTTTCGCAAATTGGTTTTACCGATGGACTGACCTTCATAACAGATAACCCCCTCCTGTAAGGAAGCGCACAGCCGTAACAAAGCGTTACGCTTATGCTTGTTTGATGTTATTTATACCTATAAGTGATTCGTCCACGTGTCAGATCATATGGAGAAAGTTCAATTGTGACCTTATCTCCTGGAAGAATACGAATAAAGTGCATCCGAATCTTACCTGATACGTGAGCGAGGATTCTGTGACCATTCTCAAGCTCTACACGAAACATCGCATTGGGAAGCGGTTCTACAACCGTTCCTTCTACTTCAATAACATCCTCTTTGACCATGTACTAATGTTCCTCCCTTCAGTAAATCATGTTTATATAAACTAGTACGGAATTCATCATAAAGCAAGTTTCATCAAAAGAGGGTTTTGCCTCTTCAAACAAAAAACCCCTAACATTCCTATAATAACATTAAAGCCAATCAAAATCGACTATTCACCTTACAAAATCAAGCTTTTGTCAAAATTTCATAGCCTGTTTCTGTTATTGCAATCGTGTGCTCATAATGAGCGCACTTTTTGCTATCTACGGTAACAACCGTCCAATTATCTGCAAGTGTTCGGACATACCTAGAACCTGCATTGATCATCGGCTCAATTGCTAGTACCATACCCTTTTTAAGGCGGATGCCTTTACCAGGAGGTCCGTAGTTCGGAATTTGTGGATCTTCATGTAAGTTTTGCCCGACACCATGTCCGACATACTCTCTTACAATGGAGAATCCAAGAGGCTCGGCATAATCCTGAATAGCATGTGAAATATCAGATAATCTAGCACCAGGTTTTGCCTGCTCTAGACCCTTATACAAAGCTGCTTCAGTTACCTCACATAACCGCGAATCATCCTCACTGACTGAGCCAACGGCATAAGTCCATGCTGAATCTCCATGATATCCATTATGATAGGCACCAATGTCCAGACTGATTATATCGCCATCCTTCAGAACCCGCTTACCCGGAATACCATGTACCAGTTCCTCATTTACTGAAGCACATACACTGCCTGAAAATCCGTTATAGTCCTTAAAAGAAGGCACTGCCCCGTGAGATCGAATGAATCTCTCAGCAATTTGATCGAGTTCACCTGTTGTGACCCCTGGCTTGATATGTGGCTTGAGCTCTTGATGAGTCAGTGCCACAATTCGACCAGCTTCACGCATAATTTCTATTTCCCTTTCGGTCTTTAGAATAATCATGCATGGAGTCCCTTTAACAGGGAATCAATCTCTTCAAACACCTGACCAATTTCTTGATCACCATGTATCGTTTGAAGATACTCTTTCTCAGTATAGAAGTCAATAAGCGGCTGTGTTTGCGCAATATTTACCTCTAGACGCTTTTTAACGGTTTCTGGTTTGTCGTCTTCCCTTTGAATCAAATC
This sequence comes from Alkalicoccobacillus murimartini, assembly GCF_030813245.1. GTDB lineage: Bacteria > Bacillota > Bacilli > Bacillales > Bacillaceae_D > Alkalicoccobacillus > Alkalicoccobacillus murimartini. Next base: position 45,581 of record NZ_JAUSUA010000010.1, on the reverse strand, counting down.
GCTTCCGTCCACATCATCTTTACCTTCAACCTTTGGCGGGTTGAACAGCACATGATACGTACGGCCAGAAGAAGAAACTCTTCTACCAGTTAAACGATCCATTAGTAATTGCTCAGGAACATGAACATAGAGTACGTAATCTAACGTACGTCCTTGTTCAGCTAGAATTTCTTCTAACGCTTGTGCTTGAGCTACTGTTCTAGGAAATCCGTCTAATAGAAACCCTTTTTTGCAATCGTCCTGAGACAATCGCTCGCGTACTATACCAATTGTGACTTCATCAGGGACAAGGTTACCGCCATCCATATAGGACTTAGCTTCCACTCCTAATTCAGTCTGATCTTTGATTGCAGCTCGGAACATATCTCCCGTCGAAATATGAGGTACCTCATATTTTTTAGAGATCTTTTCTGCCTGGGTTCCTTTACCGGCACCCGGCAGTCCCATTAACATTAGATTCATTACGAGTCCCCTCTCATCCGTTCTCCCGACAACAAGCGAACGGGGTGTGAATACCCCGATGCAAGTTTACTTAATGAAGCCTTTATACGAACGTTTGATTAACTGTCCTTCGATTTGTTTCATTGTATCTAATGCGACACCAACAACGATCAATAATCCTGTACCACCAATTTGAATAGCTGCTGGTAAATTCATTACCTGAATGAAAATAACAGGGATAATTGCGACTGTTGCAAGGAACAACGAACCAACAAAGGTCAAACGGTATAAAATGCGAGTTAAGTAAGTCTGTGTGGTTTTTCCAGGACGGATTCCAGGGATATATCCACCTTGTTTCTTAAGATTTTCTGCCATTTTTTCTGGATTAACCTGAATGAATGTATAGAAATAAGTAAAAGCAATAATTAACGCAACGAACATAACCGCACCATAAGGGTTACTCGGTTCGAAGATATCTACAATTAACCTCGCTGTTGCGTTCTCTGTTCCAAAGAATCCAGCAATTGTACCTGGAAAGTAGAACAGCGCAGATGCGAAGATAACTGGGATAACCCCAGACGCATTTACCTTTAGAGGTAAGTGTGTCGATTGACCGCCCGAAGTTGTTCGGTTGTTCACCTGACGTTTTGCATATTGAACAGGAACTTTACGAAGTGCCTGTTGAACATATATTACTCCTACAACAATCAAAAGAATGGCTACTGCAAGAACCAGCAAAGTAATAATACTTAGGAATAGCTGATCGCCTGCGCCCTCGATCTCAGATGTGTATATCTGGTTTAGACCGTTTGGAATACCTGCTGCAATACCTGCAAATATTATGATAGAGATTCCATTTCCAACACCATTTGCGGTGATTTGCTCACCCAGCCACATAAGAAAAGCTGTACCTGCTGTAAGAACCAGTGCAATAAACAAATATGTCATAATGCCAGGGTTCTGAATCAGACCTGGAGCAAGTGAGTTGAAACCGATTGACATCCCTAATGCTTGAACAAAACCTAAAACGATCGTTCCATAACGAGTTACCTGTGCCAGCTTACGACGCCCTGCCTCACCTTGCTTTGCCCATTCGGTGAACTTAGGTACCACGTCCATTTGTAACAATTGTACAACAATGGATGCTGTAATATATGGCATAATGCCCATCGCAAAAATCGAGAAGTTACCTAAAGCCCCTCCCCCAAAGGTGTTCAAAAAGCCAAATGCATTTGCTTCATCAAAGAAGTTTAGCACCTCACTATTTGAACCAGGGATAGGAATAAAGCTTCCGATCCGAAAAACAACGAGCATAAGAAGGGTGAAGATGACCTTACGGCGCAAATCACCCACTCGGAAAATGTTGGAGATCGTCCGGAACATTAAACCACCTCGGTTTTTCCGCCAGCTGCCTCAATAGCTTCTACTGCTGATGCTGAAAACTTGTTTGCTTTCACAGTTAGCTTTTTCTCAAGCGTACCATTACCAAGAACTTTAATACCAGCCTTCACATTTTTCACTGCTTTAGACTCGATTAGTAGTTCAGGTGTAACCTCTGTACCCGCGTCAAAACGGTTAAGAGTATCAAGACTGATTACTGAGTACTCTTTACGAGTACGGTTTGTGAATCCGCGTTTTGGTAAACGACGGTAAAGTGGATTTTGTCCACCCTCAAATCCTGGACGAACTCCTCCGCCAGAACGAGAATTTTGACCTTTATGGCCTCTTCCACTTGTTTTACCATTTCCCGAACCGATTCCTCGGCCTACGCGATTACGAACTTTACGAGAACCTTCTGCAGGCTTCAACTCATGAAGTTTCAATGTCGACACCTCCTCATTCAAAAATCGTCAATTATGCTTCAATTTCAGTAACAGTTACCAAGTGACTTACTTTGTTAACCATTCCACGAATTGCTACATTATCTTGTTGTACTACTGTTTGATGCATTTTACGTAAACCTAGCGTATTAACGGTAACGCGCTGAGATTCAGGGCGACCAATCAAACTACGCGTGAGGGTAATTTCTAATTTCTTAGCCATTTAAATGTCCCTCCTTATCCTAAGAGTTCTTCTACGGATTTGCCACGAAGTTTTGCAACTTCTTCAGCACGTTTTAGGTTTGACAGGCCTTGGATTGTAGCACGTACCATGTTAATTGGGTTGTTAGATCCCAATGATTTAGATAGGATATCGCCTACACCAGCAAGGTCAAGTACTGCACGAACCGGACCACCTGCGATAACTCCAGTACCTTCAGATGCTGGCTTAAGAAGTACGCGGCCTGCTCCGAAATGTCCTAGAATTTGGTGAGGAAGTGTTGTGCCTACAATTGGAACCTCAATAAGGTTCTTTTTTGCGTCCTCGACAGCTTTACGGATTGCTTCAGGAACCTCCTGAGCTTTACCCATTCCAAAACCAACGTGTCCGTTCTTGTCTCCAACAACAACTAATGCTGCAAAACGGAAACGACGTCCGCCTTTTACTACTTTAGCAACACGGTTAACTGTTACGACTTTTTCTTCAAGTTCTAACGTATTAGGGTCAATACGACGCATTTATTTTCCCTCCTTATCTGTTCTTAGAATTTCAGACCAGCCGCACGGGCTGCATCTGCAAGTGTCTGTACACGTCCGTGATAAATGTATCCACCACGGTCAAAAACGATTGTTTCGTGTCCTTTTTCCACTGCACGTTTCGCTACAAGTGAACCAACTTTTTCAGCTGCTTCTTTGTTAGCACCGTTCTCAAGACCAAGCTCTTTATCAAGTGAAGAAGCTTGAGCTAAAGTTACACGATTCACATCATCGATCAATTGAGCGTAGATGTGTTTCGAAGAACGGAAAACGTTAAGACGTGGACGTTCAGGCGTACCAGTAATGGCGCGACGAACGTGAGCATGTCTTTTCTTACGTGCCTGATTTTTGTTCGGCTTCGTAATCATTGAACGTCATTCCTTTCGCTAGCTAATTAATTATTTACCTGTTTTTCCTTCTTTACGGCGAACATTTTCACCTTCATAGCGAATTCCTTTACCTTTGTAAGGCTCAGGCAGACGGACTGCACGGATGTTAGATGCAAGAGCACCAACAGCTTGCTTATCGATCCCTTTTACAACTACTTTCGTATTAGAAGGAACTTCAACTTCAATACCTTCAGCTGGTACGATCTCAACTGGGTGAGAGTAACCAACGTTAAGAACTAGTTTGTTTCCTGATTTTGTAGCACGGTAACCTACACCTACAAGCTCAAGTCCACGTTCGAAGCCTTTAGTTACGCCTTCTACCATGTTGTTGATCAAGCTACGTGTTGTTCCGTGAAGAGCACGGTGATCTTTGTGGTCCGATGGACGTTCAACCGTAATCTCTTTATCTTCAATGTTAACTTTAATGTCCGGGTGCAAATCGCGGCTCAGTTCACCTTTAGGACCTTTTACTGTAATAAAAGTACCTTCTAGTGTAACTGTAACATCACCAGGAACTTCAATTGGTTTTCTACCAACTCGGGACATACATTACACCTCCATTCGATTCAAACACGCTTCTACCAAACGTAAGCCAGTACTTCTCCACCGACTTGCTGTTGACGAGCATCTTTGTCTGTCATAACACCTTTTGATGTTGATACAAGCGCAATTCCAAGTCCGCCAAGTACACGAGGAAGTTCCCCTGATTTAGCATAGACACGTAGTCCTGGCTTGCTGATACGTTTAAGGCCTGTGATTACACGCTCATTAGTTGAACCGTATTTCAAGAAAATACGAATCACGCCTTGTTTGCTATCTTCAATATATTCGAAATCACGAATGAAACCTTCACGCTTCAAAATATCGGCAATTTCTTTTTTTATAGTTGAAGCTGGCAGCTCAAGCTTCTCGTGACGAACAAGGTTAGCGTTACGAATACGAGTAAGCATATCTGCGATAGGATCTGTCATAACCATGTTTAATTACCTCCTTCCCGTTCTAGGTATTACCAGCTTGCTTTTTTAACGCCAGGAATTTGTCCTTTATAAGCGAGTTCTTTAAAGCAAATACGGCAAAGTTTAAATTTCTGCAATACTGAATGAGGACGACCACATCTTTCACAACGTGTATATTCCTGCACTTTAAACTTAGGCTTACGCTTTTGTTTTGCAATCATTGATTTTTTTGCCAATGTATTCCCTCCTAATCAATAAAACTTATCTTACTTTTGAAACGGCATACCCATTTGAGTTAGCAATTCGCGTGCTTCTTCATCTGACTGTGCAGTTGTTACGATAACGATATCCATTCCACGAACTTTATCGACTTTGTCGTAGTTAATTTCAGGGAAAATTAGTTGTTCTTTTACGCCAAGTGTGTAGTTACCGCGACCGTCAAAGGCTTTCTTTGAGATCCCACGGAAATCACGAACACGTGGTAAAGATACACTAACTAATTTATCAAGGAAATCATACATACGTTGTCCACGAAGAGTAACTTTAGCGCCAATTGGCATACCTTCACGAAGTTTAAAGCCTGCAATTGATTTCTTTGCTTTAGTGATAACTGGTTTTTGACCTGCAATTTCAGTTAATTCTTCAACTGCTTTATCAAGTGCTTTTGCATTTGATACGGCTTCACCAACACCCATGTTAATAACAATTTTATCAAGTTTAGGCACCGCCATAGTTGAGCTGTATTTGAACTTTTCAACTAGTGATGGAGCGATTTCTTGAGAGTACTTTTCTTTTAAACGACTCATTTAAAGGTCCTCCTTTCAAACGTGTTGATTACTTGTCTAGCGCTTCGCCAGAACGTTTTGCAACCCGTACTTTTTTACCGTTCTCTTCTTTAAATCCAACTCGTGTGCGCTCTCCTGATTTAGGATCAATGTGCATCACGTTAGATGAATGAATTGCTGCTTCCTGGTTAAGGATGCCGCCTTGTGGATTATCCTGAGATGGTTTCGCGTGTTTTTTAACAAGGTTAACACCTTCAACAAGCACACGGCTTTTCTTAGGAAAAGCTTCAAGAACAACACCTTGCTTACCTTTATCTTTACCAGCGATAACAATTACTGTATCACCTTTTTTGACATGCATGTTTGACATATTTGCACCTCCCTGGGTCTTGCCATTCAATCGTTAATTAAAGAACTTCCGGAGCAAGAGAAACAATCTTCATGAATTGGTTATCGCGAAGTTCACGAGCAACCGGTCCAAAGATACGAGTTCCGCGTGGACTTTTATCATCACGTACAATTACAGCTGCGTTCTCATCAAATTTGATGTATGAACCGTCAGTACGACGAGCACCTGTTTTAGAACGAACGATAACAGCCTTAACAACCTCACCCTTTTTGACAACGCCACCTGGTGTTGCTTGTTTTACAGTACAAACAATTACATCACCAATGTTAGCAGTCTTACGTCCAGAACCTCCAAGTACTTTAATACATAATACTTCACGAGCACCTGAGTTATCTGCAACTTTTAAACGGGATTCCTGTTGAATCATATGATTTTACCTCCCTTCGAATCAAAAGCTTCTATTAAATGATAACCGCTTCTTCAACGATTTCTACTAGACGAAAACGTTTGTCCTTAGATAGCGGACGAGTTTCCATGATTCGAACGATGTCACCGGCTTTTGCAGTGTTTTCTTCGTCATGGGCTTTAAGTTTCTTTGAATATTTAACACGTTTTCCGTACAAGCGATCCTTTTTGTATGTTTCAACAAGGACACTTATGGTTTTATCCATTTTGTCGGAAACAACGCGACCTTGATATACTTTACGCTGGTTGCGTTCCATTTAGCAAACCTCCTCTTTAGCCGTTGTTAATTCCAAGCTCACGCTCACGCAATACGGTCTTTGTACGAGCAATTCCTTTACGCACCTCACGGATACGTGATGGATTGTCTAATTGACCAGTTGCTAGTTGAAAGCGAAGGTTGAATAACTCCTCTTTCAATGTTTGAGTCTGTTTTTCAATTTCAGCAGTGGTTAAGTTACGGATATCATTAGCTTTCATTTGCGTCACCACCCAGTTCTTCACGTTTTACAAACTTAGTTTTGAGCGGTAATTTGTGAGAGGCAAGACGAAGAGCTTCACGAGCTACTTCTTCAGATACTCCAGAGATTTCAAACATAATCTTACCAGGCTTCACAACAGCAACCCAACCTTCAGGCGCCCCTTTACCAGAACCCATTCGTACTTCTAAAGGCTTTGCAGTGTATGGCTTAGAAGGGAAGATCTTGATCCAAACCTTACCACCACGTTTCATGTAACGAGTCATAGCAATACGAGCAGCTTCGATCTGACGGTTTGTCACCCAAGATGCTTCAGTAGCTTGTAGTCCGAATTCACCGAAATGAACTTCAGTACCACCTTTTGCACGACCACGCATTTTTCCGCGATGTTCGCGACGATATTTAACACGTTTTGGTAATAACATGATTATTTGCCTCCTTCCTCTTTTTTAGTTCCTTTCGTTGGAAGGACTTCACCACGATAAATCCAGATTTTAACTCCGATTTTACCATAAGTTGTATCTGCTTCTGCTGTTCCATAATCGATGTCAGCACGAAGAGTATGAAGTGGAACTGTTCCTTCGTTGTAATGCTCAGAACGCGCGATATCTGCTCCACCAAGACGGCCAGATACTTGCGTTTTAATTCCTTTAGCGCCAGAACGCATAGTACGTTGAATTGATTGCTTCATCGCACGACGGAATGAAATACGGCTTTCAAGTTGACGAGCAATGTTTTCTGCAACAAGCTTTGCATCAAGATCTGCTTGCTTGATTTCAAAGATGTTAATGTGAACTCGTTTTCCAGTAAGATCGTTTAAAGCTTTACGAAGAGCTTCAACCTCTGATCCACCTTTACCAATAACCATTCCTGGTTTAGCAGTAGAAATTGTGATATTCACACGATTAGCAGCACGCTCAATTTCAACTTTAGAAACGGATGCTTCTTTTAAGCGACCTTCAACATAGTCACGGATTTTAATATCTTCGTGAAGAAGAGTAGCGTAGTCTTTTTCAGCGTACCATTTAGACTCCCAGTCACGAATAATACCAACCCGAAGACCTATCGGATTAATTTTTTGACCCATGTGTTATCCCTCCTTCTTTTCAGTTACTACAATCGTAATGTGGCTACTACGTTTGTTAATTTTGCTTGCACGTCCCATTGCACGTGGACGGAAACGTTTAAGAGTTACACCTTCATCAACAAAGGCTTCACTAATAACAAGGTTATTTGGCTCCATCTCGTAATTGTGTTCTGCATTAGCAATAGCTGAATTCAACAACTTTTCTACTACCGGCGAGGCAGCTTTTGGAGTGTGGCGTAAGATAGCCACTGCTTCTCCAACGTTTTTGCCGCGAATTAAGTCTATAACCAAACGCACTTTACGAGGAGCAATACGAATTTGTTTTGCTACAGCTTTAGCTTGCATGGTCTTAACCTCCTCTCTTCAATCCTTAACGTCTTGTTTTTCTATCGTCAGCAGCGTGACCTTTGTAAGTACGGCTTGGTGCGAATTCGCCAAGCTTATGACCTACCATATCTTCAGATACGTATACCGGTACATGCTTACGACCATCATAGATTGCAAATGTATGACCGACGAAATCAGGAAAGATGGTTGAACGACGAGACCATGTCTTAATTACTTTCTTATCGTTAGTCTCGTTAAGAGCTTCAACTTTTTTCATCAGATGACCATCTACAAAAGGTCCCTTTTTCAAACTACGGCTCATGAGATTCCCTCCTTCCGTGATTTGGCCAACGGCCCCCTAGTTGAGAACCGAAGCCATATCGCGTTATTTTTTGCGACGACGTACAATGTACTTGTCAGATTGGTTGTTCTTCTTACGAGTTTTGTATCCAAGAGTTGGTTTACCCCAAGGAGACATTGGTGACTTACGTCCGATTGGTGATCTACCTTCACCACCACCGTGTGGGTGATCGTTAGGGTTCATTACAGAACCACGAACAGTAGGACGTTTGCCTAACCATCTAGAACGACCGGCTTTACCGATGTTCACAAGTTCATGCTCAAGGTTACCAACTTGACCGATTGTTGCACGGCAAGTAGCAAGGATGTAACGAGTTTCACCTGAGTTCAAGCGAACTAGTACATAATCTCCTTCTTTACCTAGAAGCTGAGCTTCAGTTCCAGCAGAACGTACAAGCTGACCGCCTTTTCCAGGACGAAGCTCGATGTTGTGGATAACAGTACCTACAGGGATGTTCTTAAGTGGAAGAGTGTTCCCTACTTTAATATCAGATTCAGCACCTGATACAAGAACGTTTCCTACTTTAAGACCCTTAGGAGCTATGATGTAACGTTTTTCACCATCAGCGTAATGAAGCAACGCGATGTTAGCAGAACGGTTTGGATCGTACTCGATTGTAGCAACGCGTCCTGGAATACCATCTTTGTTACGTTTGAAATCAATAACACGGTATTGACGTTTGTGTCCGCCACCTTGGTGACGTACTGTCAATCTACCTTGGTTGTTACGTCCGCCTTTTTTGTGTAAAGGAGCAAGTAACGACTTTTCCGGCTTATCCGTCGTAATTTCAGCAAAGTCAAGTACTGACATGCCACGACGACCGGCACTGGTTGGTTTATACTTTTTAATGGCCATGTTTAATTCCCTCCTTCTTTGTTAATGTTACCCTTCAAAGAAGTCTAGTTCTTTACTTTCAGGCGTTAAAGTAACAATAGCTTTTTTACGGCGAGCCGTGTAGCCAGTGTAACGTCCGAAACGTTTTGACTTCCCTTTGGAGTTAATTGTATTGACATTTGAAACCTTTACTTCAAAGATCTCTTCAACAGCTGATTTGATTTGAGTCTTGTTCGCACGAACATCAACTTCAAATGTGTATTTCTTTTCTTCCATCAGATCAGTTGAACGTTCAGTAATGATAGGGCGCTTTAAGATATCACGAGCGTTTGACATTATGCAAGCACCTCCTCTACCTTTTCAACTGCCGCTTTTGTTAAAACAAGCTTGTCGTGCTTAAGCACATCAAGAACATTAACGGAATCAGCAGTTAAAACTGTGACATTAGGAAGATTACGACTAGATAGTTCAACGTTCTCGTTGTAGTCAGCGACAACAACAAGTGCTTTTTTAGCAATAGAAAGTCCAGACAAGACTGCTGCCATGTCTTTAGTTTTTACTGCGTCAAATTTCAGATCCTCAAGTACAACAACTTCAGCTGCCTGTACTTTGCTTGAAAGAGCTGATTTGATAGCTAAACGACGAACCTTCTTAGGAAGTTTGAAGCTGTAGCTGCGTGGTGTTGGTCCAAAGACTACTCCACCGCCAACCCATTGTGGTGAACGGATAGAACCTTGACGAGCACGTCCTGTACCCTTTTGACGCCATGGTTTACGACCGCCTCCACGTACTTCAGAACGTCCTTTTGTTTTGTGTGTTCCTTGACGAAGTGTTGCTTGTTGCATTACTACTGCGTCATGTAAAACACTCTCATTTGGTTCAATTCCGAATACGGAATCAGCAAGCTCGATATCGCCAACTTCTGAACCAGTTTGATTAAATACTGTAACTTTCGGCATGATGTGGCCTCCTTTCTTCTATAGATCGATTAGTTAGCTTTAACTCCGGACTGAATCGCTACATAGCCTTTTCTAGCTCCAGGAACATTTCCTTTAACAAGAAGAAGATTACGTTCAGCGTCAACTTTTACAATTTCAAGGTTTTGAATGGTTTTTGTTTCTCCACCCATGCGTCCAGGAAGAAGTTTCCCTTTAAATACACGGTTTGGAGCAACAGGACCCATTGAACCTGGACGACGATGGTAACGTGAACCGTGGGACATCGGTCCGCGAGATTGGTTATGACGCTTAATAGCACCTTGGAAACCTTTCCCTTTAGATGTTCCAGTTACGTCAACGATATCGCCTTCTGCAAAAGTTGTTACGCTAAGCTCTTGTCCGACTTCATAGTCATCTAGAGTAACGTTACGGATTTCCTTGATGTAGCGCTTAGGAGTCGTTTGGGCTTTTGCTGCATGCCCTTCAGACGGTTTCTTAATGTTGTTCTTCTTTTGGTCAGCAAATCCAAGTTGGATTGCTTCGTAACCATCAGAGTCAACTGTTTTCTTTTGCAAAACCACGTTTGGTTCAGCTTCAATTACTGTTACTGGGATGACTTCGCCATTCTCAGCAAACACCTGAGTCATACCGATTTTTCTACCTAAGATTCCTTTGGTCATCCGTTACACCTCCTATATAAATATATGTTTTATTTGTTTGCCATTTTATCAAGAGCGGACATGCCGCTTAAAAGCAGGTTAATATTATAGTTTGATTTCGATATCAACGCCAGACGGTAAGTCTAAACGCATAAGTGCATCAACAGTTTGTGGTGTTGGATCCACAATATCAATCAAACGCTTGTGTGTACGCATCTCGAATTGCTCACGAGAATCTTTGTACTTATGAACAGCACGAAGTACCGTATATACTGATCTCTCAGTTGGAAGCGGAATTGGTCCTGATACACTTGCACCCGAACGTTTTGCCGTTTCTACGATTTTCTCTGCTGATTGGTCCAAAACACGGTGATCATAAGCTTTTAAACGAATACGAATCTTTTGCTTTGCCATTATAGCCCCTCCTTTATCGTCCATTTTTATAAACAGACATACTCCGCGAAAATTATCAACACTCTGCCATGGCAATGGGGCCGGGTGTATCAGCAACCTTCCGCATCATCGATGTCAACGCAGCACTCACTTCTATTTCCCCGTTCCAATAAGGAACAAGATAAATATAGTTTGGGCACACTTCTACTATTATAATGACTCAGTCTTGTAAATGCAAGGATTTTTGAAAAGAAATTTATTGATAGACCAAGGTTTTTCTTCATTTCTTTTTTTGAAAGAAAAACATGGGTAAATGCAGAACATAAAAGGAGAAGAATCTTTACTATGGGACCGTTCGAGTGATTATAGTTCGGGGATTTGTTCATCACTCCGCTACCGGGATGGGGGGGCACGCTTTCCGTGGGAGGCGTTGAACTAAACTGGCTCACGCCAGTGTATTTCAACCTTGCCTTTTAGTCCCACTGGAGTCGGCCTCCCCCATCCCGTCCGCTTGAGAGAGCGTCAGTATTTCAATAGAAGATTAATGCTAATTACTCATAGATTTTTTCGACAGCGACATTAAATATTTAGATCCACCTTTTAAAACAATAGGTCACACCTGTAACACATCTATAGTAGAATTTCGCTAATCCAGAGTAACTTGCCATACTACATATAATCACAAACCCTCATAAGATTTATAATGACTCCAACTTCTTCTAAATGTTGAATGTACATTAGGAGCGTTGGTCTTACTCTCTTATCTTTGTGTTAGCTAAAAAGGTCTTGTTCAATTTCATTGATGGCTTTGTGTATAAAAATTGATCCTCATATAATTGGAGTTTAAATGAGGACTATTTTTCATTCAATGTCATGCCGGTTCTTATGATTATAATTAAATTGTTTAATGTGAAACTTTATTATGTAGTATGCAGACCCTATAACTAACACTACGAATGCTAGTAAACTTAATGTCATCATAAATCCTCCAATAGCAGTTTGCAGGACATTGTTCAAGATTAAGGTCACAGTCATATAAACAATAGCTAAAATTAAAACCGTTTTTTTGTTCATCCTATGTCCTCCCTCCCCTATTGTTTTTTTAATAACACAAAAAACCTACTTAAAGGCTGATAGTTGCTTGTTATGGAATTTTAAATGTTTTCTACTGGATTCATCAAGGTGTTTTTAACATAAACAAAGAAAAAGCACCCCAATGATGGGGTGCTTTTGAATGTTATTACTTCTGGATAGAAGCTACAACACCAGATCCAACTGTACGTCCACCTTCACGAATAGAGAAACGAGTTCCCTCTTCGATTGCGATTGGAGCGATAAGCTCAACAGTCATCTCAGTGTTATCACCAGGCATTACCATTTCAACGCCTTCTGGAAGGTGTACAACACCCGTTACGTCAGTTGTACGGAAGTAGAACTGCGGACGGTAGTTTGTGAAGAATGGAGTGTGACGTCCACCTTCATCTTTAGATAGTACATAAACTTCAGAAGTGAAGTTTGTGTGTGGAGTGATTGTACCTGGCTTAGCAAGTACTTGACCACGTTGGATATCATCACGTGATACTCCACGTAGAAGAGCTCCAATGTTGTCACCAGCTTCAGCATAGTCAAGAAGCTTACGGAACATCTCAACACCTGTAACTGTTGTTTTCTTAGCATCTTCGTTGATACCAATGATTTCGATTTCGTCACCAACGTTAAGTTGACCACGCTCTACACGACCAGTCGCAACAGTACCACGACCAGTGATTGAGAATACGTCCTCTACAGGCATCATGAATGGCTTTTCAGTATCACGCGGTGGAGTAGGAATGTACTCATCAACTGCGTTCATAAGCTCAACGATTTTTTCTTCGTAATCTGCATCACCTTGAAGGGCTTTAAGTGCAGAACCTTGGATAACTGGAATGTCATCACCAGGGAAGTCATACTCAGAAAGAAGATCACGTACTTCCATTTCTACAAGCTCAAGAAGCTCTTCGTCGTCTACCATGTCACATTTGTTCATGAATACAACAAGTGCAGGTACACCTACGTTACGAGAAAGAAGGATGTGCTCACGAGTTTGTGGCATTGGACCATCAGCAGCAGAAACTACTAGGATTCCTCCGTCCATTTGTGCAGCACCAGTGATCATGTTTTTAACATAATCGGCGTGTCCTGGACAATCTACGTGTGCGTAGTGACGAGACTCAGTTTCATATTCAACGTGAGCTGTAGAAATTGTGATTCCACGCTCGCGCTCTTCTGGTGCACCATCAATAGCGTCATACGCCATTGCTTGACCTTTACCTGAACGCTTAGCAAGTACAGTTGTAATTGCAGCAGTTAGTGTAGTTTTACCATGGTCAACGTGTCCAATAGTACCAATATTGGCATGTGTTTTGGAACGATCGAATTTTTCTTTACCCATGATTCATTTCCTCCCTTTAATTGAACGTTTCATTTATTTTTTTAAGAAAGATGGTTCTCCCACAAAGGGGTTGTACATCCCTCTTAGCTTACAACAAAATATCATTAGAAACAATCTGGAACTATTACTCTCCTGTTTGTTTCTTAATAATTTCAGCAGACACACTCTTAGGTACTTCTTCATAATGATCAAAGAACATTGAATACGTACCGCGACCTTGTGTACGTGAACGAAGAGATGTTGCATACCCAAACATTTCTGCAAGAGGTACAAACGCTTTAACAGTTTGTGCGTTACCGCGCGCTTCCATTCCTTCAACACGTCCACGACGAGCTGTTACATCACCCATGATGTCACCCATGTACTCTTCAGGTACAACAATCTCTACCTTCATAAGTGGCTCAAGAAGAACCGGGTTACACTTGGTTTTAGCATTTTTCAAAGCCATTGATGCAGCAATCTTAAAGGCCATCTCATTGGAATCGACATCATGGTAAGAACCATCATAAAGACGAGCTTTAAGGTCGATTAACGGGAAGCCAGCAATCATACCGTTATCAAGTGCTTCTTCAATACCTGCTTGAACGGCTGGTACGTATTCACGAGGAACAACTCCACCAACAATTCCGTTTTCAAATTCAAAGCCTGCGCCCTCTTCGTTAGGAGAGAACTCAACCCATACGTGACCAAACTGTCCACGTCCACCAGATTGACGAACGAATTTACCTTCAACCTTAGCGGCTTGGCGAATGGTTTCACGATAAGATACTTGAGGTGCCCCAACGTTTGCTTCTACTTTGAACTCACGTCTCATACGGTCAACAATGATATCAAGGTGAAGCTCACCCATACCACCGATGATGGTTTGACCCGTTTCTTCATCAGTATGCGTTTTGAATGTTGGATCCTCTTCTGCAAGCTTAGCTAATGCCATACCCATTTTATCTTGGTCAGCTTTAGACTTAGGCTCAACAGACAAGTGAATAACCGGCTCTGGGAAGTTCATTGATTCAAGAATAACAAGGTTCTTCTCATCACATAGTGTATCACCAGTTGTTGTATCTTTAAGACCTACAGCAGCAGCAATATCACCAGAGTAAACCGTAGAGATTTCCTCACGTGAGTTAGCATGCATTTGTAGGATACGTCCTACACGCTCGCGCTTGTCTTTTGTTGAGTTCTTAACATAAGAACCAGCATCGAGTGTACCAGAGTAAACACGGAAGAATGTTAGCTTACCAACATAAGGATCCGTCATTACTTTAAAGGCTAGTGCAGAGAACGGCTGATCGTCTCCAGGCTCACGTGTTACTTCTTCTTCAGAATCAGGTACGTGTCCTGTGATAGCACGTACATCAAGTGGTGATGGAAGATATGCAAGAACAGCATCCAGCATAAGCTGTACACCTTTGTTCTTAAATGCAGATCCACAGATTACTGGGTAGAATTCAACATTACACGTTCCTTTACGGATCGCTACTTTGAGTTCTTCTTTCGTAATCTCTTCACCCTCAAGGTACTTCATCGTTAACTCTTCATCAAGCTCAGCAACAGCCTCGATTAATGATTCGTTAAGCTTCTCAGCTTGTTCTTTATACTCAGCAGGAATTTCAGTTGTTTCCCATTCCTTACCAAGGTCATCTTTGTAAATGTGTGCTTCCATTTCGATTAAGTCAATGATTCCAGTGAAATCATCTTCCGCACCGATTGGTAGCTGAATTGGGTGTGCGTTTGCTTGCAAACGATCACGCAAAGTTCCTACGGAATACATGAAGTCCGCACCTGTTTTATCCATCTTATTAACGAATACAACACGGGGAACACCATATGTTGTTGCTTGACGCCATACAGTCTCTGTTTGCGGTTCAACACCTGATTGTGCATCTAGTACCGCAACAGCTCCATCTAATACGCGAAGTGAACGTTCAACCTCAACTGTGAAATCTACGTGTCCTGGTGTATCGATGATGTTAATACGATGGTCTTTCCACTGAGCTGTTGTCGCAGCAGACGTGATTGTAATTCCACGCTCTTGCTCTTGCGCCATCCAGTCCATTTGAGAAGCACCTTCGTGTGTCTCACCAATCTTATGAACACGACCTGTGTAAAACAGGATACGTTCAGTTGCAGTTGTTTTACCAGCATCAATGTGTGCCATGATACCGATATTACGCGTATCTTTTAAGGAGAACTCTCTTGCCATAGGGTATTTCTCCTTCCTCAACGGTTAGATGATGAACAAAAAGTCAGGTCAAACAGCTAAGCTCTTTAATCCTGCTTTTTGATACATCTTTATTTTGGTATTGATCTTACCAGCGATAGTGAGCAAACGCTTTGTTAGCTTCAGCCATCTTATGCGTATCTTCACGTTTCTTAACAGCAGAACCAGTGTTGTTAGCAGCATCTAGAATTTCATTAGCAAGACGCTCTTCCATGGTTTTTTCACCGCGTTGACGTGCATAGTTAACTAACCAACGTAGACCTAAAGTCGTACGACGCTCAGGCTTAACTTCAATTGGAACCTGATAGTTTGTTCCACCTACACGGCGGGCTTTAACTTCAAGTACTGGCATGATGTTCTTAAGCGCTTGGTCGAAAACTTCCATTGGGTCGTTTCCGCTACGTTCTTTCACTGTATCAAACGCATTATAAAGAATGGTTTGAGCAATTCCTCTCTTTCCGTCAACCATAATACGGTTAATTAGACGGGTTACAAGCTTAGAATTGTAGATCGGATCTGGTAATACGTCACGACGTGGGACTGGACCTTTACGAGGCATAGTCTCCCCTCCTTTCGAATAATAGGTAATTTAATAAATTATTTCTTTTCTTTTGGCTTTTTCGTACCATATTTCGAACGACCTTGCATACGGTTTTGAACGCCTGCCGTATCAAGTGCGCCACGAACGATGTGGTAACGTACACCTGGTAAATCCTTCACACGTCCGCCACGAATAAGTACTACACTGTGCTCTTGTAGGTTATGTCCGATACCTGGAATGTAAGCTGTAACTTCAATTCCGTTAGTCAAACGAACACGCGCATATTTACGAAGTGCCGAGTTCGGCTTCTTCGGAGTCATAGTACCCACACGTGTGCACACACCACGTTTCTGTGGTGATGATACGTCTGTTTGGGACTTTTTGAAACTGTTAAACCCTTTGTTAAGCGCTGGAGAATCTGATTTCTTCCCTTTTGCTTCACGGCCTTTACGGATTAACTGATTAATTGTAGGCATGATGATCCCCCTTCCCTCTAAAATAAGACCACTGATCCTGGTGGTTCATGTTTAGGCAAAAGTAATGTTTTTGCCAAACGGAAGACACCGATCGGCAAAAACATTATATTATTTCCTTAACGCAACAGTGGCTGCGCCGACATCAATTCCACAAGCTTTTCCAAGCTTCTTCATTGAATCGACATATACAATCGGAATGCGCTTTGCTTGAGCCTTAAGCTCTGCTTGATTGACAATACGGCTGTCAGCATCGCTGGCAATCACCAGTTCACTAACAAAGTCGTTGTCTAGCGCTTTAAGTGTCTGTTTAACACCAATGAATGGGTTTAATCCCTGTTCTACTTTTTCATAAGACATGTAATATCCTCCAAAGCAACAGGTCTTCAGGCACACTTTGATATCTTATCACCATGGTATATGCGTGTCAACCACCTAATGCGCTTTTTTTAGTCTTGTGAGATCATTTCTTCAAGCATTGCTTCGGCCTGTTCTTCAGGACTCTGCTTTGTATGCTCGGAATGGATGCTCAGATTGCGGTAACGCTGCATACCCGTACCAGCCGGAATCAGCTTACCAATGATAACATTCTCTTTCAGTCCAAGAAGCTCATCTCGCTTACCTTTAATCGCTGCATCTGTAAGAACACGTGTTGTTTCTTGGAATGATGCGGCAGATAAGAATGAGTCTGTTTCAAGAGATGCTTTGGTAATACCCAGAAGGACAGGACGTCCAGTTGCTGGATTCTCACCATTGATAAGAACACTTGTATTCTCATCATTAAACTTCTGAATTTCGATTAATGCACCAGGAAGTACTTTTGTATCACCAGAATCAACGACACGAATCTTACGAAGCATTTGGCGAACCATTACTTCAACGTGTTTGTCTCCGATTTCTACCCCTTGCATACGGTAAACCTTCTGTACTTCTTTAAGTAGGTATTCCTGTACTCCATTCATACCTTTAACCTTCAGAAGCTCTTTCGGGTCAATCGAACCTTCAGTAATGCTTTCTCCTGCTACTACACGATCTCCAACTGAAACCTTAATACGAGCACCATAAGGAATCGCATAAGCCTTCGTTTCAAGTTCGCTCTTCACAGTGATCTCACGTTTGTCTCCATCTTTAAAGTCAACGATTTCTCCATCTACCTCAGAGATTACAGCCTGACCTTTCGGATTACGAGCTTCAAATAGCTCTTGGATACGCGGAAGACCTTGTGTAATATCGTCCCCTGCTACACCACCTGTGTGGAATGTACGCATTGTAAGCTGTGTTCCTGGCTCACCAATAGATTGGGCAGCGATGATTCCAACTGCTTCTCCTACTTCAACGTCGCTTCCTGTTGCCAGGTTACGTCCGTAACACTTCTTACATACACCATGACGTGTATTACAAGTGAAGACAGAACGAATAGTAACAGCTTCTACACCAGCATCAATGATTGCTTTAGCAAGATCTTCACTGATTAACTCGTTCTTACCAATAAGAACTTCGTTAGATTCAGGATGACGTACCGTTTTGAATACTACACGGCCAACAAGGCGATCATAAAGACCTTCAATAACCTCGTTACCTTCTTTAATCGCTTGAACCTGAAGTCCACGGTCTGTACCACAGTCGTCCTCACGAACAATAACATCCTGTGCTACATCTACAAGACGACGAGTCAGGTAACCTGAGTCAGCTGTCTTAAGTGCCGTATCTGCCAGTCCTTTACGCGCTCCGTGAGTAGAGATAAAGTACTCTAGTACTGTTAGTCCTTCACGGAAACTTGATTTGATCGGAAGCTCAATGATACGTCCAGATGGATTCGCCATTAGTCCACGCATACCCGCAAGCTGCGTAAAGTTAGAGGCGTTACCACGGGCTCCAGAGTCACTCATCATGAAGATTGGGTTACTACGATCCAATGTACCCATTAGTTTGTTCTGGATAACATCCTTCGCTTCACTCCAGATAGAGATAACACGATCATAACGCTCTTCTTCCGTAATTAGACCACGGCGGAACTGTTTCAAGATACGTTCAACCTTTTCCTCAGCTTCAGCAAGAATTACTTTCTTCTCTGCAAGAACAACGATATCCGCTACCCCAACAGTGATACCTGCTTTAGTAGAGTACTTAAATCCAAGATCCTTCATACGGTCAAGCATTTTAGACGTTTCTGTAATCTTAAACTTCTTAAATACTTCTGCAATGATGTTACCTAAGAAACCTTTTTTAAACGGAAGGATGACTTCACGCTCATTTAATTCCTTCTTCACATCTGTTGCACTTGAAACAATATATTTAGATGGTGTAGCCACTTCAAGGTTGTAATCTGTTGGTTCGTTCATATAAGGGAACGACTCAGGCAGAATTTCATTGAAGATTAACTTCCCAACTGTAGTTAAGATCAAGCTATCATTTTGCTCTTCAGTAAAGTTTGATTTACCTAGAGAGGAAACCGGAACAGCTACACGTGTGTGTAGGTGAACATACCCATTCTGGTAAGCAATGATTGCTTCGTTTGTATCTTTAAATGTTGAACCTTGCCCTTTTGCATCAGCACGCTCTAGAGTCAGGTAGTAGTTACCTAGTACCATATCCTGTGAAGGTGTTACAACCGGTTTCCCGTCCTTCGGGTTCAAGATGTTTTGAGCTGCAAGCATAAGAATACGTGCTTCAGCCTGCGCTTCAGCAGATAGTGGTACGTGAACAGCCATTTGGTCACCATCAAAGTCAGCGTTATATGCTGTACATACGAGTGGGTGAAGCTTAATTGCACGACCTTCTACAAGAATCGGTTCAAACGCCTGAATACCAAGACGGTGAAGTGTTGGTGCGCGGTTTAGTAACACTGGATGCTCACGAATAACTTCTTCAAGTACATCCCATACTTCCGGCTGAACACGTTCTACCTTACGTTTTGCGCTCTTGATATTGTGAGCAAGACCTTTGCTTACAAGTTCCTTCATCACAAACGGCTTAAATAGCTCAAGTGCCATTTCCTTTGGAAGTCCACACTGATACATCTTCAAGTGAGGCCCTACTACGATAACCGAACGACCAGAATAGTCCACTCGTTTACCTAGTAAGTTCTGACGGAAACGACCTTGCTTCCCTTTAAGCATGTGAGAAAGAGATTTCAATGGACGGTTACCCGGTCCTGTAACAGGTCTTCCACGACGTCCGTTATCGATTAATGCATCGACAGCTTCTTGAAGCATACGTTTCTCATTCTGAACAATGATATTAGGCGCTCCAAGATCAAGTAGTCGCTTCAAACGGTTGTTACGGTTGATCACTCGACGGTACAAGTCATTTAAGTCAGAAGTCGCAAAACGACCACCATCAAGCTGTACCATAGGACGAAGCTCAGGTGGAATAACCGGAAGAACATCAAGAACCATCCATGATGGCTCATTACCGGAATGACGGAATGCTTCTAGTACTTCTAGACGTTTAATTGCACGTGTACGACGCTGACCTTGCGCAGTAAGAAGTTCTTCTTTTAGTGAATCTACTTCTTTTTGAAGATCGATATCAGCTAAAAGCTTACGAATGGCTTCTGCACCCATTTGGGCAGTAAATCCACGACCGTATTTATCGTAATAAGCTCTGTATTCTTTCTCAGAAAGCA
The DNA here is from genome assembly GCF_030813245.1 of Alkalicoccobacillus murimartini. Taxonomy (GTDB): domain Bacteria; phylum Bacillota; class Bacilli; order Bacillales; family Bacillaceae_D; genus Alkalicoccobacillus; species Alkalicoccobacillus murimartini. The sequence goes on along the minus strand of NZ_JAUSUA010000010.1, from coordinate 25,251 downwards.
ATTGTTTCTTTTCAAGAGGTGTATCACCTGGATCTGTTACAACATACGATGCAAAGTAAATGATCTCTTCCAACGAACGTGGAGACATATCAAGAACTAAGCCCATACGACTTGGAATTCCTTTGAAGTACCATATGTGCGAAACAGGAGCAGCAAGTTCAATGTGACCCATACGTTCACGACGAACTTTTGCACGTGTGACTTCAACGCCACAACGGTCACATACTACACCTTTATAACGGACACGTTTGTATTTTCCGCAATGACATTCCCAGTCTTTTGTTGGACCGAAAATACGCTCACAGAACAAACCGTCCTTCTCAGGTTTTAGCGTACGGTAATTAATAGTCTCAGGCTTCTTAACTTCACCTCTAGACCAAGAACGAATCTTATTAGGTGACGCGAGGCCTATTTTCATATACTCGAAGTTATTTACATCTAGCAAGGGGTTAACCTCCCTTTTGATTTCCGTATCTGTTATCTATTTCTGGTCATACCTGCACTATCAAAGTAGAAAATGAAAGCAACAGGGAAAGGTTCTACCTCCCCCGGTTGCTCATACTATTCTTTACGCCTTTGCACTTGGCTCAAAGTTCAAATTCAACTTATCGTTCCCTTGCTCTTCTTCATCATCAAGCTCTCTCATTTCAATTTCTTCTTCATTACTAGAGAGCATTTTTACATCCATACCAAGTGATTGAAGCTCTTTGATTAGAACTTTAAATGATTCTGGTACTCCAGGTTCAGGAACATTCTCACCTTTTACAATCGCTTCGTATGTTTTCACACGACCAACTACGTCATCTGATTTCACTGTTAGGATCTCCTGAAGTGTGTAAGCAGCACCGTATGCCTCAAGTGCCCAAACCTCCATCTCACCAAAACGCTGTCCACCAAATTGAGCTTTACCACCCAATGGCTGTTGCGTAACAAGTGAATAAGGTCCAGTTGAACGAGCATGCAACTTATCATCAACCATGTGCGCCAGTTTGATCATGTACATAATACCTACAGAGATACGGTTATCAAATGCTTCACCTGTACGTCCATCATAAAGGACCGTCTTACCATCACGAGCCATACCCGCTTCTTCAAGCGTACCCCAAACATCTTCTTCACGTGCTCCATCAAATACTGGTGAGGCAACGTGGATACCAAGCTTACGAGCAGCCATACCTAGATGGAGCTCAAGCACTTGTCCGATGTTCATACGAGATGGTACACCTAGTGGGTTTAACATGATGTCAATCGGCGTGCCATCAGGTAGGTAAGGCATATCTTCCTCTGGAAGGATACGCGAGATAACCCCTTTGTTTCCGTGACGACCGGCCATTTTGTCCCCTTCGTGAATCTTACGCTTTTGTACAATGTACACACGTACTAACTGATTCACACCAGGTGGCAACTCATCGCCGTCTTCACGGTTAAAGATCTTCACATCTAGAACAATACCGTCTCCCCCGTGAGGTGCGCGAAGTGATGTATCTCTTACTTCACGTGCCTTCTCACCAAAGATTGCATGAAGTAGACGTTCTTCAGCCGTCAGTTCTGTTACTCCCTTAGGTGTAACCTTCCCAACTAAGATGTCGCCGTCTTTCACTTCTGCACCGGTACGGATAATACCACGCTCATCCAGATTACGAAGGGCGTCTTCCCCAACGTTAGGAATATCACGAGTGATTTCCTCTGGTCCAAGCTTCGTATCTCTAGCATCTGATTCGTATTCTTCAATATGAATCGATGTATAGACATCGTCTTTTACAAGGCGCTCACTTAAAATGATCGCATCCTCATAGTTGTAACCTTCCCACGTCATGAAACCGACCATTACGTTACGGCCTAGAGCCATTTCGCCTTTTTCCATAGATGGTCCATCTGCAAGAATTTCGCGTTTATCAACAATGTCGCCTTCAGCAACAATTGGACGTTGATTATAACTTGTTCCTTGGTTAGAACGAATGAACTTTTGAAGACGGTACTTGTCAAGGTCACCTTTAACATCCTTGCCATCCACTTCTTCAATTCGACGAACCCAAATTTCTTTCGCCGTTACACGTTCAACTTCTCCACGGCCTTTAGATACAACAGCAGCTCCTGAATCTCTTGCTGACACATGCTCCATACCTGTTCCAACAATCGGAGACTCAGGTACAAGCAATGGTACAGCTTGACGCTGCATGTTCGCCCCCATTAGGGCACGGTTGGAGTCATCATTTTCCAAGAACGGAATACAAGATGTCGCAGCAGAAACAACCTGCTTCGGAGATACATCCATATAATCTAAACGTTCACGGGCAACGACTGTATTTTCTCCACGGAAACGAGCAATAATATTATCATCAACAAATGCACCATCTTCTGTAAGCTTTGCATTCGCCTGAGCGACAACATAGTTGTCCTCCTCATCCGCGGTTAAATAATCAATTTGTTTTGTAACCATACCTGTTTCAGGATCAACCCGACGGTATGGAGTTTCCATGAAACCAAACTCATTTACCTTCGCATAAGAAGATAAGGAGTTAATTAAACCAATGTTTGGTCCCTCTGGCGTTTCAATCGGACACATACGACCGTAGTGAGAGTAGTGAACGTCACGAACTTCAAATCCAGCCCGCTCCCTTGTTAAACCACCGGGTCCTAGTGCAGATAGTCTACGTTTGTGCGTAAGCTCAGCTAGTGGATTCGTTTGATCCATAAACTGAGAAAGCTGAGAACTACCAAAGAACTCTTTAATTGACGCGATTACAGGGCGAATGTTAATAAGCGCCTGTGGCGTAATCATGTTTGGATCTTGAATAGACATTCTCTCACGTACTACACGCTCCATACGAGAAAGCCCAATACGGAATTGGTTCTGTAAAAGCTCCCCTACTGAACGTAGACGACGATTACCAAGGTGATCGATATCATCTGTATCGCCAACACCGTGTAATAAATTAAAGAAGTAACTAATTGCAGAGATGATATCTGATGGAGCAATATGCTTCACATCACGTTCAACCATTCCATTACTAATTACGTCTATTACTTGTTCACCTTCACGATCACTCGGTGCATAGATCTTCACAGATTGAATAGATACTTCTTCGTCTTCAATCACACCACCAGATACATACACTTTCTTAAAGCCAACATTATTCTCTAGATAAGGAATAATACGGTCTAGTGTACGACGGTCTAGCACTGTACCTTCTTCAGCCAAAATTTCGCCTGTTTCAGGGTCAACCAATGTCTCAGCAAGACGTTGGTTAAAGAGACGGTTCTTAATATGAAGTTTCTTATTCATCTTGTAGCGACCTACATTCGCTAGGTCATAACGCTTCGGATCAAAGAAACGGGAGTCAAGAAGACTCTTCGCATTTTCAACCGTTGGCGGCTCACCAGGGCGAAGTCGCTCATAAATTTCTAGCAGCGCTTTTTCCGTGCTGTCCGTGTTATCTTTTTCAAGTGAATTGCGTAGATATTCGTTTTCTCCTAGAAGATCTACCATCTCTTGATCAGATCCGAACCCAAGGGCACGCAAAAGAACCGTCACTGGTATTTTTCTTGTGCGGTCTATCCGGACATAAACAATATCCTTCGCGTCCGTTTCAAGCTCAAGCCACGCTCCACGGTTTGGAATGACAGTGGCGGTAAAGCCTTTTTTTCCGTTTTTGTCTGTTTTTTGACTGTAATATACGCTTGGGGAACGAACCAGTTGCGAAACAATTACTCGCTCTGCTCCATTAATGACAAACGTACCGGTATCTGTCATAAGAGGGAAGTCACCCATGAATACTTCCTGCTCTTTTACTTCACCTGTTTCTTTGTTAATCAAACGAACCTTCACGCGTAAAGGAGCAGCAAACGTCACATCACGTTCTTTTGACTCCTCCACCGGATATTTCGGTTCTCCCAGGCTGTAGTCAATAAATTCCAAAACCAAGTTACCTGTGAAATCTTGGATCGGAGAAATGTCCTGGAACATTTCACGTAGTCCTACATCAAGAAACCATTGGTAGGAAGCTGTCTGAATTTCAATCAAGTTAGGAAGTTCCAATACCTCATTGATTCGCGCGTAGCTTCTACGCTGGCGGTGACGTCCATACTGAATTAGTTGTCCTGCCAACTGATTCACCCCTTAAATCTCGCGTTATAGTATCTAAAAAGGCAATTCAAACTCTTATATGAAGGATTTGAATAACCATTGTTCAAAAAAACTGACCTCACTTTACAATCAAACTATACTCAGAGCAAACTGATTATAGCAGTATAACCAAATTTATCTAGCTGTATTCCTTACAAAACAACGATTGTGCCATGTAGAGCTAGAAAAATAGGCAATTGTACGCATTAAATGATAATACCACAAGTAAAATAATGAGTCAATTTTTTCTTGCTCGGATAATAAAATATCCTTTATTCTTAGCAACCGTCTCTACTTCATCAAAAAGCTGAGCTAGTTTATCAAGTGTTGAGGGTGCCCCTTGTTTCTTCTGAATAACAACCCACAAGTCTCCCCCATTTGTTAAATGGGCGTGCGCTTGTTCATAGATTGAAAAAACCAATGCTTTCCCTGCACGTATCGGCGGGTTGGTTACGATCCCTGCATACTCATTATGCGGGACGTGCTCAAATTCATCACTCTCGTAAACAACAGCATTTTCAATATGATTTTGGCGCGCATTGATTCGCGCCAATGTACATGCGCGTTCATTCACATCAATCAGATGAATAGTACGTGAAGGTTCTTCCTTGGCCAGTGTTAATCCAATTGGTCCATATCCACAACCAACATCAAGTAGATCTCCCTCCGTTTCCGGGAACTCAAAATGCTCAATCAGCATTTTGCTACCAAAATCTACTTCATGTTTCGAGAAAACTCCCCTATCCGAGGTAAGACGCATCGTATGTCCACGTAATTCCGCCGTCCACGTCTTTTGTTCACTTTGAGTATTTGGTTTCTTTGAATAATAGTGTTCAGACATCGTAACCCTCCATTCCGTATACCTATGGACAAAAAAAGACCCGCTATGGCGCGAGCCTTTTCTTATTCAACTAATTACTTAACTTCAACAGAAGCTCCTGCTTCTTCAAGCTTAGCTTTAACTTCGTTAGCTTCGTCTTGAGAAACACCTTCTTTAACTGGAGCTGGAGCACCATCAACAAGTGCTTTCGCTTCTTTAAGACCAAGACCAGTTACTTCACGAACTGCTTTGATTACGTTGATTTTAGAACCACCAGCTGATTCTAGAACTACGTCAAATTCAGTTTGCTCTTCAGCAGCATCGCCACCACCAGCACCTGCAGCAGCTACAGGAGCAGCAGCAGTAACACCGAATTCTTCTTCGATTGCTTTTACTAGATCGTTAAGTTCAAGTACTGTCATTTCTTTGATTGCGCCAATGATTTCTTCATGTGTTTTAGTCATTGTAAATCCTCCTTGTTTTTTAAGGTTATTCAACCTTTGTTTTGGGTCGTTCATGGTTAAGCAGCGTCTATATTAAGCGCCTTGCTCTTCCTTTTGATCTGCAACTGCTTTTGTTGCAAGGGCAAAGTTACGTACTGGTGCTTGAAGCACACTAAGAAGCATAGAAAGAAGTCCATCACGAGATGGAAGCTCAGCCAACGCCTTGATTTGCTCAAGAGAAGCAACCTGACCTTCGATCACACCTGCTTTGATTTCTAACGCTTCATGTTTCTTAGCGAATTCGTTAAGAATCTTTGCAGGAGCAATTACGTCTTCTTTACTGAATGCAATCGCAGTTGGACCTACAAGCTGCTCATCAAGAGCAGTTAGTTCAGTCTCAGCAGTAGCACGACGAGTCATTGAGTTCTTGTATACTTTGAATTCAACACCTGAATCACGTAACTGTTTGCGAAGTTCCGTTACTTCAGAAACGGAAAGTCCACGATAATCAACAACAACTGTTGACTGGCTTTCACGAAGCTTAGTAGCGATATCAGAAACAACCTGTTTTTTTGCATCAATTACTTTACTCATACTTTACACCTCCTGTTAGTCTTTTACGTTCATACCGCACATAAGCATATAAAAAGCCCTCATGCAGACATGAGGGCGTATGGATTCATAAGAATCTATCGCTTACCTCGGCAGGATATTAAGCCAAAAGGCACCTACTGTCTACGGTATAATCATTTTGTTGAACAGCGTATTCATTACGCACTTTGAAAAGTATACTCAATGAACACTCGCGTTGTCAACGTTTATTTAGAAAGAGAAGAGATGTTCACGCGGATTCCAGGACCCATTGTTGAAGCAATAGCAACGTTACGTACATACGTACCTTTAGCTGCGCTTGGCTTAGCTTTTAATAGCGTATCAACAATTGTCTTGAAGTTCTCAACAAGTTTATCATTGTCAAATGATACCTTACCGATTGGCACGTGTACGTTACCGGATTTCTCAACACGGTACTCTACTTTACCAGCTTTGATTTCATTAACTGCTTTAGTTACATCAAATGTAACAGTTCCAGTCTTAGGGTTAGGCATTAGGCCTTTTGGTCCAAGAACACGACCAAGTTTACCAACTTGAGCCATCATATCTGGAGTCGCTACGATTACATCAAATTCAAACCAACCTTGGTTGATTTTGTTGATGAAATCTTCTTCTCCAACATAGTCAGCACCAGCAGCTTCAGCTTCTTTTGCTTTATCACCTTTAGCAAATACAAGAACACGTTGTGTTTTACCTGTACCATTCGGAAGCACTACTGCTCCACGGATTTGCTGATCCGCTTTTTTCGGGTCTACACCCAGACGCACAGCTATTTCAACAGATTCGTCAAATTTAGCTGTTGCTGTTTTCTTAACAAGTTCAATTGCTTCAGCTGGAGAATACGTAGTATCCTTATCAACCAACTTAAGAGCTTCTTGATACTTTTTGCCTTTTTTAGCCATGATTCTTTTCCTCCTCAATTGTGGTTTTAACGGATAGTCCTCCCACTACAGAAGGTTGCGCCCTGTCTAACAGGTATGAGGAATGACCCTCAATCGCAACCTCCAGTAAACGGAACAATTAATCTTCGATCGTAATTCCCATGCTACGAGCAGTTCCTTCAACCATACGCATAGCGGATTCAACATTCGCTGCGTTGAGATCCGGCATCTTAGTTTCAGCAATCTCGCGCACTTTATCACGCTTAACAGTTGCAACTTTATTTCGGTTCGGCTCTCCAGAACCAGACTCGATTCCAGCTGCTTTCTTAAGCAATACTGCTGCAGGCGGAGTTTTAGTGATGAACGTAAATGAACGATCCTCAAACACCGTAATCTCAACAGGGATGATAAGACCTGCTTGATCAGAAGTACGAGCGTTAAATTCTTTACAGAAACCCATAATATTCACACCTGCTTGACCCAATGCAGGACCAACCGGTGGAGCTGGATTCGCTTTCCCAGCAGGGATTTGCAATTTAACCATTTTAATTACCTTTTTAGCCACGTGACACACCTCCTTAAGTCCGTGATGTGGTTATCCGGATGATTTTCATCCTCCCACTCAAAAAACGGATGCATTCATGCACCCGATGGCTCATGTTATGAAACCATATCAAACATGAAAATTCTATCACCTTCGACGCGATATATCAAGTTATTTATTAAATCTTTTCAACTTGATTGAAATCTAGTTCAACTGGCGTCTCGCGTCCAAACATGTTCACATGAACTTTAACCTTTTGTTTTTCAACTTGAATTTCTTCAATTGTTCCAACAAAATTCGCGAAAGGACCTTCTTTTACTTTAACAGATTCTTTGATATCAAAATCAATTTCTGCTTTAGGCTGTTCTACACCCATTTGCTTCAGAATGCTTTCAACTTCATCCGGAAGAAGCGCAGTTGGTTTTGAACCAGCTCCAGAAGAACCAACAAATCCAGTTACACCAGGCGTATTACGAACGACGTACCACGAGTCATCTGTCATGATAATTTCTACCAACACATAACCCGGGAATACTTTACGCGTTACGGTCTTCGTCTTACCATTTTTAATTTCTGTTTCTTCTTCGACAGGAACAAGCACTCGAAAGATCTTATCTGTCATATCCATTGATTCTACACGCTTTTCAAGGTTGGCTTTCACCTTGTTTTCATAGCCTGAATACGTGTGAACCACATACCAATTTTTCTCCATTGTGGCTAGGACCAGATCGTCCTATTCGCCTCCTTTCTATCATTCATTCATTTGTAGTGACTCTCTTATCGGAGAGACTCTGTTACAGCAGGCGAACTAACTCTGAAATCCCCAAATCAACAACAGCGAAAAAGACTGTCATAATGGCAACGGTTGCGATAACCACCAATGTATAACGTGTTAGCTCTTTCCTTGTCGGCCAGCTAACTCTTTTCATTTCTTGTCCGACACTCTGAAAGAAATTGCCTAAGTACTTTACCATGGGAACACCTCCAGCACCATTCAATTATGGTCATTCTACTACGCATCTATTCAGAAGACTCTTGAACCAAGGATGCCTCCAAATAAAAAAAGAACCGCTGCATTCATTCAAATGCGGTTTACTGCTAGTACATTACGTTATGATATTCGCTACCTTATTTTTAGCTGACAGACACAAAGCCTGTCCATTTATAATATAGTAAACGATTATTAGTACACATACTCTTTGATACTAGCATGTCAAGAAAAATGTGTCAATATTCCGTAGGGCATTTGTCTTAGTCTCGTGAAGACTTTTAATAGATTTCCTTGCTTTTATAAGACGTATGTATAGCGAAAAAGCGGACAACTACTCTGTCCACTTCGTTTTCACTACGTGTATCATTTGAGACTCTGACTACAAGGTCACGCCTCTAAGCTCTACATAACGCTCCAATTTTCGTTTTACACGCTGAAGAGCATTGTCGATCGACTTCACATGCCGGTTTAGATCTGAAGAAATTTCCTGATAGGTTCGACCATCTAGGTAAAGAAGCAATACTTGTTGCTCCAGCTCGCTCAGGATTTCACCCATTTTCAATTCGATATTCTCAAATTCTTCCTGGTTGATTAGTAGTTCTTCCGGATTTGTGACTCGATTCCCACAAATAACGTCTAACAGCGTACGCTCCGATTCTTCATCATACAGTGGCTTGTCCAATGAGACATATGAGTTGAGGGGGATGTGCTTTTGCCTAGTTGCCGTTTTGATGGCTGTGATAATTTGCCTCGTGATACATAACTCTGCAAACGCCTTAAAAGAGGAAAGCTTGTCCCCTCTAAAATCTCGAACCGCTTTGTAGAGACCTATCATTCCTTCTTGCACAATATCTTCGTGGTCTGCACCAATTAAGAAATACGAGCGTGACTTCGCACGGACAAAGTTCTTATATTTGTTAATCAAATATTCAAGTGCCTGTGTGTTGCCCAGTTTTACTTGTTCCACAAGAAAACCATCATCAGCCTGGTCAAAATCTTGTACATAATTTGTAAAAGTTGGTTCCAACTGAAGCTCTGCAGTCACAACAATACCCCCTCGGCCAAGGCCACTGACTTAATGTTTAAACGTATTATATAGCACAGTTTTCCAGTAGGTCAACCACTCACCTCTCACCACGACGCCATTTTTCAAATATTTCTGTCAGCTCTTCGCTAAGATATGCGTGTGTCGATTTTTGTTGTTTTCTGGTATTTTCGACTAGTTTTTCAATTCCTTTTTTTGCCAAATCTGTCTCTGTTAAAAGTTCTCTTGCCGACTTTCGTAAAGCGCCACTTCCAAAGATAACGGACTGCTCAGCAAAGTCCGATGTTGCCACGTGAATGGTTGTATCGATTCGCTTTAGCTCACGGACCATGCGTTCAATCCGCTCATCTGCCGTCTCTTGACTCTTAGTATAAATGACTTCCACTCTGTGGTTTTTGTATGACTTCCCAATTCCGGATACCATATGTGCATCAAAGATGACAGACACCTTATCTCCTGAAAATGCCTGATACTCAGCCATTTTGCTAATTAGAAGATCCCGTGCCAGTTCCAGATCTACGTCTTTTAATTCACGCAGTTTAGGCCATGCGCCAATAATGTTGTACCCATCAACCAGCAGAATCGTTCTCATTGTTACAGACTTCCTAGTGGTGAACGTTTACGGTGTACCTCATACATAAGTAAACTAGCTGCAACAGACGCATTCAAGGAAGTCACCTTACCAACCATTGGGATATATACAAGGAAGTCGCATTTCTCTTTCACGAGTCGACTCATTCCTTTACCTTCACTACCGATAACAAGACCTAAGGCCATATCAAATGCTGCACCACGGTAATCATCATTCGCTGAGGCGTCCGTTCCTGCGAACCATACTCCTCGTTTCTTAAGATCATCCATTGTGCGGGAGATGTTGGTTACACGTACAACAGGCACATACTCAATAGCACCAGTAGAGGCTTTAGCAACGGTTTGAGTTAACCCCACTGCACGTCTCTTCGGAATGATGACGCCATGTGCACCAACTGCATCCGCCGTTCTAAGGATAGAGCCTAGGTTATGAGGATCTTCTATTTCATCAAGTACTAGGAAAAAAGGTTCCTCGTTTTTTGAGGCTGCACGCTCAAAAATATCATCAATCTCTGCATACTCATACGCTGCAATGGAAGCCACCACACCCTGGTGATTATCATTACCTAGCAGGTTCTCTAACTTCTTTTTTGGTGCTGTCTGTACAAGAATATTCTTTTCTTTCGCCACTTGCATGAGCTTACTCATTTGTCCCTTTTGTGACCCTTCTGCAATCCAAATCTTATGAATGGCATGTCCTGCTCTAAGTGCTTCTAGAACAGGGTTTTTTCCTGCTATAAATTCTTCACTCATCTTCTTGTGCCCCTCCTTTGTTTTTCTCTTGTTTGTCTTCGTATTCGCCTAGAGCCATCTCGATGATTTCATCCAAACGTTCTGATTGATTCGTTAGATATAAGTAGCCAAGTAAGGCTTCAAACCCGGTAGAATAACGGTAGGTCGTTACACTCGTATTCTTTGGTACTGTGCCTGATTTGGCATTTCGTCCACGTTTGATCACCAGGAGCTCCTGCTCTGTGAACTGCTTGTCTTCTTCAAGTCTGTGAACCATTTCAGCCTGCGCCTTGGCAGATACATAACGCGTTGATTCTACATGCAATGCGTGTGGTTTCACCTTCCCTTTAGCGAGAAGGTAATACCGCACGTACATATCTAACACTGCATCCCCCATGTAAGCGAGGGCCAAACCATTTAATTGCTTTAGATCCGTTGTCGCTTCAATAATTTTCATGCGCGTACTTCTCTCTTCCACCGTACTCCCTGAGGTGTATCTTCTAGCAGAATTCCCTGCTCCTTCAATTGATCCCGAATCGAATCAGCCTCTTGGAAATTACGTTCTGCACGGGCATTATTACGCTTCTCTATTAATTGATCGACCTCTTCATCAAGCAGTTCTGCTTCTTGATGCAGTTCTAGACCTAACACGCCTCCAAGCTCATCAAATAACGTAATAAACGCCGTAAGAACAGCCTTTGAAGTCTGAGCCTCACGATTATATCGGTTTGCTTCTTTCGCTGCATCAAATAAAACAGCAATACCATTTGCACTGTTAAAATCATCATCCATTTCACGAATAAAACGATCTCGTAACTCTGCAACCTTTTCAAGCCAATCGGATGGCTCTCCAAAGTCCGCTGAATCACTAAGTCTATGTTTCATCAAGGCTAGAGCTGTTTTGATCCGTTCTAAGCCATTCTGTGCCCCATCAAGCAATTCTGAGCTGAAATTAATTGGGCTACGATAGTGAGCTGTCAACATAAAGAATCGAACGACTTCAGGGGAATGCTGTCGAATAATGTCATGAGCTAAAACAAAGTTTCCGAGTGATTTAGACATTTTTTCATTATCAATATTTATAAAGCCATTATGCATCCAATAGTTGGCCATTTGCTTGTCTGTCAAGGCTTCTGACTGCGCAATCTCATTTTCATGGTGCGGAAAAGCCAAGTCCTGACCACCAGCATGAATATCAATTGTGTCACCTAAATATTTTTTTACCATAGCTGAACATTCGATGTGCCAGCCCGGTCTGCCTTTGCCCCATGGACTATCCCAAGAGACTTCTCCGTCTTTTGCAGCCTTCCAAAGAACAAAATCAAGTGCATCATCCTTGCGTTCATCCACTTCAATGCGTGAGCCGCTTTTCAAATCATCAATGGATTGGGAGGATAATTTCCCATATCCTTTGAATTTTCTCGTACGAAAATAAACATCCCCACCTGAAGCGTACGCATAGCCTTTTTGCTCAAGCACTTCAATAAACTCTACAATATCAGGAATCGTTTCTGTCACACGTGGATGCTTATCCGCTGGTTTTACACCTAGTGCACACGTATCTTGATGATAAGCCTCGATAAAACGATTAGCGACATCAAAAACATCCTCACCTAATTCATTTGCTGCTCGGATGATCTTGTCATCTACATCTGTGAAGTTCGAAACAAATAATACCTCATACCCACGATACTCTAAATATCTCCGTACCATATCATAGACAATGGGTGGTCGGGCGTTCCCGATATGAATGTAATTGTAGACAGTCGGTCCGCATACATACATCTTAACCTTGCCATCCTCGATAGGAACAAAGGGTTCTTTTTTCATAGTCAAGCTATTGAGAATCTGAATGGCCATACAATCTTCTCCCTTAGTTTTGTTGTTCTGTTAGCATAATCTTCTTATCTATTTATGGTGACGTTTTTTTCTGGTCACGTAGCTCTTTTTTTAATTCATCTAATTCTTCTTCAAGTTGTTTGAATTTATCTGCCACTGGATCTGGTAGGATATGATGATCGAGCTCATGATCCACTCTACATCCATTCTTCACGACAATTCGGCCCGGTATTCCTACAACCGTTGAATTAGCTGGCACTTCTTTTAACACGACAGAACCAGCACCAATACGAGAATACTCTCCAATCGTAAACGATCCAAGTACTTTAGCTCCACTGGCGATCATCACACCATCCTTAACAGTAGGATGCCGTTTCCCTTTTTCTTTCCCTGTTCCCCCTAGAGTTACTCCCTGATATATCGTCACATTATCACCAATCTCACAGGTTTCTCCAATGACAACGCCCATTCCATGGTCAATAAATAATCGTTGACCAATAACGGCTGCAGGGTGGATTTCGATACCTGTGAAAAAACGACTAATTTGAGCTAAAAGTTTGGCTAGAAAATAGAGCTTCCATTGCCAAAGTCCATGAGCCATCCGGTGCGCCCAAATAGCATGTACTCCTGAATACGTAAAAATAACTTCCATCCGGCTCCTTGCCGCTGGGTCCTGACTAAATACTACATCTACGTCATTAATCAGCGTCTTGAATATTGGCATTTCTTCACTCCCCCTTTCCTCCATAAAAAAACTCTGTGCATCAAAGATGCACAGAGGCGCAGACAGCACGGTTCCACTCTGGTTTTTTCGATAGAGATCTTGCTTCTATCAAACTTAAGAGCGTATAACGGCGCTATCCGCTTTTTCCTACTTTAGGTAGTCCCAGTTCAGAAAAAGTCTCATGGGTGCATGTTCAACCGATTTCGTTACGCCGCTCTCAGCCATTGCGGTGTTCTCTGGAGAACGAAATCAAAAGGTTGCCCCTCCCAATCAACAAGATGTGTGTATGCAATTATTGATTTAATGTTGCTGCTTGAGTTAAACGAGCAGAAATCGTCGCTTTGCCCAGCAGTTCAATTGTATCAGGTAGCTCAGGACCATGTGTCTGCCCAGTAGCTGCAACGCGAATCGGCATAAATAGCTTCTTCCCTTTGTGACCCGTTGCTTTTTGAGTAGCTTTGATAGCTGCCTTGATATGAGGAGCTGTGAATGCCTCAACTTCCTCAAGCTCGCTTAAGAAGTGGTTTAACACTTCAGGCACTTGCTCTTCAACAAGCACAGCTTTCGCTTCCTCATTATACTCAATTTCTTGCTTAAAGAACAGTTCTGTCAGCTCAACAATTTCAGCTCCGTAATGTAGCTGCTCTTGATATAAACCAATTAACTTACCAGCCCATTCTTTACGTGTCTCATCCAAATCCTCTGAGATACGACCGGCTTTGATTAGATGTGGCAACGCTAGGTCAATTACTTTCTCCAACGGAGCCGCTTGGATGTATTGGTTATTCATCCAAGCTAGCTTATCTGTATCGAATACAGCTGGTGCTTTTGAAACACGCTCTAAGCTAAACTGATCTGACAGTTCATCGAGTGTAAAGATCTCTTCTTCTCCAACTGGAGACCAACCAAGTAAAGCCAAGAAATTTACAAGTGCCTCTGGAAGATAGCCAAGTTCTTTGTACTGCTCTACAAACTGAATGATGGATTCATCACGTTTACTCATTTTTTGACGGTCTGGATTTAGAATAAGCGATGCATGAGCAAAAGTAGGTTTTGTCCAACCAAATGCTTCAAATACCAACGCTTGGCGAGGTGTATTTGATAAGTGCTCTTCAGCTCGAATGACATGTGAAATCTTCATCAGCTGATCATCAATTACCACTGCAAAGTTGTACATTGGAATTCCATCTGTACGAGCGATGACAAAGTCACCAATACCGTCCGTTTCAAATGAAACATCTCCACGCACTGCGTCTTCAATCTTTACGACTTGACCTTGTGGAACGCGGAATCGAACAACTGGTTTAAGACCTTTATCTTCATACGCCTGACGTTGCTCCGGAGTTAAATCACGATCTCGGCCACTGTACTTAGGCGCCTCTCCACGTGCTAGCTGTGCTGCGCGCTCTTCTTCAAGCTCTTCAGAGGTCATATAGCAGTAATAAGCCTTTCCTTCATCAACCAGCTGCTGAACGTACTCTTTGTAGATGTCTACACGCTCCATGCTGCTGTAAGGTCCATACTCCCCACCGATATCTATACTTTCATCCCAGTCCATGCCTAGCCACTTTAAGCTGTCTAGTAACTTCTCTTTAGCCTGCTCCACATTACGAGCTTGGTCTGTATCTTCAATACGAAGGATGAATTTCCCTCCTTGATTTCGTGCAAACAAATAATTAAATAATGCCGAACGTGCGCCTCCGATGTGAAGGTGGCCTGTTGGACTTGGCGCAAATCGTACTCGTACGTTGCTGCTCATGTATAAACACCATCCATTTCATTTTTCTTCGATCGTTATAGTACCCTCTAGTCGGCTTCTATTCTACCACCAAAAGACCAAACATTCATCTATGCTTGTTCAATTAGGATAACAGCTTGGGCTGCAATGCCTTCACCGCGTCCAGTAAAGCCTAGTTTTTCCGTCGTTGTAGCTTTTACATTCACTTGAGCTGGATCTGCTTCTAAAAGCTTCGCAATTTGATTTCTCATGTCTTCAATATGAGGGGCCATCTTAGGCAGCTGTGCCATAATTGTACAGTCTACATTGCCAAGCTTGTAACCACGCTCTTTCACTAATGACCATACATGTTGGAGCAATACTTTTGAATCTGCATCCTTAAATTCCTCGCTTGTATCAGGAAAATGCTTTCCGATATCCCCTTCACCAATTGCACCAAGAGCAGCGTCAGAAATTGTGTGTAATAACACATCTGCATCTGAATGTCCTAACAGACCTTTTTCATATGGAATCGTAATACCACCAATGATAAGTGGTCGTCCTTCCGTCAATTGGTGTACATCAAAACCTTGTCCGATTCGAATCATGTTCCATTCTCCTTTTTCGTAAGATCGCTTCTGCCATTAGTAAATCCTCTGGTGTCGTGATCTTCACATTACTATAATCGCCTTCCACCATAACAACCCGAGCTCGTACCCATTCCATAACACTCGCATCATCAGTGGCTTGAAACTGTTGATCCTCTGCCTGCTTATGGGCTGTTAGAAGTGCGTCTCTCCAAAAAGCCTGAGGTGTTTGAACTGACCATAATTCAGAACGGTCAATGGTTTCTTCAACCGTTTGGTTCATCACTCGTTTGACCGTATCCTTCATTCGTACACCAACGATCGCCGCTCCTTCTTGCTCTGTGGTTGTCACCAACTCGTGAATAATTTCTTTACGAATAAACGGTCTGGCCCCATCATGAACGAGGACAATTTCATCTGGTCCGCTCAGCTGCTTTAACCCTTCAAATACGCTTTGCTGACGTTCCTTACCACCTAGCGCAATCTTGGACACTTTTTGTATCTTATATGTGGAAATAATCTCCTGCATCGCATCAATTTCATTCTCATTCACGACAAGAATGATTTGTTTGCAACGCTCGTCCTCTTCAAAAACCTTTAATGTATGGGCAATGAGAGGGGACTGATCCAACTCAATAAATTGTTTATTCTTGCCTGCTTTCATCCGTTTGCCTTGACCTGCAGCGGGAATTACTACACTGTACATCATCATGCCCTCTCCAATTCTCATACTTACATTCCCTCTATTTTAGCATGACTATTCCAATGTTTACACTTATTTAGACATGAAACTCAGTACAAGAAAAGAAAAAACGCCAGTTATCCGGCGCTTTTTTGGGGCATGCTTATTATGCTTATTGTGCTTTCTCATAGACCTTAGGTTTGGCGAAAATCATACGTCCAGCGCTTGTCTGCAATACACTTGTGACAACCACATCAATTTGTTTGCCGATGTACTCTCGACCACCTTCAACGACGATCATCGTACCGTCATCTAAATACGCCACACCTTGATGATGCTCCTTACCATCCTTAATAACCTGAACGTTCATTTTCTCACCAGGAAGGACAACAGGTTTTACTGCGTTAGCTAAATCATTAATATTTAGAACGGCGACACCTTGTAGCTCACAGACTTTATTTAAATTAAAATCATTCGTAACAACTACACCATCGGAAATTTTAGCAAGTTTCACTAGCTTGCTGTCTACCTCTTGAATTTCCTCAAAATCCCCATCATATATTTCTACGTTGATGGGTAGTTCCTTTTGAATTTTGTTTAAGATGTCCAAGCCACGTCTTCCTCGGTTCCGCTTCAAAGCATCCGATGAATCGGCAATGTGCTGAAGTTCGGCTAAAACAAATTCAGGGATAACAAGTGTACCTTCTAGAAAACCTGTCTTACAGATATCTGCAATTCGACCATCGATAATAACACTTGTATCTAAAATCTTTAACTTTTTATGTGATTCAGTAGGTTCATCTGATTTTTTATCTTTTGCGTTTCCTCGTGTGACCAAGAATAACTGAACGAGCTCGTCCCGCTTCTTAAATCCTATTTGGAAACCAAAATACCCTAAAATGATTGTTACAAAGATTGGCAGGATGTCTTTCACTACTCGAATCTGTAACTGGGCGAGTTGACTACTAATTAAATACCCTATAACTAAACCAACAATTAAACCTAGTGTACCGGACATAATGTCTGTTAAGGACGCTTTTAGAATCTTCTCTTCAAGAAGCTTCATCACATTTACAATATAACGAGCCACCCACATGGATACAATGTACATCAATACAACGCCAATAATTAAACCTGTTAACTGACTCTGTAACCATACGGGAATGCTGCCACTATTAAAAAGTTGGATAAGTTCAGGAATAAATAAAAAGCCTAAAGTCCCGCCAGCCATCATCAGAAATATCTTTACAATCCATGTCACCAAAACGGTCCACCTCCTTCTAGCTATTATAGACAAGATTTAGGAATCAAAACCTAGCAAACTGGAATTTTACATGATATATCCATAAAACAACATGATTTAATCCCACATCATACATACAGTTAGGCCTTTTTTAATTAGATGTGACGATCAATAAACAGTTGTTCTTGAATTCGGTTAAGCCCATTTTTAATCATATGCGCACGCGCTTCCCCAATACCGTCTACTTCATCAAGCTTGTTTGTATCCGCGAGCACAATATTAGATAAGACATCATACTCATTTATAAGATTTTCAATGATCTGTGATGGCAGTCTTGGAATTCGATGCAAAATGCGATACCCTCTTGGAGAAACAGCAAACTCGGTAAGATTCACATTTTTAGGGTAACCAAGCGCTTTGATGATAGCAGGCTCATCCAATAGATCTTCTGTTTGCAAGTCTGTTAGATCCTTCAATGTCTTTGACACATCCTGCTTGCTGTCTTTAACGTAATCCTTTAGGAGATAAGCCGCTTCCTTCTCCGTATCAGATACAAGTTCCTTTAACTGCATCGTAATTAAACGACCTTCATCCCCTAGTTCATTAATGTAATTCAATATCTCTCGCTTAATACGAAGCACCATTTGTACGCGGTGTATAACCTGTGTAACCTCAGACAGAGTCACTAGCTCCTCAAACTCAAGTGCACCAAGGTTTGTGATACTCTGCTCCAGTACAGACTTATACTTTTCAAGGGTCTGAATCGCTTGATTAGCTTTTGTCAAAATCACACCAATGTCTTTAAGCGAATAGCGGAACTCGCCTTGATATAACGTAATAATATTTCTTCGCTGTGAAATAGAAATGGTTAACTGATTGGTTTGTTTAGCGACACGCTCAGCTGTCCGATGGCGTATGCCTGTTTCATTCGAACTGATGCCATTATTCGGAACTAATTGGGTATTAGCATAGAGAATCTTCTTCCCATCCTCGCTTAAGATAATCGCCCCATCCATTTTTGCTAACTCATATAAATAAGCTGGCGAGAAAGGACAATTAATATAAAATCCCCCGTCTACAATTTGTTTCATATCATCTGTATACCCCAGCACGATAAGTCCACCTGTGTTTGCACGTAGCACATTGTCAATACCAGCGCGCAAAGGGGTTCCGGGCGCAACCAACTTTAATAAGTTTTGTATAAATTCATTTCTAGTTTGTTCGTCCATTCTTTCTACCTCCCAAGAACAACTTCTATGGCTTTCTCCAAAGTTGGGACGCCAATGACTTCAATACCCGAGGGCACTGTCCAGCCACCTAGGTTTTTTTCTGGAATAATGACTCGTTTAAACCCTAGCTTAGCTGCTTCGTTCACTCGTTGATCAATACGTGAAACTCGGCGAATTTCTCCAGTTAATCCAACCTCACCAATTGCTGCATCCATTGATTGTGTTGGTTTATCTTTGAAGCTCGATGCAATACTTAAAGCAATAGCTAAATCAATAGCAGGTTCGTCAAGTTTTACCCCACCTGCAACCTTTAAATAAGCATCTTGATTTTGCAGCAATAAACCCACTCGCTTCTCCAATACGGCCATTAATAGTGAGACCCGATTATGATCCATGCCTGTAGCCATACGTCTAGGGTTTCCATATCCAGCCGGAGATATTAACGCCTGCAATTCAACTAATACAGGCCTTGTTCCCTCCATGGACGCTACGACAACCGAACCTGAAGCTCCCTGAGATCTTTCCTCTAAAAATATCTCAGATGGGTTTAAAACCTCTTCTAATCCAGCTTCCTTCATCTCAAAAATACCCATTTCATTTGTAGAACCAAATCGGTTTTTTACTGCTCTTAAAATGCGATACGTATGATGACGTTCTCCTTCAAAATAGAGTACAGAGTCTACCATATGCTCTAACAGCTTGGGTCCTGCTATCGAACCTTGTTTTGTTACATGTCCAACAAGAAATATTGCAATACCTTTTGTTTTTGCAATCTTCATAAAGGCTGCCGTACATTCTCTCACTTGTGCCACACTACCTGGTGCAGAGGTAATATCATCCTGATAAACCGTTTGAATGGAGTCAATAATAACTAATGATGGCTCCACTTCTTCAATGGCATTATGGATAAATTGAAGATCTGTTTCAGCTAGTACATATAGCTCTGGAGAGATCATGCCTAAACGATCCGCTCGCAGCTTTGTTTGCTTAACTGATTCCTCACCAGATATATATAAGACTTTCTCTTTTTTTTCTGCAAGCTTAGCTGAGAGTTGCAGCAATAATGTTGATTTTCCAATCCCAGGATCTCCACCTACCAAAACAAGCGAACCTGGCACAATACCTCCACCAAGTACTCTGTTTAATTCCTGAATCGTTGTATCAATACGCGGTTCACGATCACCCACCACCTTCGAGAGCGGCTGAGCTTTTGTAGTAGTTGTTGATGAGGTTACATAGCTACGGCTGGATTGTTTTGTTGATGACTCAATCTCTTCAACCATCGTATTAAACTCTTGGCACCCTGGGCATTTGCCCATCCATTTCGCAGATACATATCCGCAATCTTGGCACACAAACTTCGTCTTCTTCTTCGCCATTCATCTTCCTCCAAGACACTCCATTTAAAAATAAAGACCGGGAGCCATTCAAACTCCCGGTCTGTTGTTAATCAAGCAAACGCATCTTAGAAAACTATTTTGTCGTTGCCGTCTCTTCTTTTGTTTCGACTGTTTCTACATAAAGCTCATTATCCCTCACACCAATAACAGCTTTCTGACCTTTTGAGATTCTGCCTTTTAACAGCTCCTCAGACAAACGATCTTCTACCTGTTTCTGAAGCGCACGGCGTAATGGTCTTGCCCCATATTCAGGGTCATACCCTAGATCCGTAATCTTATCTTTTGCTTCTTCCGTCAACTCAAAATCAATGCCCTGCTCTTTTAAGCGGGTTTTTAATTGATCTGCCATTAACGTAATAATTTCTCGGATATGCTTTTTCTCTAACGCGTGGAAAACAATGATTTCATCGATTCTGTTGATGAACTCAGGTCTAAAGCTGTTTTTCAGCTCTCCCATTACGCGGTCTTTCATATCTTTGTATTCACGACCCTCTGTTTCTGTCGTAAAGCCAAGATATTTATTCCCTTTAAGGGCACTTGCACCAACGTTTGATGTCATGATAACCGCTGTGTTACGGAAATCAACTGTGCGTCCTTTCGAGTCAGTCAAACGACCATCTTCAAGAACCTGCAACAAGATATTAAAGACATCTGGATGCGCTTTTTCAATCTCATCTAAAAGAATAACGGAGTAAGGCTTACGACGGATTTTCTCTGTTAATTGACCGCCCTCTTCGTGTCCTACATATCCAGGAGGTGAACCTACTAAACGACTTGTAGAGTGCTTCTCCATGTACTCAGACATATCAATACGAATCACTGAATCTTCATCACCAAACAAGGTTTCTGCTACGGCACGAGCAAGCTCTGTTTTACCTACCCCTGTTGGTCCTAAGAAAATAAATGATCCAATTGGACGCTTAGGATCTTTTAGCCCTGCTCTCGCTCGACGAACGGCTTTAGAGATGGAAAGAACGGCTTCTTCCTGCCCAACAACACGCTGGTGGAGGATATCTTCCATTTTTAGTAGACGCTCTGTCTCTTCCTCTGCAAGTTTTGCTACAGGAATACCAGTCCAGCTAGCAACTACCTGAGCGATGTCTTCTACCATCACTTCGGTATTTTCTTGTCCTTGCTTCTTCTTCCACTTGTTTTTCATTTCATCCAACTGCTCACGTAGACGTTGCTCTGTGTCACGTAAAGAAGCAGCTTTCTCAAATTCTTGACTCTGAACAGACGCATCTTTTTCTTTGCGAGTTTCCTCGAGGCGCTGCTCAAGCTCTTTCAAATCAGGTGGAGCAGTATATGAACGTAGGCGTACTTTAGAAGCAGCCTCATCAATTAAATCAATGGCTTTATCCGGTAAGAAGCGATCTGGAATATAACGATCAGATAATTTAACTGATTCTTCAATCGCCGTATCTGTGATCGTTACACGGTGATGGGCTTCATAACGGTCACGTAACCCTTTTAAAATCTGAATTGACTCATCAAGTGTAGGCTCATTGACTTGAATTGGCTGGAAGCGACGTTCAAGCGCTGCATCCTTCTCAATATACTTACGGTACTCATCAATGGTTGTAGCCCCGATGCATTGCAATTCACCACGTGCGAGCGAAGGCTTCAGGATGTTTGAAGCATCAATGGCTCCTTCTGCTCCCCCAGCACCAATTAAGGTGTGAAGTTCATCAATGAATAGAATAACGTTTCCTGCTTGGCGAATCTCATCCATGACCTTTTTCAAGCGGTCTTCAAACTCACCACGATATTTCGTACCTGCTACAACCGTACCCATATCAAGAGTCATTACACGCTTGTTCCGAAGTGTCTCTGGAACTTCATTGGCTACAATTGATTGTGCCAGTCCTTCGGCAATTGCCGTTTTACCTACACCCGGTTCCCCAATTAATACAGGATTGTTCTTTGTACGTCTGCTAAGAACTTGAATGACTCTTTCAATCTCTTTACTACGTCCGATTACAGGATCCAACGATTCTTCACGTGCAATAGCTGTAAGATCACGTGCTAAGCTATCAAGCGTCGGTGTATTCGCATTTGACACTGTGCCACCTTGCTGAGAAGAGCTTCCACCTTCGTTACTGCCCAGCAATTGAAGAACCTGCTGACGAGCTTTATTTAGGCTTACTCCTAAGTTATTCAAGACTCTTGCTGCGACACCTTCACCTTCGCGAATTAAGCCAAGTAAAATGTGCTCTGTTCCTACATAGGAATGACCTAACTTACGCGCCTCATCCATTGAAAGCTCAATCACTTTTTTAGCTCGAGGTGTGTAATGCTTTGTTTTTGAGCCTTCCTGGCCCTTACCAATCAACGTCTCTACTTCTTTTTGAAGTTTCTCAGGACCAAGACCAAGTGCTTGCAACGCTTTAGCTGCAATGCCTTCGCCCTCGCGAATGAGACCTAGTAGAATGTGCTCTGTACCTATATTGTTATGGCCTAAACGAATTGCCTCTTCTTGTGCTAGTGCCAATACTTTCTGTGCCCTCTCTGTAAATCGACCAAACATCATTTGTGGCCACCTCCATTATAATCAGTTCACTATTCGTTGAATTGCAGTCTTTCACGAATCAATGCAGCCCTACGTTCATCTCTTTGATCTGCAGTTAATACATCTCCTGCAAACTGCTGTAAGAATCCAACCTGTGTCAAAATCATCAGCTCATTAAGTATGTTCCCTGATAATCCCTCGATCAATCCTAAATCTATTCCAAGCCGCACATCTGATAGTCTTCGTGTTGCTTCCTTCGATTCGATAATTCGACTATGTGAAAGAATTCCGAATGAACGTTGTATGCGATCCTCAAGTTTTAATCGTGAGTTTTGCATAAGTACCTGTCTGGCATTTCGCTCTCTTTGAATCAGTTGTGTAACTACGCCATGAAGATCGTCTACAATGTCCTGCTCAGACTTTCCGAGCGTAATTTGGTTAGATATTTGAAAGAGGTTACCTAAAGCTTCGCTACCCTCGCCGTAAATTCCTCTAACAACTAGACCTAATTGATTAATTGCGGGCAAAATCCGGTTAATTTGTTGCGTCATCGCCAGAGCCGGTAGGTGCATCATGACGGATGCGCGCATTCCTGTACCAACGTTTGTCGGACAGCTAGTTAAGTAACCGCGCTTTTCATCATATGCAAAAGTAAGGTTTTCCTCGACCCAATCATCTACAGATTGAGCAATATCCAAGCCACTCTCCAGTTGAGAGCCAGAAAATAAACATTGAATTCGAAGGTGATCCTCCTCGTTTATCATTATGCTCAAAGACTCATCTTCATTTAATAAAACGGCACCATGTTTAGATTGTTCAGCTAGGTGAGGGCTGATTAGATGTTTTTCAACCAAGACTCGCTTTTCATTTGATTTCAACTCTTCCATATAGAGAGTATCCATCGTGCCAATTTTTTCATTTGGCGCATCCTTTAATGCAGACACTGTATAGTCGGTTAATTCTTTCGACTGAGCCAAAGAGGAGAGGATTGGAAATTGATAATCCTTTAAATTTCTTGCCAACCGAATCCTGCTACTAAGAACAATATCTGAGTCTGCTCCGGAATCATTCATCCATGGACTAATCGCATCTTTTATAAACCGTTCAAGCGACATCTCACCCCTCCTCTTGTTCTTGATTTTTTTGTTCCAATGAACGGATATGATCCCTTACTTCTGCAGCTTTCTCAAATTCTTCACTCTCGATATACTCTTTGATCTTCAATTTGAGTGCATTAATTTCTTTCTGGCGTTTAATACCGCCACCAATACGTTTCGGGATTTTACCATGATGCCTTACATTCCCACTGTGAACTCGGCGTAGGACTGGATCAAGCTTATCATCAAACGTTTCATAGCAAGATGCGCAACCAAACCTTCCGATATCGACAAATTGACTATAGGTCATCTGGCAATTTTCACACGTTCTTTCCCTTGGAGCAGATTTTTGCTCACTCCCTTGAACATCAGGGTGCTCAAAATGCAGCAAACCTGATAAGAGTTGATGTATAGAAAATGTATTAGATCCAGGGATATGCTCCCCCTTCTCTTTTGCACATGTTTCACAAAGATGTATTTCTGTTTTTTCTCCATTAATGATCTTTGTAAAGTGCAAGGTAGCCTGTCGCTGTTGACACTCTTGGCATTTCATTCTATCTACTCACCTCTTTTTCACCAGATTTACTTGTATTTTAGTGTGTTAATCATTGCTTTTAAAACATTTGAACGAATTTGATCGCGATATGGAAGCTCAATTTTTAAAACAGAGCGATCTAGAACACTCACCATTAAATTTGCTTCTCTTTTAGATATAGCTTTTTCTTCAAATAATCGCAACACAATATTTTCAGCAGTCTGCTGATCAATCACTGGACCAATTAGATGGAGAAGATGATCATACAAATCTGACTTCTCGTGAGTTTCTACTTTTATGATTCGAATATATCCCCCACCACCACGTTTACTTTCCACAATATATCCTTTTTCAAGGGTAAATCGAGTACTTATAACATAGTTTATCTGTGAGGGGACGCATTCAAACCGTTTTGCTAACTCACTTCTCTTTATCTCTAATAACTCATTACCACTCTTCAATAATGTACTTTTCAGATACTGTTCAATAAAATCCGAAATGTTTCTCATCTTACTCCCTCCTCTCGTGTTTAATCTATTTATTTTAAATAGTTCTACTTGTTTGATTTGACTTTGACTATATTTGACTAACTTTATTATAATCATTTTGAGAAAAAAGTTCAAATCCTATGTTTTCTATTGTCTCCAGCTTCTCTTGTTATAGACTTTTTTCATGAGATTTAAGAAAGTAATCTTTGAAAAAGTAGCACGTTCACCTTTATGTCTTACGTAATCTACTATTACGTAAGTATAAAAACACAAAAAACCCTTCATTCGATTAAAATACAATCAAATGAAGGGTTTCTTTGGTGCCCGGCAACGTTCTACTCTCGCAGGGGGAAGCCCCCAACTACCATTGACGCAGAAGAGCTTAACGGCCGTGTTCGGCATGGGAACGGGTGTGA
>NZ_JAUSUA010000009.1 GCF_030813245.1 Alkalicoccobacillus murimartini | reverse complement strand
AAACTCTCCATAAAAGTGGTGAGTTGATTGCTCAACTGCTGGCGTTGATGTCTCCATCAACTTTCCAATTGCACAGAATGAACTGCGACTTTTTTTGTTACTATGAGATACCGTGTATCTCTTCGTACGCTTGGCTTTTGTTCAGTTTTCAAAGAACTTGTTTATCACTGTTGACTGCGACTTTTCTATACTAACAAATCATTTTCAACTTGTCAATAATTATTTTTCTTAAGCCGTTTCGTTCTTGGCGACAAGAAATAATATACCATCCTGACGTAATGAATGCAACACCTTTTTGAAAATAAACGTAAAAATATTGAGAAGTTTAAAATATACAAGTTCCCTCAGGGGGTTTGCACCCCCTGAGGGAACTTGCCATCCATTGATTTATCCTTATCCCTGCTCTTTATTTCTCATCTGCGGGAATAATAAAACATCACGAATTGATGGAGAATTGGTTAACAGCATGACCACTCGATCAATTCCAATTCCTAACCCACCCGTTGGAGGCATCCCGTACTCAAGCGCCTCAATGAAATCATCATCCATCATATGGGCTTCATCGTCACCTTGTTCACGTTCTACTAACTGTTGCTCAAAACGCGCGCGCTGATCGATTGGATCATTTAACTCAGTAAATGCATTTGCATGCTCTCTACCTACGATAAATAATTCAAAACGGTCTGTAAATCTCTCGTCCTCTGGATTTTTCTTTGCAAGAGGAGAGATCGCTAAAGGATGTCCATAAATAAAGGTCGGCTGAATAAGCGTCTCTTCTACAAAGTGCTCAAAGAATTCATTAACAACATGTCCATAACTCATCGTTTCTTTTACTGGCACCTTATGTTCTTTAGCAAGCGCACGAGCTTCCTCATCCGTCATTTGCTGCCAGAAATCCACGCCTGTTTGTTCTTTTATAGCGTCTACCATATGAACTCTTCTCCACTCAGGAGTTAGATCCACCTCATACTCTCCATACTGAACCACTTTTGAACCGAGAACTTCCTCTGCAATATGAGAGATCAATCCTTCAGTTAACGCCATGATATCCTTATAATCTGCATAAGCCTCATACAGCTCAATCATCGTAAACTCAGGATTGTGACGAGTGGATACTCCTTCGTTTCTAAAGACACGACCAATCTCATAAACCTTTTCTAGACCACCAACAATTAATCTCTTAAGATGTAACTCAATAGCGATGCGCATATATAACGTCATATCTAATGTGTTGTGATGAGTAATGAAAGGTTTAGCAGAGGCTCCACCCGCTATAGAGTGCATCATAGGTGTTTCAACCTCTAGGTACCCACTCGCATCTAAATAACGACGCATAGACTGCAAGATGCGGCTACGTACAATAAAGGTGTTTCGAACATCCGGCGTTACAATTAAATCAACATACCGTTGACGATAACGTTGTTCAACATCTTTTAATCCGTGAAACTTATCAGGTAGCGGACGAAGCGATTTGCTTAATAGCTTCAAATCAGAGACTTTAAGCGAAAGCTCTCCTACATTTGTTTTAAATGCCGTTCCAGATATACCAATTATGTCACCTATGTCTAATGAGTTAAATAATGCATATTGTTCTTCACCGATCGCATCTTTACGTACATAGATCTGAATTTGCCCTGTTAAATCCTGAATATGAGCAAAGCCCGCTTTTCCTTTTCCACGCTTGGTCATAATTCGTCCTGCAAGAACAGCTGGTGCTTCCTTCTCTCCAAGCTCTTCCTTTGTAAAAGCATCAAACTCTTCTACCATTGAAGTAGACGAGTGTGTTCTTTCAAATTTTTGACCGAATGCATCTATACCTTGATCCACTAACTGCTTTAACTTGTCACGCCTAACCGCCAATAGATCATGTAACTCTAACTCTTCACTCATTCCACATTCATCTCCTATGTTTATGGCAGGCATTTACTACTAGCCTGTACCCTTTTTCGCAACCTCAATCATCTCAACAACATTAATTTTTACTTACGGACGCAATTCCTCAATTGATATATTTAAGAAAGATGCGATGTGACTGACCAACTGTTCATCTGGACACCTTGTATCACGTTCAATCTCGCCAAGAACCGAAACAGATACACCAATTGCTTTTGCAAAGCTTTCCTGTGTGTATCCTTTTAGTTTGCGATATGCACGAATACGCCTGCCCCAGTTTAAGGTTTCCACTCACTTACACCCTCTTTATCCTTTAATTGCTTATGGACATCCTTAATAGATAAGTCCAATGAATGTATAAATAGATCTGGCGCAACCTCCATAAGAGGCACAATGACAAAGGCTCTCTGCCACATTCTCGGGTGAGGGATCTCTAACCTCTCTACCTTCATATTTTCTTGATCGTAAAGGAGAATGTCAAGATCTATTGTTCTTGGTCCCCACTTAATGTCACGCTTTCTGCCCAAATGATTCTCAATATGCTGCGTTTCCGAGAGAAGTTCTAGAGGCTCAAGCTTTGTCTGGATACAAACCACAAGATTCAAAAAGGAAGGTTGATCAACATAACCTACCGGATCAGTCTCATAAACGGATGAGATATCAGTCACGTCGATCTCTTTTACAGCACGCAGCCGTTCAATCGCCTCTTGAATAAATGCATATCGGTTCTCCATATTTGAACCAAGTGAAATAAACACCTTAGCCATTTTTCACCTTAGATCTTGTGATCTCTACTGAAACAGAATCATAGTGCCCTGGTATAGGAGGATCGGGTTTAATCAATACAACCGTACATTGTTGTAGAATGGAATAGGCAGTAAGCAATTCAGTAGTAATCTGCTCAGCTACTGCTTCTAACAATTTCTTAGGTTCACCTTCAACAATTTTTTGAACACGCGAAAATACATCACCGTAATCAATCGATTTTGTTAGATCATCCGTAGCAGCCGCTTCTGCCAGGTCAACCTCCAATGTTATATCGACATTAAAGCGCTGACCAAGTCGATTCTCTTCAGCAAATACACCATGATACCCATAGAACTTCATATTAGTTAATCGTATCTTATCCATCCGTTTTACTGCCCCTTTCCAAGCAAGGCATCCATCATTTTCGCCATACGGCTCATCGCCTTCACATCATGCACTCTAATAATTCCTGCACCTTTGGCCATTCCTAAACAGTTAGCTGCTCCAGTGCCTTCCAAACGATCTTCCACAGGTAAGTCCAATGCCTTTGAGATAAAGGACTTCCTAGATACGCCTAGTAAAACTGGATATCCAAGCGCAACCAGCTCATCAAGTCTTCGAATGACCTCTAGGTTTTGTTCGTACGATTTTACAAAGCCAACACCTGGGTCCAGAATGATTTGCTCATCTGTAACCCCCGCTTTTTTGCAAAGTGATATACTCTCTTTCAGATCGGACTTAACTTCCTCAATGAAGTCGATATATTCTCTATTATCTCGATTATGCATGAGGACGATCGTTGCACCGTTTTGAGCCGCAATCTTCGCCATATTTGGATCCGCCTTAGCACCCCAAACATCATTTATAATAGAAGCGCCTGCTTGAAGCGCACGTTCAGCTACCTCTGCCTTATACGTGTCGATTGATAGCGGAACATCCACTTCCTGAACTAAAGCTTCAATCACAGGAATCACACGCTCCAACTCTTCTTCTTTACTAACCTTGTCTGCTCCAGGCCTTGTTGATTCCCCGCCAATATCAATAATATCAGCACCATCGGCAATCATCTCTTTAGCGTGGCTGACAGCCAAATCAACTTGATTGTAACACCCTCCATCTGAAAATGAATCAGGCGTCATATTTAATATCCCCATTATTTGAGTTGCTTGGTGGTCATGAGGATGACCAGCTTGTCCATCAGCCATACACGGTACACTCCTATATCTCAATACTCCAACGCTTGGTTGTCTCCATCTCAAACGATTCTTTGAGCATGTTAATAATTGTACTTTCCTTAGCATACGCTGTCCCAGCACAGCTTTCCACCCGAACAACTTCTTGTATTGAATTTGTCAAAAAAACTTCATCTGCTTCAAGCAAACTAGTGACGGCAAATAACCCCTCCACTAATGGGATGTGTTTTTGTTGTAAGATCGACCTTACATACTTTCGTGTGACTCCATCTAGAATACCCGTCTCAATAGATGGCGTATACACCACTCCGTCTTTTATCCAAAAAACATTGGAGACAATTCCTTCTGCCACCCATCCTTCTTTAGTAAGAAAGATACCTTCCATGTTCGGCGAGTTACCTAGCTCTCTTTTAGCGAGGACATTGTTTAAGTAGTGATGAGACTTTAAACGTCTATCACCCTCAGGTGTATTCCTTGCACGGTTCAAAACGACAATCTCTTTGTCGGTCACGATACTAGGAAGAGGTTTCATTAAAACAGAGACAGTCGGTTGCTCATAGATCCCAGTATACAATCCAAGTTCCTTTGAGCCTGCCGACACATTCCACCTTACATAAGCATCCTCGTATTCATTTAACCTTAGAAGCTGATTAAGTATCTCTGTTGCCTCCCCCCTAGAAATGGAGTAATCGATACCTAATTCATCTAGTCCATGCTGCATACGTTGAAAATGGTCATCCAATAAAAAAGGATGACCGTTATATATACGAAAGGTCTCAAATAACCCAAGGCCATATAAATATCCATGGTCCATAATTGATATTGTGGCCTCTGACTGGTCGATAAACCTACCATTTAGATAGATGAACATTTCTGACTCCCTGAATGAGCATCAATGAAATTCTTCAAAAGTCGCTTCCCGTCCCCCGTCATAATCGACTCAGGGTGGAACTGCACACCTTCGATTGGCAAGTCTTTATGACGTATCGCCATAATTTCACCCTCTTCTGTTTCCGCGGAGATAACAAAACAATCAGGCAACGTTTCTCTTTTCACAATAAGTGAATGGTATCTAGTCGCTGTCATCGGTGTTGGCAGTCCACTAAAGATCGTCTCACCATTATGGTTGATCTCTGAAGTTTTTCCATGCATCAATCGTTCAGCACGAATGACATCTCCTCCGAATACTTGGGCAATAGATTGGTGCCCAAGACAAACCCCAAAAATCGGAATCTTACCAGAAAAATAGCGAATGGCTTCCATACTAATGCCCGCCTCATTTGGACTACAAGGCCCTGGAGAAATCATTAGAATAGAGGGAGCCAACTGTTCTATTTCCTCAATCGTTATTTGGTCATTTCTTTTCACTACAAGCTCTTGCCCCATCTCACCTAAGTACTGAACAAGGTTGTACGTAAATGAATCATAGTTATCAATCATCAGAATCATGTTCTTTTCCTCCTCAGCTCGTCTGTGTTTCCGTCTTACACTCATCTTCACTCAACTCTAGCGCACGCCAAAGTGCACGCGCCTTCTTAAATGATTCCTTATATTCTTGGTATGGATTTGAATCAATCACTATACCCGCACCCGCTTGCACATGTGCAAGCTCATCATAGCAGATCATTGTACGAATTGTAATGTTAAGCTCCATATCTCCATGATACCCAATCCAGCCAATCGCGCCTGTGTAGATCCCTCGTCGAACGCGTTCCAACTCTTCAATAATCTCCATCGTCCGAACTTTAGGTGCACCCGTTATGGTCCCTCCAGGAAAAACTGCGCGGATGACATCATGAACAGAGTTTCCCTCAGCAAGTTCGCCAATGACATTAGAAACGAGATGCATCACGTGCGAATATCGTTCAATAACCATCAGTTCATCTACCTCTACAGAACCATAACTAGACACTCTGCCTAGGTCATTTCGCTCCAAGTCAACAAGCATCACGTGCTCAGCCCGCTCTTTTTCATTCGCAAAGAGGGAGTCTGCCAGTTGTTGATCTTCTTCCTCAGTTGCTCCGCGAGACCGGGTACCTGCAATCGGTCTTGTACTTAAACGATTCCCTTGCTTCTTGACCAACAATTCTGGAGATGCGCTGACCAACTGAAAATCAGGTGTCTGCAGATAACTCATATAAGGTGAAGGGTTAAACTCTCTCAACTTCTCATAAACATGTAAAGGTTCAACCGTTAACGGCTTTGACTCACGTAAAGACAAGTTAACCTGAAAAACATCGCCTTCTGCAATATAGGATTGAATCTTGTTAACCGCGTGAACAAATTCTTCTTCTGTCATGCTAACATGGTTTTTCTTACCTGCATTAGACGTTGAATCAGCCTGTTTGTTCTTCCATTCCGTCTGAACCGAATCCTTCAGCCACTCAGCATGATACTTCTCTAGTCGCTCAAGAAGAGATTCTTCCTCGTCCATTGAACCGTTCACACTCACATGCATCAGCTCTGTTTGATGATCATAAACAAAGACATCTTCAAACAGCATCAAATACACGTGGGGCAAAGGAAGATCCTCCTCAGCTTTAGATGGAAGCTGTTCAATCTCCCGAACCACATCGTAGCTGAAATAACCGATCGCTCCGCCTTTAAATGGGATAGCACCTGTAGCTTCACCTGCTTCTTCGATCATAAGTGGCTCCATCGCAAGTTCAACACTTTTGAGCAAAGGTCCATTCCATACTTGAGTGTCCGAACCGATTGTGAGAGTTAGTGTTTGGTTGTGCCCTTCTATCACCGCAAACGGATCGAGACCCATCATACTAAAACGGCCTCCTCGACCACTTTCCAAAAGAACATGCCTCTGGCTATGCACTGCGAGCGACTTATATCGGTTAAACCATTCATTCTCTTGAAGAGAAAACGATTTTGTCCGTGTGATTCTAGATGCCAATTTATTTAGACCAGACATAACGCCTTCTCCTTCTTTCACCTGTCAGATATGGCTTCTATTTTACATGACATCGAACCATAAGAAAAGACAGTCCCTACTAAACAGGACTGTCTTCTTATACTAATACTTATTCTTCTTCGAATTGATATAGAGCTGTACTTAAATATCTCTCACCGTTTGAAGGGATAATAGCCACGACCTTTTTACCTGGTCCAAGCTTCTCAGCCACTTCAAGTGCAGCGTAGATAGCGGCTCCAGAAGAGATTCCTCCAAGAATTCCTTCTTCTCTCGCTGCCTTACGAGCATATTCGAACGATTGCTCTGTCGAAACTTGAATGACTTCATCATAGATCTCTTGATTCAAAATCTTCGGCACAAATCCAGGACCAATTCCTTGAATCTTATGCGGGCCAGGTTTCCCTCCAGAAAGGACAGGAGAATCCTTTGGCTCTACCGCTACAATTTTCAAGTCAGGGAAGTGCTCTTTTAAGAAACCACCTGCACCTGTAATCGTACCACCTGTTCCAATACCTGATACAAATGCATCCAGTTGACCATCTACCTGCTCTAGCAACTCTTTCCCTGTTGTGTTGCGGTGAATAGCAGGGTTCGCTTCATTCTCGAATTGTTGAGGCATAAAGTATCCATGCTCATTAGCAAGCTCCGTTGCTTTGCGAATAGCTCCACCCATACCCTCAGGACCAGGAGTTAGGACTACTTCTGCACCGTAAGCACGTAGAAGGTTACGTCGCTCTAAGCTCATTGTTTCAGGCATAACAAGAATTGCCTTAAAACCTTTAGCTGCAGCGACCATCGCTAAACCAATTCCCGTATTCCCACTTGTCGGTTCAACAAATGAGTCACCAGGGGCAATTTTACCGGCTTCTTCAGCTGCTTCAAGCATCGCTAGACCAATCCGGTCTTTAACACTACTTCCTGGATTGTAGTACTCCAGCTTTAGGTAAATGTCAGCGTGCTTATCACTCGTTAACCTGTTTAATTTCACTAATGGCGTATTTCCAATTAAATCGAGTACAGAATTTACAGCAGTCATAATGCGCCTCCTTAATTCCTAGTAATTTTATTGGTTTTATAATCCCGATATTATCAGAACTTTCACCATAAGTCAATGAATCTACTAATGAAAAAGAAGTATTTTACATTTATTAAACTGCTTGCTCTTTTAATTCAGCTAAATCTTCAACTGAAAATTGATACGCCTCATTACAGAAGTGACAAACCGTCTCTGCTCCGCCGTCTTCTTCGATCATAGCTTCGATTTCAGGTTGACCTAAACTAATGATCGCTTTAGCAATCCGCTCCTTAGAGCATTTACATTTGAACTCTATCGGTGACGTTTCAAGAATCGTTACTGCCTCTTCCCCTAATACAGAGTAAAGGATTTCTTCAGGAGGCATACCTAGGTCAACAAGCTTAGAAATTGGCGGAATGCTGGAGAGACGCTTCTCAATTTCTGATATAACCTCATCATCTGCCCCCGGCATAAGTTGTAAGATAAAACCACCGGCCGCTTTAATTGTATTATCAGGATTAACAAGAACCCCCACACCAACAGAAGAAGGTGTTTGTTCAGAGTTGGCAAAGTAATACGTGAAATCATCGCCAATCTCTCCAGAAACAATAGGGATACTGCCTGTAAATGGTTCTCTCATTCCAAGATCTTTAACAACAGATAACGGACCATCTGTTCCAACAGCTCGAGCCACATCTAATTTCCCGTTATCATTTAATTCAAAGTGTACTTGTGGATTTGTAACGTATCCTCTTGTTTCTCCTTTTGCATTACTGTCCGCAACAATTGAACCAATTGGACCTCCGCCTTCTACTTTTACGGTGAGCTTCTCCTCACCTTTAAGCATCATACCCATCATTGAACTGGCCATCATTGTGCGACCAAGCGCAGCAGATGCAGTTGGCCAAGTACCTTGCCTTCTTACAGCCTCGTTCACCATGTCAGTTGCAACTAAAGCATACGCGCGTACTTTTCCATCAAAAGCTGTTGATTTTACGATATAATCTTTCATTTATCCCACTCCACTCTAGGTGTTTTTTTCATAAATTGCTTTAAGACCTTTTAACGTTAAAAAGGGATCAACTACATCTATTACCTGGGTCTCGGGCGCAAGAAGCGAAGCCAGTCCTCCAGTCGCAACCACAATCGGTTTTTTTGAAGGTTTTGCTTCTTTCTGTATCCGCGAAATAATTCCTTCTACTTGCCCAATGTACCCATAAAATGTTCCTGCTTGCATAGCATGAATCGTATTTTTGCCAAGTACCTGCTTCGGTTTCGCTAGCTCAATCTTTGGTAGCTTGGAGGCTTTAAGATAAAGTGCCTCTGTTGCAACAGCCATTCCTGGAGCTATAGCCCCTCCTACATATTGTTCCTTTTCATTAATGTAACAATACGTAGTAGCTGTTCCAAAATCAACAATAATGACAGGTGAACCATAATGAGTTAGTGCTCCTACAGCATTGGCAATGCGATCAGACCCAACCTCACGAGGATTTTCATAAAGAATATTCAATCCTGTTTTTACTCCCGGTCCAATGACAAGCGCCTTTTGACCAAGATACATTCTGCACATCTGCTCTAATGTATGCATGATTGGTGGCACAACTGACGAAATAATAATGCCCTTAATATTGGAAAATGCTATCTTTTCACCTGCAAACATAGACTGTATAAGCACTGCATATTCATCACTCGTTTTTTGCCTATCTGTGGCAATCCGCCAAGAGCGAATACATTCATCATCCTGATAGACACCAATTACTATGGTTGAATTCCCAACATCCATGACAAGAATCAAACTCATTCACCATCCCAGCCTAAGGTCGTATTCATTATGATTGCAAAAAGGTCGTTTGGCAAAATTTTTGCCTACCAAGAAAAAGAAGATACCCGGATGGGCACCTTCTCTCCTTTGAAGAATTAACGTCTGTCTATATCTTGGTCTCCACCCTCAGCTGGTGGTTCGTTCTCACCTTGCTCGAGATTAGTGGTTTCCTCATATGGTGTACCTTGAGGTGGATCCTCTTGCTTGCCATTAATATTCACTTTCACATCTGAATCCTTAGGCTTGTTGCCATGGTGATTCTCAGGAAGCTTCCCTTCATTAACCAATGAAAGAATTTGTTCAGCATCCAATGTTTCTAGTTCAATTAATGATTCTGCAACACGATCTAGAGATTCTTTATTCTCGGTAAGGATTTTCTTACAAATTTCATAAGCATCCTTAATGATTTTTTGAACTTCCAAATCGATTTCGTGTGCAATTGCATCACTGTAATTCTGTTCATTCTGAATGTCACGACCTAAGAAGACCTGACCTCCAGAACTTTGACCAAATTGCATCGGACCAAGTTTTTCACTCATTCCGTATTCAGTCACCATCTTACGAGCAATACCTGTAGCACGTTGGAAATCGTTATGAGCGCCTGTACTTACTTCTCCGAATTGAATCTCTTCAGCCACACGGCCTCCAAGTAATCCAACAATCTTATCAATAAGCTCAGGTTTCGTCATAAAGTAACGATCTTCTTTCGGAAGCATCATAGCGTAACCGCCTGCCATACCACGAGGGACAATGGTTACCTTATGAACAATGTCAGCACCCTCAAGTTTTACACCAACAACCGTATGACCTGCTTCATGCCAAGCAACAATGTTTTTCTCTTTAGGAGAAATAACACGGCTTTTCTTAGCAGGACCTGCAATAACACGGTCAATCGCTTCTTCAACATGAGACATTCCAATCTTAGTATTATCATCTCTGGCTGCAACTAGTGCTGCTTCATTTAGAAGGTTTTCTAAATCTGCTCCAGAGAAACCAGGTGTTCTTGTTGCAATCACATCCAGCTTCACGTCATCAGCCAAAGGTTTATTCTGTGCGTGTACTTGAAGTACATGCTCACGACCCTTAACATCCGGACGATTTACTTGAATCTGACGGTCAAAACGTCCCGGACGAAGTAAAGCCGGATCAAGAACATCAGAACGGTTCGTTGCAGCAATAATAATAATTCCTTCATTTGAGCTAAAGCCGTCCATCTCAACAAGCAATTGGTTTAGTGTCTGCTCACGCTCATCGTGACCACCACCAACACCAGCTCCACGCTGACGTCCTACAGCATCAATCTCATCAATGAAGATAATACACGGTGCATTTTTCTTTGCGTTCTCAAATAGATCACGTACTCGAGAAGCACCGACCCCAACAAACATCTCTACAAAGTCGGAACCACTGATAGAGAAGAATGGTACGCCTGCTTCACCTGAAACAGCACGTGCTAAAAGAGTTTTACCTGTACCTGGAGGTCCTACAAGAAGAACACCTTTAGGAATACGGGCACCGATAGCTGCGAATTTACGTGGATCTTTTAGGAATTCCACTACTTCAACTAGCTCGGCTTTTTCTTCATCTGCACCGGCCACGTCTTTAAACTTAGCCTTTTTCTTGTCGTCACTAACCAATTTCGCCTTACTTTTACCGAAGCTCATCATACGGTTTCCGCCGCCTTGAGCCTGGCTCATAAGGAAGATAAACAAGATAATGATAATCACAAACGGAATAAGTGATGTGAAAATAGCAACCCAGCTATTTGCTTCATCAGCAGGCTGAACCTCTAATTGACTTTGTGCTTGAGCTAAAAGCTCAGAAGTCTGCTCACTACGTAGGACATATGTTTCAAAAAACTCGTCCTTTGGAGCATCAACAAGTTGACCACGGACTAGATAAACATCCCGTTCAGGTTTTACACTGAATGATTCAATCGTACCTTGCTCTAAGCCCTCAGTGAATTCATTGTAATTAAGTTCTGTTACTTCACTTTGGTCATTATTTATAACACTAACAATACCAATTATCACCAAAAAGATAAGCAGATAAAAGACTGTATTTCTTAATACCCGGTGTTTCATTCTAGACCTCCTCCCACGTCCAATAAAGCTGCAATAATAGTATCATACTGGACTTTAAGTCCACAAATATTACCCCTCATAAATCTCAGGTTTTAATACGCCAATGTACGGAAGGTTTCGGTAACGCTCAGCGTAATCAAGTCCAAACCCTACAACAAACGCATCTGGCACAGTAAAACCACTTATGTCAGGGACTAGGTCTACCTTGCGACCATCTGGCTTATCTAAAAGTGTGACAACCTTGACGGATTTTGCTTTTCTATAATGGAATAGCTCAATTAAGTATTTAAGTGTAAGACCACTATCAATGATATCTTCTACAATTAAGACATCACGTCCTTCAACTGACGTATTCAAGTCTTTAATAATCTTCACTTCACCAGAGGACACCATTGAATTCCCGTAGCTTGATACATCCATAAAGTCAATCTCTAGATGTACATCCACATGCTTAATGAGTTCTGCCATAAAAGGCAACGCTCCTTTTAATACACCAACAAATAACGGGAACGCTTCTTTATAGTGTTCCGAAATTTCGCCACCTAATTCACGAGCTTTATTCTGAATTTCTTCTTCTGAAATCAATATCTCTTTCAATTCATCTCTCATCAAAGGTTAAAGACCCTCCTATTTAATACGGTTACTGGAATTCAAGCAAGCGTTTAGTATCTCCATAAAACGTTAACTCTACAATATTTTTTGTAGAGCTTGTTACTTTTGCTAAACGAGACCTTTGTAAAAGCGGAACCCAAATTATTTGTTCATGTGAATCAACAACAACCGGCCACTCGGAACGTAATGACCTTGGTACTTTTCGATCGATAAACAGCCTATTTAGCTTTTTAGTCCCTGCCATACCCAAAGCCGCTATCCGATCACCCGAGCAACTAGCCCGAACGGTTAAAGGTAGCTTCAATTCATCCCCATCTAATTGAATATGTGGGTCATGATTTTGCTTTGTTTCCTGCTCTACCCAATTTGCTGAAACTTCTCCCAAGTGAAGAACCACTTTACCTGGTATATCAAGCATCAAAGGGGGCTGTTCCTTAACATTAGACGGAACCAGCAAAAAATGACAGTGATCATACTCTCGAAGAAGCTTTGCTCCATTTGCTAATTCTAAAGATGCTGATGGATTCTCAGCACGTAGCATTGTTATCGTTTGCTCAATATGTACAGACGTAATACGGGCAGACTCGTTGTAAAGATAATTTAATATTAGATGAATCACTCTTCTTTGTAAAGGGAGCGCCACTGAGAGAAATTGATCTCTTGAAATTGTAACGATTTGTTCACTTTTTTTTATCAATATTTGACTCAACTGTTCTTCTGCTAGACTAAAAAGAAAAGCCTGATCCTCTGACTGCCACTCGTGGTATCGCTGGATATGCTTAAATAACATTGGATTTTCATGAGTGACAAACGGCAGAACCGTCTCGCGAAATCGGTTACGAGTATATACGGTAGATGTATTGCTTGAATCTAAAGCATATTGTATACCATAGTTTACACAATATTGTAGAATGTCAGCCTTCGTCACACCTAACAATGGTCGAATCAATGGAACATCGCCAATCATACGTGAGGCTTCGATTCCAGGTATTTGCAGTGCATTTGCGCTACGTACGAGCTTCATAAATACTGTCTCAATTTGGTCATCTCCATGGTGAGCGACCGCCAGACAATTCCCATTTACTCTCTTTAAGATATCCAATAGCGCTTGGTATCTAAGCTCTCTAGCTGCAACAGAAGACCCCATCTGGTTTCGTTTCGCATATCCTTTAACATCCACTGCCGCGAACTCACATGGTATCCCCTCTTTTAAGCAAAAATCCCTTACAAGCTCTTCATCTCTGTTTGACTCATCGCCTCTTAGTTGATGATTGATGTGAGCCGCAGTGATATGAATGCCATAATGCCGTCTTTCCTGCCACAGGAAATGCAGCAACGCCATCGAATCAGGTCCTCCCGAAACCGCAATTACGACATGTTGGCCCTTAGAAAGCATATTTGTATGCTTAATAAATGCACGGACAGCTACCTCCACTTCAAAACGACTCCTTTTATTCTTTCCATTTGGACTAATCTCATAATTAGTTTCTTATTTATTATAGCGCGTTTTACGTGAAACATGTCCATTTTGCAAAAGAAAAAAGGCCCTCAAAAATCCGGACCATTACATCGTCGAGACAAACAAATATAATAGGCAACCGATAACGACTAAAGATCCACTTAGAATGATTTCTACCTTATAGCCTACTTGGCGCTTTTGTTTTTGTTTAGATGTTTTTTTACGCGCTCGTGGTTGGAAATCTGTTTGAGCGTTCCGTTGCATGGTGAGGGTTAAGTCCTTTTTCATGGTGGATGCACTTGGATAGTTCCCTTGAAGAGCCTTTATAAGAACAGTTTCGTATGTTTTTAATAGTGGATGCCCTTTGATACACATTTTTAATTGCTGTATCGGCTGACCTGATTTTTTGTCAAATCGATTAGGGTACGCACAGTTTATCATAATCATTGCTACTGAAAACAAATCATAAGAGGGCTCTGCTTTTCGTGACCCCATTGTCCAATATCCTCTATCATAAAACTCCGTGTATTCTTTAATCGACCTTCCAAGTATCGTTGTTCCACCTACATCTAGCCAACGAACTCTTGAAGGGGGGCCAGTTACAAGTAAATTATCTGGTTTCAGATCGCCAAAGACCCAGCCTTCTTTGTGAAGCTTTTCTAGATCACCAAGCAACTGCAAACTAATCAGTCCAAGCCACTCTGGACCCTTTCCCCTCATAAAAGGAATCAAAGCTTCTCCTTTTATATATTCCATCGCATAAAAGGGAAACACTTGTTGCACCATAACAAAATCATCTACATCAAGAAGTTTCGGTCCCAGTGCTACACCTTGTTTTTCAGAGAACTTCCGTAAGACGTTCACCTCGGTTGTAATCGCCATACTATCTATTCCCACTTTAATTGCTACTAAACCACCATTTGATTGACAGAGGTAAACCGAACCCGTCGCTCCTTCTCCAAGCATACGTATTACTGTGTACGATTTCGTATGCCACTTTCCTTTTATCCTACTTCCAATAGGGATCTTAATCTGCGATTTCGTCGAATAGCTGTTCCTCATTATTCAGCAAGCTCCTTCTCGAACCTTTTTGATCAAAGATACGAACAGCTGCTTGAATCGCTGGTCCCGTTGGAGTTGTCCCACCCGGTGATAATTTTTGAAAGACACTTGTTAGACTACTCAATTTCGGTGTCCACTCTAATAAGCGATCAACCTCACGTCTTTTCCCAGGAAATGAATACAAAGCAAATCGATTTTCACCTACTCTAGACGTTAGGCTGATTGATAAGTCGGTTAAGGCTTCTTGTACCATTGGAAGCTTATCCTTCATGCTAGCGCTCGTATCCACCAAAATAAGAACCTCTAATGAGATGGTTTCACCCAAATCATCTACAACCTCCATCACCTGACCTCTCTTCTCTGGTGATAAGTCCTCGAGTTCCTGACCTTTGCCCAATATATCTTGTAATTCTTTATTCACTACACCATGTAAGGTTTGAGTCATCGCTTTTCTAGTTACCATTTGTACCGTCTTAGCCAATTGCTTAGCGTAAACAATCTGGCTAACGCCGCCCCCTGCCAGCGCAATGGCCTCGACCTCTTGAATGCCTTGTTCATTAAGTGAATCGCCATCAACTATGCCAATCACATTTAGGGTAATGCCTTGTTCTTTTCCGATTGCAGCCATTGCAATAGGATCCTCTCCCTGATTAGAATGACCATCCGTAATTAAGAGTATTTGTTTAAGTGTACCTTTCATTCTCTGATCCCTCCAAGTTTCATGAATGGTAACAGCCTTCACCTCTTAGAGAGAATCTATACTTCATTCATTCTTGCTTTACGCACGTTTTTTTAATGGCATTGGCGTTCGATAGATAGGAATGGAAGCCCACTTTGGTGTGTTTCGCTTGATTTGAGCGACAATCACCGTCATATCATCTTCTATTAAGATCCCACGATCTGATCGGATGACCCTCTCAAGAATGATATCTGCCATCTCCTGTGGTTCAGCTACTTCCATCTCCGCAATCAATCGCTTCATCCACAGATCTTTGTTCTCCACATGAGAAGGCGAATCAAAAATACCGTCGCTTACCATGACTAAAATATCACCAGCCATTAACTGTTCACTCACTACGTCTACATCAAAATCTTGGAACATACCCATAGGAAGATTACTCGCATCAATCTTAATGACTTTATCTCCTCGTTTAATAAAAGTTGGAATGGACCCGATCTTCAAAAACTTTGCCTTAGCTGTCTGTAAGTCAATCATGGCCAAGTCAAGGGTCGAAAAGATCTCGTCTGTTGTCCTTAAAGATAAGACGGAATTGACCGATTTAATTGCCACCATTTCCTCAATTCCAGATTCTAAGACCTTCTGGAGAAGCTGTAACGTTTCCGTACTCTCTAAGTGGGCTCGTTCTCCATTACCCATTCCGTCACTGATTGCAATGGCATATTGGCCTGATCCCAGCTCAAGAGTAGAATAACTATCCCCCGATATCCATGCGCCCCCCTTGGCCACGTTGGCTACTCCTGTTTCGATCACAAACTGTTTCGCTGATCCAAAGGTCATATGACTATGTCCGTTTGAATAGAAATGAAGCTCTTCCTTTTGCATGACCACATTTTCATTTAGAAGAGAAGACAACATCGGTGCAATGATTTTTTCTCCTATGCCTTGCCCATTATCATAAGGCACACTTAACTCAATCTCAGCCTGACCTGGCTTCAAGCTATAAATATCTAAATGACCAACCTCCATCCCTGCGCCTCTAAGCATCTCCATTAGTTCTTCCTCTTGTTGAAAATGAGCCTCCTTTTCCTTTTGAATTTCTTTTGCAAAATCGCCCATTACTTGAGAGACTCCGAGTAATTGATCCGCGACTAATTTGCGGCTCTCCGATACTTGTTTTCTTAGCATCTGATTCACTTGATAGTGACTATGCTCAATGACGATCGCTTGAACCACCTTTTCTGGCCGGATACAATGCTTATTCCATTCGAGTTGAAGCAATTGATCTTTTATCTCACCATTTTTGGCTGTTTCCGTCATAATTTTATTCATCGAATCATACGTTTTACTAAAGTTCTGCACCCAGCACCGTTCTTTCTTGAAGCAGGTCTGGCACGTTTTTTCCGTAACATTGCTTAAAAAATAATCAACTTCCTTTTCATCGCGCTCCATATCTTCCTTTGGAGCAGGCATTTGAAAGCTTTTAGATAACGTTTGAAATAGGGTGGAAAATTGTTCGACTCGTCCTGCAGTCACATCACGTATTTTTC
Source organism: Alkalicoccobacillus murimartini (assembly GCF_030813245.1). GTDB lineage: Bacteria > Bacillota > Bacilli > Bacillales > Bacillaceae_D > Alkalicoccobacillus > Alkalicoccobacillus murimartini. The sequence goes on along the minus strand of NZ_JAUSUA010000009.1, from coordinate 66,117 downwards.
TTAGGTACTGTTGCTGCTCTGTCGCGTACTCAACTGTACCGGGTATGTAACGCGCAATGTTATGAATCACCCGATTAGGTGTCAGGAAAAACAAAGAAATCGCCACAAGCGTCTCTATTACGGTTGCAGAAATACCTGGTCCCCCTTCACCATACATGCCAATCAAAAGGGTCCCAACAAGCAGACCCACTGCCACTCCAACCTTTTTCCCTTCCTTCAGAAGTCCCCCTAACAAACCAGAAAACGCTAATAAACTCATTTGGTATAAGCTTGCGAGACTTGCGAGACTTAAAATCAATCCAGTCACAACCCCAACCGTTGACCCAATTGCCGCTCCTCCAACTAACCCAAATATCAAGAGTAGATACCTTGCAAGCACATGCTCGACGGTTACATCATTCCACGCCCAACCTACTGTACCCGTCATGACAGAAGCAAGGAGTATGATCAAACAAATGATCTCTTCGTTTTTTAATGGCCGTTGAACTCGTTTCACCGTTAAGAGTGGAACACTTTGAATAAAAATCATCGTAAGGATAAAGCTGAGGCCGGATTCAACCGCCGCCATCATAAGTGCATAACCAGATATGGTTCCTGATCCTATAAACACAATTCCAAGTCTTGAAAGTAAACTTGCAGCAAATACGAGATAAGGGAGAGCTTGTGTTTGATTAGGTACGAATCTGGTCACAGCTTTTTGAATAAGGATATACGCAATAATTCCAACAATCACAAAGCCAACCTGTCCATGGTAACTAAATATCGCACCTGCAACGAGAGAAAAAGAAGCAATGGCAGCTTTGTCACGCTTTAATAAATAGATAGCAGCTAGAAAAGGGAGAACAAAGGGTGTTAACTCTGTTAAAATAACAGCTCGTCCTAACAAAAAACCAATGACCGCAACGAGAAGCCCCCATTGATATAGAGCCGTATTCATACCAACAGCTACTTGGTGTTTTAGTGAATCTGTGGTTTTCTGATAGACTTGACCTACTCTGGCTACCCAAACAGGTTCACTCCATAACTTAACAGCCTTTCTTAACATAAGACCCACCACCCTATTAGATTCGTGGTCTCATTATAAACAGGGTTCAAAGCAAGAATTTGTCAGAATAACAGAAGGAAAAATAAAAATCGTTCGACTCAATTCGGCCAGATCTAGTGGAATGACACACAGATAGTAGCAAACTATGTATACCCGCGCGCATATTATCATTTATTTTAAGTACGTCTGCGATAATTTGGCATACGGTTTTAGGTTTATCTTTTTTTTGACGTGAAAAAGACTGATACATAGCCTTTAATCATGAAACGACAAAGAAGCTCGGTAGGATATATCCTACCGAGCTTCTTTGAAAAATCTAGTAATCTATAGCGGCGGAGGGGGTCGAACCCACGACCTCACGGGTATGAACCGTACGCTCTAGCCAGCTGAGCTACACCGCCAAATTATGCATCGCTCCGTTGGCGACAAGACTAAATATACCCTTTTGCGAATCACAAGTCAATCTTTTTTCAAGAAAAAAAGACAGACTATAAGTCTGTCTTCCATCTATTAATTAAGGAGCGTATCAATGCAGCAATCTACCCTCGTTTTGCACCACGACCACCACGTTTGGATTCTGTCTGCCTTTTGATCGTTGTCAGTCGTTCTTCACTATCCTTTAAGAAGCGACTAACTCTGTCTTCAAAAGTGACAGTTTGCCTAACGTTACCTCTGGGACTACGATTTCCACCTTGAGATCGATTTCCACCTTGAGGCCGACTATTATTATATGGCCGCGAAGGACGTGAGGCAGCACTAGGACGTGATGATGTCTGAGCTGGCGCACTTGCTGGGCGGTCTTGAGCCTTCCTAATGGATAACCCAATTTTCCCGTCTTTCTCTACATTTACGACTTTGACTAGGACTTCCTCGCCAACCTTCAAAAACTCATTAATGTCTTTTACATAGTTATCAGCAACCTCACTGATATGAACAAGTCCTGTTGTTCCGCCCGGTAATTCTACAAATGCACCGAAATGTGTAATACCTGTCACTTTGCCCTGCACCTTGCTGCCTGCTTCAATTGACATGAAAAGATAGATCCTCCTTAGATATCTGTAAAAAATCACTTTGAATTATAGTATACCCGAAAGCAAAAAAAGGTGTCAATCCGATGATGATTCTGGTAATTTATATAAAGTTTCTCCAGGACGTGTCAAAAAGTAGTCTCTCCTGAGTACTTCTCCTATGTAATCAGGATTATTGTAATTCTCAATCTCCTGTTCTAATCTCTCTTGCTCTGCAACAAGCGCTTCTTCCTCTTCTTTTAGAGTGGCTTGTTCTTCCTTTTTCTCGTTAATAGCTGAGGCTTGCGCAATTAACGTAGCGGAGATAATGCCTAGTAAGACCAAACCTATAATGCCAAGAGCACTTAAACGCCTAATTAACCCTTTACGCCTTTTAAGCTGTAGTTGCTTTTCTTGCTCACGTTGCTTAATATAGGCAGAATCTAATTCCCTTATGGTAGGTTGCTTGTTGGCCATCCCTGATCACCTCTTGTCTTTCTTTTTCCATACAGATCGGCCAACCTCCTTTATTTTCGTCAAAAAAGGCATGACCTTCTGCCACTGTTTTGTCCCACCGATCCATCTTGCTATCGGTCGAAACAACCACCATAATGGCTTCCATACAACTGAGCTTAGGACTAGACAAATCTTCCAAACTATAGTTAATACTATCATACAAAAGCTTAGAGCTAGATTCAATATCCATTTGATCGGCTTAACGATAATGTAATATACGCTTTTTTTAATGAAACGAATGATGCTGAGTACAAAAGCAATAAGCCTGTCCAGTACATAATTATAGACCGTTTGCAAAAGTGATCGATAGACAGCATAACCACAAAGTAATGCTGCAAACACATAAAATCTTAACTCGCCCAAATTTGATTGGTACAGCACATAAAATACAAGTAGGGCTTGGATACACCAAAACAAAAAATCTCGAATTGCCACAATCCAGCTAAATGAACGAGGCTGATAAAGAAGCTTCCCATACGTATCAAGAGAAGCCCCCAGCCATACCCCCATTGTAATCATCGACAACATGGTCTGGAGCTGTATGGTCAAACTCACTTAAATAACTTCCCTAAAAATCCTTTAGATTTATCCTGTTGATTCTGATCTAAGTAAATCATATCATGAATCTTTCCTTCTATAGAGACAAATCCTTGCTCCACATTCAAGTTTTTCATGTGAAGGTTTTGACCTCGTACAGAAAGAAAGCCCATCGTTGTCTCCATCAAGAACTCTTCGTTATCAAAGCTTTCTACCTGTTTTACTCCTGTAATATCAAGCTGCTTACGACCAATTAAGGTTACATCATGATCCTTTGTTTCACTCGCTCTTCCCATCGGTGCCCCAAATTCAAACTGGTCCATCCCGATTCCTCCTCCAACAACTTTAGTACTTAAGAATATGTTTGTTGGCGGAGAAATAGAACAAGCCATCACGCACTATATACGCGCAGAAAAGCTGTCGCCCGAAAGCGAACAGCTTACTACAACGTTTATCTTTAACCTTTTAAGAATTGGACAATTTCATGATTTACTTTCTCTTTTTCTTCAAAAACTAGACCATGCCCACTATTTTCAAAAGGAACGACCTTTGATTCAGCAATGCCTTCATTCAAAAATGTTGTAAACTCAAATGGACAAATCTCATCATTCTTACCATGAAGGATTAAAGTTGGCACATGGACACTTGCTAAATCAGCTCGTCCATCTTCATCTCGTAATGCTTCCGCTGAATGAATCGTTGCATGCGGTGTAGCAGTCAAACCGAGTCGTAAGAACCAATCGTTAAACGCTTCAGACATGTCTTGATGAAAGAACATCCCACCAAAATCTTTTAGCATCGCCGGACGATCCTTCTTCAAGTTCGATATAATATCATCGACTCCAGACTTCTCAAGACCATGTGGGTATTCATCCCTTTGCGTAAAGATAGGAGCCGCAGCACCTAAGAGAATTAAGTTGGAAATTGGATTTTCTTTGTATTTAGCCAAGTAGCGAATGGCAATCGGTCCGCCCATTGAAAAACCAGCTAGTGCTGCATCTTTTAACTCAAGCTTTGTCACAACTGCGTGGACATCTGCTGCTATCGTGTCATAATCATACCCCGACCACGGCGCATCCGATTTGCCGTATCCTCTAAGGTCTATGCCTATGAATCTGTACCCGTGCTTTGGTAACTCTATTTGTTGATACTCAAACATTTTGTGACTGACTGGCCATCCATGAATAAAAACGATCGGCTTTCCTTCACCTACGTCCTCTACATACACGTTCACATTCGGCTCAACTTCTATATAATGCCCCATTCATTTCATCTCCTCATGCAGAAATATACTCATCTATTCTTATATGTACCCTTCGAAATCATCCTTAAAACGGATTGATCAACTTTAAGGGCATCATCATTTTATGAAAAGTGCATAGTGCCATGACATAAACGATAGTAAAACAAAATGAAGCTAGGACAGAATGTAGGGCCTAACCATAATGTTGTCTGACACATCATTGTTAGGCCCTTTTTATATGATTAGAATGAAAGAGTTCCATAGAAATTTACTTTAATTATTGTGGACACTGATGAGTCTACGCTGCGAGTTAGCAAAGGTGGGTTTAGAGATGATCCGAATTCTAGTTCTGCGCTTTCTCTCCCGAAAATGGGGCACTTACCTGAGGTCAGGCATAGAAAAATTAAGGAATAATAGAGACGGGTGTACCAATAGAGACGAGCTTAGATAGCTCTAGAACATCATTGTTGTACATTCTGATACAGCCATGTGAGACTGACTTGCCTATGGAAGAGGGATCATTTGTACCATGAATCCCATAATGCGGTTTTGACAAACCCATCCAAAAGGCACCAAATGGTCCTCCAGGATTTACTTGTTTATTTACAATCGTAAATTGACCATACGGCGTCGTTGTAGCCAGCTTTCCTAAGGCAACTGGATATGTTTTCGACACCTGGCCGTCTTCAAACAAAGTCAGCTGATGAGTAGATTGCTTCACAGTTATGGACCGAGTCGGCATAAACATCCCTCCTACTGCATCTTATGCAGCAACAAAATGAAGAATGTATGCTGTCCTACCTAAGCATCAACTGATTGATTTGTTCTAACTAAACTCAGAAAAACGATAACCGCCCCTATCTCGCATATCAGAATAATAATCGCCATGGGAAGAGCAGTTGAACTTCCCGCAATGCCCACAAACGGTGCTGCTGCAGCACCTATGATGTACTGCATAAGCCCTAGGAGTGCCGCTGCACTTCCTGCACTTTTTTGCTGATCCCGCATTGCCAACGAGAAGCAAGATGGCCCAACAATACCTACACTCGAAACAGCGAGAAACAAGCCAATCATCACTAGAATTAACTGGTTGGTAAACAAGACAGCGAGAAGTAAAATAAACGCGCCAATTGTTGCTATCATTAAACCCACAGCAAGTAAGCGCTTCTCTCCAAAACGACCGGCCAGGCGCCCGGTCGCTTGCGATGCAAGAATCAATCCTGCACCGTTCACCGCAAAAAGATACCCATAGGTTTGCGCACTTACATCATATACATTTTGAAGAACAAAAGAAGAACCTGAGATATATGAAAACATCCCTGCACCTACAAGTCCTTGAGTAGCAGCATAACCGATAAAAAGCTTGTTCCGTACGAGCCCTTTAAATGTTTGAGCTAACTCTTGCAACCCGCCTGTTGAACGATTTTCAGGGGCTAATGTATCTGGAAGTCCAAGAATGACAGAGATCATCACGATCATTCCAATACCTGCTAAAACAAAAAATACTCCCTGCCACGGCATCCACTGGAGCAACTGTCCCCCAACAACTGGAGCCAATATTGGCGCGGTACCAGTAATCAGCATTAGCATTGCAAAAAACTTTGTTAACTCCGCTCCAGAGTATAAATCTCGAATACTCGCCCTTGATAATACAATTCCCGCTGCACCAGCTAGTCCTTGAATAAAACGCAGTATGATTAGCATCCATATAGAAGGAGATAGAGCACATAATATAGAAGAAATAATATATGCAACGAGTGCAATGACTAGTGGCCCTTTCCTACCACGAACATCACTAATTGGACCAACAATGATTTGACCAAGAGCAAGCCCTAAGAGACAAGCCGTAAGACTAAGCTGTGTAAATGAAGCACTTGTGACGAAATCCTGTTCGATCTGTGGGAAAGCAGGAAGATACATATCAATGGTTAATGGACCAAATGCAGCTAAGCTTCCTAAGATTAATAATGTCCTTAAAAATGGAATGGATCGTTTTTGAGTTGCTTCATCTATTTGGTTCATGTCACATCATCCTTTTTTATCAATAGCTCTACTTTACCCCTTGGTCGAAATCATCAGCAAGAAAAAAATATAAAAAAGTGGTTTACCTATTTAAAGCAGCGGGTATTATAGTTTTAACGTTTTGAAATCGCTCTTTTTTTTGCTTATGTTCGTGACGCAATTCAGACGATTCGGTCGTTTTCTCGCTATTAATCTATGAACAACGCACCTCTTCCTCTTCTCACACTCTTTCAAGCCCAATGGTAGGCTTATATGCCACCTCAGACGTTTTGTCATAGGATAACGCTTTTGATACGCTAATATAGTGCAAATCGTGAAAAATATAACATAGAGATATTATTTTTTACATTTATACCAAATTAGAAGGGGTTGGTTTTTTGAAAAGGAAATTAGGATACATATGTACAGGTTTACTATCTGTTGTTTTACTTGGTGCTTGTTCAAGCGTAGGTGGAGACACCCTTGAGAATATCCAAGATGAAGGTAAAGTAACTGTAGGAGTAGCGAACGAACGCCCTTATGGTTATGAAGAAAGTGATGGCGGAGTAACTGGAGCTTCAGTAGAAGTTGCAAGAGCTGTCTTTGAGGAACTTGGTGTAGATGAATTAGAAGGTACGGTCGTTGAGTTTGATGCACTTATTAATGGAGTAAATTCCCGTAACTTTGATGCTGTTACAGCAGGCGTCTATGTCACTCCTGAACGTTGTGAGAATGCCATTTTCTCACAGCCTGACTATCGAATTGGAGAAGGACTAGCCGTAGCACCTGGTAATCCACATGACATTAAAAGCTACCAAGACTTAGCTGATAATCCAGACTTAACGGTTACAGTGATGTCTGGTGCAATTGAATTAGAATATTTACGTGCGATGGGCGTCGATGAATCACAAATTGATCAAGTATCTAGTATTACAGATAACATCTCTGCTTTAACTTCAGGTCGAACAGATTCTATCACTATGACTGATCTTACCCTTCGTACAGCTTTAGAAGATCAAGATAATGATAACATTGAAATTGTTGAAGACTTCGAACAGCCTGTCATTGATGGCGAAGAGGTTTATGGTTATGGAGCAGCTGTTTTTCACCCAGATGATGAAGATCTAAGAGATGCCTACAATGAAAAGCTAGAAGAATTAAAAGAATCCGGACGTGTATTAGAGATTATGGAACCGTTTGGTTTTACGGAAGATAATATGGTTACGGATGTAACAACGGAAGAGCTTTGCGCAGGATAACACAATAATTAGCTTTATAGCTTTGATTAAGAGGGATGTCTCTACCACTTAGAAGCCGTTTTTCACAGGTCGGCTGCTATGAGATATCCCTGTTTTTGTTTAATTGAACCGTTAGGAGTGAACCAATTGAGCACAATGGACATTGTACAAGTACTAATGCGAGGATTGCCAACAACCATTTCACTTCTCTTAACGGCAACCGCTCTTGCCTTCACCATTGCTTTTATTGCAGGAATATCTAGAGTATCGAAGTATAAATTTGTTCGCGTTGGTACATTGATTTATGTAGAATTTTTTAGAGGTACCTCCTTACTCATCCAACTGTTTTGGTTGTACTATGTGTTACCAGAAGCATTTGGTATTCGTTTAGACCCTTTTCTTGCCGGGGTCATAACATTAGGTCTGAATTACGGAGCATACGGATCAGAGATTGTCAGAAGTTCAATTCTTTCCGTACCAAAGGGACAGACAGAAGCAGGGATTGCTTTAAATATGTCTAGTAGGCAACAGATGTTCCGGTTGATCTTGCCACAGGCATTTCGAACAATGATTCCTGGCTTAACAAATAACTCGATTGAATTATTAAAAGGTACCTCTCTCGTTGCTTTAATTACGTTGCAGGACATGATGTATTGGGGACAGAATTTAAGAGGGGCTGATATCAGTCTCGCACTACCCGTTTTTGCAATCTTACTAGTCATGTATTTCTTAGTTGCGTTACCTCTTATCCTTCTCTCAAAATACTTCGAGAAAAGAGCATCACGGGGGGTGGCTAGCACATGATCGATTGGCAGGTAGTTGTAGATTCCTTCCCAGTTATTTTTAGAGCAATGTTTGTGACACTCGGAATTACACTAGGAGCGTATGCCGTTTCAGTTACTTTTGGTTTAGTACTGACTCTTCTAGGTCGCTCATCATTTAAGCCACTATCTTGGGCGGTATATGGTTTTGTACAATTCGTCAGGAGTACACCTCCTCTTGTTCAATTGTTTTTTGTTTATTATGCATGGCCACAAATTCCAGTAGTAGGTGTCTCTATGAGTGCCGTTACAGCAGGTGTTGCCACACTTGGTATTCACTATGCTACCTACTTATCTGAAATCTATCGATCAGGAATTAATTCGGTTCCTAAAGGGCAATGGGAAGCTGGTCGCGCCTTGAATTTCGGCCGAACAAAGACGTGGGTTAATATTATCTTGCCACAGGCCATTCCACCTGTTATTCCTATGATGGGGAACTACTTAATTGTCTTATTTAAAGAAACTCCATTGTTAATGGCTATCTCTGTTTATGAGATGCTAGCAGCCGCTCGTGAAATTGGTGCATCAAACTTCCAATATACAGAGGTTTATACGATCGTTGGTCTGTTATTCCTTCTCCTAAGTTATCCGTCCTCTCTGCTTGTTGGTTATGCAGAGAAACGTATGAACACTCGCATTAGCAGAAAAGCCAAAAAAGTTGAAAAGGAGCAAGCATCGACATGACACAACCAATCGTTCAATTTAAAGGTATTAAGAAGTCCTTTGATGAATTAGAAGTAATGAAAGATTTTACACTTGATGTGGATCCTGGTGAGATTGTTTCAATTATCGGACCAAGTGGATCTGGTAAAACAACCATTATTCGTATGCTAATGACACTTGAGAAACCATCAGGAGGAGACATCATAGTTGAAGGTGAAAATCTCTGGAAAATGGAATCAAAAGGAAAGATGGTTCCTGCTGATGAAAAGCATTTGCGAAAGGTTCGCTCAAATGTTGGCATGGTGTTTCAGCACTTTAACCTTTTTCCACATATGACGATTCTCAGAAACTGTACGGAGGCACCCATTCATGTACTAGGTCTCTCAAAAAAAGAGGCAGAGACACGAGCAATAGAAATGCTTGAAAAGGTTGGCCTTGGTGATAAGGTAGATAACTACCCTGTACAACTCTCAGGGGGCCAGCAGCAGCGTGTGGCCATTGCACGCGCATTGGTGATGCGACCTAAAGTCATGCTGTTTGATGAGCCAACCTCTGCTCTTGATCCAGAGCTAGTAGGCGAGGTATTAGCCGTCATTAAGGATCTTGCGCAGCAAGGTGATATGTCCATGATTCTTGTAACCCATGAAATGGACTTTGCTTGGCAGGTCTCTGACCGTATTGTATTTATTGCAGATGGTCAGTTGGTTGAGCACGGTAAACCAAGTGAAGTGCTTGATAATCCAAAAAGCGATCGACTGCGTAACTTCCTTGAACGCTTCCGCACACAGGTATAATAGCAAAAGCAGTGTTACATGCTTGAAGACACGATAGGTGCTGACAGAACTGTTTTATTCATTATAAAAACCGAACCATCATGCTGCTTAATGAGCATAATGGTTCGGTTTTTTTCTATCATAATTATCAAGGGGAGGGCTACCGCTCCGGACATACACTCCGCTGGTTTAGGCTGATGAGTACGAAGATTTGAGTTACTTATAGGTTGGCAAAGTTTTACTGTAAATATTAAATAAATTTGATTTGTTCGCTTTTACACTCATACATTTTGTTATGTCCCAGTCCTCTACTTCACTAGGTATATTCTTTAAATCTTCCTTTAAATTTAAAGCACCGTGATCTTTAGCTATGCACCTTCTGCCCATCAGAGACAGATACGGTCTCTTTATTTGAGGGCTTTTGCCTTCGTATGTTCAACGTCTGTCTCCGGACGTTTATTATGTTGGATTTTTCTTTTAATCATAATCCCAATAAAGAGCAAAACAGCAATACCTAAAAAGATATACGTTAGATAGGAATCAATTAAATTCTCTGCCGCTCTTCCATAGAAATAAAACAAAAAACCGACAGCATAAAACTTTACGGCTCGACCAAGGGCCGCATAACCGATCAGTTTCCATAAGGAGAATTTCATCGCTCCCGCCATGATCGTAAAAACCTTAAAAGGGATTGGAGTAAATGCACCAATTAGTATAGCTGCTTCTCCATTTTTGGTGAACAATGCTTGAGCTTTCTCTAAGGCATTCTTTTTGAGGAACTTCTGAAGAACTGAATCTCCCAGCAAGTGCCCAATTAAGTATCCAAGTGGTGTACCTAACATACAGGCCACATATCCAACCGTCGCAAGCCACAGTGCTTGAGAAGGGTTAATGAGGCTGAGTGATACCTGTAGAAAGAAAGCAGGGATTGGAAAAATAACAGCATCTGCGAAGGCATGAATAAACAGGCCCCATGCTCCAAAATCCCGTAAGAAATCTAATATTGCATCAATCAAACCTTCTCGCCCCTCTCATGAAACCCACACCTTGTTGCTTCTTTATCTATACTCTTATTATTACATATTCTTTCGCATGATAATATGACAAAATGATACGCACATGCAAAGAGCATTAATGTAAATTTTTCCCTTACGTTTCTTGCTTATGGTTATTCCGTTTGGTATGATACGTTCGACTGGATTTATCACCCAGTCCACAAAAAAAGCCCATTAGAAGGGCTTATTCTGTGCTAGCTGTTCTGTTTTTTTGATTCTGGTGGTCCATTTCAGAAAAACAGGAGGTGATGTAAAGTGGCACAACAGATTTTGTGTGAAGTCTCAACCTGTACACATTGGGCTGGAGACAACCATTGCGGCGCTTCAGAAATTTATGTGGTAAATCACCACGATAAATCGAAAGCAACAGATTCCGCAGAAACAGATTGTAAGACATTTGAGGTTCGATAACCCTCAAAACTAGAAGAGACGTGGCAGCGTCTCTTCTTTTTAGTGTGTACCTGCGTGCACGGGATCTTCTTTTTTGAGTAATTCTTCATTTTTCTTCGCAAATCGCTCATTATGTGAGGAAACATAAGCTTGTGACGTTGCATCTGGTTCAATAAATAACTTGGCTTGGTTAATGGCTTTTGCTCCATCAACATAGGCACCGGCAATCAGACGAAGTTTTCCGTCATTATTCACTAAGTCACCTGCAGCAAATACACCAGGCACACTCGTTTCCATCTTCTCGTTCACCGCGAGAATGCCTTCATTTGTATCAAAGGTTAATGGGCTTTCTAAAAGGAAATCAAGATCCATCTTGTAGCCATGATTCACAATGACAGCATCAACTTGTTGCTCTAATAATTCATTGGTTTCAAGATGTTTTAATGTTACACGTTCAATCGCTGTACCTGCCTCATCACCATGCAGCTCTTCTACACAATATGGTGTGAGGACTTCGACACTTGAATTCCTCATATGAATCACATTGCTTTCGTGTCCCCCAAACTCATCTCTACGGTGAACAACCTTTACAGAGGCCGCAAGTGGTTCAAGTGCATTCGCCCAGTCCACAGCAGAGTTGCCTCCACCAGATATAAGTACATGTTTGTCTTTAAACTTATCAAGCTGCTGTACAGTGTAGTGCAGGTTTGTGACCTCGTACCGATCAGCACCTTCAATTTCTAGCTTAGCTGTTTTAAAGATTCCATGTCCTACAGCCAGAACAATACACTTTGAGTAGTGGGTCTCACCCGATGTACCTTTCAGAAGAAAGATTCCATCCTCTCGTCGTGTCAGCTCTGTAATCTGCTCACTTGTGCAGATTGTGGGTTCAAAGGTTCTTGCCTGGTCATTTAAATTGGTTAATACCTGCTGTCCCGGTGTAGGCGGCAATCCTCCAATATCCCAGATAATTTTCTCAGGATAAAGTAAAATCTTGCCTCCCAGCTCTGCTTGATATTCCACAATCTTGGTTTTCATAGCACGCATCCCGCTGTAAAATGCACTATATAATCCAGCAGGCCCGCCGCCTATAATGGTCACATCAAATACATCTTCATGAGTCGACACAAGTACCCCTCCTGATTCCTGTCCAGTTTCATCTATAGTTGTAGCTTTTCATTAAAAATGATTCTCATTCTTAATTATAACAAGCTTTTTCTCATCTGAAAAGAGACTAGACAAGGAGGAGTATGAAAAACTTGGATACAAAGGTTTAAACGATCCTATTTTTTCTCACAAGTAACTGGAGACCAAAAGCTCGTCTTCTCCAAAACCACACCGTCGCTTTGATCAAAGTTATCAAAACATCCTTCTATGATCTGCATATTCTCTTGATGGTTTCTTCCAATCAACAAAAAAAGTAGAATAAAGGTGATGATTAAGATTGCACTGCCAATGATAAGAATCATTTTATTCCGTTTGTTTTTATTCATTTACACCCCTCCTAATCTACTATAAATACTACTATTCATTATAGTATATTCCTTTAACTACAAGAAAAGGCATCTCACATTTAATAGGAGATGCCTTTTTGTTAAGCCGTTTTTTTAATTGGTTTTTCTGATGCCTCCGTTGTATATGCCGCATGCTGCTCTTGAACAAAGATCACTGCTATTCCGCCTATCACTGCCGCAACACCTAGCGCCATAAAATTATATTGCGGTTGCAGGTTCATTGTTAAGAGAACCGCAACAAATGTTGGAGCTACTATTCCCCCAATACGACCAAAGGCGATAGTGCTTCCTAACGCCGTAGAGCGCATGGTAGAGGGATAATATTGCGAAACAAAGGCATTAGATAGATTTTGAACACCTAAGGAAGAAGCGCCGATAATAGCTAGCAGGATAAACACAATGACTGCATTTGTTGTCATACCTACAAAGGATAAAGCAATAGCACCAGTGAAAAACAGTGGAACCATCACCTTTTTAAAGCCTACCTTATCTACCACTCGTCCAAAAATAAGTGTTCCGACAATCGCACCCAACTGCAATACCGCAGTAAAGAGCAAACTCGAGCTTAAGTCATTACCAGCCTGCATCATCAAGGTTGGCAGCCACGTATTTAATGCATAAATCAAGACAAAGGCACAAAAACATGAGGTCCAGAACATAAGAGTACTGAAGGCACGCTTTTCCTTAAATAAATGGATCACTGGTGATCCCGATTTCGGTCGAACAGGTCTCTCTAATTTCACACTGCTTAAATCCTCATCAGGTGCAATTTTCTGCAAAATATTTTTTGCTTCCTGTTCTCGATCCTTTAATAATAAAAAGACGATTGATTCTGGGATATGCTTAATCAGAAAAGGAAGAAATAAAATAGGTATACCCGCTATCCAAAAAACAGGTTGCCATCCGAATTCAGGTAGCAAGGATCGGCTTGCTAATGCAGCAATAATAGCACCTAGTGAATACCCACAAAAAACAAAAGAGATTAATGCTGCGCGAACCCGTTTTGGTGCATACTCCGTTGTTAATGCAATTACATTAGGCATAACGCCACCAAGTCCTAGTCCTGCAATGACACGAAACACAATAAAGACATACTCATTTGGCGCGAATCCAGATAAAATCGTAAATAAACTAAATAATAGCGTTGTGCCAATAATCACTTTCTTTCGACCATACTTATCTGCTAATATTCCACAAAGTATAGTCCCTACCGCCATTCCTATTACCGTATAACTGCCAATAGACCCAGCTAAAAGATCTGTAATTCCCCAGTCCTCAATAAGCGAAGGAACAACAGCCCCGTATACAACTACATCATATCCATCGAATAAAATAATCAAAAAGAGCCAAAAAATAAAAAGGATATGAAACGGACGAATCTTGCTCCTATCTATGATAGCCGTTGGATTTATTGTTTCCATCTATTCACCCTACTCTCTCTGCTAAACTGTGTATAAGTATACATTATAAGCTAGAGTCTATTCAGAAGAAAAGGGCAAATTCCAATAAATTTAGTAGAGAATAAGAAAGAAGCAAGTCATACGATCATGACTTGCTTCTCATACTACTACAATTGTTGATCATCTACTTCGTCTAACCAGGCTTCAATTTCGCCGATGACGGAAGAGACACAACCCTCTTCAAATGGTGAACGTAATCCGGCTACCTCAACAAGCTTCAGGAATGACATGCTGCCTCCCTTTTGACAGAGCGTTAAATAATGACTCCAGGCTTTTGACTGGTCTTCGTTCATTTGTTGCCAGAACTGCAAAGCACAAATTTGCGCAAGAGTATAATCAATATAATAGAAAGGCACTTGATATATATGAGCCTGTCTTTGCCAGAAACCTCCCGCTTCTAAATACGCATTGCCGTCATACTTACGATGAGGCAGGTATCTCTCTTCTAGCTTACTCCAATAGAGCTTTCTCTCAGCTGGTGTGGCTTCAGGGTTTGCATAAATAAAGTGCTGAAATTCATCAACAGCTACCCCATAAGGGATAAACAGCAATGAGTCGGCCAAATGGGAAAATTTATATTTCTCCGTATCCTCTTTGAAAAACAGCTCCATCCACGGCCAAGCAAAAAACTCCATACTCATTGAGTGTATCTCTGCAGCCTCCATAGTAGGAAAGCTGTATTCTGGCACACCAAGATGTCGGCTTTGGAATACTTGAAAGGCATGTCCCGCTTCATGAGTCAGCACATCAATATCACCTGATGTCCCATTAAAGTTAGAGAAGATAAAAGGTGAGCCGTATTCAGGCAGGAATGTACAGTAACCTCCGCTCTCCTTCCCTTTTTTGCTAAGTAGGTCCATCAACTCATTTTTGATCATATAGCTGAAGAATTCATCTGTTTCCTTGGAGAGTTCTTTATACATCACTTTGCCGTTTTCAATAATCCATTCGGCATCTCCCTTAGGTACGGCATTACCTGTCTGGAAGGTAATGCTCTCATCGTAGTATTTCAGGGTGTCTACACCTATTCGCTTTTGCTGACGCTCTCTCAATTTCGTTGCAACCGGTACGATGTAATCCTGGACCTGTTGCCTGAAATTCGCAACCATCTCTGCGTCATAATCCGTACGACTCATTCGTGCATAACCAAGCTCTACGTAATTGTCGTAGCCAAGCTTTTGAGCCATACGTGTGCGAACTTGAACTAAGTCATCATAAATACGGTCTAACTTCTCCTCATTCTCAGCCAAAAAACCAAACTTAGCCGAAGAAGCTTGCCTACGTTCATCACGATTTGTTGACTGCTCATATGGGGTAAGTTGAGCCAACGTGCGTTCTTTACCATCAAACTCAATCTTTGCTGAAGCAATGAGCTGACCGTACTCTGTAGTTAATTTGTTCTCAAGCTGAAGCTCAGGGATAATTTCCGGTCTAAATGTTTTGAGCTTTAGCTCCGCCAATTTAAATAGTTGAATACCCCATTTTTCCTCAAGTTCTTTTCGGAAGGGCGTCTGCACTAATGCTTGATAATAATCGGTCGTAAACTCCTGTATAACGGGCATGACCTCATCTATGTAATCCTTCTCTGCCTTGTAATAAGCGTCCTCTGTATCAATGGAATGACGGATTGATACTAGATTTGCTTGTGTATCAAGCCAGTTTGAATAGGCTTGAAGGGATTTTAACGCCTCTATCTGCTCTTCGACCGTTGTGGACTCTTTAAATAACTGGATATGCTCAGCAAAGGCCTGTTCTACTTCTTCCTTTTCTGGACGTTCATATGGCATTTCTGAAAATTTCATGAGTAAACACCCTCTCTAATTGTTTTATATATTCTACAAAAGCAACGCCTTTTCCTCTTTACATTAAGGAGAAATAACTCGATATGGGACTGGAGAAGTGAGCACCGTTGAGGTATTAATATTTCCAAATGGAATGAGCCGATCTATTAACATCGTCATACCGTTCATATCACTAACAGCCGCCTTTAAAAAATAACTGACTTCTCCTGTTACCCGATGACATTCGATAATTGCCTGTTCTTGTTGGACCATAGCCTCGAACTCTTGGATCGGTACTTTTAGTGTACTCACTTGAATAATAAGCATGATTTCTCTACCGATGGCTGGAAGTGAAATCCTCGCTGTAAATGCTTCAATTATGCCTCTTTCTTGCAGCCTGACTAATCGTTCTGCTGTACTTGGTCGGCTTAAAGCCAAAAGCTTAGAAAGTTCACTAACTGTGATTCGTGCATCTTCTTGAATCAAGGCAATTATTTTCTGATCGATAAGGTCCATTTCTCACTCCTCCTTCACTTTAATCATATTATAGAATAAAAGACTGCATAAAAAAGCACTTTCGTTAGAAATGCCTTCAAAGTTATATATTCTCAACCTCTGACTTTTTATATTCTAATAGTATAAGGAAATGGATCGGAATGATCGTTGAAAGGAGATTGTACAAATGAAGCGATGGTTTTTTGTTTTTGTTGGCTGTCTATTAGCAGCAGTTGGCGTAATAATTCTTAAGCATTCAGATTTAGTTACTGGTGGAACAGCGGGACTCTCTTTAAGTCTTAGCTATATCACTCATCTACCGTTTGCTCTCTTATTCTTTATTATTAATATCCCTTTTTATCTATTCTCTATGTTACGTATGGGACTATCCTTTACGGTGACAACCATCTTATCTGTTACGACACTATCTATTCTAACGGGTGTTGATACATGGTTGCCATCCTTTGTTATCCCTTATTGGGCTGGCGCTTTAATGGGCGGATTGGTTATAGGGATTGGCCTTAGTCTGTTATTTCGAAACAGTTCGTCTTTAGGTGGTTCAAACATTTTGGCACTCTTTTTGCAAAAGCATTATGGTTTTGATCCTGGAAAAACAAATTTTGCTTTCGACTTAATCGTTGTGCTGACTAGTCTGTACGCAATTGGCTTAGTTAAAGGCTTCTTTTCAATTATATCCATCGCGATCACATCTAAAGTCATCAGCTATTACAAGCAGGGTAACATTGTTAAGAAACCTGTGATTCAAAAAGATTTCGTACTGCCTAAACAGCCCTCTCTCACAAAATAAACGAAATACAGTCGCACTGTATTTCGTTTATTCTTATTTCTCAAATAAATATAGTTTCCCGTTAATAGGAACTTTAAAGTATGGACCTTTGTACCCTCGTTTACGAAGGTTTTTTCTCATGATATCCATGACCCCACCATGGCTGACTATTAAACAATCTTTACCTTCTGCTTCTGCTTGCGTAATAATTTCATCCAACCGTTTACGTGTTTTATCCTTACTTTCCGGTTGAGAAGAATGCTTGAATAGCCAAGCGAGCCGAATCATAATGAGATGCAAAAAGAGTGGTAAACGAAGAGACAGATCAAAAGGAGGCACAAGATCAATCTCCCTAAGCTTACTTGTCTCCTTGATCTCTCCTGAATAGATTGCTTCTGCTGTTGTACGAGCACGAGGAAGATCACTTGAATAACAGCTGTCCCACTTTACAGCACCAAGCTCAACGGGGTTCTCCTCTACTTCCGATTCGTCATATTCTTTGACCCACTTCACTAGATCGCTGCTAGAGATTAAGCGATTTTCTGGATATCCCCGTTTCACTTTAAAATGTCTGACTAACCCTATTTTCATGAGGAGAACTCCAATCATTTAATGAGGGTTCTAAGTCCACCCATCACTGTCATACCACATCTTCTGTTCCTTCTTTTCAATAGCTTGTCTTACATATTGAATCGTATTATCTGGCATCTCTTCTATTGGAAACCACGCCAATGCTGAACTTTTATCAGGTTCCGCATTATAAGGCGTTCCCTTCCATTCAGTAATTCGCACAAAAAAATCAACCCAATTCAACTCACCAGACAACCGATGCAGGACACCCGCTACCTCAATGTCCTGCCGATCAATGACGACACCAACTTCCTCTTTGGCCTCGCGCTGCACAGCCGTCAGCATATCTTCATTTGGATCTATTTTTCCTGCGACGACACTCCAATTTCCGTCCTCAAACCCTGTATTTTGTCTTTGAAGTAATAAGATCTCGTTTTCTCTCTGAAAAAGCAGGTGTACGGATCCAAATAAGTGTGGTTCCACGAGCATCTCTCCCTTACTGTGCGTTATAGCTCATCCAGTTGAATATCTTCAATAGATCGGACAATAGTATCCGCTTGCCCTAAATCTTGACTGCCGGCATCTGGAGCAAGGTAGCCAATACATGTCATACCTGCCGCTTTTGCTGAGCGTACTCCATTATACGAATCCTCAAGCACCACACACTCCTTAGGTTCAACACCAAGTACTTGTGCAGTCTCTAGGTAAATGTCCGGGGCCGGTTTCCCTTGGTTCACTTCTTCCCCACTGATAATCGATACAAATTGATCCGAAATACCAAACTTCTCAAGTACCGCCTCAATATAAATACGTGGAGAGGACGATGCAACTGCCATAGGGATACCCTTTTCAGATAATCTTTGCATTAATCCTGGTATTCCTTTAATCGGCTCTAGGTCAGACTCTTTTAATCGCTTTAGTTTTTCGGCGATTTGATGATCTAAGATTTCCTCCAATTCAGCCGTTAACCCGTGCTCACTCTTCACACTGCTCCACATCTCAGGACTAACCATACCCATGTACTTAGACAGGTCTTCCTCTGTAATGGTTGCTCCAAATCGTGCAGCAGTTTCAATTTCTACCTCAATATGATGAGGCTCGCTGTTAATAATGACACCGTCCATATCAAAGATAAAAGCCTTCATCATCCGTTCACCGCCTCTTCTTTAACAATCGTATACATATTGTCAGCATCGTCTTTACGGCTGGTTTCTCTTACTTCGTTAATACTCACAGTAACTAGCTTTTGTCCGAAACGAACGACTAACTCGTCTCCTGCTTTCACATCTGAGCCTGCTTTTGCTTGGTTTCCATTAATCGAAATCCTACCTTGGTCACATACTTCCTTTGCTAGTGTTCTCCGTTTAATCAATCGAGATACTTTTAAAAATTTATCTAGTCTCATGTTAAGTCTCCTTTATTTATCTGTTTTTTTGCTTTCCTGCCACATTGCTTCAAGCTCATCTATACTGCATGCTACCATGTCCTTGCCTTTTGCACGAACTTGATCTTCCATAAATTCAAAGCGTCTTTGAAACTTGTGATTGGTTGCTGAGATCGCTTGTTCAGCATCAAGCTTATAGAATCTAGCTATATTCGCAAGTGTAAAAAGGATATCACCCAGCTCCTGCTCCATCTTTTGTGGATTACCTCGCTTGAGTTCATCCTTACATTCCTCAAGCTCTTCATCTAACTTACTCCAAATAGAGTCAACTTCCGTCCAGTCAAACCCAACCTTGGCTGCCGACTTTTGCAACGAGATAGCTTTCATTAAACCAGGCAGCCCTTTTGGAATACTGGATAAATGACTAGACGTGTCATGTCCCTTTTCTGCCTTCTTAATCTCATCCCAATTGCTTACCACTTCTTCAGCCGAGTTAGCTTCCGCCTCTCCAAAAACATGCGGATGCCTACGAATCATCTTGTTTGTCACGGAAGAAAGCACATCCTGAATCGAAAACCAGCCTGCATCTTCCCCAATTTGTGCATGAAGCATAACCTGTAGCAAGACATCTCCTAGCTCTTCAACAAGATTCTCGTCATCCTCATGATCAATCGCATCAAGCACTTCATACGCTTCTTCAATTAGGTAAGGTTTTAACGTTTCGTGCGTTTGTTTCTTATCCCACGGGCAGCCATTTGGTCCTCGAAGCTGTGCGATGACCTGTCTTAAAGTTGAAAACTCCTCTCGTAATAACGCTTCATCTTGCACGGGTGGAACATAAACAGCCGTTAAATTGTTTAACGTTGTGACCCGATCAAGTTCATGTAACGGTACACGAAGAATACTCTCGGCAGACGAGCCTACAGCTGTCGCTACAACCACTTCATAATCATCAGGGAGACGCTCCATCAGAGTTAATTTTACATCAGAAGCGACCATCGCGTCATATACTTGAACGATAATAAGATGCTGAGTCAGTTGAAATTCATCTCTATTAAGACTTGTCCCATCAAGAATTTGACTGCCTTCAATTGGGTCAATTTTCAATGCCGTATACATTGAATCAAGAAAACTAGTGCCACCAAGAAATTCTACGTCTATCTCACGTTCAGCCGCCTGTTGAACAAGCAGTTGGATGGTTCGTTCAGCCACAAAAGGATGCCCTGGTACAGCATACGTAATGTCTGCTTTTCCTGCCGCCTGAAAGAGTTTCTCTACAATCTCTTCATAAACCGCTTCAAATTGGTCGTGGCTCTCATACACATGATCAAAGGAATTCCAAACTAACCCTTCTCCAGCAAGCTCCTGTAAGGCCGGATGGTCTTCTGTACGTACAAAAAGTGTGTTGGTTTCTTTAATATGCCGATAAAGACCCAGTGGCATTTGGTCCAAATCACCTGCACCTAGTCCAATTACATAAATGGTTCCCATTCTATTCATTCCTTCCTACTTACCAAAATTCCTTTTAACTTCTTAAGCTTCGGTACCTGATCCCACTCACTTGAGGTGAATATGGGTAATTGAATGATACAGATCAGGACGATAATTCCTCCCACTCCACTTACAGCAAGTGCTATTCCTGTATCGAGTAGCCTGCCCTGCCCAAGTCCTAGCCACCATGACAATAACCAGTAGCCAATAGAAGCTCCAGCAGAAAGAATAGCTAGTGTCAGAAACAGTGCTTGATATGATTTCGGATGACTGCATAATTTTCCTGATACTTTTTTGATCCAATAAAGGCCAAGTAAAGCCATTACGGTAAATGCTAGTGTTGTGGCAGCCGCTGCACCACCAGCTCCAAAGATTGGGGTCAACAGGACATTAGCCAGTAGTTTCACAACTAGGCCAATCCCAATGATGAACGCAGGCAAACGAATATGACCATAGCCTTGTAATATGGCTGCCCCAGTTAAATAAATAGAACATGGAGCAATAGATAAAACCAATATCCTTAGAATCATCGAACCCTGTTGATCGGTAAATAACATATGATTAACTGGTCCCATAATGATAATTAATCCAATGGTTGCAGCCCCACCAATTAATAAAGCAAGCCTCACCGCCATATCCTGAAAACCTAGCACTTCCTTGTGATTGTTTCTTGCTCTCGCTTGAGCGAGGGCTGGTACAATCGCCAACGCCATCGTTGTTGCCAAAATGGTGCCTAGTTGAAGCAATGGCTGACCACGATCGTATATTCCCTTAATATGATATGCCTGTGTCTCACTTACTCCATGAATTTGCAGTAGATGAATCATAGAAAATACATCGACAAACTGGAACAAGATTAAGACGAGTGCATTCATGCAAATAAACACACTTTGTCCGAGCAAGGACCCTACTTGCTTCATGCCGGCTTTAAATGAAAATAATTTTACCTCTGTTAAGCCAAATGATACGCCCATTTTATAAAGATAAACAAATAAAATGATGACACCCGTGAGACTTCCAAGTAACGAGCCTAATATAGCTCCAGAGCCTAATTGATAGGCATCAGCACTTGTTCTCATAAGTAGATATGTAATAAGTAGGATCGCCGTTACCCGTACCAGCTGTTCTCCAACATTAGAAACAGCGGTAGGAAGCATCTCTGCCTGTCCTTGAGTTACACCTCTAGCTACACTTAAAAATGGCAGGAACAGAAAAGAAAATCCTGTGATTCTTAGTACACTCGTTAATTTGTCATCTCCCATCCAAACAGCGAGCCAAGGGGCCAAGCTAACCATAAGCACAACGGCCACTAGTGAGAATAGGAAGAGTCCAATAAAATATAATCCTGTTGTTGCTTTCACATCCCGATTGTTTTCTGCCAATTGCCTTGATAAAACAACTGGGAAGCCATATAAGGAGACAATCGCCATGAATCCATAGAATGGATAGATTTGCTGATACACATAAAATCCTAAATCGCCAGCCATGTTCTGATATGGAATCCGATAACCCGCACTAATGATTTTAGTTAAAAGAGCAGCAACAGATAATAAAACGGCGCCTTTAAGGAATGTTTTCCTTTGATTAACTTCAGTATTCAAGCGCCTTCCCCCTAACAGTAACCACTATCTCTATCATACTCAATTTCCAACTAAATCGCTATCCAAGGCTAATCCAATGGTTGAGCTCACCACGGAATTCAAGTAAAGTGAAGAAGAACAAAATCAGGTACTACTATATGATTTCGCTTGCTCACACGAGCTGCATAAGGAGAAATTCAAATGAAAAAAATCGTTTTTACTGGTGGTGGATCCGCTGGACACGTCACTCCAAATATTGCGATCATGGATCAGCTTGATCAAACCGAATGGGACATTTCTTATATAGGTTCGCATAATGGTATTGAAAAAGAATTAATTGGACGTACGTCGATTCCCTACGAGGCGATCTCAAGTGGGAAGCTTCGCCGTTATATTGACCTCCAAAACGCTACCGATGCTTTTCGTGTAATGAAAGGGATTTTTGATGCGCGAAAAGTACTGAAAAAACATAAACCAGATCTCGTCTTTTCAAAAGGTGGATTTGTAACTGTACCCGTAGTCATTGCTGCCTCAAGCTTAAAGATCCCTGTTTTCCTGCACGAAAGTGACTTAACACCAGGTTTAGCAAATAAGCTTGCTCAGCGCTTTACAACAAAAATCTTTACATCATTTGACGAAGCTGCGGCGCATTTTCCTTCTTCCAAAACGAAGGCGATCGGTTCACCCATTCGGAAGGAATTGTTCGAAGGCAATGCCAAGCAAGGCCTTGATTTTCTTGGTTTTCATTCTAGTATACCTGTCCTTACGGTAATGGGTGGAAGCTTGGGCGCAAAATCAATTAATGATGCCGTACGAGAAGCTTTACCTGAGCTACTTTCTCGTTTTCAAATTGTTCATCTATGTGGGAAAGGTCATTTAGATCCATCCCTTGACCATCACACTGGCTATAAGCAATTTGAATATGTTCATGATGAATTATCTGATATTCTTGCAGCGACCAACTATGTGGTCACACGCGGTGGATCAAATGCCATCTTTGAATTTTTAGCTCTAAAAAAACCAATGTTAATTATCCCATTATCACGTGCTCAAAGCCGCGGTGATCAAATTTTGAATGCTAACTCTTTCGAGAAAAAAGGTTACAGCCTTACACTAGAAGAAGAGGATCTATCAAAAGAAACGATCCTTAACCAACTCATTAAATTAAAAGAAAATGAGCATACATTTAAACAAAAGATGATAAACTCTCAAGAAACAGATGCCATTAGCATGATTCTAACTGAAATGAACGCACATATTTCTTCATAGAACAATAAAAGAACCGTTTTCTGGCTGAATTAGCCTTTAAGAAAACGGTTCTCTTTTTTTATTCCATTTGCCTCGCTAAGAAGCTTGCAGCCGTTTCGGCCATTTTTTGTTCTAACATTCCATTAAGTGCTTGTTCCTTATTAAAGATAATGACTGTTCCTATTGGATCACCATTTGCAATAATTGGTGCAATCACAAAACCTTTATAATCATCATGGTGTTCGCTGACTAAGTTGTACTCACCTGGGTTGGACTCTACCTTGGTTTTTCTTTGTTCCATAGCAGCCTCAACAACTTCGCCTATCGCTTTATTTGCAAATTCTTTTTTGGAAGCTCCTGATACCGCAATAAAAGTATCACGGTCAGATATAAGTACATGATGGTTTAGACTTCCGTATAATGCCTCTGCGTATTCCTTCGCAAAATCACCAAGCTCCGAGATAGGTGAGTATTTCTTCAGAATCACTTCACCATCCCGATCCACAAAAATCTCTAATGGATCTCCTTCACGGATTCTTAACGTTCTCCGAATCTCTTTAGGAATAACGACTCTGCCTAAATCATCAATACGTCTTACGATTCCAGTAGCTTTCATGTTGTGTATTTCCTCACTTTCAATGGTGTAATCCCTGGACACTTCTATCAGCAACTTTGGCTCGGGTTAAGAATAGTATTTGTCTACAAATAAGAACTATTCCCCAATTTATGAATTTGTTTCAGTGCCATGGATGTATCAGCCATTTTTTGAGGGCGTTTTTGCCATAAACACCAACTTATGATGCAGGAGACGCCGTCTTTTTCTTCTTTTTAGAACGCGGAATCGCATCCACAGCCTTCTCCAATATTTCTAATAGCTTTTCACTTGTAAGCTGTCTAGTCTTAATGACAATCTTGATTCGCTTTCCTTCTGTTCCAAGTGTTACATTACGACCGAATTTATTCACAAGATCAAATAATTTACTTCCGTCCATATTCTCAGAGCTCTCCTCTGTTAACATGATCGTGACCTGGTCTTTATTTTCAGTAATTTTTTCAATACGTTCTTTATTACCGATCAATTTGATCTTTGTCAGGCGGATTAAGTCATCCACTTCCTTCGGGTATTCACCAAAGCGATCAAACATCTCATCCTTTAAGTCCTGAAGCTCACTCACGACCTCAATCCCTTTAAAGCGTTTGTACATTTCGATCTTCTGTTTGGCATCCGTAATATAGGCTTCTGGAATATACGCATCAATATTAACATCCAGCTCCATTTGGAATGGGGGTTCTTTTGGTTTTTCTCCCTTACGCTCTTCAATGGCTTCTTTCAACATTTGAGAGTACAGATCAAAACCAACAGATTCGATAAAACCATGCTGTTGGGCACCTAGGAGATTTCCCGCACCTCGAATGGTTAAATCACGCATCGCAATCTTAAATCCTGATCCAAGCTCCGTAAACTCTTTGATCGCCTGCAATCGTTTCTCTGCCACTTCTGTGAGCACCTTATCACGCTGATACGTAAAGTACGCATAGGCCACGCGATTAGAGCGACCCACACGACCACGAATTTGGTAAAGCTGAGAAAGTCCCATCTTATCTGCATTATAAATAAAGAGTGTATTCACATTCGGAATATCAACTCCTGTTTCAATGATGGTTGTTGTAACCAACACATCACTGTTTCCTTCAAGGAAATCAAGCATAATCGATTCAAGCTCTCGTTCATTCATCTGTCCATGTGCAAAGCTTACTTTTGCATCCGGTACAAGCATGGATATTTTTTCAGACATTCGTTCTATGTCCTCAACTCGATTGTAGAGAAAATAAACCTGGCCACCACGAGCCAATTCACGTTCAATCGCTTCACGAACCAGTGATTCATTAAATTCCACCACGTATGTTTGAACTGGAAAACGATTTTCAGGTGGTGTTTCAATGACAGACAAATCACGAACGCCTAACATCGACATATGTAATGTACGTGGTATCGGCGTTGCTGTTAATGTCAGCACATCTATATTGGCTTTTAACTGCTTAATTTTCTCTTTATGTGTCACACCAAATCGTTGCTCTTCATCCACAATCAGTAGGCCCAGATCTTTGAACTCTACATCTTTAGATAATAAACGATGGGTACCCACAATTAAGTCGACGGACCCTGCTTTAACACCTTTAAGGGTTTCATTCTGCTGTTTACGCGAGCGGAATCGACTAAGAACCCCAATATTAATCGGAAACTCAGAAAACCTCTCCATAATGGTTTCATAATGCTGTTGAGCAAGAATTGTTGTTGGCACGAGTATTGCTACTTGTTTGCCATCCATAATGGCTTTAAATGCAGCACGAATTGCCACTTCTGTTTTTCCGTAACCAACATCACCACACAACAGACGATCCATCGGACGAATTCGTTCCATGTCTTGTTTAATTTCTTCAGCAGCACGCAGTTGATCCTCTGTCTCAGAATATTGGAACGATGTCTCGAACTCCCGCTGTTCATGTGCATCCTTTGTAAAAGCATGTCCTTTACTTGCTTCACGCTCTGCATATAACTTGATTAAGTCATCCGCAATATCTTCTACTGATGATTGGACCTTGCGCTTTACTTTTTTCCAGTCGCTTCCTCCAAGTGCATAGATCTTTGGATCTTTTTCTTCTGATCCCACGTATTTTTGAACTTGGTCAATCTGATCAACCGGAACGTATAATTTATCATTTGCTGCATATCGCAAATGTAGATAATCTTTATGAAGTCCATTAATCTCGAGTGTCTCAATACCGAGGTACTTCCCGATACCGTGATTCGTATGAACAATCAAATCGCCAACTTTTAACTCCGAATAGCTTTTGATTCGCTCAGCGTTCGTCAGTTTCTGACGTCGTTGTGGTCGTTTGGTTTGTTTGGCGAATACTTCTTCCTCGGTTAACACAACTAGCTTTTGGACAGGTAGTTCAAAGCCAGAGTGTAGTTGCCCTTGCATAATATGAACCGTACCCTCAGTCAGCTCGGTCCCCCGGTCTACTTGATGGACATCAATTTTTTCCTCTTCTAAATTAAGAGATAGACGATCTGCCCTATCTTTTGTTCCAGCTACAAACAACACCGCATATCCTGCTTTTTTCCATCGTTTCACTTCCGACTCTAGCAACTGCATCTGACCGTGAAAGTTCTGCATGGATTTACATGAGAAGCTAATCACGTTTTGAGGAGACGTTGAAGGCACATGCTTCAAGAATAATGAAAGATAGATAATCGGATTCTTCGACTTCTGAAACTGCGACAAAACATCCATAGACATATTCGCGTCATGGACTAAGTCACCGTTCTCAACCAAAGATAAACTCCAATCAGCTTCTTCTTTTTGCAGATTGTCAGCCATCTCTTTTACACGGCTCATTTCATCAATGACAAATACCGCATCTTCAGGCATATAGCTTAACAGGGATGCAGGCTCTTCGTAATAAAAGGACATATATTTATACATACCTTCAAAGCTAGTCCGCTGCTTTAATTTATCAATGTCTGATGTGATTTTTTGATCAAGCTGAGCTCTAGTTGTTTTAGCAGATACTCGCTTCAGGGTAACCGCAAGCTGTTCCTCTAAACGACTGGCTCCTTGTGAAAAATGTTGGTCATGCAAAATAATTTCCTCAGCAGGACCTACCTTTAGCTTTTCTACATTCTCAAGGGAACGTTGAGTATCTAATGAAAAAGAGCGAATGGAATCAATTTCTGTATCAAATAACTCAATACGAACAGGATTCGCCTCTGTAAGCGGATACAGATCAATAATCCCCCCACGCACGCTGATTTCCCCTGGCGCAGACACCATGTCCACCCTGCGGTAACCGACTCGGATTAACTTATTAAGTAACGTATCAATCGATATGATATCTAACCCTGTTTCGAATGTAAAAAAGCTCTGCTGCCACACATCTTTAGGCGGAAGTAATCTTCTTACCCCTGCTAATGGAGCAATCACCACGCCAGAAAAGCCTTCAGCCAGTGTGTTTAACAGGTCAAGGCGTTGTGCTTTCATTTCAGGGCTTGCTACAGCAATTTCTGCCGATATAAGTTCATTTACTGGGTAGAGATAGACATGCTCATCCCCCAAAAGGTCAACAAGGTCTTCATAAATCTTTTGAGCTTGATATAGATTATGAGTGATAACTAACTGGCTTTTTTTAGTCTCTCGGTATATAGATGCCATAGCTAAAGTCCGCGAAGAGCCCGTTAAACCAGAAATCAGCTGCTCTTTCATATTGGTATCCAAGCTTGATGAGACCGTCTTAAGCTCCTGACTATTTATAAAGTAAGATTGCAATCCTAACATGTAGATCCCCCTGTTTCTTAAAACCTTAATCGAAGGTCTTGCACACTTCTATTTATTGCTACTCCACGATCTTCTATCTTATGACTATAGAATAAAGCTATTTTGAATAGAAAAACGCTTTGGCTTATTTCGCCAAAGCTTAATGTATGGTTTGTCTTCGTCTTTACTGGATGAATGAATCCAACTCATAGAGCGTCGGATTGCGTGTGAGCGCCTCATGGCAATCCTCACATATTGCTCTCACATGTATATCACCGTTCTCCGCATATGTCAATACTTCATCACGGTGACTGTTATCTAATACATTAATCCCAAGTTCTTCACTTGATTCAACTGTATGTGAGAGGGTACCAATACTCATCTTGCAGTGCTTGCATGTATAGTGAACAGCCATTATTATCACCTCTTTTGCCTTGCTTCTACTTATCGTTAGTATAAGCCACGACAAAAGGTGCTATACAGCCTACTTAATTAAACGTGTTCATCACTTCAAGGAATGGTTTGTCTAGCCATGCTTCAATCGCTTTTGATGATTGATGAATTGAATCTTGAACAGCTTCTTTTTCCTCTGGACGATAGCCACCAAGTACATAGTGAACCAATTCACTCCCTGAAGCTGGCCGATCAATCCCAACACGAATACGATTAAATTCGTTTGTTCCTAAATGAGATAGTAATGATTTAATACCATTGTGACCACCTGCGCCACCTTTTTGGCGTAAACGAATCTTACCTACCGGAAGATCGAGATCATCATAAACAACAAGCAAATTCTCTAAAGGAATATCATAATAGTTTAATAATGGGGCAACTGACTCGCCTGATAAGTTCATATAGGTCAGTGGTTTTAAGAAGAAGATCTTTTCTCCTTTGTGAAGATATGTACCAAAAACACCTTTAAATTTTGATTGATTCAATTCAATACCTAGATCTTTGACTATATAATCAATAATATCAAATCCAATATTGTGTCGCGTCCCCGCATATTTTGATCCAGGGTTTCCGAGTCCAACGATAACTTTCATTTGCTCCCTACTTTCTGACATTATACTCCTCAAAAAGGTATAACCTTATAGGCTATACCTTTTGAGGGGGTGAGTCTTGTTACTCTACTCGACCATCTTTATTTTCATCTTTGCGTTCTTCTGTTGCTTCCACTTGGTCAGCAGTAACATTCTCTGCTTCTTCCTCTTCAGGATCTGGCTCAACAGTTGGTGGTTGTACCGTTACAATCGTTTCTTCATCTTCACTTGATACGTCAACAGAAATCGATGCTTTGATATCTGCAACCGTAATTCCATCGCCGATATTAAGTTCAGATACGTCTACTACAACTTCTTCAGGAATGTCAGCCGGAAGACACTTCACACTAATTTCGTGTTTCAGTTGGGCAAGTACTCCACCTTCTTTAACTCCTGGAGCTTCACCTTCTAGACGAACTGGAACATCTGCATCCATTTCTGATTTCATATCTACTTCGAAAAAGTCGATGTGGACAAATGAATCTTTCAATGGATCCGTTTGTACTTCCTGCACCATAACCTGGTGTTTTTTACCGCCTTTAACTTGAAGAGAGAATAAGCCGTTACGACCAACCTCACGAATTGTTTTTAGAAAATCTACACTTTCAACGGATACTGGTGTAGATTCTACTTTATTACCATATAATACACCAGGTACAAAACCTGCGTTGCGGACCTTTCTAGTTCCTGATCCTCTCATATCTGTACGTTTTTCTGCTTTTAAAACTGCCATTATTATCACCTCTGATTAGATTACACTCTATTGTATGTGTTCCCCTAAACATAACGTTTCAAACCGACTTTGCAAAAAAACTATGATCTTTTATTCGACGATCAATCAAACAGCGTACTAACAGAAGAATTTTCGTGTACACGAATAATGGCTTCTGCAAGTAATGGAGCAACGGATAGAGATGTAATTTTATCAATTTGTTGCTCTTCTTTTAATGCAATGGTATTTGTTACAACTAGTTCTTTAATCTTCGAGTTATGGATACGCTCAATAGCTGGACCAGACAGAACAGGGTGCGTACAGCATGCGTACACTTCCTTCGCACCGTATTCTACTAAAGCATTAGCCGCAAGTGTAATTGTACCCGCTGTATCGATGATGTCATCAATGATGATACATGTTTTGCCTTCAATGTTACCAACAATATTCATGACTTCAGAGACGTTTGGCTTCGGTCTTCTTTTATCAATGATTGCAATTGGTGTTTTCAAGCGATCAGCCATTTTTCTCGCACGCACCACACCACCGTGGTCTGGAGATACAACAACTACATCATCAAGGTTTTTATCTTTAAAATAATCAGACAAAATTGGAACACCCATAAGTTGATCGACTGGAATATCAAAGAATCCTTGGATTTGAGTAGCGTGAAGATCAACCGTTAAAACGCGAGTTGCTCCCGCAGTTTCCAACAGATTAGCAACAAGCTTGGCCGTAATTGGTTCACGAGCGCGAGCTTTTCGATCTTGACGTCCGTATCCATAGTAAGGAAGGACAATATTAATCGTTTTTGCAGAAGCACGCTTAAGCGCGTCAATCATAATTAGAAGCTCCATAATATGCTCATTAGCTGGAGCTGATGTGGATTGAATTAGATAAATATCACACCCACGGATACTTTCTTCAATATTAATTTGTACCTCGCCGTCGCTAAAACGCATGACAGAGTTCTTACCTAGTGTTAACCCGATATTCTCTGTAATTTCTTGAGCCAAATCCTTATTTGAATTGAGTGTAAACACCTTTAAGCTTGGATCGCCGTACTTCGCCATTGTTTTGTTCCCTCCACACATTAGTTCAATCTGCTTTATTTCTTATATTGTTCTTTATTTACCTGTCTTGCTCTTGCAATGGATAATGCTTTACCGGGTACATCATCCGTAATCGTAGACCCAGCTGCTACCAAAGCATTTTCACCAATGTGAACAGGTGCAATGAGATTTGAATTACTTCCGATAAACGCACCATCATCTATGGTCGTTTTGTGTTTGTTTACCCCATCATAATTCACTGTAATCGTTCCACAACCTAAGTTTACATGTTTACCTACTTCAGCGTCGCCTACATAGCTAAGGTGTGCGGCCTTTGATCCTTTAGCAAGGGTTGATTTCTTCACTTCTACAAAGTTCCCAATACGTACTTCTTCACCAAGCTCTGTTCCGGGCCTAATATGAGCAAACGGTCCAATGGTAACGTCTTGCGCAACTTTACTATCGTGAATAACTGACTGTTTGACCTCCACTCGATCGGCAATCGTGCTATTTAATATTTCACTGTTCGCACCAATTGTACAATCAGAACCAATCACGGTATGACCCTTAATCGAAGCACCTGGCCAAATAACCGTATCTTGGCCAATTGTTGCATCGGCTGAGATGTAAGTCTGTTCAGGATTAATAATCGTTACCCCTGCACGCATCCAAGCTTCATTGATACGCAGCTTCATAATTTGTTCTGCTTGAGACAAGGCTAATCGATCATTTACACCCAATGTTTCAGTGAATGTAGGTGATTGATATGCTGCAATTACTTCACCTTGCTTTTGAAGGATTTCGATAACATCAGGTAAGTAATACTCTCCTTGAGAATTATGATTGCCAACCTGCTTTAGCGCCTTAAACAATAATTCATTATCAAAACAGTACGTACTCGTATTGATCTCACGGACCTTTTGCTCTTCAGCTGTCGCATCCTTGTGCTCGACAACCCTCTGAACCAGTCCATTGGCATCACGAATGACCCTGCCGTAACCAGTTGGATCTTCAGCAAGGGCCGTTAGTACTGTAATTTTAGCCTTTTGACTTTGATGCTCTTTCATTAATGCATCAATCGTTTCTCCTGTTATTAAAGGTGTATCACCAGCAAGTACAACCGTCATACCCTTCTTATCCTTCAACAGGTCGTCTGCTTGCAGTACGGCGTGCCCTGTGCCAAGCTGTTCGGATTGAAGAACATAATGCATTTGATCCCCTAGCTGTGCCTTTACGGCTTCTGCTCCATGCCCTACTACTATAACGGTCTCGTCAAATCCAACTTGCCCTAGTGCATCAGAAACATGTTGCACCATCGGCTTTCCACAAACTGGATGAAGTACTTTATAAAGCTTTGATTTCATTCGCGTTCCTTGCCCCGCTGCTAAAATCACTGCATAACGATTACTCATGGCTTCCTCCCCATCATCTATATCCCTTACGAATATATCCTAAATAACAGGTCATTTCAAGGAAAGATCGCCCTATTTCAATAGGGATATATTGTTACTAATGTAGTCTGATTGATTTAAGGCATACAAAAAAGCCACCGCCTCTATGGCAGTAGCTCACAATAAACGAATTAAGAAGCGCCCGCCTCTTCAAGCGAAGCCTCTTCTGCTGCACCGACTCGTTCAAATTCTTTCAGGACAGCATCTTGAATCTTATCCCTCGTTTTAGAAGAAATCGGATGGGCAATATCACGAAATTCACCCTCCGGCGTCCGCTTACTCGGCATTGCTACAAACAACCCATTATTCCCATCAATAACACGGATATCATGAACAACAAACTCAAAATCTATCGTTATTGAAGCAATCGCCCTCATACGCCCATCAGTCTGTACGCGGCGTAGTCTGACATCTGTGATCTCCATGTAGCCATCCCTCCGTTAATCTTTTCTTGATACTTACCATTTCGATGAAAGGTTGAGTTTTCCTTCTAAAAATATGAAATAATTAAAAAAAATCGTGGAAATTATCCATTTTTTCCACGAAATTAGTCGAATTCAAAAAAATGAGCATCCAAAAGGATGCTCATTCAAAAGTCATACGTTTCTATTTGATTTTTACTTCACAAGTGCAATGACTTCAATTTCTACTAAAACATCTTTCGGTAACCTAGCCACTTCCACACAAGAACGAGCTGGTTTGTGTGTATCGAAGTAAGACCCGTAAACCTCGTTGATCAGAGGAAACTCATCCATATTTTTAATGAAAACTGTTGCCTTAACAACCGAATCCAATGATGACCCTGCTTCTGATAGCACTGCTTTAAGGTTTGCAAATACTTGATGTGTCTGTTCCTGCACATCTCCCTCTAAAAGCTCGCCATTTGGCTTTAGTGGAATTTGACCTGAGCTGTAAAATAGATTATTAACGATAATCCCTTGTGAGTATGGTCCAATTGCCTCAGGTGCTTGATTTGTATATACAGTCTTCATCATAATTCCTCCTAAATTTACCGGTCCTTTACCTTCTCAAGAACATTTCCGGCTTCAATTTGAATCGTCCGATCTCGAATATTCATTTCACTTAATCGTGTAATGGAAATATAGTCATCAATCAGGCGTTCTTCCACACCAACTGATTCGGTTAATACGCCAACCGCAACGAGATCCGCCTCAAACTCTTCAAGCAAGTCCACCATACCTTTAAGTGTTCCGCCTGCCTTCATAAAATCGTCAATGACAAAGACACGGGCACCAGGGGCTAAGCTACGCCTAGCGAGTGTCATCGTTTGCACTCGCTTAGAGGACCCTGATACATAATTAATGCTAACCATTGAACCTTCCATGACCCGAAGATCACGTCGTACAATTCGTACAGGCACATCTAAATAATGTCCTACGGCATAAGCCAAAGGAATTCCTTTTGTCGCAACAGTTAATACAGCATCAATTTGTTTATCTGCCAAGACTGAAGCAAACAAACGACCAATCTCGTGCATAAGTCTTGGGTTCCCTAATAAGTCCATCATGTATAAGTACCCACCAGGTAAAATACGTTCAGGATCTGACAATTGCTGAATGAGCCTGTCCACAAGTCCTGCTGCATCCTTGTTATTCATCCTAGGGATAAAAGTAACCCCTCCACTAGCACCAGGTATGGTTAGTAACGAGCCGTATCCCTCTTCTTCAAATATCTCTTTTACAATGACTAAATCCTCACTGATTGAGGATTTTGCCGAATGATACCTCTCAGAAAAGCGAGAGAGAGAAATGACTTCATGAGGGTGTTGTAACAAGTAATACGTCATATCTACCAGGCGACCACTGCGTTTAAGTTTTTTCATAGTACCTCCGCCAAAAACCGAATAATTACCTATAACATACCATTCTTGTCCGGTTTTAAGCAAGTGTTGCCAGAACGAATTAAACGCACAGCGTAGACATCATCGCAAAACCCTCTTAACCCGTTATAAATCCGATTCACTCTGGATTCTTTTGCAACTAATCCAAATACCGTCGGACCGCTTCCACTCATTAACACACCATCTGCGCCAAATCGTTGCATTTGTTTTTTAATCTTGTCTACCTCGGGGTACAGATCCAATGTCACCGACTCAAGTACATTATGTAGACGATCACAGATCTGATCAAAATTCTGTGAACGAATCGCATCTTCCATACCCGATGTATCAGGATGAGTGATAGAACCCGGCTTTAATCCTCGATAGATATCAGCCGTGGATACACCCGTAGGCGGTTTAGCTAAGATGACCCAAAATGGGGGTGGTGAGTCGATATGCCGAATGATCTCACCTCTACCAGTAGCAACAGCCGTACCACCATAGACACAGAATGGAACGTCTGATCCGATTTCTCCACCAAGCTTCGCCAGCTCATCCAGAGACAGGTTCAGTGACCACAGTTCATTTAAGCCTCTTAATGTGGCAGCCGCATCACTACTCCCACCTGCTAGGCCTGCAGCAACAGGAATACGTTTTGTAATATAGATATGCGCGCCTTTTTCAACACCAAATCGCTTCTGGAGCAAGTTTCCAGCCTGCCAGGCAAGGTTACGGTGATCACTCGGAACAAAACCTTCAGACACTTCCACAGTAATACGTCGATCTGCTGTTTCTGTTAAATCAATCCGGTCGGCCAGATCAACCGTTGTCATAATCATTTCTACTTCGTGATACCCATCATCTCTTTTCCCTAACACATCAAGGGATAAATTAATCTTTGCGGGTGCTTTTACTGAACATTTCACGTCTTCACCTTCTATATTTATGCTTACGCTATTTTATCATTAGTTCCCCTAACATACCACCTCATATCCATTCCAGTCGAAACTTACGGTCATAATTGATTTTAGACAAACAAAAAAACCTCTTTTTTTAGAGGTTTTTGATCATGTATGGGTGGTGATTAAGTATGAGATAAACGATTATTTAGAGCTGACATTTGCATCCAGCTGCCCTTGTTCCTTTGCTTGTTCCAGCATCGTGTTAATGGACTCAATATATTCCTTTAAGCTCATGACCTAACCTCCTAATCTAGTAAGTAGTTTGTTAGATACAGTATTCCCAAGCGCCACCACAGCTAAACCTACTTTTTTAAAAAAAGCAGTCTCAGGATACCCGAGACTGCTGCTGCCGCTTCATTCTATTTAGAGTTGTGTTCGTTTGCCAATTGGTTTTCTGCCAATTCTATCGCACGTTTCACCATATTCCCTGCGTCTCTGGCACGGATGCCGCCCCAGCCTTCTTTCTCAACTGTTTCGTAAAAACCAAGCTCTTTTGCCAGTTCTACTTTCAATCGATCAGACATCACTCCGCGTCTCCTACTCATCCGGAACATCCCCTTCAAAATAAATTACGGCAGCATACTTAGTGTGCTTGAAAAACAAAAAAATATGACTTCCTGTATCTTACAGGAAGTCATCGTATTAGGTATTATCATGATGTTAGGCGTTAAGTGCTACCTCGCTGTCTCCTTCTTCTGATTCTGATAAAAGAAGTTCAACAGTCTGGGTTAATACATCTGCATAGCTGTAAGATACACGTTCAAACGCATTCTCGTCTTCATCTAGCTTAACAATAAATACTGACGGGTACGTTTCTTCTAAAAGCCCAGAACGTTCCATCGTTTTACGACGACCACCGTTCGCTTTTATGGTAATCCGCTTTCCAACATTCGCATCCAGTGTTCGCTTGATATCAATCAACGTTTTTGCCATCCTGACACCCACCTCACTATTTGCTCATCATAACACATTCGCCATAATTCGTCAAATAAATTTTCAATTATAACAATCCAATCTTATACATGTCAACATTTTTGCATAAAAAAAGAATCTTCCAACTATTGGTCTTTTGTAGTTTGTCCCTCATCTCGAATAATATGTATCTTTTTGTCATACACAAAAAACACCTTACGAAAGTCAACTTGACCCTCTAAGGTGTTTTTATCCGGTACGACCTATCAATTTATTCCTTTAATTCCTTTAGTGGCATGCCTAAACGCATGACACCTTTTGTTTCGATTCCTCCAACACCCTTTTCACCCGTGATGGTATTACGAAGAACCTCCCACAGCTTGATCGCATCCTGGTACGAGGTCCTACTGATCTTAGCGGCAATATACACGGGATCAAGCGCGTGAATATTGACTCGATCAGGAGAGCTCGCAAAGTTTGCGCCCGCTTTAATTAGCGTCTCAAAGTGAGATTGACAGGCCCCCGCAAATATAATTAATTCATCACGATGAGAACAGTGTTTGCGGGCAATACGTACACACTCAGCAAAATACTTGGTGTGGCGATAGGCTCTCATTTCGTCCTCTCCACCCTTATCCTGCATATAAGCATCATGTCCCGTTATGACAACAATATCAGGTTGCACCATCTCAAGCAGAGAGGCAATCTGATCAGGCATCTTTTTCTCATCTAAATGAACACCATAAACCGGTACACCAAAACGCTCATAAAGCTCTGTACATCGCTGAAGATAAAAGGCGTCCCCATCTAGATGAAGAACACGTCCTCTTAATTCAAAAAACTGGGCATCCGCTTCATAGCCAGATGTCGCAGCATATTCATTACGCTTCTTCATTAACTTTGCATCCTGGCGAAACAATCGGTAAGAAACGTCTTCCTTTTCCTTCCCTTTCTCCCGCCTTTTTCGCTTATCTATATCAGAAACAACAAGCAAATCTTCAATTGGAGCATCTGCCAGCAGCCTCATTTCTTCTCCAGCAAGCATAGCCGTCTGATGATCAATCTGAAGAATACGAAACAGCATGTCGTTTTGATAGGAATTTCTTGTAACGCTTTCTCCCACCTGCAGCTTCATCGCTCCGCCCCCTCCTGTTCAGCCTATGATTATAGGAGGAAAACGGTGCAGTATTCAGGCTTTTAGCCGGGTATAAAGCGCGTCACTTAGAGCAGCAAATTCTTGTATGGATAACGTCTCTCCACGTCGTTTAGGATCAATGGCCGCTTCTGCAAGAGCCTCTTCTATCTCTGCCTTTCGCTCTTTCGGGCCTAAATTATGCGTAAGATTGTTAAGGATGGTTTTCCGTCGATTAGCAAAGCTTGCATGGAAAACTTCAAAAAAGTACGTTTCATCGATTACCTTAGCTGCTGGCTCATCACGAACTTTTAGATGAAGGACAGCTGAGTCAACTCGCGGCGGTGGCACAAAGACACTTGCTGGCACAGTCATCACCCGTTCTGCCTCTGCGTAATATTGGGCTGCAATCGATAAGGCACCGTACTCTTTTGTACCTGGAGATGCTGCAATACGCTGAGCCACTTCGGACTGAATCATGACGGTAATGCTTGTCACATCTAATTTCCCTTCAAGGAAGCGCATTAAAATGGGTGTAGTCACGTAATAAGGAAGGTTTGCTACAACCTTTACTTGTTTCACGTCCGAAAATTTATCAATGAGTAATTGCTCCAGGTCTGCTTTGAGCACATCCGAATGGATCACTTCTGCATTTGGGTACGGGGATAACGTATCCTCTAACACCGGTAACAATCTTTGATCAATTTCAATCGATACGACTTTTTTAGCAGCTCTTGCTAAGTATTCAGTTAGAGCTCCAATTCCTGGACCTACTTCAATGACCCCAGTATCCTCATCTATTCCTGCAGCATTTACTATGTTTGTGAGGATGTTTGTATCAATTAGAAAGTTCTGACCCAAACTTTTCTTTAAATGAAAACCGTGCTTAGCCAATATTTGTTTAGTGCGTAGTGGGGTTGCAATATCTTTCGTCATTTATTGTTCCTCCTTAAGAACCGAAATCAAAGCCTCACGAAATTCCTCGGGCTGTATTTGAAACATATGAAGCCGTTTAAGCAGCTGTTTTCCATTTGCATATCCAATTGAAAGCTTATCACCAATCTGCTCTCGTCTTCTTCTCGCATGTTCACCCGAGATCAGACCAGCCGCATGAAGGTCCTCCCATAAAATAAGCGCAGGTGCCTCTTCAGCTTCTTCCTGAACAGTTAATAACGCCTGACGGATAGCTTCTGGTGTTGCATTCTCCACACCTAAGTCATCCCCTTTTTTAGAGATCGCCTCATGCTTTGGCAAAAACGCATGCTTACAGCCAGGAACATGTTGGCTTACGATACGGCGAATTCGTTCACCAGGGTAGTCAGGGTCTGTTAATATGATTACCCCACGTCTTTCCTTGGCTAAAGCTATACGAGCGAGTACGGCCTTTCCTATCGCCGATCCATTGGTTTCAATCGTGTCTGCATCTACAGCCCGTTGAATAGCCGTTGTATCATCTCGACCTTCCACTACAATCATTTCCTTAATTCTCATTCTCCTGCTCCGATCTCATCCATTCTGTCCCTTATTGTATCCTTATTTCCGTCAAAACAAAAGAAGCCGATCATCACCAGAGTATACTCTGTGGATCGGC
Organism: Alkalicoccobacillus murimartini; assembly: GCF_030813245.1. Taxonomy (GTDB): domain Bacteria; phylum Bacillota; class Bacilli; order Bacillales; family Bacillaceae_D; genus Alkalicoccobacillus; species Alkalicoccobacillus murimartini. The sequence goes on along the minus strand of NZ_JAUSUA010000009.1, from coordinate 27,504 downwards.
TCCATCTATCCTCTATCTTATTCGACAATAGTTACCTTCACTTGTTTGCGTCCGAATCTCTCAGCTTCTGCCTTAGTTGGGACATGAAGATCAATCTTGTTACCATTGATGGCTCCACCAGTATCTCCAGCAATGGCCGTACCATAGCCTTCTACATGCACTTTGGAACCAAGTGGAATAACACTCGGATCAACCGCAATAACTTTCATATTACGATTATTATTTAAATCAATTCCCGTTGCCGTTACACCGCTACACCCTGCACAATTTGCTGTATAGGCTGTGGCCGTCATCGTCACCGTTTTCTCCTCGGAAGTGGTTTCTTCCTGAGGTGCTTCAACCGTTTCACTAGCAATTTGGGTTTCTTGCTTCTCCTCACGCACTGGCTGTTCTTCAGATGCAGCAGCCACTGCTGGAGTCTCCTCACGTGAACCAACCGCAACAACACGATCTACACTATCTTTAACTGTTTCTGTTTTGACAAGCTCACGAGAAACTTCTTCCCCGTCTTCAAGAACGACTTCAAACGTATTCTTTAGAACACCTTCTTCGCCTTCCTCTTCCACTTGCTCTGTTCCTTTGTTAATCTTGTCATCATTTTTCGTAATCGTCTCATAAGAGATTGATTCTTCCACCACATCGGTGACTTTTTCAATGCGTGTAATTTGAACGTCAGTTGTTTTATCTAAATGGTCATCTAAAATTGGTTCGACTCGATCCAGATCTCCTAGTTCAATCTCTTCTCTATCCAAAAAGTCAGCGACAGTCGTCGAAGTTGTCCATATTTCCTGCTCTTCCCTATCGCTTAGTAACGTAACTAAAAAGGCGGGCTTATACTGAACATCCATATTATGTGTAATATTAGTATCTAATTCAGGCTCCAGTTCATCCTGACTTTTAAACTCAATGGCTAATTCATCGAGTAACCCACTGACATCGTCTGCTGTTGTCCAAACATCTTGTGTATCTCCGTCAATTGTCATGGCTACTTCTTTTGCTTGTTTCCACAGAACCTGTGTATCTTCGTCAATTGATGTATCCAATGACGGTTCTATTAAATCATGTTGATTTGTATCCCAATCCTCTTCGGCAAATAAATCTGCTATGGTTTCAGCATGGGTTGAAAGAACAACGTCTTCATTCCCGTCGATGCTTACTGTAACTGTATGTTTTGTCATGTCATATACGACATAAAAAATGGCAGCTAATGCAATGACAAAGCCAATGATCGAAATGAGGTACTTATGATTAGAAACATTATCCAAAAGAAGCCTATACGTCTTATTCGCTTCCATATGTAGACATTCCTCCTCTTAACGCTCTGAAGTATATCGATTGTCCCTCCTCTTGTCAACTAAACTTTAGAAAAAGTTCACTATTACATGCAAGAATGCCCTCATTATCTCTTGACTTTTGCAAATTGAAAAGAATTTTCTCTCGACACTTACTTCTATGTCCAAGGATATCCCTGTAGAACAAAAACGAATAAGACAAGGTTGTACTACAAGCTGTGAAATCCTGTCGAAATATTTATTCGAAAAGAAAGTTCTAAACGTTGTTTTGGAGATACATGCTTATCAAAAAAATGGATATGCTGCCATCCACATGGTTTGAGAATGACAGCATAGAAAAGCCCAGATTATGGGTGTGATATATGACATCTTACTTAGTTAGGATTTCCTCATGATGAAAATGACGTAGTTCTTAGTCAAGTTCTTTGCTTCTTCGTAATTCCAAATATCGCTTGGTTTTGTGCCCATTCATCTTAGTAATACCCTTCCACTCTTGGTAGATCCTGTTTCATCTTTGTATGATGTTCTACCCTCTTGGTAACGCCTGGCTCACCTTTCTACATACCAACTTTTCTTGATATTCCCTCACTTTATCTTAGTTGAACTATTACTCATTCGTAAGTCTAAACAACTCATTCGCGTTACGCGTTGTATGTTGAGCAAGCTCTTCATACGATATGCCTCGAAGATCCGCGATTTCTTCTGCAACAAGCTTCACATAGCCAGGCTCATTCCTCTTCCCTCTATTTGGATGAGGAGCAAGATATGGACAGTCCGTCTCGATCAAAAGCTTTTCTATCGGCACATGCTTAGCGACCTCTTTAGGACGTTTAGCATTTTTGAATGTGACGGGACCTCCCAAAGAGATATAAAAATTCATTGCAAGACATCGATCCGCAATTTCAACACTGCCTCCAAAACAATGCATGATGCCACCAACATCCTTGGCGCCCTCTGCCTCCAAAATATCAACAATATCTTGATCAGCTTCACGATTATGAATGATTATTGGAAGATTAACCTTCTTTGCTAAGTGTATTTGCTTAATAAATACTTCTTTTTGAATATCTTTTGGTGACTTGTCCCAATGGTAATCAAGACCCATTTCTCCCAGCGCAACGACTTTAGGGTGAGCAGATAATTCTTCAAGCCATTCCAAATGTTTATCAGTCATGTCAATAGCATCCACGGGGTGCCAACCAACCGCTGCATATAAAAACTCATACGCTTCCACTAATTCTAACGCTCGGTTGATGGTCTTCTCATCAAAGCCAACTACAACCATACGCTCTACGCCCGCATCTTTAGCACGTGCAATAACTTCTTCAACATCATCATTAAACTGTTCTGCATTTAAGTGAACATGTGTATCAAATAACATTCATAAACCTCCATAAAAAAACTCTTTGAAAAGAATCTTACCGCTTTTTTTGATATAGATGCAAGAACGGGGTCTGTGACAATCTTTTATCCATAAGCTTTTCATAAACTCTTATCTGTTAAGTGTGTTTTACTTGTCATATAATACTACTAAAAAGGGTAAACAATTGAATGTAGATTCATTGAGGAGATGAAAAATCGTGTCTAAAGCTTTATTTTCAACAACTTCATTTCAACAAGAATGGCTAACTAAATTGGAGCAGCTTCGCCAACAAATCGAACAACAGGCACAAACGAATGATGAGCAAGCGCGTTTTCCCAAACAAAGCATTCAATCATTAATTGATATGGGCTACACTTCATTAGCCTTACCAACATCGTATGAAGGCAGTAGCCTTTCTACAGCTGATTTAGTACTTTTCCAGGAAACCCTTGGAAGTATGGATGGCTCCACAGCCCTTTCGATCAGCTGGCATCAAGGGGTTGTTGGAGAAATTTACGAGAAGCGTGTATGGACAGAGGAACAGCTTTCTTTTTTTGCGAAAGAAATTAAAAAAGGGGCTTTAGTGAATCGAGCCGTTAGTGAAGCTCAGACCGGAAGTCCAACACGTGGTGGTCGTCCTGGCACACACGCTGTGCGAAGTGGTGACTCTTGGGTCATTAATGGAGAAAAGACGTTCACATCCATGTCCCCTTATCTTACCTACTATTTAGTAGGTGTTTGGATTGAAGAGAAACAGGCTGTTGGTTTCTTCCTCATCCATCGTGATACAGAAGGCATCTCCATCCGAGAGAACTGGGATATGGTAGGGATGCGGAGCACAGAGAGTCATGATCTCGTGTTAAAAAATGTGAAAGTAGAAGATTTCTATTTAGTAGAGGTTAACGACGGTTCACGCGGAAACCATGTGAATGCGTGGATGACTCATATTCCAGCGAACTACTTAGGCATTGCACAGGCTGCAAGAGATTATGCAGTCACTTATGCAACGGAACACTCTCCTAACAGTATATCTGGCACAATCAGTGAGCTTCCTAACGTGCAGACTGCTATTGGTGAAATGGAACTGCTTATGATGCAGTCTCGCCACCTCATATACTCTGTTACGCGAGCTTATGATGATGAGCATACTCGCCCTCATATTGATAATGAAATTGGGGTCGTGAAGCATACCGTCGTAAATAATAGTATTCATGTGGTTGATAAAGCAATGCGTATTGTTGGTGCTAAAAGCCTTGAGCTTTCATGCCCATTGCAGCGCTATTATCGTGATATCCGCGCAGGGCTTCATAACCCGCCAATGGATGACATGACGATTACAAAGCTTGCTAAGAAGGCTATAGATGAAGTAAACCATTCAAATGAGTAGCAAAACAAACCCCGACCATTCGTTTATCACGATTGATCGGGGTTTGTAGGTTATTTTACGACTATTTCGCTTACTTCTTCTAAGGACTTTTCGATAGCAAGTGAGGTGTAGACGAACCAAGGTTCTTCATTTACATAATAAACTTGATCATTTTTGACCGCATCTAAGTTCTGCCAAAGTGGACTCTGCTCAATTTGACTATACATGCCGCCTTCATCTCTAGCTTCTTGATCATATACAAGCATCACAATGTGATCACCTGCATATTCAGGTAACATCTCCATTGAAACGTCATCAAATACAAACTCCTGGAACTCAGGGTCCTCTTCAATCCGTTCCTGAATGTAAGGAGGTGGCGTTAGCTCGAGAGATCGATAGAAAATATGACCAATATTCCGACCTCCATATAATCTCAGATTATCATTTCCGGCAGCCATGAATATTGAAACGGTTTCATCCTCTCCAAATACGCCAGCTACTTCTTCTTTGACTTCAGATAGTTTATCCTCAAACTCTGCAGCCCATTTTTCTGCCTCTTTTTCTTTTCCTAGAATACTCGCGACTTCCTCTAATTGAGTGAAGAAATCTCCGTACATCCAAGGGACAACAACAGTTGGTGCAATCATACTTAATTGTTCAACTTCCTCAGGATCAGCTGTGATAATCAAATCTGGCGCCAGCTCAACCACTTTCTCTACACTAAATGGAAAGCCAAGATCCTCAACATCATCTGTTATACCAGAGAGATACTCACGATCTAATACATGGGACGGGGCTCCAATCGGTTCTACACCCAACGTAATCATGGCATCTACATACTGAGTAGTGACAACTCTCTCTGGATGAACAGGAATCTCAACTTCTCTCCCCGTAACATCCGTATACGTTCTCATTTCATTATCTTCTGCATTTGTTTCACTGCTCTCATCAACAACTGAGCTAGTTTGCTCACTTTCTGTATTTGCTTCGCTGCAGCCAACCAATAAAAACACCATTAAGATGAATAAATAAAGACTTTTTCTATGTTGAATGATGCTCTCCTCCTCATTAATTGAAAACGATTATCAATATCAATTAAATTATATGAAAGGTTATAAAACAAGTCAATCACTTCTATATTTTTACTTTATGAAGATTCTTGTACTAAACTAGCTTCTTTCAGGGTATAGAACTACAATTCAACTATTGAAAGGGGTCATACCATGTCAAACTCCATTCCTACTAGAACATTGAATGATGGTTTAACCATTCCCTCGATTGGATTTGGTACAGCAAATATTAAAGGAACAGCCGGTGTGAACACGATAGCTAGTGCCATTGATGTCGGGTACCGGTTAATTGATTCAGCGTTTAACTATGAAAATGAAGGCGCAGTTGGTGAAGCCATTAGACGAAGTGCTGTCCCACGTGAACAGCTTCGGATCACATCGAAGTTACCCGGTAGACATCATAGTTATCATAAAGCCGTCAAAACCATTCAGGAATCGCTGTTACGTGCTGGGTTAGATTATTATGATCTCTATTTAATTCATTGGCCGAACCCAAAACAGGAGCTCTTTGTTGAAGCGTGGCAGGCTTTAGTCGACGCGCAGAAATGGGGATTAATTCGTTCGATTGGTGTCTCGAATTTCTTGCCTGAGCATTTAGAACGCATCATTCAAGAAACAGGAGTGACACCAAGTATCAATCAAGTAGAGCTTCATCCTTATTTTTCTCAGGAAACACAACGATCCTTCGATCAGGAGCATGGCATCGTTACAGAGTCATGGAGTCCACTTGGTCGTGCAAGTCATGTGCTTGAAAACAAAGAAATTCAAACCATTGCACACTCACATCAAAAGTCGATACCACAAATTATCCTTCGTTGGCATATTCAGCTCGGTGCCTTGCCACTACCTAAGGCATCGACCGCGGATCGTCAGTTGGAAAATCTATCGGTTTTTGACTTTTCATTAACTAATGAAGAGATGCAGACAATCAGTCAACTAACTCGATCAGATGGTCGAATCCACGATCAAGATCCTGCTACATATGAAGAGTTTTAATCACGAAGCTTCGAGAACCTCTATGTGTAGGGGTTCTTTTTTAGTTCTGACTATTTTAAATAGGTATTGACTTTTTAATCCCTAGTAAATATATTAACATTATCGATATTAAACTGACTGACTTGTCAATCTACATAAAAGGGGTTTGAATATGTCGAATCGAATTGACCGAAAAAGAAAGCTATTAGATAGTGCTCAAACACTCATTGCTCGTGATGGCTACCACTCTACAAAAGTTTCTTCTATAGTAAAGCACGCTGAAGTGGCTCAAGGTACCTTCTATTGGCATTTTAAAAATAAATCGGCCATTATGCTTGAGATTTTAAATGAAGGCGAGCAAATGCTGATGGAGGTCATTAAGCAGGGTTATCGTAAAACCCCGGGTAGCATTGAAGACATGATTCTTTCTTCTGAAAAATTGATGACCGATATCTTCACATTCGTTAAAGAAAATTCAGAGTTTCTAAAGCTGCTCTTAGAAAGTGGAAGAGATGTTGATCGAGTGATTCAAGATCAGGTGAACAACATCCATTATCATATGGAAGATGCTTTTAAACAGAATATCCTTAGAGCTAAGGAGTTTGGTATGTTAAAGAATACTGGGTCTACGGATATGCAAGCGATTATGCTGACTAGCTTTGTTCGAGGCATCATGCACCGTTGGTTGTTTGATGATGAAGACCTAATGAATCTGAATCCACAGGAATTAGCTAAGGAAGTTGTACAATTTGAGTTCTTTGGCTTACATGGGGGAAGAATAGCAAGCAATTAGATTCATTGAATTTCATTTAAGTCGGGGTGGAGCCATGTCCTATATCAAACGATCATTATTACAAATCATTCCCAGTCTTATTATTTTAGCCTTTATTATTTTCGCCCTCGTTTATCTTGCAGGTGACCCAGTATCCTTGATGCTTCCGGAAAATGCCACAGCTGAGGATCGAGCGATTTTGGCTAAATCATTGGGATTAGATCAACCTTTTTATATTCAGTTTTTTGACTATATGAAGAACTTAATAACAGGAAACTTTGGAGAGTCCTATCTCTATAATGAGCCGGCCTTGGGTCTTGTGACGGAACGCCTAGGCGCGACACTCTGGCTGTCTGCCATGGCCATGTTCGTTGCGATTGGGATTTCGATTCCGCTTGGTATCATTGCTGCTTTAAAACGTAACACATTGATTGATTTTCTCGTGTCAGCCATTTCAATTGTTGGCAAGGCAATGCCTAACTTTTGGATTGGTATTATGCTTATTCTTTTCTTTGCTGTCACCTTTCAGATCTTTCCTGTATCTGGAGCTAGCTCTCCCATGCACTTTGTCTTGCCTTCTATTACGCTGGGTGTGGCTTTAGCTGCTGAGATGACCAGATTAATTCGAGCCAGTGTTCTTGAGATACTGGATCAAGAATTCGTGCAGACAGCTCGCAGCAAAGGTCAGCTGGAATGGATTGTCATAAGCAAACACGTGTTTTTGAATGCGTTAATTCCAGTTGTCACAATCATTGGCTTGCAATTTCCACAGCTCATTGGTGGAGCCATTGTAGTAGAAACGGTTTTCTCTTGGCCAGGAATCGGTAGATTACTACTTCGCGCCATGGAAGCGAAAGATATGGCCGTTGTTCAAGCGATCGTGTTTGTGATTGCTTTAATAACCATTGTCGTCAATATTTTGACTGATTTACTTTATCGGTTTCTCGATCCACGTATTAAATATGAGTAGTTTGATTAAATGGAGGACAGCTTGATGAAAAAGCTTACTAAACGAAAAAAAGCGAATACACTATTCTCTACTCGCTTTTTTCGAGTACCTTCTCCTCTTGGAATAAGTGGTTTGATTGTGTTTATTCTTATTGTCCTATTAGCTTTAGCAGCTCCTTGGATTGCACCACACAGTCCGTATGCCAGTGATGCCACTCAGCGCTTAATCCCCCCATTCTGGTTAGAAGGGGGGTCACTCGAGCATATCTTAGGCACGGATAATATTGGCCGAGATGTGTTGAGCCGGTTAGTGTATGGATCTAGAATCTCGCTTTTGGTTGGGTTTCTCTCCGTATTGATTGCCGGCTGTATCGGGCTTATTCTCGGCCTTGTTTCCGGGTATTTTGGTGGTAGTTGGTTTGACCAACTGACGATGCGTTTTGTTGATGCCATGCTCGCTATTCCAACATTATTGCTTGTATTGGTTGCAGTCATTGTACTTGAACCCAGTCTTTGGACACTCATTCTTGTCATCGGCCTAACGAGCTGGGTGCAATATACTCGATTAGTGCGCAGCGAGACATTAAGTCTAAAAGAACGTGAATTTATTCAGTCATCAAAAACCCAAGGTGCTAGTCATTTTCATATTATAAGAACGCATATTTTCCCTAACGTGTTGTCTTCATTTACAGTCGTAGCCACGATAGGCATTGCTTCAGCAATTATGACCGAGTCTTCCCTTAGTTTTCTGGGTCTTGGTGTTCAACCTCCTGATATTACGTGGGGAGGTATGCTAAATGACGGCCGAAACTACATCGCAACCAGCTGGTGGATTGCTACCTTTCCAGGGTTAGCCATTACCATTACGATTCTCGCCATTACATTTTTAGGAGATTGGCTACGAGACTTTCTTGATCCGAGACTTTATCAAGGAGACGATACAAAATGAACCAAACAAATGATTCAAATCAGGAGATGCTATTGTCTGTTAACGACTTAACGACAACCTTTTCAGCTGGAAAAGGACAAGTCGTGACGGTCGTGAACGACGTGTCCTTTCATGTGGCGCCCGGAGAAGTAGTAGCCATTGTCGGTGAATCTGGTTCAGGAAAAAGCATTACATCTTTATCCATTATGGGATTATTAAAGTCCGGTGGTGAGATATCAGATGGAACCATCTATTACAAGGGAGAAGATATCCTTCCACTCTCTAAAAAGAAACGCAGAAAGCTGAGAGGAAAAGAGATGGCGATGATTTTCCAGGAACCAATGTCGTCTCTCAATCCAATGCAAAGAGTAAGTAAACAGATAGAAGAATCCTTAGCGCTTAATACAGACCTTACCCGTAAGGAGCGTCAACTGCGTGCCATCAACTTATTACAGCAGGTCGATATACCCGATGCAGAGCAAGTCGCATCCAGATACCCTCACCAATTATCAGGTGGTATGCGACAGCGAGTGATGATTGCCATCGCTTTAGCTTCATCACCTAAGCTGTTAATTGCTGATGAGCCTACTACGGCTCTTGATGTAACGATTCAAGCACAAATTCTCGCGTTAATAAAGGAGTTAAATGAAGCACAGGAAACCGGTGTTTTATTTATCACACATGACCTGGGGGTTGTAGCCGATATTGCTGATCGAGTGCTGGTAATGTATGCGGGTAGAATTGTTGAGGAAGCAACAGTAACTGAGCTATTTGATCACCCTAAACACCCCTACACGCTCGGGTTGTTAAAAGCAGTGCCTAAGCTCGATGAACAGAAGGAGTGGCTCGATGTGATCTCAGGAAATGCACCTGATCTAGCGAGGCTTCCTGAAGGCTGTCCGTTTCATCCTAGATGTCCAAAAGCAACAGATGCCTGTTTGAAGCTCCCTGCATTAGAGGAGCAGCGGCCCAACCATTACGTCCGCTGCATCCATCCTATATCAGAGGAGGCGAATAACTTTGCTTAACTCAGATAAAACGGAACCTTTGCTAGTCGTTGAGCAGTTACAGAAGCATTTTCCTCTGAAGAAAAAATGGCGAGAGAAACACCCGCCTCTGCTAAAGGCAGTTGATGGTGTCAGCTTAACCATCTACCGCGGGGAAACACTTGGGATTGTTGGTGAATCTGGTTCAGGTAAGTCCACACTCGCCAAGCTTATTCTTCGATTATTGGAACCAACTGGGGGAAAGGTTTATTTTCAAGGGAAGAACCTACACACTCAAACTGCTAGTGAACAAAGACAATCCAGTAAACACCTACAGGCTGTTTTTCAAGATCCATATTCATCTTTGAATCCTCGGATGCGGGCAAAAGATCTCGTAACTGAACCATTATTGATTCATGAGAATCTGACCAATCAAGAACGAGCGGAACGCGCAGTTGAGTTATTAGAAGAAGTCGGACTGGGTACACACCATTTAAATCGCTATCCGCATCAATTTAGCGGCGGTCAACGTCAGCGTTTAAGTATTGCAAGAGCCTTAGCTTTAAAACCAGACCTGATCATCTGTGATGAACCGGTCTCTGCTCTTGATGTTTCTATTCAAGCTCAGATCTTAAATTTATTAAAAAAGCTACAGCAAGACTATGGCATGGCCTACTTATTTATTGCTCATGGGCTGCCAGCTGTTAAACATATCAGTGACCGCGTGGCGATTATGTATGCAGGTAGAATTGTTGAACTAGCCGACCAAGATACTCTATTCTCTAATCCAAAGCACCCTTATACTCAAGGGTTGCTGCAGGCGGTCCCACCCTCTCATCCTAGAGACCGAAAAAAACACGTTCTCGTTAAGGGAGAGCCTCCAAGCATGCTTCAACAAAAAGGTGGCTGTTCCTTCTACACTCGATGTCCATATGGACAACCCATGTGTTTAGAGAAGACGCCTGATCTTATAGAAGATGGAACACGACACTATCACGCTTGTTTTTACCCAAATGATTCAAACACACAATATGAGGAGGAAACATTATGAATTGGACTAAATTATCAGTCCCTGTATTATCTAGCTTACTTGTTCTAACTGCTTGCGGAGGAATAGAAGATCCTGATTCTCCCTCTACATCTAGTGATGATTCAGAAGAAAATAACGTATTAACGATCGCTAACCCTGCTGATATCACAACACTTGATCCACAAAACAACAGTGTCATCACAACATCTGCTGTACTTGTGAACATCTATAATAAACTGGTAAAGCGTGATGAATCAGGTGAAATCATTGCAGACCTTGCAACAGATTGGGAACCTATTGATGATCAGACCTGGGAATTTAACTTGCAGCCTGACGTTACATTCCAAAATGGAGATGCTTTTACAGCAGAAGACGTTAAGTTCTCCCTAGAGCGTGTTGCTAAGGATGATTCCTTGCAACAGTATTCTACCTTCAACATTATTGATTCTGTTGAAGTCATTGATGATTCGACTGTACGTATCCACACAAATGAGCCTGATCCACAACTGTTGAGTCGACTGGCGATTGCTGGCGCTAGCATTCTTCCAGCTGCCTACTTTGAAGAAGTCGGAAGTGATGAGTTTTTCCAAGATCCTGTAGGAACCGGTCCGTATGAATTAAACAATTGGAATCGGGACGAACAAGTAGAGCTTGTGAAATTTGAGGATTATTTTGAAGGCGAGCCCAATTGGGATACCGTTCATTTTAATGTCGTACCTGAGGATTCTACTCGAGTATCTGAACTCTTGACTGATGGAACCGATATCGCTTTTAATATTCCGACCGCAGACTTTGATCGTATCGATGATAATGATGGTACGCACGTGGCTGTTGAGCCTATTCAACGAGTAATTCAGTTATGGCTTTCCACAGAAGATGGAGCTGCCACTGCAGATCCTGCTGTACGTGAAGCGATCGACCTAGCCATTAACAATCAAGTCATCATTGATGAAATCCTAAATGGTGCTGGGACGGCGACTCGTACTCAGATTTCTCCCGGAAACTTTGGGGCTGACGAATCGCTTTACGATACATTCGAATATGATCAGGAGCGTGCCAGAGAGCTCTTAGCTGAAGCTGGCTATGAAGATGGAGTAACCGTTGAAATCTCCGTAAACAACTATTACACGGAAATGGCTCAAGTAATGGAAGGTATGCTTGCCGATGTAGGTATCACAGCAGATATTGAACTTGTTGAACAAAGCCAATTTGCTGAGAGACTATTTAATGAAGAATTACGTGAGGGTGTCTTTGTAGGTTGGGGTAATGATATGTTTGACGGAAGTACACTAGAGCTATTTAGAGAATCAAATGTGACGAGCTATGACAATCCTGAGGTTGATTCATTGCTTGATGCTGCAGCTACGAACATGAACGAAGAAGAACGTGCGGAGCAATTCAAAGAAATCCAACAAATTCTTGCCGAAGACCGCGGCGTTGTGTATTTATTCCAACTACAAGGAAGATATGGTGTGAGTGATCGTATTGACTACACACCACGACTGGATGAACTATACTACGTAGATGACATCACATTAAACTAACATTTGGAGGCAATCTCATCATGACAATCCCCCTATCACAATGGGAAGCATTTATGGTCGAAACCCTTAGACATAACGGGGTAAGTGGAGAAGATATCATCAAGGGTCTACAAGAGAATGATGTAACCCGGTTCCAAAGCTATGATACAACCTTTGATTACGAAGATCTTTATGTCTCATGGACAGATGACTCAGAACGGATTGAAAAAGCTATTACAGATGGCTATCAAGTAAAATTCCTGTCTGTGTATGGCATCAAACGATTGTTGAAGCTGATGTTTTCTTTAGAGGAGCCTGCTGATTACACATTAGAGGAACAGCAATTTGTTCAGGTTCCTTTAACGAATCAACAAGCAACCACCGTTCGCACATTGTTATCGCCTAATTGGTCGATAACAGATGTATCCGAAGTGGATGATAAACAAATGTTGACCATCACACACGCCACAGCCATAAAATCATAATCTAACGAACCACCCTGCCAAGCGATTTGAAGGCAGGGTGGTTTTTTACTGTTGCCCTACTTTCTTGACCTTACCATTCGTCAACTATATGATATGAGTAACTGTCCATTCGCCTGTTGGCTTATGGGCCAAACTGGAGGGAACCTTCTTGATCTTTGCGATTATAGCCTTGTTTATTGCTTCAAGCTTTTTCTCGGGCAGCGAAACAGCCCTAACTGCTGCCAATAAAATTAAACTTCAAAGTAAAGCTACCAACGGCGACAAAAAATCCGAACGATTGTTAAAGCTTGTATCTAATGCTGAAGAGTTTATTCCCGGTATACTTGTCGCAAATAATGTACCGAATATCGTCCTACCTTCCCTCGTCACCATCGTAGCCTTGGAACATGGAATTAATGTTGGAATTGCTACCGGAGTCCTTACCGTAGCCATCATCATTTTTGCTGAGGTATTACCGAAATCAGTAGCAGCAGCCTATCCTGATCGGATTGCGTATATGGTCTATCCTATAACACGCTTACTGCTCATTATTTTAAAGCCAGCTACATATTTACTAAATGGGTTAACTCACTTAGTTATTAAGGTTATTGGACAAAAGGACGTGGATCAAACCACTTTTTCTAAAGAAGAGATGAGAGCCATGTTTGACATTGGGCAAACAGAAGGAACATTCGAAAATGAGGAAGTACACAGATTAAAAAGCATGCTCGATTTTCAGCAATTAAACGTTGCGGATGTTCTTAAAACGCCAAGAATTGATGTGCATGGTATCCCTGCTGATATGACGTTTGACGAAGCCCAAGAGCTTCTATCTACAAATCAATACTCACGTTATCCTGTATACGAGGAGAGCCTGGATCATATTATTGGTGTGTTTCATTCAAAGTTTGTACTTGCTTGGTTTAAGGACCCTCAAAAAAGAGCAAGAGATGTCGCTGATCTCGATCCGATGTTTGTGAATGAATTTCAACCGGTCAACAGCGTCTTTCAACGTATGATTCAAGAAAAGAAGCATATCGCCATTGTTCTAGATGAATACGGGGGAACTGAGGGCATCATTACACATGAAGACCTCATTGAGGCCATTATTGGACAAGACATTGAAGATGAGACAGATATTGATGATGTGTTGATCGAAAAACAGACAGACACTGAAATCATTTGTGATGGAAAAATTGCCTTACGCCGCCTAAATATTGTTTTTCACACACGGATTCCCGAAGGAGAGGATAACCTCGCTGGATTTCTACTGCAGCAATTCGGGTATCTGCCGATCGTCGGTGAGACGGTTACGTTTGATCATCTTCATTTTGAAATACTTGAAGTCGATACGAGGAAAGTCAGCAGTGTACGTGTTACTAAAGTAGAAATAGAAGAAGAATAAAAATAAGCAGGACACGCAATGAATAATGCGTAGTCCTGCTTTTTCATTTATTTCACTTGCGCTCCATTTGGAAGTGCACCATCAATGGTAGCAAGCTGAAGCTTTTTACCTTTAGAGCCTGCCAAGATCATCCCCTGTGACAGCTCTCCACGTAGCTTAACCGGTTTTAAATTCGCTACACAGATAACTTTCTTTCCAACTAAGTCTTCTGGCTTGTAGTATTTCGCAATACCGGATACAACCTGACGCTTTTCGTAACCGAGGTCAAGCTGGATTTTCAACAAACGATCGGCTCCTTCAACGGGTTCCGCAGCCGTGACTTCAGCCACACGTAATTCAACCTTCGTAAAGTCATCAATCGTAATTTGACTCTCATCCTCTATTTCTTCAGGCTCTTCCTCTGTTACCTTACCACCCATTAATTCAACAATGTGGGCAACCTCTTCTTTTACATCTAAACGAGGGAAGATTGGCTCACCTTTACTTACCTTTGTTCCCGCTGGTAATTGTCCGAATTCTAGAATCGAATCCCAGCTTGTTTGAGCTTCTTTTATACCCAACTGCTCCCAGATCTTACCTGGTGTCTTTGTCATAAATGGCTGGATTAAAACAGAGATAATACGCAGAGACTCAGCAAGGTGATACATAACGGTACCAAGACGTTCTCTCTCCCCTTCATCCTTTGCAAGTGACCATGGCTGAGTTTCGTCAATGTACTTATTCGTACGGCTGACAAGCTGCCAGATCGCTGTTAGAGCAATGGAGAATTCCATCTCTTCCATCGCATTCTCTACTTTAGTAACAGTCGCTCCAACTAAATCAAGCAAATCCTCATCAAACGGAGTTCCGTTTTTCACATACGCCGGAATATCCCCATCAAAGTACTTCTGAATCATCGCGACTGTTCGATTTAAGAGATTCCCTAAGTCATTCGCTAGATCATAATTTACTCGCTCTACAAAAGCATCTGGTGTAAACACGCCATCTGAACCAAACGGTACCTCACGTAGCAAATAGTAACGAATAGCATCTAAGCCATAACGATCAATTAACGGAACTGGATCAATGACATTCCCTTTTGATTTGGACATTTTGCCGTCCTTTGTTAAGAACCAACCATGACCAAATACTTTTTTCGGGAGTGGTAGATCTAGCGCCATTAGCATAATCGGCCAATAAATCGTATGGAATCGAACGATTTCTTTTCCGACTAAATGAACATTTGATGGCCAGTATTTTTGATAGAGGGAATCATCCTCAGTACCATAGCCAAGAGCTGTGATGTAATTCGCCAATGCATCAATCCAAACATAAATCACATGTTTAGGATTACTTGGCACTTGCACACCCCAAGTAAATGTCGTTCGTGACACAGCCAAGTCTTCAAGACCAGGCTTAATGAAATTATTAATCATCTCATTTTTGCGTGAAGCAGGTTGGATAAAGTCCGGGTTGGCTTCATAATGAGCCAAGAGACGATCAGCATAATTGCTCATCCGGAAAAAGTAAGACTGCTCGCGAACCTTTTCAACTGGATGTCCCGAATCAGGGCTTTTTCCACCTGTTACGTTATCATTTTCGTCCTTCGTCACATCAACAAGCTGGCGCTCACTATAAAACGTTTCATCTGGAACCGAGTACCAGCCTTCATATTCATCAAGATAAATATCGCCCTGCTTTAACAGTTGCTCAAAGATCTTCTCCACTACGACTTTATGACGATCTTCCGTTGTACGGATAAAATCATCATAGGAGATATCAAGCTTTTCCCATAATGCTTGAATTGGTGCGACCATTTTATCGGTAAATTCAAGCGGACTTAGCCCTTCTTCTGCTGCTTTCTTTTCAATCTTTTGACCATGCTCATCCGTACCCGTTAGAAAACGAACATCATAGCCGCGCAGACGTTTGTAACGAGCCATCGCGTCTCCAGATACTGTTGTGTACGTATGACCAATGTGAAGCTTACCACTCGGGTAATAAATTGGTGTCGTAATATAAAAGCTTTTGTTTTCTTCAGACATGGTATGCCCCCTCTACTTATTTCCATTTTTCCATACAAAAAAGCCCTCGTCCGCAATCGGGACGAGAGCTGTGCTCACGTGGTACCACCCAAGTTCCCCTTCGTTTCACAACAGAAGGGCTCATAAAGTCATCATGACTTAACTGTTAACGCCAGCTACGCTCTCCCCTTATGGCGAAGTCGCCACTCGAAGACAGAATCCTCCCAGACCATATTCCACTTACATCCTCAACTGGTTTTCAGCTCCCCCAGCTCTCTGTGTGAATCTGTAACGTGTACTTATCCGTTCATTGGAATGAATATATGAATCAGTATATCCTAGAATATACCGAATCAACCCCAACCGTGTCAAGCACGGTCGTAAAGCGTGGCAAACGGTGTCTTCTGCTTAACAAGCTTCTGATCACGACATAATCGTTCAAGCTCTTGTTTCCAGGTAGACACATCCCAACTCTTACCTGCTTCGCGATTTAACTGAGTGAGTTCCTTCATTAAATTCATTTCTGATAATGGCAAATGCGAATGCAATGCTTCGAGTACGGTTTCGTCTCCCTGTGCATTCATCTGCTGAAGCTCATCAAATGGATTTAATGTATGAGGACTTGTTGAATGGGCCATCCGAATACGTACAGCCATTGTCCGTCCCATAATCGCTGAAGAGACAAAGACATCACCAGAGCGTAAATATGGCAAACGTTTGCCCTCCTCACTCGTTAGATCTGTTTCTTCTTTAATGGTTTGGATATCGGTTCCCCGAACGGTTCGGAAGACAAATTTAGAGTTCAACTGAGCCGTAATCGTTTCATCTAACAAGGTCGGCCGCTGCGTCGCAAAGATGAGGAAGACCCCGTATTTCCGTCCCTCCTGCGCAATTTCTTTTAAAACAGATTTAGCTGGTGCGTCAAACCCTTTTGGAGCAAAGTTATGCGCTTCATCCGTCACCACGACAAACGGTGGGAAAAATTGTCCCTGTTGTTGCTGCAGTTTGGCGTCGCGATAACTACGTCGCTGTCCGTACAGTGAACCAATCACATAACTAGAGAACACCTGTAGCAACCAGACTGCCCCTTGGATAACAACCAATTTCCCTTGATGAATACTTGTTTCAATCGCTCGGATATTTTGCTGAAATAACCCTGCCTGATTCAGACGATTGGCTCTCCATTGAATGCCTTTTACAGAAGAGAGAGGCAAACTGCCATATTGGTCTAATAATGATTTAAATGTACTAAAACGACTAATCTCATCTCTCGACATCCCACCATCATGCAGCATACCCTCTACTTTTTGTTTACCCATTTCTAGTGCTTCAGATAAATTTGCGACCCGGTCACTGAAGGATTGATAACTGTCGCGGCGCTTATGTATACTTTGGATGACATTCACCATTGATTCAGTTAAAGAACCTGATGCAGAGAGCAGCCGTTCTACATCTCTTGTTGAAAGTGCAGAGAAATCAACTCCCACATCCCGACCAATTTGGACAACATCATAACGATCCGAATACCCTGGCGCATCCTCCACACCCTCGGATTGAGCAGAGAAATTCATCTCAAAGTGTGGATCAAATACCAGTGTAGGAATCTTGAGCTTCATTAACTCCTCCAGCATGACCCGTAAGCCAAAAGACTTACCGGATCCCGATCCGCCAAACACTCCAATGTGTGGATATTGCTGCATGGCACGGATATCAAAAATAAACGGCACACCATTTTGTTTACGCAGTATACCCTGCTCCTGCATATGCAATAATCCATCCAATTCTTCAGGTAAGGAAGGTGCGATAAAGTCGGTTGATTTGATTTCACCTAGCACCATGCCGTCACGTGCAGAGGTTGTGACTAATAGGTCTTCTATCTCTTCAAAAGCCGGATGACGAACAACTGCCCCTGTTTGAATCGGCTGCACAGCTTCCTCAAATAAGCGTACTTTGGCTAAATGAATATCATCAGCGCCAATATCGTAGCCAATCTGTTCTAACGTTTCGAGTACACTCTGGTCCGCAAGTCCTTTATCAAAGCCCATTGGAATATATCGGTTGTACGAGAAGGTTTCAACTACCTCTCCTTTTGGGTGATGCAAATCCGCATCCTCAAGAACAACCAGTTCATTCATTCTAAACTTATGAGTCTTTGAAGCTACATACACTTCATGCTGTGTGGTTACACCCACAATCTGCATCTGAATCATCTCCTACTGTCTCTATTAATACGGTCTGTCACTCCGCTTTCGGGTAAAGTAACGATGCCGCGTGTCTGCATCTAAATATTGCTCTAGTAATCCATCTACCAATTTATCTGTAATTCGAATGTCACGATCGACATAATCAAGCCAAAGCGGGATGCCCCTACCTTCTTTAGGCGTTAAGGTGAATAGCAAATCTGATATTTCCTCTCGACGGTGTGCCTGCTCTTCTAGCATATCAAATCCTGTGATCTGGGGTGCTAATCCGAACCGGGTCCAAACAGATTGCAAACCCGCTTTATGTTGGATTTCTTCTATATAAATGCTTTCTCCTTTTTCAAGTACACCAAACAGCATATCACGATCATAGCAATACGGTTTATTTGCATAATCAGAGAACGCATCCAATTTTACTAGATTCTCCGTCGTTATTTCTTCAGATACACCAACAAGCATGACATCTTTATCTAACGCTAGCTGGCGAAGTTTCTCCCAATCTTCTTCGGCATCAATTCGATAATGATAGAGAGCGCCATCCATTAATAAGAAAGAGAGCTCTTTTTCTTCTATTAATTGTACGGCTGCTTGTAACTCAAGTTTCGCTAGTAAATGTGATCTCCATTTAAGAGGTTGAACGGCTTCCTCATCATTCGTATCATCTAAAAGCGGTACATATATATCAGACTTTCTTACCTCATGCCCCGTTGTTGTTTTTGCTAGTGATTGAAAGAAGTAAATGACATGAGGTGGCTCTCCTTTTGTCTGATTCACCGAACCATCTACACCAGCAATCTCTTTATTACGAAGGATTTCCTTTAATTTCGTCTTTTCTAGATGCTGCATTTGTCGAAAAACAGACTGACTTTTATGGAGTTTTTGTCGAATCGTGTCGTTACCGGTATGTGACTGATTATAGCTATTTCGAAGCTTTTCTCCTACGTTCTTTAATTTCTCCACTAGATCATGTTCGATATCCACTTAAAACACATCCTTTTTACTAGTAAGCTATTCATCCCCCTTAAAATGATTAACACCTATTGTATCAGGGTATAGAAGATTAGTATGACATAAAGCTTAAATCTATAATATCCTTTTATTTACTCTAATTAAATATACTATGTATTTTCCCAATCATTAAGTAGAACAAATTCTAAACTTTTTCTAAAAAAACATTTGACTTGATTTGGAAACCTTGGTATTCTTAGTGTAGATAAAAAATGTCGAATTATGACGCAAATAAATAAAATTGAGTTCCTATCATTCTTGGATTATAGTTTCCTAGAATGAACTGGATCTCTTATACTCGAGAGGAGATATATATAGTATGAAATCTACAGGTATTGTACGTAAGGTTGATGAATTAGGACGGGTAGTTATTCCAATCGAGCTTCGTCGCACGTTGGACATCGCTGAGAAAGATGCTCTTGAGATCTATGTTGATAACGAGCGTATCATTCTTAAGAAATACAAGCCAAACATGACTTGCCAAATCACTGGAGAGGTTTCTGATGATAACCTATCTATTGCAAACGGTAAGATCATCCTAAGCCCACAAGGTGCTGAAGATATCCTTAAAGATCTACAAGAATATGTAACAAACAATAAATAATTCTTATCTAAGACTCCTTCTATAGGAGTCTTTTTTTGTATTCAATGCTTATCCTATCACAAAATAAGCTGATTTCCCCTTTTTTACATAGTGGGAAAATCAGCTTTTTAATCTATTCATACTCGATCCTGAAACTATTCACTATTCAATGTGATATGTTTGGTAGATCTCTCTTTTCGGTACTTCTCTTTCTGTTGCCACCTGCTTAATAGCTTCCTTTGAAGCCATACCCAGTGAGATATAGTGATCAACATGCTGATTAATGGTAAGCTCAGACCACCACTTCTCAACCTGCTTCTCTTCTGTCGTACCTTCCACAACCAAAACAAATTCCCCTTTAATTGTGCCGACCTCTACCCATGTTAAAGCCTCTTCCACTGTTCCTCTTTGATACTCTTCAAATTTCTTCGTGAGCTCTCGACCAATACTCATTTTGCGATTACCCAACACCTCATATATCGCTGCTAATGTTTCTTTAATTCGATGCGGTGATTCATAAAAAATTAAAGAAGCATTGATAGCGGATAGCTGTTCTAGTTCTTGACTTCTTGTCTTTTTCTGCCGTGATAAAAATCCATAGTAATGAAATTGATTTGTCGATAACCCTGATGCAACAAGTGCCGTTAAGGCTGCATTAGCTCCAGGCAAAACAATAACCGGTATTTCCTCGGAAATAGCGAGCTTCACAATCTCTTGTCCGGGGTCAGATATTGCAGGCATACCTGCATCACTCACTAGTGCCAGTGTTTTTCCTTCCTTAATTTGATCAATAAGGTGCGCACCAACCTTATCTTTTGTATGCTCATCGTACCGAGTAAGCGGCGTATGGATATCAAAGTGACTGCATAGCTTGCGAGTCTGGCGTGTATCCTCTGCCGCAATAACATCTGCTTCCTTTAGCATTCGTACGGCACGAAAAGTCATGTCCTCCAAGTTACCGATTGGGGTCGGCACTAAGTACAATACTCCTTTTCCTGATTCAGTCTGATAGCTGATTTGCTGTTGCATCTGCCATCCCCTTCCTTTCTCTCACGTATTCTTCTTTCTTAGATCGAGACCTTCTTTTTAATGCGTATTCCAACTGCATAGCCTCTGTTTTATTCGTAAATTCCTCGTGCCAGATTAATTGAAATGGGCCTCTTCCACGGGTATATTTTGCCCCTTTGCCTTCGGTATGCATCTCAAGTCGTTTTGTTAAATTGTTTGTGTATCCTGTATACCAAGTATGATCTCGACATTGAATAATATAAACATAGTGAATCTCGGTCATTTTTTTTCATAAACCTCCCGAAACGCATCGGTATATGCGCCATCATCTCCGTATACGCTTAATGAAGGTAGGCAGGTCAATCCTGGTTTCCCATCTTTTATCCCCTCAAGTAAAACAATGTTAGCTTCTTTGCTTTGATTCGGCTGGACGAGCTGCATTCGTTTAGGTTCAATTCGATAGCGTCTCATGAGATCAATCATATCCGTTAATCGTTCGGGTCGGTGTACTAAAGCTACTTTTCCCTTTTGTTTAACTAGTGAGGCTGCCGTTCGAATGACATCCTCAAGCGTGCAATACACTTCATGACGTGCAATCGTAAAGTGATGATTTTGATTTCGATCTGATTGTGCATTTGCCTCAAAGTATGGCGGGTTACATGTTACCACATCAAAGGAGCCTGCAGTGATGGATGTTGGCATATCTTTTAGATCTGCATTCACAGTGCGAATCTGCTCCTGTTTGTTATTATAGTCAACCGAACGCAGGGCCATATCATGAAGTCGCTCTTGCAGTTCAACAGATGTAATCTCAGCCTTGCTTCTTTCACTCAGGACTAAGCCAATAATACCATTCCCACTGCATAGATCTATTATTTTGCCCTTCTGTATAGGAATGCGAACAAATCGCCCAAGGAGAACTGCATCCATTGAGAAAGAAAAGACCTCGGCACTCTGGATAATCGAAAAAGGTGTACCAGGAATATAATCTAGTCGTTCATTTTCTAACAGCTTCATTTGTTGCACTCCTTCTTAAAATGATAAAAAGAAGAGGCCATCCCAATATGCTTGATCGGGTTGACCTCTTCTCTTCGGGTGGAGTCATACTTATTTCTTTTGATGTAGAAAAGACAGGCAAAATAAGCAGTCTTCTCCATCAGCACGTAAGCTTCCATAATGCGTATTGCAAATATGAAATCCTTCTTGATAAAGACGGGCTAAGTTATCATGCCCCTCTCCAATTGTAGGTTTACTTTTGTGCTCGGCAGGAGCTTGTTCCTCATTCTGCTGCGTCTCCCAATCAAAACGCTCCCTTAAATTCTTGTTCTCTATTTGGAGGTAGTGGTTCTCTTCCACAAGATAAGCCAACTGCTCTTTGAGTCCACTTAATTCTTGGTGAAGCTGTCCAATGCCTTCCTCCATCTGGCTAACCTTCTTAAAGATTGCCTTCTTGTCCACGTTTCCACCCCATCATTCTGCGGATTCAGCTGATACAGCCCGTGTTCCGTTCAGTTCATCCAGCGTAAACTCGAGCACCTGATCCTCTCCTTCATACATGGATACCTGTACAAGGCGCTCTAAAAGATTCAATCCGATAACCTTACCTTTTCCATCTGGAGTGGTAATGTTCCTTCCAACATCAGGAAGTTCCTTCTTTGCAGACTCATATGTGTCATTCTCATACTTCAAGCAACACATTAATCGTCCACATAGACCTGAAATTTTAGCTGGATTCAATGAGAGGTTTTGATCCTTGGCCATCTTAATAGATACCGGTTCAAAATCTCCAAGAAAAGAAGAACAACAAAGTACACGTCCGCAGGGACCAATTCCACCAAGCATCTTGGCTTCATCCCTTACACCGATTTGTCTTAATTCAATTCTTGTACGGAAGATAGCTGCCAAATCCTTTACAAGCTCGCGAAAATCAATGCGTCCGTCTGCCGTGAAATAGAAAAGCACTTTATTCCGGTCAAATGTATATTCAACATCAACCAATTTCATATCTAGTTGATGTTCCACAATTTTTTCCGAACACACCTCAAATGCTTGAAGTGCTGCCTCCTCATTTTCCGTTACGGTTAGTTTATCCTTAGCTGTCGCTAAACGGATAACCTGTTTTAAAGGAAGGACTACATCATTTTCATTCACTTGTTTTTCGGCAATGACTACTTTCCCAAACTCAATTCCTCGTGACGTTTCAACGATTACTGCCTCACCTAGATCCAACCTAAATTCACCTGGTGAGAAGTAATAGATTTTGCCCGCTTTTTTGAAGCGAACTCCTACAACTTGATGCAACGTCTATACCCCCTGTATGCTGAGCAACAGCTTCTCCATGACAAGCTGGTAATTCATGTTAGCGTTCAGATGACGTTTTGCCTCCAACACGCTGGACAGATGTTCACTTATCTGTTGCTGTGAAATGGAGAGCGCAAGTTGTTCGTATTGATCTTGTTGATCTGGAAAAACGAGTGTATCTGATTTTCCCGTCTGTATATATAGAAGGTCTCTCAACCATAAGAGTATCATATCAAGACCAGCTTCCTGCTGTTCCTTGTCTTTACATATTGGAAGCCACTTATCCTGCAATGTGAGCAGAACCTGATTCGGTCTAAGATAAAGCTCTCCCATCAATTGTATCACTACGCTTCGGGCTTGTGCAATCCAATCTCCCTCATTTAAATGGTTCGTGTGTTCGAAGTTTGTCGTAATTTCTGCAAGTAGCAATGATTGCAATCGAGACATACCCATTTCCTGAAGTTTGTCACTAAAAACAGATTTAGATAACGGATGAAAGGATAATTGCTGACTTCTCGAACGTACGGTCGGTAGCAGGGCTGATTCCCTTTCAGTTAACAATAGTGCTAGAGTTGGTGATTCTGGTTCTTCTAGAAACTTTAGCAAACTATTCGCTGCACTAGCAGTCATTTTGTCCGCTTCAGATATCACATAAATCTTATGGGATGACTCCACTCCACGATACGTAAACTCTTTCTGGAGGAATTCAACCTGGTGCTTTTTAATAGATGCTCCGTCTGGCACAATCATATGAACATCAGGATGATTGCCTTTATCAATTCGTCTACAATCCACACACTGTCCGCAAGGTTCTGTCCCATTCCGCTCTCTGCAAAAATAGCTCTTCGTTAGCTGAAGAGCTATTTCTCTTTTTCCAGTACCAGACTCTCCGGCAAATATGTACGCGTGAGAGAGTCGGTCCTTCTCAAGACTTTTTAAAATAAAGGGAACGACTCTTGGCTGTGTATGTTGTAACTCACTCCAAGTTGCCATGTTCACACTTCCTTACTTTTGGCCATTAAAATTGTTCAAACTCTTCAACAGGCAAAGTAAAGACCGTTGCGCCACCAACCTGTACTTCTACTGGGTACGGCACATAGGAATCTGCGTTGCCTCCCATCGGAGAAATCGGGGCAACCAACTGCTCTCGGCTTTTACAATTTTTCTTAATAATCGCCATAAGTTCACCTATTTTTTCATCTTCTATCCCAATAAGGAACGTTGTATTTCCAGCTTTTAGAAACCCACCTGTACTAGACAACTTTGTCGCTCTAAAGTCTTCTTTAACAAGGGCGTCTGATAGCCTTGCGCTGTCCTTATCCTGTACGACCGCAATGATTAATTTCACTCTCATCCACTCCTTCTTTTAATTACTATTATAGCTTAAATGCGACTGAATCACACGAATCACCTCTTCAGTGACCGTTTCAATGGATTCATTCGCGTTCACTGTGTGAATTCGATCTGGATAGCGACTCTTCACTTGACGATACCCTTCTTTTACTAAGTGATGAAACTCAAGCTTTTCCTGATCTAATCTGTTTAACTCTCGTTCTTGGTCACGTTGGATTCTAGATAGACCAACTTCCGGATCCACATCGAAATAGATAGTTAGATCTGGCATATGTCCATCAATAGCGAATGAATTAATGGATAGAACTTCATCTATACCTAATCCTCTCGCAAACCCTTGATAAGCTAGGCTGCTATCTATGAACCGATCACACAGAACAACCTTATTCGCTTCAATCGCTGGTACAACCTTCTCAACTAAATGCTGTCGTCTAGCTGCCGCATAGAGAAGAGCTTCCGTTCTTCCGTCCATCTCTGTATGCTCTACATCCAAGATAACCGTTCGAATCTTTTCTGCAATGGTTATTCCGCCTGGCTCTCTTGTTCGCAAAATATCATGACCTGCTTTAATAAACCATTGTTCAACATTCGCGATGACGGTGGTTTTTCCTGCTCCTTCTCCACCTTCAAATGTAATAAATGACCCTTTATTCATATTAATCCTCCAAATTCACCACATAGATCCCTATTTTCACTACATCTGTTCCCTGAAATCTAGCACCCGCTTGCTGTAGATGCTCTATTTGTTGAAGCACTTCTTTACTAATCCTCTGACCAGGGTACAGAAGTGGGATGCCAGGAGGATATGGAGTGACAGCCTCAGCTGACACTCTACCCTCCGCTTCTTTAAAAGGAACCCGTTCTTTTTTTAAGCTATGTATATTCTTATTATATTCTTCAGAAGACGAAGATGGCACTGTAACTTTCTCTTTTTTAGTTGCATCATCGTGATTGCTAACATAAGGAGCTAATACACGAGTAAATGTCTTCAGCACATCCTCACAATTGTCCAAAGGTTCTAAACCCATAACCAGCAGAATGTGCCGTTCATCAGCCATTTCAGCATCTATTCCCTCTCGATGCAATAGCTCTTGAAGTTGAAAGCCAGTTAAAGAAGATGTTGATTTTATTGTAACCTTTAGTGGGTCGTATTGATACCCACCTTTGTCCCATTCCACAACCTCTAATTGAGGTATAGCATTTAATCCTTTTTTAAAAAATTGGATAGAAACCATTGTCGTAGTCAGACATTCATTTGTATAAGACTCTAAATAACCTCTTGCAGCATCTAAGGAGGCCATAATGAGGTAAGAAGGACTACTTGACTGGAACATGGATAAGGCCCGTTCGACATCTTCTAGTTGACCTTGATGTAGATGTTCGCTTACATGAAGGTACGAGCCCATTGTTAAGGCGGGTAGAGTTTTATGGGCAGACTGCACGACAATATCAGCGCCTTCGTTTACCGTTGACACAGGAAAAGGATCACCTAACACAAAGTGAGCACCATGGGCCTCATCAACTAATACGAGCAATCCAGCTTCCTTAGCTGCACGAATGATCTTTCCCGGATGGCGCGAGACACCATAATAATTAGGATACGTCATGATAAGAGCCGTTGCTTGAGGATAATCGTTGAGGGCCTCCGTTAAAATCTCCTCCGTTAGACCAACTACGTGCCCTGACTCCTCATCCCTCTCTGATGTTAAATAAACTGCTTTTACCCCTGCTAATTCAACAGCATGGAGAATCGATTTGTGGCTATTCCGTTGTACCAATACGACATCTCCAGGCTTACATAGCGCATAGACCATAGCTAAGTTCCCAACAGTACTTCCTCCAACGAGAAAGTAACTCTTTAATGAGCCATAGTATTCTGCTAGTAGCCTCTGCGCTTCTTTGATTGCTCCTGATGGATCATGAAGATCGTCCAATCCTTCAATTTCAGTCATATCGTAAGGAAAGATCTCTTTGAAGGAATCTAATCCATTCGGAATAATCTTTCCGTTTTTGTGACCAGGTACATGAAATGACTCGGGCTTTGTTTCCATATGTTCTTTTAGCGCCCGAACAAGTGGAACGTTTATTATATCGTCTTTCATGTCTCTCTCCTTCTTTCATTTCCTACACTCTCTCTCCTATTCTAGCGTATGATAAGCTGAGACTAAACAAAAAAAACAAGCCTTTACTACGTAGCTTGTCTCATTCTTATACTTAATACTGTCCAGGCAATATTCCACGCATTTTGTTCACAAAAATCATGTAATCATCCGCTCTCACATCAGTCGTTACAATTTTCCGCTCACAAGATTCGCAAACAAATGAATGACAAAGCTTATAACCTTCAGTTTTCCTTGTTTCACAGATTAAACAGGTATGGCCTAGCTGAACATGTATGACACTTGTTTTCTTCATTAGACTCACTCCTTTGTATCAGTATCGCCCATACATCCTTTTTCCAAACCTTACTTTGACTCTCCTTTACATATATTCGCAGATGCCGGTCTATGTGCCTATGAAATCATTGTTTGAGCGTAATTTTTGATGAGGGGGGAGGTTTTTCTCGAAATGGGGAGAGTTGCGCTTGGTAAATTGTTAGTTTCTCTGGATGTAGCGGTATGCGGGTTGGTATGATCAGGTTCTTTCTTGGTATAGAGGAGTCGAGCTTGGTAAGGATTCGTTTAGATGTCTGGAGCTTGGTAATCGCCGCTTGGTCTTGGTTAGCCCTCCATCTCTCTTGCTGTCGCCCTCCTCTTCTTGATATAAGTGCGATCCACCTTGATTTATCTAGCCTTGGTCTTGCTATTGAACTTTTTATCTTGGTACCGACGAATCTCTACACAAAAAACCCCTTCACCCAATGGATCAACCATCAGATGAAGGGGTTCTTTTTTGGTGCCCGGCAACGTTCTACTCTCGCAGGGG
>NZ_JAUSUA010000008.1 GCF_030813245.1 Alkalicoccobacillus murimartini | reverse complement strand
CACAGAATGAACTGCGACTTTTTTGTTACTATGAGATACTGTGTATCTCTTCGTACGCTTGGCTTTTGTTCAGTTTTCAAAGAACTTGTTTGTCGCTGCTTTGGCGACTTAATTAGTGTAACATTTTCTGACGAGCAAGTCAATCAAAAGTTTTAATTGTTTTTTTGTGCTCGTCGTTTAAGACAAGAATTAGTATAGCATATAAAAAACAAACTAAGCAAGAGTTTTTTTGTTCCAATTTAAAATATCTTCTATATGTATATGTGCATTCTGCTGAAGGTCAATGATCTCGCCTGTTTGCTGCTGTTTTATCATCGGTCTAGTTAGGTTGTTTGGTGAAATAAAAACGATCTCACCGACTTCACCTGTGTTTAGACGAACAGATGCCCCAATGGAGAATTGTAATAACTGCTCAGTTAAAGCAAGGACTCCTGGGATATGTAAGGCTCCAAAAGTTTGGAGTCGCATTTCTTCCAAAATATAATAGGTAGACTGCTTGGATCTGTACTTTCTTTCTGATGACATTGCATGGTACACGTCTGCAATAGCGATAATTTCACTATAAGGATGGATCTTATCTAAAGCTACACCAAATGGGTATCCTTGATTATCAGAACGCTCATGATGCTGCAAGACTGCTAATTTCGTTGCAGCTGTAATTCCTTTGGCATTTTTAATCATCTTATAGCTATAAACAGGATGTTTCTTAATCTCTTCGAATTCTGCACACATCAATGGACCGCTTTTATCTAGGATTGCAGGTGAAATCTTAGCCATACCAATATCTGAAAGCAAACCTGCTAAACCAATCTGAATCCATTCTTTTGTTTCATAGTTCATCTTGTGCCCAAGAGCAGCCGCAATTAGAGCTACGGAGACTGAATGATGGTAGCGATAATCTTTACGGTGTGCATATTCATGAAGAGACATTAGTTTAAAAGGTGATTGAATGACTTCTTCAAATAACGGGTCCATCACCTTACGCAGTTCATGAATGGAAACCGGCATACCAGCTTGCCACGATTCAAAATTCTTTTTGAATACACGAATGGCTTCGCTATATAAACTTAAAAACGATGGATGTTCCGATTCAAGAGGAGCCTCTACCTCTAAGTTTTCTTCTAGAGCTGTTGAGAATACCTCGCCATCTTCTAGCAAGTATTCAATATCGACTTCTTTAATAAAAAAAGCTTTCAAAAATTCAAGATGCTTATTTGTTAACACAGTATGCCTTTTGATTAAAGGGACCGACGCAAGGGCAAACACATCCGCTTGGACGATACAGCCTTCTTTTAGAATTTGTGTAGGGACTAACATGAGTAAACGCTCCTATCTATCAATCATTACTTTTGAACTAGATCTATTATCCTTTATTATATGTGATATTAAAAAAAATGGGAAATATTATTATTTAGCAAACAAAAAAACCGACCCACTATAGGTCGGTTTTACTAGTTATTCTTCTTCTGTTTCTGTATCATTCACTTCTGAATCATCTTGTACTTCTTGTGTTTCTTGTGTTTCTAGCTCTAATGTTGCTTCCTCTTCCTCCAGAAGCTCGTCCACTTCATCATCTTCAATATCAATGCGAGCAACTGTAGCCACTTCTTCGCCTTCGTTTACACGAATGAGCTTCACACCCTGTGTATTACGTCCGGTTTGCGAAATCGGTTCAACCTGGGTACGTATAATAACACCACTTGCTGTGATAATCATAATATCACTTTCAAGAGAGACCACCTTCAGTGAGACAAGTGCCCCTGTCTTATCGGTGATATTCGATGTTTTAATTCCTTTACCGCCTCGGTTTTGGATACGGTATTCATCAATAGGTGTACGTTTGCCGTAACCTTTCTCAGATACAATAAGAATATCCTGATCGCTTACAACAACATCCATACCTACTACATGGTCTTCATTGGATAAGGAGATACCTTTAACACCACCAGCAGTACGACCCATTAGTCTTACATCATTTTCATGGAATCGAATCGCCATCCCTTGTCTTGTTCCAATAATAATCTCTTCATCTCCACCAGTTAACCTTACCCCATGGAGCTCATCTTCACCTCGAAGATTAATAGCGAACAAGCCGCCTTTTCGAATATTAGCAAAGGCTGAAAGCTGAGTTCGTTTGGCAATTCCTTCTTTTGTTAGGAAGAACAAATAGGAATCATCATTAAACTCTTCTATTGGAATGACCGTACTAATGGTTTCTCCTTGTTCAATCTGTAGAAGATTAATTATCGGAATACCTTTTGCCGTACGTCCTAGCTCAGGAATTTCATAGCCTTTTAGACGATATACTTTACCTTTATTAGTAAAGAATAGAATCGTATGATGCGTATTTGTGGTAAATAGATGAGAGACAAAATCGTTATCATTTGTTCCCATACCCTGAATACCTTTACCGCCACGCTTTTGATTTTTGTAAGTTGAGATTGGAAGACGTTTAACATAGCCGTTATGACTAATTGTGATGATAACGTTTTGACGAGTAATTAAGTCCTCATCCTCAAGGTGATCTTCACTCATAGAGATGATGGTACGACGCTCATCATTAAAACGTTCCTTCACTGCAATTAGTTCTTCACGGATGATTTCAAGTACCTTTCCTTCATCGGCAAGGATCGCTTTAAGCTCCGCAATGCGTTGTTGCAACTCATTGTATTCGCCCTCGATCTTATCGCGCTCAAGACCAGTTAATCGTTGTAGACGCATATCCAAAATCGCTTGAGATTGATCATGACTTAAGCTAAAGCGTTCCATTAACCCGTTTCTTGCAATCTCAGTTGTTTGAGACGCACGAATGAGGCTAATCACTTCATCAAGATGATCTAAGGCAATACGTAAGCCTTCTAAAATATGCGCACGCGCTTCGGCTTTCTTAAGTTCAAAGGCCGTACGTCTACGAATAACGACCATTTGGTGATCAAGATACTCTTCTAGACACTCTTTTAAATTTAAGACCTTAGGACGACCACCAACAAGAGCTAACAGGTTAATACCAAAGCTCGACTGGAGAGCCGTTTGCTTATGCAAATTGTTTAATAGAACGTTCGCGTTAGCATCACGTCTCACTTCAATGACAATTCTCATCCCTGTACGGTCTGATTCATCACGAAGATCAGTGATTCCTTCGATCTTTTTATCACGAACAAGCTCCGCAATTTTTTCAATTAAACGGGCTTTATTCACTTGGTAAGGTAACTCAGTAACGATAATACGCTGCTTTCCGTTATTATCTTCAATTTCTGATTTAGCACGAAGCGTAATTGAGCCTCGTCCAGTTTGATATGCACGACGAATACCAGAACGACCTAGGATCTCAGCTCCTGTAGGGAAATCAGGGCCCGGGATATATTCCATTAACTCGGCAATATCAATTTCTCGGTTCTCAGATAAAGCCAACACCCCGTCAATGACTTCACCTAATTGGTGAGGAGGAATATTGGTCGCCATACCAACTGCGATACCTGATGCTCCGTTCACCAGAAGGTTCGGGAATCGTGCAGGTAACACAACAGGCTCACGCTCAGAACTGTCATAGTTATCTTGAAAATCAATGGTATCTTTATTGATATCTCGGACGAGTTCCATCGAAATTTTAGACATCTTTGCTTCTGTATAACGCATTGCAGCTGCGGAGTCTCCATCGACCGACCCAAAGTTTCCGTGTCCATCAACGAGCATGTAGCGATAACTAAAATCTTGAGCCATACGTACCATGGTTTCATACACGGCAGTGTCACCATGCGGGTGATACTTACCAATAACATCCCCAACAATACGAGCCGATTTCTTGTAGGCCTTATCAGGTGTCATACCTAGATCATTCATGGCATACAAAATTCTGCGATGAACAGGCTTTAGGCCATCTCTAGCATCGGGAAGTGCACGGCTGACAATAACACTCATTGCATAGTCCATAAAAGACGTTTGCATTTCTTGTCCTATATTTATTTCTGTAATGTTTGATTGATTCTGTTCAGCCATTAATTAAACCTCCATTAGAGCTGTTGCGTTTTTCTACCCGTTTACACATCAAGATTTTTTACATAATGGGCATTTTCTTGTATAAAATCACGTCTCGGTTCTACTCGATCACCCATTAACACATCAAATATTTCATCTGCTTTGATCGCATCTGCAAGTGTAACCTGCATCATGCTTCGTGTTTCGGGATTCATCGTTGTGTCCCAAAGTTGTCCAGGATTCATCTCTCCAAGACCTTTGTAACGCTGAATACCAATCTTAGAGCGATCAGAGAATGTTTTTAACAACTCATCTAATTCACGATCATTATACGTATAAAAATCCTGCTTGCCTTGCGTTACCTTATAGAGAGGCGGCTGAGCGATATACACATAACCACTTTCAATAACGGGACGCATGTAGCGGTATAGGAATGTGAGAAGAAGCGTACGAATATGCGCTCCATCCACATCGGCATCTGTCATAAGAATCAGCTTATGGTAGCGAGCCTTTGCAATATCAAACTCATCACCAATTCCCGTACCAAGTGCTGTAATGATTGTTCTAATTTCATTGTTTGCCAGAATTTTATCAAGACGGGCCTTTTCAACGTTAATAATTTTTCCACGAAGAGGTAAGATCGCTTGGAAGTGACGGCTTCGTCCTTGTTTAGCAGATCCTCCCGCAGAGTCACCCTCTACGATATACAATTCACTAATTGTCGCATCTTTAGATGAGCAATCAGCTAATTTACCTGGTAGCGAACTTACTTCAAGTGCACTCTTACGACGAGTCAGCTCTCTTGCCTTTTTAGCTGCTTCTCTTGCTCTAGAAGCCATTAACCCTTTTTCTACTACCTTACGGGCAACTTGTGGATTTTCAATTAGGAATCGGGCAAAATGCTCACTGAACAACGAATCAGTAATCGTTCTTGCTTCGCTATTCCCAAGCTTTGTTTTGGTTTGTCCCTCAAACTGTGGTTCAGGAATCTTAACAGAAACAATCGCCGTTAATCCTTCACGAACATCCTCCCCCGTTAGGTTTGGATCGCTTTCTTTAAATAAACTATTCTTACGTGCATAATCATTAATTACACGAGTTAAACCAGTTTTAAACCCTGATTCATGTGTCCCACCTTCGTGGGTATTAATATTATTGGCAAATGAATAAATGTTGCTGACATAGCCATCATTGTATTGAACAGCGACTTCAACGGTCAGACCATCTTTCTCACTTTCAATATGGATCGGCTCAGGATGAAGGACTTCTTTCGAGCGGTTTAAATGCTCTACAAACGAACCAATTCCACCTTCATAAAAATAAGTTGACACTTTTTCTTGATCTTCACGTGTATCCTCAATGTGAATAGTGAGCCCTTTATTTAGGAACGCCAATTCTCTCAGCCTTGAAGCTAACGTATCAAATTCATATACCTGAGTTTCTTTAAAGATCTCAGGATCTGGTTTAAACGTAATGACCGTTCCAGTCTTATCAGTTTCACCTATTACTTCTAAGTCCGCTGCAGGTACACCTCGTTCGTACTTTTGATAATGAACGCTGCCTCCAAGGTGAACGTTCACCTCTAAGTATGTAGACAATGCGTTAACAACAGAGGCTCCAACCCCGTGAAGTCCACCAGAAACCTTATACCCGCCTCCGCCAAACTTACCACCAGCGTGAAGAACAGTCATAATAACCTCAACAGCAGGACGACCCATCTTCTCTTGAATACCGACTGGGATTCCACGGCCATTATCCTCAACCGTTATACTATTATCCTTCTCAATAGTTACTGTGATGGTATCACAATGACCTGCCATAGCTTCGTCAATACTATTATCTACAATCTCCCAAACCAAATGATGCAATCCTCGACCACTTGTGGAACCGATATACATACCAGGACGCTTACGCACAGCCTCCAGTCCTTCAAGTACCTGTATCTGACTTTCATCATAGGATTGTTCTGTTTGCTGTTCACTACTCACTTGCTTCACCTTCATTCCCAATTATCTTAAACATCGTTCAATCAAACGGTTTTACTCTATATCCTCTTTTATGCCAGTTCCTGTTAGAACCCTACGATTTAACGTAACGGAGGAAACAGGAGAGTAATAAATAACTTGATCAGTAATAATAACGGATTTAACTAAATCCGGCGTAATTGTAATTGAATCATTAGCCTTAGCTAAAAAAGCCTCTGTTTCTTCCGCTATATCGTTTTTTTCATACTGGAGAATCGCAATGATCTCAATGGCTCGAATCATAACGTCTCCACCCAAGTGAATAAACATTGCTTCACCTCACAGGAGTAAATCTTTTCATGCTTTTAATCAGTTTGTCGCAATTGAATCTGACCAGCCTTCACTTCAAAAACATCTGCATTTTCTAAAGCCTTTTGATGAACCCCAGCTAATCCGGTAGTGGTCACAAATGTCTGAACTTTTCTCTGGATCGTCTCCAAAAGATGAGATTGTCGATAATCATCAAGCTCTGAAAGCACATCATCAAGCAGTAATACTGGGTATTCGCCTACTTCTTCTTTGATGAGCTCAATTTCTGCTAGCTTGAGAGCCAATGCAGTAGTCCTCTGTTGACCTTGAGAGCCAAAGCTTTGAACATCCTTTTCGTTTACCTGAAACCCGATATCCTCACGATGTGGCCCAAATAAAGTCGTTCCTCTTATCCGTTCTTTTTCTTTTTTTTGTTCGTACACTGCATGAAGCCTTTCTTTTAGGGTCGACAAATTCAAGTCTTCTAATACCTCTACCGTTGAAAGATAGATAAGCTTTAGCTCTTCTGTACCACGGGAAATATCAAAATGAATGGTTTCTGCCCACTTCTGCAGCTTACGAAGGAATAGCGCTCGTCTTTTTATCAACTCAGCGCCAGTATCAATCAATTGTTCTGTCAGAATATCCAACATGTCATGAGATGGTTTTTTGTGCCAATCTCTTAAAAGAGAATTCCTTTGTTGCAGGATTTTCTGGTAGCGGCTGCTGTGGTGAAGATAGACCGGACTAATTTGGCCAAGCTCCATATCCATAAAGCGCCTTCTTCCTTGGGGACTGCCCTTAACCAAATGTAGATCTTCAGGTGCAAACATAACGACATTAAGAGCTCCGACGTACTCACTGAGGCGTCGTTGCTCCAAACCATTAAGCTTCACTTTTTTCCCTTTGCTTGAGATGGTTAAATCCAGCTTCAGTTTGCTAGAGCGTGTCTGAGCCTCACCACAAATGCCGGCATAATCCTGCCCCCAGCTAATTAATTCCTTGTCCTTGGCCGTCCGATGCGACTTAGCCATGGCCAGCACATAAATAGCTTCGAGCACATTGGTTTTTCCCTGTGCATTATCTCCAACAAACACATGAACCTGCTTTTTAAATTCGAGTTCAGCCTCTGCATAGTTTCGATAATGCTTAAGTGATAACTTATTGACCCTCATCTTCCTTCTCCTCGGCCTCTGCAATTTCTATGACTGTGCCATCAGCAAGCTGGATCTCATCACCCGCTCTCAGCTTTTTACCTCGACGGTTCTCCGGCTCTCCATTCACAATCACTTCATACTCGCTTAGATACCACTTAGCCATACCACCTGTATCAATTGCACCAGATTCCTTCAGCAATTGTCCAAGTGTTATATACGGAGTTGAGATCTTTAGCACGTCCATGTTGTACCTCTTTTTCTCCCTCTAGTTGAGGGTTATAAGAAAGGGAAGACAGCAATTCACTGAGATCTGCTGTCTTCTAGTTCCGTTCAATTTACATACATTCTCTATTATCTATTGTACTAGACTAAAGGCTTCTAGCCAAGTCCAATCTTAAAAGAGAGCCACTAAGACCTAGTATGTACGTACCGGAGAGAACAAGTGTAGATAATGATCGTGATCCGTTGGTCTAACCACAAATGCACTCATTGCTCCAGTGAACATGATATTTACTTTTTCACTATCAATAACCTTTAACGCATCAATTACAATTTTGCCGTTAAACGAGATTCTCATTTCTTCTCCATCTTGGTCAGAAGTTGATAGATCTTCGGTTACTTTTCCGATTTCAGGAGACACCGATGTAATTTCAATCTCATTTTCGGCTAATGTTTTTAACGTGACGACGTTATTTTTCCCATCTGAGAGCAACAAGGCTCTTTCTAATGTATGCAGTAATGATTTTGTCTGCACAGAGAACGATGTTTTGGATTGTGTTGGAATCATACTACTTGTGACTGGATACTTCCCATCAAGCAATCTCGAGAAGAATAACGTGTGCCCCAATTTAAATAGAATTTGATTCTCCGTAACTACAACCTCTGTCAGCTCATCATTATCATCAAGGATTCGACTTAACTCAGTCAGGCTTTTTCCCGGAATCACTACATTTTCAAATGTCAGCTCTTGATCATTCCGTTCAATCGATGATTTTCTCATAGCTAATCGTCTACTATCTGTTGCAGTACAGATTAATTCGCCATTTTGAATCTCGAGGTTTACACCTGTCAACACAGGACGTGTTTCCTGAGCGGACACTGCGAATACGGTTTGTCTAATAATATTTTTCAACATATCCTGTGGCAAGCGGAAGACCCGTTCTTCTTCTAATTGAGGAAGACGAGGATACTCTTCAGGATCCAGACCATTTAGTGTAAAAACAGAAGATCCAGAACGGATCGTTGCACTTAGAGGATCTTGAATACT
The DNA here is from genome assembly GCF_030813245.1 of Alkalicoccobacillus murimartini. GTDB lineage: Bacteria > Bacillota > Bacilli > Bacillales > Bacillaceae_D > Alkalicoccobacillus > Alkalicoccobacillus murimartini. The sequence goes on along the minus strand of NZ_JAUSUA010000008.1, from coordinate 121,840 downwards.
AATTTCAATTTGTTCACCAGGTAGTTTTTTTACGATTTCCGCAAAAAATCGTGCCTGCAAAACAATACTTCCCTCTTGTTTAATATCGACAAGATGTTGATCATTTTCTTCTGCTGGAATAAATGTCTCAATCGAGATATCTGAATCACTTCCAGTCAATGTAACTCCTTCATTTGTTGCAACTAGTTTCATTCCTGTAAGAATTGGAATGGTGGTTCTAGAAGAAACCGCCTTAGCTACGTTTTGAACATCATGAACAAAACGATTTCTTTCAATGACAAAATGCATGACGAATAGCTCCTTTAAAATCATTATTTATGGTTTTAAAAATAGTAACAGTAGTAATAGGGGCTGTGAATTTGTGGATAAGTGATAAAACTCTATGTGACGCAGGTTATACACATGTGGGCAAACTGTGTATAAAGATGATCAGTTTGCCCACACTGTACACAGCCATTAGCCGCGGAGCTGTTCTGTAATGGCTTGAACCTTCTGCTGTAAATCTTCATCCGTTCCAAGTAATCTAGATATTTTTTCGTGAGCATGAATCACAGTCGTATGATCTCGCCCGCCAAATTCACTTCCGATCTTCGGTAAAGAGGAATCGGTCAGTTCACGCGATAGATACATCGCAATCTGACGTGGAAAAGCAACTGACTTTGTTCGTTTCTTTGCTTTGAAATCATCTAGTTTCACTTGATAATAATCACCAACAAGCTTTTGAATGTCGGTAATGGTTAGCATCTTGGGTTTAGAGTTTGGAATAATATCTTTTAAGGCTTCAGCTGCAAGATCGGCATTCATATCTTTATTAATCAAAGATGAATAAGCGACTACACGAATCAGAGCGCCCTCTAATTCTCGTATATTCGTATCAATCTGATTAGCGATATATAACATCACTTCATTAGGAATATCTAAGTTCTCTGCTTTTGCTTTTTTCCTAAGGATGGCTATCCTAGTTTCCAAATCAGGTGGTGTGATATCTGTAATCAGGCCCCATTCAAAGCGAGAACGAAGTCTGTCTTCTAAAGTAGGAATCTCTTTAGGAGGTCTATCACTTGAGATCACAATTTGTTTTGACTCTTCATGCAAAGCATTAAATGTATGGAAAAACTCTTCTTGAGTTTGTTCTTTCCCTGCTAAAAACTGAATGTCATCTATCAATAGCACATCTACATTGCGATATTTGTTGCGGAAATTCACCGCTTTATTATCACGAATCGAGTTAATGAATTCATTTGTGAACTTTTCAGAAGACAAATAAACCACATTGGCCCGAGGATTATGCTCCATTACATAATGTCCAATGGCATGCATTAAGTGGGTTTTACCTAGTCCCACTCCCCCATAGATAAATAATGGATTGTAGGCTTTAGCTGGTGCTTCCGCTACAGCAAGTGAAGCTGCATGGGCAAACCGATTTCCTGAACCAATGACAAATGTATTAAACGTATACTTGCCATTTAGCATAGTGCGACTTGATATATCATCAGCAGCATCAGGTTGCGGTATTTTCTTAGGAGGCTGTTCCACTAGTAAATCATCAGCAGATGCGTTTTGTGGAATAACAAATTTAGGTGCCAACCTTGATCCTGTTAATTCTTCAATCGTATCAGAGGTCAAACTGGCATAATGATCCTCTAGCCAGTCACGTGCAAACTCATTAGGAGCGGTGACTGTAATGATATCGTTTTGGATAACAGTCGCTTTTGTCGATTTCAGCCAAGTTTCATAACTAGGCTTACTCACCTTCTTCTCCATTTCAGAGAGAACCCGTTCCCATAGGTCGTGAATATTTTCCAAGATTAAACCCCCTTTTATCAAGTATTGCGGTATAGCAGACACAGAAAAGACCTGTAACGGCCTTTAGTTGTGAGAGTTGTATATGTTTTGTACAACGTTGTATCACGAGTATGAATATTTATTCACTGTGTAGAAATTGTGGAAAGATAATAGTATAGTAGAAAACCATCAAAAAAGAAATAGCAAACAGCCCTGTGGAAAAAATAGTCCATAGGAAAACATCCTGTCCACAACTTTACCCACAGGCTGTGGACAGGATAGAGTGTCTGATTAGCTATCCACGAGTTAAAACATTATAATCATAGCAAAATAAACCTTTTACCGCAATGGTTTGTTAGGTTTATCCACAAAGCACAGCATGTTGTGTTTAATTTTTTTCCACAACACAAGATATGTGAGTAAGTTGTCGATGAGTCAGAGGATAAGTCGAATACTGTCTATTAAAGTTTTCCACAGTTGAGTGGCTCGAAAAGAGGAAGGAGAGACGAAAAGAAGATTTTAGAATAGACCTTGACAATAGGCGTCACTTTTCTTTATAATTTACAGGACTGTCTTACAGCCATATTTTTTTAAGAGCAATCCGCAGGGGGTGTAATAAATGGGTAAACCAACGTTTCAGCCAAATAACCGTAAGCGTAAAAAGAAGCACGGGTTTCGTGCAAGAATGAGCACTAAGAACGGACGTAAAGTTCTAGCTCGTCGTCGTCAAAAAGGAAGAAAAGTATTGTCTGCATAAAAACCGCTGAAAAGCCAGTGATAAGCAACTTCAGATTCTTGGACTTGCTTTGCGCATGCAGGTCCTTTCATTTTTAATGAATTGATAGGATGTATTGGCAGAACGCGGCAAGTATCGACATCTGAGACCACTGGTAGACAGTGGTCTTTTTTGCTTCAAAGAGAACAAACCTATAGAGGAGCGGGAATATGAGAAAAGAACAGCGGATTAAAAAGAATGAGGAATTTTCGGCTGTATTTAATCATGGTCGTTCCGTCGCGAATCGTCAGTTTGTTCTATATGTTCTCAAGAAAGAGGATCAAGAGCAGTTAAGGCTAGGACTTTCCGTGAGTAAGAAGGTAGGTAACGCTGTTGTTCGTAATCGAATAAAGCGGTTAATTCGCACTGTTTTTCAAGAAAAACAAGAGCTTCTTTTACCTGCTTATGACTATGTAGTGATAGCAAGAAAACCAACCGCTGATATGAATTACTTAGAATTTCATAGTAGTCTGGCACATGTGATGAAAAAAGCAGGTGTGAGCAGAAGGATTTCACAAACAACAACGAGAAAATGATATGTATTGCAGAGGGTGTGAAAGAGTGAAGAATAAATGGGGGTTATTCATTGTTTCATTTGGTCTGCTGTTTCTTCTAACCGGATGTTTCGATGTAAATGAACCAATTAACAGTAGTAGTGAGGGGATTTGGAATAGCTTTTTTGTGTATCCGGTTTCCTGGCTCATTATCTTTTTTGCTGATTTCTTTAATAGTTATGGACTAGCCATTGTGGCGCTAACCATTTTGATCCGCTTGGTCATTATGCCGCTTATGATTAAGCAGACAAAAAGTATGAAGGCGATGCAGCTTCTGCAGCCTGAAATGCAAAAACTTAGAGAGAAATATAGCGCAAAAGATCAGAATACACAGCAAAAGCTACAAAAAGAGTTAATGGGCCTTTATCAAGAAAAAGGAGTGAACCCATTTGCTGGTTGCTTACCGCTAGTTATTCAGATGCCGATCCTTTTGGCCCTTTATCATGCAATTATGAGAACAACAGAGATTGGTGACAATACGTTTTTATGGTTCACCTTAAGCCAAGCAGATCCGATTTTCTTGTTGCCGATCATAGCTGGTGCTGCTACATTTGTTCAGCAAAAGATGATGATGGTACAGAATAACCCACAAATGAAGATTTTGTTATACATGATGCCGGTTATGATTACGGTATTTGGACTGTTCCTGCCATCAGCCGTTATTCTTTATTGGGTTGTCGGAAACCTATTTATGATTGCTCAAACGTACTTTATTACGGGCCCGAACGTAGAAAAACGTAAGGCTACGAAAGCGGGCGTTGGAGGGAAATCTAATGTTAAAGCCAAAGGCAAAGGTAAAGGTAAAGGTGTCAGGAAAAACAATTGAGGAAGCTGTAACAAAGGCTGTCGAACAATTGGGCTCACCGTTAGAGCGAATTTCCTATGAAGTAATTGAAGAACCTCGAAAAGGATTCTTAGGGTTTATAGGGAAGAGAGAAGCAACGATTGAAGCATACGCTATACCTGATCCTGATGACTTAGCTTATGAATTCTTAGTAGAAACAATCAACAAAATGGAAATTCCTGCAACGATTAATAAAAGTAAAACGAGTGAAGGTACACTTCTTTCTATTGAATGTGAACATGAAAGAGACACGGCCCGACTCATTGGTAAGCGAGGCCAAACCTTAGATTCATTAGAATATCTGGTAGGTTTGGCGGCTAATCGTAATAAAGCAAAACATAAGACGTTTCTAGTTGATGCAGGCAAATACCGTGCGAAGCGGTATCAGGCATTACGTGAATTGGCGGTTCGTGTCTCTAAAAAAGCAAAATATCAAACGGATGGCATTCCCTTAGAACCTATGAATGCGAGAGAACGAAAGGTTGTTCATCAGGTTCTTTACCGGAAAGAAGGAGTCATGACCTTCTCTAAGGGAAAGGGCAGTCAGCGTCACGTGATTGTCAAGAAATCAACGTAGTAGAAAATTCGTAAGTATATGAAGGCAAAATCCTCTATCTAAGAATCTAGATAGAGGATTTTGCCATGTCTCTTTCCTTGCGGGTTCGTAGCTTTTCAGCTAGGTCTGTGCTATTCTATTACATTAGAAGCAACCAAAGAAAATGAGAATGGATGATTCATCTTTCCTATAAATATAGAGCTTTTTTTTGAAAAAGGGGGTGACGATGAAATGATAACAGAATTTGATACAATTGCTGCTATTTCAACAGCTCAAGGTGAAGGGGCTATTGGCATTGTCCGACTGAGTGGAGACGAGGCAATTGCCATTGCCTCTCATTTATATGCGGGAAAACAACCATTAGAAGACGTTGCCTCACATTCAATTGTGTATGGTCATATCACAGATGGGACCAGCAAGGTAGAGGAAGCAATGATTAGTGTGATGAGAGCGCCTCGCACCTATACAAAAGAGGATGTAGTAGAAATAAACTGTCACGGTGGGTTGGTTTCTGTTAACAGAGTTCTTCAGCTTGCGCTAAAACGAGGAGCGAGGCTGGCGGAACCTGGAGAATTCACAAAACGAGCTTTTTTAAATGGCCGCATAGATTTGTCCCAGGCTGAAGGGGTCATGGACTTAATTCGAGCGAAAACCGATCGTGCGATGAACGTAGCACTTGGACAGCTTGAAGGTCGATTATCAAAAAAAATCTCTGTTCTAAGGCAGGAGCTGCTAGAAACAGTGGCTCAAGTTGAAGTGAATATTGATTACCCTGAATATGATGCCGAAGCGATGACTCATGACTTAATGATTCATAAAGTTGGTTTTGTCATTAAAGAAGTGGATAAGCTTCTAGAGACAGCAGGGCAAGGGAAAATCTTAAGAGAAGGTCTAGCAACAGCCATTATTGGTAGACCAAATGTCGGGAAATCATCGCTTATGAACAGCCTCGTTCATGAGAATAAAGCGATTGTCACTGACATCCCTGGTACAACACGAGATACACTTGAGGAGTATGTGAATGTGCGTGGTGTGCCTTTACGCCTTGTTGATACAGCGGGTATTCGTGAGACAGAGGATATCGTTGAAAAACTTGGCGTCGAGCGTTCAAGAAAAGCGCTACGCGAAGCAGATATGATTTTGCTCGTGTTGAATCATGGCGAAGAGCTGTCTGTGGAGGATGAAGCGTTGTTTGAAGCTGTTGCAGGTATGAATGCAGTCATCATCGTCAACAAAACCGATACGCCTCGAAAGATAAATCTCGAGCGCGTGCAAGAGCTTGCAGCAGGACGTCCGCTTGTCACAACTTCTTTTATAGAAGAAAAGGGAATTGATGATTTAGAAGCAGCGATTGCGAACTTGTTTTTTGAAGGAGCTATTGAGGGAGATGATGCAACGTATGTATCGAATACCCGACATATCGCGCTTTTAGAGCAAGCGAAACAAACGGCACAGGATGCATTGGATGCTACTGAATCAGCTATGCCTATCGATTTAATTCAAATTGACGTCACTAGAACGTGGGAGCTACTAGGTGAGATCATTGGAGATAGTGTGCAGGATAGTCTCATTGATCAGTTGTTCTCGCAGTTCTGTTTAGGGAAATAAAGTAGAATGTCTATCGGTTGGGGAGATAAACCAATCGGGCCTATACGCGCAGAAGCCGTATCTATTGGGATCTTGCTGCGCGTTAAGAGATAAAAATAAGGAAAGAAGGATTAGACCATGAGCTATCAAGGTGGAGATTTTGATGTAATTGTCATCGGTGCTGGTCACGCAGGGGTTGAAGCAGGACTTGCTTCGGCACGTATGGGTGCCAATACATTAATGCTGACATTGAACCTAGATGCCGTCGCGTTTATGCCGTGTAACCCATCAGTGGGCGGACCGGCAAAAGGAATTGTTGTAAGAGAGCTTGATGCACTGGGTGGAGAAATGGCCCGGAATATAGATAAAACTCATATTCAAATGAGAATGTTGAATACAGGAAAAGGTCCAGCTGTACGTGCTTTGCGTGCGCAGGCCGATAAGTTTATGTATCAGCATGAAATGAAGAAAACCATCGAGGAGCAAGAGAATTTACTATTGCGCCAAGGTATGGTGGAGAAGTTGATTGTAGAAGATGGTGTCTGCAAAGGTGTTATTACGAATACAGGTGCAGAGTACCGCAGTACAGCTGTGGTCATCACAACGGGTACGTATCTTCGTGGAAAGATTATTCTTGGAGAACTTGCTTATGAGAGTGGTCCTAACAACATGCAGCCATCTGTACAGTTGTCTTATCACTTGCAGGAGCTTGGTTTTGATATGGTTCGCTTCAAGACCGGAACACCTCCTCGTGTAAATGGAAATACGATTGATTATGATAAAACAGAGATCCAGCCTGGGGACGATGTTCCACGAGCTTTTTCATATGAAACAACGAAGTATATTACGGATCAGCTTCCATGCTGGCTAACGTATACATCAACAAATACGCACCTAATTATTAACGAGAACTTAACACGTTCTCCAATGTATTCAGGTATGATTGAAGGAACGGGTCCACGTTACTGCCCATCGATTGAAGATAAAATTGTCCGCTTTAATGATAAGCCAAGACATCAAATCTTCTTAGAACCAGAAGGGCGTAATACAACAGAAGTTTACGTGCAGGGGCTTTCTACAAGCCTGCCTGAAGATGTTCAGCTTAGTATGCTGAAGACTATTCCAGGGCTGGAAAACGTGAAAATGATGCGTCCTGGCTATGCCATTGAATATGATGCCATTGTGCCTACACAGCTTTGGCCAACACTAGAAACCAAAAAGGTGAACGGGTTGTTTACAGCTGGCCAAATTAATGGAACATCAGGATATGAAGAAGCCGCAGGACAAGGTGTTATGGCTGGAATTAATGCTGCATTAAAAGCTCGTGGAGAAGAAGGATTAATTCTTGATCGCTCACAAGCCTATATTGGCGTTCTCATCGATGATTTGGTGACGAAGGGTACAAATGAACCTTATAGACTTCTGACCTCTAGAGCGGAATTCAGGCTGCTTTTACGCCATGATAACGCAGATCTTAGGTTGACTGAGATTGGTCATCAGATTGGCTTAATTAAAGATGATCGTTTTAATCGTTTTCTCGAAAAGAAAGAGCAAATTATCTCGGAGAAAAAACGAATCGAAAAAATCGTCATAAAACCATCAGCGGAAGTGGATGAGATGCTGATAGAAGCAGGGTCTTCACCTTTAGCTGAGGCGATGCATGCAGCAGCCCTTTTACGTCGCCCGGAGCTGACGTATCAACACGTTGCTTCGATTATTCCTTCAGCTGATTCTCTTATCCAAGAGGGTGTAGCAGAGCAGGTAGAAATCCAAGTGAAGTATGAAGGCTATATTACGAAGCAGTTACAACAGGTTGAACGATCAAAGAAAATGGAAAACAAAAAGCTACCAGAGGACCTTGATTACATGGCCATTAATGGGCTAGCTACCGAAGCGAAACAGAAGCTTTCAGAGGTGCGTCCGATCTCATTAGGGCAGGCATCACGCGTATCTGGTGTAAACCCTGCTGATATCTCTATCTTACTTGTTTATATGGAACAAGGACGTTTAGCGAAAGTGAAGCCATAGAAAGAGGGACATATGAATAAAAGTGAATTTGTTCTATTTTTATCAAAAAAAGGAATTGAATTAAGCGAGCATCAGCAATGGCAGTTTGAACGTTATTTTGAAATTTTGGTTGAATGGAATCAAAAAATGAATCTAACAGCCTTAACGTCTGAAAGCGATGTGTATCTAAAACATTTTTATGACTCCATAAGCGCTGGCTTTTATTATTCATTTGATGAGCCAAAGCGAGTTCTGGATGTAGGTGCAGGAGCAGGATTTCCTAGCCTTCCTATGAAAATCATTTTTCCGAATATGCATGTTACGATTATTGATTCATTAAAAAAACGAATCGGATTTCTTGAACATCTTGCTACTGAATTAGGATTAAAAGGTGTGGAGTTTCATCACAATCGTGCTGAAATTGCAGGGCAGGATCCGGCATATCGTGAAAACTTTGATGTTGTTACAGCTAGAGCAGTCGCTCGACTGTCTGTTTTATCTGAGTTGTGTCTACCGTTTGCCAAAAAAGGTGGAGACTTCTTAGCAATGAAAGGTGCTGGGGCAGAAGAAGAGCTGAAGGATGCTGGAAAAGCAATTCAAACCTTAGGTGGTGCCTTTGGCGAAACCTATACGTTTACATTACCAGAAGAGCAAAGCGAACGAACAATTTATTTGCTTCACAAAGAACGAGCCACACCTAAGAAATATCCTCGAAAAGCAGGGGTTCCTGCTAAGCAGCCTCTCTAATAAGATAAGGCAGCGTTTCACGTGAAACGCTGCCCACTTGTACATAACTTGTAGTTAATCAATGCTTGACGCTTACACGTTGTTTGGATATAAAGGAGTTAGAGATAAAAAGGGATTATAGGCTCTTATGTCGAATAGATAGATAAGACATAGAGGTTTATAAACAGAAGGTGGTGTCAGGCGATGAAGCAGCCGTTTTCACGCCTATTTGGCTTTAGTGACAAACAGGATGAAACAGCAGAGATAAAAGGAAACGAAGAAGTACAACAAATTTCTCTTGAGGAAATTGTACCGAACCGTTTTCAGCCTAGGACCGTATTTGACGAAGAAAAAATTGAAGAACTTGCTCAAACCATTCGTACACACGGAGTGATTCAACCGATCGTTGTTCGCCTACGTGATGACAAATACGAAATTATTGCCGGTGAAAGACGTTGGAGAGCGGTTACTCATCTTGGATGGGATAAGATTCCTGCTCTCGTAAAGGAATTTAATGATTCACAAACTGCTTCCATTGCTCTAATTGAGAACCTTCAACGCGAAGGCTTGACCTCAATTGAAGAAGCGGTGGCGTATGCAAAGCTTATTGAGATTCATGGATTAACACAAGAAAGTCTAGCTCAACGTCTTGGAAGAGGGCAATCAACAATCGCCAATAAGTTAAGGCTGCTTCATTTACCTGAGCCAGTGCAGCAGGCTATTTTGGACAGGAAGATCTCTGAACGACATGCAAGAGCTTTGCTTAGTTTAAAGGATGCCGACAAGCAACATATCATCTTGGCCGAAATTATTGAACATCAGTTAAATGTCAAACAGACTGAAGAACGAGTGAAGAACCTGTTAGAAGCTGGTCAAGCTCCTGAAGAAAAGAAAAAGAAACCTACAAGAAAAGCCTATTCGAAGGACATGCGTATTGCGATGAATACGATTAGGCAATCTGTAGACATGGTTCTGCAAAGCGGACTTAATATAGACACAAATGAAGAAGAAAATGATGAATTCTATCAATTTACGATTCGAATTCCTAAAAAGTAATCTATCTTTTATCAGATAGGTTATTTTTTTACCAACCTTTTTAAGGGATTTTTTGATCTCACACAACTTTCTAAAATCATTTCCCTTAAACTATGATAGAATAAGAACGACTTATGTTAGTTCTTTTTGAGGGAAAGTAGGTGGCTTAGTGGCCAAGATAATTTCAATTGCCAATCAAAAAGGGGGAGTGGGTAAAACCACCACTGCCGTAAACTTAAGCGCATGTCTTGCAATTCTTGGGCATCGAGTCCTTTTGGTTGATATAGACCCGCAAGGAAATGCATCCAGTGGGGTAGGGGTAGAAAAAGGAGACGTAGACGAGTGTGTATACGATCTGCTTGTAGAAGATATTGAAACCAAGTCCGTTATACGTGAAACAACGGTTGAAAATTTATCTGTTATTCCATCTACCATTCAATTGTCTGGTGCAGAAATTGAACTTGTATCAACAATTTCCAGAGAGGTTCGTTTAAAGCGAGCTTTGTCGGAGGTTGCTGATGAGTACGAGTATATTTTTATTGATTGTCCGCCATCTCTTGGTTTGTTAACAATTAACGCATTAACAGCGTCAGATTCTGTATTAATTCCGGTACAATGTGAGTATTACGCATTAGAAGGATTAAGTCAGTTATTGAATACCGTTCGTCTTGTTCAAAAGCATTTGAATACCGATCTTGCTATTGAAGGTGTCTTACTAACGATGCTTGATGCAAGAACAAACTTAGGTATTCAAGTCATCGATGAAGTGAAAAAATACTTTAGAGAAAAGGTATTTGATACCATTATTCCTCGTAATGTTCGTCTTGGAGAGGCACCAAGTCATGGGAAACCAATCATTGTGTATGATGCAAAGTCACGTGGAGCAGAGGTTTACGTAGATTTAGCGAAGGAAGTGGTAACAAATGGCTAAAGGATTAGGTAAAGGTCTTCAAGCATTTTTTCCAGAGCACTCTGACGAAAAGCAGGATCAGATTGAAGAAATTTCGCTTAAACAAATCCGCCCAAATCCATATCAGCCACGAAAAACATTTACGGAAGAAGCGATTAGCGAACTGTCTCATTCTATTCAGACACACGGAGTTCTACAGCCGATCACGCTTCGTAAAAGCATAAAAGGGTATGAGATTGTTGTAGGTGAGCGTCGTTTTCGTGCTGCACAACATGCCAAAATGGACTCTATTCCAGCGATCATCAAGGATTATAATGAAGATGAAATGATGGAACTGGCTCTAATTGAGAATTTGCAACGTGAAGACTTAAACCCAATTGAAGAAGGGACGGCTTATCAGAAACTGATTAGTCACCTTGATGTCACCCAGGAGCAATTAGCCAAACGTCTAGGTAAAAGTCGACCGCATATTGCAAATCATATTCGTTTGTTACAGCTGCCGACCGTTGTTCAACAATTTATCTCGGATGGAAAACTCTCTATGGGCCACGGACGTGCGCTACTAGGGTTGGCTGACAAAAAGAAGCTTTCTTCTTTGTTGGAAAAGGTTCTTCATGATAAACTAAGTGTTAGAGAATTAGAATTACTCATTCAGCAATTAAATGATCGTGTTTCACGTGAAACGAAACGTCGTAAAATTAACCTGACACCATTTCTTAAGGAACGTCAGGACATCTTGCGCTCAACACTCGGAACATCGGTTGCTATTAAACCAGGTAAGAAAAAAGGGAAAATTGAGATTGACTATTTCTCTGAGGACGACTTAGAGCGTATTCTACAAATACTTTCAGTTGAAGAAAAATAATATGATTGTACATGTTTAAATTAGATAAGGTGAGGTCATCCATCAGGTGACTTCATTTTTTTAATGGAGGGAAACGCTACATGCTTTATTTTGATCATGCTGCATCCTCCTTCCCTAAGCCGAAAGAAGTAGGGGAGGCCATGAAAGAGGCTGTGGATCTATTTGCCGCAAATCCTGGTAGAGGTGGACATGCTCTATCTCAACAGGCTGCGAGTGTTGTAAAACGCACACGAGCAGAACTTGCTAGCCTATTTGAAGCCCCCGGTGAGAAGCATGTTTGGTTTTATCAGAATGCTACTATGGCATTAAACCAAGCCATTTTAGGATTTCCTTTTGAAGAAGGAGACCATATACTGAGTACAGCCTATGAACATAACTCAGTCCTGCGACCATTAAAGGTACTTGAGGATGAAGTTGGAGTTAAGATTAGCTATGTGGAACCAAACGAACAACACCAATTTGAAATACATGATGTATTAACGCATCTGACGGATAAAACGCGTATGGTGATTGTTTCACATGCATCCAATGTAACGGGTGCTCTATTTCCAATACAGGAGCTTGCAGAGAAACTCAAGAATCATTCAGCCATTTTATTAGTCGATGCATCACAAACAGCTGGCAAAGTAGATATCCAGATGCAGCGAGATGGGATTGATTTACTTGCATTTGCTGGACATAAAGGACTCATGGGACCACAGGGTACAGGGGTTTTGATAAGTGATAAAGATTATTTACTAAAACCACTTATTCACGGTGGGACGGGGACAAGCTCTGAACAAGACTATCAGCCTGAGAGTTGGCCGGAGCGTTACGAAGCAGGCACGTTAAATACACCAGGCATTGCAGGGTTACATGCTGGAGTGCAAGCAGTGAAACAAATGGGAATCACAAGCATTAGAGAGCACGAAGAAGGCTTAATGCAGCAATTCCTCGAAGGTGTTTCGGAGCTAGAGAGCGTTCATTGTTATGGTCCTGAAGCATTAGGTGATCGAGTTGCGGTGATCTCGTTTCACGTGAAACATAGTAGTAGCCATGAAGTGGCTATGATTTTAGATAGTAGTTACCAAATGGCAGTAAGAGCAGGTTTGCACTGTGCCCCAAAGACGCATCTTCATTTAGGCACAATACAAGATGGATTAGTTCGGGTTAGTTTTGGTCCATACAATACGTCAAAAGAAGTAGACGAACTAATTGGTGCTATTAAAGAAATAGAGGAAGCTTTTACAGACTAAAATATTGTCAGAATAGGAAATAGAAAAATGGTTCTTACTGGAACACTAATTAACGGAGCAGCGATTATCGTTGCCGGATGTATTGGTCTAATGATTCAGAACATCCCTGAAAAAATGAAAACAACTGTATTGCAGGCCATTGCTTTGGCCATTATCCTACTAGGTATACAAATGGGGCTGCAAACTGAACAGTTTCTATTGGTTATTGGAAGTTTAGCCGTAGGCGGCGTGATAGGGGAGTGGATTGGAATCGATTCGTATCTTAATAAATTTGGGATGTGGATTGAAACTAAGCTCAAACCAGCAAAATCAGGCGAGTCAGGCAAGGTTGCTCAAGCCTTTGTCACCACAACACTAATCTATGTCGTTGGAGCAATGGCTGTACTCGGTTCGATTGATAGTGGACTTCGAGGAGACCATTCACTTCTTTATACTAAAGCGATGTTAGATGGGCTTTCAGCGATTATTTTTGCTTCTACTCTTGGTTTTGGCGTCTTACTATCTGCTATACCGGTTGTTCTCTATCAAGGGGGGATCGCCTTGATGGCAACCTACATTGCAGCGTTTGTTCCAGATGTACTGCTGGAACAATTTATCCTTGAGATGAGCGCTGTTGGTGGAATTATGGTTGTTGCCATTGGTCTAAATATACTTGGTGTGACAAGTGTACGCGTTGCTAATTTATTACCTGCCTTACCTATTTTAGCTTTACTCATTTGGATTTTATCCATGTTTTAAAATTAAAAGGTCTCTGCCTCGTTTGGGTAGAGACCTTTTTGTGTATCTAATTCTAGACCTTATTGATATCTGTTGGGGAATAATGAACAATCGCTTGTATAGCAGAAGAAACAATCGAATGTTCAGATAATTTCTGGTCTGCTAAATAAATGGATTGGGCTATACTTTCCGCCATGGACATGACAATATGAAGCCTTGTATTTTGCAGGACATAAAATTCCATCGCACCACCGATGTTCACGGTTCCTGTGATATGGATATCTCCTACTTTCGGTAAATCCTTATGAACAGCTGCCCCAGGATGTAGTGGGCCATCTTGTAAGGTCACAGAGCCAACGTTCACTTGTTGACCAAGACAGGCATCAATCGCAATGATATACGGATTGCTGTGGTTACTCTGGACCTCGTTAAGTCGTTCTGTGAGATTCATAGCGTGTACAGGGAACTCAAGGGTGCCATAGACAGTGAATCGACCTAGAGATAGACCTTCAAGCTTAGAGCCGACTAATGGCCCGAGAGAATCACCTGTAGAGCGATCTGTTCCTACACAAAGAATGACAAGATCACGACCGTTTAGTTTCTGGCAATATGAAAGGATGTGTTCGGCGAATGGTGTATGTTCACGAATCTCTTCAAACGGAACTCGAAATGGTTGAGCTTTCTTTTTATTAAAACGCCATAGGTTTGGACTCATAACTTGTACTCCTTTGCCATAGTAGTAACAGTATAGTAGTTCAGGGACGTTTTTATACATGTGAACAAAAAGGGAGAGAGCAGGATGTGGGCAAACGGGCTGAAATGGATGTTCTTAATTGTTGGGACGTTGATAGGGGCAGGATATGCATCAGGCCGAGAGCTGTGGCAGTTCTTTGGAGCAGAAAGTAATGTGGCGATCTTCTTATTTACCGCTTTGTTTACGATAAGCTGCTTTGTCATTATGAATCTGGCATTTACGCAAAAGACTACACAGTATGTGCCTCTATTAACAACGCTTGTGGGGCCAAAGCTTGCCCGTGCGTATGATTGGATTATCCTATCTTATTTATTCTCTACTACGACCATTATGCTTGCTGGAGCAGGGGCTACTCTTGAAGTATATAATATTCCCTTTTGGTTAGGCATGACAGGAACGGCTGCGATGGTTGTTCTTTTATTTCTCAAAGATACACAAGGTATGACAACAATAAATGCCTATCTGATCCCAGTCTTAATTCTCTCGTTAGTTAGTATTCTATTAGTCTTTCAATATTCACTTGGGTTTACATTTAGCTTAGATTTGTCGCATCAACAAAATTGGCCCTCAGCGATAACCTTCACGTCTTTGAATATCTTGCCTGTTGTTGCGGTTGTATCTGCTATTGGAAATCAAATGAAGCACAAAGGAGAAATCTGGATTGCTGCAATTGGTAGTGGAGTCCTTATGGGGTCAATTTCGTATCTCTACAATGAATCCCTGCTTCAAATAGCTGGAGAAATTATGTTTTACGAGATTCCTTTGTTTGTAATTCTAAAACAATATCCCTCTATCATGGTCATAGCGATGTCCGTGTTATTATGGTTGGCTATTTATACGACAGCTGGGGCTGGAATCTTTGGTTTGATCTCAAGGTTGAGGGGTTATCTGAGAGGGGAGAGCTGGCTCATTGCGATGTTTTTACTCGCTATTATGGCCCCGCTTACAACCTTTGGATTCTCTTCAATGATCGCTGTTTTATATCCGTTATATGGAGCTGTTAATCTCTACATCTTAGTCTGCATTATTCTCTACCCATTTTTTCACCATCCCTCCTTAAATCGAAATAAAAAAGCGGACTAGACGGTTTCCCTTTTCATAGATGAATCGTGTATAATGGGAACGAGTATGCTTCAAGGAGGTCGAATTGAATGGCAGATAAGGAATTCTTCCTGAATGACATCGTGGAGATGAGGAAGCCGCATCCTTGTGGAGCCAATCAGTGGAAGATTATTCGTGTTGGGATGGATGTACGTATTAAGTGTATAGGCTGTCAGCACAGTGTGATGCTTCCACGCAAGGAATTCACCCGCAAGCTAAAAAAGATAGTAGAACATGCAAATCCCGCTGAGTAAAACAAGGTAAAGGGAGCTAGTAGCTGCTGCCTTGTTTTCTTATGCCAAAAATATAAGACTGAAAAAAGGACGTGACTTCATTGGCTTTAACAACTGGAATTGTAGGTCTGCCGAATGTCGGTAAATCTACGTTATTTAATGCAATAACACAAGCAGGAGCAGAATCGGCTAACTATCCTTTCTGTACGATTGATCCAAACGTAGGAATCGTAGAAGTACCAGATGAGCGACTACGTGTACTTACTACTTTAGTTGAACCAAAGAAAACAATCCCAACAGCATTTGAATTCACCGACATCGCCGGCATCGTAGAAGGAGCAAGCAAAGGGGAAGGACTTGGTAACAAATTCCTTTCGCATATTCGTCAAGTTGACGCGATTTCTCACGTGGTTCGTTGCTTTGCCGACGATAACATCACGCACGTTTCTGGTAGTGTGGATCCAATCCGTGATATTCAGGTCATTAACTTAGAGCTTATCCTGGCTGACTTTGAAACAGTGGACAAGCGTGTAGCACGTGTATCAAAGCTTGCTCGTACAAAAGATAAGGATGCTCTAGCAGAACTAGTTGTTCTTGAAAAGCTACGTGTTGCATTTGAAGACGAGAAGCCAGCACGAAGCATAGACTTCACTGAAGATGAAGAGAAGCTTGTTAAAGGCATGCATCTTCTAACAAGCAAACCTGTTTTATATGCAGCGAATGTTAGTGAAGATGACATCATGGACCCAGAACAAAATGAATATGTGGCAAAAGTAAAAGCCTTTGCTGATGAAGAAAACAGTAAGGTGATTGTTGTTTGTGCCAAAATTGAAGAGGAAATTGCAGAGCTTGAAGGAGACGAAAAGCAAGAGTTTCTTGATGATTTAGGCATCGCTGAATCAGGATTAGATCAATTAATTCGCGCAGCTTACGACCTACTTGGTTTGCAAACCTACTTTACAGCAGGCGTACAAGAGGTTCGTGCGTGGACATTTAAGAAGGGGATCAAGGCTCCTCAAGCAGCAGGAATTATCCATACTGACTTTGAGCGTGGCTTTATCCGTGCAGAGATCGTTTCGTATGAAGACCTTGTCGATGCCCAATCAATGGCAGTAGCCAAAGAGCGTGGAAAGGTTCGCCTTGAAGGAAAAGAATACATCGTCCTAGATGGCGATGTCATCCATTTCCGTTTTAATGTATAAGATAGTCTTTGAGTAATAGAGCTCAGTGCCACAAGGCGCTGAGCTCTATTTGTGTAAAGAGGAACCTAACGGAAGAGACGGGGCCGACTCCTAGTCGATTAAAAGGGAGGGAACTCGTACGCATTGATTTTGAAAGATTGGTGTTTTTAAACTATCTTCATTATCAATAATGAAGAATCAAAGGTAAAGGGATAGGCAACCCAAATAACGACTTAAAAAGAACGATCGTCAGTTGGTTAATCAGAAAAGTAGCGGAAGGAGAAACCGAAGACTCCAACGGAACAGAACGAGTCTGAAGACATTGAAGGGGTGCTCTTCCACTTCAAGGGCTAAGGCCGTTCCCGTGGAAAGCGTAGGTTTCTCCTGGAGCGGTGCCAATGAGCTTAGTTCAACGCCCTCCACAGGAATGCGTGCCCAGCCTCTGAAGTGGAGCCGAAGCGCCAGAGATTGAACTTAATATTCCCTTGCCTAAGCTTGGTTTATCTGTTATCATTAATTGTTGTGAGTAAAATGACTCTGTCGATGAGTTTTGCTCCTTGCTCTGTTAAACGGAGCCGCTTAGACCAAAAGGAGGTGGCCGGAATGCGTAAGTACGAAGTTATGTACATTATCGCTCCAAACCTGGAAGAATCAGCTTATAAAGAGATTGTTGAACGTTACAACAACGTTTTAACAACGAATGGTGCTGAGATCGAAAAGGTTAATGAAATGGGTAAACGTCGTTTAGCTTATGAAATCAATGATTTCACTGAAGGTTTCTATGTACTGCTAAACGTAAACGCTGCTGCTGATTCTGATGCGCTTAATGAATTTAATCGCTTAATCAAAATCAACGACAACGTTATTCGTGTCCTAGTAACAAAAGAAGCAGAATAATTTAACGAAAGATTGCTAAGAAAATGCGTGAGCGTTTAATTTCAATCTAGCTTTGGACATCCTCTCGGGGACCGTCTTAATACTTTTAGAAGCGGGAGGGATTTGGATTGCTAAATCGTGTTGTCCTAGTTGGTCGCCTAACAAAAGACCCTGAGTTACGTTATACACCAAACGGAGTGGCTGTTGCTAACTTTACACTCGCTGTGAATCGTCCATTTTCGAATCAACAGGGAGATCGTGAAGCTGACTTCATCAACTGCGTTGTATGGCGTAAACCAGCTGAAAATGTAGCTAACTTTCTTACTAAAGGCAGCTTAGCAGGCGTCGATGGCCGAGTACAAACAAGAAGCTATGACAACAATGAAGGCCGTCGCGTCTATGTGACCGAAATCGTTGCCGACAGCGTCCAGTTCCTGGAACCGCGTAATAGTCAGAACAACCAATCAAACAACAGTTCAAATTCGCAAGCTGCAGGTGGTTATGATTCTAACCAGAATTCAAACCGTCAGCAGGGTGGATACAATGATGACCCGTTTGCAAATGATGGGAAACCAATTGATATCTCAGATGATGATCTGCCGTTTTAATAGGTAACTGACACACTTATAAATCGTATGAAAGGAGTTGTTCCGTTATGGCTCGTCGTGGTCGTCCTAAACGCCGGAAGGTTTGTTTCTTCACGGTAAACAAAATTACGCACATTGACTATAAGGATACTGAGCTTCTTAAACGTTTCATCTCAGAACGTGGCAAAATCTTGCCTCGTCGTGTGACTGGAACTTCTGCTAAGTACCAACGCAAACTGACTATCGCTATCAAGCGTTCACGTCAAATTGCTTTGCTTCCTTATGTAAATGAAGTGAACTAAGAAATGATAAAATAAGTCGACGGGGAATAGGTATTCCTCGTCGATTTATTTTTTTGGAAAAAAGAGTGTACACTAAAAGCAAACCTTTAATTTTTAAAGCAATTAAGATAAAATAGACAGGTATATCTGGATTGGTAAAAGGCCTTTCATACATGAAAAAAAGGGCCATTTTGTTTCTGGTAAAAAGAGGTGACTGCGTGAATCGAAAGAGTGCTTGGAAAGACGGCATTTTCATTGTTGGTATTTATTTAATGCTACTACTAGCGGTACTTCTGGTACCAGTTCTTAACATAGTAGCGATTTGGGTCCTGCCCCTGCCGGTTGTGTACTTTGCAGTGAAACATGGTATTAAATCAACGCTTATCCTCTATTTGATCCTCTGTTTAATCGCGTGGCCAATACATGTTATTGCCCTTGTGCTAACCTTTGTATTCGCAATGGTCGGTGGTGTAATAGGTGAGCTTCATCGCAGAAAAGCAGATGGATTTGCAGTATTAATAGGCGCAAGCTTAGCGTATATCTTCCATTTACTAAGTGCGTATGTTGTTTTCACATTAGGGTTTGAGATGAGTATGCGACAGGTCATTCGCAGCCAGCATGAACAAGTGACCGAGTTATTAGAACAAACAGGCCGATCAACCGATCAAATTTCAATCTTACTTGAAGGTTTAGATATGATGGTGTACATGGTGCCATTCATGATGGTGCTTGTTGGAGCCTCTTTGGGACTACTAACCGTGTGGCTAGCTGGTATCATGTTAAGACGTTTTAACATTGAAACAAATAGACTTCCTGCATTGCGAAACTGGGGTTTTCCAAAGGCTTTTATTTGGTACTACTTAATTGCATTTGTTGTGATGTTAACTGGTCCTGAAGAAGGAAGTACACTCTTCCTAGCGATAACAAATGTTTTTATCTTAATTGAGACCATAATGACCATTCAAGGTTTATCCTTTATCTTATTCTTTTTCCATCACAAAAAACTTCCTAAGATACTTGGAATTCTAGTGGTTGTTATGTGCATCATTATAGCGCCGCTTCAACAAATTATAAGACTTGTAGGGATTGCCGACTTGGTTCTTGATTTGAAAAGCAGGCTTGGAAGTCAGAGAAAGTAGGAGTTGACAAGAATGCCGAAGTCTATAATGAAACGATGGCACGGCTATCATGTGATCACGTTGTTTGCTGTGTCTATACTTTTGAGCTCTGTGATTACCTTTTGGCATTGGCAGATGGGACTCGTAAGCTTTGCTGCCGTAATTCTTGTTGCCCTTTATTCTGTTCAAGCACAGCAAGCTTTCCAGCGAGATTTGGAAACGTATATTTCTACGCTGTCATATCGGGTGAACAAAGCAGGAGAAGGTGCTGTAGCAAACCTCCCAGTTGGAATTATCCTGTATAATGAAGACTTGAAAATCCAATGGGTGAACCCGTTTATTTTAAATAGAATAGACGGAGATCTGATTGGTAAGGATCTTTCGAACATTAGTGAAGAGCTGCTTACCATGATTGATGAAAGCAGCACATCAGAAACGATTCAGATGAACATGGCTTTCTATCATGTTGAATTTGAACGGAATGAGCGTTTAATCTATTTGACGGATGTTACTGAAAAAGAAGAAACAAAAGAGCTTTATGAGGACACACAAACGGTTGTTTCTTTAATCTATCTTGATAATTATGATGAAGTCACGCAAGGTATGGAAGATCAAGTACGAAGCCGAATGATGAGTGAGATCACCTCAACCTTAAACCACTGGGCGAACGAATATGATATCTTTCTTAGACGAACCGCATCTGATCGGTTTCTCGCCGTTATGAATTATAAATCACTTCTCCTTTTAGAAGAGAATAAATTTGCGATTGTAGATGAAATAAGAGAAGTAACAAGCAAGGAAAAAGCATCGATTACGTTGAGTATTGGTGTAGGTACTGAAGAAGCATCCTTGCGAGACCTTGGGAATGTGGCACAATCAAGCTTGGATCTTGCGCTAGGACGCGGAGGCGATCAAGTAGCAATCAAACGAAAAAATGGTCGAGTTCGTTTCTATGGCGGTAAAACCAATGCGATGGAAAAACGTACGCGTGTGCGTGCACGAGTAATTTCTCACGCATTGCGAGACTTTGTGACAGAAAGTGAACGTGTGATAGTGATGGGGCACTCGCGTCCGGATATGGATGCAATTGGAGCCTCTATCGGTGTACTGAAGATTGCAGATGTAAATGATCGGGAAGGGTATATTGTCCTTGATCAAAGTGATATGAATGCGGACGTACAGAGATTAATGGAAGAAGTTGAAACACACGATCACCTTTGGTCACAATTTATATCACCAGAAGAAGCCACTTCATTGATTGATAAAGAAACACTTCTAGTGATAGTGGACACACACAAACCATCCATGGTCATTGAGCCAAAGTTACTTGAGATGGTAGATCGAGTGGTTGTGTTGGACCATCATAGGCGTGGAGAAGAGTTTATTAGTGACCCAGTGCTTGTCTATATGGAACCTTATGCCTCATCAACAGCAGAGCTTGTAACCGAATTGCTGGAATATCAGCCTAAGCAATTGAATATGGACCGACTTGAAGCAACGGCCTTGCTTGCAGGGATCATCGTTGATACAAAAAGCTTTGCCGTACGAACAGGAGCAAGAACCTTTGATGCAGCTTCCTTTTTGCGCTCAAACGGTGCGGATACGGTCCTTGTACAAATGCTCTTAAAAGAAGACTTAGATCACTATAAGAAACGGGCGAAGCTGGTAGAATCAGCAGAGATATACCGTGATGGATATATGATTGCAACAGCCGATGACTCTGAGACCTATACACAACTGATTATCGCCCAAGCAGCCGATACACTTTTGACCATGAAAAAGGTCGTTGCTTCCTTTGTCATCTCGCTACGTGCGGATGGACTTGTAAGTATTAGTGCGAGATCGTTGGGTGAAGTCAATGTTCAGGTTATAATGGAGAGACTTAATGGCGGAGGACACTTATCCAACGCTGCTACTCAACTGGAGGATGTATCAGTTGAAGAAGCAAAAGAACAACTTCAGCAAGCCATCGATGAAGTTATTGGAGGAGAAGCATAATGGATGTTATCTTTTTAGAAGATGTAAAAGGAAAAGGAAAAAAAGGCGAACACAAAAATGTATCAGAGGGTTATGCCCGTAATTACCTACTTCCTAACAAGCTAGCGGTTGAAGCAACAAAGGGAAACCTTAAAGATCTTCAAGCAAAGCAAAAGAGTGCAGATAAGAAAAAAGAGGAAGAGCTTGAAGACGCTCAAGCCTACAAAGCTGAGTTGGAAGCTCTGACGGTTGAAATTAAGGCGAAGTCAGGTGAAGGCGGACGATTGTTTGGCGCCATTTCAACGAAACAAATTGCCGAGACTCTTAAGAAAATGAAGAAAAAAGTGGATAAACGTAAAATTGGACTAGATGAGCCAATTCGTTCCCTTGGTTTTACGGATGTTCCGATTAAGATTCATCCTGAAGTGACAGCAACCGTTAAAGTACACGTGGTTGAAGAATAAGAGAGACCTGACGAAACAGCTGTCCTCCGTGCTTTTTTGAGATTAAGCTGGAGGAGGCTGTTTTTTTGCGAAAGGAAGATTGAAGCATGAGTGAGTTGTTAACGGACCGGACCCCCCCACAAAATATTGAAGCAGAACAAGCCGTTTTAGGTGCCATCTTTTTGTCCGATACTGCCTTAATCACATCCACTGAGCGGCTTATTCCCGAAGACTTTTACCGGGCAGCCCATCAGCGGATTTATCAAGTGATGGTTGAACTGGCTGAAAAAGGTGAGCCTGTTGATTTAGTAACGGTAACCGCGGATCTTCAGGACCGTAAATGGCTTGAGGAAATTGGCGGGGTCTCCTACCTTGGGGATATCGCGAACGCTGTTCCTACAGCCGCAAACGTGGAGTATTATAGCCGCATCGTAGAAGAAAAATCCGTTTTAAGACGACTCATTCGTGTCGCCACGGATATTGCGGCAGAGGGCTATGCCAGTGAAGAAGAAGTCGACACGATTCTAAACGAAGCAGAAAAGACGATTCTTGAGGTTTCACATCGTCAGAACAGCAGCGCCTTCATATCGATAAAAGATGTTTTGGTGGAGACGTATGACCGAATCGAGATGCTTCAGAACCAGACTGGAGACATTACAGGGATAGCGACTGGCTTCTCTGAGCTCGATAAGATGACGGCTGGTTTCCAACGAAATGACCTGATTATTGTTGCAGCCCGTCCTTCCGTAGGTAAAACCGCCTTTGCCCTGAACATCGCGCAAAACGTGGCAACAAAAACAGAAGAAAATGTAGCGATCTTCAGTCTGGAGATGGGTGCCAGTCAGCTTGTCCAGCGGATGCTATGTGCAGAGGGCAACATTGACGCCCAACGTATGAGAACCGGTGCTTTAAACGACGAAGACTGGCAGAAGCTAACGATGGCGATGGGTTCCCTATCAAAAGCTGGTATCTACATTGATGATACCCCAGGCGTAAAGGTCAATGACATTCGCGCCAAATGTCGCCGCCTGAAGCAAGAGGGTGGCCTCGGCATGATTATGATTGATTATCTTCAACTGATCCAAGGAAATGGCCGGAGCGGCGAGAACCGTCAGCAAGAGGTATCAGAAATCTCTCGTACGCTAAAAGCCATTGCCAGAGAACTTGAAGTCCCAGTCATTGCGCTCTCCCAGCTATCTCGTGGTGTAGAGCAACGACAAGATAAACGACCAATGATGTCAGATATCCGGGAGTCAGGAAGTATCGAGCAGGATGCCGATATCGTCGCTTTCCTCTACCGTGATGACTACTACGATAAAGAATCAGAGAACCAAAACATCATTGAAATCATCATCGCCAAACAACGGAACGGCCCGGTCGGCACCGTCGAGCTCGCCTTTGTGAAAGAATACAACAAATTCGTGAACCTCGACAGGCGCCACGACGAACGAGATATCCCACCCGGAGCTTAATGATCAAGAGCAGAATGCATATGTGCATTCTGTTTTTTTGTGGTGGGGATTGAGGCGTGAGCAAGAGGTCAGGACTATACACCAAGAAGGATAAGGATTTAGTAAGAGGAGAAGGTCGATGTCAAGAGGGATTACGCTGTGATCAAAATAGAAGTGGAAAGACTAAGAGCGAGTGGAGGATACCAAGAGCCAGAGAGGCAGTACAAAGAGGAAAGCAGACATTATCAAGATTAAGAAGAGACCTAGGGAGATAAGGAACAAAAATGATCATTTTTATAAACCGGATTGAGTGTGTGGGCGTGAGCAAGAGGCAGGGGCAAAAAACCAAGCGGGATGAGGATTTACCAAGAGGAGAAGGTCGACATCAAGAGGGAACGCAGAATCATCAAGACAGAACAGAAAAGACTAAGAGCGAGTGGAGGATACCAAGAGCCAGAGAGGCAGTACAAAGAGGAAAGCAGACACTATCAAGATCAAGAAGAGATCTGAGGGAGATAAGGAACAAAAATGATCATTTTTATAAATCGGATTGAGTGTGTGGACGTGAGCAAGAGGCAGGGGCAAAAAACCAAGTGGAATGAGGATTTACCAAGAGGAGAAGGTCGACATCAAGAGGGAACGCAGAATCATCAAGACAGAACATGAACCACCAAGAACCACTCATCTATATCAAGAGACAGTATGTTCTTACTAAGAGGCACGAACATGATACCAAGACTCAGTCCCATTTTCAGACTGTTAACCCATGCTAAACAGAGAAAGTACATAAATAGTTAGCCTTCTTCTTGTCTGTATTCACTCAATGTTTCATTTATACGAACAAATATAGTTTCATACATTCATATTGTTCGGATTTAGTTTGACGCTGGTGGTTTTAGCTGATATACTTATCAAGGGTTTTTTAGAAGAGAGTTGGAGGTGCAACAAATGTCATCAGTTGTTGTTGTAGGAACACAGTGGGGCGACGAAGGGAAAGGGAAAATTACCGATTACCTTTCAGAAAAAGCAGAAGTTGTCGCACGTTACCAAGGTGGAAATAACGCAGGACATACAATTGTGTTTGGTGGAACGAAGTATAAGCTTCACCTCATTCCGTCCGGGATCTTCTATAAAGAGAAGGATTGTGTGATTGGCAATGGGATGGTTATTGATCCTAAGGCGCTTCTTGAAGAGCTAGCCTATCTACATGAACGTAATGTTGATACAAGCAACTTAAAAATCAGTAATCGTGCACATGTTATTCTTCCGTATCACTTAAAGCTTGATATTGTGGAAGAAGAGCGTAAAGGCGCAAATAAAATTGGGACAACCAAAAAAGGGATTGGCCCAGCATATATGGATAAAGCAGCGAGAATCGGTATTCGTATCGCTGATTTACTTGATAAAGAAACGTTTGAAGAAAAATTAGAGATGAATCTTAAAGAGAAAAACCGGATGTTTGAGAAGTTTTTTGAAACGGAAGGTTTTACTAAAGAGGAAATCTTTGAAGAGTATTACGAGTATGGTCAGCAAATCGCTAAATATGTTTGTGACACATCCGTTGTGTTAAATGATGCGCTCTTGATGATGGTCGTCGTGTGTTATTTGAAGGGGCTCAAGGGGTTATGCTTGATATTGATCAAGGTACGTACCCATTTGTAACGTCTTCAAATCCAATCGCAGGTGGAGTGACAATTGGTTCTGGTGTAGGTCCATCTAAGATTAATCATGTTGTTGGTGTGTCTAAAGCTTATACAACTCGTGTAGGGGATGGTCCATTTCCAACTGAGCTTCATGATGAGACGGGTGATTTGATCCGTGATGTAGGAAATGAGTACGGAACAACAACGGGTCGTCCACGTCGTGTGGGATGGTTTGATAGTGTTGTGGTTCGTCATGCTCGTCGTGTAAGTGGGATTACAGATCTTTCTCTTAATTCCATTGATGTACTCACTGGAATTGAGACGTTAAAGATTTGTACGTCTTACATGTATCGTGGAGAAGTAATGGAAGAGTTTCCTGCAAGCCTAAAAGTATTGGCAGAGTGTGAGCCAGTATTTGAAGAGCTTCCAGGCTGGACTGAGGATATTACGGGAGTGAAATCACTAAGTGAGCTTCCTGTGAATGCTCGTCATTATATTGAGCGTATTTCTCAGCTAACAGGTATTCCGTTAACGATTTTCTCTGTCGGTCCGGATCGTGAGCAAACGAATCTTGTCCGTGGAGTTTTTGCTTAATCTACCTAAGGATAAACAGGCAATGCAAGGGCTAAATTGCTCCTTGCATTCCTTTGTTTAATCCGATATTCTTGGTAGAGAGAAAAAAGAACAAGAAATTACAAGTTTTTTTAGAAAAACATTGCACAGGACAAGCATGTATGCTAAGATAAATCTTGTCGCAAAGACAACATGACTTAAATCATGAGCCATTAGCTCAGTTGGTAGAGACGAGCAATACATCTCTGAATGAGCATCGAGTTGTTTCGACGGACCTACTTCGAAGCGTATGCTTTTAGAGGAAGAAACACGGAAACATAGTAAGGCACCACTTATAAGCATGAGCCATTAGCTCAGTTGGTAGAGCATCTGACTTTTAATCAGAGGGTCGAAGGTTCGAATCCTTCATGGCTCACTTTTACTTTTAATTTTTACAATAATGGCCCGTTGGTCAAGCGGTTAAGACACCGCCCTTTCACGGCGGTATCACGGGTTCGATTCCCGTACGGGTCACCATTATTGGTCTGGTAGTTCAGTTGGTTAGAATGCCTGCCTGTCACGCAGGAGGTCGCGGGTTCGAGTCCCGTCCAGACCGCCATTTTTATTTGAATAAGATAGTGTGGCTTAGTAGCTCAGTTGGTAGAGCAACGGACTGAAAATCCGTGTGTCGGCAGTTCGATTCTGTCCTGAGCCACCATTTGCCGGCCTAGCTCAATTGGTAGAGCAACTGACTTGTAATCAGTAGGTTGGGGGTTCAAGTCCTCTGGCCGGCATTCATTCGATCGTAAGAACCCTCATCATGAATATCTGATTGAGGGTTCTTTTTGTACGGATGTTACTAATTTTAAAGTATAATGAGTATATATAAATGCTTTTCCCTGTGCAACGTACATACGGATGTCGTTTTGTCACAGGTTCTTTGTGTTAAACTAAAATGAGTTAGAATAGATAGGAGAGAAATGGAATGGATAAGCGAATTCTCGTTGTTGATGACGAACGTCCCATTGCAGATATCCTGAAATTTAATCTTGAAAAAGAAGGATTTGAGGTCGTCTGTGCGTATGACGGCGTAGAAGCAATGGAACAGGTGAAACAGGAAAAACCTGATTTGATATTATTAGATATCATGCTCCCCCACAAAGATGGGATGGAAGTATGTAAAGAAGTTCGTAAAAACTACGATATTCCGATCATTATGCTGACGGCAAAGGATTCGGAAATAGATAAAGTTCTTGGTCTTGAACTAGGAGCAGATGATTATGTAACGAAGCCATTTAGCACAAGAGAGCTGTTGGCTCGCGTAAAGGCAAACCTACGTAGGCAAAAAACGACGGAAGAAGCTCCGGCTCATAAGGAGCTTGTGATAGGCAATCTAGTAATCTATCCAGAAGCCTATCAAGTAAAAAGACGTGGTGAGCCCATCGAGTTAACACATAGAGAGTTTGAATTGATTCATTACTTGGCCAAGCATTTAGGACAGGTTATGACTCGAGAGCACCTTCTTCAAGCTGTGTGGGGCTATGACTATTTTGGTGATGTGCGTACAGTAGATGTAACCGTTCGCCGTCTTCGTGAGAAGGTGGAAGATAATCCAAGCTTCCCGGCATGGATTATCACTCGTCGTGGTGTTGGTTATTTCTTGAATGAACCAGAAGTTCAGGAGCAGGAGAAGTCCTAATGGATAGAAAGATTGGTTTCTTTAAGTCGATTCAGTTTAAGCTGATTATCGCCTATGTTCTACTAATCCTGGTTGCTGTTCAGGTTATTGGCGTTTATTTTACCAGGCAGCTTGAGCAGGATCTCTTAACGAATCATTTTGAGCTACTTGATGAACGCTCCAACCTGCTTCAGTCGCAATTGCCTGATGTTATGGGTGCGTCACCTGATGATCGAGACGAACTGACAGCGGAGATTAATTCATTGTTGCAGGATTTCTTTCGCATTGATAACGCGACAGCTCAGGTGATTGATAAGAATGAGGTCATTCTTGGTACCTCTAATATAGGGGATCGTAACCAAATTGGGATGCGTAATAATGAAATTCGGGTGAAGCGGGCTTTGCTTGGTTCTACGGAAGAGGGCGAAGTGCAAAACCCCCAAAATAAAGAGCGTTTTCGTGTCATGGCTGTTCCGATCACCGAAAATGATGGAACGGTTCTAGGTGTCATCTATATTCAAGCTTCTTTAGAGGAAATCTATGATCAAATACAAGAGATAAATAGTATCTTATTTAAAGGGACATCCATTGCACTTGTGATATCAGCAATCCTCGTTATTTTGCTAGCACGTACAATCATTGTTCCGATCCTTGAGATGAGAAAGCAAGCGTTACGCATGAGTCACGGTGATTTCTCGAGGCAGGTAAAGGTGTATAGTACGGATGAGATTGGCCAACTGGCTACATCTTTTAACCAGCTGACGATGAAGTTGCATGACGCAACTCTAACGCGTGATCGTGAGCAGAAGCGTCTAAGCTCGGTGCTCTCGAACATGACAGATGGTGTGATCGCGACCGACCAGAATGGACGAGTCATTCTTTTAAATAAACGAGCGGAAGAACTGCTGGGTGTCTCCAGTAAACAGGTCATGCGTCAACCACTTACCGACGTCCTTCATGTAACAGAAACCTTTGGAGTATACGATTTGTATGATCACTCTGAGTCTGTGTTGTTGGATTTCAGTAATGAGGATGGACAATACCTGCTTGAGGCGAATTTCTCAGTCATTCAAGAGGATGAGGGGCCAATTAATGGTCTAATTACAGTTCTTCATGATGTGACGGAGAAAGAGAAGATTGAACAGGAACGTCGTGAGTTTGTTGCGAATGTCTCACATGAACTACGTACACCTCTTACCACCATGAAAAGCTATTTAGAAGCACTGGAAGATGGTGTGATGCAGGATGTCGATATGGGGCCACGTTTTCTGAAGGTGACTCAAAATGAAACGGAACGAATGATTCGTTTGGTTAATGATTTGCTACAGCTTTCAAAAATCGACAGCGACGACTATCAATTTGTCCTTCAATGGATCGATTTCGGACAATTTTTGCATGAGGTATTAGATCGATTCGAAATTATTGCCCAGGAAAAGAACATTAATCTCCATCGACATATTTCGAAAAAGCCGAGTTATGTCGAAATGGATCAAGATAAACTGATTCAAGTATTAGACAATATTATTTCTAATGCGTTAAAATACTCGGCTGAAGGTGCTAATATTACAACAACCTTACTTCATCAAGGGAACCATGTTCGTGTCAGCATTGCGGATCAAGGCATGGGTATTCCCCGGGAAAGTCAGCTGCGGATTTTCGACAGATTTTATCGTGTTGACCGCGCGAGAGCCCGTAGTGTTGGTGGAACAGGATTGGGACTGGCTATTGCAAAAGAACTGGTTCAAGCTCACGGCGGAGATATTTGGGTGCACAGTGAGTATGGAGAAGGAACAACGATTTACTTCACATTACCCTATTCAGCATTTAAGGAGGGAGACGTGTGAGAGTGAGAGGTCTTTATTACGATCGAATGAAAACCTGGTTATTGGTCGTTTTGGTTATTCTCAGTTTAATTTTGACCTGGAAGCTCTGGACGTACCAGCCTGAAATCGCAGATCAAGAATCTGAAGCGGTTGAATTGAACCCGATTGGTGAAGAGAAGTCTATTCAAGACGTGATTCAACCAAGTAAAATTGTGAAGCATCAGTTTGGAGAGACCTATATGGTCCTTGAAAGTGATCCTTTATTTAAACAGATCTATGACTCGCTGTTACAGTCAGATCTTCAGGACATGACGGCGTTTGCTCCAATAGATGTAGAAACGGGTATAGAAATTATATTCCCTGATCGATTACCTATTAGTATGTTTACTAGTCTCTTTTCACAGAATCAAGAGCAGGATAACTTACCTCTTGAAGGTGTTGATCGTGTCCTTATCTATGAAGATAGTAATGGAGATGGTGTGAAGCTTCAAGTCTATTCATCTACAGAGAATAGTTCATTTGAGATTGGAATGAATTTTTCATCAAATGAATTAGAAGAATTTTTGGCTGAGGATAACGCTGTACCGGCCATGACAGTGAATGAACCGGACACGACTGAATTTATTCTTGATCAGCAAAATATCTATGTACCAACTAATTCAACGGAGTATATGCGAGGACAGTATCCAACGGAGCGTGTCCAAGCAAATGATTTTACACAGGCGTTATTTCCTGATCCTGATTCGGTAAGAAGCTATCGTCAAAGCAATGGAGAATTAACATATACAGATGGTACTCGAATCCTTAATTTAAGAGATAACGAGAACTTTATGACCTATCGTAATTCTTCATCTTCTTCGACTTCAGAGTCATCAAGTACACAGACCAATAGTATCCCGCAAAGCAGCTATGATTATATAAACGGACATTATGGCTGGACCAATGACTATATCTTAAGCTGGTGGAGAGAAACGGATGATCGAGAATTGGCAGTATATCGTCTGTACATGAATAACTTGCCCGTCTTAAACTTTAAAAACAACAAGGATAGTATGGCGTTGAGTGTCGAAAAAACAGGCACGCAAACCACAAGATATGATAGGCCACTGTTAACACTAGATAGCACACCAATTGATGAGATGTCGATGGAGCTGCAGTCAGGTACAGATTTGGTCGAGAGACTTAAAACAGCCAAACGCCTTGATTTTGATCAGGTGAGAGATGTTCGAGTGGGATATGAAATGACGGATGAGGACAATCAACGTGGATTAGTCACGCTTGAACCAGCTTGGTTTGTCCTTGCGCAAAACGGCTGGCAAAGGGTTCCGTTTACAGAGGGGGATACAAATGAATTGGAGTAGAACCAAAACGGTATTCATTATGACCTTTCTGTTCTTGAACATCTTTCTCGGCTGGCAGCTCTATAAAGTGAATGTGGAGAATCAATATAGCTTAATTAGTGGGAATACCATTCAAGATAAGCTACGACAGAATCAAATTAGTATTGATGTTGAACTACCAGAGGATATGCAAGAAGCCGAATATATTGTTGGACAAAAGCAGCGCATTACAACAGAAATGGTTGAATCTCTTTCTAACCAAACAGCTGAATTACAGGATGAAGATACCATCCTTTCTACTTTGGAAGAACCTTTTGAGCTTGGAGAGGACAATACGAATGTAACACAATTCCTTTCTACCTATGTGCTAAATGGAGAGGAATACCGTGTTGTTCGTGAGGTAGACAATATCATTTATTTGGATCAGGTATTTGCTGATAAAGTGGTGTATACCAACCATAATGAACCGTTACGAATAACGACTAATAATGAGCGCGAAATTATTAGTTATGAACAAGATTATTCTGTGTATGAAAAGCAGGGCAATCCAAAGGATACGCTGATCAACCTGCGAGCGATTGAGACTTTATTTAATCAGCAATATATCACATTGAACCAAAGCATCGTTGGCTTTGAATTAGGATATTACAGCTTCTTTAGGGAATCACACGTGTTCGCACCCATCTTTAAAATTGATGTCGACAAGGGTGATGAGCAAGTGACATACCTGGTGAATGCATTTGAAGGCATCGTTCAGGAACAAGGAATTCTGGATGATGAGGACGAGCAAGTAAGTCCTCAAATACAGGATAACCCCGTTGAAGAAGACGACGAGGACGATGAGTCAGAAGAGGATATAAGGGAAGAGGATTAGAGGAAAGGAGGCCGATCATGGCCTTACGATTTAGCGTGTTGGCAAGCGGTAGCACCGGCAATGCCATGTATGTGGAGACACCAACAAAACGTCTCTTAGTGGATGCAGGATTGAGTGGGAAAAAGATGGACGAGCTGTTTCAAGAGATTAACCGTGACCCAAAAGAACTCGATGGGATTCTGGTGACTCATGAACATAGCGATCATATCAAAGGCGTGGGAATTTTTGCTCGTCGCCACAAGCTGCCGATCTATGCCAACGAAAAAACCTGGAATGCCATGGACAAACAGCTTGGTACTATTCCTTTAGATCAGAAATTTCATTTCGATATGGAAACGGTCCGCGACTTCGGTGACCTTGAAGTGGAATCCTTTGGCGTCTCTCATGATGCTGCCCAGCCGATGTTTTACGTCTTTCGTCACAACGGTCGAAAGCTCGTCATTGCAACCGACATGGGCTACGTCAGTGACCGTATCAAAGGAACCATCAAAGACGCAGATATGTTTGTCTTTGAATCGAACCATGATTTGAACATGCTGCGTATTGGTCGCTATCCATGGAACGTCAAACGTCGTATTCTAAGTGACGTCGGTCACGTATCCAATGAAGATGCGGCGATGGCCCTAACAGATGTGATTGGAGACAATACCTCCCGCATCTACCTTGCGCACCTTAGCTTAGACAACAACATGAAGGACCTCGCCCGACTGACCGTCGAGCAAAGTCTCAAAGCGCAAGGCATGAACGTAGGCGAACAATTTCAACTCTATGACACCGATCCACTGAAACCAACGGCTATGTCCGTTGTATAAGTGAAATATGGAAACCCAGCGGATGCTGGGTTTTTTTGATGGAGCAAAGTGCATGGCTTCATCATCAACGA
Organism: Alkalicoccobacillus murimartini; assembly: GCF_030813245.1. GTDB lineage: Bacteria > Bacillota > Bacilli > Bacillales > Bacillaceae_D > Alkalicoccobacillus > Alkalicoccobacillus murimartini. The sequence continues at coordinate 89,449 of NZ_JAUSUA010000008.1, read as the reverse complement.
TCTTTCTTGTTTAGGTTTAAACCTTCCACTTATGTGGGAATATGAGTATAGGTTGAAAACAATTTTAGTCCTAAAGCCCCACCACGACTTTGCGTCTATTTACATGATTTCGCGTCAATATTGTTGCAAATTATCTGATCATTATCAAAGATTTACAAAAAGCGGTCTTTCTACTAGACCACGCGTTTACAAGCGCTATAATAGGTCTTGTAAGACACTATGCTCCAAGGAGACAGAGAGGGGTAAGAACAGATGGGCTATTACGATTCTCAAGACCCAAATAACAGACCAACACAGCAAGGAAGCTATTCTAATTATCCTAGACATACAGAACCACAAGAAAGGTACAAAAAACCTAAAGGTAGAAAGCGCGCAGCAGGCTTCTCAGCATTTGGCGGAGCCATACTCGGCGGACTGATTGTGGTATTTACGACCCCTGCACTCTCAAACATTGGCTGGTTACCATATGAGATCGAGTCAAACAATCCACCAACTGAAGAAGTAGGTGGTACACAAATTGATAATAGCGATGGAAGCTCTCAAGCGATTAATCTGAATGTGAGCTCTGGTGTGACGGATGCAGTCGAAAAAGTATCCGATGCCGTGGTCGGTGTCACCAACATGCAACGATCGGACTTCCTGAGTGAAGAAGCCGCTGAAGGAACAGGCTCAGGTGTTATTTACAAGGTAGATGGCGACAAAGCTTATGTTGTTACGAATAACCATGTCATTGAAGGAGCCAATGATTTAGCGGTGACTTTAACTGACGGTACAGATGTTCCTGCACAGCTATTAGGGGCAGATGCCATTACTGACTTAGCAGTACTTGAGATTGACGCAGAGCATGTAGATACTGTCGCTACATTTGGTAACTCTGAAAATCTTCGTGCCGGTGAACCAGCTATTGCTATTGGGAATCCGCTCGGACAAAGCTTTGCCAGTTCTGTTACACAAGGCATTATCAGTGCAACAGAGCGTAGCATCCCCGTTGATATAGATGGAGACGGCCAGCCTGACTGGAATGCAGAGGTCTTGCAGACGGATGCAGCCATTAACCCAGGTAATAGTGGTGGAGCTCTTATTAATATCAATGGTGAAGTCATTGGGATTAACTCAATGAAAATTGCCCAAAGCGCTGTTGAAGGAATTGGTTTTGCCATTCCAACAGCTGTAGCAGAACCAATTATTAATGATCTAGAAACGTTCGGCGAAGTGAAACGCCCTCAGCTGGGTGTTGGTATTCGCTCGCTTAGTGAAATTCCAGCGCAGCACCGCTCAGGTACATTGAACCTACCTGAAGATGTGGAAGACGGAGTGGTGATTACCAGTGTGGCACCGAACTCTTCAGCGGACCAAGCCGGATTACAAGAGTATGATGTCATCACGTCTATAGACGGAGAAGACATTGTAGAAGGCGCAGATCTACGCAGATTCCTCTACAGTGACAAATCAATAGGTGACACAGTTACGATTACATTATACCGTAACGGAGATGAGCAAGAGATCGAAGTACAGCTCCAAGAACAACAAAGCTTCTAATCATAGACTATCCACAAAAAGCAGTGCCTCTATCAACAGGCACTGCTTTTTTCTGTGTAAAACGTTATCCACACTCATCCACAACGCGTTGGATGGGACCAAAGTCTATGGTATAATGAGGCAGTTAAGAAAGGACGGATTCTCAATGTATTACGCATGTGACGAGCATATTGAGCTCGCATTAGATGTGGTTGTCGATGAAAATGAGGTGTTTCCGGTAATGGAAAAGCTTACATCGGAACAAGCCTTATCCACAACCTGCAGCTTCTGCAAAAAGCAACCCATTTACTCTGTGACGAAATAATCAGATACCCACAATGTTGATATGTGGATAAGTTCTGTGGATAACATTTAAAAAGGAGTTCTACACACTGTGAATATCTCCATCGTAACCGTTGGCAAGCTAAAAGAAAAATACCTCAAACAAGGCATCGACGAATATACCAAACGTCTCGGTGCCTACGCCAAAATCACCATCACCGAAGTCCCCGACGAAAAAGCACCCGAGAACCTCAGCCCAGAAGACATGCGCATCATCAAAGAAAAAGAAGGCGACCGCATCCTCGCCAAAATCCCACAAGACGCTCACGTCATCGCCCTTGCGATAAATGGGAAGATGCAAACCTCCGAGGAACTAGCAGCAAACTTGAACCAGCTTGCATTGCATGGGAAGAGTAAGATTTGTTATGTCATTGGAGGATCGTTAGGATTGTCCGATAAAGTATTAGAGAGAGCAAATGAGAAGTTATCGTTTTCTAAGATGACGTTTCCTCATCAATTGATGCGGTTGATATTGGTGGAGCAGGTGTATCGGGGGTTTAGGATTATGAGGGGGGAACCTTATCATAAGTAAATGAGGTTAAAGGGTAATAAAAAAATGTGACAGGTGGTCTTAAGTTTGAAAGAAACAAATATGAATATTAACATTGAATTTTTTCAGGGAAATTTAATAAAGGCGATTGGTTCTGGAGTATATGAAATTAGTGTGGAAAAGAACAACAAAATTAAGGCACTATACATAGGCGAATCAGTTTTTGTATTAGTTAGGTGTGCAGCACATTTGTTTGAACTATATAAGAATCCAAAATACTTTGGATTCTATAAAGAACAAATTGAAGATTCAAGCGTAACGTTGAGATTTAGTCTAATTGAGAGCAATGACGATAAAGTTTCAAGGAAAAAACGAGAACTTGAACTAATCAAGCAGAAGGAACCTTTGAGTCAAAGTGGGATAAGTGATAATCAAAAAAAAATAGAAGATAAAATTTCAGCACTTAAGAATTTTTTAAATTAAATACTTAAGATGGTACTTTATCAACGATGCGAGTGCAAGAAGCGGATTTCAAGAGTTATATTAGCTAGTAAAAGTTGAAAGAGTTGTTTATTCTTATCTCTAGTTGATTGTTGGTATACTTGCACAATCTTTTCTAATAAGTGTCTTATAACATCTGGTGGAATGACTTTCTAATTTAATGAACTTAGATTATTGCTGAGTTCATTTTTCTTTTGTTCTAAGTTGCTCTTCCGTTTAGATACTTTCTGTAATCGTTCCTGAAGAATGGAAACTGGAAAGAGGTTTTGTTCAACTGCTTCCATATATGAAATTAACTTCTTTAAGCTCTATTTCAATGCTATCTATCTGTAGTTTTAGTTGTACATTTAATTTAAACGTGTCTTAATTAATATTTTCTATAGTCTGATTAAAGCAAACCCTATCTTAAGAATTCTATTAAATATTTGAGTACAGCGTCTTCTGCATCGTAAGCTTTAATTGAATTCGTAATCTGGCATGAGAGGCTATTCCCATCTTAAAGGGAATAGCCTCTTTTCTTTAGGGCATGTAATTGCATGATGTTAAACTTATATAATTTTCTGTTATCGCTTAAAATTGGTGATCATTATTTAATTTATGTAACAATATTTTAGAACAATAAATATCTTAAAAATACCGATATCGTATTTTGGTATATATAAACCATTGGCGAAAACAAGCGAATATGGTATATTTAAACCAAGATTAAATGTGGTATGTAAAAATCATGGAGGTGTTTTTGTTGGAGAACAAAATCAATGATTTATTAAGAGTAGTTAGTGAAACAAGAGGAGATGGCAAACAGGAACCTTACTCACAGTTTATTGCTTTATATTTAAGTCAAAAGTTGCGAAAAACGGGATTCGAGGAGATACTCACGAATATTGAAGATGAAAAAGTAAAATGGGCCTTAAAAGATTTTTATGAGGATAATCGTAATCTAATAGAAAAATTCAAACAGATATCAATATTATCAGATAAGGAATGGCTAGAGATTGTAGAACAAACATCAATATTTGATAATAGTGAGAACACTATACAAAAAACGCCTATCAGTATTATAAAATTAGTAGATCGACTACTTGATATTCATAATAAAGATTCAGTACTTGATATTTGCTCAGGATTAGGTTTTACATTGGCGCAATTGTCGATGGAAAAAGATGTAGCACTAATGGGTGTAGAAATTAATCCACAGGCGTATATTCATTCAAAACTATTACTAGACATGCTGAATAAAGATACATCAAATATTATTTTAGGTAATGCACTCAAAACTGATATCAGTGTATTCGAAGCAAACAAGGTATTTATAAATGGACCACTCGGACTTAGGGTGTCAAAAGATATATATGATGAGGTACTTAATAAAAAATTTTGTGGGACAGCATACGAAGAATTAATTCCTAATTATGATAGTGCTTGGTTATTCGTATTAGATGCGGTTTTACATTCAAACTTTGAAAAAGTAGTAGTTGTAATGAATGAAGCTCCAATGGTTAATAATCGTGATGTCCAAATTCGAAAACAATTATTGAAAGATGGTTTAATTGAAGCAGTCATAGATCTCCCAGGGGGTTTATTGGATTATTCAGGCATACCAGTAAGTTTGCTTGTTTTAAGTAAAAATAATTCGAGTGTTTCATTTGTCGATGCGACAAAAATGGGCACTAAAACAGGATATAAAACAGTTTTAAAAGATGATGATATTAAAAAAATCATCAAAGCAATTGAGGTTATTGGACCATTAAGTAAAAATTGTAAATTTGAAGTTATAGAAAACGAAGATTTCATATTATCTTCAAAACGCTATTTATTTCCAGATATACCTTATGAAAATACAGTACAATTAAAAGATGTTGTCAAAACAATTAATCGTGGTGCAATGATTTCTAATAATAATTTAAAGGAAATAGAGTCGGAAATACCTACTCTATACCAATATTTAGCTTTGAACAGTTTTACAAATGGTATAGTGGATAAAATGTTGCCATTTATAAAGAAAATTGGTCCATCATTAGAAAAACATGTAATAAAAAACGATTCATTAATTATATCTAAAATGTCTCCATTTAAAGTGACATCTATTGAACAAAAAGAAAAACAAATATTAGTTAACGGTAACTTATACTTTTTAGAAATTGATGAAAATAAAATCAATACAAAGTACCTTGAAGCTTATTTACAAAGTGAATTAGGTATGAGAGAACTACAGAAATACGAAAAAGGAACCGTGATGAAGACTTTAAGTATTAGAGATATAGAAAAAATTATGATTCCAGTGCTGACAGAAGAGGAACAAAACAAAATTGGAAAAGCATATGATTTATTGAAGAGAGAACAAAAAGTTACTTTAGAGAGAATTAAGCGAATTGAAGAAGAAAAGAATAATATTATGGAGGTGAGGTAGGACGCAAGTAGACCAAGAGTTGCTATTTGACATCGCTACTGAAGCCTCATCTATTTTAACTCGAAAAATTATACAAGCTACTGACGAAAGAACGTTAAGAATAACGTTAAATGAGTATAATTTAATTGATTTGCTAACAGAACAAGAAAACAGCTTTACTTATCCAAACGGAAATATACTTCTTTTTGGAGAGAGTAATGTTAAAGAACATGTTATCTATCAGATATTTAAAAATCAAGGAATTGACAAAGATAGAATGAAACTGCATTTAGGATTTAATGAATATAAAAAATTTTATTTTAAACGATTAAGTCATAGACCAGAGAATAGACTTATTCTATTTGGTCCAATTCCACACTCAACTCGTGATAAAGGGAATTACTCGAGTGTTATTAATATGATGGGAAATGAAGACGGCTTTCCTAAAGTAGTTAGGTTAACAGCAAATCAAAGCTTGAAAATAACAAGAAACAGTTTAACAGAAGTGATTGAGGAAGAAGTTAAAACAGGATTTTTAAAAGTAGATTAAACTGCTATCTTATAGGGACGCAGGGACACGAATAATGGGCCGGCAAGTATGTATTTGGCTATGTGGGACAAGGTTCCTGTTCCTAAGTTTCTAAATAGTTAAAGGGTCTAGTAAATCTTCTAAATAAAAAACTTGGACAAGTGATTGATGTTGAACTGCTAACAAGAATGTCGTAGCCTAGATTATAAAAGAAATGATTGTTACAAACGACTGCTATTTTCAATAATAGCTAAGAGATGAAAAACAATTAAATGAAATCATCACGTTTATGGATAGCCTAAGATATAATTGTCAATTATAAATCGGGATAAAAGTCTTAGTTTATAAATTAAGAAAAACCATAACCACCGATTATTTACAAAAGCGAGTAACTTTTTGGAAGCATGACGATAGGGATGCGTTGAGATGGTATATCACTTTAAAAAGTATTGTATGAAATTGTAAAATACTTCCTTATCGGGTGGTCTGATTGAAAAATAAATATAATTGAGGGAGAAAGAACATGATTACATCAGATGATATTAAAAGAAGACTATGGGACGGTGCAAATGACCTTCGTGGTTCTATGGATGCGAGTCGTTATAAAGATTATATGTTAGGGTTAATGTTCTATAAGTTCCTTAGTGATAAAACACTTGAAACTTTTGTCAAAACAAGTGGTGCTAAAGGGAATGAGGGAGACATTGTCCAAGCTTATGAAGAGGCTTATGCAAGTTATGGGAACAATCTCATCAATATGATTCAAAATGTCCTTGGATATTATGTTTTACCTAAACACTTATACCAGACATGGTTAAAAGATATTCGTGAAGGCACATTTGAATTAGAGAAGGTAACAGAGAGCTTACAAAGTTTTGAACGTACGGTAGCTACAACTGGAGATATCGATGATTTTAAAGGCCTTTTTTCTAGTTCTACTATTGATCTAACAGACACTGCTTTAGGAAGTAACTTGAACGCTCGAAGTAAAAATATCCGTAAATTAATTGAATTATTCGCCGATCTAAATATGGTTGCACTTCAAAAAGGTGATGTGTTAGGAGATGCTTACGAATATTTAATCGGTCAGTTTGCGATGGAATCGGGAAAAAAAGCTGGAGAGTTCTATACGCCACGTCAAGTAAGTGAAGTCATGGCACAAATTGTTGCCAAAACGACGGAAGTAAAATCGATTTATGACCCTACTGTTGGTTCGGGTTCATTACTTTTAACGGTTAGTCGATATTTAACAGAAGATAACCGAAAAGATCTCCATTATTATGGGCAAGAAAAAAATACGGCTACATATAACTTAACACGAATGAATCTATTATTACATGGAGTTCGACCAGAAAAAATGACGGTGAAAAATGGCGATACACTAGGGCAAAATTGGCCTGAAGATCCAGAACGCCCAAATGAAGGTGTTCAGTTTGAGGCGGTTGTGATGAACCCACCATATTCAGTTAAAAATTGGAATCAAGAAGACTTAAAAGTAACAGACCCGCGATTTGAAGTTGCAGGAGTGTTACCACCAGATTCTAAAGGTGATTATGCCTTTTTATTACACGGTTTATTCCATTTAGGTCAAGAAGGTACGATGGCAATTGTACTTCCACATGGTGTATTATTCCGTGGAGGGGCAGAAGGGGAAATTCGTAAACGACTATTAGAGAAAAACTATATTGATACAGTCATTGGCTTGCCAGATAAACTGTTTACCAATACAGGCATTCCTGTAACGGTGATGATTTTGAAAAAGAACCGAAAGTTAGATGACCCTGTTCTTATGATTGATGCTTCTAAATCGTTTGTAAAAGAAGGAAAGCAACACGTCTTACAAGAGAAGGATATCGCTAAAATTGTTGATACATATATCGAACGGACGAGTGAACCAGGGTATAGTTATCTTGCAACAAAAAAAGACATCATAGAAAATGAATATAACTTAAATATCCCACGTTATATTGAAGCGGTCGAAGAAGATATTGCCCATGATGTAGATGCACATTTGTATGGCGGTATTCCATTAAGCCAGATTAAAAAACTAACTATGCTAAACGAGATGACAAAAGATGTTTTATATAATGCACTAACTGAAGTACGTCCAGGCTATATGGAATTAACACAATCCGTTCAAGATTTAACAGAAGAAGTGTTAACAAATGAAAATGTACAAAAACAAATCAACGCATTAACAGAAGTAACGAAAGTCTATATGGATACATATTGGGAAAAGTTAAAAACTGTGGCTGATGTGAATTATATTGAACCGTTAAAAGAAGAAATGTTATCGGAAATTAAACAGCTATTAAAACAATTTAATCACGTTAGCACGTATGATAGTTATCAAATTATTGCAGAGTTATGGGAATATGTAATATCCCAAGATATAGAAAAAATTGCGATAAGTGACTTTTATACAGTAGGAAAAACACATGAAGTGAATATGGTTAAAAAAGGTTCTGGTAAAATGAAGCGAACAGAACAAGATGGTTGGGTTGGAGCAATTGTACCGAATGAACTTATATTAAAGGAACTCTATACAGAAGAACTACTTGCTGTGGAAACACAAAAAGAAACTTTAGCAGCTATTAATGATGAAATAAATAAACTCGTTGAAGCAGCAAAAGAAGAAGAAAGTGAAGAAGCGCAAATCTTAGAAGATGCATTGAATGCTAGAGAAGACGACTTTACTTTATCAGCGGTAAAAGCAGAATTAAAGAAAGTTGCAAATGATACGGATGAATATGCTTTATTAGACAAGGTTAGAAAACTATTAGACGAAAGATCATCTTTAACCAAAGCTATTAGACAAAAAGAGAAAACATTAACTGAACAAGTGGAAGAAAGAATTGAAAATTTAACGAATGAAGAAATTGATCAACTCATGTATAAAAAGTGGTTTGGTCAATTAACAGGTGACATCACAAAACTTGTAGAAGTACCTCTTGAAAATGAACTGGATACATTGAAGGATTTAAAGGAAAGATATGCTGATACGTTGGAAACCATTGAAGCAGAAAGTAAATCACTAAAAGAACAATTTGAGGCAATGCTGGAAGAATTGGTGGTGACGGAATGAAAGAAAAGAAGTTAGTGCCGAAGCGAAGATTTAGAGAGTTTGGTGGTCGTTGGAATCCAAAAAGGATTGAAGATTTTTTGGAAGTTAAATCTGGAAGAGACTACAAACATTTACAAAAAGGGAGTATTCCTGTTTATGGAACAGGTGGATATATGCTGTCAGTAAATGATCAACTTTCTAAGGAAGACGGAATTGGTATTGGTAGGAAAGGTACCATTGATAAACCACAATATTTAAAAGCTCCATTTTGGACTGTTGATACTTTGTTTTATATGGTCCCGAAGGAAAATATTGACTTATATTATTTTTATTCAAAAAGTAAGAATATAAAATGGAAATATTTGGATGAGTCAACAGGAGTACCGAGTTTATCGAAAAAAACCATTTATAATATTAGTTTATATATGCCAACATATCAAGAACAACACAAAATCGGCGAGTTTTTTAAGGTTTTAGATGAAAGAATTGCAAATCAGGAACGGAAGATTGCTAAAGTAAAAGCATTAAAGTCTGCTTATTTAACCGAAATGTTTCCACAAGAAGGCGAAACTGTGCCAAGAAGAAGATTTATAGGGTTTGAAGGGGAATGGAAAAAGGGGAAAATATCCAATGTCGCAAACTATCGGCGAGGATCTTTTCCTCAGCCGTATGGGGAAGATAAGTGGTACGACGAAATATATGGAATGCCATTTGTTCAAGTTGTAGATGTAGCCAATAATTTAAAACTAGTTAATAATACAAAACAGAAGATAAGTAAGTTAGCTCAACCCAGTAGTGTTTATGTTGAAAAAGGGAAAGTATTAGTTACCTTACAGGGAAGTATTGGTAGAGTTGCTATTACGCAGTATTCATCTTATGTAGATAGGACTTTGCTTATTTTTGAAAGCTATAAATTTAAGGTTGATACTTATTATTTTGCGTATATTATTCAGTTATTATTTGATATTGAGAAACAAAAAGCACCTGGTGGGACAATTAAAACGATAACTAAAGAGGCATTAAGTGAATTCATAGTTAAGATTCCATGTTATAAAGAACAACAAAAAATCGGAGAATTTTTCAAGAACTTAGATGACCAAATCACTACTGAAGAAAAAAAGCTGGAAAAGCTAAAGAAAATGAAAGAGGCTTATTTAGAAGAAATGCTTGTCTAGAGAGGAGGCTATTCAATGAGTAATGGGCGAAAAAATGTGGCAGAGAAAGCTTTTCAAGATAAGTTCGTTGCAAAACTAAAACAATATAAATGGAAAGCACTAGATTTTCTTAATGGAAATAAACAAAAGGTTACTGTAAAAGATTTAGTCAATAATTGGCGCAAGGAACTAAACCGAATGAATGCGGATGTCTTGGAAAGTGTTCCTTTAACGGATAATGAATTTGCACAAGTGATGGCAAAAGTATCGCAAATTGAAAACAGCTATGAAGCAGCAAAGTTATTAGCAATGGAACAATCGACTGGGAAAATTGATGGCATTTATCGAGATTCTCATCCAGACATTACACGCGAACAAATTACATTAACTATCTTTAAAAAGGCACAAGTGCGCGGTGGAGATTCAAGCTATACTATCGCAAGAGAAGTAGAAACACCGAATGGAAATCGTTTTGATATTGTTTTACTCATTAATGGTCTACCACTCATTAACATTGAACAAAAGCGTACAGATAAGTCGTTAGACGAAGCATTTAATCAGTTTAAACGGTATTATGCTGATGGTGAATATGTGAACAATTTCATGGCGTTTTCTCAAATGATGGTGATGACTTCGGAAGTAGCTACACGTTACTTTGCAACACCAAAGTCCATTAAAGTCTTTAATCTAAGTTTTGTATTTCATTGGGCAGACAAATATAATAAACCGATTAATCATTGGGAAGATGTCATTGGTCATTTCTTAATGATTCCGATGGCACACCAAATGGTTGGCGATTATTTAGTCATTGATGAAGCAAGAGAAGAGGAAAACCGTAAACATATGTTATTACGGTCTTATCAAGTACATGCCTTGCAAGCTGTCGAAGGTGCTGCCCTAGGGTGGGATAATGATGATAAAATTCCTCATGGGGGATTTGTTTGGCATACAACAGGTTCTGGTAAAACGATTACGAGTTTTAAAACAGCTTTATTTTTATCAACTAGAGCAGGATTTGATAACGTTGTATTTTTAGTAGACCGGAAGGAACTCGACAGTCGTACGAGTGATAATTTCAAAGCGTATGCACAATATGAGTCAGTAACCGTTGATGATACAGCGCACACTTTTCAACTACGTAAACTTTTATCATCTGCTAGTACTGGTATCGTTGTAACGACCACGTTTAAGTTAAATAATCTTGTAAAAGATTTAGTTGAAGCGAAGGATGAAAGTTTAGCAATTAAGAAAATCGTCTTCATTATTGATGAAGCTCATCGAACGACAATGGGTGAAATGATGGTAACCATTAAAAATTACTTCCTAAAAAATGGTCTGTTCTATGGTTTTACTGGTACACCCTTATTTGATGAGAATAAGATTAAAGGAATGATCAATGAGAAGAGTGAACTCATCGATACAACAGAAAAGCTGTTCGGACTACTATTGCATCAATATACGATAGATGAAGCAATTGCAGATAAAAACGTTTTAGGATTTCATGTTGACTACATAAATACTGGAGAATTTGAAAGTTACGATACATTACGCGAGCAAATTGTGGCATATAAACTGGAGGAGCAACCTGACACACCTAAAAGAAAACTCGAACGAGAAGTATATGAATTTTCTGAGTTAGAAGTAGAAAAGGAAGCAAAAAAACGGAAAATATTATTCTATCATGATGAGACTCATATTCCAAGAGTGGTAGAGGAAATATTAAAACATTGGGAAGAACAGTCACAACATAAGGTTTTCAATGCCATTTTAACGGTGGCATTTAAACATCGAGTAATAGCATATTATGGAGAGTTTAAAAAGCAATTAGCTGAACGAGATGATATTGCTATTAACGTAGCAATGACATTTAGTTTTGGAACAGATGCAGATAAAGAAACTACCGATCCAGAATTAATTAAAACGATGTTCAAAGATTATGCAGCTATCACTGGGATTGAATATGCATACGGTGATAAACGACGAGGAGAAGATGCATATTATGAAGATGTCGTTGAACGAGCAACACGCGGTGGAAGTGGCCGGAATCCGAAAAACATTGACCTTGTTATTGTTGCAGATCAGTTACTAACAGGTTATGATTCTAAATTTATTAACACGTTATATGTGGATCGTGCACTTGCACTACAAGGATTAATTCAAGCCTATTCACGAACAAACCGAATTTATGGGAAGGAAAAGGAATTTGGTACAATTGTCAACTTCCAGTACCCAAGAATAACGGAAGAAACAGTAAATGACGCATTAATTTTATATGGAAGTGGTGGAAAGAGTAGTAAAGCAATTGTAGAACCTTATCCTGTAGCAGTAGAGGAATTTGTAAAATACTCACAAGAAGTGATGGGGATTTTACAAGATCCAACGGGATGGCAAGCCTTAGAAAGAGATGAAGAGGCAAAGGAAATCTTCGTAAAAGCTTTTAAAAAGGCAAACAGTCAACTAAATACGATTCAGCAATATTATGAATTTGCTTGGGTAGATGAAGCATTCGGTATAACAGAACATGAGTGGATGCGTTATGTCGGTGCATATCGTAACGTAACGAGAGATGATAATCAGGACGACGATCCAGAAGATTTACCTGTATTACCTTTAGGTGAAGCAAAGCTAGCTGGTACACAAAAAATAGATGCATATTATATAATTCAATTAATCGGAGATAAAGCCACATCGACGAATGGAAAACAAACAGTGGATGCAGAGACATTACGTATTATTTATCAACATATTGAAGAATTAAGTAATATGGGTGATTTTGATCAAGCAGAGCTACTGAAGCAATTTGTTGAAGTGGAATTAGAACCTGGGAATGTAGCAAGTGATGTTAACTTTGATGAAGCATATGAAGAATGGAAGCGGAACAAATTAAAAGATGAAATTTATAAAGTGTCCCGAGAGTGGGGACTTAATGAAATAATTTTTGAAAAATCGGTAGAAGCTTATTCAACAGCAAATCCAAAGGAAATTCCTTATATCGATGAATTAACAAGTAATATTGTTCATGATTCGATTAATAACCAAAAAACTAGTAACCTATTGGAACATAATATGGAGCTCTTGAAAGCATTACCGGAGATTGTACCGAAAATTAAAAGGAAGTATAAATAGAGAGAGCTATATAGCCGTAAACCCAAATTAAACACTTTCTGCTCATTAACGCTCAACACTTTTAGTCCTTAAAAACCTTATGCAGAAGATAAATGAGGTTGTTTAAAAAATATTAAACAAAACCTCATTTAGATGCACCACGGAGAGGCTTATAATAAATAGTATGTTAACTAACGCAAGGTTAACATTCTGCTAAAGTCATTAAATAAATAAACTAGAATGAGATAAACAGCGCAATACTCTTATCCCTCTTAGGGAAGCTTTGTCTTACCGAGCGTGGTACTATTTATTTATAAAGGTTTTCCAAGCAAGCAGTATATAAGCTAAATATGGAGAAAGGGCTAAAATATGCATGATGAAAAGATGCGGTATACGTATACGACGATTGTCGATACGTTTCCATTGTATATTGAGAGTGTAGGGTATAATCCGCGGGAGCATGATTGGTCGCGGCCGGATGGATATCCGCACTATCATTGGCTGCAGACCATTGAAGGAGAAGGAACGTTTTCATTTAATGGGCAGGAGCATAGGTTGACTCGTGGGCGTGGTGTGTTGTTAAAGCCGTATACACCACATGAGTATATTACCATGGGGAAGAAGTGGTCTACGGTTTATGTGACGTTTGGGGGAACATCGGTTGTTTCCATTCTAGATGCGTTAAAGCTAAATGATTCCTCCCTGTATACAGATTTGGAGAACCAGCGATTTGCTTCAATGATTGCGGAGATGCTCGAGAAGATTAAAGAGGATGCGGAGTTTTCGAAGTTAGATTTATCTAGTTATTTATACAACTTTCTTATTCATTTACGGAAATATGGGAAGGTCAATAATCAGCCCTCGTTGTCAAATTATTACGACAAGCTTCGCCCTATGGTGGAGTGGCTTGAGTGGGCCTATGCGGAGGATATTGGACTGAACGATATGGCCGCTTATTTGAATGTGAGTTCGCAACATTTGAATCGGTTATTTCATCATTCGTTTAATATGAGTCCCTATTCCTTTTTGATTCAACTTCGTATTCGGAAAGCGAAAGAAATTTTGATTCAGAATGCGGATGTCCCGTTAAAAAATATTGCTTTCCTTGTGGGCTTTAATGATGTGAGTAATTTTGTTGCTACCTTTAAAAAGCTCGAAGGTATGACACCGAAAAACTACCGCAATCGCTATCTTCTTAAAACAGGAAGACTGCCGAGTGAAGGATAGATAGAAGCTCAGGATGTTCATATTTTCATATAAATGTGGAAGATATTAATATAAATAATATATGAAAGCGGTTAAAATGAAGCCGTGTAATCACTTCTGAAGTCAGAATAAGTGGATTCTCTTACGCTATGAATGTTGATTTATTTAAATATGACAATTGAAAAAGGTCAGACTCCTGTTAAGTGGTGAGTCTGACTCTTTTCTTAAAAGCGATATGTTGAGAGGTATATAGGAGGTTATTGTAACGATGTTAAAAGCAGAAAACGGAGAATTTCTATTAGATGGCAAGCCTTTTCAAGTGTTGTCCGGTGCCATTCATTACTTTAGGACGGTGCCAGAATATTGGGAGGACCGTCTTCGAAAGTTAAAGGCACTCGGCCTAAATACGGTGGAAACTTATGTGCCATGGAATGTCCATGAGCCAAAAAAAGGGGAATTTCATTTTTCAGATCTCGCAGATATTGAGACATTTATTAAAAAGGCTCAGATGCTGGATTTATACGTCATTGTGCGCCCCGCTCCGTATATTTGTGCAGAGTGGGAAATGGGCGGGTTACCTGCGTGGCTATTAGCAGAACAGGATATGGTGCTTCGATCAAGCCATCCGGGGTTTTTACGTCATATTTCAGATTACTTTGACGTACTGCTTCCGAAAATTGAGAAATATTTAAGTAAGCATGGCGGACCGATTATTGCCATGCAAATTGAAAATGAGTATGGTGCGTATGGCAATGATCATGCTTACCTAGAATTATTCAAAGAGCAATATCAAAAGCATGGGATCGATACGTTTCTGTTCACTTCGGATGGGCCTGATTTTATTGAACAAGGCTCGTTACCAAATGTGACAACGACACTGAATTTTGGATCCCGCGTTGAGGAAGCTTTTGGGAAGCTGGAAGAGTATAAGCCTGGCTCTCCGAAGATGGTCGCTGAATTTTGGATTGGCTGGTTTGACCACTGGGGAGGCGAGCATCATACGAGAGATCCGAAAGATGTTGCGAATGTGTTCGAAGATTTATTGAAGATTAATGCCTCATTGAATGTGTACATGTTCCATGGCGGTACGAATTTTGGCTTTATGAATGGTGCTAATCATTATGACGAATATTATCCAACCATCACAAGCTATGATTATGACAGTTTGTTGTCGGAGAGCGGGGAAATTACCCAAAAGTACAGAGAAGTGAAAAACGTTTTACGGAGATATGTGGATGTTCCAGAAGACGTAGAGCATGAGATTCCAACGAAAACCTATGGCTCCGTAAAGCTGGAGGAATCGGTCAGTTTATTTGATACCTTGCAGGAAATTAGTACTGTGAAGGAGAATTTAGTTCCGCTATCCATGGAGGACGCTGGACAGGCGTACGGGTTTATTTTATATAGCACAGAAGTGAACCGGAAAGGGGAACTCAATCTAGACACAGAGCCTTTCCGTGATCGTGCCTATGTGTATGTAAATGGAAAACTTGAGAAAACGATTTATATTAACGATCAAGAAAAAACGGTACAGATCAACTTTCCTGATGATGTGAACACATTAGAGATCCTTGTTGAAAATATGGGACGAGCCAATTACGGTCAGCACTTGACGGACAAAAAAGGGTTAATTCGTAACATTTGGTTAGGGGAGCAATATTGGTTTCATTGGACGATGAATCTAATTGAACTCAATGTGCTGCCAAGTGATTATGCTGGAGGGAAAGAAGAGCGCTTTCCAAAGTTTTTTCAAGGAACCTTTGATGCGAATGAATGTCATGACACGTTCGTGGACACAAAAGGGTTTAGAAAAGGAAATGTGTTCATTAACGGGTTCAACTTAGGAAGGTATTGGAATGAGATGGGGCCGCAGCGAACATTATACTTACCAGGTCCGTTACTAAAGGAAAAAGGCAATACGATCACTGTATTAGAGCTGGAAGGAACAACGACGGAGGATATTACATTAGTCGATCGACCGAACCTAGGATAATACCAAAACTTACGGGATATAAATCAGAGGTGTAGGCTGGGGTTTACCTGCAACGAGAAAGAAAATATTCTCACTAAGACATTCTAAACCAGACAGGGAAACATTTATCCTGTCTGGTTTTTGTCTCTTAAATAACTACAATACGGAAAATGTAATCCTTGTTATTGTTTAGAAAGTTGGTTTGCTTTAAGTTTTTTGAAGAATGAAAGGATACGAAGCTTATATACATATTTTCTCAAATAGTATACAAATCTAATAAGGTTTAATGATAAAATAAGGTTATGTACTTATTAGGTATGACCTTTTCTATTTAATATTTTGTTGGGAGGATGACAATGAAGTTTATTGTTAATAAACTATTATTAATTGGATCTTTAGGAGTGGTGCTGGGTGCTTGTTCTGCAGCAACTGACACGGAAGGGAGCTTAGAGAATACAGCAGAAGAGGACGTAGAAGAGGCCTTAGAAGAGGCCTTAGAAGCAGTTGAAGAAAGAAGTATTGTAGCCGATGAAATGACAACAACCTTCTATCCAGAAGTAACTAAATTAAGAGATCTTACCGAAGAAGACCTTGAGTGGTACGATCTAATTATGACAAGATTAAATGATATAGATGATTTCTTAGGTGATAAGGAAACTGTATACGAGATAGCTGAAGAATATGGAGAAGATCCTGAAGAGCTATGGTTTGATTGGTTAGAAATTGTTGACGCAAGATGGTACGGAGATAATGGTGATTATGCTATTTTGCCAGATGCATTTAACAAATTAAATGATGAAATTCTTGAGAAAAATATTGTAGGAGAGAAGATAGAACAATCTAGTAGCGAATCTAATTTTGTCGAGAAGAATTTGACTACCTTTTTACGTCACCAATTGCATGTAGACGGTGAACCTTACGAAGTTAGTTACTTAATTGAACATAGAGATGATTATAAAATTGCTGAAATCATTGAGTTTAGTGTTAACGGGGAAAAAGTAGAGTTATAGATATAATTTTAATTTAATCTACTCAAACAATTGTACGTTAGGCTCCCGCTTTAATACGTGAACAAGCTCAGCTTCTTGTAATCTCCCTATGCCCTCTTTAAGATAAGAGTAATTGCAAATAAGGGAATCTTTAATTGCCTCTCGATTGGCATCTGGCTCAGCTTCTTCATAGAAGTGGTCTAAATCTGCCTCAGATGCTCCAGCTCCAATAAGAAAATCCGCTTTACATAGAACTGACATGTGTGAGAGCAATTCACCAACTGCCCATTTTCCTTCTGTCGGCCTGCTTTTCAGGTCTTCTTCGCTCAAGGTGTTTATTAGTTTAATAATAGAGTCCACTGCTAAATCCATTTCTTTGAAAACACCAGTACAATAAACGTTCATATCTTCACCTTCTCTTTATTGAAATGATTGTACCTTATTTTATGTAATTGTTATGAAAAAACGCACCCTTCAAATACGATCTCCCCCAACATACCTCACCGAATGCATATGCGTCCTCGACAACTCAATTACTTCCTTTATAAAAACCTCCGGACTCTCCTTAAAATCATCTCGAATCCAATACTTCAACAACCCATAAAATCCATAAGCCGTATACTTCTTAAAGTAATCCATGTTCACAGGCGCATGATCAATCGTCTCAAATTCAAATTGCTCCTGATAGATCTTCAGAATGGTTTGTGGAAAACGAGTGTGTAAGCCGGGTAAGGTGTCCTCGTATTTAATTAACGTGAAGAAGTCTCGATTGGTATAGATGTAGGAAACGATGTTAAAGGATGGGCTTTTTAAGTTAGCTGTGTACACTTTTTGTCCTGGTATATAAGGATTGCCCACTGACTGTTCGAGTCCTCCAAGCATAGTAATGAGTGTATCCTCAGCTAAATCCATTTTATCTTTGTAGTGAATATAGAACGTACTACGATTATAGGCAGCATAATCGACGATATCTTTCACCGACACGTGATGGTAGCCCATTTTTTTTGTGAGTTCGATTAAAGCATGTCTGAAGTGTGTTTTGGTTCGATTTTGTCGTTGGGTGGTATGTTCATGATTCATAAAAAATCTCCTTCAATCTAGACAGTTTTCGTCTAAGTGTCTATGTAGTAGACATTTGGAGAAAACCTACTGATTGTTAATTGTGAACAAAATAGTACAATTTAAATGCATGAGTAGGGCACAAGTAATAGTTTAGATAGTTTCTATTATACATGTCTAAAAAGTGCTAATAAAGTTTTGATCTCAGGGGGAATTATGATGGGGAAATTACAAGATAAAGTAGCAGTGATTACTGGTGGTGCATCTGGTATTGGTGCAGCAACGGCGAAATTATTCGTTTCTGAAGGAGCCAAAGTGGTTCTAGTTGATTTAAATGAAGAGAAGGGCAAAGCTTTTGAAGAAGAATTGAAAACGCTTAATGCAGAAGCTCTTTTTATAAAAGCAAATATTACAAGTGAAGAAGACGTTGCCAATGTCTTCAAACAAACAGTTGAAACGTTTGGCACGGTTGATGTCGTGTTCAACAATGCGGGAATCGGACGTGTTCATCCAACGCACGAATTAGAATACTCCGAGTGGCGCAACACGGTTAATGTTGATTTAGATGGTGTCTTCTTAGTTGCTCGTGAATCGATCCGTGAAATGATGAAGTCAGGTGGCGGTTCGATTGTGAACACGGCTTCTATGTACGGTTGGGTTGGATCACCTGGTTCAGCAGCATACAACGCAGCAAAAGGTGGGGTTGTTAATTTAACTCGTTCTCTTGCTCTTGAGTATGCAGATCAAAACATTCGTGTGAACGCACTATGCCCAGGCTTTATTGATACACCAATTATTCCAGAAGAAAACAAACAAGTTTTATCTGAAATGACACCTATGAAACGTCTTGGTCAAGCTGAAGAAATGGCAAAAGCCGTATTATTCATGGCTTCTGATGATTCTTCTTATATGACTGGGAATAGTTTGATTGTTGATGGCGGGTATACAGCGCAGTAATTGAATATCATTTTTTCAAAGATCTGTCCTTGGACAGGTCTTTTTTGTGTTTCAATGAACTATATGAGTGAACACAGGCCATTACATCACAATTAACTGCTTCTAAATTTATCAAATGTAGGATAGTTTTTTTTCCTAATCATAATTGAGTAAATAAGATTTTTATTTATGTATATTTATATTTGGAAAATATGGTATATTTCTAGTGTGCTATATAACAGGTGGTGAAAGGAACTTATATGAATACTACTGAACCCATAGAGAAGTTAAGTCAATTTACTGAATTCGTTGAGTCATTACCAAATGAATTTATGTTATCAAGGGGACAAGGCGGTGAATATGAATTACTACCAAGTTCTCTTAGATTAGATAAAAGTAATATAAGAAAATTTTCCAGAACAGCGATACAATATTTTTTAAATGAATTTAAAATAAGCTCTCATAACTATATGAAATTCCCTACGGATTTAAATAGTGATTATGAGTGGATGGTCTATGCACAACACTATGGTATACCTACAAGGTTATTAGATTTCACTTTTTCTCATGTTGTATCCTTAATGTTTGCAGTAGAAAATGCATTTGAAGATGAAGAGAACAAAAATGCAGAAGTATGGTTTTTAAATCCAATAAAGTTAAATAATAAGTTTGCTCATCGTTCAGAAATATTAAATATTGCAAATGGTGAAAGTCTAAACTTGGAATCATATGAAGGACCTGTAGCGATTAAATCAAGAAAGTTAAATGAAAGAATTAATGCTCAAAATGGTTTGTTTGTTTATTTTCAAGATATAATTGACCCCTTAAAATCTCCTCTCAATAAAATTGTAGATGATAATATATTAAGAAGGTTAGTTATTAAAGGTGAATATAAACGAGATATTCTTTCTTCTTTATATTCCATGGGAATAGGATTTACTACTCTATATCCAGAGTTACAATCTGTGTCAAAAGATATAATAATGAAACAAAGTATTTTAGAATATTTGAGAGCAGGTGATGAATAAGATGGAAGAGTTTTCTGCAGCAACTCATAAACCACAGAATATAGCTATAAAAGATATAATAAAACAAATCTCTAATGGTTTTACATTACAAAACGTGGAAGACATAACGTTATTGGAAGAGGAATTAAAGTTAGAGCTATCGGATTCGATAATTATAGCACCAGATTATCAAAGAGATTATAGATCGTCTATTATAGATGAGAGCTCATTAATAGAATCATTATTAGTGGGTATACCTATCCCTCCAGTTTTTTTAGCAAATGATCGATTTGAGGGATTACAAGTTTTAAATGTAGTAGATGGACAACACAGGCTAAGGGCTTTTTATAGATTTAAGGAAAATAAATTCAGCTTGTCTGGCCTGAAACTGTTAAATAGTTTGAATGGAAGTAAATTTAATGACTTAGATTTTGACACAAAACAAAAAATATTAACACATAAACTTGCAGCGATTGTATTCACTGACTTTCCGGGACTTGATTTTGAGCTAGAGATATTTAATAGATACAACAAAGGGACTAAACCATTAACACCTCAAGAAATTAGACATGCAGTTTATAATTCTAATCTAAACAACTATGTTAATAAATTCGCAAAAGACATGGTTGATAATAAAACTTCTAAAGAGCTTCAGAATGCTTATAATGCAACTAAAGATAGATATCAAAAAAAGAAAGTGCAAGAGAGTATCTTTGTACTAATGAATATCCTTGAGAGCGGTATTAATGAGAGTTATTCTAAATCTTCTATATATGCAGAGGAGTACATGAAGCAAAAATCTCAATTGGAAAAAAATGAATCGATTTATGCACATGACAATTTCTTATTTGTAAAAGACAGCTTTGAAAATTTTAATAAAATAATTGAATTAATAGGAAAGAGAGTAGAATTTCCATTTTCTAAAGAAATTTACGGTATATCTAGCAGAAATTATAAATTCCAGGTATCAATCGGTATGTTATTGGCAGGGATTTTCCATAGAATGATTTCTTACGGGATTTCATTAGAGGTTCTTGATGACGAATTTGCCTTAGAAAAATTTCTTGATTACGTGTCAAATCTATTTAAGCATTCATATCTCGAAGATCCCGAATACAATGCATCTTCAACCAATCCAAAAAAAATGAGAGAATTGATCAACATAATTGATTTAGAAGAGTTATTTAATTAATCTTTTTTTACAAATTGACTGCGAATTGTATATACATTAAATAAAAGACCACTATTTATGATAAGTGGTCTTTTTTAAAATATAAATTAGATACTAACATCTATAATTTTTGTTTCTTCTCTATTTACTATCAATTCATTTTTATTTACTAGTGTAGTATATCCTTCAAATATTCTTTTTCTAGTATCAATCAAGTTTTGCTTTATATAGGGATTAGTAATGTTTTGTATTTGATCTAGACCTTCTTTTTTAAGAAGAAGCTCCATCTTACTTTGTACTTCTAATTGTTTATTAAGTTTTTCAAGTTCTAATGTTTGTAATTCAATATTAGTTTTTTTCCTCTCCCACTCATGTTTTTCTTTTTCTAGCTTTAACCTTTCTTGTTCAATGGACAGTTGACCAAGCCCGAGTCCTGCTTCAAATAACGCTGATAGGGGGCTGTTATGAGTTATGGACTTTGTGTCAAAGAACAACTCGTCTTGTATTTTTTTGTTTATATGAGATTTACCAATAATTTTGATTTTTCTTTCTTCTTCTAAATGTATGCCTACAACTGGTCTTGAAACTTTAGAGAAATAGTATAAGAATTTATTGAAATATTTGTTTTTAAGTACCTCGAAATTTTTAGATTCGATTTTAATATCTGAGTCACTCATTAGGTATTCGGTTAATGAGTTGATATTAATTTTATTTGATTCATAATCATTAAAAGTATTAAGATATCCAGAGATTATTTTTGATATTTGATTTAATTTTGTTTCACATAGGTTTTTGTCTTGTATAGTTTTATGAGGAACTTTATAGAGTAAATCCTTTGTTTGCAAAAAAATAAATTTAGTAACGTTCTTAAAATCTTGATCGTAACTTTTAAATATTTCTATCATGATATTGTTATGTAATCTTAATCTAGGTTTATTATTATATAATGTTTTATTTATAGTTCTAACCATATTAAAGAGAAGATTTAAAGTAAATAGTTCTCTATTTGGAAAAAGGCTAATAGGATCACCAATATAGTAAAGCTGAAGCAAATCATCGGGAATATTTAGTATATCAATCTTTTCATATGTCTTATTTAGACTAAAAGATTCACTTAAAATAAAGATATTTTCAGCAGATATATTATTATTTAATGCATGTGAAATAGCATTAATTAGCTCATTTTTATAATAATAACTTGTCAACTGATTAATGAAATTAGAGATTTCCCAAGAGTTTAAAGGGGTTTCAGAATCTCTATCTAATTTTAATTGAAATCTTTTAGTATACATTGGGTTTTCTTCAATCATGTTTACACCCCTGAATTTTAGATATTTAGGTCGGTCAATTAATATTATATAACAAAAATCATTATTTTACATAAAGTATTTAATTTAACTATTTCTCTTTATATAAAAGGTTCATCATAAAATAAAATATAATTTGATATAGAATTAGGACAATAAATAGTAAAAAATACTTAAGTTGTAATGATTTTGTTCTTTATGATTAGTTGTGGCGGGTTAACTAATTATATCCTATTGATAATGGTACTTTTAAGGGGGAGAAATCAAATAATGATAAGAAGAGCTTTATGACAAATTAAGTTGTAGAACAAAGATATTTTTTAATCAATCCACCCTTAATAAGAGTTTGTAATGCTAATTTAACTTTTATCTACCTAGAACTACTTTATTATGATAAAATCTTTGAGCCAATCCCCCAAAACAATCATTTTCATATTTTTAAAACTCCCCTTATTTCATACCTATACACATGAATTCTTCTATTTCTCCATAAATCCTATATTGCGAACGTTCTCTTGCACTTAATATAGAATAATACTAGAAAGATTAAGAACAAATGCCGATAAAAAAGAAGATTCATCATGAAATATTGATGACAAGTGGCTAAGATTGCCATGCATTTTGAATAATGGAGGACAACAATGCCAAAAGTTTCATCAATGATAGTTCAATTTATAAAAGAAAAAGGATGTACCAAGGTTTTTTGTATTCCTGGTAAGCCCATTTCCCCGCTTATTTTAGCGACGGTAATTCGGACTTTTGCAAAAGAGTTTGTGTGTGTATATATTTCTTCAACTCTCCCTCTAAAAAAGCCACATCTATCGTTGAATCTACTTTTTTTGAGTGACTACTAATTTTCTCGATATGTTCTTCTACTTCTTCAGTATTGAAATCAAACACATCATACATGGGTAAGTTAAACTCATTTTCTTTTGGAGATAAGGAATGAATACGTCCTAATAGCTCACCAGATTGTTTTAACGAAAGTAAACTTGGCTCATAATCGGATCCGGCTATGAATGGATATACGACATAGCTTTTTCCTTCAATAGATTGTGGGTTCTCTACATGTAAGTTCACTGGAGTGACAATCGGAACATGATGTTCCTTTAGATAGGTTGTATAGTTCATCAAATTAAGTGCTTTTTGAAGGGGTGATTGCGTTCGTTTTATTATGTAATGACCTACTTTATATACGGGAGAATATTCGTAAATACTTTCTACATCTTGATTTAGATTAAATCCAAATGTATTAATGATATCTTTACTACCCATTAGCAGAGCCCCCAATTGTGTAAAGTGAATTCTGAAACATTATTTTACATTATATACTACTTTATATGTATTTTTATCCCTCTTTTTAATCTTTTCCTATCAACCTATCTCTTATTGTCAAACTCCCCTTCATTAATACCTACACAAATGCCGATATAAAGATCATTACATCTATTATAAAACCAAAATAATACATACTCCTACTAAATCCCTATAAAAAACTAGAAACTTTCTTCCTGCCTGCCGATATATAAAAAGGAAGTTTTATTAGGATTAAGAAAAAAAGCAAGGAGGGCTATAATGCCAAAGGTTTCGACTATATTGGTTCAATTTATAAAAGAAAAAGGATGTACCAAGGTTTTTGGTATTCCTGGTAAGCCCATTTCCCCGCTTATTTTAGCGATGGAAGCAGAGGGTGTTGACTTTGTCCTTGCACGTCATGAGGGTGGAGCTGGATATATGGCGACAGGCTATGCGATGCAAAATCAATCGCTTGGTGTAGCTATTGGGACATCGGGTCCTGGTGGAACGAACATGATCACGGCTGCGGCTCAGGCTGCTGCGTTTCATGCTCCTGTGTTGTTCATTACGGGACATCCGCCACTTGCAATGTCTGGGAAGGCGCTTGGTCAGGATTCAAGTATGTTTGGTACGGATCTGGTTGAGTTGTTTAAGCCGGTGACGAAGTTTAGTGCGAAGGTTGAGAGCAAAGAGATGTTAAGGCAGCTTCTGCAACATGCGGAGGAGCAGGCGTTAACAGGATCCAAAGGACCTGTGCATCTCTCAATTCCATTAGATATTTTAATGAGTGAGGTTGAGCCGTTTGAGTTTGCTGTTCCTGCTCATGATGATGTGATTTCTGGTAACATCGGCCGCGCGATTGAAGCGTTAGATGAGGCAGAGAGACCACTTATGCTACTTGGAAAAGGGGCTCACCTATCTCAAAGCTATGATTCGATTCAAGAGCTTGCTGAGCGCTGGCAGATTCCTGTTATAACAACGCCAGGAGGAAAAGCAGCGTTTGTTGAGACACACCCGCTTTCTTTAGGAGCACTTGGATTAGGTGGGACTGAAGCGTCTGCTGCCTATGTGAAAGACAGAGAAAGTGACCTGTTGGTTGTCGTTGGCTCAAAGCTAAGTGATATGTCGACAGTTGGATTAACGGCAGGTGGAGAACCGAGAAAAGTCATTCATTTTGACTGGCATGCAGATTTTGTCGGAAAAACACTTGAAAGTGACACAATTTTTGTGCAGGGAGATGCGAAGGTAAACTTGAAGTATCTCTTAGAGCAAGCGAACCACCCGGAGGTTCCTGCTCTTGATTTACGTGCGTATACCGAAAAGGAAACGGCCCAGCCAGCTGAGCCAGAGCCTGGTCGATTATCGGCCGTACGTACAGTAAAAGTTTTGCGTGATCTTTTGCCTCATGAGGCGGTTGTGTATGGAGACGATGGCAGTCACTCCTTTTATACCATTAAGCACTTCACCACGCATGTGGCTGGAACGTTCCGATTTGATGATGTGTTTGGAGCAATGGGTAATGGAATTGGTCTTGCGATTGGTGCGAAAGTGGCGCGACCAGATGAGTCCATTGTTTGTTTCACAGGGGACGGATGTCTCTTTATGCATGGGACAGAGATAGGCACAGCTGTAGACGAAGGGGCGAACATGCTCTTTGTTGTCTTTAACAATGAAATGCTCGACATGGTCGATAAAGGGATGAAGAATAACCTAGGTTTCTCCGCTGGATCTCGTTATACAAAAGGGGTCAATGTCACTCAGTTTGCTGAGTCGATGGGAGCCACTGGCTTCTGTTGTTCGACTGAAGCAGAGATTGCAGAGGCGTACGCTGCATCTAAAAAGGTAACAGGACCTGTTGTCATTGAAGTGTTAGTGAACAAAGAAGAATGGCCACCTACGATTGGACGTTAGGTGAGAGGAGGATCTTATGAGTGAGAAAGCAGCAGCAGGTTGGAAGATGATTGATGAGTTAGCTGGTGAGCGAGGCATTCAAGCGATGAAGACAGTGGAGGAATTCTCTCCAAGACTTGCTAAGCTTGCTCTGGAGTTTGGGTATGGCGATGTGTATCTTGACGATGCGCTTGATAAAAAGCAACGTGCCCTTATTACGCTCTCTTCATTAATTACGCAAGGTGATAATGGTAGAGGTTTAACGTACCATTTTAATGCAGCGCTACGCGTTGGTGTGTCAAAGGAAGAAATTTTAGAGTTAATTAATCACTGTAGTGCGTATGCTGGGTTTCCAAAAGCGATCCATGCCGTACACGTGTTTAAAGATTTTTTAGAAAACCAACAACAGGGGGAATAGAAAATGGCAAATTATGAATACAAAATCGAAGGTGACGTGTTTTACTTTAAATATCTAGAAATGGCTACTACGCCGGCAGAAGCTCAAGAGCAGGCTGACTTTGTTCGTAGCCAAATTAGTAAACCAGGCATCAAGAAATTTCTGAATGACAACCGTAATGTGACAACTGTTGCATCACCTGAAGTGAGTGCTGTGTGGGGAGAACTAATGGGATGGCTATCTACTAGAATTGAGAAGAATGCAACGATTACTCCAAGTGCTTCACTAAAAATGCAGTTAAACCGTCTATCTAAAACATCGGGTTCGTATGACAGTGTACGTGCGTTCACAGACATTAATCAGGCGCTTGAATTTGTGGATTTAACGAACGCAAAGATTAGCTAGGAGGAATGTTCGGTTTGAAAAGACTTCATAAAAAACTACAAAATAGTATGTTTATAGCAGTTATTAGTGTCATGCTCATCTCTCTTGGAACCGTGCTTCTTGGCGGAGGACTTGATGGAAACATCACTTTATGGGTTGGACTTGCACTCATTTGGGCGCTAGTAGGAACGGTTGCCTTTCTTTTTAACAGCAAGCTCATTCATGCATTACGAGAAGCTGAAGAAGGTCTAGAGGCAGAGGATGACATTCTTATAAGTGAAGAAGACACGCAGAATAATAGGTTTGCCCAGTTTTTGAATGCTCTCTATACTAAATCGAGCGCACATCAAGTTGAGTCGCCGACTAGTCATGATCATCAACAAGAAGATTGGAAAGTTCAATCTGCAGAAGCTGCGAATCATCTACAAGTATCGGCAAGCGAAACAAGTGCTGGAGTAGAGGATATTGCAAAAATGATGCAGGAATTGGCGTCCAATAATAATGATCAAGTCGATGCGATTAAATCAATTGATGAGACGGTTTCATTTATTTTCTTTAACTTAAAAGAGATAAGTGAAAGTACACAATTCGTTGCTGAAGCATCAAGTACAACCTATACAAATGCAAAAAAAGGGAATACATCGGTTCAACAATCGATCGAGCAAATGAATTTAATTGGACAAGATGTGGAATCTTCTAAAGAACGAATTGAAGCACTTGGACAAAAAACAGCAGAAATCGAAAAGATCTTAATGCTGATTACAGGCATCTCTAACCAAACGAACCTACTTGCATTAAATGCTGCGATTGAAGCAGCGCGAGCAGGGGAGCACGGTCGTGGCTTCTCCATTGTGGCCGATGAAGTCCGCAAGCTTGCTGAACAAACAAATGAAGCAACAGCGAACATTCAAAAGCTTATTGTTGAAGTGCAAGAAGGAAGCCAAGATGCAATTAAAGCGATTCAGCAAGGTGCTGATTCAGTTGAAGTTGGTATTGGCTTAAATCGCGAAATGGGAACTGTTTTTCATACCATCAATGAGAACGCGCAAGAAGTCGATGAGTTTATTCAAGACTTATCAGAATCAATTGGCGAACTGACGGAGAGCATGGAAGACGTTTCAAATACCATGAAGGAAGTATCATCAGTAGCCGTTCAATCAAACGGAGCTGTACAAAACGCAGCGGCCGTTACAGAAGAACTAAGTGCCTCTATGGAAGAGATTTCTGCTTCAGCTGAAACATTGGCTGGAGTGACAAATGCGCAGTTGAAAGATGCACATCTTTCAAGCGAAGACGAAGAAGAGAAAGTCTCTGCGTGACCGAGCCATCTATAACCATAAAAAGCATCGCCATCTGGCGGTGCTTTTTAATTTGTAGAATCCAAGCTGAAAATCGGATAAATGGAAAAATGCTGAATGATAGCGATAGTAATGGGGCATTTTATGGTGGCAACTAGAGGTTGCGCCTTGATGCGCCTAGAACTAGCTTTACGTGAACAGCTCGATTCTTTCATACTGATAGTGTAATGGAAAGGCGATGAGATACATGATTTTTAGTGAACGACTGAAACAAGAAAGAGAAAAGAAGGGCTGGTCCCAAGCAGAGCTTGCTGAAAAAATGCATGTAAGTCGTCAGTCTGTGTCTAAATGGGAGACCGGAAAAAACTATCCAAACATCGAAGTGATTATGAGTTTGAGTGATTTATTTGGGATTACGATAGATGAATTGTTGAGGAGTGATGAAGAGTTGAAAGAGAAAGTGATTCAAGATAGTAAGCAACTGGCCTACCCAAAGTGGAAGGTTTTCTTTGATACAGTCTTTCTATTAGGTGTCTTTTTATTGATATCAAAACTAATCATTTTTGCTTTAAATTATTTCTTCCATACAAACATTCTTATCTTAGAAGGACGATCGAATCTTATCATTAACTTTCTGCCACTCTTTATGATGGCGTTTGGTGGCTTTGGCAGTGATCAACTAAAGGAGAAGTATAGATAAGTAAGTTTAATCCAACTAAAAAAAGGAGCTAAATGGCTCCTTTTTTCTTCTACTTATTCCATCTAGTTAATTCCGTCACAGATCAAATACCTCTTCAATTAAATCCTCCACAAAGTCGGACTCTTTTTTATAGATCTGAAACATAAAATAAAAAAGCGATAGGATCGGTAAGTAGAAGTCTTGATTGGCTTCATTAAAAACATCGATTTTTGCGCCTTTTCTAATAGAGTATTGTCCTTTTTTTATCATTGAAAAAAAAGCCATTAGCTAGTCGCCTCTCTATTGTGTGTGATAGATCTTTATACGACATGAAGGGAACGTTGGTTTCTTATGCTAAATCAATCCCCTTAACTCATCCAAAAACCTCTCTGCTGGCTTTGATAGGTTATGATTCTTTAACCAAATCAATCCTACAGGTGAGATAAAAGGTTCTTCGTCTACTATTCGTACTGCTTTTATAGATGGATGGGTGTTCTGCTTCACAAAGGCTTCTGGAACAATGGCGTTTGTCATATTCTGAGCAACCATTTGGGTAAGCAACTGAATGTCGGAGCATTCTCCTACGAGTGTAGATTCTATTCCTCGTTTGGCCAGACGTTCACGGATCAATGAGTATACGCCAAGTCCCTCTGAACTTGGTAGCATTAACGGATACTCGTTTATGTGCGGCCACGTGATGGTATGGTTTAATGGCGTTTGATTAGAAGTTACATAATAAAAGGGTTCATCCTTTACATGAAGTACTTCAAACTCACTTAGGTGTAGAGGGAGTCTAATTAGAGCCATTTCAATGGTGCGATCCTTTACTAACTGACAAAGGTGACTGGATTCATTCTGCTGAATCTTTAGATGAACGTTTGGATATAGCTCATAAAATTGTTGAATGCTAGTCAGTAATTCAGTCGATGAAAATGTGTTAATACCAACGCTTAATGTGCCTGTTAACCCCGCTCCTATATCTTTTACGTTCTGTTTGGCCTCTTCTGTCAGCTGCAGAATTTCTAAGGTGTATTGATAGAGAGAACGTCCAGCTTCTGTTAATTCAAGTTTTCGCCCGTGTCGATGAAATAGTAGTGTATCTAGTTCCTGTTCCAACGAACGTAATTGCTGGCTCAGTGGAGGCTGTGACATATATAGCTTCTCAGCTGCAGCCGAGATGTTTCCTTGCTCGACAATCTCTTTGAAGTAGCGTAATTGCTTAATATCCATCCGTATTCATCCTCTACCATGGTTACTATATGATAAACCTTACTTTACTCCATTTTATTCATATAATGAAATCTCTATAGGGTGTGCTACCATTTGATAAAGGCAATATAGGAGGGAAAAATGAATACGTCTACATTTTGGATCTTTAATGTTTCACTTGAAACAGGTTTTATCTATCAAGGTGATGAAGTCGTTGGCACTGAGACAAAGCATTACTTTCTTCAAATTGAATCAGGATCTATTGTGACGATTCAAGAAGAACAACCAGAAGAGAATGTGCCCTATATTGATGCAAAAGGTTTATTACTCATGCCGTCTTTTAGAGATATGCACATTCATTTAGATAAGACGTTTTATGGTGGTCCATGGAAGGCACCTTCAAGCGCGCCAGGTGGGATTTTTACTCGGTTACAGGAAGAAGAACGATTACTGCCAGAATTGAGACCCTATACAAAGGATCGTGCTGAAAAGCTCATAGATTTATTGACCCAGTCAGGAACAACAACCATTCGTACTCACTGTAATGTCGGATCGATTGAAGGGCTTCATCAGTTAGAAGCAACGGTTGAGGCGAGAGAGACGTACAAAGATAAAGCGGATATTGAGATTGTCGCCTTCCCGCAGCAAGGCTTGATTAGAGGACAAGCACGAAGTTATGTGCAGGAAGCATTAAAAAATGGAGCTTCATTCGTCGGTGGTGTGGACCCCGCAACCATCGATACAGACATTGAACATTCCTTGCAGACCATGATGGAATTAGCTGTGCAGGCGGATGCAGGGATCGACTTACACCTTCATGATAGCGGTCATCTAGGTTTGTTTACTATGAAGCGTCTGGCTGCTCTAACAGAAGAAGCAAAGATGCAAGGACGCGTGACCATTAGTCACGCTCTAGCACTAGCAGATAGTCGCGAGGGGGAGCTGACTGAGATGGCTCAGATATTACATGAACAGAAAATAGACATCACCTCTACCGTCTCTCTTGGTAAAACGATCCCGATCCCTTTTCTTCACAAACAGGGAGTGAGGGTCTCATTAGGTGCAGATAGCATTACTGATCATTGGTCTCCATTTGGCACTGGCGATAGCTTGGACAAGGCGACTGTATACGCTGAACGGTTTGGAAAAAAGGATGAGGTCTCTTTACACCAGGCTCTTGCGTTTATTACGGGACATATCACGCCTCTTGATCAGGAAGGAAAGAGAGTCTGGCCAACACTTGGTTCACCAGCTGATTTTGTATTAGTTGATGCGACTTGTAGTGCACAGGCTGTGGCAAGACGAGCAGAAAGAAGAGCTGTGTTTTATAAAGGGAAGATGATCGTCAATAAGCTGTAAGTAAAGGAGGGCATACCAATGACCGATTCATATTGGCTCAAAAATGTAAGAATCGAAACAGGGTTTCATCAGGAGGAAGGACAATACGTTGGAACAAAGACGGACTCCATCCACGTGAAGATCGTCGATGGGTTGGTGGAAGAGGTGCTTCCGACTAGCGATCATCTGGATGAGGCAGAGACACAGATGGAAGGAAAAGGACTGCTTTTATTACCTTCCTTAGTTGAAAAGCACTGTCATCTTGATAAGACCTTACTTGGAGAGAAATGGCGCCCGGTGAAAAAAGTGACGTCTATTTTTGAGCGCTTTGAAATGGAGAAGAGCATCCTCCCACAGTTGGACACAACAACACAGGAACGAGCAGAACGACTGCTTGAAATGTATGCTCAAGATGGTGTGACTCATGTAAGATCACATGTTGATATTTATCCAGAGGTCGGACTATCTAATCTAGAGGAAGTCATAAAAGCGACCCAAACGTTTGAGCATAAACTAGACGTAGAAATCGTGGCCTTTCCTCAGCATGGACTCTTAAAAGACGAAACCATCGAGCTTTTACGGAAAGCTTTGGCATATAATCAGGTTCGCTATATAGGTGGTGTGGATCCAGCCTCTGTAGACGGTGACATCGAAAAATCGTTGCAGACCATGGTCCAATTGGCAAAGGAATTTCAAGTAGGGATCGATCTGCATTTACATGATGCTGATTATTTGGGAACCTTCACGATGAAACGCCTTGCTCAACTAGTAATAGAAGCGGACCTGAAGCAGGATGTATTCATTAGTCATGCCTTTGGTTTAGCAGATATTCCACTAAACCAACTTAAGGAGACAACCAATTGGTTAGCAAAAGCAGGAATCACGATTATCACAAGTGTGCCGATCAGTAGGCCATTTCCTCCTGTAGCGTTTCTGGAAGAGCAAGGAGTAAAGGTTTCGGTTGGTTGTGATAACATCTTTGACCTATGGTCCCCATTTGGTAACGGTGATCTCATCGAAAGAGTGAGCCGTCTAGCAGAAGCTTCTAGATGGAGTGATGAATGGGAGTTAGCCCAAAGCCTAAACTACATTACACGTCGCAAGGCATCCATCACAAAAGCAGGAAGGCAAGAGTGGTTGATAAAAGGAGAGGAAGCCAGCTTCATACTCGTTCATGCTGAGTCTTCTGCTGAAGTAGTAGCGAGGCGTATTAAGCCAGAGAAGACGGTGTTTAAAGGGCGAATGGTCTAACAAGCTGCATAGATAATGACGATAAATAAAGGAAGTTCTGAAGCGAACAAATTCGGAACTTCTATTTTAGGTTGATTACCTGTGAAAGAGTAGGAGGTTCAGAATTAGACATGCATACATTTAAAATAGGCGATAGCCCATACTTTATAGAGATGCGCTTTGCTCCTCATGAGAGAGACATAGGAGATGATTTTGATGAGATTGAGAGTGAAATAACCATTCAAAGTGGGAAGTATAGTGTACGTGATGCAGAAGTTTGGATTTCAACCAATCAATTGTATCAACTATTCCAGGGGCTTACTGAGGGCTATCAAAAGCTAAAGGGCAAGGTCATTTTCTCAAATCGTGAGGACTCAATCTATATTGAAATGACCCTACACTCACTCGGACAACTGGATGTGAAAGGGCATATTCAAGACATACCAAGTGAGACCAATACATTAGACTTCGAATTTCAATTAGATCAAAGCTACTTGCCGAAAACGATCGATCAATTAAAAGAGATCATGCAACAGCTTGGAAAGCTTAAGTAAGTCGTTTAAAAGGACGTAATATGAATGTTCTTAGTTTGTGTGGACCCTTTTTATCTAGTATCCGAAGTAATTCATCTGTTAGAAAGAAAATGAAAAAGACAATCATCGAATAGAAAAAAAGAAAGAATAAGAAAAAAATAGTTAGAAATCCGAAAAGGATATGCAAGTAAAATGATAACGCGAATCGAGCAAAACTAGCTTTGCGTGTTATCCATTCAATCAAGAATGTGACCGGCAACAGATAGAATAAAACACCCCATAAAACAATTAATCCGCTAACGCGTAAGTCCTCTATTAGATTAGGTGTAGGAGATATTAATGCAATACAAAGTGTAGACAGTATAAACGTGATCAAAGCGGCAATTAATTTTCTTTTTAACAATGGTGTCACCTCTTTAAGAAGATGTTTTTTATTATAAGGCTATAGATCTATCTATGCATCTTCAGGAAAAATAACTTTACACATAATTAAAGCTAGAGGCCATGTTCGCTTCTAGCTTTTTTCGCTTGCTCAGTTTTATTGAATCTCCAACCGATACACTCTCCTTGGCCTTCCCCTTTGCCCGGATTGCTCTCCGCCTGTTTGGGTGGCGAGGTTCATTTCCTCTAGCTTGGCGAGGATGCGGTTGGCGTTGCGCAGGGAGCTATTAAGCCAATTGGAGATGTCTTGGGCGGTGACGAGGTCTTGGCCGTAGTGTCGACTAAGGGATTGGACCTTATTGATGATGGCTGGGCTGAGTGACGTTTCAGTAGAGCCATCTTGGCCGATTCTCCTTGTGTCATAGGATAGGGATTGTTCATTTGGTTGATGTTCGGTTCTTCGTTTGTCTTCGTCTACGTAGATGATGACACTGTTGGTTTTGTCCTGGGCTTCTTTTAGGGCGCTTCGTGCATTGCCCTCTGCTTCTAAGGCTGTTCTGCCATAGCCTACAACAACATTGGTTTGTAGGGTGGTTTGGGCTTCGGCGTCTTTCATGAACTGGAACCATAGCTTGTCCCCATGCCATTCGAGTTCGCCTCTTGTGGTGTAAATAAAGAAGGTGCCATCGCCGATCTGCATGTAAGAGCCGCCTACCTTTTCGGCATAGTGCAGAAGCCATCGTTTTAGATCAAGCTCTTGGTATTTTCTTTTCATTGAATAGGAGCTAGTATCCTTTTTTTCGTTATAGTTTCGGATTTCAATCGCAACGATCGCAATCTGCGCCTTTTTGTAGAGCTGAGATTGCGCACGTTCCTTGATATACTTTAATGCTTGTTGAATAGATAGCTTGGTCGGAGTGACTCGATAACAAGGAATCCCTTGCTTTTTTAACTCGCTGTATACTTCTCGTATGCAGGTAAAAGCTGCGTCAATTTGCTTCTGTTTGTAGAGCTCTTTATGGAACGCGATAATTTCTTCGGCAGGCTTATACCCTGGATAGAAAAGCGTGTGAATAGTGAGCTCTGGGGGTAAAAAGGCCTGTTTCACTTCATCTAATTCTTTTTCTTGGATGGTATCAAGGCTAACAGATTGAAATAGCTTGCCTTCTTGATATTGACCTTGGACGAGACGACCAAGCAGACTAGCCCCATATAACGGAGGATAGACTGCGTTGCGACTGTCTACTAATTGATTAGAGACAGCTACATCATAGGGCGCCTGACCAGAAAACAACCAGTATGCGATCTCGGTTTGGTCTTTGCTGATGAGCTCTTTTAGTTCATTTGTTTGTTTATAGCAAAATGGTACCGCTTCAAATTCTTCATATTTTTTAACTTCTTCCATTAGAAGTTCCACGGAATCCTCTGGTCCTACGGTGCCGATCTTAATCTTCAAGGCTGGATCCGCCTGCTTCTTTTTTGGCGTAATGTGTCATAATTGTTACTCCCTTTTCTAAATCCTCAATGCTTGCATGTTCAGATGGGTGATGACTGACTCCGTCTCTGCATGGAATGAATATAAGACCCGAAGGCCATTTTGATGCCATGTTCATGATATCATGTCCTGCGCCGCTGTTCATAGAATAAGAAAGGTAGCCTGCTTCTTCTATTGATTCCAGGAGTGATTGGTGAACGTCAGTGTCCAGTAAAACGGAGGGGTTATTAACTAGCTCTTGGACCTTGGTTGTTACACCGAATTCCTGCTCTACACTGATCAGTTCATCCCGAATGGCATGTGCCATTTTTTCTTTTGATGTATCATCTACACTTCTAATATCAATGCCTAGCTCTATCCTTCCAGGGATGACAGTTATGGCATTTGGTGAACAATCTATTGAGCTAACGGTTGCTACTAAAGGAACGCCTGCTTCATCTGCTAATTCAATTGCTTTAGCAGAAGTGAAGCTAATAATGGGGGCAGCTGCTAGCAAAGCGTCCTGTCTATTATGCATAGGAGTTGTACCGGTGTGACCGCTTTTTCCATCAATTGTTACGATTAAACGAACTGGGCAAGCTATGGCCTGAACAGCTGCCGCTTCTTTGCCGGCTACTTCAATTTGTGTTCCTTGTTCAATATGCAATTCTATGACTCTGTGATAGCTAGTTTTGCTTTTCTCTGCTTGATCAAAATGATCCCAGCTTAGCCCTGTCGACTCTACAGCTTCCCGGATCGACACTCCATTTTTATCTATTAAACTGGCTAGAGATTCTTTTAGGTCGTTTTTAATTTTTCCCGCTACCGCTTTACTTCCAAGAGTAGAAACGCCAAACCGATCAGACTCTTCTGAAGCAAAACAGATGATGGAAATTGGCCTTACAGGCTTAAACTTTTCGTCCTGTAGACGTTTGATTACCCCCAGACCACAGAGAATACCAGCCAATCCGTCGTATCCGCCTCCATTTGTTACTGTGTCGAGATGTGAAACAAACGCTAAAGGTGATTTGTCACTTCCTGCGGGGTTCCATACTGCATGAATGTTTCCAGCCTCATCGCGCTCAGTGGTCATATTAAGAGACTTAGCAATGTTTTGAAATGCCTGCATAGCCTTTACTTCATCCTGCGAATAGCCCAATCGTGTAAATCCCTCTAGTTGATTCATCGTTTCTGTTGTATTTAATTGAAGTAAATGTTGATACAACCATTCTTTCATAAATTAACGCCCCGTTTCTCTATATTTGAGTAAGTGTTTAAAGGCTTTAGACATGCTCTAACAGTGGTCTAAAGCCTTTATTTTGCTCAATAATTCCTATAAGTTTATGAGTTTAAATACATGTCTACTCCCGGACCAATTGGTAATCCAATTAACGTCCATATGATGAAAATGGCTATCCAAATTCCTAAAAAGATTAATGCGTAAGGGAGCATAATCGAGAATAATGTTCCAAAACCTGAACGAGAATCATATCGCTTCATTAATGCTAGAACCATTGGAACATAGGGATTTAACGGTGTAATAACATTAGTTGATGAATCGGCAATTCTATATGCTAGCTGTACAAATGCAGGATTGTAATCCAAATACATAAACATTGGTATAAAGATAGGGGCCATTAATGCCCATTGCGCAGAGCCACTGAAAATAAACAGATTTAGTACGGCAGCTAAAAGAATAAATCCTACAAGAACGGGTAAGCCTGTAAAGTCGGCAGAGATTAGAGTTTCCGCTCCTGCCACGGCCAGAAAGGAAGATAAATTGGTCCATCCAAAATAAGAAATAAACTGTGAGGCTGCAAAGATTAGAACAATATATCCGGCCATATCCTTCATCGCTGAGGCCATAAAGTCTGGAACATCACCGGGCTTTTTGATAGCCTTTACCGTTACACCATAGGCAATGGCTACGGTTATGAAAAAGAATAAGATGATAGGTATTATATTGCTAAGAAAAGGTGAATTTAGAACACCACCATCTTCTCCTCTTAAAATTCCGTTGCTAGGGACAATTAAAATAGCTGCTATAGCCGCATAGATCAGACCGAATATTCCGGCATTTCTAAGTGCTCTATTTTTTTCAGGTGTGATTTTCTCGACTGTTTCTGTTGTAACGGAACTATCTCCAAGCTTAGGGTCATATGTGCCTAATCTAGGTTCAATAATACGCTCTGTGATCCAGGCCCCAATTATCATAAGCATTAACACAGAGAACAGCATAAAATACCAATTATCAACGGGAGAAACAGTGATGTCCGGATTAACGGTTTGGGCAACCTCCGTTGAGATTCCTGAGAGCAATGCATCTGTTCCAGTTATCATCACATTCGCTGTAAAGCCCGCACCTACACCTGCAAACCCAGCAGCAATTCCCACAAGTGGATGCCTGCCTAGCGCATAAAAGACCATCGCAGCCAATGGAGGAATAATTACAAATGCCGCATCTGAAGCCAGGTTTCCAAGGATACCAGTGCCGATGACTGCGTATGTGACAAATCGTTTTGGAGCCTGAAGGATGGTTTTCTTCATAAAGGTCTCCATTAAACCTACCTTTTGAGCTAGACCAATTCCAAACATCATAACTAAGACAAGTCCAAGCGGCGCAAAGCCGGTGAAATTATCAAGCATCGATGAAAGTATATATTCTAGACCAGATACAGATAGCAAAGGTCGAATAGCAACCGTTTCTCCAGATTGCGGGTCCTCAAAGCTCACACCAAACCAACCTATGATGGAGGATATCAGGATGACCGCTAGTGCTAAATAGACAAAAAGCATAAAAGGGTGGGGGAGCTTGTTTCCCATCTTTTCGATCCAGTCCAATATCTTCATAAAAAACGTTGATTTTCTTGTATCTTCACTATTATTCAAATCACACACCTCTTTTTCCGCAAATGTCTTTAATTGTTCTTTAAATAAAGGTAGCATAACTAATCGCGGTTTCCAATTGAAAAATCTAATAATTTAAAATTTTATAAGTAGATTTTCTGACATAACTTCTCGCATTATAGTTCTTATAAAAATTCAGTTTTTAGAAATACACCTTAGAGATGATAAGCAAATGTATCTAAATATCAGAAATCTTAGTAAGAGTATGGATAAATGCATTATCAAACTTTTCTCTGTGTATAATAGAAACTGATTGAACTGTGAAACGGGGTGAGCGATCTGGACAGAAAGTGGTTTAACATGGATGTGAATGAAACGGAAGAAGCGTTGAATACGCATAAAGAGTCAGGGTTAACCACTGAGGAAGCACAGCAGCGTTTAGAAAAGGACGGGCGCAATGAACTTCCCGAGAAACAAGCAGAATCCAAAATCAAGAAATTCCTAAGCCATTTTAATGATGTCCTTATTTATGTACTACTTGGGGCAGCTGTAATTACTGCTCTGTTAGGTCATTACATAGATACTAGCGTTATCTTGCTCGTAACCATAATTAATGCGTTTATTGGCTATTTCCAAGAGAATCAAGCGGAAAAAGCGTTAAATGGGATCAAAGCGCTACTTAGTATAACGGCAAATGTGAGAAGAAATAATGAACGTCTGGAAGTTGATGCAGCCGAAGTGGTTGTTGGAGATGTGGTTATTTTGAGTGCCGGCGACAAGGTACCGGCTGATCTAAGGCTTGTAGATGCTCATAACTTACGGGTTGAAGAATCCGCACTCACTGGAGAATCAACGGCTGTAGACAAAGAACTGAACGTGCTTGAACCAGATACAGTCTTAAATGATCGACTTAACATGGTGTTCTCAGGAACATCGATCGCCGCGGGTAGTGGCGTCGGTATTGTGACAGCGATCGGGGCAGATACAGAGCTCGGCAAGATAAACCAAGCCATCACAGATGTAGAGGATATGCAGACACCATTGTTACGACAGATTGGTGCATTTGGAAAAACAATCGCTCTCTTTGTCGTCGGTGTTGCAGTCCTCATGTTTTTATTCGGTTACTTTATCCGGGACTTCCCAGCAGGCGAACTACTGCTTTCTGTTATCGCGTTAGCAGTGGCTGCTATTCCAGAGGGACTACCGGCTGTTCTCTCAATTATTCTTGCTGTGGGTGTACAACGCATGGCGAAACGTAATGCCATTATTCGTAGTTTACCGTCTGTCGAAACACTTGGTTCAGTTTCAGTGATTTGCTCCGATAAAACAGGAACACTGACAAAAAATGAGATGACGGTGACCAATGTCGAGACAACAGCCGCGCAATATGATGTTTCTGGCACCGGTTATGCTCCTGATGGTGACATTACGTTAAAAGGTGACCAGCGTACGGAAGATGCAGATGAAGTGCTGAGGCGCTTCCTGGCCAGCGTTCAGATATGTAATGATGCCAATTTACGTCAGAATGAAGCAGGGCATTGGACAATCGATGGCGACCCGACAGATGGCTGCTTTTTAACACTTGCCCGCAAGTCTGATATGGAGCTACCTAGCTACAAAATCATATCTAAGATTCCATTTGATTCTGAGTATAAGTACATGGCTGTGCTCGCCGAAGTAGATCAGGAACGTTTTCTCTTTGTGAAAGGGGCTCCTGACCGCGTTTTTGAAATGGTTCAGAAAAACACACAAGCCGATTTCAACCTTTCTTATTGGGAAGGTCAGATGTCCCTTCGAGCAAAAGAAGGAGAGCGGGTCATTGGTGCCGCCTTCAAAAAGGTTTCTGCAGAGATGGATTCCATTGGTCATCATGATCTAGATGAAGGCATGAACTTCCTTGGTATCGCAGGAATTATTGATCCACCTAGGGAAGAAGCCATGCAAGCTGTTAAGACGTGTACAAAAGCAGGTATTCAAGTAAAAATGATTACCGGGGACCATGCAGATACGGCTAAAGCCATTGGGAAGCAACTAGGCATTGGTGATGGAAAACGCGCATTAACTGGTCGCGAATTAGATAAAATGACCGACGAAGAGCTAGAGGTAGCTGCAGAGTCTACCCATATCTTTGCAAGAACCAGCCCAGAGAATAAGCTGCGCCTCGTAAAAGCGTTGCAGAAGCTAGGTCACATTTGTGCGATGACAGGAGATGGCGTGAATGATGCCGCTGCTCTTAAGCGTGCAGACATTGGGGTAGCGATGGGTATTAAAGGAACAGAGGTAACTAAGGATGCTGCGAAGATGGTTTTGGCCGATGATAACTTCCAAACAATTGTTCATGCGGTGGAGGAAGGTAGAAGGGTCTATGATAATGTAAAGAAAACGATCCTCTTTATCCTGCCAACAAATGGTGCGGGAGGTATTCTCATTATCGCAAGTATCTTTTTAGGAATGACGATGCCGCTTACTCCCGTTCAAATTCTATGGGTGAACATGGTTGTGGCCATTACCGTCTCCCTCGGACTTGCCTTTGAACATCTGGAAAAAGGCTCTATGGACCGGCCGCCTCGTGATCCTAAATCATCATTACTGTCAAAATATTATTTGTTTAGAATCTCATACGTTTCCATCATGATCGGTATCGGAACGTTGTGGATGAACACCTTTATGCAAAACCAAGGCTACAGCGGCAGTGACCTGCAAACAGTTATCTTACAAATGTTTGTGATGGCACAAC
The DNA here is from genome assembly GCF_030813245.1 of Alkalicoccobacillus murimartini. Taxonomy (GTDB): domain Bacteria; phylum Bacillota; class Bacilli; order Bacillales; family Bacillaceae_D; genus Alkalicoccobacillus; species Alkalicoccobacillus murimartini. Next base: position 49,017 of record NZ_JAUSUA010000008.1, on the reverse strand, counting down.
TGTTTTATTTGTTTAACTGCCGAAGTGAACTCGGTTTTGCCTTCAACAAGGATTTCTTTAAGAATAAAGCGGTGTTCTTAGTTGCAGGTATTCTCATTGTGCTGCAGCTGGGACTCACGTACATTCCATTTATGAATACGGTGTTCCAAACGACGCCACTAGCACTGACACAATGGACGATTCCCTTACTGATGGGGCTGATTGTTTTTGTCATTGTAGAGATTGAGAAGCTACTAACTAAAAACATTCTGAAGAGACGTGTGGCGAGCTAAGTGTCATCAATACAAAAATGGAACTAGACGAGGTTGTCTAGTTCCATTTTAGTATGCGCTCCTTTTTCTCCAAAGAATTAGAGAAAACAAAACCGCTACCCCTATACCAACTGAAGAATAGAGCACGATTGATTGCGATTGGTGTTGAGCGGGTTCACTTCCACCAAGTCCGTTACTTTCTTTTAAAATTAACTGAAATTCTTCTACGGATATCCCTTCAACTAGTTCATCATCCGGTTGCGCCGCTCTAACCTCTTCTTCTAGAAGTCTAAGGCTGTTACTCTCAGGATTAAACGCATAATAATATCCAGTTGGAAACTCATACATGAGTACTTCACTTTCATTAAGTTCTGCAACGTCAGCAGCCAATGTTATTGGATAGCCAAAGCCAGATACGTTTAATGTCCCATCAGGATACTCTCTAAGTTTTAATCCATTTATCGGAATCTCGTTCTCATAAATAATAGAGATCCACTCTTCGATATCTTCCTGGAGTAATGTATCGCTTTCTCCAAAAGCAAAGGATGGATTGAGGTTATAAATCGCAACAGGCTCACCAAAAGACAGCTGATTACGATCTTCCGTGGTAAAACCATATTCAGTATAATCATCAGCTCCGAAAAACTCGTCTAGATAATCCCGTAATTCCTTTTCATCAAAGTCAGGATTTGAAGCAGCTGCAATAGCTGAAGAATAGACTGTACATAAAACCAGTAAGACGATGAAACCAGACACCTTTTTCACTCATTTCACCCCTACTTATGGCTATCGTTTTATACGGTTATTTATTCAATAACAATATATAAAAGTCCTTCTTATGAAGTCCCTTAGCAGTCATAGCTATGGATGTAGATGGAAGTACTGATATAAGATCAGCTGTCCCAAATGGAATTGAACGTGTAGACACTTCATTTGAAGATGACATTGCAACCGTTCAATTTACGATTGATGAAGAATTTTACTCTGAGGAAAACCACATTGTATTTGAACGTGGCATGCAGCTACTTGCGCTTGATTTCAAGGCAGATGAACTGCATTTAGTGAATGAAACGGAAAAGGTCAGGTCGGTTTTTCCGTTGTTGGGTGAAGGGTAAGAGTATTTGCTACCTCTAGTATTAGTGAGCAAACTAATACCACTAAAGATATCGCTGTACTTTCAGGTTGATGGTGCTTTAAATACAGTGTTAAAATAGTTTAATTACTTGTAAGTATTTGGAGAGGTGATTAGATGAACAAGATTTTGGCTGCCACAATTTTAGGAATGGGTTTAACTGGTGCCATTTTAATAAGCTCGATTCCAATGTTATTTGAATCTCCAATAGGAAATGTGTGGAAGATAGTTACCGTTTCTTCAGCAGGAGCTTTTGGTGTGCTCGCTGTCTTAGCTTTTGTATTTCGTAGGCGATTAAATGAAAAAAGTGAGTAATGAATTACACTCTTAATCTTCATTAAATATCAGAAAAGCCGGATCTTCTTAATGTATAGGAATTCGGCTTTTTTTTGTTCATCAGTATATATTTGAAATTTACTGACGACAAAGTTTAACCCAAAAAGCTTGTTCATCAAGCTTTTTGGGTTATTTGTTTAAATACTATTTTCATTCTTATCAATGGAATCTATCGCTTCTGTCCAGATAGATAGTTTCGAATTCTTTCACGCTCAGAGGTAAAAGGATCAAGTCTAGGTTCAGATCATTGCTCTGTAAATGATAAAAGTTGAAAAATAGAGAGCAATTTGATAAAATCTGTGCAATAATAACTTTACAAACTGCATGGATTTTTTATTGTGCGTTACGACTATTTCCTCTCTTAAATAGCTAGATTTGAATTAGATCAATGTAATGTCAAGGTAAGGAATAGCTATTGCTCTTGTGGAGAGGAGATGCTTTTTGAACTCGAAATCAAATGAGCAAGTTTTGGAAAGAATAAAGCAGATAGAAAAAGAAATGGCTAATCGCACGTCAGATGGTATGGAAACATCTGAATTTTCGTCAGGCGGTCATAAGCAACATGATGTACAAACCTTTCTTTCTCTTTTTACAACTAGTTGGAAAGAGGTCGCAGAGAAAAATGTGACCCTCGAACGTGAGTTACGTGAGCGTATAAGGGGGCTGGAACAGTCAATTGATGCTGAACCGACTCCTGATGTGCAGGAGAAAATCGATTCATTAAATCAACAGCTAGATGATTGTGTTGCCTATTACAATTGGGTCTGGAGTTTGGTTGATTTTTTTGATAGTGGTGAAGTGTTAAAGGTAGTTCCTTTTAAAGAAACAAATTTGGATAATGACGCAGGGGGTAAACATAATGAAAAATAAACGAATGATCACAGCAGCGGTCACAGGGGCCGGAGATACAACCGCAAAAAGCTCGCACGTGCCAGTCACACCAAAGGAAATAGCAGAGGCGGCTATTGAGTCTGCAAAGGCAGGAGCAGCGATTGCACATATTCATGTCCGTGATCCAAAGACAGGTATTGTCAGTCACGATCTCGCGTTGTTTCGTGAAGTAGTGGAACGCATCCGAGAACATGAAACAGACGTCATTATTAATATCACAGCAGGTGGTGGAGGAGACTTCGTACCTGATTCAGAGAATCCGTATCAAGCAGGAGAAGGTAGTGATATTCAGACCCCTGCAGAGAGGCATGAACCTGTAGGAACCTTACTTCCTGAGATCTGTACATTGGACTGTGGGAGCTTAAACTTCGGCGACCAAATTTATCTTGGGCCAGCAGGTTGGTTACGTGAGCATGCGAAACTAATTCAACAAAGCGGAGTGAAGCCTGAGTTGGAGATCTTTGATACGGGCCAAATTCGATTAGCAGAGCAGTTAATTAATGAAGGACTTATTGATGGGAATCCTATGTACCAATTCTGCTTAGGTATTCCTTGGGGTGCAGCAGCAGATGCTGAAACGATCGAGTATATGAGAAATCGAATCGTAGAAGGTGCTTCATGGTCTGCGTTTGGTATTGGACGGATGCAGCTACCAATTGTGACTGAAGCCGCAAAGCTTGACGGGAATGTTCGTGTTGGTCTAGAGGATAACCTATATCTTGAAAAAGGTGTACTTGGAACCAATGCTCAGCTAGTAGATAAGGCTGTCGGTGCTCTTAAAGAGGTAGATCTTGAGCCAATGACTCCTCAAGAAGCACGTGAAGTACTAAATCTTAAAAAGTTTAATCAATAGAAAGAGGTTTCCTACTATGACACAAAAAACAATGGCGGTTATTGGTACCGGCGTGATCGGAAACGGGTGGATTGCGCGATTCCTAGCTAACGGGCATAAAGTGCGCGCATTTGATCCAGCTCCCGGTGCAGAAGAAAAGACAATCGAGTATTTGACCGGGGTGTGGGATAGCTTAACTGACTACGGCATGGCAGATAACGCCTCAATGGATAACGTTACGTTTGTCGAGACGCTGGAAGAAGCAGTGCAGGACGCGGATCTTGTTCAAGAAAACGTACCTGAACGAGAAGAGCTAAAGAAACAAGTGCTCTCTTTGGCAGACGAGCATGCGCCAGCAACGGCCATAATTGCCTCTAGTACATCGGGTTATATGCCGTCAGTCCTGCAAGAAAACTGTCACCATCATCCTGAGAGAATCATCGTAGCGCATCCGTTTAACCCAGTTTATCTGATCCCTCTAGTTGAATTAGCGGGGGGCAAAAAGACAGTTCGCTCAGTATTAGAAAAAGCGCGTGAGATCTATGATGGTATGAAGATGAAACCACTTGTCATGTCTGGTGAAATCGATGGTCATATCGGTGATCGACTAATGGAAGCCATATGGAGAGAGGCTCTTCATATCGTCAATGACGGTGTAGCCACAACAGAAGAAGTGGATGCGGCGATAGTATACGGACCAGGACTTCGTTGGGCTCTCATGGGGCCTTTCTTAACGCTGCATTTGGCCGGTGGAGAAAAAGGCATGGCGCATATGCTTGAACAATTCGGACCTGCTTTGAAGCTTCCATGGACAAGACTCGTTGCTCCTGAACTTACGGAAGAATTAAGAGGTAAGGTCATTGAAGGCACTGCCACACAAAGTGGAGACAGCAATATTCAAGAGCTAGAAGAGCGCAGAGATCGCTTCTTAATTAAATTAATGGGACTCCTTGATGAAGAAGGCTTCTGGCCTTCTGAAAAGTTGGTGCGCAAATGAGTAACATGAGTGAGCTAAACGTGTGGACAGGCAACGTCCAAAAAGAATGGGTCGATTACAATGGACATATGAATGATGCCGCTTATGCAAAAGTATTCAGTCTCTCTCTCGATGCCCTCATGGAGCACATCGGATTGGACGAGGCAGGTAGAGCCGAACTGGCATACACCATATTCACACTAGAGGCTCATCTAAAATATGTGTCAGAAGTACATGAGAGTCAAACCCTACACGTCGCCATCAAACTCCTGGATGCCGATGCCAAACGCATGCATCTTTGGTTTGAGATGAAAGAAGGCGAAGGAAACACCGTGGCTACAAGCGAGCAAATGGTCATGGGTATGGATGAAAGCATAGGACGTCCAGCACCATTCCCAACAACGGTTCATGAGAAGATATCGAAGCTTCCGTTGCTAGAGAAGGAAGAATGGCCAGAGGGTGCAAATCAGCCGATGGGGATTCGACGGAAGAAATGAATGAAATAGAAGCACCAACCATGGATGTGGTTGGTGCTTCTATTTTTTCGTTTTGCCTTCACCAGTAACCTCTTGATAAACGTGATATGTATAAATGAGGGAGACAACGACATGAATCACCATCAAAACAAAGGAACTGAGAAGCACGATTTCTGTTATGGAACTAGAACGATAAAGCATGGTGACAATGAGGCTTGCAGCGATCGTTAAAAGACCTACAAAGACGAAGCCTATTCCTGCAAACAGATTGGCTCTTCGCCAAACTTCCTCATTCCGTAACGTCCAGCTCACCCGTAATCCAAATCCAGCGTTTTGCTTTACAAAAGTAGAAAGGTAGCCAAGCCACACATAAAGAAAACCCATTCCGAAAGATACAAATAGAAAAATATTTGTATCAAGATCAAGCTCTCCAGAGATCGAGCGGTACAAAAGGACCCAATGCACTAATGCTAGAACCGTTATGATTAGAATCATTAACCGATTTAGACGCCAAAGACAAAGCACAGCTAGGCTGAAGGGTAGAAAAAATAACACTATCCACTTCGATACAAATCCGATCAAAGGCAAACGTACTTCATTCGGGAGATTTGAATAAAACCACAAACTAATCAAAAAGGCAGTAAAAGTTATCGAACCGGACAACCACTTTCTACTCATAGGCAATATTCCCTTTATAATTTTGTCGTGAACGCAAAAAAATGTAGCCTCACTTTGATAAAATACATTGAACCATAGCATTAAGCTTCTGGTACAGTTAAAATACAGGATGAAGTGGATTCAAATGAATGTAAGAGGAGGGACTTCATTGATAAATGTATTAGGAAAACAGTTCCGATTAGACAAAATAATCTTCTCTATTCTATTTCTATTGAGTATAGGCATTATCTGTTTAAATCTTGTTTATGCTCTCGCTTTTGGGACGGAAATAGTGAATATGAACATGGGCATTGGTGTCGCTCTAATTATTTATTCTGGCTTTAATTTATTTAAAAGACAGGATTAATGATAAAGACTCGGGTAAATAATGCTTATACATCTCAATAGCATTCGTATGATTTTCTAATACAGCTAACGTTTTAGGATGCGGTCTTGGATAGATAATGGAATACTCTTTTTCACCACATTCCTCTTGTACGTGAAAAGCCAATGGTTCTTTATCTGTATAAAACTGTGAATCAATTTCTTCTTTATTCCCTCGCGCATCTAACCTGACCCAGCTAGTAAGTTCTTTTAAATACACGGCATTTAAAGCATGGATTTCGTAATGCCATGGAGTTAAGCAAACCCAATATACAAATACATCCCAACATAACTTAGCAATAGACCCAGGATAAATAAAACCGTTTTAATAGGCGCAAATTGAAAGGCGGCACTCGTATCTCCAACCGGAATTCGTTTCCACATGTAGATAATTAAATCCGCAAAAATATAAATAAGATTAAAAACAAAGGACCCACCTATCACAAAATTAGCGAGTACAGTACTTCCTATTACAGCGTACATAAAAAAAGCAAGACAGAGTAAAACAATCGTTTGTAGAAGAAACCCACCCATGACGAATAAAAAGGACTTCTTTCCCTCTGGATCATAGGTGAAATAGGCTCGAACGTAGTGACCTTCTTTATCACCAGGTATGAGCCATTGGTTATCTTGATCTCTTAAAGCCACGTGGGGTGGATTATGAAAAATTCGTATTTTCAAATTTTCTTTCGGAATATGTACAAAAAGTCTTCCTACTGTATAGTGACCTAGTTCATGGAAGCTAATGTGAATAAGGAGTAAGAGGTAACCGTATGACACCCATATTAAGATATCCATGCTATCCCTCCTTTGGTTTTGTCTGTATATATCATATCAAACATGCGATTTATGTATAGGGATGTGGGTGAATCGTTTGAATTAATATATTATTTTTTCTTTATTTGAACCTATTTCCACCCTGCCGTGTAAGCCCTCAACAAGTATAATTTTACCATCACAAAAAGGTTTGACAAATAAAATTGTAGCGTTTACAATTACCTCAAATAATAGATTAGGATTGTAACTGCATCGAGCAGGCAACACCTAGGTAGCCGTATGTAAAAGTATTTTTTCTGAGATACTTCTATGGTTATTTGGGTGTTTTTTATTTAGGAGGGGGCATCGTGCGTATAAAAAAAGTCTTTAACAATAATGTTATTTTGGCTCACGATGAAAAGTTTGTAGAGAAAGTGTTACTTGGCAGAGGCCTTGCCTTTGGAAAGAAAGAGGGAGATGAGGTAGACCAAGATAAAGTAGACAAGATCTTCACCTTAGAATCGAAAGAACTAGTGGATAGCTTTGTTCACCTGGTAGGAGAGATTCCAATTAATCATTTGGAGTTAACTAATAGCATTGTGAAGGAAGCGGAGAAGGAACTGGAGATTACCTTTAATGATAGTATCTATATTGGCTTAACCGACCACATTAATTATGCGCTCCATCGTCATAGACAAGGAGAACTTATGAGAAATGCATTCTTATGGGAGATTAAAAAGTTCTACCCCAGAGAATTTAAGGTTGCATTAAAAGCACTGGATACGATTTATTATTATGAGAAAGTCAGGTTAACAGAGGATGAGGCTAGCTTTATTGCACTTCATTTTGTGAACGGACAAAATCTCGATTCCACTTTAGATATGAAAGCAAATAGTGAAAATGCAGTGATTCTCGACATCCTAAATATTATTAAGTTTCATTTTAACATTGAGATCGAAGAAGATTCGATTAACTATAGTCGTTTTGTAACGCATGTCCGATACTTCTTGCAGCGAATACATGGACAAGTTCGTTATGATTCTGAAGACGATAACCAGCTATTCCTTCAAGTGAAAACGAAATATGCAAAAACCTATCAATGTATTTTAAAAATAGATGCGTACTTTACGTCGAAGATGAATGTATCGATGACATCGGAAGAGCAATTATATTTTATTCTTCATATTAATCGTTTAACAATGAGAGAAAACCAAATAAGATCTGATCATGGATTGTAACTGTTAGGCAGGCAACACCTAGATGATCTGTATGGATTAGCATTTTGTAATGCTTCTTCATGCATGATTATATAGGTGTTTTTTTTATACCAATTATTCTGGAGGGAAGACCATGAAGTATACAGAACTCGCAAAAAAGATACTTGAGCAAGTGGGTGGGGAGAAGAACGTATCGAACTTAAGCCACTGTGTCACGCGTCTACGATTTAACTTAAGAAACGATAGCTTAGCTGATATTGAGAAAATAAAGCAATTGGACGGTGTTGTTGGGTGCGTACAAAAGGGAGGACAAACTCAGGTCATCGTGGGTCCTCACGTAAAAGACGTGTTCGATGAAGTGAATAAGCTAGGCAACATGACAAGTGATGAGAAACCAGAGAAAGACGATAAGAATGCCTTTGCTAAGCTCCTTGATGTGATTGCAGCGATTTTTATCCCGATTGTCGGTGCTTTAGCTGGTTCTGGGATGGTTAAAGCGATTCTCGCGTTAAGCACAAACTTTGGATGGATGTCTACAGAGTCTCAGACCTACTATATTCTGAATCTGATGGGCGACGCCGTCTTTTACTTTCTACCATTCTTAATAGCTACCACGGCAGCGAAGAAATTTAACACAAGTCCTTTGCTTGCTCTAGTGTTTGCAGGGATTCTTCTTCACCCTGACCTAACAGCACTTAGAACGGAAGGTATGGAAGCGGCATTTCTAGGAATACCCATTAAATTAGCTGTATACTCATCATCTGTTATCCCGATTATTTTAATTGTATTGCTTCAGTCTTATGTGGAGAGATTCATGCAAAAGATTACTCCAAACGTTGTCAAAATCTTTGTGGTACCAATGATTGTTATTCTTGTTGTCGGACCAATCGGATTAATTGTACTTGGACCAATCGGTGCTGTTATTGGGGAGTATCTAGCTCAAGGCTTTACGTTCTTAGATGAAAGAGCAAGCTGGTTAGTACCATTTTTAGTTGCAACCTTTGCACCATTCCTAGTTATGACTGGAATGCATTATAGTCTTGGTGCCGTTCAAGCAACACAACGTGCAGCTGTAGGGTATGGTTCCATTCTTACACCTGCCACACTTTCATATAACATGGCTCAAGGTGGAGCGGTAATCGCATTTGCTGTTAGAACGAAGAATAAAAAGTTAAAAACACTTGCAACATCAACAGGCCTATCTTGTTTCATGGGAGTTACCGAACCTGCGTTATACGGAATTACCTTGCAACATAAAAGAACACTAGCCGCTACCATGATTGGGGCTGGGGTTGCTGGACTATACGCTGGTATTACAGGAATCAAAACGTACTCAGCTGGTACTTCAAATATTTTCTCACTCCCAATTTATATGGGTGGAGAGACAATGTGGAACTTCTACAACGCAGTGATTACACTAATTATCGCGATTATTGTTGGATTTATTGCTTCTCTTATCTTATTTAAAGAGGATTCACAAAAAGCAAAGCAAGATGGAGACGATCAAGTAAAGAAAGCAGACGAGAAACCAAGCGTGACTATTAACGATAAAATGAATCAAAGAACAGTGGTATTCAGCCCATTAAACGGTAGTGTAATTCAACTGTCAGATGTGAATGATGATGCCTTTGCAACAGAAGCCATGGGTAAAGGGATTGCGATCCTTCCGACTGAAGGGAAAGTAGTCGCTCCATTTGATGGAGAAGTCGCGATGGTCTTTAAAACAAAACATGCGATTGGTTTAGTTAGCGAGGACGGGTTAGAAATTTTAATTCATGTTGGAATTGACACAGTTAAGCTAGATGGACAGTTCTATACAGCCTTTGTCAAAGAAGGAGATCAAGTGAAAAAAGGAGAGACGCTTCTTACGTTTGAAGCGGACAAGATCGCAAAAGCCGGCTACGAACTGACGACTCCTATTATCGTAACAAATACCGGTCAATATCTTGATGTAGTTGAAGGACAAACGAATGAAGCAACAAATGATACGGTCATTTTAACAGCTGTAAAATAATAGTATGAAGGGGTTTGAGAAGCATGAGTGTATTTCCAAAAGACTTCTTATGGGGCGGCGCAACAGCCGCCAACCAATGTGAAGGGGCTTATAACGTGGACGGGAAAGGATTATCCGTCCAGGATGTCCTACCAAAAGGCATATTTGGTCCAGTCACAGACGGACCAACAGAAGACAACCTGAAACTAGAAGGAATTGACTTCTATAACCGGTACGAAGAGGATATCAAGCTCATGGCTGAAATGGGTTTTAAGGTCTTTCGGATGTCGATTGCGTGGACACGCATCTACCCAACAGGAGAAGAAGATGCTCCAAATGAAGCAGGTCTTGCATTCTATGACCGTGTCTTTGATACGTGTCATAAGTACAATATCGAGCCGTTGGTTACCCTCTCACACTATGAGTCACCGTTACATCTGAGTAAAGCCTATGATGGTTGGAGAAGTAGAAGGCTCATTGACTTGTTTGCGAAATACGCGGAAACGGTATTCAGACGTTACAAGGACAAAGTGACATACTGGGTGACGTTCAACGAAATCAATGTCACCTCTCACGTGCCTTTACTTGGTGGAGGTGTGCTCACACCAAGGGACCAACTAAGCAAGCAAGACATGTACCAAGCCGCTCACCATCAGCTCGTCGCAAGCGGCTTAGTGACAAAAATTGCACGGGACATCAACCCAAACTTCAAAATCGGATGTATGGTTGCATCGGCACCACGCTATCCAATGACGTGTCATCCGGATGATGTAACGTATGCAATGGAAGAACAACAGGAGCTCACACTCTTTGTACACGTACATGCCAAAGGAGAGTATCCGTACTATACAAAACGCCTATTCGATCGTGACAACATCAAGCTAGAGATAACAGAAGATGATAAGCAAAGCTTAACGCACACAGTCGACTTTATCTCATTCAGCTACTACAATAGCAAAACAGTAGCTAAGGATCCAACTAAATACGAGTTAGCTCAAGGAAACCTCTATCGTGGATTGAAAAATCCATACCTTGAGTACTCAGAATGGAACTACCCAATCGATCCACAAGGATTGAGGTACATCCTGAACTTCTATTATGAGCGCTATGAGCTCCCAATGTTCGTCTCTGAAAATGGCATGGGTGCACTGGACCATCCAATCGAAGAAAACGGAACACTAACGATTAATGACGACTACCGAATTGATTTTCATAAAGGCCATTTAAGAGAAGTTGGTCGTGCGATTGAAGACGGAGTCGATGTATTCGGCTACACTTCTTGGGGATGCATTGATTTAATTAGTGCTGCTTCGGCTCAAATGGAAAAACGCTATGGCTTTGTCTATGTAGACCGTGATAAGGACGGGAACGGCACGCTTGAGCGGTACCGGAAGAAGTCGTTTTATTGGTATAAGGATGTCATAGGGAGTAACGGGGAATCGCTTTTTGAGTAAGGAAATTGTTCATAATAATTAAACCCTCACAGATTTAACTGTGGGGGTTTAGGTTTTAAAAGGGTAGAAAGTATTCGATTCGATTTATTCACTTTGAGGTGTATTGTTTCCCTTCTTAGGTCAAGGTCGGTAAAAACGAATATATCTGTGGCCACTAATCCAACCTTTTTTCATATCTTCTTCACCGAGGCATCACGGTACGAATAGTTAATGATTTTATGCCATGCCTTACTTCTTGTATTGATTTTATAGACCGAATTAGGGTCCTTTACAACAATACCTTCCAAGTCCATTTCTTTCACTAATTGAAAGTAATTTTGAGCTTGTCCAATGACAAAGTTATGAGCGACAAGGGTTGGCTGATTTTGAGGAAGAGATACGCCCACTTTTTCTTTGCGTTCATGCAGTGGTTTAGAGGTAATGCGTTTATGCTGGTGGTAAAGACTATCAAACGCAACAAATTGAAGGGGTACTTGATCAATCAATTTCTTTGATCGGGAGCGCAGCTGCAACGCTTCAAAGTCCGGCTTCCCTTCATCATCCAGGGCAACGAGTTCCCCATCGAGCATGGTTCCCTCTTCAATCTCATGTTCTAGGAGTTCCGGGTACATCGTTGAAACCTCGTTTCGATGCCTGGTGAAAAGTCTTGTTTTTCCTTCAAAGCGGCTCATGATCATTCTATGGCCATCGAGCTTTAATTCTGTGATGCACTCTATATCGTTATCCGGTGGTTCCGGTAAGGATTGTAATAGCATAGGAGATTTAAACAATGATTTTCACCTTCCTTCATATATTATATAATAAATACATAAGAAGAACGGTTGTAAGTAATTCCATTTAAAGAGTAGAAAGTAGAAAGTTTATAATGGTGATGTGAAGATTATTAATAACTTAGGGGTGAAATGACCTTGGAAATAGAAACAGCAAGATTAATAATAAGACCTCCAAGTATAGAAGATTTTGACGAGTATTGGGAGATGAATAACAATCCAGAGGCAAAGAAATATACAGGAGGTGTTATTACATTAAGTTACGATGAAGCATTATTTACTCATAAACAAGCGTGCGGTAAGTTTGAATCAAGTGATAATAAAGTTTTTTCTGTCATCGAAAAGTCAACAGGTAAGTATCTCGGGTATTGTGGATTTAAGTATTGTGAAATACTCACCGGCACTGAAATTTGTTACGGATATACCCAAAGTGCGTGGGGAAAAGGTTATGGGCAAGAAGCAGCAAGGGCTACTTTACCATATGCCTTTGAGAAACTGAAACTTAAAACACTTGTTTCTGCGGTAAATCCTAAGAACATTGCATCCGAAAGAATTTTACAAAAAATTGGTATGCAATACGATGGACAAATTGAATGGAAAGAACAAGGTTTGGTAAACAAATATAGTTTGACATCAGATAAATATTTCAACATAGTTGCCAGCTCCCTTTAAGTAATAGAATGTTAAGAGTATATAGAGTGAATAAATTTGGTTTATATTAATAGATTGCGGGAACATAAAACTTACCCTCTGTACATTGATATAGATAAGCCACTCGAATTTAATAGCGAGTGGCCTTTTTATCTTATTCAAACTGTCGGCTTCTTGAAATCTTCCTATAAAGCGCAATTATTTTTTTATTTTTTCTCTCCCACTCTTCATTACGTTGCATCGGAATAGAGAAAGCCCCTTCCATGTAAGTCATTAACATAGAAAGCTGATTTGTTTTAATTTCCTCCGGCCGATTTGAATGGATAATTTCTTCATATCTATTGTTAAGTTCCTTTAAATCCATTGTAACTCCCCTTTTTCTTCTATTTACAACATGAATGATTTTAAATTGTTTCAACCTCTTCTTCCAGGATACCGATATAGGTCAGTGTTACTTTCGGGTGAGAATGATTAAAGATCATTTGCAGCTCGGCCACATCTTTAAATTGCTTATAATGCCAATAGCCAAACGTCTTTCTCATCGTGTGAGTGCCAATGCCTTCCGGAATGTCGGCCATATCCCCGGCTTTAATGAGTTGCCGATACGCTTGGACCCTTGAAATCGGGTTCTCCCCTTTTCGACTAGGGAACAACCAGGAAGAATCCGGAAGAGACTCAACATACATAGCCAACTCGTCATACACATTCGATAAATAGATCGTTCGTTGCTTTCTCGTTTTTCCTTCCCGGATAACAACCTTTTGTTTTCCTCGAACGTCGGCCACTTTTAACCGCAGTAAGTCCCCCACTCGTAAACCCGTATTAATGCCTAAAAGGAAAAGGATATAATTAGGCTCTGAACAGTGGCTCTTAAGCGACTTTTTCAATAATTAGAATGTATGAAAGAAGATAAACTTTAAATAATCAGTTATATGTATAAGAATTAATTAATACTGTTCAGTATTAATTAATCCTTATACAAAAGGACAATGAAATACATATTTCATTAAGACTATTGCGGGTTAATTTGATTAAGAAAATGCTGCTTTTCAACCTCTACCGGTATCTTCCTCAACTCTTGAAGGAACCTCTCTTGCTCATCAATAAAAGGACAATGTGATGAATCCTCAAATGTAACGAACGCTTTATGGGGAGCTTTGACATGATCATAAAATGTAAGTGCTTGATGATGTGATGTTAGGTGGTCATGTTTTCCTTGGAGTATATACACAGGTGTGTCTATGTAATGGATACTGTCCATTAAGTTGGATTTGCCATTGTTTCACCAAGTGCTTGATAAGAGTAAAATGCACCTCTGAGAATGTTTATTCTTTCCTTTAGTGTATATAGTGGTGTTCTTAAAATATCTTTCAAGCTTTCAAAATTTGAGTACCCATCTCTCAAGAAACCCGCTCCGAATTTTTCTGTATACTTACTTCGTATGGTATTGTATTTCTGATTTTTATAATATTGATCATCAAAAGGATAACCTTCAATTTCTGTGATCCACTTCTTATTCCCAACCTCTTTAGCCTTTGCTAAAACATAATTAAATGTTTCTCTTTCTGACTCTTGAGGTGTCCCCACTTGACCTATTCCAATGTATGCATGAAACAAATGTGGCTCGACCTTAGCGGCTAGGCTTGCTACTATGGTTCCCCATGAATGCCCTAATAAGTATAGTTTATCTACATCAAACTTATTAATTATGTACTTACTAATTTCTATGGAATCACTAACGACTTGTTCAATATTTAAACTGCCGTCTGACACATACGACATTCCGGTCCCACGTTGATCATAATAACAAACAGTAAAATACTTATAGAATTCTACATTTTTGGCTTTTGCTATGGGGTATAAAGGAAATCCAGGTCCTCCATGAACCACTAAAAGAACGGGCAAGGAATCATCTATTGTTTCTCTAATTAGTCCGTGTTTAACACCATTTATCTCAACGTAATCCTTAGTAGATACTAACTTAGTACCGCTTTTAGCACCCGAATGACTATTAGTAGACACTCTCTCAACTCCTAAATTTTAATGATATACCATCAAATATGAAGAAAACTAACTATAAATAAATCATACTACAATAAACATATTATTCCATCAAAGAAGCACTTGCTGCAGGCAAGTGCTTCTTTGATTTTGATTCATTCACTTATTAGGTAGTTACAAATGCTTTTAAAACAGTTTCTATCTTTTCAAATAATCCTATGTTATCTATAATTTTTACTTCCTCTCCATAAATCAATTCATGATCTAGTTTAGGAAAACCACTTTCGTCTATGGTAAATTGAAAACGTACATTTGGTAACCCACTTAAATAGAAAGTTCCCCAGTTCTTCTTTTGTTTAATCTTCAACTCTGTTATAAACATATCCATGATGTTCATCCACCTAACCGGTTAATAGAGTATATTAAAATTATAGCAGATATGAGAAAAAAATTAATTTCGGTCATAGTATTTTTTAAGTGAGTATCTATACATGTCGAACGATTGTTAGTTGGGAAATAGAATGATCTACTAGTTTTCAAATCATTTTCTCATATAATTAAAAGTAGAAACTATTACATTAATTGGAGTGATGATGATGAAAAAACCAAACGTTCTACTTAAATCCACTATGATTACGACACTATTACTATCAAGTACGCTACTAGTAACCACTCCGATCTATGCACACACTGAAAATCAGCAACTATCCTACAAGACTCTTAATGATTTGCTAACGGATGATGGGCACAGCGGATGGTCTTATTCCGGTCTAACCGGTCCTGAGTATTGGGGAGAGTTAAGTAAAGACTACAAGGCCTGCTCTAAAGGGGAGGAACAGTCCCCTATCGCTTTACACAATGAAGATACCTCAAATGAAAAGTGGTCTTTCGATCTGGACTATGAAGAAACCGAGTTTTCAATTGAAAACAATGGCCATACCATTCAAGCGAATGTAGAAGGGTCATCATCTAATACATTACATTTAAATAATACTGAATATAACCTTGTCCAATTTCATTTCCATTCACCAAGCGAACACACCTTAGATGACGAATACTTTGAGATGGAAGTTCATTTGGTACACCAAGACCATAATGCAAATTTAGCTGTCCTAGGTGTTTTAATTGAAGAAGGCGAACAGAATGAAACGCTTGCAGGTATGTGGGACTTAATGCCGGAGGATCAAGGAGAAGCAACTGAAACGATTACTCTTAACCCATCTGAATTAGTACCTAGTGATTTATCAACGTTCCAATATGATGGTTCTCTTACTACTCCACCTTGCTCAGAAGATGTGAAATGGAGTGTGAGTGATTCTACAATTAGTCTATCTTCTGAACAACTTCAGGCTTTTCAAGATCTATACCCAAATAACTATCGTCCGATTCAAGACTTAGGTAATAGAGAAGTTGGATTTCACTATTAAGATATGAAAAAGACCAGCAGACATAGCGTTTGGTGGTTTTATTTGTTGTGAAATTAAAGCGGGGCGCTTAATATTCACTCGTCTAGAAATTGCTACACCGTAATGGGTAAATCCAAATAATATTAATACATTTAGTTATGGAAATACACAGCCGCTTGAAAAAATTTCTGAACTTCATCCCCAAAAATTCAAATAATCGTATTGGGAAATTGACTAAATTCGACCAAAAACAAAGTAGTGCTGTTATCATGATTGTAAGCGTTATCTTAAAATGGTTTTGTTTTTAAAAAGATTTATAAAACGAATAGGAGAGTGATTGTATGACTGTTTTAAAGAAGTCGTCAATATTATTGTTAAGCTTTGTCTTGTTAGTCTTAACGTATTTAGTATTTGCTAGTTCCGAAGCGAAAGCAGCTAATGGATTTCAAGTGAGTGGTAACACTCTTTATGATGCGACAGGTAATGAATTTGTTATGCGTGGAATTAATCACGGTCACTCTTGGTTTAAGGATGATTCAGCTACAGCGATTCCAGCTATTGCTGAAACAGGAGCTAATACCATCAGAATTGTTCTTTCAGATGGAAGTGAATCTACAATAGATGATATCACTTCAGTAAGCAATGTTATTTCGTTAGCTGAAAGTAATAACCTGATTACTGTTCTAGAAGTCCACGATGCAACGGGTAAGGATGATCTTGAATCTTTGAATAGCGCTGTGAATTATTGGATTGATATTAAAGAAGCTTTAATTGGTAAAGAAGATACGGTTATTATTAATATCGCTAACGAGTGGTATGGATCTTGGGATAGTGTTCCGTGGGCAGATGGATATAAACAGGCTATACCTAAGCTCAGGGAAGCAGGACTTGAACATACGATAATGGTTGATGCTGCTGGTTGGGGGCAGTATCCAGCATCCATTCATAATTATGGAAAAGAAGTTTTTGATTCAGACCCAGCCAAAAATACGATGTTTTCTATTCACATGTATGAATATGCGGGAGGGGACGCTGAAACAATTAGAGCAAACATTGATGGTGTTTTGGATGAAGGATTAGCGGTAGTCGTAGGAGAGTTTGGACATCGCCATCACGACGGGGATGTAGATGAAGAAACAATCATGAGTTATTCGGAAGAAAAACGAGTCGGATGGTTAGCGTGGTCTTGGAAAGGAAACAGTCAAGATGTTGAATATTTGGATCTATCCTATGATTGGGCGGGTAATAATTTGACAAATTGGGGAGATACCATCATTAACGGGCGAAATGGAATTAAAGAAACGTCTGAACCAAGTGGAATCTATTCATTCTCTAATTTGGTCAAGTGAACTCCATAGAAGGCCTTTCTGAACTTAAAGGGTTATGTCCTAGGATCTTGCTTAGAAAACAGATACAACCGTTAACAAAGGTTATGTTGGATTGTTACTTATGTAAGATTCACTTGAACAAATTCATTTATATGTACAGAAAAAAGAGGCTTAAATAGCCTTTTTTTCTTGATCATCATATTAATTCCACGTACCTTACTATGTTAACTAAAACAACATTTAGGTATTAGGATTAGTAGGGGCTTGCTGCGGTTAAAGGTCGGTGTAAAAGGAAAGAAAACGAGAGCCAATTACAATCTACTTAACCAATGTCTATTAAGTTGGTGCCCTGATTTTTGCTCGTGTGAACTTCTAATAATCCAATTAGAAAGAGGCTTAGGGTATAGAGAAGTTGGATCTCACTATTAAGATATGAAAAAAGACCAGCAGACAAAGCATTTGCTGATCTTTTTCTTATTTTGAGTTAGCTCTGTAATAATGAGTGTGAATATAGTGATAAAAAGATGGCTAGATTAAGTAAATGTTCATAAGAGCTAGAGTTAGAGATTTCCTTCATTTTTATTGTTGGTTATGCCTTTGCTTTTAATGAATAGATCACACTGACAAAATCACCTTTCATTACAGGTATATCCAATCCAATTTGTTCGAGGCGATCTCCATAATCAAATCGATTTTGTTCTTTAATAAAATACTGCCAGTTACGGTTCAATCCATTTAATTTAATTCGTTTTTTAATTGGGACAGGTTCTGCTAATACTCTAAAGAAAAAAACAATGGCTTCCTTCTTATCTTTAGACACAAACATCCAACTCGTTTCATTTTCATTAAATGGGCTTTTTAAGCGGTAAAAATCTCCATATTGAATGAGCGGTCGGATTTCTTTGTAAGTAGTAACTTGTTCTTTGACACTTTGTTTCTCTTCATTCGTAAGCTTTGTCAAATCAAGTTCATAACCAAATGTACCAGACATTGCAACATCTCCTCGTATATCAAGAGGTGTTAATCGGTGAACCTGATGATTTGGAACCGTAGAAACATGAGCACCTATGCTACTAATTGGATAGACTAAGCTTATTCCGTATTGAATCTTTAATCGTTCAATAGCGTCTGTATTATCACTTGTCCATGTTTGCGGCATGTAATGGAGCATACCTGGGTCGAATCTTCCCCCACCACTTGAGCAGCTTTCAAATAGAATATTAGGAAACTCAGATGTAATTCGCTCTAGTAAACTATACAGGCCCAGTACATAGCGGTGTGCTGTTTCTGCCTGATTTTCACATAGTAAGTTGGCTGAGCCTATCTCTGTAAGACTACGATTCATATCCCATTTCACGTAACGGATGGGTGCCGATTGAAACAAGTCTTTTAGAGTAGAATACAAATACTCCCGAACATCCTCTCTCGTTAAGTCCAGAACGAGCTGACTTCTATGTTCTGATCTTCTTCGTCCTTCTACATGGATACACCAATCTGGGTGTTCTCTGTAAAGGTTACTTTTAGGTGATATCATCTCTGGTTCAACCCATAGCCCAAAGTCCATACCCTTTTTGTTAATACTCTCACCCAAATGTTTTAAACCATTAGGAAGCTTTCTATGATCAACAGACCAATCACCTAAAGATGTGGTATCGTCGTCTCTTTTCCCAAACCAGCCATCATCTAACACAAATAATTCAATTCCAGCTTCCTTTCCTTCTTCAGCAATCGCATGTAGCTTTTCTTCATCAAAGTTAAAGTAGGTCGCTTCCCAGTTATTCACCAAAATTGGTCGCTCTTTATCACGGAAATTTCCTCTACATAAACGTTCTCGGTATAATGAGTGAAATGTTCGCGACATTTGACCGATTCCGTTTTGCGAGAATACCATCACGGACTCAGGAGTCTGAAACTCAGAGCCTTCCTTTAGCACCCAGTTAAAATCAAATGGATTAATTCCTAGAGACAGTCTTACCGATTGAAAAGAATTGACCTCTGCTTCAATTTTAAAACCACCACTATAAACTAAGCTAAATCCGAATGCCTCACCCCGGTCCTCATCGGTCATGGGCTTAACCAATGCCATAAAAGGATTAAGTTGATGACTACTCATTCCTCTACGACTTTCAATAATGGTACTACCAGAACTTAAGGCACGCCGTTCAATATTTCCTTCCCGTGCCCAAGCACCTGATAAATAAACCGATTCAAATAAATCTCCCTCAGGAAAATCAATACTTGCACTTAATGCACTCCAAAGGCGTAATAATTGCGTACCCTTGTTCTCAAATCTAGTATTTCTGCATATAACAGACCGATCATGAAAAATGGTATACGATAAATAGATACTAAGACTAGCGTATGAATCATAGAGTTCAATCTCTAACGTTTCTGCTTCACTTTCTTTCTCAGTATATACAGATGGAAGACCCGCTAATGGAGTTTTCCCCTTAATAATACGATGACCTTTATAAAGAGCTTCAGTAACCCTTGTTCCATCTTCAAGCTGAACTAAATATGCGGGATGTCTAAAATCCCCCGTACCATATTGAGGGTATTCTTGTGGTAATCGATCTAACCCGTATTTTTCATCATCTTGTACAATATCTACTAGATTCTGATTATCATGTAACCGCGCCCCCCAATATAGATGAACAGGGTAACCTTCGTTAATGGACAATACGTAACTCAT
Organism: Alkalicoccobacillus murimartini; assembly: GCF_030813245.1. GTDB lineage: Bacteria > Bacillota > Bacilli > Bacillales > Bacillaceae_D > Alkalicoccobacillus > Alkalicoccobacillus murimartini. Next base: position 28,814 of record NZ_JAUSUA010000008.1, on the reverse strand, counting down.
CTCTTTTGATTGGAGATGAAACAACCCTTCTTCTTTGTGTGAATAAATAACCATACATAACCTCCGATACTTTTTTAATAGTAAGTAATACGGTAAAATATTTAATAAGACAACTAGGAGGAGCTAACTCTATGTCTCAAAAAATGGTTTATGTTCCTAAGGATATTCATTTTCTTGATTTGTATCTGCATAATTTCGGTGAAGAAAAATGCACACCTTATCATTCATATGGGCCTGCTATTAGAGAGTACCATCTTATACATTATGTTCTTAAAGGAAAAGGAAGTTATAAGATTGACAATCAACTGTTTGAGCTTTCAGCTGGTCAAGGTTTTTTAATTCCTCCAGATGTTGTATCTTTTTATCAAGCAGATGCAGAATACCCATGGCAATACTGTTGGGTAGGTTTTCATGGCCTTCAAGCAAAGCACTTTATTAATCAGACCTCATTAACAAAAAAACAACCGATTTTTCAAGATGAAGACGCCTCATTTGCTACTCACATTACACAAATGCTTGAAGCGAACTCTGTATTAAGACAAACTGCCTTTTTATATCTATTACTTGATGACCTGACGAAATCAAATCCTCGTCAAGTTCAGTTTGATCTAACGGATTCCAAACAAGAGAACTATGTTAAAATGGTCATTGATTTTATCGATATGCACTTTTCTGGTAAACTTACAGTCTTTCAAATTGCTAGATTTGTTGGTCTTGACAGAAGCTATCTCACATCTCTCTTCAAAACATATATTGGTCTAAGTATTCAGGAATATCTCGTTAATTATCGATTATCGAAGGCTTGTCTTCTCTTGAAAAATTCTGACCATGCAATTGGGGACATTTCACGTTCAGTCGGCTATCCAGACTCATTGTTATTTTCCAAGTTATTTAAAAAGAAAATGGGAATCTCCCCTAAAAATTATAGAGTGGAACAAAAGCATAATAGGGAAGAAAAGGAGGAGGCCCAATAAAAGGGCTTCCTGATTTTTATTTTTTATCATATTCCGTTCGTAGCTTATCACCCAACTTCTTAAGTTCATCTTCAACATCTAAATCTTTATTATTGATCTGATCAATGACCGGCTGAACATTTGTAAGAGCTTCGGATTTTTCAGGGAAAAAGCTCTGTACAACCGTGTTTTCTTCCATAGCTTTTGCTACAATTGCGATATTATCAGGTGCATAATGACTTGTTCCAAATGTATCAGCAGCTCTAATGACAGAAGGATAAGCACCAACGATATCGGCTTGAATCTCTTGACCTTTTCCATGAGTTAGAAACTCAAGTAATTTCCAAGCTTCTTCAGGGTGTTCGGTTTGTGAACCAATGGCAACTGGAAGTCCTAGCAGCTGAGACTTATTACCTTCCTTCCCTCCAGGCATTTCTTGAATATCCCATTCAAAATTCCCGTCTTCTGCATATGCACGCCAATGCCACGGACCAGCTATACCCATCGCTGCTCTACCAGCTAAAAATAGATCGCCTAAGCCTTCAGATTCAGTAGCCGTTGGTGAAACTTTATGCAAGTTAGATAGATCACGAATCCATGAAATGGCTTCAACAGACTCAGGAGTATCAATTAGAACTTCTGTTCCATCCATACTGAATACTTCTCCACCATTTTGAAGTAATGCTTCCATCCAATAGTATCCACTAGTTCCAAATTGGGTTATTTTTCCGTTCTCCTCTATAGTTAAGTCTTTTGCCTTCTCTAAAAAGTCATCCCATGTCCAACCTTCTTCAGGGTAGTCGACACCCGCTTCATCAAACATATCCTTGTTATATACAATATGATGAGTAATTAAATCCCGAGGTAGGGCATACACATTCTCCTCGTATCTCCCCATCTCCCACGCTCCAGGAAGCCACTCATCTTCACTTAATCCTGCTTCTGCCAGCAACTCATCTAATTCCATTAATAGATTCTGACTAGCAAAGCTTTGCAAGGCTGTATCTCGAACCCAAGTCACGTCAGGCTGATCTCCCCCCGCAGACATGGTTACAAATTTCTCGTTCACATTATCGTAAGGTACATGGATTAGTTCAACCTTTATTCCTGGATTCTCCTCCTCAAATACATCCAAAATTTCTTTGTCGCCTTCAAGCTCTGCAGGCCCATTTCCCCATGCAAGCATTCTTAACGTAACGGATTTATTATCGGAGGCATCCCCATCTGACTCACTTCCGCATCCAACCAAACCGGTAATTAGCATTATTCCTGCTAGACCCATTAGCCATTTCCTCTTCATAAGAACTCCCCCTAATTTATTATCCTTTTATACCTGATAAAGCAATTCCTTCAATAAAGTGCTTTTGTGCAAAGAAAAAGATAAGAACAAGAGGCAATATTACCATCGTACTAGCAGCCATCATAGGGCCCCATTGCATGTTGAGTTGACCATTAAATAGTTGAATACCTAAAGCGAGAGTATATTTACTTGTATCATTTAGATAGATTAATGGTGTTAAAAAATCATTCCAGCTCCCCATAAATGATAGAATTCCGACAGTCAATAAAGCGGGCTTAGATAGCGGAACAACAATTCGCCAAAACACTCCAAATGTCGAGCACCCATCAATGATTGCGGATTCTTCCAGCTCCTTTGGAATGGCTTTAAAGAATTGTCTTAATAAGAATATAAAGAAAGCGTTACCAAAGAATGCTGGGATGATTAAAGGTAAAAAGGTATTTACCCAACCTAAATTAGAGAAGATAAGGTAAACGGGAATCATTGTCACTTGAGGTGGAAGCATCATAGTGCTTAGCAAAATAACAAACCAAAAGTTCCGTCCTCTCCCCTTAATCCTTGCAAAAGCATAACCTACTATTGAACTTGAAACGATTGTCCCAAGGACTGTGAATCCAGTAACGATAATTGTATTCATGTAAAACCTTAAAAATGGTACAAGTTCGAAAACCTCTTTGTAATTGCCCCAATCAAATGGAGAAGGCAAAATGGATGGTGGGTATGTTATCGCTTGAGACTCTGTCTTTAATGAGGTACTAACTAACCAAATAAACGGTAGTATAAATAAGATTGAAAAACCGATTAAAAGCGCGTAGATCATTATTCTGTCAATCGTTCTACTCTTCTTGTAACTTTTATGTGTTTTCATATTGGGATTTATTATTGCTTTCTCCACTCTACTCACCCCCTCTATTAATCATCGTACTCATAGTAGACCTTCTTACCAAAGAATTTAAACTGTAGAAGTGTAAATACGAGTATAATTAAGAACAATATCCACGCTAATGCAGAAGCATAACCCATCTTAAAGAATTGGAATGCATTCTGATAGAGATAGAGAACATAAAATAATGATGCGTAGTTAGGTCCACCATTACTCATTACATATGCTTGAGTGAAAACTTGAAACGATCCAATTATCCCCATTATGAGATTAAAGAAAATAACGTGCGAAGTCATAGGAACGGTTACATTCCAAAACTTTCTGAACTTACCAGCTCCATCAATTTCAGCAGCTTCATATAGGCTTGGAGGTACTCCTTGCAGACCGGCTAAATAAATAACCATTCCTCCACCTACACCCCATAACCCCATGATAATTAAAGCTGGTTTAACCATTGATTCACTAAGTATCCAATTAGAAGTAGGTAGATTTAAAAAATTAAGAACCGCATTGGCTAAACCAAATTCTGGCTGAAAAATGAGAAGCCATAATAAAGAGCTTGCTACAGCTGGAACAATAGAAGGTAGATAAAAAATCGTCCGAAACACTCCCATAAATTTCACTTTTTGATTTAATAAGACAGCTAGTAAGTATCCAAATACTAAACTTAGTGGTACTCCAAAAAAAGTAAAATAAAAAGTATTCCAGAGCGTTTTCCAGAATAGCGGGTCATTAAAGAGTAAATTCTCATAGTTTTCTAAACCTATCCATTCAGCCCCACCAAAGATCTGCCAATCAGTAAATGACATGTATAAAGAATAAATCATTGGCCCGGCCGCTAGCACTAAAAAACCAAACAACCAAGGTGAAATAAACAAATAGAATATCAGCGTCTGATTATTTCTTCTTTTCTTTCTACCAGTCAATACCCACCCCTCCTTATAAAACCAGCTAAATTGTATGCGCTTTCATTAGTGGTATTTTATCTTATTATCTCGCATATAAGATATGGATTTATACGTTGAGAATATGGTTAAATGCTTGTTATTATATAATCTCTAAAACATCAAGCGAATCATAGTAAAATAAGCCAGGTAAAAATCATATGATTTTTACCTGGCTTATTTCTATTCTTTTTCTCTTAATACTTAAGCGTAGAATGCATCATTACACAGCTTTGACCTTTGTAAGTATCATAACTCCATAAGGCCCACTCTGCTGTTCGAATATAGCAAACTGACTACTAATATCTCTTACGGTACTAAGGTTCCAGCTCCATTTGCGATCAAAAAGCGGATCCTCGCCGCCTTCTGGAAAGACAAATCCAAAGTTAGGATACGAATCATACGCATAAAAATCGAGTAACTCATTTGTTAATTGATGATGATTCAAATGACCAAACTTTTGATGAGGATTGTCTGATTCAGCTGGAGTCACTCTTGGTAAAAAGACCTGTTCCCAGTCAGAGGTAGAGAAGGGTATAGGAGAGTATTGGTTTGATAAAGAAACGTTCTTTGAAGTTAAGAGTGAAATTAGTATGAGTTCCGAGTCAGAAGAGCAAAACCTTGATTCAGCAGTAACAGCTGGAGATACTGTATTTGAATATGAATTAAATCCTGACTTTGATGAAACATTATTTCAAGTACCTGAAGACCTAGAAGTAGTAGATAGTGAGGTAGGAGATACGATTGGAGAATAAAATTTTTATTTTCGTTTAATTAAAAAGACGTTATGTAATTGGCAATTACATAACGTCTTTTTAATTCTTCAGATAAATAAAAGATATATCTATCTAATGAGACAGTGGAGTCTGCCTTTTGTGTCTTCTTTATTTCCTATTATATTAGTAAACATATAGTTAACCCTCTTACATTAGATTAACGTTAGTAACTCGGTTCTTTAGTAACTTCAACTTTTGTTTTACTCTTTAAGCATTAATAGACGTAGGCCGTTCGCTGTCACAAGCAGAGTGGTACCCATATCAGCGGTAAATGCAATTCATTACACCGACTCTCGAAAAAACAATGAGACATCTTTTCTAAGTTTTACTCAAAGGTAGCTTTGCAATCCTTACGATCTACTAGCGATTGTGGTGATAAGCGCAACAATCAGTAGCATCATCACCCTCATCTTTTTTATAAAAATAAATCCATTAATCCATTAATATAGACAGTATGGAGTGTGGTCTATTTGTCACGAGGTGGGAATTAATTGTGTAAGAGGCTTGTTTGGCCACTTTGTCATTAATTTCACTTACCATACTATTCTACAAATATGATAAGTCTATTACACTCATTATGAATCTATTCATTTATGCTATAATTAGCATAAAGATAAAATAGAACAGCTCGAAGGGCGGCGACACCTCTATGAAAGGAGGTGTTTGCCTTGACGATTTATGAAGCGCATTCTTTGGCCAATCAACAACTGGCCAACTTTATAGCAATAGCCGGTGTTTTTGTTGCCGTTATAGCTATTGCTGTGACTGTCGTGCTTTATATCGTTAGAAACACCAAATAGCCCTTAGAGCTGAAGACTCGAATAAGGGCTATTGTAAAAATACATGCGCCAACCTTTGAGTTGAATACTTATTTTACGCCTGTCTCTGTGTTAGTAGCACATGGACAGGTCTTTTTAAGTATTCCTGAATACCTTTAGTTTATACTCTATATCTAAATTTATCAATCATAATATACAAATACACACGTGCACTTATAAATCTAATAATTATCGATCTCCTCGTAAATACTGATCACTTGGATATTCTACATACATGCTTTCACTTATCTATTTCCTTTTTGGATATTGGATTTGATTTAACGTAACCCCAAAATAATTAAACTTCCCCCTTGATATAAGTAATCAGGGTTAACAACTCAAATCTCAATTCCACTTTCTTGCGAGTGACCGAAAGGCTTTGAAAAAATTAATCGAATTCAACGAAATCAATTATTTAAATAATCTGATTAATTGGGTATAATGGGAATGAACGTTCTATTCTATTTAGATAGTAGAGGAGGTGCCCTAATGACAAAGCATTCTGGAGGAAAAGTAGGTGCCGCAGGCAAAGCATTATCAAATCCCAAAACTAGTTCCAAACAGAAAAGCAAAGCAGCAAAAACATTGAACAACCACAAAACTAAGAATCATTGAATTGGTCTATTTAATAAAACCGGCGTTCTTTAGTTCATCGGTTTTATTAATTAGTTGTAAAAGTTAATTTTGCGCTTCAATATAAACTTATCCACTATTAAAGTTCAATGATTAGTTTAATTTTTACTGTTCAGTATTAAGTAATACTTAACTATATTAATAAATTAAAGGACAATGAAATACATATTTCATTGTCCTTCAATAAATCTAAACTCTATCACCCACTAATCCTTTAGCTTTAGTTATTAATAGTTGCTTTCTAATCTTAATAAATTCATTGTAATCCTCTGATATTGCTGCATTATAAGCTTCTTCATTAATAAAGTTACTATCAAGAACTTCAGTAAACTTGTTACCTAAAATTCCTCTTAGATTTTTTAGATATATAGAGGGTCTGGAATCAGATATTGTTCGATTATTACCCATATTCAAAAGACATATATTTGCGTGTGTATCCATTTCTTTAATACCTGAACTTTTTAAGAAAGCTTTGGGAAAGATGTGATGATATTCATGACGGTTTACAACTGCCAGAGCTTTATTAGTATTTATTCTACTTCCATCAAGTAAGCTCAAAGGTTGATTATGTGCTAAAAGTAATCCAAATGTTTTACTACTTGCTTTATTTAACCTAAAGTTCTCACTACTGAAATTTTTATAATCTACAGGTTTAGTGATAGTAAGTTGATTAATTTTGTTTAAACCAAAATCTCTTATATTCTTTAGATCTAATGTGATTTGAGCTGTATTAAACGAAGCAAAATATTTACTTAAAGCCACTTTCCAAAACCATTTTTTTAATTCTTCACGCTGCATTATTGTTGGATTTGGACAGACATTAAAAAATTCAACTAAAAAAGTTAACTGCAGTGAATATGGAAGGTATACACTAGATGTAATTGGCAACTCTCTAGTCATAAAATCTACAGCTCTTTCATAAGCTAATTTACACATTTTAGAAGATTCTTCGAGTGTTTTTGAATCTAAGTTCCTTAATTTGTTAATATCATCTCTATTCATGCCATATCCATTAACTGTAGAGATATTTCTTAAAATTTCTATTTCTGGAACGCCCTCGAAATTCTTAGTTGAAAGAGATTCTCTAATAGTATCAATACTATTACTAAGATCGAATTCACCACTCCATGTCGCTGCTCTCATCAAATCAACCATAGTAAGCCTTCTACCTGTGCTATTAATACGTTCAAATATGGGTGCGACTTCATTTACAGACATATTACCTATAATAACTGCAGCAACTTTATAATTTTTTATAGCTTCTAATAATCTTCCAGCATTTTTTTCGTATTTTTCCTTTTTATCGTGTCCTTCGAATTTTTTTAATTGATTAATAAAATCGAAAGTACCTAGCAGTTTATTTAGAGGAAAATATTCGAATTTATCCTCACCATCAGGATATAAAAAGGTTTCTTTATCTAGATCGAAAGATATATTCCACATACTTTTTTGATTAACCCCATCCCAATATAGAGCACCACATAGAGTAGACAATCTTTGTTGACCATCTAGTAAATAATTGGTGGGATATTCTTCAGGCCTTTCATTTATTTCTAAATCTCCAATTCTTCTTTCACTTGCCAACTTTTCTTTAGTTAACCAAAGTAAAATGCTCCCTATAGGATATCGGTTATAAATGCTATCCAATAAAGCCAATATATTTTCTTTTTTCCATACAAAAGGTCTTTGAAACTTAGGTAATTTAATATCTCCACTTTTAACGTTTATTACTAATTCTTCGATTCTTAGTACTTCTGGTTTAGGATCATTTTTATAACTCATTACAACCTCCATTAAATAGAACATTTAGACCTAATTATATACCTAATAAAGTAATTTAAATAGTATTTTTAATATTTACTAGAAACTTTACTACTGTTAATTTCCCAGTGGGTAATCCTAATTTTCACTACAGACCGTAAATATCAATTTGTGGACGATTGTTTCTCAATTACGAAAGAGTAGGAGTTAGTCTTGGTAGAATTATATTATTGTGCTAATCAGGTGTTTAAAAAGATTAATAGTCCTAATTAACAAATAAGAGTAGTTTCTGCAGTTTAAAACATAAAGTTTTTAATCACTCTATAAAAAAATAAAACCAACGAAGTATCTTACGTCAGTTTTATTTAAGATCTAATTATTAATTAGCAAGTGAATCTCTTGATATCAGTCATCAGTTGAATATTTTATTAGATTTCCCTTTTTAACTTCTTCGATCATTTCATTTACTCGACCTTCAAATCGTCCCAAAATTTGCTCATTTTCTTCACTTAAGAATAATACGCCTATGTCACACTCTTCACTTACAAATTTTGATTCATCTTTTATTTCTCTAAAAAGTAATAACATATATAAAATAGTATCGACTAAACTATGTTCATACCCTATTTCTAGGTTAAACTTCTCTTCAAATACAAAGACCTTTTCTTTGTCATCTAGAAATTCTCCAGGATAAAAAATAATTATATTTCCATGGTTAGCAAGAAACAATTTATTTTCTCCTATATCGTAACAAAAACCACCTAATCGCATTAAAATTTCTCCGTTCTCATTACCACCAACCCAAGAGGACATTAATGAGCTTCTATTTATATGTTTTTTCATATTCGGCTCAGAAAAAACAGATTTATTATATGCTTCTTGATACACGTTTATCATATCATCGGTATCTCTAATATTAGTATAATTAAGGTTATCTTGAAAAAGATCTATAAAGTCAGCATATCCAGCTCCTGACGTCCATCCTCCTGAATTATAAGGAACAAGCTTAGTTTTTGAATCATCATACCCATATTCTTGATTTTCCCCGAAATTAAGTCTACGATCTGATAGAATAATTGAAAATTGATTAGTAGCATACCCTAATATAACTGTAATAACTATCATCTCTCCTAACTTAATAAATTTTTATAACTGAATTTCTATATATAGTAATATTACTATGAAATATACATAGACGCTGCCAATTTAAAATAATAATTCATATTGATTTATTAAGGTTCTTATCTATCATTCTAATAATTCATTCTTTCTTCTAATTAAAGTTCGCTTTTGAATTCCGGTCATCTCTTCAACCTGCTTATATGTACATGTCTCCAACAATTTCAAAGCATGAAGCACTTGATGCTTTGAATGCTTCCTTGGTCGCCCCTCCCGAAAATCCGGCCGCTGCCTTGCAATTATTTTTCCTTCCTGGGTCCGTTCCACGATCATATCTCTTTCGAACTCAGCAAATGAACTCATGATATTAAAAATCAGTCTTCCAGTAACTGTATCCTCAACAATCCCCATATTTAGGATATGAACTCGTACACCCTTATCAAAAAGTGTCCGAACAGTTTGAATTGCGTCAACAGTCGATCGAGCAAAACGATCTAACTTTGTAACGACCATTGTATCTCCTTCTTTTAACTCTTCAAGAAGTTTCAGGAATTCCGGTCGTTCTTTTTTCGTTCCTGTAAATTTTTCGGAATAAATCTTCTCGCAGCCTTCTTCTTTTAATCGATTCAGTTGCACTTCCAAATCTTGAGAGACTGTACTCACTCGGGCATATCCATATTTAGTCAATTTCACACCTCAAAATCACTCTATTTATGTCACTAAGTTTAGACACCTTATAAACCTTAATTCTATGCGAGTGAATTGTCGGTGTCAATTCTTAATAGTTTTGACACCGGAGATGATCATATATCTAATTTGCAAATAGGAGTAATCAAAAAACTATAATAGGATGCTAAAAAAAGAAGGTGTCTCTATAAGGAGACACCATTCTTAATATTACTTATCCATCACAAACCCCGTCTTCGAAACCTGCTCCTCACTCAACCACTCAGCTTCTATTAATCCATTCAACCAGCTCTCTTCAATCGAATCAGCTAGTTCCTTCTCATTAACCTTTGTTGAGATCTCGGCAATCGTATCCCCTTTGTATGTCCAGATTTCTACATCTGCATCGATGCCTAAGTACTGGCCTTCATATGTTTGCGCTAGAGCAGGACCATATGGAATGGTTTGACTTAATGTGTTTTGGTACCAGTCTTCATTGTCCCAATTTCTATATTTCTTAGGAGCTTCATCTTTGAAAAGGTTGACCGCGTAGTCGACATTAATGCCATCAAAGGTTAGTTTTTTGTTCTGTTTAAATGTTTCTTTACGGCTGATGGAGAAGGTATCGGTGCCTTCTTTGCGGTCGTTTTCGAATTTGTAGTTGGACATGTCATTGTGAAAGCCTTTGGCTGTTGCTTCTGCGATGGCGTCTTCTACGGATACGCCTGGGAAGACCTTTTTATAGGTGATGTTTGTTTTCTTATCACTTGCGTAGACGCGTAGGCGGTGAATGTATCCTTGATCACGGAAGGTTTGGTCGGCTGTATCAAAGTAATAGACTTTTACGTCTTCATCATGTGTGGCGTCAAATGCGTTAACGATGTCCTCGTGATCGGAGAAGGCATCAAGATCGAGGTTGAATTTCACTTCATAGCCTGGGTCAATTGGACTTTCGGCTTGAGCGGGATGGGCTGTACTTGTAAGAAAAGCAAATGTTAAGGCGGCTACAATACTAGTTTTTTTCATGAGATACGTCCTCCAAGGGTTGGTTTTTTAGAATGAGTTCTAAATCTCGTTCTTTGCTGTGGAAGAAAATCGTGTTTCTAGCATCGATCTGTCGGACAAGTACTTGGAGATCTTCGCGATCCGGGTGAGATTTGTAAAAGGGAGAGTGTTCATTTTTATAGATCCCTGTTTGAATGACTGTACCGTCGGATGCTTTTCCTTTTAATAGATAAATACCTGGTTGCTTCTTGTTTTTAGCTATCTGCAGGCGATCACTGCTCAGCATAGCTTCTAGTTCCAGAATTCGCTCATGACGTAGGTTTTCGGGATGCTGCAGGTAGCTGTACAGATGCTCGTGTAACGGTCGATCGATAAAAAAAGTACGATCAGGAAGTAGCTGATACAGAGTGAATAAGAGATCACAGGCTTTTCCAGAGATCGTGATTGGAATGAGATATTTTTCTAATGGGTCAGCGAGTAGAGCTAGGATGTTTTTGATACTTTTTTTGTAGGGCATGGTGTAAGTCGCATGCCCGCTATCAATCAACGCCAGGTCAAAGGAACGTATGACAGGTGTGTCCGTGACCAAAAGGGGAGAGGTCAGCGCTAGATCTCCAGAGAAGAAGATATCTTGCTGGTTCACATGAATGATGTACCAAATGCTTCCTAGCATATGTCCGCTATAGCCCCAGGTGATGCTTAGGTTTTTGGTGATGACAAGTCGCTTGGCACGTGTCTGCTTAGCAAAAGATCGAAACTGCAAATGATCCAATGGAGCGACTGGATACTTCTGACGCCAGAGTGGTAGGATCGTAGCTAGTTGCTGGATACTTGCTTCAGACATCCAGACATCTCCTTTGAAGCCTTTTTCCACGAGCAAGGGCAAAGCTCCAATATGATCATTATGTGTATGAGAGATAAAGACGGCTTGAATTGATTGAGCGATGTCTTCGGTGATATCTGGATAGACTTCAGGTGTTCCATTGCGTACGCCGCAGTCGAGCATAATGCGTGTGTTGGTTGTGCGGTCGGTTAGGATAAAGCAATTCCGACCGTATTCTTTTACGCCTCCGAGAATGGTTACATCGATCATGTCTTAGTTCGTAAGGCTCTTCGTTGCAAGGTTTCAATGATGAAGATACATAGAATGGTTAAGAGCACCGTGACAACGGCCATGGCCATTCCTTTTGCGACATCTCCTTGTTCAAACTGGCTATAAATGAATGTTGCACTTGTTTCAACGGACGGCGGAAGAATAAGTAAGGAACCAACAAGTTCACGCATGGAAATAATGAATGTCATAACCCAACCAGCTAAGATGCCTTGACCTAATAGGGGCAACCAGACTCTGATGAGAATGAGCCACTCATTCTGGGCAAAGACCGCATTCGATTGATGAATGGACGAATGAAGCTGGGACAGGGCAGACTTTGTATACTGCACGGAGTACGGCAGGAACAAGACAATGTACGTTAGAATCGGCATCCAGGTTGTGTTGTAGATCGTCGTTGGAAACCACGGTGTATTCCAGAACAGGATCAGACCAACAACAAAGACAATACCCGGAATGATATTAGATAGAATACTAGTGAAATCGACAAGCTGTTGTGATTTCTTTTGCCCCGCGCGTATAAAGAGTGCGGCACTGAAACCGATCACCGCAGCGATTGTTGAGGCGATAAAGGCAAAGTTAATGCTATTCATCAATGCCGTGAAGCTGGATGAGCCGATGGTAAACAAATCGGCGTAGTGACTGAATGTCAGGTTAGTTAGATTTAACCCGTCTCCTCGTATTTTAAGTAGAGACGTGACAATAATCGAGAAGTACGGTACACCAATCGACAGGCCGAGAATGATGAACACATAACCACTGGAGAGCACTCGAATGAGTAGAGAATCGTTTGGATTCACTGTGGATCCTGACTTCCCAGAATGTATGCCATACGAATATTTTCGACTGATGATATTTTGCAGATACCAAATCACCATACAAATACTAAGTAAAACTAAGGATAAGCTCGTAGCCGCAGAGATATTGATCGGCCAGCGTGAGAGATACGCATGAATGTCCGTAGTTAACACGTCATAGCCAATTCGTTTTCCAAATGTGGCAGGTGTGCCAAATTCACCTAATGTCTTAATGAAGACGAGAAGACTTGCTATGACATAGCTTGAGATGAGTAATGGTAATACGACACGAATCCAGTTTAAGACGGGATTGCCTCCATAGATTAAGGTTGCATCCAGGAAAGAGCCGTTGATTCTCATCAAGGCATTCTTCAGCATCAGATACAAAAATGGATAGAGATGCATACTCATGACGAATACCATGCCAGCGACATTAAAGAAGGTGAAGGGAGCTTTTCCCCCAAAGATCTGCTCATAATAGCCGTTGTTTTGCATAAATAAAATCCACCCCATGGAACCGATATATGGAGGGGTCATAAAAGGAATAACAAAGACAATATCCAGCCAATTGCTTTTAACTAGAGCGGTTTTTGTTCGGATGATGGCGAGTGGCAGGGCAATACAAGTGGTAGCTGCGATCACATAGACGCCAAGTAATAGAGAGTTCTGCATCGTTTGAATGATGCTATTAGTTGAAAGAACAAAACGCATCGATTCAAATGATAGGGAGCCCTCGTCCACAAATGTGTAGATGAGGACTGAAATAAGTGGTGCTACTGCTAAGAGACTCAATATTAGAAGCAGCACTGTAAATGGGGCATGCCTGCGTACAATCACATGTATTCCTCCAATAGGTTTCTTAACGCATTAATCCATTGATAAAAAGGTATTTAACGTTTCAATTTGCTTATCTTCAATTCCGTCAAATTCAAATGGAAGAGTTGGGATATCAGCAAGAGCTGCACGGTTACTTAATTCAATATCCTCGTTACCTGGAAGAATGTATGCATCAGCAACAAGCTCTTGAGCTGTATCAGATAGTAGGAAATCCATATACGCTTTGGCTGCATCAATGTTACTAGAGTCAGCTACAATACCTGCTGCGCGTGGACTAATTACTGTACCGCTTTCTGGATAATAAATATCAACAGGTTCGCCACTTTCTTTCGCTTTGTAGGTCATGTAATCAACGGCAGCGACTACAACGTCTTTATCTCCTGTGATCACGGCATCTAATGACTCCTTGTTTGCTCCGGCAATCAACAAATCATTGTCCATCCAGCCTTGGATGATGTCCCAGCCTTTCTCATCAGCATCGGTTAGGCCATAAAGAAAGTCGACCGCTGATCCAGAAGAAGTAGGATCAGGCATGGTTACACGGCCTTGCCATTCGGATTCAGCAAATTCATTCCAATCAGCATTTAGGGAATCCACTTGATTGGTGTTATAGGCAACACCAAGAGCAGAGGCACTATATCCGTAGTAATAATGATCGGAATCATTCCACTCGGGGTTCATACTATCGGCATTTTCCGGCTCATAAGGTTGTAATTTCTCTTCTGATTTCAAGCCTTCCATAGATGGAATGGATGCAAGAACAACAACATCAGCGATGGGATTATTGGATTCTGCTTCTAAGCGAGAGAGAATTTTTCCTGTGGTACTTTGGAACATCTCGACCTTAATGCCTGTCTCTTCTTCAAACGCTTCTTGAATATTTTCAGCTAGTCCTTCTGGGCCCGCAGAGTATACAGTTAAGGTCTCTGGTGTTGCAGGTGTTTCAGATGATGTTGTCTCGGTTTTAGTATTTGTTGTGTTTTCAGTCGCACCAGCATCAGCTCCACAAGCACCTAGTAGTAAGATAGATGCCGAAACACCTGCGACGGTTAATAGATTCATTTTTTTCATGATTATGCCTCCCGTTTCATTAGTGAATGTATGTGATTTTCCTCTATATAAAGCTTGATTGTAGATCCCTCTTGATGGGGTTTGTTGTCATAAAACTTCCACAGCTGTTCATGCGTATTAACAAAAATGACGTAACGATCTCCTTCATACATACTTTTTACGACAACTCCAGAGCGGAGGGTCGTGTGTTTACGCGGATGCATCGACACGTTCTCTGGGCGAATCATTTTTTCTTGGCCCTCTAGCCAATTCGTTTTGCCAATAAAGTTTGCAACAAACGAATTAGCAGGCGTGTGATAAATGTCTTCGGGTGAGCCGGTTTGAACAACCTCTCCTGAATCCATCACAATCATGCTGTCAGACATAGCCATGGCCTCTGTCTGATCGTGTGTAACAAAGATCCCTTGTGCTCCAATTGATTGAACGATCGTTAGAATCTCTTCGCGCATTTGATCCCGCAAGACAGCATCCAGTGCACTAAGTGCTTCATCGAAGAGAATGAGCTTTGGCTGAACGGCGATGGCTCGAGCCAACGCAACACGCTGTTGCTGGCCACCAGACAAATCACCGGGCTTCATGTTCGCTTTTGCTTCCAGCTTCACTTTTGTTAGAGCCTCACGTGCCAAATCGGCTCGTTCACTCCTTGATACTTTTCCGCGAAGACCGAATGCAATATTCTCAAAGACACTCATGTGTGGCCACAATCCAAAATCCTGAAACACCATCGCAATCTCTCGTTTGTTTGGTTTAACGTTAATCTTCTTTTCCTTTGAAAAAATCACCCGGTCATCAAAATAGATGTCTCCAGCTGTTGGTTCCGATAGCCCTGCTAGCATTTTCAATAAAGTAGTTTTCCCACAACCAGATTGACCGAGTATCGTGACAAAGGTGTCTTTAATGGTGAGATTGATTGGTTTCACAGCTTGTACCTGACCAAATGTCTTCTCAATGCCTTCTAAGCGAATGATCATGTTACCCTCTCCTCGTTTTTCTCTTCGTCTCTAAGTGTAGGGAATTAGTATTTAGAAAGGATTAACGAACTGTTAACAATTCGTTAAAAAGAATCTGATAAGATCAACCTATCGTTAGAATTTATCTAAAGTACTTCAGGAGGATAAAGTGAATCTACAAAAATTACACGTCTTTCTCTCATTAGTTGAAACAAGAAAAATGACCCAAACAGCAAAGAGCCTAGGACTATCAACGCCGACTGTTTCCTTTCACATTAAATCGCTGGAAGACGACTATGGGGTGAAGCTTTTTCGGACAAATGCAGGAGGGTACAGACTAACGGATGTCGGAGAAATGCTCTATCACTATGCGAAGCAGCTTAGTCAAGTGAATCATGCGTTAATCAAAAGCGTGGAAGATTACAAAAATGGAGAGCACGGATCCATCAATCTAGGAGCAAGTGGCGTACCAGCTCAATTATTTATGCCAAAGCTGATTCATCAGCTGGCTGAGCGTTACCCGAGGATCAAAGTTTCACTAGACGTACAAACTGCCCCGGAAATAGAAAAAAGACTCCTTTTACAGGAGCTTGATTGTGGTCTATTAATGGAAACAGGAAAGAAAGAAGAAGAGCTAGTATATGAACCCATCACCAGTGACAAAATCGTATTAGCCTATAGCCGATCACACCCATTCGCGAGTGCACCTTCTTTTGAAAAGGTAGACCTCTCCGAGCAAATATTGCTTGTGCACAGACTCTCAAGCTCAACTGGTCATTTCTCAGAATCATGGCTTAGAGAACAAACGCTACAGATGGAGATGATTCAACTAGATTCAGTCTCCACGATCATTAAGATGCTATCGTACGGAAAAGCAGTAGCACTAATCTCTAAAAAACTAATCGAAAATGAAGACCATCTAGCCTACATTGAGTTCGAAAAAAAAGAGCTCGAACGTCAGATTTATTTTGTGTATCACCGAAATCTTTGGATGGGAGCACCTTTTAGGCATTTTCAGGGATTGGTGGAAGGGTTGAAGGAAGTACAAGTAAATAGGGTGTGATCACACTTAAGGGGGGAGTAACTCGAAATGGTTTGAGTTAATAGATCCTTTTTTGATGCAGTTGTTTATTATCCCTCTAGTCGTCATTGGATTGGGTATTCTAGTATCTATCCCTTACTAGAAGAGTACTTGTTGCGCCTTTCATTACTTTATTGTTAAACATTTTATATGAAACATGGTATATGAACCGTAATTATCCTCAGACCAATAATCAAAAGATACCTAAAACACATAATGAGTAAGAACAAGCGCCATAAGCTTCCCTAGAAACAATGCTGCAAGCAGTTTCTTATAGGGTGGCTTTTTGGTTTTTTTTATAGCTTCATTTTCATGAGGGTGCATAATAATCACTCCTACTTTTTAAGTTTTTTATACCTTAAGTAATCTTAATAAAACCACTTTTTGTTAAATGAACCCTATAAAGTTAAAAGAAAGCGCCCCCAAAAAATTTATGTGTCCGATCGGCTCACACACCATTCACAAAGGGTGTGAGCTATCCGATAGATAGTTATAATAGTTATAATACTATGTCTGACTAAAGTAGACAGAATGATTTGATAAATTAAAGATAGGGGAAAACATCACATGAACAACATCAGGCGTCGTAACAATTTTTCATTTCTGGAGACTTCTTTAAAAACAAAGCTCATTCTCTCCTTTTTACTCATTTTGATAGTACCTAGTCTTATGATTGCCAGCATATCTTTTTTTAGTGCTAGTCAAAACGTAGATCAGCAGCTTGAGAGTGCAGCTGAAGAGAGTCTGGCCATTATTGATCATACAATTGATAATTTTATAATGACTCAACAGGAGAACATACACTATCTAGCTGATACTAGTGATGTGTCTACCTTTTTGGAGGGAGATGCGCCAGGTCAACGAGTTTTATTAGATGATTTTCAGGACTCTAGATCTAACGTAGAACTAACATTTGTGGGGACAGAGGAAGGTCATTTTATGCAGTCACCAGTCAATCCACCAGCAGATCCTGGATATGATCCTCGGGTACGTCCTTGGTATCAATTAGCACAAGAACAAAGCGGACAGATTGTCATTACGCCACCTTATGTATCCGCTTCTACTGACTCGGTCGTAACAACGATTGCAAAGACAACAGAGGATGGACTTGGAGTGGCGGGAATTGATATTACGTTAAATGCCATTACAGATATGCTTTCTACAATTACGATCGGTAATGAGGGTTTTGTCTTTTTACTTGATGCAGAGAACCATTATATCTCTCACCCTACTGAAACGATTGGAGAATTGGCGAGTGAGGAGTTTCTTACTTTTCAAGAGACTGAAAAGGGCAGACTTGGATATACGTACAATGGTGATGCTACAACGCTAAACTATGTGACGAATGCAGAAACAGGCTGGAAGATTGTTGCTGTTTCTTTAGATAAAGAGGTTGGGGAAGCCACGCATCCTATTCTTGTCACGTCAGCAATTGTTACCTTAGCTTCTATTCTAATTGGAATGGTCATCGTAATTCTGCTATTACGTTCAATTACTAGACCATTAGAAAAATTAACGTCGTCAGCTGAACGAATGAGCGAGGGAGACTTAAGTGTGACGTTTGAAGCGTCTTCCAATCAAAAGAATGAAATCAATCGGTTAAGTGGCGCGTTTGAGACAATGAGGCATTCATTATCGACGATGATTTCCCATGTGCAGGATAAATCTCAGTACGTTGCATCTTCATCAGAGGAGCTCGCTGCAAGTGCGGACGAAAATACAAAAGCAACAGAGCAAATATCTGAGGATGTACAAGAGATGGCTCAAAAAGTAGATAGACAGAAGGATCTTATTCATCGAGGAAATATGGCGACGGAAAAGATGAAAGAAAGTGTCTCATCCGTCACTCAACGATCACAAACTGTACTGAAAAATACAATTCAAGCGACACACGCTGTTGAGGATGGACATACAGCCATTTCGAGTAGTATTCAGCAAATGCACCAAGTAAAACAAACTGTTGAAGAGCTCTCAACAAGTGTGACGGGTCTTGGACATAGAGCCACAGAAGTCAATAAAGTCATAGATGAAATAACCGGTATAGCAGAACAAACCAATCTATTAGCCCTAAATGCAGCAATTGAAGCCGCTCGAGCGGGTGAGCAAGGAAAAGGCTTTGCTGTTGTGGCAGAGCAAGTTCGAAAACTTGCTGAACAATCAGCAGAGTCTACTAAAGTGATTAAAACGATCCTTCACTCTATTCAACAAGAAACAAATCAGACCACTCACAAAATGCAGGAAAGTACGGAGCAAGTTCAAAAAGGAATTGAAGTAGTAAATAACGCAGGAGATACTTTTAGTGTGGTCAAACAATTTATACAAAGCGTATCTCAAGAAGTGAATGACGTATACGAAGAAACAAAGCATTTAGATTCAGGAACAAATCAATTCATTAAGACATTCGAAGAAATTGCAACCATTGCGGAGTTAACAGCAGCAAACTCAGAAAACGTGACAGCCTCAACTGAAGAACAACTTGCATCTATGCAAGAAATATCCGCATCAGTCACCATTCTATCTAACTTAGCAGAAGAATTACAGGAATTGGCCCTTCAATTTGAACTGAATAAAGAGTAAGGATTGAATCAGTATCAAGAAAAACACACTTCGCATAGCTGGAGTGTGTTTTTCTTTTATTATCTAGATTGTACCAGCGGAATCGTATCATTTGCGAAAGGTAATAGATACGAGTCTATGAGTCTCTCCTTTTCAATTTTTTCATCATTAGTGTGCTGTTTATTTTACTTCCCTTTTTAATGAAGAGGCAGTGCGATGGGTCAAATATGTTTCTCTGGCTGTTGGAATACTCATCATCTTTCTTTCAGTAGCTATCTTACTTAGTGAAGATGGACAGGGATTGCCGAGGTTATTTATTTAACAGTTATTAGGATAAAATCAATCCGCCACCCAGCAAGCGGGTGGCGGATTGAAAGAGGGTATTCTTAATCATCTGTAGTCGTTTTCTTAAAGCAAATATATACAAAAATTGCAGAAGCCAATACCCAGATGGAGATAATCCCAAGTGGTAGCCATGAATTGGTATCATGGGCTTCTATGGCTTGGATGATAGGAATGTACTCAATAATGGTAGCGGCGATTTCGTTATTAACAAAGAAATCTAAGTTTAAAAGCATTGGTGTAAAACCGAACAAAAACATAATCGGCATAAGGTACACGTACGTTGAAGCTACGCTTTTAGCAATCAGTCCAACTCCAATACCAAGCAAGAGAAAGAATATAAATAGTAAGAGGACTCCAATGATGGCCTTAACGTTTAGTAACGGTTCTAATCCTGTAATCATTAGTGAGATAGCAAGAGCTACAAACGTGACAATGGTGGTAACTAGACTTTTTCCAATAATGATATCGATAAAAGAAGCGGGAGATTGGATTAAACCACGTAATGTTTTCTTCTCATTTTCTTCAGCCATCATGGTCAGGATCATACCAGACGTTACGGCTGAAAATGTAATTCCAACAATCATATAAATCAGAAAGACTAGTGCTTCACCGTCACTGTCACCTACCTGGCTATAAAGCAAAGCCATAAAAATAGGGAGGGCGGCCGTGATGAGCAACACCGTATTTTTCATAAAATCCTTATAATCCTTTTCAAAAATAGCAGCTATACGTTGAGTGTTCATTAGATTAGCTCCTTTCCTGTAACTTTTAAGAAGATTTGACCAAGGGTCGGGTTATCCGTGTGTATGAATTTAATTTGGTTGTTGGTCATTAATTCGTTAATTTGACCTGCATTCTCTGGCTTATTTTGAATAACTAATTGTTCACCATTGACGGTTTCTACATGAAACGCATGTGTAGAGTATTTGAATCGAAGGGCAGAGGGACTGTCTACCTCCTGCAGCTCACCATTGTGAAGAAAAGCAACGCGATCACATAACTCTGTGGCTTCCTCCATATTATGAGTGGTTAAAAAGATGGTGGTTCCGGCTTCGTTTAATCTCTGCAACGCACGGTGGATATGTACAATGTTACCTGGGTCTAGGGCTGATGTAGGTTCGTCTAAAAAAACGAGATCTGGCTTGTGGATGAGTGCCTTCGCTAACAATACGCGTTGTTTCATCCCTTTGGATAATTTCGAGACGGTTTGAGACCGTGCATCCTGTAGATTGACTTCTTTAAGGATAACGTCTATTTGCTTAACGGGTGCATCATATAATTTGCAAAATAATTTTAAATTGTCATACACAGTCAGTCGATCGTACAAGGAGCTGTTATCAGATAAGATACCAATTTTTGATTTGAACTCTGAAGTCCCAAACTTTGTTGCATCCATTCCAAGCACTTTCACGTCACCAGAAGTTGCTGATAACTCCCCCGTCAAAATTTTATTCGTGGTTGTTTTTCCAGATCCACTTGGACCAAGTAAGCCAAAAACTTCTCCTTTTTTAATCGTAAGAGTGACATCCTTAATGGCCGTCTGCGATCCAAATACTTTTTTCATTCCGGTTACTTCGATTGCATTTGTCATTTGATTACCTCCATCGGTTGATTGCTTTCATCATAGCCTGTAGGAGTTTGTGAAGCAGTCGATTTCAACCGAAATGTACCCAATTAAGAGTGAACGGTACCAAACATATATTAAAAAATGACGAAAATAAGCTTAATGTACCAACTGTTTACGCTGAACTGTACCTATTTTAGGCTGAATTTCTCCTGGATCTCTTGGATTTTGGTTCGAGACAATGGAATGGTTGATTGTACGCTGTTATCGATTCTTAGCGAGTAGGCATTTTTTGACCATGTAATGATCTCCCGTACTTTTTGCAGGTTCACAATGTAAGAACGATGGCATCGATAGAATCCATAGACATTTAATTTTTGCTCAATTTCTGCGAGCGTTGAATCCATAAGATAGGACTCATCATTAATGACAATTTTTCCTTTTCCATCTTCGCTTTCTATGTAATCAATCTCAAGCGGATCAAATAAAATAATTTTGTCATCGACCTTCGCTGGAATTTTGAATAAATGATCAAATGTAGTAGAAGGAGGTGTCTCCTCTTCTACAATCTCCTCATTCTCCTCAGCAATCTCGATTTTATTTAGACCGTTTTTCTGAAGTTTATATGGGACGTCCCCAAGTAATAAAGCATGTTCCATATTAGATACTAGAATGAGTACAGAGATGGGCTGATCTTTCATTTTATCGAGCATTTTGATAAAGGTCTGAGTTGTCTTAATATCAACGCCGTGAATGGGCTCGATAAAAACCATTGAGTTTGGCGCGCTCATAAAGTACTTGGCAAAATACACTCGACGCATTTCCGAATCAGAGCATGTATGTAGTGGTTTGTTTGCGCAGCTATGTAGTTCAAACTGCACCAGAATTTCGGGCAGTGTTGTTTGATGTCCGAACCATTTATGAAAGAAAGCAACATTATCCTGGACTGTAAGACGCGTGTATAAGCCGTCTTTTTGATCGAACATAGGAATACTGGTATTTGCGTGGAGGTTCTTGGCCAGCTCAGTTTGCATTTCTGTATCGCTGTAAACGGTCGTCACACACGAATCGCTGATAGTAAGAGAAAATGCTGGAAGCGACTCAAAGTTGATATTCTCTTGATCAATGGTGAAAGTGGCCATGATGTTACTCCTTTTTTGACGAATAGAATGGTAGTACAATTATAAGGTTACAATATTAATCACTTCTGTCAATTACTTTTAATACAAGGGCCAAAGAGCTTAGTCCTTTACTTGTAATTACTATCGATTACTTGAACCTATGGATAGCCTACGATATAGTCTAACGAGGATACGCATTATGGTTCTTTCTTTGTAAAAGGTATCTGTTTCCTTGATTGCTTAAATACTTATTAAAAGGGGTTTATCCATGTCTATCTTAATTGGGGTGTTAGGGATATTAGTCTTTTTAGGACTAGCTTTTCTACTATCTAACAGAAAGAAAGCGATCAATTATAAGTCCGTGGGCATCATGCTAGGCATGCAGTTTATCATTGCCTTACTAATGTTCAGAACAGACGTAGGTCTTTTTATCATAGAGACGATTTCAGGAGGCTTTGCTACCGTTATTTCTTATGGAAATGAAGGGGTAAACTTTGTTCTTGGTGATTTGATGGTTGTTGAGGGAGGATCGGTCTTTTTCCTCGATGTCTTAATGATTATTATTTTCACGTCCGCCTTACTATCGATTTTGACGTATACAGGTGTCTTACCAATTGCTATCAAATATGTAGGTGGTTTGATGGCTAAGATTACAGGGTTGCCCAAGGTAGAAACCTTTAATGCTGTAAACAGCGTCTTTTTTGGTCAATCTGAAGCGCTACTCGCTATCAAAAGTCAGCTACCAACGATGACCAAAAACCGTGTATTCATTGTTACCACATCAGCCATGGCATCAGTATCCGCCTCTATTATCGGCGCATACTTCACCATGCTTGAGCCTCGGTATGTGCTCGTGGCGATGCTATTAAATATGTTTAATGGGTTGATTGTCGCTTCAATTATTGCACCTGTAGAAAAAAATGAAGTGGATGAACAAGTGGAAGTAGATACTAAGGTATTGCGCGACCAATCAGGTTCCTCGTTATTTGATGCCATCAGTCGTGGGGCACTCGATGGCGGGAAAGTGGCATTAATCGTTGCCGCGATGTTAGTGGCATTTATCGGCTTGATTGCGATGCTAAACGGTTTGTTTGCAGCGACAATTGGTCTGACATTGCAGGAGCTGTTGGGCTACATATTCGCACCGTTTGCATGGTTAATGGGCATTCCAGCTGTTGACTTATTACAAGCAGGGAACCTTATGGGAACCAAGCTAGTTGCCAATGAATTTGTTGCTATGCTAGATTTTGTAGACATGGATTTAACCTCTAGAGCGACCGGTATTATTTCTGTGTTCCTTACATCGTTTGCTGCCGTTGGATCTGTAGGTATTGTTGCAGGAACAGCACAAGCCATTAACGATAAAACAGGTAAGCAGGTAGCTTCCTTTGGTCTAAAGCTCTTAGCTGCGGCCACTTTGGTTAGTTTGTTGTCAGGTACAGTAGTAGGGTTGTTTATTTAAATAAGAGATATAAGAGAGAAATGCGGTGCTTTATGGCCGCATTTTTTTATTGGGCTAACGTGTACTTATTTACAGATAATAGGGTTAAAACTCAATTATAGGGTATTGGTTTACAGTAACAGAGCATCGAGGGGGAGATTTTTTGAAGTATTTTTGTTTATTAGTCATATGTTCAATCTTCATCGTGGGATGTAGTCAGGAAAAAAGTGTAGAGGAATTAGAAGAGGAGTATTCGATTGAGCTACAGGTTCAGGATATAGGAGAACGCGATCCTGAGCGTATTGCTCAATTTGATCAAGCTCAAGTTGAAGGATTGCTTAATCACATGAATGCGTTCTCGCAAAGTGAGCATGGGCTATCGTCTGATTATGAAATAGAGTCGCATACAAATGGTGATGAAAATCAAATCTATAGAATTCATTTATTGGACTTAGTAGATGAGATTGAAGGCAGCCAATATGATTTAACAAGGTCAATGACATTCGAGCTACTTCACAATGATAGCCAGTTTGAACCTAAAGAAATATCTTCAGGGTTTAATGGCGGAGGAGGAGTTGAATGGGTAACAAACGTAGACCCCATCGTTGATCTCTCAGAAAATCAAGCAAAAATTGAAATAATGGGAGAGTGGGAAGGGACGTTTCTATACAATGGGGATCTGGTTACATTTAACGAACCAAATACATGGTATCTGATGTTACGTTCAAGTGATTTGCCGAAGTATGAGGCTCCATAAAAAAAGCACAGACTTATGTCTATGCTTCATCTATTTTTAATTGATATGCCCTCACGTTAATTCCATCATCGGCGGGCTCGAAATCAAACTTTGGTATGCGTTCAAATCCAAATCCCTCATAGAGTCGAATCGCATCCGTCATAAATTCTCCGGTATGCAGTCCGATTGCTTGAAAGCCTTTTGCTTTTGAGCGATGTATACACTCTTTAACAAGTGAAGAGGCTATGCCTTGGCCTTGAGTTTCTTTTGAGACAGCTAGCATACGAATTTCAGGATAATCTAACTCGTCGATGAATTCATAGGCACTCGTTTTAGCTGGAAAGAGGACGACACTTCCTACCAAAGTTTCATTTAGGATGGCAACAATCAACTCAACGCCTTCTTGTTCAGCTGAATTTGAAGAAAGCGTTTGTTCTAACGCCTTCCAATGATCCTCTGGTAGTTTATCCTTATATACGCGGTAAGCTTCAATCCGTTGCTCCTTAATGGAAGGATACATTTCCCTTGATGCATCTTGAATCTCTAGTTTTACCATGCTGTGATCATCTACCAATCTTTTGAGTATTAGTGAATGAGAAACTTTTCTACCTGCCCGCTAAATGCCTCGCGATGGTGCTCTGAATTCCAAACAGTTAGGTCAGGACCTTTTGGTAAAATGGTTGGTTCTGTTTTGTCCGGTGAAATTGTAATCGACAAGTGGTAATGTCTCTTAATTGCATCAAAATCTGTAGTATCGCCAAATCCACCTGTTTGATAAAGGTCGCGTACATAACCCCATAGATGTTCGTATTCACGAATGAGGTTCCGATTGGTATTAAAGGCTGTATAGTAAGCAGCATCAAAACGGACGAGAGTGCTGTAGAGCCTGACATCTGAATCAGTAATGAAGTCTCCATGCAAAAATCTCTGACTCGCGAGGCGCTTTTCGAATTCATCCAATCTATTAAACAACGTCTCATAAGCAGCCTCATACGACTCCTGTGAGTGCGCAAAACCACATTTATATACACCATTGTTCACTTCATTAAAAATAATATCGTTGAGTGCATCGATCTCTTCACGCAGAGGCTCGGGATACAAATCTGGAGCGTTTTCCTTATGGAGTGGCCTCCAATCCGTTTCTAGATAATTGGTGAGCCTAAAGTAATCATTGTTTACAACCTTCTTAGACGGTATATCTACAATGGCTGGTACGGTCGGTCGGCCAGAATAATCCGAATCAGAGTTCTGATAGATTTCACTAATGTAGCGGGCTCCAAGCACAGGATCTACTCCATCTGTATCTAAGGAAAACTCCCAATCCACACGCCCAATTCTCGGCCGCATAGGACTGACCATTCCTAAACTAATTGCATCATCTAATCCAAGTATCTTACGCACAATCACCGAGCGATGCGCCCACGGACAAGCGGCAGACCAAAGTAAACGGTACCGACCAGCTTCGACTGGCAGTTCATCAGACTTGTCTCCAAAAGGAGTAGTAAACTGATTGACTTGACGCTTAAAGGACCCATCCTTACTAATTTCTGCTGGTTTTTGTTGACCCATTGATAAAACATCCTTCCTAGTAAAAGTCGAGTTATCTTTATACTCATCATAACAGATTTGATTAGTAGAGATTAAATTTTAGAATTGCTTTTTGAATTTTATTATATGGGGGCCTTATCAAGAGGATTTAATATGGAACCAAGAAGGATAAAAATTGAGCAAGAGGTAGAGGGAGTTACCAAGAAAGATCGTCGTCCTATCAAGACGAATTCAGCTATTAACAAGGAGCAAAGGCGGATAGTCAGAACTACAGATCTTCTATCAAGAAGAAGGTCAACTTTAGTAACGGAGATACTCTATCATTTATGCAGGAGCCTATAGTCTAGTAGTTATGCCATCAAAAACAGCTACCAAATGTAATAGGTAGCTGTTTTTCCTCATTTCTTGCTATATCCCTGTAAACGCCCCATCCACCACAAAGTCAGACCCTGTAGTAAAGGAGCTGGCATCTCCTGCGAGATAAACGGCAATAGCTTGCAGCTCTTCTGGTTTTCCGATACGACCAAGGGGCGACATGCTTTCCCATTCTTTAATTAAGGGCTTAAGGTCAGGTGAATTCAGCGTTAATTCTGTACCAATGTATCCTGGGCTTATTGTATTCACGCGAATTCCTTTTTTGGCCCATTCAATGGCGAGTGATTTGCTTAATTGGATGACGCCTGCTTTTGATGCGTTATAAGAGACCTGAGGCTGCGGAAAGTTAACGATGTGAGCGGACATGGATGCAGTGTTGATAATAGATCCGCTGCCTTGTTTAAGCATGACTTTGCCTACTGCTTGAGAGGTGAGGAACACACCTGTGAGGTTAATGTCTATGACTTTTTGCCATTGCTCTAAAGTCATGTCTTCAGCTGGAACATTGATGCAAATACCGGCGTTATTAAAGGCAATGTCAATGGTGCCGAATTGCTCAACTATAGTGTCAATCATCTGATTCACGTCATCGGCTTTAGTAACATCGGTCTCAACGGCTATCGTATGGACACCAGTTGCTTTCTTAATTGAGGAAGCAGCCTGTTTAGCCTCATTTAGATCAAGATCAACAATAGCAACATCTGCGCCAGCTTCTGCTAAGGCTGTAGCAATGCTTTTCCCTATTCCTCTAGCGCCTCCTGTCACATAGGCCTTTTTTCCAGTTAGTTTAAATTTATCTATAATGCTCACTTGATTCACTCCTCATTTTGTTTACTGACGTTAAGCGTTTACAGATGTGTATAACCTTTTTATAAAAAAATAAGCCTAAAAGTTTTTACCTAGACCTAAAGGTAAAAAACGGATGATCATACAATTTAAAGTTTAGTTTCTAGAAGGTTGGTGAATAGGGTGTTAGAAGGAAAAATAATGTAGGGGGAATGTTACTATGAAAAAAGCAGCAGTACTGACCATATCAGGTGCCGTCTTTTTGGCTGCCTGTAGTAATGAAGAGCCAATGCAATCAGAAACAGCGGATGCTAGTGAAGAAGTCGAACAAAATGATATGAATCAGGATGATACTGAATCCACAGATGAAGAACCACCATCACCTGAAGAGATCGTAGAACAAGCAATTGCTTTTTACGATGATCTACATAGTCTTTATCTGGTTGCTGAAGGAGAAAATCATATGGATCTAGATGCTGAGCAGGAAAATGTACCAGAGGGTAATATCTCTATGTTTATAAGAGAAGAACAGTGGAATTTTATTGAAGATGGAAAGCTATATACGAGGTTAGAAATGGAATCCTATTCAGAAGGGGATGAGGATGGCGAGTCATTCTCAGAAGAAATGCCAAACAGTATCCAATTTAGTGACTTAGATGATCCGGCCTTTACGATCACCTATGATGAAGGCGACGATGAAGCAATTCGCTATGAACCGGGAGTTGATCCTGAGCAAGCGGACTTAACAGATTGGGCTAGCCCGTACGAAAACATGCTCGAGAATGCAGAGCTAACGTACATTGGGGAAGAGGAAGTAAATGGATACCAAACTTATCATATCGAATCAGATCTGGATGGTGAGGTAACAGAGTACTGGTTTGACCAAGAAACATATTATGAGATTATGATGGAACGAGCGACATCAGCTGATGAGGAGCATTCTGCTGGAGATCTCGATAGTAGTAATGGAGTGATTGACTTTGAAGTGAACCCAGACTTCGATGAATCCTTATTCCAAGCTCCAGACGATATTGAGGTTGTAGATGGGGAGCTTGAGGATACGATCGGCAGTTAAAATGGCTCTTTACTAAAAAAAACGGATATGACTTAAAGACCTGTATGTTTTTTTAGAAGCACATTCTGTTGTAAAAGAGGGTAAGTAGATGATTCGGAATATATTCTTATACTTAGCTGTATTTGGGATTGTTTATCTTATAGGTTCTCAATTTCTTTAATCTTCTAGTGGTTATGAACAATAGTCAGTGTGAGTGATTTAATAAAATTTTTTTTTGAATTAGTGATCCGCCCATTCAATGTTCTCGTTACCTAAGTAGATTAACCACATTGAAAAGGGGAGAACAAATCATGTTTAAAAAATTCACAGCCGTTGCACTTGGTGCAGCACTCGTAGTACCATCATTTGCACAAGCCGCAGACGGAGGAGAAAGCCAATTCTCAGGAGCGTCTGATTTACGAGCCGATCTTGATCATCTACTTTCGGAGCACTTTGTTCTAGCCGTTTCATCCATGCAAAAAGCATATGATGAATCACCAGATTGGGAAGAAGTCGAATGGGCACTTGATGAAAATGTTCAGGACATGGGGACAGCCCTTGAGCCCTTATATGGTGAAGAAGG
>NZ_JAUSUA010000007.1 GCF_030813245.1 Alkalicoccobacillus murimartini | reverse complement strand
GCCACCGGAGTAACAGGAGCGACAGGAGTAACCGGAGCAACAGGAGTAACCGGAGCGACAGGAGTAACCGGAGCAACAGGGGCGACAGGAGCAACAGGAGCAACAGGAGTAACAGGTCCGACAGGAGCAACAGGAGCAACAGGAGTAACCGGAGCCACCGGAGTAACCGGAGCCACCGGGGCGACAGGAGCAACAGGAGCGACAGGAGTAACCGGGGCAACAGGAGCCACCGGAGTAACAGGAGCCACCGGAGTAACAGGAGCAACAGGAGCCACCGGAGTAACAGGAGCAACAGGAGCCACCGGAGTAACAGGAGCAACAGGAGTAACAGGAGCGACAGGAGTAACCGGAGCGACAGGAGTAACCGGAGCAACAGGAGCAACAGGGGCGACAGGAGCAACCGGAGCAACAGGAGTAACAGGTCCGACAGGAGCAACAGGAGCAACAGGAGCAACAGGAGCAACAGGAGCAACAGGAGCAACAGGAGCAACAGGAGTAACCGGAGCCACCGGAGTAACAGGAGCCACCGGGGCAACAGGAGCAACAGGGCCAACGGGAGCCACCGGAGTAACAGGAGCAACAGGAGTAACCGGAGCGACCGGAGTAACCGGAGCAACAGGAGCAACAGGAGCAACGGGAGTAACAGGAGCAACGGGAGCGACAGGGGCAACGGGAGCGACCGGAGCAACAGGAGTAACCGGAGCAACAGGAGCAACGGGAGTAACAGGAGCCACAGGTCCAACGGGAGTAACCGGAGCAACAGGAGTAACCGGAGCAACAGGAGTAACGGGAGTAACAGGAGTAACCGGAGCAACAGGAGTAACCGGAGCAACCGGAGCGACAGGTCCAACGGGAGTAACCGGAGCCACAGGAGTAACCGGTCCAACAGGAGCAACGGGAGCCACCGGAGCGACAGGTCCAACAGGAGTAACCGGAGCCACAGGAGTAACCGGTCCAACAGGAGCAACGGGGTCAACAGGAGCCACCGGAGCCACCGGAGTAACGGGAGTAACCGGAGCGACAGGAGCGACCGGAGCAACAGGGCCAACCGGAGTAACGGGAGTAACCGGAGTAACGGGAGTAACCGGAGCAACAGGAGCAACGGGAGTAACAGGAGCAACGGGAGTAACAGGAGCCACCGGAGCCACCGGAGCAACGGGAGTAACCGGAGCAACGGGAGCGACAGGTCCAACGGGAGCCACAGGAGTAACGGGAGTAACAGGAGCCACCGGAGCAACGGGAGTAACAGGAGCCACAGGAGTAACCGGTCCAACAGGAGCAACGGGAGCAACGGGAGCGACAGGTCCAACAGGAGTAACCGGAGCCACAGGAGTAACCGGTCCAACAGGAGCAACGGGGTCAACAGGAGCCACCGGAGCCACCGGAGCAACAGGAGCAACGGGAGCGACAGGGCCAACGGGAGCAACAGGGCCAACAGGGCCAACAGGGCCAACAGGAGCAACGGGTCCAACGGGAGTAACCGGCCCAACAGGTCCAACCGGTGCCACTGGAACGACGGGACCTAACGTTACAGCAACTTCTGGTTACGCAGGAAATAATGCAGGTGCTGTTATTGCGGTCATTTTATTAGGTACACTTGTCCCATTACCAAGTCTTCAACTTTTATCTGGTATCACTTCTAACGGAGCAGGTACAATTTTTACAGTGTCTCAAGCCGGCAGATATCAAGTGAGCTATACAATTAGAACGACAGTCGCTTTACTGCTCAATTCGCGTGTTCTTTTAAATGGAGTGCAAGTGGATCCTTCTGTTGTTGCGCCAGGTTTGACTACAAATTTATATACAACGCAATTTATTATTGATATACCAGCAGGAGCTACTTTGAGTGTACAACTATATGGACTTCTTGGAGCGGCCACATTGCAGCCAGGGGTAGGTGCCAATTTAAATATTGTTCGTTTATCGTAATGATTCGGAAACAGCTTCTCTTTCTAGAGAGGCTGTTTTTTTCTCACGAAGAGCCTTCATTCTCATAGTATACAGATAGAAGGTGAGATTTTAGAATGGAGTGAGTGAATATGATTACGATTAGTTTATGTATGATTGTTAAAAATGAAGAAAAGCTATTAGGTCGTTGTCTTGATACAGTTAAGCATATTGTAGATGAAATAAATATTTTAGATACAGGTTCAACGGATGGGACAGAAGATTTGGCTCGTACGTATACGGATCGTGTTTTTTTCTATAAATGGACGAACAGCTATGCTGCAGCAAGAAATGAAGCCTTTAAACATGCAACAAAAGAATATATCCTCTATTTGGATGCTGATGATGTGCTTCTTGAGGAAGATCAAGAGAAGCTACTTAAGTTAAAAGAAACTCTTGATCCATCCGTTGATTCTGTCTCGATGTATTATGATAATGGTGTTGATGAGGATGGAAATGTAGCGCTTAGATATAGAAGGAATCGACTTGTCAAAAGATCAAAGAATTTTTTGTGGGGTGGCGATGCCCATGAATACCTTAATGTATTTGGGACCATCATTAATTCTGATATTTCCATTACACATAAAAAAGAATACACGCCTGAAAAAGTCAGTAGTAATATAGGGGTCATTTACTCCATCTTTCAACAAAAAGAAGAAGATGGAGAAGAATTTACAGCTAGGGACTATTTCTATTATGGAAATGAACTAAGAGAAAAAGGGAAATATGAAAAGTCAATTGAACAATATAATTTGCACATAGAAAAAGGTGACGGGTGGATTGAAGATACATTCCATGCGTGTATTGGAAAAGCGGATTGTTATCGCGCTCTTCAACAACCAGAAGAAGAATTAAAGGCACTATTCCAGTCTTTTCTGTACACAAGAACGCCAAGGCCAGAAGCCTGCTCAAGACTTGGGTATAATTATCAAACTAGAGAATTTTATCTAGATGCAATTTTTTGGTATGAACTCTCAGCTAATACAAAACCGGATCCGAATCAATGGAGTTTTAGTTATCCCGCCTATTCAACTTGGTATCCGAATCTTCAGCTTTGTGTTTGTTACTATCGAACAGGTGATAAGCAAAAATCGTACGAAAAAAATGAACTCGCCCGTGAATACCGTCCAAAAGACACAACCATTTTGGCGAATAAAAAGCTTTTGGAATCAGAATTAGGTCTAGAGAAGTAAAAAAAATAGGGTAGTACTTAAGAGAGCGAATAAAAACGTTCTCTTTTTTGTGGTTATTTTTAACATCATTTGCTTGGAATATGGGTATAGGTGTATGATGAAAATTCAGTGTAAAGGGAGGAAGAGAAATGAATTCGATAATCGAATGGATTGATACATTAAATGGCTTTGTTTATACGTACATACTAATTATTTTGTTAGTTGGAGTGGGGTTATATTTTACTGTAAAAACAAACTTTATTCAATTTAGAATGTTCCCTGAGATGTTTAGGGTTATAACAGAAAAGTCTGAAACGGAGAACGGTGTTTCTGCATTCCAAGCTTTTTCTATAAGTGCGGCTTCAAGAGTAGGAGCAGCAAATATAGCGGGTGTCGCAATGGCTATTGCAGCCGGCGGGCCTGGTGCAGTTTTTTGGATGTGGGTTGTCGCTATTATAGGAATGGCGACTGGATTAATTGAAAGTTTGCTTGCTCAAATTTATAAGGTGAAGGATGGAGATAACTTTAGGGGAGGACCAGCTTATTATATTCAAACAGCGCTAGGTAAAAAGTGGCTTGCAGTACTATTTGCAGTACTGATTTCGATTACATTTGGTCTTATTTTTAACTCACTTCAGGCGAATACTCTTGCAAATGCACTAGGTGAAGCTTTTGAATTTAATCCATTAATTGTTGGCGTAATTGTTGCTTTATTAACTGGTGTTATTATCTTTGGCGGAGTACAACGTATTTCTAAAATTACATCGATTATTGTTCCTGTTATGGCAATTTTCTATGTTGCTGTCGTAGGGTTTGTTGTTTTTACAAATATCACATTGGTTCCCTCTGTATTAGGATTAATTGTTACAGAAGCTTTTGGATTTAGAGAAGCAGGTGTAGGTATATTAATAGGTGCGTTAGTTGAAGGTGCTCGTCGTGGGTTATTTTCCAATGAGGCAGGTATGGGTAGTGTACCTCATGCAGCAGCAGCGGCACATGTTAGTCACCCAGTAAAACAGGGATTAGTCCAATCATTAGGTGTTTTCTTTGATACCATAATTATCTGTTCGGCAACTGCTTTTGCCATTCTTTTATCAGATGTCTATAAAAATGGAGCAGAAAATGGTGTTGCTTTAACACAAGCTTCATTAAGTGAGCATTTAGGCAGCTGGGCTGTTGGATTTGTAGCAATTGCTATATTCTTTTTTGCCTTTAGTTCTTTAATAGGTAATTATTATTATGGAGAGTCGAACATTCAATTTATAAAGAATGGAACAATTTGGCTTCAGGCATATAGAATAGCTGTAATGATAATGATAGTAGTTGGCTCCTACATTGAAATTGGTTTGGCCTGGGGACTTGCTGATATCTTTATGGCTGTTACGGCTGCCGTAAACCTTGTTGTGATTCTTCTCATTAGTAAAGTGGCTTTTGCTGCTATAAAAGATTATCAACAGCAACGAAAAGCAGGAAAAGATCCTGTATTCTATCAAAAGAATATCCCTGGTTTAAAGGGAGCAGATACATGGGTAGAAGAGAAGGAATCAGATAAATAAAAGTTTAAAGCCATTCGCTTATATAAGCGAATGGCTTTAGTATTTACAATGACTTTAAACGATGAATGATTTCGTTTGTTACCTCTTCAGTCGAATGCTTGCCACCGATGTCTGCTGTCATGATTCCAGCAGTTGTTGTTTCCTCAATTACATCTAATAATTTTGCGCCAAGCTCTATCTCTCCAAAATGATCAAGCATCATTTTGGCTGTCCATATTTGACCGATTGGATTAGCTAAACCTTTTCCAACAATGTCTGGAGCAGAGCCGTGAACGGGCTCAAACATGGAAGGATACTTGCCGTTCACATTAATATTTGCAGCCGGGGCAATACCGATACTTCCCATAATTGCAGCTCCGACATCTGTTAGAATATCACCAAATAAATTACTTGCAACAATTACATCAAACCGTTCTGGTTGCGTTACAAAAAAGGCAGCGAGCGCATCAATATGCTGAGAGTCTGTTTGGATCGAAGGATAATCCGTTGAAACCTCTTTAAAGACATCATCCCAGAATGGCATCGAGTAAACAATGCCATTTGATTTAGTTGCGCTGGTAACGTGTTGACGGCGTTTTCCTGCTAATTCAAATGCAAAACGCATCGCACGTTCGGTCGCTTTACGAGAGAATACGGCATTTTGTATAGCCACTTCATCTTCACCTTGATGGATTTTTCCTCCTATCGAACTATATTCACCTTCACTATTTTCTCTGACAACTAATAAGTCAAAATCTTTTGGATTGGCTAAAGGGGATGTTACTCCTTTTAATAACTTAGCTGGGCGCATATTAATGGATTGTTCAAACTCTCGACGAATTTTTATGAGTAGTCCCCACAATGAGATATGGTCAGGCACAAGGTTAAGGTCACCGACTGCTCCTAAAAAGATGGCATCAAAAGGTTTCAGCTGATCGAGCCCATTCTCAGGCATCATTGAACCATGCTCAAGATAATAGTTGCAGCTCCAAGGAAATGAGGTAAATTCAAATGCAAGACCACCATGGATATCAGCAATTGTTTTTAAGACCTGTTCCCCAGATGGAACGACCTCATGTCCAACTCCATCCCCTGGAATGGAGGCTATGTTCAATTTTTTCATCATGACTCACTCCTCTTTACGAATTTTAGTCGACAGTCGACTGTTTGTTACAAAAACAATTCATTTCGTCAGATTCTTGTACATGTTTCTTTGATTGGGTATGATTGTATAGTAAACAATAGGTGCAATTCTAGGTTACATGATATCCAAGAAACTTTCAAGAAAGCGTTATCTTATTTTAGGAGGGAATTGATACAGTTGCCAGACCATTCATTACAAAAACCAATTCCTTATTATGAACAATTTTATCATTCAATTAAAAAGATGATCTTTTCAGGTGAATTCAAGCCAGGCGATCGAATCAATGAAACGCAACTAGCTAAGTCCTTTAATGTTAGTAAAAGTCCGGTTAGAGAAGCGATCCGTGTGCTAGAACGAGAAGGGTTGTTGTATGTAGATGATAAATCTAAGGTTCGTGTCTATCAGCCGACACAAAAGGATGTAAGAGAAATTTATCAATGTCGTCAGGCGCTTGAGCCATTTGCTGTAGCGTTAACGGCTGAACTCGGGAGTGATTCTCAGTTTGAGAATCTTGAGCAATTACTTTTAGATACAGCTGTTGCAATAGAAAAGGAAGAGCCTGCAGAATATATCATTAAACTCAATGAAACGTTTCATCAAAAGCTTTTTACATATTGTCAAAACACTCGACTTCAAAAACAAATAGAGGATTTACATTCAATCATTTATCTATTTCGAGTCTACAATTTTACAGGTTTAGACCGGGCAAAGGCAATTCTATCGCAGCATGAAATTGTCTATACATTTGTGAAGGATCGAGATTCTCAAAGAGCGTCAGAAGCGATGTTTAATCATTTGCAAAGCGATTTAGAGCATCTGTTAACCATTTTGAATTAGCCTAAGTAAAAAAAAAGAGAGAGGATGTTTCTTGATGAAAAAAATTGTTATTGCTCCCGATTCTTTTAAGGAAAGTTTTTCAGCTATGGAAGCTGCAACAGCAATAGAAAAAGGGTTTAAAGAGGTTTTCCCAGAGGCTGACTATATAAAAATTCCTATGGCTGATGGAGGAGAAGGCACCGTTGAATCATTAGCTGAAGCACTGCGAGGTGAACTTAGGCATGTAACCGTAACGGGACCTTTAGGAACACCTGTTGAAGCTGTTTATGCTTTATCAAAAGAAGAGGGCGTTGCTGTTATTGAAATGGCCTCTGCATCTGGTCTTCATCATGTTCCATTAGATCAACGAAATCCTCTAATCACAACGACATATGGTACGGGAGAGTTAATTGCGGATGCTCTAAAAGAGGGAGCCAAACGAATTATCCTTGGTTTAGGAGGAAGCTCAACCAATGATGGGGGAGCTGGTATGGCACAAGCTTTGGGCATAAGATTGCTTGATTCCAATGGTCAAGATCTTGAATATGGAGGAGGCTCCCTACATACGTTAGCAACCATTAAAACGGAACGGTTGCACCCGCTTTTATCTGCTGCGTCCATTGAAGTTGCTTCAGATGTGGACAACCCTTTACTTGGTGAAAATGGAGCTACGGCTATTTATGGTCCGCAAAAAGGAGCAACTACACCTGAAATACGAGAGAAGCTAGAGCGTGGTCTTACGCACTATGCAGCTGTTGTAGAAAGGCAGTTAGGGATCGATATTTGTCATACGCCTGGAGCAGGAGCAGCTGGAGGACTAGGTGCTGGTCTCTTAGCCTTTCTTAATCCGCGGTTAGCATCTGGTATAACTTTGGTCCTGGAACTGACGGATTTTGAAACAAAAGTAAAGGGTGCAGATCTTGTCATAACAGGTGAGGGAAGACTCGATCATCAATCCATCTTTGGGAAGACGCCGATTGGTGTAGCTAAAGCAGCGAAAAAAACAGGAGTACCCGTTATTGCGGTTGCAGGGCAGCTTGGTAAAGAATATCAAGTCATTTTTAAGCATGGCATTGATGCTGCATATTCTCTTGTACCGGGAGCTGTCCCACTCGAAGACGCCATGACTAATGGACTGGTATATCTTGAAGAGTTAGCTCGTAATATCGCTGTGACTTGGAAGCTTGGTAACAAAGAATAGTGTATTTAAAAAGCCAGAATCCCTTATTAAAAGGGGTTCTGGCTTTTTTTATTCGAAAGACCATTCTGAGTAAAATTGTTCAAGAAAAGTTCTCATGTACTCAGCTCTTTGATCTGCTAATACCCTACCTTGAGTCGTATTCATTCGTTCTGGAAGCTTAAGCAGTTTTTCGTAAAAATGTTGAATAGCACTAGACTGCCCGTGACGGTATTCCTCAATACTCATGTTTTCACGAACACGGAGTGTAGGATCGTACATAGATTGTTTTTTGTGACCGGAGTATGTAAAGGTTCTGGCGATTCCAATGGCACCGAGTGCATCAAGGCGATCTGCGTCCTGAACGATCTGTCCTTCTAAGGTCCGCATGGGGTCACCCTTACCTGCTTTAAAGGACATTGTAGTAATAATTGAAAGGATGTGTTTGGTATCTTCAGGTGAAACGTCATGATCCTCAAGCCAATTTGTGATGGAAGCAAGGCCAGCTTCTTCACTCTCTACTACTTTGTCGTCTGCTAAATCATGCATAAGGCAGGCAAGAATAATCACATTCATATTTACTTCTGCATCAATTGAAAGGTGCTTCGCTAATGTCGTGACCCTTTTTATATGGTACCAATCATGACCTGTTGTATCATGAGATAGCTGTTCCTGGACCCATTGTTCAGTTAACTTAATGATCGATTCATTCATCTAGTCGTCACCTCGTTTCGTGTAAGTGGAGCTGTTCTTCTACTCATTTCTCGGACGAAACGGGACCGTTGAGCACGTTTGCCACGATACATCATAGGTACAGAGATTGCTAGGTGTTGTTCAGCACGTGTCATGGCAACATACATGAGTCTTCTTTCCTCTTCAAGAGGCTGATCATCGCCATCTCGCCAAGCTTCTAATGCATAGTCATGAGGCATGGATCCTTCAACCGCGCCAAGTATATACACCGTTTTAAATTCCAGTCCTTTTGAACGATGGATAGTCATGAGTTGCACAGCATTGGATTCAATGGGTTGCTTCTTTTTTTCATCCTGCTTCGCAATAATATGATTTACATGCTGTAAAAAAGATTCGATGGTGTTGTGTTGTCTTGCCGAGACTTTGAGACGTGCGAGATCATCGCTGCCTTTATCCATTTTATTTCCTTCATTACCTTGTTTCTTTAGATAGTCTTTGAAACCAAGCTCCTTTTCAATCATACCAAGGGCGGTCTCAGGTGAGGCTGTACGAATCTCTTTGCAATGATTTGGCAGCTCCTCCAGCTTTTTAAGCTGAAAGGGTTTCAAACCATCGAGATGCTTTAATGCTTCTAATAAGGAGCAATCATGTAAGATGCTCATTCTTTTAATGTCTGTTAGTCTTTCTTGTTTTAAGAATAAGGCACCAATGAGATCGGTCATTGCCTCTGTGTCATCGGGATGCTGACTAATTCGTAGATACGAAAGAGCTTTCCTAACAACTTTTCGTTTGTAAAAAGAGTCTCCGTCCTGCTCAACTACAAAAGGGATGCTTGATTGAATAAGCCTCTCAAAAAGCGCCATAGAGTGAACGTTGGTTCGATACAAGATGGCGAAATCTGAGGGAGTGGCGCCATTCTCAATGCGCTCCTTTATATCCGTTACAATCATTGTTGCTTCCTCTTCTTCATCATAAGGGAAAAAGAGAAAAGGGACCGTATCAGACGTAGATTGGGCCTGAAGCTGTTTGCTAACTCTCTGCTTGTTACTTGTCACTACATTGTTAGCAACGGATACGATTGGATGCGACGAACGATAATTTTGATTAAGGATAATTGTTTGCCCTTCTGGATACAAAGATGAGAAGGAGCGTAAATAATCAGGGTCACTGCCACGGAACGCATAAATAGACTGGTCGTCATCTCCTACCACACATAGATTACGTTGAGGCTCACAGAGAAGTTGAATCAGTTTGAATTGAATTTTGTTGATATCCTGGAATTCATCAACGGACACATAAGAGAATCGTTTTTGGTACCGTTCAAGTAATACTGGATTGCTTAGTAACAGCTCGTAACAGCCAGTCAGCATATCATCAAAGTCAAAAGCAGAACGACTTATTCTAATCTCTTCATAACGCCGATACAGATATGCGCAACGTTCCTCCCAAATATCAGCAGGCTTCACATCCTTGGGTGTGATTAAGTGGTTTTTCCACCAGCTGATTTGTGTAAGTGCTTGGTCATAAGCGAACTCTTTCTCTTCTAAATCCATTTCACGACCAGCTTCTTTTAACATCTGCGATCGTTGCCACTCTTTAAGCAAAAAACGGCTATCCCAGGTTTCAGGTTCATGATGAATCAACATTTTGTAAAAGATACTATGGAACGTCCCAATCATTAATTTCTGTAAGGTACGTTTGTCAATGCCTGGATAGATTTTCATGCGTTCCTTCATTTCTTTTGCAGCCTTTGCTGTGAAGGTAACAAGAATCATTTCCTGTGGAGGGATTCCTTCATTTACGAGCATATATGCCGCACGGCTCGTTAAGACTCGAGTCTTGCCACTGCCGGCCCCAGCCACTAACAAAAGAGGACCTTCTGTTTTTGTGACAGCTCGCCACTGAGAGGAATCTAGAATGATCCCAGATTGCTCAAGCAACCCCCGGT
This sequence comes from Alkalicoccobacillus murimartini, assembly GCF_030813245.1. Classification (GTDB taxonomy): domain Bacteria; phylum Bacillota; class Bacilli; order Bacillales; family Bacillaceae_D; genus Alkalicoccobacillus; species Alkalicoccobacillus murimartini. The sequence continues at coordinate 136,033 of NZ_JAUSUA010000007.1, read as the reverse complement.
ATGCATTAGTATCTTCTGCAGCAGGAGCAGGTGTACGAATGAATTCTGGAAAAGCACGAATTTGTTCGGGCTCCTTCCAAGAAAGAACGGGTTCTGTTGATGCCTGAGATTCGATCGAGCGACCCTTTGGGAGAACAAATCCACCAACACTTGTCCCTGCGGATTCAGGTTGAGGTTTCTCCTTTGGAGCCTTTGCTTGTTCAAGCTGCTCTACCTGTTTAGCACAATCAAACAGGGATCTTGGATGCTCAAAGAAAGGAGCCTGTTGGATACTCATTTGCATACGTACGGGCTCCTGACAATGTGCACAGGTAACTTCCCCGCGCTTGCAAGCTTGATAGATTCGCTGCCACTCACTTCGGTCTACGACAGTTAAATTTGTTAATTTATGTTGATAAAATGCGATTTGCATATAGATAACATCCTTTGCGACAATCACTCTAACACTTTAAAAAGATACTATTAATCGTAGCAAATTTACAGAAGAAAGGGGAGGTTTATTTCTTAAATAAAGGATACGGCTTTTATGTTCCATGCACACTAAGCCATAGGGAAAAAATTAAGAGAGAGAGGAAGCTTATTATGAAAGGGTTGAATAGAGGACAATGCGAACTATGTTTGCGTGAAGAAGTGGAGAGAACCGTTCATCATCTTATTCCGAGGCAGAAAGGAGGAGCTCATCTAGAGAAGGCTATGCTCTGTATTCCTTGTCATAAGCAAATTCATGCCCTCTATAGTAATGCTGAATTGGCATTAAGGTTATCAAGCATTGAGCAGCTTCAAAGGGACGAGGCCATTCGGCGGTTTATCAAATGGATACGCAAACAACCGTCACAAACCATTCCCAAGACAAGAAAATCAAAATAGACGAGCACAGCCCTCATCAGGTGTACTCGTCTGTGTTGATACTGGGCTAGCTGGATTCGAACCAACGATAACGAAGTCAAAGTCCGTTGCCTTACCACTTGGCTATAGCCCATTTGTTTATAAAAAAAGTATGTCCTGATGATATTTTTTTATGCGTGCAGGAAAAAATACTGGGGCTGTCGAATGGTAGAAAATAGTCTGTTATGGAAAGAAGGTGGATTATTGTACGAAATTGATGTAGAAAGTAGCCGTTTAATTGAAGATGCCATTCACAAACAGGTAACGGATATCCATTTTGTTCCTCAAAAAGAAAATTGCTCGATTCAATACCGTATTCTTGGCCAGATGAATGAACAAAGGAGAATGACTCATCACGTTGCAGAGCGATTAATTAGTCATTTTAAGTACATGTCTGGTATGGATATAGGTGAAAGACGCAAGCCTCAAAGTACGGCGATGACCGTTCAAACGAAACAGGGCCTCTATTCCCTACGATTATCCACTTTGCCCGCTCAAAATATGGAAAGCTTAGCCATACGGCTGCTCCCACAAAAAAAACGAAAGTCCCTACAAGAACTGCCCCTCATTCACACCCAATCATCTAAGCTTCAAGAAATGTCTCATCTACAAAATGGGCTCGTACTCATTTGTGGTCCAACCAGCTCAGGAAAAACGACAACATTATATGCATTGGCTGAAGAAATTTTATGCGATCAAACTCGATCTGTGATTTCAATCGAGGATCCTGTGGAGCGTTCGTTAGACTATGCTGTTCAGTTAGAAGTGAATCACCGCGCAGGTTTAACATTTGAATCAGGGCTCCGCTCTATTCTCCGACATGATCCCGATGTCATCCTTGTAGGTGAAATCCGTGATCAAGAAACAGCGGCTTTGGCGGTTCGAGCATCCTTGACGGGTCATTTAGTATTAGCGAGTATTCATACGACCGATGCTTTTCAAGCTATTTTGCGATTTCAGGAATATGGCTTGTCTAAGGTTGAGCTGGCGGAGGTGTGTAGAATCATTTTTGCACAACGGTTGGTTCGTACGTGCTTTGATCAGCAACAAGCGATTTATGAATACATGGAAGGTGTAGCACTAAAGTCTGCCGTATATTCTAGTAAGAGACCCGTGTATTATCAGCTAAAACAAACAGCTAGAAAAGCATGGGCATTAGGCTATGTATCAGAGCAAGTTATGAAAAGAATGGAGGAGTGGGACTGATCCTTTTCACAAGAAAAACAAAGAAACTAGAGCTAGCTAAACGATTGATTCGGATAGGTCGCTTACTTCAACAAGGTTATCCAATGGAAGCAGCCCTATCTTTTGTCGCATTACATGTGAACGAGCATGATCAAGAACAATTAAAAAATGTTCAAATTGATCTACAGAATGGTATACGGATTCATGAAGCGTTTGAACATCTAAATCTTCCTGCTGATATTCTTTCTTTCATTTATTTTTATGAAGAACAGGGTGAGGTAGCGGAAGGGCTTATTCAGGCAGGCATTGTTTTTGAAGGGAGGGAAAAAACAAAAAGTGAGATTCAGAAGCTCCTTAGGTATCCTTTAGTACTCGGCTGGGCTGGAGTGATGGTGCTTATTATCGTACAGCAATTTATTGTTCCTCACTTTCAAAAGCTTTTTGTGTCGATGGATAGTGACCCCCCAGCATTAACTGCATTTTTCTTTGGTTTCCTCGAAAATCTGCCACTCTTAGCTGTATCCCTTATCATTTTCGTAACAAGCTTATACTTGTATTATCGCATCCGAATCAAACCACTATCAGCCCATGTTAAAATAAATAAACTTCTTAGAATTAAATTTCTTGCTGGATTCACACGAAGAATAGTAACGTATTATTTTTCACTTCAATTTGGCCGTCTTCTCGAAGCGGGTATGTCCATACAGAATGCATTAAGTATTTTTGAGAAACAATCACACCTTCCTTTTTTTCAGCATGAAGCCATGTTGATGAAAGCAGAACTTGAACAGGGTGAATCATTTAATCAAATGTTGTCAAACCGCCATTACTTTTCTAAGGATCTCGCATTTGTTGTGGAAAACGGGAATCGCACAGGATTTATGGCATCAGATTTGCAGAATTATAGCCACATTTTATTTACTGAGTTGGAGGATGCATTAAAAAAGATGTTAACATTGTTGCAACCAATCTTCTTTGTAGGAATGGGAGGATTTATTTTTATCGTTTTTTTATCTGTTATGCTTCCAATGTTTGAAATGATAGGTGCTTTGAGGTAATATAAGTGGGAGGAAAAAACTTTTTTTCTCCCACAAAAACTTTTTTTCGAAAAACCCTTGCTTAATTTTGAGATCCTGTGTTATATTATTAAACGTCGCTGATAGTTATTCAAAACAACGACAGCTTACATAGCAAAACAGTAAGTACCCGAGGGGCCTTAGCTCAGCTGGGAGAGCGCCTGCCTTGCACGCAGGAGGTCAGCGGTTCGATCCCGCTAGGCTCCACTTATATACTTTTTACTCGGAGGAATACCCAAGTCTGGCTGAAGGGATCGGTCTTGAAAACCGACAGGCGGGTCAAACCGCGCGGGGGTTCGAATCCCTCTTCCTCCTCCATTTTTTCTTTAACTTTATAACGTCGCGGGGTGGAGCAACAAGCATCCTCATCGTGTAAAACTACGAGTTGTTTCGACGGATACACTGCGAAGCATAAGCTTGTAGAGGAAGAAATATTCTTCTATGAAAAAGCATCATCTTTAACTTTATAACGTCGCGGGGTGGAGCAGTCTGGTAGCTCGTCGGGCTCATAACCCGAAGGTCGGAGGTTCAAATCCTCCCCCCGCAATTACCTTTTTTCTTTTTTACAGTTGGGCTATAGCCAAGCGGTAAGGCAACGGATTTTGATTCCGTCATTCCCTGGTTCGATCCCAGGTAGCCCAGCCATTTTGCGGAAGTAGTTCAGTGGTAGAACATCACCTTGCCAAGGTGGGGGTCGCGAGTTCGAATCTCGTCTTCCGCTTTTGCTTTTCTATTTCATTAGAGCAAAAGAAATAATGCACTATCTTTTTTACCATGCGGGTGTAGTTTAGTGGTAAAACCTCAGCCTTCCAAGCTGATGATGTGAGTTCGATTCTCATCACCCGCTTTTATAGAGTATGGGCCTGTAGCTCAGCTGGTTAGAGCGCACGCCTGATAAGCGTGAGGTCGGTGGTTCGAGTCCACTCAGGCCCATCATACTCTTCAAAAAGAAAAGAGCTATGCTTTTTATTCTTGGAGAAGTACCCAAGTGGCTGAAGGGGCGCCCCTGCTAAGGGTGTAGGTCGTGTAAGCGGCGCGAGGGTTCAAATCCCTCCTTCTCCGCCATTTTTGAAGGTAAGCAATTGCATATGCGGGTGTGGCGGAATTGGCAGACGCGCTAGATTTAGGATCTAGTGTCTTATGACGTGGGGGTTCAAGTCCCTTCACCCGCATCAAACAAAAACATGACTCTGTGTACAACAGAGTCATGTTTTTTTGTGTTGAAAATATAATGTAGAATTATTTTTTAGAAAAAGCAGGGTTTTTAGAAGATGTTGTCTAATAAAGAGGTATTCCCATTGAAAGGAGGACGACGTGTAAAGTACAGTTTCTCCCCGATAGCCTCTACTATGCCCCGAATCCCTCCATTTCAAAAAGGAGAGGGTCCATTTGAGAAAGTACCTACGTTGTAAGCGAGGATTTACACTTGTTGAAATGTTAGTTGTGTTAATGATTATCTCCATTCTCCTTTTAATTGCCATCCCCAACATGACAAAAAATAATGAAGTAGCAGGTGAAAAGGGGTGTGATGCCACAATCAAGCTTTTACAAGCACAAGTCTCAGTTTATGAACTTGAAGAAGGTAATCCACCAAGCTCAATCGCTGACCTGATTGATGGTAAGTATGCTGATAAAGGCACTTGCCCAGGGGGTGAGACGTTGGAGCTGAATAATGAATTGATCGTAATCAAACCCTCTTGAAGCATGAGCGTGGTTATACGCTTATTGAAACCCTCATAACGCTTTCCCTTCTTTCAATCCTTACACTTCTCCCATTACTTGGTTTTCAGAACATCCGCGAACGACACGAAGCTAACTACATTGCTTGGCAATTAAAACAAGATTATATGATTGCTCAGCACGCAGCAATGTCTAGAGGTGAAATGGTGAGCTTGCGAACTTCATCTAATTCGTATCACATTCGACTATTAAACGGGTCCAGTTATATGCATCGATCTTACGCCACAAGCGATATGAGTATTTGGCCCAGGACACTTACAGGGAACTTCGTTTCTTTTAATAAGAATGGAAATCCTAGATATTCAGGTACTGTTCTCCTTCGGACGCATAATAGAGAGTTTCTATACGTCATTCATTTAGGAAAAGGGAGGATTCGTTATTCTGAAATCTAGAGGTTTCACCTTACTAGAAGTGATGCTGGCGCTTTTGCTGCTTTCGATGGCAACCATATTTGTTCTCCCTATATTTATCGGAATTCACCAGGAAAGAGTAGCTATTAAGCAGCATGAAGAGGCTTTGCTGTTACTTGAAGGCCATGTGCTTACTTATATTCATGGACAACCACTGCCTGAATTAGAACAGTCATCCTATAATCTAGAAACAGATGACCTCCAGGATGGTTCTAAACGATTTTGTTTGACCTGGAAAGGAGCGAATTCTCGCGATAATCAAAGTTGTCTCTACGCTAAGAAATAAACAAGGGTACACCCTTCTTGAGTCGCTCATCGCTTTTAGCGTGACGTTACTCATTGTTAGTCTAGTTCCTCTTGCATTAAAAGCAATGATGTGGTCACCCTTTTTTGGGTACTATTCTAAGATTGAATTAAATATTTTCTCCAATCAACTAGCTGTTGATGTACGTGAAGCAGAAGTAATGATTACGGAAGATAAGCGAGTCTATTTACTAAAAAATGATGAAGAAATTCGATATGAATTAATTTCAGGGTCTATACGGAGATTTGTAGGAAATAGAGGATATGTACCTATGCTCGATTCAGTAGAGTCGTTTTCCTGCTCTGAATTAGAAGGTTTGTTAACTTGTTATACAGAAATGCAAAACGGACTTTCGAACGAGCGTGTTATGAGTAGCATGTATCAAAAGATGGAGAATTTATAATGACTAAGCAAAATGGTTTTGCCTATCCATTAACCCTTCTTATTGTGGCTATCATAACTTTGTCCTGTCTGTATGCCGTTGAATTATATGAAGTGGAAAAAAGATATGTCTATGAGCAAGAAAAATTATTACAGCTAGATAATTTGGTACAAATGGCGATTACAGATTTCCTAGATCAATCGGAGAAAACGGAAGGAATAGAAGAGAAGGTGTATGAGGTAGGCTCCGTTGTTCTTACCTCTAAAAAGCAATCGGATGAGGTTTTTTCTGTTGATATCCGGGCACGAGTTGGTGATACTCATATGCGTCAGGCTAGGATTCGAGTACATGTACCAACAGATCAGTTGATTCATTTTCAAGATATGATTTGATTTAATGATAAGGGATCGGGGCATACTAAGAGGAAAATGTTTTAGGGACGTGCTGTGGATGTCATTACAAGATTTGGTGAAGTTCATTACGCAACAAGCTGTCATTCAATTGGATAAACCCACAACAATGAGAAAAGAAGAAAGAAAGCAAAAAAGATCGGATAAAGCCTCGCTTTCTTTTCGGGCCTTTGGCGTTATACCGATGGCGATTAGCTGGTTTTTAAAACGAAAAAGGTAGTAAGAGTAACAAAAAAATGATTATTTAAATGACGCCGCTTCCAAATTAGCATAAGAGAAGCGGCGAAAGCATTTACAAACATTAAAATTAGGGTATATAATATAAGAGCAATCATTAGTAATCGCATACATTAATTGAAGGAGGCACAGCATATGGAACGGATGTATCGTGTGCTCGCTTTTTGGACGGGAATATTTGCTGTATTGTTTTTTGCTGGGGATATGCATAGCATGGCTCTGCTTTTCTTTGCACAAACAGCGATCCTGCTTGCTTTAAGTTATTTGTATTTATCTGAGCGGGTGTATATCTACATATTTGGCGCGTATTGTACTATCTTTTTTGTCGGCTTTACGTTTTATTCAACATTTGTACTTGTACCAAGCTTTGGTGGACATTAAAAACCGGTCTGCTTCAAAAGCAGAACCGGTTTTTAAGACAAGCTATAAGGCGTTTAGAAACGGATTGCTATCCATTTCAGCTGAAATCGTTGTTGTTGGTCCATGACCGCAAGCCACAATAGTCTCTTCAGGCAATTCCATTAATTTTGAATTAATGCTTGATATGAGCTGTTGGTGGTTTCCACCAGGTAAGTCAGTTCGACCAACACTGCCTGCAAACAAGGCGTCTCCTGAGAAGACAATGTTTTCTTCTTTAAAGTAGAAGGATACACTTCCAGGAGAGTGTCCTGGTGTTTCAAAAACTTCACACGTGAATGAGCCGATTTGTAAGCTTTGTTCTTTTGTGAAAATGTGTTCGGCTGGTTTTGCCGTCACTTTTGTTCGTCCTAAAAAAGCAGTTGAACGATTGAGTTCTGGGTCACCTAACCAGTTTTCTTCCTGTTTGTGAAGATATACAGGGATAGAGAAGGCTTCGCGAACCTCATCTACTGCGCCAATATGATCAAAGTGAGCATGCGTTAACAGGATCGCTGTTGGATTTAATTTGTTCTCTTCAATCCACGCAATTAGTACGTCAGCATCGCCACCTGGATCAAAAATTAAAGCTTCACCTTCTGGATTTGTTAGAACATAAGCATTTGTTTGAATAGGTCCTAATGGTATTTGTGTCCAAGACATAGTGATCCTCCTTAAAAAAATGATATCTTCGCTTTATCATACCGTTTTTTTAGGACATGATCAAAACATTCACTATCTATAGAACCTAGTGAATAGAGTAGAAGGAGGGGTTCGATTGTTTTTATCTATTGTTTTCTTACTTATCACCATATTGGCAGTCATTGGTGGAATTCGTGAAATGAAGAGAATGAACTTGTTTGCCGTTGGTTTTTCAGTTGTCACCGTTCTTGTCTTCGGTTTCTTCTCCGTCATGACATTGTATTCATTAATTACAACGGGTGAAGGTGCACCATAAGCACTTATAACAAAATGGACTTCTAACCTATGCTTGATAGGTTGGAAGTCCATTTGTTTCTGTGAAAACCTGCTTTTGCAAATAGAAAATACCTCCATTAATCATTTCAACATTAATATGAGGTTCATATTGTTCCTGTAAGGCCTGTTTTTCTAATTCATAGCTTTCTGGTTTTTCATCGTATTCCTCGTAAAAGCTCTCAAGTAATTCTGCGTCTTGACTCCATCTTTCACGAGCCGTTACCGCCCAATCATCCGGTTCATTTTTGGCGAAGGTCTGAATCATTTTTTGAAGGCGTACGAGTCCACTTCCTGGTTTAATAAGTGAAGCAAGCGTAAAACAATAATCTGGTAGTTTAGGCGTAAGAGGAATGTTCGTTATCAACGAATGGAAACCACTCACGATTTGCCCGTGAATAAGGTTTAAGCCTAATGATAAAAGTACATCTTTTTTCCGGTCACATTGAAACGATACTTTTGCATTCACGTTAAGCCAAGGTTGTAAAGGGATAGACTGTTGAGCGGAGGTTGTCGTTTCCTCATACATCCGGATAAATGAACCTAAAGACTTGGTTGATTCGAAAAACTGATGCAGTCTTGGTGACCCAAAGTGAATTTGTTCACCTCTAATATCCTCAGGAGCCTTTGTATGATCAGTAATAAGTGTCATGGGCATGGGGTTAGGAACACCCCCTGTTTTCTCTAGGTAATGCCAGTAAAACGGTCGATTCATTAGTAGTTTATCCATTTCAACAGACAATTGAACGGTAAAATAACCTGGATCTTTTTGTATAGCTGGACAGTCGTTCGCAGCAAAAAAACGTTCAACATAATTATGAACTTCGGATTGATTCATTCATATCCTCCTCATCAGATTGGGATTCAGCCGCATCGTTCATAATGTCAGCTAAATGAGACAGCTTAAGTTGGACCTCTCCATCGGAATCTGAATGGAGTAGAACATCTTTCACATAATCATCAACGTTCGGTAATTGAATACGCGTTAAGATTTCGTCCAGTTGACCAATTACTTTCTCGAAGAGATTGATTTTGTCGTAAAGGAGTTCCAAGATCTTCTGTTCTACAGTATCTTGAACAGCAAAATTATAGATTCGAACATCTTGTAATTGGCCAAGACGATGGATCCGACCAATTCGCTGCTCAATCCTCATCGGGTTCCACGGAAGGTCATAGTTAATGATGTGACTACAGAATTGCAAATTGATTCCTTCACCGCCAGCTTCCGTTGCAATAAGCACTTGAGCATGATTTTTAAATAATTCTCTCATCCAATCTTTTTTGCCACGCTTGAAGCCACCTCTAAATGGGACAGATGTGATTCCGTTCTGCTTAAGAAACCACTGAAGATACAATTGGGTTGCTCGGTATTCTGTGAAAATAATCACTTTGCCATCGATGCTCTTAATTAACTCTAATGCTTTTTCCGCTTTTGCATGGTGTTCAACCTTGGCTGCCTGTTCAAGTAAAGCGATCGCTGCTTGACTGTCTCGGCCCTCTTCTTCTGCTTTTTCTATGATATTTTTTAACGTCATAAATGTGGCTTCTCTACTAGAACAAATCTCTCGTTTTAGTGTTAGAAGGGCAAAATGGTTGGTGCCAAAGGATGATATGGCATCATAAAGAGCTCTTTCATCTGGACTAAAGGTAATAGGAACCGTCTCGACAATCCGTTTGGTCCATTTGATGCCCGTCTCCTCTCTACGATTTCGCACCATTACTTTATTAACAAGAGCACGAAGCTTCTCGTCATTTCGTGGAGATCGACCATTGGAGCGGAATTCTTTCTCAAAACTTGTTAGATCGCCTAAATGTCCAGGTTTTAATAGAGAGACAAGATTAAAGATTTCTTCTAGTTTATTTTGAACGGGTGTAGCGGTAAGAAGTAAACAGAATTTCTTTTTGAGGCTACGGATGAATTCATAGTTTTTTGTGTTTGGGTTTTTTAACTTATGCGCTTCATCAATAATGATAAGGTCATAGGACTGGGCAAGCACAATGTCTCGATGGGGCTGACGTTTAGCTGTGTCAATCGAAGCAACCACCACATCACACTGCTCCCAAACATAGGATTTCTTTTGTGGGATGGCAGGAATATAAAATTTGCTATTTAATTCAACCGCCCATTGAGAGACTAGTGAGGCAGGGACTAGAATGAGAACCTTCTTGGCTAAACCACGAATCATGTATTCTTTTAAGATCAGTCCGGCTTCAATGGTTTTGCCAAGTCCAACTTCATCTGCTAGGATGGCTTTTCCATTCATCTCTTCGATTACGGTTTTAGCTACTTCTAATTGATGTGGAAAAGGTTCCAATTGTGGCAAATGGGCGGGTGCCAATAAACCATGAAAGTCGGATACGCGTTGGTGTTGCTCGGCTTCGTATGCTAAACAGTAATTTTCCCAGCTCGACCAAGGTCCATCTGATTCTAGCCGTTGAAGAAAATCTGTGTGCCATGTATCTTGAAAATGTATTGGTACAGTCACTATTTGCTCAGCTCCTTTGTCGAAAAATTAGCGAAAGACTCAAAATATAGTTGCGCCTTAGGTGGACTATTGATAGGATAAACAGTGTAGTTAACATCAACAGGTTCTACTAGTATGTACCAATTTATTCAAAACATAATACGAATCTTTTTGCGGATGAAGGTAAAGGGAGAGATCGGGCACTGCCCGGCGCCGAAGGAGCAAGCAGTGATGTGAATCTCTCAGGCAAAAAAGACTTTTACTTGACGCAGCTCTGGAGAGAGTTTGCTGATAATAGCAAGCCACCCACGAAGACAATTCGGCAAATGCCCGAGTGAAACTTTCTGGTTCAAGGACAGGGTGATACACCAATTGCGTGTATCAGTCTGTCTTTTTTTGTTTAATAGTTCAAACTATTCTTTCATCAGGAGGAGAAGCATGGCTAATTTAAAACGAACACCTTTATTTGACTTGTATCAGGATTCAAATGCAAAAACAATTGATTTTGGAGGGTGGGACCTACCTGTTCATTTTAGTAGCATTAAAGATGAGCATGAGGCTGTTCGCACAAAAGCTGGATTGTTTGACGTCTCACATATGGGAGAATTTGAAGTTGAAGGCAAAGACTCTTTAGCTTTTCTACAAAAGCTTCTAACAAATGATCTTTCTAAGCTGGATGACGGTCAGGCGATTTATACAGCCATGTGTTATGAAAATGGTGGTACAGTGGATGATTTGCTAGTTTACAAAAAAACGGATGAGAAGTATTTAGTCGTTGTGAACGCGTCAAACATTGAGAAGGATTGGGAATGGATGATTCAATACAAACCTGAATCTGTGTCGATGAAAAATGTCTCCGATGAAATAGCACTATTAGCCATTCAAGGTCCTAAAGCAGAAGGAATTCTTCAGAAACAAACAGATAGTACACTTGCAGACATTCGCCCATTTCGTTTTAAAGAGAACGTGGTAGTAGCGGGTGTAGAAGCGTTAGTTTCTAGAACGGGTTATACAGGTGAAGATGGGTTTGAGCTTTATATAAAATCAGAAGATGCAGCAGCTGTTTGGAAAGAGCTTCTTGAAGCAGGCAAAAATGAAGGGTTAATTCCTGCGGGGCTCGGCGCACGAGATACGCTTCGTTTTGAAGCAAAGCTTGCTTTATATGGGCAAGAGCTTACAAAGGACATCTCGCCTCTTGAAGCAGGCATTGGCTTTGCTGTGAAAGTAAATAAAGAAGATGAGTTTGTTGGTCAAGCAGCTCTTAAGAAACAAAAAGAAGAAGGTCTAACCAGAAAGCTTGTTGGTATTGAAATGCTTGATAAAGGAATTCCTCGAGCAGGATATGAGGTATTTGTAGAAAACCAATCGATTGGTTTTGTGACAACTGGAACACAATCACCTACGTTAAAGAAAAATGTCGGTCTTGCTTTATTAGATCGTACGTATACAGAGCTTGGCACAAAAGTAGAGGTTCAAGTACGCAAGAAACGTATTGCAGCCGAAGTAGTTTCCACTCCATTTTACAAACGACCGCGTCCATAGGGAGGAATTGTTGATTATGAATAATCGTTATTTACCAATGACAGAAACCGATAGCCGAGAGATGCTTGAAGCAATTGGTGTTGATTCGATTGAAGAGTTGTTTGCTGATATTCCAAAGGAAATTCGCTTTAAGGGACAGCTTGATATTGAAAAAGCATTAAAAGAGCCTGAACTCATTAAGTTTTTTCAAGGTCTAGCAGCGAAAAACGTGTCTGTAAAAAGCACTCCTTCTTTTTTAGGTGCAGGTGTGTATGATCATTACATTCCGTCGATTGTTAATCACGTGATCTCACGTTCAGAATTTTACACAGCTTATACTCCTTATCAGCCAGAGATTTCTCAAGGCGAGCTTCAAGCAATCTTTGAATTCCAAAGTATGATCTGCGAATTAACGGGGATGGACTTAGCAAACTCTTCTATGTATGATGGTCCAACTGCGTTAGCTGAGGCGGCTATGATGAGTTGTGGACATACAAAAAAGAAAACAATTCTAGTTTCCAAAGCAGTTCACCCAGAAGCACGAGCTGTTCTAAAAACAAATGCATACGGTCAGAGTCTGAATGTTATTGAAATTGATACAAAAGACGGTGTGACCGATGTTGAGAAGATTAGAGAGCACTACACCGATGATACGGCATGTGTTCTTGTTCAATATCCTAACTTCTTTGGGCATATCGAACCGTTAGCAGAAATTGAAGAGATTACACATCAAGGGAAAGCGTTACTTGCTGTTTCTAGTAATCCACTTGCTTTAGGTTTGCTTAAGTCACCAGGTGAATTCGGAGCGGATATTGTGGTTGGAGATGCACAGCCATTTGGTATTTCCATGCAATATGGCGGTCCTCATTGTGGATATTTTGCAACAACGAAAAAGTTAATGCGTAAAGTACCTGGTCGTTTGGTAGGTCAGACTGTTGATGACCAAGGGCAACGCGGATTCGTTTTAACCTTGCAAGCACGTGAACAACATATCCGTCGTGATAAAGCGACATCAAATATTTGCTCAAACCAAGCATTAAATGCCCTAGCAGCCTCTGTTGCTATGACGGCTATTGGCAAAAAAGGCGTGAAGGATATGGCTTATCAGAACATCCAAAAAGCCGCATATCTAAAAACAAAGTTGCAAGAGCAAGGGATTAAGCTAGTAAGTGAAAAGCCAACGTTTAACGAGTTTGTCATTAAGCTGAATCAGCCAGTGAAGGTCGTGAACGAAAAGCTTCTTGAAAAAGGGTTTATTGGTGGGTATGAGCTAGAGCAAGAAGATGAAGCATTATCAGGACAAATGTTGATTTGTGTCACAGAAGTTCGTACGAAGGAAGAGTTGGATGCATTTGCGATTGAATTGGGGGCATTACAATGAGCACAGATAATCAAGCATTGATTTTTGAATTAAGCAAACCTGGACGAGTTGGACATAGCTTGCCTGATCTTGATATTCCGGAGCAGGACATCCATTCATTACTTCCAGATGAATATGTTCGTGCAGTCGAGCCAGAGCTTCCTGAAGTATCAGAGCTGCAAATTATGCGTCATTACACAGCTTTATCGAAGCGAAACCATGGTGTAGATTCAGGATTTTATCCATTAGGATCATGCACAATGAAATATAATCCTAAAATTAATGAAGATGTTGCTCGTATAGATGGACTGGCCAATGTCCATCCATATCAGCCTGTAGAACAAGTTCAGGGATCACTTGAATTGCTGCATAATCTTCAGACCTCTCTTGCGGAAATTACCGGAATGGATGAAGTAACTCTTCAACCTGCAGCCGGAGCACATGGTGAGTGGACGGGTCTAATGATGATCCGTGCGTACCATGAAGCGAGAGGCGATTCTAAACGAACAAAGGTCATTGTTCCTGATTCAGCACACGGAACCAATCCAGCATCAGCAACAGTTGCAGGCTTTGAATCTGTAACAGTGCGTACCGATGAGCATGGTCTTGTGGATCTTGAACATTTACGTGAGGTTGTTAGTGAGGAAACAGCAGCATTAATGCTTACTAACCCGAATACACTTGGACTATTTGAGAGTTATATTATTGAAATGGCTTCTATCATTCATAAGGCTGGCGGAAAGCTGTATTATGATGGAGCAAACTCAAACGCCATTCTTGGGATTGCAAGACCAGGAGATATGGGCTTCGATGTCGTTCACTTGAATTTGCACAAAACATTTACCGGACCACACGGTGGTGGTGGACCTGGATCTGGTCCAGTAGGAGTGAAAAAGGACCTGATCGATTTCTTGCCAAAGCCGATTTTGGTGAAAACGGCAGAAGGGTACGACTTTGATTATAATCGTCCAAAATCAATTGGTCGCGTCAAACCTTATTATGGAAACTACGGAATTAATGTGCGGGCCTACACGTATATTCGCACGATGGGACCAGAAGGGCTACGCCAGGTTTCGGAATTTGCCGTGTTAAATGCAAACTATATGATGCGTCGTTTGGCTCCTCATTATGATCTGCCTTACACGCAACATTGTAAGCATGAATTTGTTCTCTCAGGCAAACGTCAGAAGAAGCTTGGTGTTCGTACGTTAGATATAGCCAAACGCCTGCTTGATTTTGGCTACCATCCACCAACCATCTACTTCCCGTTAAATGTTGAGGAATGTATGATGATTGAACCAACAGAAACAGAATCGAAAGAAACCTTGGATGAGTTTATTGAGGCGATGATTCAGATTGCGAAAGAGGCAGAAGAGAATCCAGAGATCGTACAGGAAGCTCCTCACCACACAGTGATTGGTCGCTTAGACGAAACGCTTGCTGCGCGTAAGCCGGTCTTGAGATACCAAAAAGCTGAATAATGTTTGATGATGAAACAAGGGAGGGGGACCTTCCTTGTTTTTTATGATTTTTACAGTGAAGTCATGTTGGATGAAAGAAAAAAAGCCCGCGGAAGCGGACTCTATAAGAAACAAATTAATCTTTTTCTACTTTAATGACTTCTTTAGTGACAGCGTTGATATCGACATCATACTCCACGCCGTTAACGTTTAACTCTAATTCATAAATGGAGAGACCATCATCAGTATCTAAGTCAATCTCTGTTACGTTAGATTGATCGCCTACTTCTTTGATTGCAATAGCTTTGGCTTCCTCGGCTGAGATGAGCTCACCATCTTGCTGAACTACAAGATTAAAATCATCATCAATTGAAATGATTTCTCCAGTTTCCCCATTTACCTTAACGTCTTCACCGTCACCATTTACATTGAATTCTACTTCATAAACATATTGTCCATTCTCGATTTCTAGATCTGTTTTGATTACTGTGTCCATGCTCACGGCTTCTTTAGCTGCGGCTTCAGCATCTTCTTGTGAAATAGCGGCTGAGGATGATGCATCTGTTCGAAGCAAGTTCCCATCAGCATCTATGATTTGTCCATTCTCCTCTAAAATATCTAGATCGTAATCTTCTCCATTTAAGTCAACTTCCACTTCATAGTAAACCACACCATCATCTGTATCTTTTTCAATATCAGTCACTTTACCGCCAATAAAATCTTCAGCTATTTTTTTTGCATCCTGCTCAGTAATTGGACTATTTGAACTTTGAAGAGTCAACACTGGCTCTGTTGCGACTTGATTGCTACCTCCTGTTGATGCTAAGGCAGCTGATGTTCCTCCGATGGCTAATACTCCTGCTAATGTTAGTACAAGTGGCTTTTTCATTTTCAAATCATCCTTTCGTTTGTTGTTTTTTTAACTCTAACCACAGTATATCGAGCCAAAATGAAAGGACGCTGAATATAAAATGAGAATTTGATGAGAAAATGATTAATATTCGAATTGAATAATTTGTCCTGTGATAGCGTCGATGATCACCGTTACATCTTCATCTGTTTCTGTGATTTCAACTTCGACCTCATACACCTTGCGACCGTTAAAATCTTCGAAGTCTACATCATCAACAACACCATTTACTTCATTGAGTGCAATGTCAATGGCTCTTTCTTCAGTAATATAAGTAGATTGTTCAGGTGAATCATCTGGGGCTGGTAGTGTATTGGACAGCTCATCTCCGGATTCCGCATGGATCTCAATTTCTCCATCCCCTTGATCGGCTTCGATCTCTGCCTTCCAAACGGGAGGAGACCCATTAACAAGCATAAGGTTTTTAATGTCGG
This sequence comes from Alkalicoccobacillus murimartini, assembly GCF_030813245.1. GTDB lineage: Bacteria > Bacillota > Bacilli > Bacillales > Bacillaceae_D > Alkalicoccobacillus > Alkalicoccobacillus murimartini. The sequence continues at coordinate 119,883 of NZ_JAUSUA010000007.1, read as the reverse complement.
CATCCTGAGGAATCAGTTCGGTTATTCTTTGTTTTGCATCATTTTTTGTTAGTTGCTCTGTTGTCTCTGTTGAGTCATCAGGGGTAGGTTCATTCTCATCTTCTTCTATAGGAACAAGAGAGAGGATGGTCCCCGTTTCTTCACTAATTTCAATCTCATATAATCCATCATCACGCTGAATCGATGCATAGTAAACACCGTCTACGTAACGAATCTCTGTTGGTTCATTTCCATACTGAGTGACAATCATTTCCCTCACATCATCTAAGCTAATAGACGGATCGGTAGGTCGGAGAAAGAAAAAGACCACAACTCCAGCAACAAGGATAAGAGAAGTGATGAGCAAAATTATACGTAATGGTGTTCTGATCATACTTACTCCTCCTTTGATTGATGAAGTGGAAGGCTAATGATAAATGTAGAACCTAAACCTTCTTTGCTTTTAACGTGAATGGTTCCATCATATTCTTCTACAATTTTTTGTGCAATAGATAGTCCTAATCCAGATCCACCGGAATGACGATTACGATCTTCGGCAACTCGATAAAAGCGTTCGAATATTTTTGATTGAGTATGCTCAGGAATACCAATCCCAGAATCAGATACTTCAATGATTGCTTCATCCACTTTTCTATAGATTCGAAGGGCGAGTGGTTCCTTACTATATTTGATCCCGTTTTCTAGTAGGATAAAAAGGAGCTGCTTATATTTGTCTTCATGACCGAGAGCCATAACAGTCTCGGAGGATGTGACTTTAATTTCTCGTTTGAACGAGTGACCAATTTTCTCTGCTGTTTCTTGAACAATATCTGTAAGGTTTACTTTTGTCATTGGCTGCTGTGTCTCTGTTTCCCCATTTGCTAGATCCAGCATTTGCTGGGTCATTCCACGCATTCTTAGCGCCTCAGAATAAATGGCTTCAACGGCTTCATCTAAAATAGCGGGGTCTTTCATACCCCAGCGTTTTAATAAACGTGCATAACTTTCAATGACGGTTAATGGTGTTTTTAATTCGTGTGAAGCATCTGAAACAAACTGTTGTTGTTGCTCGAAATTCCGTTGTAGCAAGTCAATCATATGATTAAAGGTCACGCTCATTTGAGCTAACTCATCGGTTTGTTTAGAAGGGACTTCTATTTTCTTGAATGCACCTTTTTGCCTGATTTCTTGCATCGTCCCAATAAGAGTCCGGATAGGTGTTAAAATAAATCGGCTAAGCAACTGTGCTGCAATAAAGGAAGGAATCAAGACTAAAATAGAAGCAGTTATTAAAACTCTTTGAAGGAGCTGCAGCGCATTTGTATAATGTTCGATTGATTCAACTCTTTCAAGTGTCATGACCGTTCCATCATCCCAGATTAGAGGATGCCGTGAGATTGCATATTCCATGTTATTGTGCGTAACAATTTCTGAATCCAACCTTTGTGTATAAGCTGGGGGGATCTGAGTAAAAATTGGATTCTCTGCAAGAGCTTTTTCAGTCGAGCCATCTGGACGGACCACTCGTAGCATTCCTTCTCCAATTAGATAGTTATCTACTAATTGACTAGGGTTAGGGCTATCACCAATTGTTTCGATGACAGCTTGGCCCTGCTCTTCAATTTGGTTTATCTCAGAATTCTCCATGAATTGTTTGAAGAAGATATAGACTGCACTATTTACAATCACTAGCACGATAAACAGCCATGCTGTAGAAAACAAAATGATTCTTCGATTAAGTTTCATGAGTTGCGTACTTTCAGCATATATCCAGCGCCACGGACTGTGTGGAGTAGTTTGACATCGTAGTCTTTGTCCATCTTTTGGCGCAGATATCGAATATAGACATCGACTATGTTTGTCTCTCCAACATAATCAAATCCCCAGACCTGCTGAAGAAGCTGATCACGTGTCAAAACCTGGTTGGGATGATGAAGTAGGAAAACTAATAAATCATATTCGCGAGCAGTAAGGGTGATCTCTTTCCCTGATCTTTTCACTTCCCTTGAAGCGGTATGAACTTCTAAATCACCTGATTGAAGGAGTAGGCTGTTATCTTCTGGTTTAGATAACGTGTTTTGTCTTACATTTGCTCGAATTCTTGCCAGTAGCTCTTCAATTTCAAAAGGTTTGGTTACATAATCATTAGCCCCTTGATCCAAGCCAGATACCTTGTCTACAACTGTATCTCTAGCAGTTAGCATAATAACAGGGGTAAGATCTCCTCGATCTCGCATTCGACGTAATACTTCCATTCCGCTTAATCCAGGTAGCATCACATCTAAAATAATTAACGCCCATGATTGATTTTGTAAGAGCTCCCACGCTTTTATTCCTTCGTGCACGCTCTCTGTTTGATACCCCTCATATTCTAGTTCTAGCTTTAAGATACGGGCGATTTTTTCCTCGTCTTCAACGATTAGAATTTTTCTCTCGTCTGTCATGTTCTTCAAACCTTTCCAAGAGGCCGTTGTTTTACCGTTACTGTACAATGAGATGTCAATTATCGCAAGCCACTAGTTAGTCGAGGACTAAAAAACTCCCCCACAATAAGTGGAGGAGTTGTCATCAAAGGCATGAGCTTATTTCTTTTTAATCTTGCCTGTCCACTTACGAAAGCCGGATTTTAACTGATAGATCTCCGTTGCGCCACGTTTTTTGCGGATAATACTGGCCGCTTGACGGCTTCTGGCACCACTTTGACAATAAAGATATATCGGCTGATCTTTCCGGAATTCATTAATACGTTGACGGATTTGAGACATCGGAATATTTCTGGCTCCAAGAATATGACCACCATCGTATTCGCGCGGCTCTCTAACATCAATAAGTTGGGCTTTGCGATACCCTTTAATAAATTCTTCTTGGCTTAAATTGTTAATATACTTAGGTGTGTAGAATCGTCTAACTAGCAAAAACACAATTAATGCGAATAAAACCGCAATGATAATATACTGCATAATATCCATAACTGGTGGTGCACACTCCTTCAACTAAATAACTTTTCTATTTGAATTATAAAGGTCTAGCGACTATTTGGCAACGTGTTCAGTTGTGACTTGGCTGAATGATTTCTATTTTGTTACAATAACAGGTGTATGAAAGGGGAAAAGCAGATGGCGAAAACTGAAGTATGGAGATTTATTGACTCTAAAAAGAGAACTCCAGAATATAATATGGCATTGGACGAAGCCCTACTAAATTGGCATAGTAAAGGCAAGATTCCACCGACTATACGTTTTTATGGCTGGAATCCAGCTACGCTTTCAATTGGATACTTTCAAAAAGTAGAAAAAGAAATTAATATGGATGCAGTTAAGCGGCACGGACTAGGCTTTGTTAGAAGGCCAACTGGAGGTCGTGGAGTATTGCACGATCAGGAGCTTACATACAGCGTCATCGTTTCTGAGTCTCATCCTAACATGCCAGCGTCTGTAACGGAAGCCTATCGAGTGATATCGGAAGGACTGCTTGAAGGGTTTAAGGAAGCGGGGATGGAGGCGTACTTTTCCATTCCTGCAACGGATACTGATAAGCAGGCATTAAAGAATCCGCGCTCTGCTGTTTGTTTTGATGCGCCTTCTTGGTATGAACTTGTGGTGGAAGGGCGTAAGGTGGCAGGGAGTGCCCAAACAAGACAAAAGGGCGTCATCCTTCAGCATGGTTCCATTATTCTCAATTTAGATGAAGATAAGCTATTTGATTTGTTCCGATACTCAAGTGATCGAATCCGTGAACGAATGCAACGTAATTTTAAAAATAAAGCTGTGTCTATTAATGAACTTAGAGAAATACCCATGTCAGTTTATGAAGCAAGCCAAGTGTTTAAGCTTGGATTCGAAAGAGGATTATCAATTAAACTGGAACCGTACACGTTAACCGATGAAGAAGAACAGGAAGTTGAAGCGATTATTGAAAGAAGATATGGGACAGATGAATGGAACTATCGTAAGTAAACAAAAAGAAGATCCCTCTAACAAAAAGTCAGAGGGATCTAAAATATAAAAAAGACCTTGCCGCTGCAACGTCTGCATGGTACGATATAATATGGAGACTTCAAGTGAAAACAAACAATTTTATCTCTACTATAGCTTATCAAAGTATATTAATCATGTCAAGTAACTTTTTAAGGAGCGTGAGTGAATGAGTCAGAACCTTGATTCAAAAGAAGCAGAGCAACAAAGAGTTAATCATATTAGATCGCATGTTGGAAAAGAAATAGACGCACTCACGAAGCATGACCAAAAAACAAAGTCAGAAATCATCCAACTTCGCAAAACGTTTTGGGAAGATGTGACGGTTAATATGGATAACCCTGAAGATGCTGCGGAAAGCATCTCCAGTATCAAGCAGCAATCTGAATTATTAGGAGAACGCGAGCGAACTCATGGTCAAATGGATAAGACAATCCATACATTAGAACGGTTAAAAGGATCGCCTTATTTCGGACGTATTGATTTCCGGGAAGAGGGTCAAGATGAAGTCCAATCCATCTACCTAGGAATCTCATCTTTATTAGACGAAGAACAAAAGGATTTTTTAATCCATGATTGGCGCGCTCCTATTTCTAGTTTGTATTATGACTTTGCACCAGGGGAAGCGTATTACACCTCTCCAGAGGGTACAACCGAAGGGGAGATGACAAAAAAACGTCAATTTATTATTCAGTCTGGTCAGATTAAAAGTATGTTTGACACAGGTTTGACGATTGGTGATGATTTGCTTAAAGAAGTTTTAGGCAATGAAGCCAATTCACAAATGAAAAGCATTGTAGCGACCATTCAAAGTGAGCAGAATCAACTGATCCGAGACGAATCCAGTCGTTACCTCGTAGTGCAAGGTGCAGCAGGCAGTGGCAAAACCTCTGCAGCCCTTCAAAGAGCTGCTTATTTACTGTATCGTCACATAGATACTCTTTCAGCTAAAAACATGATGCTATTCTCACCCAATCCGCTTTTTAACAGTTATGTAGCAAAGGTTCTTCCAGAACTAGGTGAGGATAACATGGAGCAGACAACGTTTCTTCAGTATATATCCAAAAGGTTGGGGACTACATACGAGATAGAAGATGCTTTCATGCAGACCGAAAAGCTATTAACTCTTGCAGAGGGGCCTCAGTATGAGAGTGAAGTTTCTGGCATTCGATACAAATCAAGCCTAGCATTCAAAAAGATGATTGATGATTATTTAGAACGATTGTCTAATGAGGGGCTTTTATTCAAACAAGTTCGGTTTAGAGGAGAGATTCTCATCGAGGCTTCGCGAATTAGTGCATACTTCTATTCGTTAGATCGAACGATTCCTCTTAATAACCGAATGAAGCTAACGGCTGAATGGTTACTCATCAAACTTACTCGATTGGAAAAGCTGGAGCGAAGTAATGGCTGGGTTGAAGATGAAATCGAGTTACTTGGTGTGGACGCTTACCAAGAAGTTCAGAAAGAGTATCAGGTTGAACGTGGGTTAGAAGAAGATACTTTCGATGAAGCAAAGTACGAACGGCAGAAGCTCGCTGAGAAACTAGTCGCTAAACAATTTAAGCCGTTGAAAAATGCTGTGAAAAAGATGAATTTTATTCATGTGGATCGATTATTTAAGAACGTATTTAAACAATCGCATTCTAGTGTACCCACTGATTGGAACGAAATTTGTGAGCGAACACTTGAACAGCTTGATGAGAAAAAGATGCTTTTCGAGGATGTCACCCCATACTTATATTTAAAAGACCGCCTTGGTGGAGTGAAAGCAAATCATGTCATTCAGCATGTGTTTATTGATGAGGCACAGGATTATTCACCTTTTCAATTTGAATACCTAAAACTAATCTATCCAGCTGCAAACATGACGATTCTTGGTGATGTGAATCAAGCGGTTTATGCTCAGTCCCAACATCAGATGACCATGCTTGATGAGAGTTTGCATACTGATAAGCAGCACCAAGTTATGACGTTAAATAAGAGTTACCGCTCAACAAAACAAATTGTTGACCTAACAAAGCAGATTATTACAGATGGTGATCGAATTGAGGCGTTCAATCGGAAGGGTGACCAACCGTTAGTCGTTTCTGTGGACCATGAGCAGGAGCTTGACCAACAGATCATTCAAGAAGCCTTGCGCTTAAAAGAAGTAGGGCATTTATCCATCGCAATTATTACAAAAACAGCCATAGAGAGTGAAGAACTTTACGATCGGATTAAAGATCAGGTGCCTGTAAAGCTATTAACAAAGAACTCACATGAATTTGAACGTGGTCTTCATATCGTTCCTTCTTATTTATCAAAGGGAATTGAATTTGATGCAGTCATTGTCCATGATGCCTCAACGCATGTGTATAAACAAGAACATGAGCGCACGTTATTTTATACTGTGTGTACAAGAGCAATGCATGAGTTAGTTATTTTTTCTCTTGGTAAAATGACTACATTCTTAGACGAAGTATCACAGGACGTTTATAGATTGGTTAGGAATTAATCAATGACAGGAGTGCTAATAACAGGAGCTAGCAGTGGGTTTGGGTATTTAACCACATTAGCTCTTGCTAGGGCAGGTTACGAGGTGTATGCCACGATGCGTGACCTCTCTAACTCTTCATCATTATTGTCAGAAGCCGAGCAGTTAGGATGTGCTCATCATATTCGGTTGTATCCATTGGACGTCACTAAAGAGGCCGATATTCAGCAGTTAAAGCAGCAATTGTCAGAGGAAAAGCGACAAGTTGATATCTTGATTAATAATGCAGGTTATTGTCAGGGAGGGCCAACTGAAGCTGTTAAAATGGAAAAATGGCGTAATCAATTTGATACAAATGTGTTAGGGGTCATTGCTCTAACAAAAGCCTTTTTACCGGAGATGAGAAAGCGTCGACGAGGCAAAATCATTATGCTTAGTAGTATAAGTGGACGATTCGGTTTTCCGGCTCTTGGTCCTTATTCTGCTTCAAAATTTGCGCTTGAAGGGTTTAGTGAATCACTAAGACTTGAGATGTTACCTTTTGGCGTACATGTCAGCCTTGTTGAACCAGGTCCTTTTCGAACAAAGATCTGGGAAAAAGGCATGCAGGAAGCGAGTATAGGCGAGGATGACGATTATTTACCATATATTCATATGCTGATGGCATCAGCTACACACTCAGCATCCAAATCAGGTAACCCAGCTAAAGTAGTACATAAGATACTTGAAATTGCTCGGTCCAAGCGACCGAAACTCCGTTATCCGATAGGTAGGAGTTCTCGGATGCTACTTTTGTTTAAGTGGATACTTCCATGGAGTGTCATTGAACGAGTTGTGATGAATAAATTAAAATAGAAAAAAGAAAAAGGCTGATTCACTTTTTGGTGATCGGCCTTTTTCCATTTAAATTAAGTCTTTAAATAGAGCTTGAAGCTTCTTTGTTACGGGTCCAATAGGCATCGTAGCAGTCACTTGTCCCTTAAATTCAACGATGGGCGTTACTTCACTTGTAGTACTTGTGATGAAGGCTTCATCGGCATGGTCTAGAACATCTTTTGGAAAAGCTTCCTCAACGACTTGAATGCCAGCTTTATTGGCAAGATCGATCACAACCTGGCGTGTAATGCCATTTAAGATCAAGTTTGTTGCAGGGTGTGTATAAAGTGTGCCGTCATTCACTAAAAAAAGATTAGAGGAGGATCCCTCAGTCACTGTTCCATCACGGTGCATGATCGCCTCGAAGCAATCAGCATCAGCAGCTTCTCGTTTAGCCATAATATTCCCAAGTAAGTTAACGGTTTTGATATCACAACGCAACCAGCGCATATCATCTGTGACCCAAGCAGAAATTCCTTCCTCTTGCTTGCTTTTTGGTGCATTCATTGTAAACCCTGTGATAATGGGTGTTTCCTCACGAGAATAAAGATGGTTACGAGGAGTGGCTCCTCTGGAAACTTGAATATAAATGGCTCCATCTGTCACTTGATTTTTTTCAAGTAATTCATTGGTTGCATTCGTTAATTCATTAGCTGAAACGGTTAGGTTGATGTCCAATTTTTTTGAACTTTGAAAAAGTCGTTCCCAATGTGCTTCTAGTTGGAAAGGCTTCTGGTTATAGACTCGTACAACCTCATACACGCCATCTCCAAAGTGATAGGAGCGGTCATTAGGTTGGATTACTGCTGTATTCTCGGGCACGATCTTCATATTGTCCAATACATAGTTCATTTGGTTGACCTCCACAATCGTTCTTATCAATTCCATACAATCTGAACATGAACCAAAAAAATTGTCAATGATTTTACACGCTTTTCATACTCGATGAAAGCTAATTGAGGATTTACCAGTATGTAACATAAGTGAATGCCTGTTTCATGTGCACCCTAAAGATACGAAAGGAAGTGCAGAAATGAAGGCTTTTTATCCTCAATTGGTTTACATTGAACCGGGCGCCTTAGAATATCCGTTAGGGCGACAGTTAAAAGAGAAGTTCGAAAAAGAAGGGGTTGAGATAAGAGAGACAACCTCACACAATCAGGTACGAAATATTCCAGGTAAAAATGATTTACAAAAATATCGTAATGCCAAATCTACACTGGTAGTAGGGGTTCGTAAGACTCTAAAGTTTGATACATCTAAACCGTCCGCCGAATATGCGATTCCATTAGCTACAGGGTGTATGGGTCACTGTCATTATTGCTATCTTCAAACGACTCTTGGCGATAAGCCTTATATACGAACCTATGTGAATTTGGATGAGATCTTTGAATCAGCAGACAAATATATGATGGAAAGAGCACCTGAACCGACTCGATTTGAAGCGGCATGTACATCAGACATTGTTGGGATAGATCATCTCACTCATTCATTAAAGAAGACGATTGAACACATTGGGCAAACGGAATGGGGACGTTTACGTTTTGTAACTAAATATCATCACGTCGATCATTTGTTAGATGCAAAACATAATGGAAACACTCGTTTTCGTTTTAGTGTGAATTCAGATCATGTCATTAAACATTTTGAGCCAGGTACATCATCGTTTCTTGAGCGCCTTGAAGCTGCCCAAAAAGTAGCAAAAGCAGATTATCCTATTGGATTTATCGTGGCCCCCATTGTGTGGTATGAAGGATGGGAGAAGGGATATCAAGAGCTATTTGAGCGACTGGAGTCCATATTGCCAACGTATGCAAAAAAGGATATGACCTTTGAATTAATTCAGCATCGGTTCACCAAAACAGCGAAGCGTATTATTGAGAAACGATATCCAAAGACAAAGCTCGAGATGAATGAAGATGAGAGAAAGTACAAATGGGGCCGTTATGGACGAGGAAAGTACGTATACAAAGATGATGAGGCTGGACAACTAAAAGAGACGATACAGTCTTATATTGATAAGTATTTTCCTGAAGCTAAATTAGAGTACTTTACGTAAATCTTCGTTTTTTCGACGAATACTTGGTTTAGGGTGTCTATTTGCCTGCAGTTGTAGTAAAATAGATGGTGGTATTTTACTTAAAGTACGGATGCACAACTGTGTGCCTGTTCGTTGATAAATTGGAGGGGACCCTATGCCTACACCAAGCATGGAAGATTACCTGGAGCGGATCTATATGTTAATCGAAGAGAAAGGCTATGCCCGAGTATCGGATATTGCTGAGGCGCTCGAGGTGCATCCCTCATCCGTCACAAAAATGGTCCAAAAGCTTGATAAAAGTGAGTATCTTATCTATGAGCGATACAGAGGATTAATTCTAACAGCAAAAGGAAACAAGATTGGTAAACGACTTGTATACCGTCATGAGTTGCTGGAAGAATTTATGACCATTATTGGTGTGGATAAAGAACATATTTATCAAGACGTTGAAGGAATTGAACATCATCTGAGCTGGGATGCGATTGATCGTATTGGCGATGTCGTTCAGTTTTTCAATGAGGAGCAAAAACGAATAGATGGATTGCGTAATGTTCAAAAGAAAAATGAAGAAGCTAATCAAGAATAAGCATCAACTTCCAAATGGACGCTCCTTTTAGATAGGGGCGTTTTTTTGATGCCTTAAAATACATATGCCTTACTCCCTCCACATAAAATGGCTGTAGGAGGAGATGTTCGTGAAAATAGATGCGGTTTTTGCTGGAGGAGGCGTTAAAGCATTTGCCTTTCTAGGCTCATTGGGTGTATTAGAAAAAAGAGGATATGAGTTTGAGCGTGTGGCAGGTACTAGTGCCGGATCAATCGTAGCAGCCTTGCTTAAAGCAGGTTATACAAGCTCTGAAATGATGGACATTCTTAATGATATTCATATCGAATCATTTAAGGACGAGCGTTTATCTTATTTGCCTTTAACCGTTATAAAGTGGCTACAAGTTTATTTTAAATTGGGTTTGTACAAAGGGGACGCGCTAGAAAGTTGGATTCGCGAGCTGCTGAAGGCGAAAGGCATTGTGACATTTGGCGACTTACCAGCACAATCGTTACGAGTAGTGGTTTCAGATCTGTCAAAAGGCCAAATGGTTGTTCTTCCTGATGATCTGGATAAGTATGGTATACGCGCAGAGTCCTTCTCAGTGGCAAAAGCGATTCGAATGAGTTGCAGCATCCCTTATTTTTTTGAACCCGTAAAGCTTTATGATCGTTCAGGTCATTTTTCATATATCGTTGATGGAGGGCTGTTAAGTAATTTTCCGATATGGCTGTTCCGTGATGGTGAAAAGAATACGTGGAGACGACCCGTCATAGGAATGCAGCTGACACCTAAAATTGATGAGCGACCGCCTCATAAAATAAAAAATGCGATCGATCTCTATAAGGCTGTTTTTGATACCATGACATCTGCCCATGATACGCGCCACATTGAAGACGAAGATGCGCGCAATGTTATTTTTATTCCGGTAACAGATATTAAGGCGACAGACTTTAATCTAACTACGATTGAAAAGCAAGAACTCATTACCTTAGGAGAATCCAAAACGAATAAATTTCTTGGACGATGGACGTATTAGCAAGTTGAGTGGTCCAGGTAAAAAAAGAAGAACCGCACACTCAAAAGGAGGCGCGATTCTTCTTTTTTGATTTGAATTTATTTTTTTTGCCTTCAATGACCGTTAACTGTGGTCCGGAGCGTCTGGAAGCAACTTTTTTGAATGGCTTTTGATTTCGTTTCATTTGTTTGGTTGTTGCTGGCTTTAACTTGCTGTGATTTACAGGTCCGGCTGACCTTACAGTACTAGTTCTTTTTGCTTTCTTTAGTTGGGCCCGTGTTGGACCTTCATTAGAATGAAAGATGGGAACCCCGTATTTTCTAGACATATAGAAACGGTATATAAAGAAAATAGCGGCAGCAATTCCTGCAAAAATTAAGATGGATCTCAGGACCTGCAACGGATCATTAATAATTGAGGTAATAAATCCTATTAAGGCCAAGATAATAAGAGTTGGAAAGGCAATCTGAAAGAATCGACGCATTCTATTCACCTCCAAGATGTCATAAACCTAAACGATGTCTGCTTTAGCAGGGGTTGTATAGGACTGTTCCCTTGTTAACATTTCTTCAAATGAGGCAATGGCGACCTCTGTTTGCGTATCATTTGGTTCTTTTGTTGTAAGAAGCTGTAAGGCTAATCCTGGATAGCCAAGCCATTTTAGGACAGGTATGTCTCGTAGTCGATTCGTTAATTGTAGTACTTCAAAAGATACTCCAAGAACAACTGGAATTAAGATAATACGTTGCAGAATACGTTCCATTAATGAATCAAATGGAATAAAGAGATAGATTCCTACACCAACAATGACGGTAAATAAGATGAAGCTACTCCCGCAACGATAGTGTAATCTGGATTGAGATTGAACATTGCGGACAGTTAGAGGAAGGCCAGCCTCAAATGTATTAATGACTTTGTGTTCAGCCCCATGATATTGAAATACTTTTCGTATTAAAGGTGTAAATGACAAGATATAGATATAGCCAAGTAATAGTATAAGCTTAAATCCGCCTTCCAACAGATTCTGTGCCACGTGACCTGGAAAAATAGGTGTGAACAGATTTGCAATAAAGGTTGGCACTAACGTGAAGATTAGCTTACTAAAGATAAATGACAGAACAGCTACTGCTGCCACACCAAGAATCAAATTTAATTTAGATGATTTCTCTTCTGGTTCTATTGATTCATCATCTGCAGGATCAACATCATACCGATCGCTAGAGAAGTTCAAATGCTTAGAACCATTTATACTTGCTTCAACAATTCCAGCAATGCCTCGGATAAAAGGAATTTTTTTTGCTTTTGATATCCAAACCGGTGATTGGCGCTTAACCTCAAATGACTCTAGGCTACCGTCTTTTCTTCTAATCGTAGAGACAGTTGTATGCTTTCCACCGAACATAACACCTTCTACAATGGCTTGGCCGCCATATACTGGTTTTGTTGATCTTTCCATATTACACCAACCTATTCTTCATTCTACTTTATACTTATTATTCTACATGAAACAAAGAAATTCCTCCATGACAAATCCTTTGTCAACTTGTTTGAATGAAATTCTATGTCACAGGGCTATACTAAACCGAGGTGATAGATAGATGGATAATCAGCCATTTGAACAAAATCAAACCGAAAAACCAATGCGATTTCATACGAAGGTCATTCTTATTGGTTTTTTTGGAGGACTTATATGGTCTCTAGTTGCATTGTTTGGGTATTTTTTTAATTTTATGCACTTTGGACCGGCATTAATATTAATGCCATGGGCTCTAGGGGCTTGGAAAGTTACCTACACTGGTCAAGTAGTTGGAGTAGTTGCCATCTCTCTCTTGTCTATCTTCATTGCTTTTATTTATAAGTGGTTATTCCAAAAGCTTCAGTCGATGTGGGCGGGTGTTGGATTTGGAGCCCTATTATGGGTGTTGGTTTTTTATATTTTTAATCCGTTTATTCCAGGACTAAAAGCGGTACAAAATCTTGATCTCAATTCTATTATCACATCGCTATGTCTTTTCCTCCTATATGGTCTTTTTGTTGGATACTCTATCTCTTATGAGTATCAACAGCAGAATCAACAAGAAACAGTCTAGGAAGCCCTATCAAACATGTGGCTTCGCTCCTTACATAGGGTGTGGTAAACTAGGATAGGTGAAAACAAAGTCTAGGTTAGTCACATCATAAAAGGAGTGAGCGTAACATTGAGTAGAATAGAAGCCATTCGAGGTCAATTTAAGGAACACGCAGTAGATGGTCTTTTAATTATGAGTCCACACAATCGTCGTTATATCACTGGTTTTACTGGAAGTGCAGGCGTGGTCTTACTTACTGAAACAGAGGCCGTATTTATAACGGATTTTAGGTATGTTGAACAGGCCAAGGAGCAGGTCAAAGACTTTTCAATTGTACAGCATAAAGCAGCAATTATTGAGGAAATTGGAAAGCAAGCAGAGAAGCTGAAAATCAAAAAACTAGGGTTTGAACAAAGTCATGTTACATATGAGCAATTTCAACAATTACAAACTTCGATTGAAAATGGCCAACTAGTTCCAGTTAGTGGGTTGGTTGAAGGTGTACGAGTGATTAAGGATGCCGGTGAAATTCAACTCATTCAGAATGCGGCTGATATTGCAGATGCAGCCTTTAAGCATATTACATCGTTTATCCGTCCTGGTTTAACGGAGCTTGAAGTATCTAATGAGCTTGAGTTCTTTATGCGCAAGCAGGGAGCACAAAGTTCTTCTTTTGATACAATTGTTGCATCAGGTTTTCGCTCAGCCTTACCACATGGCGTTGCGAGTGGTAAGTTGATTGAATCAGGGGAGTTGGTCACACTTGATTATGGTGCGTATCTGAATGGGTATTGCTCAGATATCACTCGTACGTTGGCAGTCGGTCAAATTAATGATGAGTTGAATACTATTTATCATACAGTGCTTGAAGCCCAGTTAAGAGGAATGAATGGAATAAAAGCGGGTATCACAGGAAAAGAAGCAGATGCTCTTACTCGTGACTACATTAAAGAAAAAGGGTATGGAGAAAACTTTGGCCATTCAACGGGTCACGGCTTAGGCATGGAAGTTCATGAAGCTCCGTCGCTATCGTTTAAATCAAATACTGTACTTGAACCTGGGATGATCGTTACCGTTGAGCCTGGTATCTATGTACATGGTGTTGGTGGAACTAGAATAGAAGATGATATTTTAATTACAGCTGAGGGGAACCGTTCGTTTACATCCTCTCCAAAAGAGCTGATCCACGTAGGTGAATAGGTAACCACCTTGGTATCAAGCTGTGGTATAGTATTGGGTGGGAACCATCCCGCAAATTATGCAGGGAATACGGAGGAATATTAATATGATTTCAGTAAATGATTTTAAAACCGGATTAACAATTGAAGTGGATAATGGCATTTGGCAGGTTATGGATTTTCAACACGTGAAACCAGGTAAAGGTGCTGCATTTGTTCGTTCAAAGCTTCGCAATCTTCGTAACGGAAACATTCAAGAGAAAACGTTTCGTGCTGGTGAGAAGGTTGGAAGAGCTCACATTGAAAACAGACGTATGCAGTATCTATATGCAAGCGGTGATACGCACACGTTTATGGACACAGAATCATATGAACAGCTTGAGCTTCAATCTAATCAGCTTGAGTATGAATTGAAATTCTTGAAGGAAAACATGGAAGTTCAAGTGATTAGCTATCAAGCTGAGACTTTAGGTGTAGAAGTGCCTAACACAGTTGAACTTGAAGTAGTTGAAACAGAGCCAGGGATTAAGGGAGACACAGCGTCAGGTGGTACAAAACCAGCAACGCTTGAGACAGGCCTAACAGTTCAAGTTCCGTTTTTTGTGAATCAAGGAGATCGTCTTCTAATTGATACGCGCAACAGCTCATATATGTCTAGAGCTTAAGTAGTAAAAGTTATCCAGAACACTTGTTGTTCTGGATATTTTTCTAATGAAATAGCAAGGAGGTTCATATGTCTAACAACAAAGAGGTGTGTGTCCGCGAAGTGACCTTCGGGGCAACTCATCGCGCAGCCATTTGTTCACCACTAATAGGGATAAATAGTACACAGTTAATTGAAGAAGCAAAACTTGTTTTATCGAAAGATCCTGATGTTTTAGAATGGCGAGCTGATTATTTTGAATCCTTAGAGGATGTCAATGAGGTTCTGGAGGCCGCTGATGCGCTGCGATCAGTCATTGGTAATACGGTGTTATTGTTCACCATTCGCTCGATGGCGGAGGGGGGGCAATCAACAACTTTATCAAAAGCTCAACAGGAGACGCTTCTGGATGCGCTCATTTCATCAGGCTCAATTGATATGCTGGATATTGAACAATCTGCTGGATTTACTTCTCATACACAGCTTATTGAGAAAGCGAATCGTTATGGTGTGAAGATTATCATTTCAAAGCATGATTTTGAAAAAACGCCAAGCAAAGAAGAATTATTACAGATTCTCAAAGCAAATGAAGCCGTAGGGGCAGACTTGGTCAAGCTTGCTGTTATGCCACATTCAGAACAGGATGTCCTGTCTTTGCTTGAAATGACACAGGAAGCAGCGATGAGCTTATCTGTTCCTGTTATTACGATGGCGATGGGCAAGCTTGGTGTATCAACAAGAATCATTGGCGATCAATTCGGATCCGTCATGACGTTTGCCGTTGGGCATCAGGCTTCAGCTCCAGGGCAAATTCCCATTGAATCGATAAAGAACATTCAAAAATATACGCAAAACTAAACAAAAACCATCCTGCTAGCTTTACGCTTGTAGGATGGTTTTTGCGATGTTATCAGCAATTTGAATGGGGCTCATATGATCGGTATTTAGCGTATGATGACCTTTAAGGTAGACCTCTCGTCTCGAAACAAAAAGCGTACGAATTTCTTCGTGATTTTTATTTTGGAGAACAGGACGGTCTGCAATCAAAGAAGGAAGGCGTTTTAGCCATAAAGGAAACGAGATATCTAGAAATACAACGATTCCGTCCTCGAGACTTACTTTTTGAATATCGGATTGAAGAAAAGCACCGCCACCAAAAGAGATGATCCGATTATCGCTTTCAAACAACTCCATAAATTTTGTGTTTTCCCTTTTACGAAATGCCTCTTCCCCTTCATTTTGGAAAATTTCAAGCACGGTTTGGTTTGCATCAGCTTCAATGGCTTGATCTAGATCAACAAATTCACGTTGCAAAAGGCGTGCTAATTCCTTGCCAATGGTTGTTTTCCCCACTCCCATAAAACCAATCAAAATAATGTTTTTACTACTAGGTCTCATATGTGTCCACTACTCTCTATATCTATAGGATAACGATCTCGAATCTCGAACTGAATCGAACTGTTTTTTAGTATAGCAAAAGACGTGGATGAAAAGAAGGGTTGGTCATGCTTAGGCTAAGTTTGTATTGTTCCTTGTTCTGAACTCGTCCTTCTGCTCATACGATGTAAGAGAACATGGACATGGTAGGAGGGGTTGAGGTGAAATGGTTTGTTGCTGTGGAATGGACGCTACTAATCATGGTATTGCTCCGAGTTCTTTCGGGCTTAATTGAGATCACAGTAGCAGGGCTCATTCTACGTTTTAATAGTATTGAGAAAGCGATTTTTCTAAATGGTATTTTGGCTCTTATTGGCCCAACCATTTTTATCCTATCGATTGTAATTGGTCTTGTTGGTCTAACAGACAAGCTCTCCATTCCGAAGTTTATGTTTATTGGCACAGGAGCTGTGTGTATTTTAATTGGAGCCAGACTTTAGGAGGGTAAGAAGATGGATGATATTCTTCCGGTGTTACCGCCAACGATTCGAGAAGTTCTTCACTATATGCCAAAGCAATTAGAGGAAAAAATAGAGGAAATAAGAGTCCGGATTGGTAGACCGCTTGAAGTCATCGCGGAAGGGGCTCCGATCTATCCAAGCTTAGATGGAGGTGGACCTTGTATCGTACAGGCAGTCGATGCGCGCTTTATCTTAAACCAGCTAAGTCAGTACTCATTATATGCATTTGAAGAAGAGTTAAAACGAGGTTTTATTACGCTCAAAGGTGGACATCGAGTAGGGCTTGCGGGAAAGGTCATTCTTGAAAAGGGTGAGGTCAAAACGCTAAAGGATATTAGTTCCTTTAACATTCGGATTGCTAGACAGATGGTTGGTTCAGCTGAACAGCTAATTTCTTCTCTTTATCAGGGAGGCTGGAAAAATAGTTTGCTTGTTGGTCCGCCTCAAAGTGGGAAGACAACCCTTCTTCGTGATTTGGCCAGGATTATTAGCACAGGTGTACGTTCAAAAGGTATTGCACCAATGAAGATAGGAATTGTAGATGAACGCTCAGAGATCGCCTCAAGTATAAAAGGCGTGCCTCAGCATCAGCTTGGAAACAGAGTAGATGTTTTAGATGGCTGCCCGAAAGCTGAAGGGATGATGATGATGATCCGTTCCATGAGTCCTGACGTGTTAATTGTAGATGAAATTGGTCGTCCTGAAGATTGTCTAGCTGTCCAGGAAGCGATTCATGCGGGAGTTAGTGTGATCTCGACCGCTCACGGTTCATCTCTTGAAGAAGTGGCTGTCCGCCCTGCTCTGAAGTCCTTATTTGAAGAAAAAGCGTTTGAGAGATGTGTGGAACTGACTCGAGGTAATCATCCGGGCAGGATTAAACAAATTAGAACAATAGGCAGGCAAGCCTCGGTCAAGGTGTTATGAAATGGCTCGGTGCAATATTAGTCATCTTAGCATGTACGTGGATTGGATTTGAGGCAGCAAAACGTATGAGTGATCGGCCGAAGCAATTAAGGCAGCTAAAGGTAGGCATTCAGGCACTTGAAGCTGAAATGCTATACGGACTCACCCCACTCGCTGAAGCAAGTATCCATCTATCAAAGCAATTAGCTTATCCGATTAATCATTTATTTGAACATTTTGCCCACAAACTCGAGTCGAAAGGTGAATCTGCTCATATTGCATGGGAACAAAGTTTAGAAGAGGTCTGGCAGTCAACGAGTTTGTTAAAGGGAGAGCGTGAAGTATTAAGTCAGTTTGGTCAGACTCTTGGACAGCAAGATCGTGATCAGCAGCAGAAGCAGATTAAACTAACGATGGTCCATCTTGATCGAGAGGAAGCTGAGGCGAAAGAAAATCAGCTTCGTTATGAAAAGATGCTGAAAAGCTTGGGCTTTCTTGGAGGTCTGCTGATTGTCATTCTAATGCTTTAGCGAAAAAAGGAGGGGTGGCATTTGGCATACGATGTGAATACAATCTTTCAAATTGCAGGAATTGGCATCGTGGTAGCAATGATTCATACCGTTTTAAAGCAGATGGGAAAAGAAGATTGGGCCCATTGGGTGACCTTAATTGGTTTTGTTGTCGTGTTGTATATGGTTGCGACGATTGTAGATGATCTCTTTCAAAAAATTAGAGGCGTGTTCCTTTTTCAAGGATAAGAAAGGAGAATTGCGATGGACATTATTCAAATCGTTGGAATTGGTCTAATCGCAACCTTTCTTGCTCTTGTCGTTCGTGAGCAAAAACCAATATTCGCATTTTTTGTGACCCTTTTTGCGGGTGTCATGATCTTTTTATTTGTTGTAGACGAGCTTGTCAAAGTGATTCAGTTACTTGAAAGTATTGCGGCAGATGCAAATGTACATATCATGTATCTGCAAACGATTCTAAAAATAATTGGTATCGCTTATATTGCTGAGTTTGGTGCACAAATTGCCAAAGATGCTGGACAGGCTTCCATGGCTTCTAAGATTGAACTGGCTGGTAAGGTGCTAATCCTTGTTCTAGCGATTCCGATCATTAAAGCGGTAATAGAAATGGTTTTATCTTTGCTACCTGGATAATTAAGAATGAATGGAGGGGGTACTCATGCGCCGGTGGATGATAGCTTTAGTAGCTGGAATTCTATTTCTTCTCTATCCAAGTATTGTGAATGCAGAAGGAGAAGAGGATGCGGAGGCAGTTGAGACTTCATCTGATGATCATTCATTTATAGATAGGCAGATTGAGCGGCTACAGTTAGATGAAATTCAATCCTACTGGGAAGAGGTTTCAACAGAGTATGGTGGGTTCCTTCCTGAAAGTCAAAAGGGATCATTTAAGGATTTCATAACTGGTGAAAAAAAATTCCAGATAAAAGACTGGGGACTTGGATTAATAAAGTTCCTCTTACATGAACTGATTGTGAACAGCAAGCTTTTAGGTATGTTAATTCTCTTAACCTTATTCAGTCAGATTCTCCAGACCATTCAAAGTGCGTTTGAAAGCCAAAATGTGAGTAAAGCCGCTTATTCAGTAACGTATCTTGTTTTAATGATTCTAGCGATGAACAGTTTCTATGTTGCTATTACCTACGCTTCGGAAGCGATTAACAGCATGATCCACTTTATGATAGCACTTCTTCCTCTTTTGTTGGCATTAATGGCTTCAATCGGAAGCCTAGCTTCTTCCGCTTTGTTTCATCCTTTGATTATATTTCTCGTGAACACCAGTGGGATCCTTGTGAATCAATTGGTCTTGCCGTTGCTTTTTTTCTCGGCTGTTCTTGGCATTGTTAGTACATTAAGTGACCATTATAAAGTGTCCAAGCTAGCTGATTTTTTACGAAATATATCAGTGGGTCTGCTCGGTATTTTTATGACGGTATTTCTAGGTGTAATCTCTGTTCAGGGAGCGTCAACAGCAGCAACAGATGGATTAACGGTCCGAACAGCTAAGTTTATTGCGGGTAACTTTATCCCGGTGGTTGGAAAGATGTTTACAGACGCAACAGATACAGTGATGAGTGCGTCGGTTCTCCTTAAAAATACGGTTGGTATGACGGGACTTGGCATCCTCTTTATGATCTGTGTTTTTCCATTACTAAAGGTTCTATCACTTGGAATCATCTTCAATCTATCGGCAGCGGTTTTGCAACCGCTTGGTGGCGGGCCGATTATCGAATGTCTATCAATCATTGGGAAGTCAGTGATGTATGTTTTTGCGGCACTTGCTTTGGTTAGCTTGATGTTTTTCCTGGCTATTACGTTAATGGTTGCTGCGAGTAATTTATCTTTTATGATGCGTTAAGGGGGATGAAGGTGGGTCTATTAACAGGTTGGATAACCGGATTAGTCCTATTAATCATGCTAGCCATCATTCTTGAAATGCTTCTTCCTAATTCATCAATGAGAGGCTACGTCAAAATGGTCATTAGCTTGCTCATTCTAGTTGCAATGCTAAAACCTATTCTTTCTATCTTTACTGTGGATACTGAAAAATGGATGCGTGACTTACAATCAACGGACCCATACGGAACAGAATCGATAGAAACTCAAATAAATTTGCAAAAAAGTGAAATAGACGAGGTACGAGCTGCATATATTTCAGAACAGGTGGCTGACCAGCTAATAGAACAAGCAGAAGAAACATTACGAGACACCTACTCACTTGAATTTACGAGCGTAGACGTAAAGCAGGAAATGGGACAGGGAGGTCAGGGAGATGAGGAGGTAGTAGATATTCATGCAGTTGTCCGAGATGTGCAATCAGAGTCGGCTGAACAGACAAGCCGAAGTGAGATTGAAACCGTTCAAATCGATCTCTCCAAGCAGCATGAAGGAAGATCGGACTCTATTAACCTGCTCCCTGTAAAGACATTCCTATCAGAAAGTTGGGAGATTCCAACAGAACGTATCACGCTCTTTTTGGAAGGGGGAGAACAGGTCGATGAAGCAGGATCATCCTAAAGGATTTGCTTGGTTGAAGAAGCTTCTAGAAAAATCGGAACCAGGAAAACGAAAAAACTATCGATACATTGTTATTTTAGGATGTGCTGGGATCTTGTTAATGGTTCTGAATCAAGTATTTTCAGCCCCTCCTGACTCACAGCAAGTAGAATCCGTTCTACCAGCATTCCAATCCGATGATACGGAGGAAGAAGTAGAAGTATTTAAAAAAGAGTCAGGGGAACCAAACACCATGAAGGACTATGAAGATAGTTATGAGAATCAGCTTCGAGAGACGTTGGAACAAATCGTCGGACTAAACGATGTATCGGTCATGATTAATTTAGCGGAAACAGAGAAACAAATTTATGAGAAAAATACAAGCTCCAAAAACCAGCAAACGAGCGAAACAGATCGTGAAGGTGGTACTAGGGAAGTAACCGATCAAACCATTGATGAACAAACGGTCATTGTTCGGAATGGAGATACGGAAGAACCTTTGTTGATTCAAACAGAGAAGCCGAGCATTAAAGGTGTGTTGGTTGTTGCAGAGGGTGTAGAGAATGCACAAGTAAAAGCATGGGTGTTGGAGTCGGTTAGTAGAGTGCTGGACGTGCCTGTCCATCGAATCTCAGTAATGCCTAAGAAATCTAAGGAGGAATAAAAATGGCTCTAAAAAAACAAACGGTGTGGCTTTTAACGATGTTAAGTTTAGTGATTGTGTTATCTGTTTATTATGTGACTTCTGATCCAACGAATTTAGCGGTAACGGATGAGGATCAGCAGCAAGTGGAAGAAACGCCAGACGGCTTAGAGGTTCAGGTTACACCAGATGGTGAGGTTGAAGAAGGAAGCCTTGAAGTAACGGGAGCAGAATCAACGGCAGACAGCTATGCCGCTGCACGTATTAAAGTAGTAGAGTCACGCGCGCAGCAAGCAGAACAATATGTAGAAACAACAACTTCTCCAGATGCAACTCCAGAGGAGAAAGTGGCAGCCCATGATAAAAGCATGGCAATACTAAATCTTACTCAAAGTGAAGAGACGCTAGAAGCACTAGTAAAAGCTAAAGGATATCAGAATGTATTGGTTATTAGTGAAGAAAACAAGGTGCAAATCATGGTCGAAGCGGATGAGCTATCCATCGCCGAAGCAAATGATATTATTTTGCTGGCTAAAGATAAGCTTGGTCAAGCTAATAATGTGTCAGTTTCTCACAATACAGGAGTAAATTAAGCAAACAAAGTTGTCCCATGGCCGACGAAGCCAGCGGGACAGCTTTTTGCTTTGAATGAACGTATTTGCATCTAAAAATGAGGGTAAGATTGATAGAAGCCTTTGTATGTTAGAGTGATTGAACCATATAGGTGTCAGCCTGTATGATTGGAGTAATGCATTCGCTGTAAAGACATGTTATAATACTTTAGGTGTAATTTGTTTATGAGGAGCGATATATAATGGAATGGACAGATTTAACCGAGGGTGCAAAGGCAGTTTTAGAGCAGACTCGTAATATCAAGAATGACCATATTCAGATTGTTGAATTTGAAGTGGGATTTGAAGAGCAGTTTGAAGAACAGGATGAAGACGCATTTACTGTTTCTATTCAAGAAGAAGACTATGCAAACTTAAAAAAGTACACAAAAGAGAATGAGTATGAAGAAAAATATCATATGGCTCGAAATAAGAACATAGTCAAAATTATTCTTCTGGAAAATGGAAAGATTCCTGACAACCTTTCTGAATTTCCTGTGTTCCGTCAATATAAGAAAGAAGCTCTTTTGAAGGATCAAGCAGAAACAGAATCGATTTCTGAAGAGCAGGAATAAGTCAAAATCGATCCTTTATTCAATGAATGAAGGGTTTTTTTGGAGAAATAAAGAGGTTATAGATTGGTGATGACCAATCACTATTCAGTCATCTAACCTATGCTATAATGACAGCATAGTGTGATAAGAATGATAAAGGAGTTGTACATAATACAAATGGACGTTCAAGATATTAAAGACCTTATCCAAGCAGTAGATCAATCAACGATTGATGAATTAGAATATGAGCAAGATGGGAAGAAACTGGTATTAAAAAAGGTGAAGACTGGAGCTGTTGTTCAGACTGAGTCATATCAACCTGTAAGACAGGCTGAGGCACCACAAGCACCAGTATCATCCACTCCTGTTTCAACAACAGAGAATAGCGGAGCAGAGACAAGCAAGAATGAGAATCTTCATACGGTTACTTCACCAATGGTAGGTACGTTTTATTCTTCTCCTTCTCCTGATGATGGAGCATATGTATCCGTTGGAGATCAAGTGAAGGAAGATTCGATTGTATGTATCGTTGAAGCCATGAAACTAATGAATGAAATCGAGGCAGACATTAACGGTAAAATTGTTGAAATTGTTGCCCAAAACGGTGAACTGGTTGAATACGGACAGCCTTTATTTGTTGTCGAACTGAAATAATCTAGGAGCTGGGTAAAAAAGATGATAAAAAAAATACTTATTGCTAACCGTGGTGAAATTGCGGTCCGTATTATTCGGGCTTGTCAAGAGATGGGCATAGAGACTGTTGCTGTTTATTCAGAGGCTGATGAGGATGCTCTTCATGTTAAGCTTGCTGACCAGGCATTTTGTATAGGGCCAACATCGTCTGCACAAAGTTACTTGAATTTCACTAACATTATGAGTGTAGCTACTTTAACTGAATCGGATGCAATCCACCCGGGGTATGGGTTTTTAGCTGAAAATGCTGATTTTGCTGAGATTTGTGCTGCTTGTAACATTACGTTTATAGGACCAAGTCCGCATGCCATTAATCAAATGGGGACAAAGGACGTAGCACGTGAAACCATGAAGAAGGCAGGAGTACCAGTCGTGCCGGGTTCTAATGGAATTATTCAAAGTCCGGAGTCAGGATTGGAAATTGCTGAAGAAATTGGTTATCCTGTTATTATAAAAGCTACTGCTGGTGGCGGTGGTAAAGGAATTCGTGTCGCCCGTAATCCAGAAGAGCTAAAAAAAGGTATTAATATTACACAACAAGAGGCGGCAACTGCTTTTGGGAATCCAGGCGTTTACCTTGAGAAGTATATTGAGGATTTCCGCCATGTTGAGATTCAAGTATTGGCTGACCAATTAGGCCATACGATTCATTTAGGAGAACGCGACTGTTCGATTCAACGACGTCTGCAAAAATTAGTAGAAGAAACACCTTCACCTGCGATCACTCCTGAGAAGCGGAAAGAAATGGGAGAAGCGGCTGTAGCTGCGGCTGAAGCTGTAGATTATGTAGGTGCAGGAACGGTTGAGTTCATCTATGATCATAACGATGGTTCGTTTTTCTTCATGGAAATGAACACACGGATCCAAGTTGAACACCCAGTGACAGAAATGGTTACAGGTATTGACTTAATTAAAGAACAAATTCGTGTAGCAAATCATCAACCTCTATCATTTAGTCAAGAGGATGTTCAATTTCAAGGGGTAGCTATTGAGTGCCGTATTAATGCTGAGAACCCTGCTAAGAATTTTATGCCGTCACCAGGTCAAATCACTAGATATTTAGTTCCAGGTGGTTTTGGCGTTCGGATTGATTCAGCTGCGTATCAAGGGTACAAAATCTCTCCATTTTACGATTCGATGATCGCAAAAGTGATCGTTCATGCGCCCACACGTGATGAAGCCATCGCACGTATGAAAAGAGCACTTGAAGAGTTTGATATTGAAGGAGTGGATACAACCATTCCATTCCATTTGCGATTGTTTGATCATGAAGTGTTCCGTTCTGGAGAATTTAACACTAAGTTTATTGAGCAATATGAAGTTATGCCATCCGATAAAGGGAATCATTAATTTCAAAAAGAGGAGGCCGTTATGGAGGACAATCAGATTTTGGAGCTAGAGGAACAAAAGTCCGGTTTGGGTAAGGTCGAGATATCTCCTGAGGTCATAGAAGTTATTGCTGGGATCGCTGCGCAAGAAGTAGAAGGCATTGCCACGTTGCGAGGTAGTTTTGCTACAGATGTTGCCGAACGCTTAGGGCGTAAGAATCATGGTAAAGGCGTTAAGGTTGATTTAGATGAAAGTGGAATTATTGTTGATGTATCAGTCATTATCGTATATGGTGCTTCTGTACCCGAGGTAGCTAATCTTGTTCAGATGAACATTAAACAAACGCTACAAACGATGACGGCTATTCAGCTGGAAGCCATTAATGTTCATGTAGTTGGTGTACAGTTTGAATCAACTGAACCGGCAAAAGACGAATAGTATAGCTTGAAAGTCTTTTACAATAGTCTGGCTGCATGTTGGAAAGCATGTAACCAGACTATTTTTTGTACAAAATAAGCTAAAACAGGCGTCACTTCGACAAAACGGTTTTCACTTGATGAAAAATTGCGTTATACTAGGACTGGCATCAGATATTTTTTTAAGATGATAAAGGAGTTCATATATATGAATCGACGGGTAGCAAGATTGAGAGCGGCACAAGCTCTGTACCAGATTGACGTAACAAAAGTAGAGCCTGAGCTGGCAATGGACAGTGTCATGGATGACGAAGAACAGGCAACTGAATTTTTTCATCAATTGGTCCATGGAACGATAGATAAAAAACAAGAACTAGATGGTTGGATTTCTAGCAATCTTCTCGGTTATACCATTGAACGAATGGGACATGTTGACCGTGCGATTGCCCGAATGGCTTTGTTTGAGATGAAATACATTGAGGATATCCCTGTTAATGTTACGTTTAATGAAGCAATTGAATTGGCTAAAGCATTTGGCGGTGAAGAAGCAGGTCGTTTTATGAACGGTGTACTATCTAACTCTGTTGATATGATGAACGACGAGCAGAAATAAGAGATCTCTATACTACAAATAACGGAGTGATTGAAATGACAGCTGAATTAATGAATGGTAAACAATTGGCAGCTACTAAACAAGCCGAAATGAAAGAACGAGTAGCGAAATTAGCGAGTGATGGAATTGTACCAGGACTTGCGGTTATTTTAGTTGGAGACAACCAAGCGTCACAGACGTATGTTCGTTCAAAACAACGTTCATGTGAAAAAGCTGGGATTCACTCCGTTTTGAAGCAACTTTCTGCAGAGACAACTGAAAAAGAGCTTTTGGCACATATAGAAGAATTAAATGTCGATCCATCGATTGATGGTATTTTAGTCCAATTACCTTTGCCAAAACAAATTTCTGAGCAAGCAGTGATTGAAGCGATTAGTCCTAACAAGGATGTAGACGGCTTTCATCCGATTAGTATTGGAAAAATGATGACAGGTGAAAAGACATTTCTTCCTTGTACTCCACACGGAATTATTGAGCTTCTTAAAGCTTCGAATATAGAGATCTCAGGCAAACATGCTGTTGTAGTTGGAAGAAGTAATATTGTCGGCAAACCTGTAGGACAATTGCTTTTAAATGAACATGCAACAGTCACATATTGCCATTCAAGAACACCTGATTTAAATGCGATTACAAAACAAGCTGATATCCTTGTTGTAGCCGTAGGAATTTCAAAATTAATAAAAAAAGAAGACGTAAAACCTGGAGCGGTTGTCATTGATGTTGGTATGAACCGTGATGAGAATGGAAAGCTTTGTGGAGACGTTGATTTTAATGATGTAGAGACCGTAGCATCACATATTACACCAGTACCTGGTGGGGTTGGTCCAATGACGATTACCATGTTGCTTGAAAACACGATCGAATCAGCCCTTAACCGTTCATAAGGAGGGATCATATGTCTGAATCGATTTTGTCCGTATCTGAGCTGACGCGGTATATAAAAGGAATACTCGAAACAGACTCTTTACTTCCTGATACATGGATTCGTGGCGAGCTTTCAAACTTTAAGCAACATAGTCGCGGACATATGTACTTTTCTGTTAAAGATGAAAATTCCCGAATTCAGGCCGTAATGTTTGCAGGTCATAACCGATACCTGGCGTTTAAGCCAGAGAGTGGGATGAAGGTCCTTATTCGTGGAGAGGTAAATGTCTATGAGCCCTATGGACAATATCAATTGTATGCAAAAGAAATGCAACCTGATGGAATCGGTAGTCTCTATTTAGCCTATGAAAAGCTTAAAGCGTCGTTAGAGGAAGAAGGATTGTTTGATGCTTCAAGAAAAAAAGCAATCCCTGTCTTCCCTAACCGGATAGCTGTTGTCACCTCTCCAACAGGAGCGGCCGTTCGCGATATTGTCACAACCTTAAAGCGACGTTATCCAATGGCGCAAATCACATTAATTCCAGCCCTAGTTCAAGGTGACCAGGCACCTGCATCTATTGAATATGCTATTAGGCAAGCAGACGCCACAGGTGTATTTGATGTGTTAATTGCAGGTCGTGGTGGAGGATCGATTGAAGAACTATGGGCTTTTAATGATGAGCAAGTAGTCCGCACAATAGCCGAAGCAAAAGTGCCTATTATCTCAGCAGTAGGACATGAGACAGATTATACAATTAGTGACTTTGTTTCAGATTTACGAGCACCAACGCCAACTGCTGCAGCTGAACTAGCAGTGCCAAATCGAGTTGATTTACTGCAGAAGGTAGCAGCGCAAAAGCAACGGTTGCTTTTAGTGATGCGTGAACAGATGAAGCGAGAAAAACGGCAACTGGAACGATTGCAAAAATCATATGCCTTTAGATATCCTGCTCAGCTTATTCGACAGAAAGAACAAGAGTTGGATACGCAGATGGAGCGGTTGAAACGTTCTTCTGAGCGACTCATCGAGATGAAAAAAACAGCCTTTATTCAGTTAAAAAGAACGGTTCAACATTATCATCCAAGTGAACGTATCAAGCAGGTGCGTGAAAAATTAGATCGCCAAGAGCAATCAATGAAGCGTGAAGCAACCCAACAGTTAGCTAATAGCCAACAGCGGTTTTCCAACCAGGTTGAAAAACTTCATTTGCTAAGTCCATTGAAGGTCATGAATCGTGGATATAGCTTGGCTTATCAACAGATAACGGGTGAATTAATAAAATCAGTAGACCAAGCAGAACCAGAGGAAATGATTGAGCTTCAGGTGACAGATGGAACGTATATCTGCCAAATCACAGGGAAGGTCAAAAACAAACCGAGGAGGGATACCGTTGACTAAAAAAGAAGAAGCAATTAGTTTTGAAGAAGCAATGGAACAGCTTGAGCAAGTTGTAGACAAGCTCGAACAAGGAGATGTTCCACTCGAGCAAGCGATTGAAATGTTTCAGCAAGGAATGGATTTGTCGAAACAATGCCATGTGAAGCTTGAACATATTGAGAAGCAAATGGATCAGATTCTCCATGAGGATGGGGAATTGGAAGAGCTTGATCTAAGTGGGGAGGACCAGGAGTGACAACAGAACTTCAGTTTTTTATGAGCGAATCGAAAAAAAAGATTGAAGCAAAACTTCCTGAGTTAATTGATTCTCTTCTCGCGCCTGAATCATTAAAGAAATCAATGATTTATTCACTTGAAGCAGGAGGTAAACGCATCCGTCCGGTGTTATTACTTTCCGTGCTTAAAGGGTTTAATCAGCCAGTTGAGAAGGGGCTAGAGATGGCCTGTGCCATTGAAATGATTCATACGTACTCACTTATTCATGACGATCTACCAGCAATGGATGATGATGACGTACGTCGTGGTAAGCCAACGAATCATAAAGTATTCGGTGAGGCTCAGGCAATATTAGCAGGAGATGCTTTACTTACATACAGCTATCAATTGGTATCAACGATATCCGAAGAGCCGTCAAAGGTTGTTTCATTAATGACTGAACTCTCACGTGCAGCAGGGGCTGAAGGAATGGTGGGTGGACAAGTTTCTGATATGGAAGGGGAGAATAAAGACCTTTCTGTTGAAGAATTAGAGCAAATACATCACCATAAAACCGGAGATTTGATGGTCGTTTCTCTTGTGGCAGGAGCAATACTTGCTGGAGCATCAGAACGTGACCAGGCAAACCTTCGTCACTTTGGCCGCGAGCTAGGTCTTTTATTTCAAATTAAGGATGACATCCTTGATATTGAAGGAGATGCAGAGACGATTGGCAAACCGGTCGGTAGTGATGCTGGTAATAATAAAGGAACGTATCCGAGTATTTTAGGGATGGATGGGGCAAAGCAACGGTTAGAGCATCACCTTGCACTCGCACTGTCTTCACTAAAAGAAGTGGACATGGATCAGTCACTATTAATTGAATTGACTAAATATGTAGCATATCGAAATCATTAAAAGTAGCTGGTCTCAGGCGATTCCATGTTGATGGATCGTCTTTTTTTTGAGTAGATTTTATTCAATAAAGGATTAGGTTTGGGGTAGTGCTTCAATATTTGATATACTAAGAGCACAATATTGGATTAACGATTGGCAAAGGTCCAAGTATGGATGAATAATTGGACAAGTTTTTTATACAATAAGTTTGAGTTGAAAGTGGGGACATACTGATGAGGTTAGAAGACCTTCAAGATCCGGCTGAAATTAAAGGCTATTCAAAAAAAGAACTTCTAGAATTATCGAAGGATATTCGGAGTTTTTTGATCGAACGATTATCTGTAACTGGCGGGCATTTAGGACCGAACTTGGGTGTAGTGGAACTAACGGTTGCGCTTCATTATTTATTTGATAGCCCAAAGGATAAGTTTATTTGGGACGTTGGACACCAAGCATATGTTCACAAGATACTAACGGGTCGCGCTAATCAGTTCGATACGTTACGTAAATTCAAAGGCTTATGCGGATTTCCGAAAAGAAATGAAAGCGAACATGACGTTTGGGAAACAGGTCACAGTTCTACATCGCTTTCTGCAGCAATGGGTATGGCAGCAGCACGTGATATTAAAGGAACAGACGAAAGTGTAGTTGCTGTTATTGGTGATGGAGCTTTAACAGGCGGTATGGCCTTTGAAGCACTAAACCACATTGGTCATGAGCAAACAGACTTAATTGTTATTCTAAATGACAATGAAATGTCGATTGCGCCTAACGTAGGTGCCTTGCATAGTGTACTTGGGAGATTACGTACGGCTGGCAAGTATAACCGTGCAAAAGACGAAATTGAAAGCTTCATTAAGAAAATTCCAGCAGTTGGTGGAAAACTTGCCTCAACAGCTGAAAAATTCAAAGATAGTATGAAATATATGGTTATTCCAGGTGTTTTCTTTGAGGAGCTTGGTTTTACCTATCTAGGACCTGTTGATGGACACGATATGGATGATTTAATGGATACTCTGAAGTATGCGAAGAAAACTAAAGGACCTGTGTTAATTCACTTATTAACGAAAAAAGGGAAAGGCTACGAGCCTGCTGAGAATGATGCCAAAGGAACATGGCATGGTCTTGGACCATATAAGATTGAATCGGGTGAAGTGGTAACTAAGCCAGGTCCACCAAGCTATAGTGGGGTTTTTGCAAAAACGCTTATTAAAAAGGCCAAAGCCGATAAGCGTATTGTAGGGATTACGGCTGCTATGCCAGGCGGTACGAAGCTGGATGCATTTGGTGCTGAGTTCCCTGACCGAATGTTTGACGTTGGGATTGCTGAACAGCATGCTACAACCATGGCTGGAGGTATGGCAACTCAAGGCTTAAAACCTGTTTTTGCTGTATATTCGACGTTCTTACAAAGAGGATATGATCAGCTTGTTCACGATATTTGTCGTCAGAATCTGAATGTGGTCTTTGCAATCGACCGGGCAGGACTTGTCGGTGCAGACGGAGAAACGCATCAAGGTGTCTTTGACATCGCTTATCTGCGCCATTTGCCAAATATGACGATTCTAAATCCTAAGGATGAGAATGAGCTTCAGAATATGCTTCACACTGCTTTGGAATATAACGATGGACCAATTGCTGTTCGTTACCCAAGAGGAAATGGGTATGGCGTTGAAATGGACGAGGAGTTTAAAACACTTCCAATTGGAAAGTGGGAGACGCTTCACGAGGGAACAGATGGCTGTATCCTGACATTCGGAACAATGATTCCTGTTGCTGAAGAAGCGGTAAAAGCTTTAGAAGCTGAAGGACTATCGGTCCGAATCGTTAATGCCAACTCTGTAAAACCAATGGATGTAGAGCTTCTTAACAAACTTGCAGAAGAGAAGATTCCTGTTATGACGATAGAAGAAACAGCTCTTCAAGGTGGGTTTGGTAGTGCGGTACTTGAGCATTTTAATGTATATGGCTACCATGAAGTTGAAGTGAGACGTTTGGGTATTCCTGATGAATATATTGAGCACGGTGATGTACCAAAGCTTCTTGATGAGATTGGTCTAAATGCTGAAACGGTTATTAGCCAATTACTTGAGCTTGTACCAGCAAAGCAGAAAAGAGCATAATCCGTGAAAAAAGAACGAATTGATACATTACTAGTGGATCGAGGATTAATCGATTCACGGGAAAAGGCGAAGCGTGCCGTCATGGCAGGTTTGGTCTATTCTGGAACAGAAAGACTGGACAAACCAGGAGTGAAGATTGATGTGGAGGCTCCTTTACATGTAAAGGGTCAACTTATGCCTTATGTTAGTCGTGGGGGATATAAGCTTGAAAAAGCTTTACAGGTTTTTGACGTAAAAGTACAGGATAAAATCATGCTGGATATTGGGGCTTCAACAGGAGGTTTTACTGATTGTGCTTTGCAAAACGGTGCTTCTCTTGTTTATGCACTCGATGTAGGCTATAACCAGCTTGCCTGGAAGATACGTCAGCACGAGCAGGTAGTCGTGATGGAGCGGACAAACTTTCGCTATGTGAAGCCTGAGGACCTTTCAAAGGGTTTACCTGAGTTCGCCAGCATTGATGTGTCTTTCATCTCTCTTCGCTTGATTTTACCGACATTAAAAACTGTTTTGTGTGCAGGTGGAGATGTTGTAGCTTTGGTTAAGCCACAATTTGAAGCGGGCCGAGAGCAGGTAGGTAAAAAAGGGATTGTGAAGGACCCAGCTATTCATAAACAAGTTCTTCTGAGAATTATGGAAGCTGCTTCATCAGAAGGTTTTCACATTCGCGGAGTGGATTATTCTCCAATCACTGGTGGCGAAGGCAATATTGAATTTTTACTTCATCTTGCTCTACCCGTTCAAGAGAACGAATCGCTTAATCAGCTTAATACGGAAGTCATTCAGGATGTTGTGGAAAAGGCGCAGCAACTTGTATAAGAAAAAGAGAGCGTTGCTCTCTTTTTTTTTTGAATAAGGTAAAGTATTGTCATGACGCCAATTTCATATCATAATGGAGACATAAGCAGGTGTGCGGCAAAAAATGAGAAAAGGTGAATAACATGAATAAAGGGCAACGTCACATTAAAATTAGAGAAGTGATTGCTAATCAAGCAATTGAAACCCAGGAAGACCTTGTCGATTATCTAAAGGGATTAGGGTACAATGTCACTCAAGCAACAGTCTCAAGAGATATTAAGGAATTACATCTTGTAAAGGTTCCGATGCAGGATGGTCGGTACAAATATAGTTTGCCGGCTGATCAACGATTTAATCCGCTTCAAAAGTTAAAGCGAAGTTTGACCGATAGTTTTATCAGTATTGACACATCGGATAATCTTATTGTCATGAAATGTTTGCCTGGTAACGCAAATGCGATTGGTGCGTTAATTGATAATCTTGACTGGGAAGAATTGATGGGGACAATCTGTGGAGATGATACCTTATTAATTATTTGCAAGAATAAAAACGATGGAGAGCAAATAAGCGCTCGTTTTCTAGACATGTTATAAGGTGGGGAATACATGTTAATTGAACTTTCAGTAAGGCACTTTGCCATTATTGAGGAGCTTACGGTTCCATTTGACAAAGGGTTAACCGTACTTACAGGAGAAACTGGTGCAGGGAAGTCCATCATTATTGATGCAATTGGCTTACTGTTAGGTGGACGTGGATCCGCTGAATTTGTTAGGCACGGTGAGTCGCGCGCTGAGATAGAAGGCCTGTTTGCGATAAATAAAACACATCACGCTGTCCTTAAGGCTTCTGAACTTGGCATTCAAGTCGAGGATGAACTCATTCTTCGGAGAGAAATAACGAGTCAAGGAAAAAGCATATGCCGGATTAACGGGAAGCTTGTTACGCTAGGTATTTTACGTGAGATTGGTCAATCTTTAGTGGATATTCATGGACAGCATGAACATCAATCCTTGATGCAACCAGATAAACATTTAGGCTTTTTAGATAGCTATGCGTCCAAAGAATTGAAATCTACACTCCATGAATACCAGCACTTATATGAAACAGCACAGAAAATTAGTACGCAAATTCGCAGCCTTAGTGAAAATGAACAAGAAACGGCTCAACGAATTGACTTATTAAGATACCAATTAGATGAGATTGAAAAGGCCGAGCTTAAGCCTAATGAGGATGACGAGCTTGACCTTGATCGAAACAGATTGGCTAATAGTGAGAAGCTATATACCCTTCTTAGAGAAAGCTATGAGAGGCTTTATGGCGATGGCAGAGGCCTAGACATTATAAACGAAAGCGCTGCAAATCTTGAAACAGCCAGTGAACTAGATCAAGATCTAAAATCCCTTCACGAAACGGTAAACAGTAGCTACTTTATCATGGAGGAAGCAGCTTTCTCCATTCGAGAAAAAATGGAACAGATTGAGTTTGATCCGGACAAGTTAGAGTTGATTGAAAATCGTTTAGCTGAAATTCAGCAATTAAAACGTAAATATGGATCAACGGTCGAAGAAATTCTTGAGTATGCTTCCCGCATAGAAGAAGAGCTTGACAGCAAGCTTAATAAGGATGATCGATTACAAGTTCTGAATCAGAAGCTGGAGGCGGTTTTACTTGACCTAGAGGTCGAAGCTGAAGCCTTAACAAAGATTCGAACTCAAGCTGCAGAAAAGCTAACAGAATCTATACACGAGCAACTTAGAGCGTTGTATATGGAAAAAACGATATTCCAAATTGATTTTAAAAACCGTTCATCTATAGAAAAAAAAGGGCTGGCTGCCTTTTCATCTAAAGGCGTGGACCATGTAGAATTCTTTATTTCAACTAATCCGGGAGAACCTTTAAAACCACTCGCGAAAGTGGCTTCAGGTGGAGAAATTTCACGGATTATGTTAGCGATAAAATCCATTTTCTCTGCGCATCAAGGTGTAACGTCGGTTATTTTTGATGAGGTCGACACAGGTGTTAGTGGACGAGTGGCGCAAGCGATTGCTGAGAAGATCTATACCATTGCTTCTGGCTCACAAGTTTTATGTATTACACATTTGCCTCAAGTAGCGGCTATGGCAGATCAGCACCTGTATATTTCCAAACAGGAATCAAAAGAACGAGTGTCAACTTCTGTGACAGGTTTAGTTGAAAAATCAAAAATTGAAGAACTTGCCAGAATGATCTCAGGTGTTGAAGTGACTGAGCTCACTAGAAAGCATGCACATGAATTATTAGACCTTGCAAGTCAGCACAAACAAGCATAATCGACTATTCATACAAAAGCTACCCAGTTAAGGGTAGCTTTTTCTGTTTAAGACAGTTATAAATGTGCTCTCAAGAGGCAACATTAATAGTACAGCCGCAAGAGGTGTGGGTTGGGAGCTAGGAGAGTGAAGAATATGAAGGTAGAAGGAGCGCGCATCATTGTTGGTGTCTTGCTTTTAGCTGGTATGCTTATTATTGGATTTTCTAATCCTCTAAAAGAGTGGGCCAACATCCCAACGTCCATAACCGTGTTCAAAGGGGAAGAAGTAACGCTACAGCATTCAAAGCGTTTGACAGCAGAACTAGGTGATCATACAAAGTCTGTATTAAAGAATAATACAAGTGAGGCCATGCAAGCTGTTGCCCAAGGTCATGGGGATGTCACGCTCAAAGCAGCAGGTTTTCCTGTTAAAGCTGTATCTGTCAATATATTGCCTGAACGTAAAGTGATCGCTGGTGGTCAATCCATTGGTGTGAAGCTGAATACAAAGGGTGTATTAGTTGTAGGGCATCATTTAATCAAAACAAACTCAGGTGAAACCTCACCCGGAGAGTCAGCAGGCATTGAAGTTGGAGATATGATTACAAAAATTAATGGTGTTCCCATTGAAAAGATGAGTGAAGTATCTAAAGTTGTTCAACAAGCTGGAGAAGAAGAGCAGCAATTGAAAATAGAATTGAAACGAAACCAACAACCACTTGTAAAAACGTTACACCCAATGAAACCTAGCGGAGAACAGTCTTATCGAATGGGGTTATTTATTCGAGATTCGGCTGCCGGTGTAGGGACTATGACTTTTTATGATCCAGCAACGAAGAAATTTGGAGCTTTAGGACATGTTATTTCCGATTCAGACACTCATAAACCAATTATGGTTCATGATGGAGAAGTTTTGCGCTCATCTGTCTCATCTATTGAGAAAGGGTTACATGGTGACCCTGGTGAAAAGTTAGCAAGCTTTTCAAAAGATCGAGAAATTTTAGGGTCGATCAATAAAAATAGTTCTTTTGGTATTTTTGGTACATTAAACAAAGCGGATCTAAAAAATGAAGTGATGGATGAAGAGCTACCTATTGCTTTATCAAATCAAATAAAAGAAGGTCCAGCCAAAATTCTCACCGTAGTTAGTGGCGAAAAAGTGGAAGAGTTTGATATCGAGATCGTGAATGCCCTCCCACAAAAGCAGCCCGCTACAAAAGGGTTGGTACTAAAAGTAACCGATCCGAAGTTACTTGAAACAACAGGTGGAATTGTCCAGGGAATGAGTGGAAGTCCTATTATTCAAGACGGTAAACTAGTTGGAGCCGTAACTCATGTTTTTGTTAATGACCCAACTTCAGGGTACGGATGTCACATTAGTTGGATGCTTGAAGAAGCAGGCGTTATGCCGAATACACATCAGGCTAAAGCGAGCTAATTCGTTTTAGTCTTTTTTTTGTTATATTAATATAGTCTTAACAGGCATATTCATTATGATTCGACATATTTATATATATAAATAAATATATAATCGAAAGGACACGAATAACAAAGAATAATTAAGTAAATGTAAAAGAAATAGGTTTATTCTAAAAAAATAAAGGACTTACAATCAAACTGTCGAATTGTTTTAGTACAGGAATAATAACACGTGAAAACGAGGAGGATGTTTTGTGGAAAAAATAAATGTGTGTGTTGTGGATGATAATCGTGAGCTGGTTAACTTATTAAGTGAATATATTTCGGCTCAAGATGATATGACTATAGCCGGTGTAGCATATAATGGTCAGGAATGCTTAACCCTAGTGGAAGAAAAACAACCAGATGTCTTGTTACTTGATATTATCATGCCTCATCTAGATGGTTTGGCTGTTCTAGAACGTATTAATCATGGAAACGGACACAAACCTAATATTATCATGCTGACAGCATTTGGTCAGGAAGATGTTACGAAAAAAGCGGTCGATCTTGGGGCTTCGTATTACATCCTGAAGCCATTTGATATGGAGATTCTTGTAGCAAAAGTCCGCGAAATTGGTGGGAAAAAAGCAGGCTTCCCGCAGAAGTCATCATCTTTTTCATTCACACAATTAGCCAGACCGGAAAAACGCTTTAATCTAGATGCAAGTATCACGGCCATCATTCATGAAATTGGTGTTCCAGCCCATATTAAAGGATATATGTATCTGCGTGAAGCGATCACGATGGTTTATAATGATATCGAATTATTAGGGTCTATCACGAAGGTTCTTTACCCAGATATCGGAAAGAAATTTAATACCACATCTAGTCGTGTGGAGCGAGCCATTCGCCATGCCATTGAAGTAGCATGGAGCCGAGGTAATATCGATTCCATCTCTAGTCTATTTGGCTACACCGTTAGCCAATCAAAGGCTAAACCAACCAATAGTGAATTTATTGCCATGGTAGCGGATAAGTTGAGAATTGAGCATAAGGTTGGATAAGGGATGTTTTAGCCTTTTATATCAAGGGTTTTAACAATTTGGTTTAAATTGTAAACCATACGGCGGTGAGCAATAAACATACTTTTAGGGTAATAAACAACTTATAAATAAGCCAATAAATAATTTTGTTGGCTATTTTAAAACCTTCTTTGTTTATGGATGTGATTTCCATATATCAGAGGAGGTTTTTTTGTGTCTATGTCGAGACAGCTTCATCTTCAACTAGATAATTTCATGCTTTATTGCGACAGTAAAAATTAATCGAAAAAAACTCTTAGGAGCTATTATCAGGGATTATCACTTTTTCTCACTTATTGTTCAAGTGAGCACAATCTTCAAAGTGTAGAGGAAATTAAAACCCTACATCTACGCTCGTATTTAAAATATCTGCAGGAGCGTGGCAAATACTCAGTAGTCTCAGACGTTAATTCAATGACTATAAACTATCCAGATCATCGCTCTGACAAAAATAAACCACTGAGTTCAACAACGATTGGAAATTATCTAAGGGTGATAAGAGTATTTCTTAATTTTTTGGTCATGGAGCGAGAAATTAAGAAAAGTCCTGCAGATACAATAAAAAATATTAAAACAGAAAGAAAGATGAAAAAACTACTCTCATCTGGAGAATTGAAGCTAGTGCTAAATCAGTTTGACCGTTCAACATTCCACTGATATCGCAATTGGATACAGACTCGCTTGATACTTGATACGGGATTACGTGCGGGGGAAAGTTGCAATTTAATGCCAGAGCACATTGATTTTTCTACAAAGTCAATATTAGTCGTCAAACCTAAAAATCATAAAGAAAGGTATACGTATTTTAGTGACAAGATGAAGCGAGATTTAAAAAGTTGGGTTAGCTATTATGACCGTTTTTCTGATTCGGAGTTTTTATTTCCAACTATTAGAGGGACGAAGCAAGATGTCACTAATTTTGAGAGGGCATTAGGTAAGGCTGGTAAGACTGTAAATGTAGAAATTGCACCTCACCAACTTAGAAATAATTTTGCTAAGCGATACTTACTTAATGGAGGGGATTTTGCAACTTTATCAAGATTACTCGGACATAGTAGCGCAGAGGTAACTGCACGTGCTTACTTGGATTATTCTGATGAGGAGGTGGGACGCAAATATCAAAAGCATTCGCCTTTAAACAATATGGACATTTAGGGAGGCTAAACCCATCGCTCAATATCCATTCCTGTCACCTGAACTCTCAACTCAGGACTCCACAATCAAGCTAACTAAATCATCCATAGCAGTCTTAAAGCTCCTACACAGGCACTCTGCAAAGCACATTGGTGTCTCATTCATGAGCAAGAATAGTATAGCTGCAAAGCTTGATATTAGTCGCATGACAGTGATTAGGTGTTGTAAGCAATTAGAGAATCTTGGCATCATCAGACAGTTCGAAATGAAGCGCAAAAGTGACATGCAGCAGTCATCTAATGCTATTGTAATCCAGCCTTTTGTGACACAAGAGGAAAAGATTTTCGAGCAAAAATGTGACTCCAATAAAACAACTTCTTTTTCTAAAACAAATACAAAAGATTACGTAGAGAAACCGACCCAACCTCAGATCAAATTTTATGACTTAGACTCTAGTTATGTTCCTGACGAGATAGTGCCAGAAGGATTCAAATTGACTGTTACGCCATTTTAAAATGCTAAAGATACAATTGACCTTTGGAGTAAGGTAAATCTGGTATGTAGCAAAATGAAGCTTAAGCATGATCCTGTAGATTATCTAAATACAGCGATCAGAAGTATTAAGGACACCATTTATCAATCTAAAGTTAAGCATGTCAGAAACTTACTTGGTTACTTTTATGGAATACTCATGGCTAAATTTAGCGTAATTAAGAGGAGAGAGGCAAATAACCTCCCTCTTTTGTTAACTTTAAGTTAACTTCAGTTATTTTTGATACAATATAAGAAAAACAACAGGGGTAATCACTTATGACATTAAAAAGTAAAATTGACATTGGTACTGAGTTTGACGATATTGTAGAATCATTTCCTAGCTTGCTTGAACAACTTGTTGATTCAGATAAACATAATTTTAAAGCACTGACTGAAGGATATATTAAGAATGTATTTAATCGAAGACACCCCGTAGCTGGCGTATATATTATGACAGATGCGGAAGACAATCCATTATACATAGGAAGGTCTAGAAACTTGGCACAACGTATCGGAGTTGACCATAGATCGACTCAGAAGACTCAGGCTAACTTTACTCATAAATTTGCTAAAAACAGTGGTTTAGATGTCCACGCAGCTAGAGAGGTATTATTCAAAACATTATTTGTCAGGTTCGTTGAAATCGAACAACCTGAAGCCAGAGCAATTTTTGAGATCTATGCAACTATGAAAATGAAAACTGATGTTTATAACAGCTTTATAGAACACTAAATGTTTTTAAAATATCGCTCGCTCAATAATTAGTCGGAGATTATACCCTAGTAATCGAATGAGTTAAAAATGATTCGATTTTGCTTTATTTTCTTTTAGTGATAGAGGTAGCTCTTCCCAAAAACTTAGGGAAATTTTAATGCCATACTCGTCTTCGCCCTTACAGATCTCTTCATCACCATCATCACTATATACAGCTTTTTTGTATTTCCCCCCAGTGATACCTGTAGCAATATAATACTCGTAATTTGAGCGTTTTTCCTTGACTTCATCGCAGAGTTCTTTAGGTACATAGCCAATGAAATACTCACTACCAGTTGAGTCCACAAGATAAATTTTAATTGCGTTTGTGTCGAATTTGTTATCTGGCTCATCGACCAAACTACCCATATAAAAAGAAGAAGCGCCATATTGGTATATTTTCTCTCCGAAATATTCTTCTTTTATTTCTTTAGCTGTGAGCCCCTCATAGTTAGATGAAAAATATTCGTCTTCTTCTTTATATTGTTTGATTAGCTTTTTTATTGTCTTCTGAACATCATCTAAAAATGATCCTTTAGCATTGAACGTCATTCTATTTATTGCTTCATCTTTAAATGGAGTAGTTTTAATAGCAGGTTCTACAGGTTCTACCTCTGTACTTGCAACCTCGTTATTTTTAGCTGAGTTATCATCGCTTAGAATTGATTTGAGCCACTTAAACATTTAAATTACCACTCCTTAAAATTCTGATTTCAACCTAAATGATAAAGCATAATAGCTATTTCAAGCTCTCTGTTTCGATCTCCGTTTAAGTGAAAAGAATAGTTTTTCCATGAATCACCGTAAGTATTTAATTCAGTTAGGTAATTATCATGCTCCTTTACGCTATCAAAAGCTGTGGTCAAGACGTTTGAAAACTCTTTATTTTTTACGAACATAATTACTGCTGCCTTAGAGTCTCTCCATGTTAAATAGCCTAAAAGTTGATCAATTGTTTTCAGAAAAGATGCCTTTCCACTCCAAAACTTACACTCACCAATAAATACATTTGAATTTTCGTATCTTAGAAGAATATCTGTCTTTCCTATATCTTATTAAATGTTTCTCCTGTAGCACTGCCTTCAAAATGAGGTTCAAGTTGCATAAGATAATGATCTCTAAGATCTTCTTCACCTTTACCGATGTAAACGGAGGGCTTTCTTTCAAATCCTTTTCCCATATCATTAATGATTTTTAGGATATCCAAATAAGTTTGATGATCTAAGCTGGGCTCAGGTTTATAAACTTGATCTTTAACATTAGGTCTTATTGTAATTGCCTTTTTTGGTCTAGAGATAGGAATAGAGAAAGTATCAGCAACATCGTGAGATCTTTTTAGAGGAACAGTTAATGTACTCTCAATTTCTTTAGTCTTCAATATAGATTCTTTTCGTTTGTCAAATATGCCTTTTGCTACTTTTAGAATATCTGAATTATATTCTTCTAAATCTTTATTTAGGCGATGACAGTTTTCTAAAAGGTATTTCTTCAAACCTTCAAATTCGATATTTATACTGTCTATATTTCTTTCAAACTGTATAAACGAAACTGAAATCTCATTATTTTTAATTGTTAAGTCTGAGGGTAAGGACATTAAAGAAATTGTCGGTTGGATATAGAGCAAACTCTCATCCCCAGTAAAGGGTATGTAAAAAGGGACAGCATTGGGATATCAAAGACATGGAAACTTTCAAAAAAGAAAAATTAGAGCTTTATCAAGAGGAGTTTGTCCTTGAAGGAAGTAACGTTAGTGGCTACTTAGAAACAGTTAAAGAGGTACTTTTAGAATGTGAAAGAGAGTTTAGCGGAATAGAAGCTAATACATACGATTACATCTGCGATCAACTAGAAAACAACGAAGAAGAATAAACATAAAAGGAGCGATTGGATTGATTAAAATTCGAATTACAGGGACGGTATTTAGGTACGATGAGAGCGGAACAATGTCAATAGTTGAACTTACTTATTCAACTACAGATCCTAAACAACAAATTTATGCAAATGGACAAATTCCTATTACGACAGCCGAATTCTTTCAGGCTAGTGGATTAGATTCAATGTCTGATATGGTCAAAGCAAAATTAATTGAGCGATTAGAGGAAACAGAAGAAGAGCCTATCGAACAATAGGATTTTAATATATTTCTTGTGAGTAGTTGACACAGACATGAATTTATTTATAGAATGTCATTAGACACATGCGTCTAATGAGTCTAATGAGGAATTATAGGGTGGGAGTAAAATTGGCAGCTAAGTCAGCAAGAGTTCAGGTTCTTCATGAAACAGCTATTAACAAGGATAAAATCGGTACAAATTGGGTTCTTTGTCTTCAATTTTGTCGATATGTTTATGATAATGGTGATTTACAAGAAGGCTATCGTTTTATATGGAGGAAACCAGACGGTAAATTGCAAGCTGCGAGAGGTCAAGCAAGAATCCCTAAATTGTCAGATGCCTCTAAGTTAATGGAAAAAGCTCAGGCTGAAGGTTGGGGAGAATTAATAGGTAATGATAATAAAGTAGATAATACATAAATACTCTATATTTTTAAGTTTCTTATTCTTTAAAGAAACTCATTTTGGGATTGTTTAT
The DNA here is from genome assembly GCF_030813245.1 of Alkalicoccobacillus murimartini. Taxonomy (GTDB): domain Bacteria; phylum Bacillota; class Bacilli; order Bacillales; family Bacillaceae_D; genus Alkalicoccobacillus; species Alkalicoccobacillus murimartini. The sequence goes on along the minus strand of NZ_JAUSUA010000007.1, from coordinate 78,335 downwards.
GCATAGTTTGCTAAGTAACCATAATCTTAAAGGAGGGCTATTATGTCTAATAAAAAGGTTCCTAATGGTCATGATCTAAGTTATAGAAAAGGTTTTGCTGCTGGCTATGAAGAGGATAAGCGAACAAATAATGAATCTGACAGACCTAGTGATTTACCAAATGGTCATGGATTAAGTTACGATAAAGGTTATGAGGCAGGTAAGAATGCTAGATAGTTTCAATGAAACTCTCATAATGGAGAGTTTTTTTATTTTAATAGAAACAAAACTGCGAACTTAATAAAGGATTTCCTTCTTTTTGTCGAATAATTAGTGTAGATGAAAGTGAGGGAGTTACATGTTAGAGAAGATTGAAGCAGTTAAAGATGCACTCGAAAAAGAAAGCTACCTACCTGCACTATCATTAGCACTTACTCTTCCAGATATTTGTGGACAAATTGAGTACCCTGAGTTTTATATACTGAGAAAGGGCAAAAAAATTAATTTGACTGGCAAGCAGTATAAAACTTGGTTTGATAACTGGGTAAATCATCGCTATGCCGATCCAAGTGGTTGGACCGAAGATTTCCAAAAGGCTAGAAACCCCTATTTTACAGGCGCAATGTGCTACGACTTAAGATGCTCTTTTTTACATTCTGGCAATCTGTCTATAGGAGATTTTGGAGAATCAGAAGATGAAGAGTTTAATTATTCCTACGAATTTGAACTTTGGTTAGCGGGTTGTAACAGTTTCGGAGAATCTTGGACAGAGTCCTCTAGAGACAAAGAAAAAATAAAAAAGACTAGAAATGTAAGCATCGATATAAGCGAACTTTGTAAGAACTTATGTCTTTCGGCAGAGGATTATTATAAATTCAAGGGCAAAGACGCTTTCAAAAATAATGAAATTAGAGTAATTAATATTCAAAATAGTCCTAGTAGAATTAGCATTTTATAGTACAATGCTGCAAGTCAATAGAACAAGAAGACCTTAAACTTTTATTAGGGTCTTCTTTTTAAATATCATTTAGATTGGCGTCTTTGAAGTTCTATAGCAAAACATTCATTAATGTAGATTAACTTTCTTAATAGTTTTGTTTTGGAAATATCGTAGAAACTATACCAAGCAACTATGATAGCACAAATAAATATAAATAGATAAGCAACCGTGTCATTAATGCCATCCACTAAAAGGATAGTTATTAAACTAATGGTAAAAGCAGAGAATGCAAGCATGGTCTGAAATCTAGAACGACAAATTTCAATGTTAAAAGCAAATAAAGGTAATAAAAACCTTATTTGCTCATCGCTTAAACATTTCAAATTATAAAACAGTTGTCTGTTAGTCATTGAGATTATTATGTCGCACATGAGATCTAAATCTTTATGTTTAATCTTTTTTTTAGAAGTGAGTATAAATAAACTCTCATGAAATGATGTAGAAAAATTCTCTTGTTTCAATTAGTATCACCTCCCTTTTATTTAATCGGCATAGAACATTATTACTTTTAATGATTTATTAAGTATCAATGTTAGAAAAGAAAAGCTTCTCTTGTTCTATTAACTTTTTATATTTTAAATATTCTCTTTAGATACCGATGATAAATAAGTAATCATAAGAGGAGGTTTTAAAAATGCTAGTTATATTTATTCTTTTATTTATAGTGTGTTTTGCAACGATGGGCATAGTTCGTTTTCTTGCAACTCAAATTATTAAAAATGAGAAGAGAGCTTTATATTTTGAAATTGTAGGTTATATCATTTTAGCCGTATCTTTTGGTTGGAATGTTGTTGTTCATTTTACAAATGAAATGTCGAGCGGTACCGATTTATACATTATCAATGAGAAATTGAACCAAATGTGGTACTATAATCAAAATTTAGTTCTAGCAATGGATAATAATGATTTTACGAAATTTCATGACTATTCCCATAATGCAAAGAAACAATGGATTTATATTGAAGAGAGTACAATGCTTTTTAGAGAACAAGAAAAAATAGTTGGCTATATAAGCTTGGGCTTGCTGTATTTGTCAGGTATGCTAATTGCTTGTGGTAGAGGACATGAATTATTGGCTAAATTTTTTAATCTAAAGAAAAGACATTAAAACATTCATAATTGGGTGTTTTTAATTTTACCTATAAAAAGAGAGAAGGTGTAAGGACGGTTGGAAAAGGAGGATCTTGATGTGAATGAAAGAGTGAACGATATTGATGATCGAGTTACGAATCTTGAAGTATTTACTGGATCTTTAGATGACAGACTCCTTAAAACAGAAAACATGATGCAAGGTATGCAGACTAAGTTGGCCGAGCATACGGCTCAATCAGCACAAACTGAGTCGACAGTTTTAAAGGAGTCAAGTAAGCAAAAAGAAATGACTCAGAAATTATTGGATTATGTGTTAGAAGATAAAACAGCACTAAGAGAAGGAAAGCAATATAACCGACAACAAATGTGGATATTGTTAGGGAAAATTGGTGGAGCAGGCGGTATTGCCTATGTACTATTTGAACTATTTCAGAGAGCGGTAACAGGGTCTTAGCACATTGCTAAGGCTCTTATTTTATGTGGAGGTGAAATCATGAAAATTAACTGGAAAGTACGGATCAAACAAAAACCTTTTCTAGTAGCCATTGGTTCTGCCCTACTCGTCTTAATTAAAAGCATTGCTGAAGGGTTCGGATATACGTTCCCAGCAGGATTAGTTGAGGATATCGTGACCATTGCAGAGAACGCTTTATACCTACTTATGGTGCTGGGAATTGTGATTGATCCAACAACTGAAGGAGCTGAAGACAGCGACAGGGCTATGAACTATAGTCACCCAATTAAAAAATCTAAGTAAAGGAATGATTTAATGACTAAACACTTACTAATTGCAGGTCACGGAACTAGAAAAAACGGTACATTCGATCCCGGTGCTACAGGATTCATTTCTAAAGGTGAGCATCGTTACATGAAAGAAGATTTGTTCCCTGCTATGAAGAAATTCCTCCCTGAAGGTCACAATGTAGTTTTTCATGATGTTTACAATGTAGTTGATCGTGGAAACATCGTAGCTTTAGCTGCACAACATGGAGCTACTCAAGTAACAGAGTTTCATTTTGACGCAGCTTCAGATGCTTCTGCACGTAAGGGACATGTTATCGTACAAGAAAATAAAACTCCTGATACTATGGACTTGGCTTTCCGTGATGCGATTAAGAAAATGGTTGATGTAAGATACAACCACAAAGGGCATCAAGGAATGAGCGGTAGAACGAATTTAGGTAATGCAAATAGGTCTGTAGGCGCTAACTATTCTTACAGATTGCTAGAGCTTGGCTTTGGTACAAGCAAGAATGACTCAGACATTATGGTTAATAATGTTGATGAGTACGCAAAGGTCTTAGTTGAGACTATTTGTGGTAGCGTAAATGTGCCTAATGAGACTAAGACTGGTGGAACTCAACTAACTTTCCCTACTCCTAAACCCACTCCTACTAAACCAACAGCAAAAACAATTTCTCAAATGGCAGATCAAATTAATGTAGGACAGCACGGAAACGGACATGATAACCGTAGGAAGTCTTTGAATATTAGCCAAGCTGAGTATGATAAAGTAGCTGCAGAGGTTAATCGTAGAGCAGGTGTAAAAGTTGCACCAAAGCCAGCACCTAAACCGAAAAAGACAATTACGCAAATGGCAATTGAGATTGAAAAGGGTGTCCACGGTCAAGGGCATCCTAATAGGCAAAAGTCTTTAGGTATCAACGATGCTGAGTATAAGAAGGTGCGTGATGAAGTAAATAAACGTGCTGGGGCTAGTACACCAAGTAAACCTAAGAAGTCTGTAAGCCAGATGGCTACCGAGATTTTACAAGGTAAGCATGGAAATGGCCATGCCAATAGACAGAAGTCATTAGGCGTGAATAATACTACATACGAACAATTCAAAAAAGAAGTAAATAAGAGAGCGTAATAATAAATTAACCCCAAATTCATGATTACTAGTTCATGAATTTGGGGCAATTTTTTTGTTTATACTCCTCTAAATAAGGGTAACCAATTTATGGAACATCTAGTAGAAATAAATTGGTAAAGGTGTGTTGTTCATGAAAGTTTACGAGAGCGAGTCATTTCACAAGCAACTGGATAGTATGCGCTCTGATATGGAAAGTCAGAAAGAACAAATTGATGATCTTAAATCTTCTATGCAAACATTAGTGAAATCGGGAGCGGATTTTACTGGTCGAGCAGGAGAAGCTGTGAAATCATTTTTTAGTGAAGGGCACATTCCTCTTATTACTAGGTGGCAAGTACTTTTAGATCAATACATAACCACAATAGATAAGATCAAAGAGGAAGCTTCCTCTTTTGACTCAGATCCCCAAGCTGTTATTAAAGAGGAGTTTATTGATGGAGATCTTACTTCGTCTTTGGACTCATTATCTGACACAGTCACTAGCCATGCAGAAGGGTTTAATAATACAATTGCAGAGGTTTCTGATTTAGTTTCGATTCCTCAATTAGATGAATCACAAGTTCAAGAAGGACTAGTGAATCTAAAAATGGATGCAAACGAAACGATGACATCTCTTCATGAGTTTGATCAGCAACAGGTATCCAAATTAGAAGTCATTAAAGATGAGATAAGTCAATTGATGAACTATGTCACTGATTTAAGTACTGCTATAACAGAGGGTGCAATAGACATTACAACTTATTCTACTGGCTCCTTATCAGAAGTACTTCCCGAAAAATCAGCAGAGTATATTGACTACAATATCAAGTACCAAGCTTTCTTAACTAAGTATGAATTTGAACCAAGTACAATAAATCATAACCTCTATACACAACTTAGTAACGCGCAAGGTGGTTATCGGAACTTTACAAATCCATATGCCAATAATGAAGTAAGACTTATGATGATGATGTCTGGATCTATGGGTTTCATTGAAAGTAACCCTGAAATGTACGCTATGTATCAAGAGATTTTAAACGAATTTGTGAGCCAACAATCATACGATGCCGACACACAGATAGCAGGCACACAAGTTTCAAATAACGATATTCACGGGGAAGTTGTGTATGAATGGGATAAAGAACATGGAAATCATGTTCAAGTTAAAGGTACAGAAATAGACTATGATAAACTTGGGATAGAAAATGTAGATACAACGCATGTGAATGGGTATGATGTAAACTATACAATACAAGATGGTCAGTTTATTTTATTTCCAGATAATCCTGATTTACAGTATTACACACAAGATGCGGTTAGAGGTAAGGTAGAAACTGAAGTTGCGAATGGCGCTAGTCTTGTAGCAGATGGAGCCGGTAGTATAGCTTTATTCGGAGGAGTTAGAACCTTTGCTCGTTTACCAGGAGTTTCTAAAGTAGACAAGATATTAGATAATAAAGTTAATCCTTACGTTAAGAATGGAGCTTCTATTTACGGCTCATACAAAGTTCAAAGCAATATACCATACTGGAAAGAGATAGTTGGTACTCCTGTTCCAGATGCAGGTACACAAGAAGTTTTAGTTTATATTAGTGATGATGATGGGGAAAGTTGGGATGGAAAAATGCTAATTACAATTAACCCTGATGAAGAAGTCCGAATTAGAAAAAGTGAGGGATGAATAATGATTAGGTTTATTTTGCTTTCAATAGTTATATTCCTAGCATTGAAATTACTTAGAAAAGATAAGATGAGTTGGAAAGAGACTATAATTGGCATGGCTGTTTTAAGCGTTATATTTATTGTGTTTGAAATGTATGTTTTTGCTTGAAATTTTGGGGAGTAGATTGACTCATTAATTTGGGTTAGTCTACTCCCCATTTTTTTGAATAAGTGTTTTTATTTGTATTAATATGGGTGTATTTTCTGTCATGATATAATTAACTATATTAGATAATCGAAAAGGGGAGAGGTCTTTGTATGATTCCGGTCTATCAAAACTTAGTTTCTCATTATTAATTTCATGTACTGTACTTTTAACTGCATGTTCAGGTTCCATATCTTCATTAACTCAAGGGGATGGAAACGAAGAAGAGTCTACCGAAATAACTAATGAGGGCTTGGATGAATCAACGTTTGATTATGAAGCTCTCTATGAAGAAGATTTCGAGGTAAACAATAACTTCAAATACAAAACTTATCCATTCTTAGATATAGACAAAATAGATTTAGATAAAGTGAATGACGATCTTTTAGCCTTTATTATCGCTGACTTAGGATTAGAGAGTGCTGAAATAACACATGAGAAAGAAGATAAGTCAGTTGCTACAAACGGAACAACAGTCAAAGAGGATGAAGAAGCAGAAGAGATAACCAATGACGAAAGCGGAAACTCAGAATCTGCTGATAGTGAATCCTCCCAACTTGAAGAAGCGCAAGATGAAGTAGAGGTTTCAGAAGAGGAATCCAAGGAAGAAGAATCAGGTGAAGAGAATGGGGAAATTCTAGATGGGGATTCAGCAGAGGATGGAGGATGGATTGAAGGTAAGGGATATACTTGGGAGTCTTATTTAGGTCAACCAGTCTCAAATATAGTTATCGATCCTGAAACTAGAATTGGTGTACCTCACTTATATAATCCAGCTTCAGACGACTTTAGATATTATCCTTTATTAGGGGGAAATTCGGAATGTCATGCGGAATATTGTATAATTCCAAATACTTTACCTAGTACAGCGTTCTTTGGTGAAGATGGTTATATCTACGATACAGAATATGCTGGAACATGGGAGTACTTTGATGGTGAATGGATTTGGTATGGATGGAACCATCTGTAAACAAAAGTAGAAGAGAGGGGAAACCTTCTCTTTTTCTTATATAAAAATCTTTTTATTATGCTATGCTACAAACGGTTCAATTTTAACAGTGATGGAGTGTGTAAATAATGATCGAAGTGAAAATAGATGAGAAAGAAATTAAAAAAATATTTTTGGAAGAGATCGAGAAACACATAAAAAAGATTGAGAATGAAACATTATTCTGGGACACAGATGATCTCATGAAAAATACAAAGATGTGTTGGAATACAATTCAAGAAAAATTCTTTTTTGATCCAAGATTCCCAAAAAGGAAAGTGGGAAGACGTTGGATGTTTCCTGCAGAGAAGACAAAGAAGTTTTTACTTGAATGGATTGATGAGCAGCCAAATCATTAGAAGTGCCTTTAGCAATAGATTAATTTATTAATATTGGAAGATCTAATTCATGTTTTTTCTTTTATATATTGTATTCATTAGCAGAAATAAGCTTTCAACGGCTCTAAGTTTTTAATGTGTATACATAGCTATTACTATTATTTTTGTTATTTAACCAATCGTAAAACTCTCGCTTATTAGCCTTAAAACTCCTACCAAAACGTAGAACTGTAAACTCTCCAGAATGCATTAATTCGTAAACAGTGTCACGACCTAGTCCTGTGATTTTTTTAATATCTGTAACTGTTAGTAATTCTTTTTCAAGTTTTTCCGGCACATTAATTCCTCCTAATTAAAAAGGCCAAGGCGTATAGGGGTATAAAACAAGCCACATTTAGTCACCGTAATTTATTCTTTTATTACACTGCTTGTTTTATCTCCTTGGTTACTATTAATCTATCATTTTAATTTATAATATTCAATTTAAAGTATTTTAAGATTAATAATGTAAAATACAGTAATCAGGAAGAGGCGAGTTTACAGTTTATCAATTTGGAAACAAATTAATGGCTTTAGAGAAGAATTTTTATGATTGGTTATATAATGAAAAGAAAAAGAAGAATACATACGTTTTTAAGGATAGAGGAATTAAGAAAGACGATTAGAATAAATAAAATATACTTATGGAAAGTGAAACCTTTTTCTGAAGATAGCGTATTAGGTTATGTAAAAGGAAAGAGAGCAGTGGCGGGAACCAATGCTTCATAATAAATTGTTAATTGATTTTAATGCTTTCAAGTGATACATTATCTTCAGTATTATAAGACGATCTAAAGCTAACAATACTATCTTCTGTGGTTGCCGCCACATTAGATAAGCCGAGGTGTGGAATTAGCTCTGCCAAAGTGCTCCACGCCTTCTCTTCAAGATTATCCGTCTCATAAGCTGTAAACTCTTTATTGAGATTATAAATAATTTGAGCATCGTGAATGTCTACAACTGCATTAGGTAATTTTAGAGCTTTATGTTCAATCTTGCTTTTAAATAAGTAATCGCTAGGCTCTAAGATAACTAACCTTTTGATACCATCTTCTGCAAAGTCTTCTTGATTAAAGTCGATGGTTACAGTAGAAGTAATACTTTCCTTTGTGAACTTATCACCAGTAAGAGTTTTTGCTGTAACGTTATCAACTACTTTAAATTCAGCTGCATAGTTTTGCTTAAAAATTTGCTTGTGAGTACCAGTTGTATTCATTTCAAGTTTTACCGTGTTTTCAAGGTCAACATCCCACTCAACAGGAAATAAAGGATAAGTTGCTTCATGTAAACGGTAGTGTTCAGCAAAGTTTGCTTCATAAACTTCAACTTCATCATCAGAGTCAGAGGTAAATACATAAGGTGTATCTAACACCATCGTAACAAAGACGATCTTATAACCTATTTCAATATCAATTCCTTCAACATCGTCCCATTCTTCGTTAACAGCTTCATCATAGGAAATTTCGTTAGTGACTTCAATTGAGTATTGATCTGTTGAAAGAGAATCTTCAATATGGTCGTATTCGGGTGATGGTTGAGTCCAAAGTGTAAGCTCACCAATTGCATCTTTAGTAACTTCAAAACCTGCTTTCATTTTAAAAACTAGTTCAAGATGTGTTTTCGTTTCAGCAAAATAATGACGTACCTCTTTAGATTTGATGATTGTTTGCATAAGTAGAACATCTCCTTTTTTTTTGTAAGTCAAGTACGATTAACCGTACTTGATTTGTATTCGCATTATTGCATGTAGTAAAAAATGGGTCAACCCCTAAATTTAAAAAAACTACGAGGTGATTAACATGGAAAATAGAAATAATACTTCTCTTTATCCTGATTATTCAGGACTTGATAAAAAATTAGCTGAGAAAGGGAAAATGAAAATTAATTTAAGAGAGGATCTAAATTTATCTCCGGGTACTGTTTCTAAATTGGGTAGGGGAGAATTTGTTAATTTAAAAACACTGGCTTTGATTTGTGGATACCTAGATTGTGCGATTGAGGATGTTGTGGAGTTTAAGAAAAGATAATTGTTGACAAGTATTTTTAGCGTGGTAATATTTACATAAGCTTACGCTAGTGAGCAATAAACATCGGAAATCAAACCTATAAACATCTAAGGTTTATAAGGTGTTTGAAACTCTAAAAGTACTGCTACACCAACCCATACACCGTTAGCCAATCAAAGGCTAAACCAACCAATAGTGAATTTATTGCCATGGTAGCGGATAAGTTGAGAATTGAGCATAAGGTTGGATAATACGTAATTAACGTTGATTTAACAGTGGTTTGATCGGTATGGGGTAATTAGGAAACCGTACACTGTTGACCAACCAACGCATTTTTAAGCCAATAAACATCATACTTAAATATCAACTTATACTTACGTTGATTGCCTCCTTTGTTTGTGGATGAGACCGCAGATGAAGGAGGCTTTTTTATGCTTAAAAACAATTCAATGCGAAATTTAGAACGGAGTTTAGATAATTTTTTGCTGCATTGTGACAGTAAACAGTTAACAAAAAAGACGATAAGGAGTTACCATCAAGACATTATGCTTTTTCTCACTTACATTCATGAAGAACAGCTTAGATTTAAGCAAGCAAAATAACCTTTTGGTATCATAATTTAAAAGTAATGATCCCTTAATAATTAAAATTTTTATTCCCTACCGCACATGCATCAGCTTTAGGTTTATTCATATTCCATAACCCAATGTTTCTCTCCTGGGTTACCTTCCTCAACAACTTTTTTCCAACCATTATTCACATAGAAACTTAATGCTTTTTGATTTTCAGTTACACATTTTAATCTTAATGGTTTATTCATTTTTTCTATGGATGCATTAACCAATTGACCACCTACGCCTTTACCAGAGAAATCTGGGTGAACGAATAAATGATGTATAAAATTATCTGGTACGTATAAAGAAACAAATCCAAGGATATGAGAATTTTCCTCCGCTAAAATTATATACTCTCCTACAGTATGCTTATCGAAATCTTCTAGAGTCATGTCTTCTTTATCCACCCAATGAAAACTATTGCGCCGAGATTCTAAGTATATCAATCTTAACGCAGGGTAATCTAATTTACTTGCTACTCTAATATTCATAATTTCAATCTCTCTCTTCTATATGATCATTAACTGTGTTTAGATCAGGTAAGGATGCAAACATTTCCTCTGCATCAGCCATCGTTACTGGCCTTAATATCAATCGTTCAGTTACTAACTTTTGATTTTGAAATTAGTCAATTCGAACGCTACATACCAATTAACATACATTTAGGCAATAAACAACTTAAAGTAAGATCAACAACCTACTGAGTTGATCTCAAAACCTTCAATGTTAATGGATATACTATCCATTAACATTGAAGGTTTTTTCGTTTCTGGATTATTGAAGACCAACTTTTGTATTTGCTCTTCTTATCGGTAGATCCACTACATATATTGAATGGACACTGTGTGTAAGGGCAGATAGGGGAGATAAGGTTGAGGCTAAAGGTACATTGGACCATTCTTGTTTTACTTTCTATGGTTATCATGTTAATTTTTGTTTCCTGTACGCGCATGAAAGCAACCAAAGAAATGTCTACAGAAGCAACATTTATTGCACCAGCGCCTGAGGATAAAGACTTTTTAACGTATTACAAAATGGAGAACCCTTTTGAAGGAGAACATACCATTAACGAAGAATTAAAGATGGTGTTAGATGGTCGAGAACCCATAATGATGGATGACTACAGCGTTCAGTTTGCTCCATTACTGGAAGATCAAGCAACGTGTAGCGCTTGGATCTGTTTGCCGGTAAGTAGCTTACCAGATACAGCGTATTTTGCTGAAGATGGATATATCTATGATCGTGAAACCCCTGGATTGTGGAGCTTTAAGTGGGACGAGAATCATGAGGAGACATGGACCCTACGTGCATTTTATACAAAGAAGCCAGCTGACTAAACAGCTGGCTTCTTTAGTGTGTGTCAATGAAGGTGCTTTTTTCTGATCATCCTTGTGAGTGAAAATCGAAAAGCGGCAATCCCACCAAAAAGAATGGCAACCGCAGTGATGTATAGAAAAAGGGTTAGGGTTTGGACTCCTATCTACTGTTAGGTTTCTCTTGTAGTTTTAGAACGGCTAATCCGGACAATATTAAAGATGCTGGATGCGCCAATGATCATGCCTAAGATTAAATACATGACTCCTCTGTCCATAAATGTAGTGGATAAAAAATAAGCTGTGATTACTCCGATTGCAAAAAGTAAAATCAAGCTGTGGAAGGTTATTAATAATCGTTTTGACAAAATGGTCTCTCCTTCATTTTCCAGTTGGCCATTATTATATCTAAGAATGAAGGAGATATGCAATCATTCATTGATCAAAAGACAAAGATCATATGGTGAATTTATTCCTAGATGCATAGTAAAATTCATTGATTTGTACATACTAAGCCGAAACAAGGTGTGTGGAGGCTGTTATGAAACTGAGTATAAGAGGACAGGTCTATGAAGGAGAACGAAGTAAGCTGTTAATGCAAGAGCTGCCTATGGGTTCGATCGCACTTCTTTGGCATGAAGATCTTGATTCATTAACAACAGATGCTTTACTTGAAAAGAAGGTCAAAGCGGTTATAAATCGGAAACGTTCGATGAGTGGGCGTTATGAACACGGAGAAGTTAGCAGACTGTTAGAAGCGGGAATTGCTGTGTTTGATGTTGCGAATTGGGTTGGGGCAAGTTATCTATTGAAGAATGAGTCGGTTTGGATTATGAATAATCGCTTGTATCTATCTCAAAACGATACGTTTGCGGTGATTGCAGAGCTCGATCAATATGATGAACAGAGAATTGAAGAATTACGTCTCCGAGCGCAGACAACGTATCAGGATCTGTTAACAAACTTTGTCTCTAATACGTTAGAGCATGCGAATCGAGAGGCTGAGTATTTTGTGGCACCACCACTGATTCCAAGTTGTTTTCAACAGATTAAATCAAGGCAGGTTCTTATTGTTGCTAGACATGCTCATTACAAACGCGACTTAAAAGCGATGCGCCGCTGGCTCGTCTTAACAAATCCGCTCATTATTGCGGTAGATGGAGCGGCTGATGGACTGCTAGAAGTAGGGTTCTTGCCTGAGTATATTATAGGAGACATGGATTCAGTTTCTGATAAGGCCCTTCAATGCGGAGCGCAGTTAATCTGTCATACGTACCCAGACGGCTCTTCTCCGGGTATGGAACGGCTACGGACGATTGGTATCGAAGCGAGTGAACTATCCTTTATTGGTACTAGTGAAGATGTGGCCATTATGTCTGCCTATTGGGCAGGAGCCGAGCACTTATATTTAATTGGTTGTCGGAGCGGAATGAAAGATTTCTTAGAGAAGCAACGAAATGGAATGGGGTCTAGTGTTTTGGCACGAATCGAAGCAGGTGACCGAATGACTGATTTAAAAGGGATTCATCAGTTGTTTGAGGGGACTACATTTTCTTCACAGATGCAACGAATCAATCACGATTTAAAAGAAGAGTGGACCGAGCTGAGAGATATAGTCGGACGAGGGTATCGCTTGCTCTTAAAAAAAGGAGCGATCCGTCATGACTAGAGTGTCGATCGTTATTCCTGCTTATAATGAGCAAGACCGACTAGCGAATACGATCAACGCTGTACGATCGTTGCCTTTTCAGCATGAACTCATTTGTGTAAACGATGGCAGTGTGGATCATACGGCTGAAATTGCAGAAGAACTGGCTGATGTTTGTATTCATCTGCCTAAAAATCAAGGCAAAGGCCATGCATTACAAGCAGGTTGGAAACAGGCTAAAGGGATGTACATCCTTTGTCTCGATGCTGATCTGCAAGATACCGCATCAGAGGCAGCCGTATTACTGGAGCCAGTTATGAACAAGCGAGCTGACTTAACCATCTCTAAAATGCCGCAAAGAGGCAATGGGGGACGTGGATTAGTCAAACATCGTGTTCAAAAAGAAATTCATCGGCACACGGGGGTGTGGTTAGATGCCCCCCTTTCTGGTCAACGGGCTTTTCAACGCCAATGGCTGAGACTGTTATTAAGTCGATCATATTCCGGGTATGGCATTGAGACGATGATGTGTTTACACATGCTTAAGGGTGGAGCCAGGTTGTTAGAGGTTGAATCGACGATGAGGCATCGAGAAATGGGACGTTATTTGCCTGGAATGATGCATCGGTTTAAACAATGGCGTCATATCGAAAAGCAGTTACGAGGAGAGACGGTATGATTCTACTTATGTTAACGATTCCGATCATTGCATTTACAAGTATGTGCGCATTCTATGAAGCAAAGTGGACGGTCCCAAATTATGAACAACGTACGCTTCCTTACAGTTTAGGTGTGGTTGTTGTGTATGGATATGCTGTGATGTGTGCATTTCCTCCAAGTGATTCCGTTGTATTTTCCTATTTGTCATTAGGATATGTTTTGGGGATTTGGATCATTGGATTCGTGGATGACCGGTATGGGAAATCACAGCCAAAGGGGATACGAGGGCATGTTCAATTGCTGATACAAGACCGGACATGGACGACTGGACTGATCAAAGCGGTTGGTACGATTGTCCTTGCTGGAGTGTATACGTTTTTCAGTCAACCTCAATCTGCTACTACAAGTATCTTTATGTTTCTACTATTGTGTCTACTGCCTCATGTAATGAATTTATTTGATACAAGACCATTACGTGTTTGGAAGATATCGCTTTTAGCCTCTGCTGTTATTGTTGCATTTATGCCACTGCCGTCTTTTTCAACACTATTGTACGTTTTAACGATCTTTTATTTAGTATATGTACTAGAAGGAGAGAAGAAGGCGATTTTAGGTGATAATGGGGCGACATCCTGTGGGGCCATTATTGCGATTTGGCTGACTCACGAGGGGACAAGCGAATTACAGTGGTTTAGCGCAGTGATCTTGTTTTTGTTGCTATTAACAGCTGAAAGAGTGTCCTTCTCAGAATGGATTGCAAAAAGAAGAGTGTTACGTTGGATGGATGGGCTAGGGGTCGTCAAGAAATCATGACCCTGCCTATCCTTCTCTTTTTGAAAAACGAGGTGAAATCTTTCCGTTTTTACGGTCTCGATAAAAAATAAATCCTCCGATAAAAGCAAAACCAATGAAAAATAAAATTAGTCCTATAAGAAATTGCACGGATACGGATGAAAAAGGGGATTGGATGATATGGAAAAAAGCATCCCTCATTAATTTAATCCCAAATCCAGCAGTGAAGATTGGTAGTAATAAAATAAGTAGTGCAAAAAAACGCCCCATCTAGAAACCCTCCTAAAAACAACTCTTTCCATATTGTAGCTGAAAAAAAGACAAACGTACATGCCTTATAGTTGCATGATTTTTAAATTTGAGTAATAATATAAGAGTAGATTTTAGGACCTAGTCATAATTATAAAAAACCTTATGTATATAAAGTTGAAATTATCTGTGAAATCGCGTAGCCATAGGATTTAGAGCACGTGCGTGATATACTATTAATGCGCATTTTGCCAGGGAGATTAATGAAGAATCAGCTGAATTTACGGCTTGATTCGTATTTAAAGAGAGACATTTTGCGAAGATGCATGAGATAAAGAGAGAATCGTGCACGAAAAATCTGACCTTCCAAAAGACTAAAGGAGGAATCGCAATGAATCTTTTTCAAACGATGGAAACATATGACTATGAACAGGTGGTTGTTTGCCAGGACCGAACATCCGGCTTAAAAGCAATCATTGCTATTCATGACACAACATTGGGACCAGCACTCGGTGGAACAAGAATGTGGAATTATACAAGTGAAGAAGCTGCATTTGAAGATGCTTTGCGTCTTTCAAAAGGTATGACTTACAAAAATGCCGCAGCAGGATTAAATCTTGGTGGAGGAAAAACGGTCATCATTGGTGATCCTCGTAAAGATAAAAACGAAGAGATGTTCCGTGCATTCGGGCGATACATACAAGGACTAAATGGTCGTTACATTACGGCTGAAGATGTTGGAACAACAGTTGCTGATATGGATATTATTCATGAAGAAACAGATTATGTAACGGGTATTTCACCGGCATTTGGAGCTTCGGGCAACCCATCGCCAGTCACTGCTTATGGAGTATTTGTAGGGATGAAGGCTGCAGTTAAAGCGGCTTATGGAGATGAAAATCTTGCAGGTAAAAAAATCGCTGTTCAAGGTGTAGGAAACGTATCTTATCAGCTTTGTAAATACTTGCATGATGAAGGTGCAGAGTTAATTGTCACAGATATTTATGAGGCTGCAGCTAAGCGAGCAGTGGATGATTTTGGAGCACAATACGTAGCACCTGAAGAAATTTATAGCGTAGCATGCGATATCTTCTCACCAAATGCACTTGGAGCGATTATTAATGATGATACGCTTGCCCATTTAAAAGCAACGGTAGTAGCTGGTGCGGCAAACAATCAACTTAAAGAAGAGCGCCATGGCGAACGATTGATGGAGATGGGTATTGCGTATGCACCGGATTATGTGATTAATGCCGGGGGCGTTATTAACGTGGCAGACGAGCTTAAAGGCTATAACCGAGATCGCGCAATGAAAAAGGTCGAAGGAATTTACGATAATGTAGCGAAAGTTTTTGATATTGCCAAACGTGATCACGTCTCTACAAATGTAGCGGCAGACCGGATGGCTGAAGAGCGTATTGAACGGTTACGTCGTTCACGCAAACAGTTTGTACGAGATGGACATCATCTCCTATCTAGAGCGCGAGCTGGACAACAGAAATAAAACGATAGAATTAGAGGAGGAGACACCATGGCAGAAGACTATGATTTGGTTATTCTTGGCGGTGGAACAGGCGGCTATGTAGCAGCCATTAAAGCAGCTCAGGAAGGTCTAAAGACAGCGATCGTTGAACAAGGCAAACTCGGCGGGACGTGTCTGCATAAAGGGTGCATTCCAAGCAAAGCGCTTTTGAGAAGTGCAGAAGTGCTTAGAACAGCTCAAGAAGCTAGTGAGTTTGGTGTAAACACATCAGGTGTCTCCTTTGACTTTTCTAAGGCTCAAGTAAGGAAACAGAAAGTAGTGGACCAGCTTTACAAAGGGGTTCAATTTCTGATGAAGCGCGGTGACATTGATGTATATCAAGGGAAGGGCCGGCTTCTAGGTCCTTCAATCTTTTCACCGACACCTGGTACTATTTCGGTTGAACGAGAAAATGAAGAGAATGTTATGCTCATTGGAAAGAATGTCATTGTAGCGACAGGCTCATCACCACGTACCCTTCCTGGATTCACCATAGACGGGACGCATGTACTAACTTCTGACCATGCCCTGTCACTCGAGTATCTCCCAGCTTCTATCCTTATTGTAGGAGGAGGAGTTATTGGCGTGGAATGGGCATCGATGCTTGTAGATTTTGGTGTTGATGTGACAATTGTTGAATATGGAGAGAGAATTCTTCCAACAGAAGATCAAGACATTGCTCAAGAAGCAGCAAAGCAGCTGAAGGCAAGAGGAATTAAGATTGTCACTAATGTGGATCTTCAGTCAGATCAGTTGACCAAAGAAGAAAACAGCGTACAAGTGACTGGTCTTATTAATGGGGAGCAAACCTCATTCAAAGCAGAGAAACTATTAGTCTGTGTTGGACGAGCAGGGAATACGACAGACATAGGTTTACAGAATACAGATATTCAAGAAGAGCATGGTTTTATACAAGTGAATGAATTTGGACAAACGAAGGAGTCGCATATCTATGCGATAGGCGATGTAGTCGGTGGAATGCAATTGGCCCATGTTGCTTCACACGAGGGATTACTTGCTGTAGATCACATCCTAGGAAATGATCCAGTTCCGATTGATCCAGAGACGGTCCCGAGCTGCATCTATAGCTTTCCTGAAATCGCTTCTGTCGGTCTGACAGAGCAGCAGGCGAAGGAGAAGGGACTTTCAGTGAAAGTTGGTACATTCTCATTTCAAGCGATTGGAAAAGCGATTGTACAAGGTGATACAAATGGATTTGTGAAGCTGATTGCCAATCAAGAAAATGATGACCTAATTGGTGTTCATATAATTGGACCCCATGCAACTGAATTAATTTCAGAAGCGGCGTTGGCGAAAGTGCTGGATGCGGCAAGCTGGGAAGTTGCACGCACAATCCATCCGCACCCTACACTATCGGAAGTATTAGGAGAAGCAGCACTTGCTGCAAATGGAAAAGCGATACACGGTTAAATAAAAGCAGAGGAGGAGAGACAATGACTACAAATAAACATCAGTCACTTGGATTATCCGATGAAACAGTACTTGAAATGTATGAATGGATGCTTCATTCAAGAAGGTTAGATGAGCGATTATGGTTGCTAAATAGAGCAGGGAAAATCCCATTTACCATCTCATGTCAGGGACAGGAGGCAGCACAGGTTGGCGCTGCATTTGCTCTTGATCGACAAAAAGACTATGCATTGCCTTATTATCGAGACTTAGGTGTCGTGCTTGCATTTGGTATGACAACAAAAGACCTTATGTTGTCAGCCTTTGCAAAAGCCGAGGACCCGAACTCTGGTGGGCGTCAAATGCCAGGTCACTTTGGTCAATCTGCTAATCGAATTGTTACAGGTTCATCGCCTGTAACCACACAGGTTCCTCATGCTGTTGGCATCGCGCTCGCTGCTAAGATGGAGAAAAAGGATCTTGTCGTCTTTACTACATTTGGTGAAGGCTCTTCCAATCAAGGGGATTTCCATGAAGGGGCTAACTTTGCAGGTGTGCATAAGCTTCCAGTTATTTTGATGTGTGAAAACAATAAATACGCAATCTCAGTTCCAGCAGAAAAACAATTGGGTTGTGAGTTTGTTTCAGATCGGGCAATTGGTTATGGTATGCCTGGTGTGACGGTAGACGGGAATGATCCAATTGCTGTGTACGCAGCAGTGAAGGAAGCGGCTGATCGTGGACGTAGAGGCGAAGGAGCCACATTAATTGAGACGGTTTCTTATCGTTTGACCCCTCATTCTAGTGATGATGATGATCGTGCTTATCGCACAAGAGAAGAAGTTGAAGAAGCTAAAAGCAAGGACGCGCTTTTAACATTCCGTGACTATCTTTTAACTGAAGGTATTTTAACAGAAGAGAATGAGCAACAAATGGAACAGCAAATTGCAACGGTAATTGATGAGGCAACAGAGTATGCAGAACATGCTCCTTACGCTGATCCTGAAAGTTTACATCTGTATGTGTATGAAGAGCAGGAGGAGGCCAAATCATGACGGTTATATCCTACATAGAGTCCATCACACAAGCATTACGAGAAGAGATGGAACGTGACGATAAAGTATTTATCCTTGGAGAAGATGTCGGAACGCGCGGAGGAGTATTTCGTGCGACTGCTGGATTGTATGAGCAGTTTGGTGAAGAGCGTGTAATCGATACACCTCTTGCAGAATCGGCAATTGTTGGCGTTGGCATTGGTGCAGCGATGTATGGAATGCGACCGATCGCAGAGATTCAATTCGCTGATTTTATTATGCCAGCGGTGAATCAGATTGTTTCAGAGGCAGCTAAGATCAGGTATCGTTCAAATAACGACTGGCAAAGTCCCATTACGATTCGTGCTCCTTATGGTGGTGGTGTACATGGTGCTCTGTATCATTCTCAAAGTGTAGAGAAGATGTTTGCGGGAACTCCAGGCTTAAAAATTGTTATGCCATCTACTCCATATGACGCAAAAGGACTATTAAAAGCAGCTATACGTTCTAATGATCCCGTGTTATTTTTTGAACACAAACGAGCGTATCGATTAATTAAAGGGGAAGTTCCAGAAGAGGAATACACCCTACCTATTGGCAAAGCGGATGTAAAAAGAGAAGGTGATGACCTGACCGTCATTACCTATGGTTTAGCTGTGCACTTTGCATTACAGGCTGCTGAGAGATTAGAGAAGGATGGCATCAACACGCATATTCTTGATCTGCGTACGGTGTATCCACTCGATAAAGAAGCCATCATTGAAGCGGCTTCTAAAACAGGTAAGGTTCTTTTGGTCACAGAAGACAATATGGAAGGAAGCATTATTGGAGAAGTAGCAGCTATCATTGCTGAACATTGTCTATTTGACCTTGATGCCCCAATTAAACGTCTAGCTGGTCCTGATACACCGGCGATGCCTTACGCACCTACAATGGAAAAAGAATTTATGATTAATCCGGATAAAGTGGAACGTGCGATGAGAGAACTGGCAGAGTTTTAAGAGAAAGGAGTGAAGAAGATGGCAACGGAAATGAAGATGCCTCAATTAGGTGAAAGCGTCACGGAGGGGACCATTACGAAGTGGTTGGTCAAACCAGGTGACATGGTGAAGAAGTATGAACCGATTGCAGAGGTAATGACAGATAAGGTAAATGCTGAAGTTCCTTCTTCTTATACTGGAACGTTAAAAGAGTTGCTTGTACAAGAGGATGAAACCGTAAGTGTTGGAACGGTTATTTGCTCAGTAGAGACAGCAGAGGCAACGGATCAAGCGCTAAAAGCAGTTGAGACAGTAAAAGAAGACAAGCCTGATGCAACTGTTTCTGAAGAAAAGGATCTTTCTCAAAAAAACCGGTATTCACCTGCCGTGTTAAAGCTATCACAAGAGCATTCAATTGACTTAACACGAGTAGAAGGAACCGGTAAATCAGGCAGAATTACTCGTAAAGATCTTGAGAAGATGATTTCAGTCGGTGGTCAAACACAAACGACACCAGAAGAAGTACCAAGTAAGCAAGTGGCTAGAGAAGAAGCGCCTATCCGTTCGCAAGAGACAGTCACCTCAACGGGTGATATTGAAATCCCAGTAACGGGTATTCGTAAGGCGATTGCAGCTAACATGGTTCGTAGTAAACATGAGGCGCCTCATGCTTGGACAATGGTGGAAGTAGATGTCACACGACTTGTTCAGCACCGTAATAAAGTGAAAGCAGATTTCAAAGCAAAAGAAGGCTACAATCTGACCTTTTTACCCTTCTTTATGAAAGCTATTGTGGAAGCACTGAAGGAATTTCCAGAAGTGAATTCTATGTGGGCAGGAGATAAAATTATCCGTAAAAAAGATATTAACATTTCCATGGCCGTATCAACGGATGACGCTTTATATGTTCCGGTTATTCATCAAGCAGATGACAAATCAATCAAAGGGCTTGCGAAAAGCATTCATGAGCTTGCTGGCAAGGTACGTACGGGTAAACTTAGTAGTGCAGATTCTCAAGGAGGAACCTTCACAATTAACAACACGGGTTCTTTTGGTTCTATACAGTCTGCTCCGATTATTAACTACCCACAGGCGGCAATTTTATCCATTGAATCGATTGTGAAACGTCCAGTGGTCATTGAGCAGCCAGAAGGGGATTCGATTGCTATTCGTCATATGGTGAACCTTTGCTTATCTCTGGATCATCGGATTTTAGACGGGTTAGTCTGCGGACAATTCCTTGCATCCATTAAGAAAAAGCTTGAACAGTTTTCGGCTGAATAAATGTATTGAGAAGAACTCCTCACATTCGGGGAGTTTTTCTCGTCATATTAGAGCACATCTATTGGTTTTTACAACTATTCAAGGTAAAATAACAGGCAAGGAAAGATAAAAAGGAGAGTGCGTAACGTGGACTTTAATTTTTTTATAAATGATGTCGTTCAAGGTGCTAGACAAGAAATGGTTGAATCAGGCTATCAAGAGCTAACAACACCCGAAGATGTGGATACAGTTCTACAACAAAAAGGAACGTCTCTTGTTATGATTAACTCAGTCTGCGGATGTGCTGGAGGAATTGCTAGACCAACCGCTGCTTATATGAAGAATTACGAAACGAAACCAGATCGCTTTTTGACCGTCTTTGCCGGCCAAGATAAAGAAGCCACGGCAAAAGCACGTGAATACTTCAAAGGCTATGCACCTTCATCTCCTTCTTTTGCTTTATTAAAAGACGGTGAGATCCAAATGATGGTTGAGCGCCATGAGATTGAAGGACATGAACCGATCCAAGTGGTTCAAAAGCTTGAGGAAGCATTTGATCAATACTGTAAGACAAACGCTTAATTCATAAGAGAGTCAACAGTGGACATGAATAAATGTTCACTGTTTTTTTGTGCCTTGGTAAAGAACGAATTCCTCTTGTTATAGAATTGAAGCTTCTTGCTATCGATACTGTCCTCTTAATGAATCTCTGTTAGTCTTGGTCTAATTCTCAATGGTCTTGTTCATAGGCTTTATGACTTGGTGAATCTTGTTCTAACTAGATATATGGAAAATCGCTCTTGATAAAAGATGGTTTGGCTAACAACTTATCTATCCTTGAGAACTCTTCCACTCAATACTGACTCGAAGTTTCAAAATGTGCTATAATTAGCCGGAAAGAATTAAAGGAGTGTAGATAAAATGCAGGATTTATATGATCAAATTCAAGTGTATTTAAATATGGAAGAAGAGATTCCATTTAAAGAATTCCAAGGGTTCTACAAAAAGGTCATTGATCGTCTGGCGGCTGAAGGATCAGAACTAGAGGAAGAGTCACTATGGAAAGTTCTTTTTGTAGTGGAGAATGTAATCTCTAATGCAGAAGGTCGCGCGAATGATACTAAAGGTAGTGAGTCTAAGAAATACGCTAAAATGGCAAGTAGACTTCAACTTTGGGCAAAGAACTTTGGCGCTCGTTTAGGAACAGCTGGTTATACAGAAGATGACATTAACGAACGATTCAGTGAGATGTTTGCTGAAGGCGAAAAGCTGCATTCTTAAAAGGCTAGGGAGGGGAAATAGATTGACATGAACCTCCCTTTTAAGATATAGTTATTTTTGTCGCTAACGCAACATGCGCCTATGGTGAAAGGGATATCATTCAAGATTCCGATTCTTGCGTTGTAGGTTCGAGTCCTACTAGGCGCGTTTTCATACGAGAAAAATCTGCCCTTATAGTAGGGCAGATTTTTTTATAACGTAAAAAGAAAGACTCTCTGGCATGATTCGCAGAGAGTCTTTTTATTGATCTTTAGAGTAATCCGACCATTTCCAAACCATGCTTAATGCCATCATCGTCTACAGCTTTTGTAACATAATTGGCTGCGTCTTTCACAACTTGTGGGGCATTACCCATTGCAACGCCGTGACCAACTTGGCTCAGCATCTCTAGGTCATTTCGTTCGTCGCCAAATGCATACACTTGATCTATTGTGAAGCCTAGTCTTTTGATTAATTCTTTAATCCCAACGGCTTTTGAACCATTAGTTGGGATAACATCAACGGAAGATGGGTGCCAACGAACAAAACGAATCGCATCAAAGGTCTCTACGTATTCTTTTTCTTCGCCTACTGTACAGAAAAGTAAGGTTTGAAAAAGGTCACGTTCCTTGTGGAAGTGGGGATCGTTTTCAGGAGGACGAACTTTTAAGCTATTTAAGCTTTCTTCAATAGCTGGGTGATCAGAAATATTTGAACGCATCGTTTCATGGTTCATATAGACCAATGGATGATTACGTTTTGCTGCAAATTCAGTTAGTTGTTCAATGGAAGCTGAGTGTAATGGATTCGTAAATATAGCTTCACCTTTGTATACCACATATTGCCCGTTAAAGCTGACATAGGAATCAATGTTCAACTCTTTGCGAAGATCCTCAAAGAAAAAAGGAGGACGTCCTGTTGCAATCGCTACCTCGTGGCCAGCTTGTTGTAATGCTTGGATAGAGCTTTTGGTTGATGCCGGAAGTTCTTTGTTGTGGTCTAATAATGTACCATCAATATCAAAAAAAATCATCGCTTTTTCCATTGTATCACTCTCTTTATCTAATGTTATATGGTATGGCTTCTATGTAACTGTATTATAGCTTAGCAAGGGTGTCAATTCACATCCAGTGGAGTTGAACAAGCTGACGAATGAGAGGGTAGCATGGTATACTACTCATACCTAAAAGGCGTATTGAATGTAGAAGAGGTGAGTGAATCAATGGAAGATCATCATAAAACCGTTCATCATCGGACAGCGATGAGCAAGGATCAATTGACTAATCGCTTAAAGAGAATTGAAGGGCAGGTAAGAGGTATTCAAAAAATGGTGGAAGATGACAGATACTGTGTGGACATCCTCACACAAATCTCAGCCATTAATGCTGCCATGAAAAAAGTAAGTTTGCAGTTACTTGAGGATCACTCCAAACACTGTGTAGCCGATGCGATCAAAGATGGAGATGGAGATCAGGCGATAGAAGAATTGATGAGTGTAGTTGAACGATTTACAAAAGCATAACAAAGCGCAAGCAGGATGATCCGCTTGCGCTTTGTTTGTGTATGAAGTTAAGGGAAATGTAAGCTTTCATCTTCCGTGTGGTACGTAGCTAATTCGGATTGATCTTCATAAACAAACGTAATCGTACCATTTGGAGCGTGTGTTTTTAGATCGAGAGAGTTGATCATTGATTCTGCCATTTGAGTCACATGAAATTCGCGTTCTTCATCTGATGGTAGTTTTAAACCGTCAGTTACTACCGCATAAACATGATCCCAATCTTCGTTTTCTAACTGAATAGAAAGGAGTTGATTGGAAAATTCATGTTGTAAAGAAGAGATTGCTTCCTGAAACTGTTCGCTTTCAACTTCTGAATAAGGAGGATCAGCAATCTCATCTTCCCCAAGCTCCGTTGAAGTAGTGTCAGTGTCTTCACTTGTTTCGTTCCCAGCGTCTTCATTTGTTTCATCAGATGCCGTGTCTCCACCAGCTGAAACGACGGCTTCCTCTGCTTCGCTTGTTTCAATTGTTTCCTCTGTAGAATCAGAATCCTCATGATCTTGAGTAGGTTCATCCGTTTCAGCATCTGCGACGTCTTCCGTCTCCGTCTCTGCCTCATCCTCTACTTCGGTTTGTTCAGGTGCTTCTGTTATGTTTGATTCTTCATTTACATCAGTGTCCGTTTGATCTGTGTCATTGGCGGTTTGACCACATGCAGCTAAGGCCATGATTGAAACAGATAGAAGTATTAGTACTTTCTTCATAGTCACTACCTCCTTAATTATCCTATACTTTTATCATACATCAAAAGTCATAGTAAAAATAGCAGAATTCGACTTGTCTCACTCGAAATCTGTGAGTTGAACTCAAAGTAGAGATGTTTTGAACCAACCAGTTCACTTTTCACTTTTCTTCTTACACTACTTTGTGCGAAACTAATAGGAAGTAATCGAAAAGTTATGAATTATTTACGTTCGGGAAAAGTCACCATTCTTGCCGCCAGATTTGTGGCTAAGATAGGTTTGACCGATGACCATCCCTTTATCTAGTGCTTTGCACATATCGTAGACAGTTAACGCACAAACACTTGCGGCGGATAGCGCCTCCATTTCAACGCCTGTGCTTCCTTTTGTTTTGACAGTCACGTCGATTTGTAGCTGATGGTCTTCTTTCAGTTGAAGCCACTCAAATTGAATATCTACGCCACTAATGGGGATTGGATGACACATAGGTATTAGCGTGGACGTTTGCTTTGCTGCCATAATGCCTGCAACTTGAGCAACAGCAAGCACATCTCCTTTTTTCATTTGGTTGGATGTAATGCCCTGATAAATAGATTTATTTACAGTAATACTGGAGTGAGCTGTGGCTGATCGATGACTTTCTTGTTTATCGGTTATATCGACCATTTTGGCACGACCTTGATTATTAAAATGTGTAAATTCAGACATTGGTATAGGACACCTCTTTTTTTCTACATTTGAACGTATTGTACCATGTCGACAATTGTATAAATAGATAGAATGGATGGAGTGAAACGAGTGGTAGAGAAGCGAACCCCAATATCGGTTAGCGAAGCAGTTAAAAAAGTAATCAAAATACGCCTGGGACAAGAGACTGAACTCGTTCATCTGCATGGTGCGTATCGTAGAACATTAGCTGAAGATCTTATTGCCAAGCATTCAGTTCCACCATTTGATCGTTCGCCCTATGACGGGTTTGCCATTCGTTCAGAGGATTCATCTGAGGCAAGTAGAGATCACCCTAAGACGTTTCGGGTCATTGAGACCATTGGCGCAGGGTCCGTGTGCTCTCAACATGTTCAACCAGGTGAAGCCGTTCGAATTATGACTGGAGCAATGCTTCCAATTGAGTGTGATGCCATTGTGATGCTGGAATTAGCGGACGCTTTTTCTAAAGATGAAATCGACTATATGACGATTAAACGTGCGTTCCCATCTGGTCATAACATCTCATATAAAGGAGAAGATGTAGGGGAAGGGACCGTTTTAATCCAAAAAGGTACGGTCATAAATCCAGGAACAAGTGCGCTTTTAGCAACTTTTGGATACGAGTATGTGAAGGTCGCCAAAAAACCAACAATAGGGGTTTATGCAACGGGCTCAGAGTTATTAGATCTGGGAGATTCGCTTGAACCGGGTAAAATTCGCAACAGTAATACGCACATGCTGTTAGCTCAAATCGAACGTGCTGGAGCCATCCCAAGGTATTTAGGCAGCTTACCAGATGAGTTTGATCGTTGTTACACCAAGATTAAAGAAACAGCAGAGCAGGTGGATATGTTAATCACAACGGGTGGTGTATCCGTAGGGGATTTTGATCTGCTTCCTGAGGTCTATGCTAAACTTGAAGCAGACGTTTTATTTAACAAAATCGCGATGCGACCAGGAAGTGTAACAACCGTTGCTGTCTGGCAAGATACGTTACTGTTTGGTTTATCAGGAAATCCTTCAGCCTGTTATGTAGGATTCGAGGTTTTTGTTCGGCCTGTGATTGGAATGAGTTTATTCCAGGAAAAACCTCACCTTAAAAAAGTAAAGGCTACACTCATTGAATCTTTCCCAAAAGCGAATCCGTTTACGCGTTTTGTTCCTAGTCACGTCACTTATTCAAACGATCGGATACAGGTTTCGCCTAGTGGATTTAATAAATCGAGTGCGGTTAGCTCACTAGCTAAAACAGAGGCATTTATGATGTTGCCAGGTGGAACAAGAGGATACGAATCAGGTGATGTTGTGGATGTCCTTCTACTTGAAACAGCGGAAGGTAGCGAGTGGCCATGGGATTAAACCCTGTCATCCTTCAGGTAGTTGGTTACCAAAATAGCGGGAAAACTACGTTGGTTTGCCGGTTAATTGAGGAAGCCTCTAAACAAAAATTACGAGTTGGAACAATCAAACATCATGGACATGGAGGAGCACCTATTTCCAAACCTATTAAAGATAGTGACAAACATTATGCAGCTGGTGCGGCCATTAGCGCGGTTGAAGGAGACGGCGTTATGCACCTAACAGCCCAGCTAGATGAAACGGATCCTGAGTTTATGCTCAGTTTTCTAACACGACTGCCGTTAGATGTAATTTTGATTGAAGGGTATAAAGCTTGGCATTATCCAAAGGTTGTTTTGTTGAGAGATGAAAAAGATGAGGAGCTTTTAGATCAAGTCAATCAAACCATTGCCGTGATCAGTCAGCAACAACCAACCTATTCAATGGACTTTCCTTTTTTTAATAGACAAGACGAGCAGAGCTACCTTTCCTGGCTACTTGAGTATATAAGGGGGCAAAAACATGAATGAGTCATTCTATTCTGTTACCAAGGACCAGCTAAATATAGAGACGATTACACAGAAAGTCATACGTAGAGAAGCTGGAGCTGTTGTCACATTTACAGGCACTGTAAGGGAATTTACTCAAGGGAGAAAGACTCTTTCCTTACGATATGATGCCTACCAATCGATGGCCGTTAAACAACTACAGCGAATTGGGGAAGAGATTAACGAACGATGGCCAGATGCGTTATCGGCTATTTGGCACCGAACTGGTCATCTACAAATATCCGACATAGCTGTTGTGATAGCCGTGTCAACGCCACATCGAAAAGATGCATACGCGGCAAACGAATATGCAATTGAGCGGATCAAGCAAATCGTGCCAATTTGGAAAAAAGAGCAATGGGAAGATGGTAGTGAATGGATTGGGAATCAGCTTGAGACAGTTTCAGGGGTTCCAGAGGAGGAAAAATAGATGATCACTGTTAAATGTTTTGCTCATCTAGAAGAGCAAATAGGCTCACACACTCTTGAGTTTTCGTATAAAGAGAAAACGGTTGAGGCATTATTAGATGAATTGCAAATAACATACTCTATTAACTTAGACTCGATTATGGTTGCAGTGAATGAAGAATATGCTGACCAAAAGACAATCATACAGGATGGGGATATTTTGGCGCTTATTCCTCCGGTAAGTGGAGGGTAATCCTTTATGTCTGCCAAAGCCAAACGAGTAGGGATTGTTTTAGCTGGAGGAGAGTCATCTAGATTTGACGGTGAGAAGGCTTTTGCTGTCTATCAAAATCGTCGTTTCTATAAAAGAATCGTAGATGCGCTATCTGCTCATGTTGATCAAACGATTCTAGTTAGTCGATCTGATCTTACATCATACTTTTCTACAGAAGAAAATCTGGTCATCATCGAAGACGTGGATGTTTTTGCTGGAAAAGGACCTTTGGCAGGCATATACAGTGCGATGATGAAATTTCCTGCCGAGTGGTACGTCGTAATGGCTGTTGATATGCCCCTTTTGGATTCTAAAGCAATCGAATCACTGATTCAATTCCAAGATAACACCATACAAGCAGTTGTTCCAATTGTGAACGATCGCATTCAACCACTAGCTGCCTTATATCAACATGATTGTTTTCCTTCTGTATATTCGCAGCTTCAAGCCGGTCAGTATCGAATGATGAATTTTCTGAGTAGCGTCACAACGCGTTATGTGGACGCACTCGAGTTGGGGATTCCAATCGAAAAATTTAGTAACATCAATGATGATCCTACCTATCAAGCATTACGTAAGGAGGATTAAGCTAATTGCTGGAAAGGAGTGTAACGATGTCTTCAGTAACAGATACGTTAGGTCGACCGCTTCGTGATATTCGAATTTCTGTAACGGATCAATGTAACTTTAGATGTTCTTATTGCATGCCAGCAGAGATATTTGGCCCTGATTATGCCTTTTTACCTCCGGAAGACTATTTAACCTTTGCTGAAATTGAACGAGTGGTAAAAGCCGCAGCATCTCTTGGTGTGGAGAAGGTTCGTATAACAGGAGGAGAACCCCTGCTACGCAAGGACTTGCCTACATTAGTTAACAAACTTACCCGAATTGAGGGTATAAAGGATGTCGCGCTTACGACCAATGCTGTTTTTCTACCAAAGCATGCACGTGCTCTAAAGGAAGCAGGGCTTAAACGGGTGAATGTAAGCTTAGATGCCATAGATGATGAAGTTTTTAAGAAAATGAACGGACGAAATGTTGGCATCAAACCCGTATTAAAGGGGATTGAAGCGGCAAAAGAAGCTGGCTTAGACGTGAAGATTAATATGGTTGTACAAAAACATGTGAATGATCATCAGGTCATTCCGATGGCTGCGTTTTTTAAAGGGAAAAATGTGACATTACGTTTTATCGAATTTATGGATGTTGGCAGTACAAATGGATGGAAGTTAGATTCTGTTATAACCAAAAAAGAGATTATCTCATTGCTTCAAAGTCATTTTGGTGTCCGTTCACTAGAACCATCCTATTATGGGGAAGTGGCCAGCCGGTATGCATTTACAGATTCATCTGGTGAGATAGGGGTCATTTCTTCTGTATCTCAGTCCTTTTGTTCATCCTGTACTAGAGCAAGAGTTTCTGTTGAAGGCAAACTTTTTACTTGTTTATTCGCAACAAAAGGGCATGATCTTCGTGCGATCATGCGTGGAGATACAAATCAAGAGCACAGTATGGAGGATGAACTAAGAAGAATTTGGAAGAAGCGCAGCGATCGTTATTCCGATGAACGCACAGAGGAATCGTCAGCCAACCGTCCAAAAATTGAAATGTCTTATATCGGTGGTTAATGAAGACAAAAAGGAGAATAAGCATGACAGCTCATACATCTACCCGTTCAGTGGCCTGTAAAATCATCACAGTTAGTGATACAAGAACAAAGGAAACAGATAAAAGTGGGGCTGCGATTTCAACGCTACTTTTACAATCTGGCCATGTGGTTGTTAGTCATGATATTGTGAAAGACGACAAAACTTCTATTCAATCTGCTATTGAAGAAGGACTTACCTCTCCATCGGTTGAAGCCATTTTATTAAATGGCGGAACTGGGGTATCAAAACGTGATGTGACCTATGAGGTCGTTGAGAAACTGCTCGAAAAGCAGTTGCCTGGATTTGGTGAGTTGTTTCGTTATATCAGTTACCAGTATGATATTGGATCAGCAGCCATGCTTTCAAGAGCAATTGCAGGAACAGTTGAAGGGAAAGCGGTGTTTTCGATGCCAGGTTCAACAGGTGCTGTAACGTTAGCTATGGAGAAATTAATTCTTCTGCAGCTTAGTCATATCATTCAAGAATTAAATAAGTAAAATCGGGATGATTCCCGAGAAGAAAATTGTAAGCGTATACAAATAAGTTTAAGTGATTTAGTGTGAGGGTAAAATATAAAAAGACTGAATCTAGAGATTATTCAAAAAGAAAGGAGACGTGAGTTTGTGTCAAAACAAATCAATATTCAGATGAATGATAAAGAGGTTCAAATGACAGAAGGCCAGACCGCCCTACAACTTTTAAAGGAACAGGAGGTTGATATTCCAACAGTTTGCTATCATCCAAGTCTTGGACCAATTGAAACCTGTGATACGTGTATTATCGAAGTGAACGGCGAGTTTGTCCGTTCATGCTCAACAGAATTAAAAGAAGGTGATGTTCTTCAAACAGAGGACAAGCATATTAAAGAGGCCCAAACCATTGCAATGGATCGAATCCTCGTAAATCATGAGCTTTATTGTACCGTTTGTGATTACAACAACGGAGGCTGTGAGATACATAATACAGTAAAAGATATGAAGATTAATCATCAAAGTGTACCTTTTGCGCACAAACCTTATGAGGTGGATCACTCAAATCCATTTTACCGATATGACCCGGATCAGTGTATTTTATGTGGTCGTTGTGTAGAGGCATGTCAAGATGTACAAGTAACTGAAACCCTTTCTATTGATTGGGAGAGAGAAAAACCGCGTGTGATTTGGGATAAAGACACACCAATCAATGAATCCTCCTGTGTATCCTGTGGACATTGTTCAACCGTCTGCCCTTGTAATGCGATGATGGAGACCGGTATGGAGGGAGAGGCTGGATTTTTGACTGCAATTGCCAAAAAGACACTTCGTCCAATGATTGAAACTACAAAAAATGTTGAAACGGGTTATGGTTCAATTCTCGCTATATCAGATATGGAAGCTGCCATGCGGGAAGAGCATATTGAGAAAACAAAAACTGTTTGTACATATTGCGGTGTAGGATGTGCCTTTGATATATGGACAAAAGACCGCAAAATTTTAAAAGTGGAGCCACAAATTGAAGCGCCTGCAAATGGAATTTCAACCTGTATTAAGGGGAAATTCGGCTGGGACTTTGTGAACAGCGAAGAACGCCTGACGAAACCCCTAATCCGAGATGGAAATGAGTTCCGCGAGGCGGAGTGGGAAGAAGCTCTTTCTCTTATTGAAAGTAAATTTAAAGAGACTAGAGAGACGTATGGACCTGACTCCATGGCTTTTATTAGTTCATCAAAATGTACGAACGAGGAATCCTATTTGATGCAAAAACTATCTAGAGCTGTAGTAGGCACAAATAATATCGATAATTGTTCGAGATATTGTCAATCGCCTGCTACCATGGGATTATTTCGTACGGTTGGATACGGTGGAGATTCAGGGTCAATTACGGATATTGAACAGTCTGAACTCGTATTAGCGATTGGAACGAACACGGCAGAATCACACCCTGTTCTTGCTACTCGTGTAAAACGTTCTCATAAACTGAAAGGTCAAACCTTATTTGTTGCTGACTTACGCAAACATGAGATGGCAGAGCGGGCAGACCTGTTTATTCAGCCATCATCGGGTAGTGACCTAGTCTGGTTATCTGCTATTACTAAATATATCGTAGACCAAGGCTGGCAAGATCAGACATTCCTTGATCGTCGAGTGAATGATTTAGAAGAGTACATCGCAAGTCTAGCTCCATACACACTTGATTACGCCGAAGAGGTCACGGGAGTTTCTAAGGATACACTTATCTTTATGGCTGAGCGCATTGCTGAGGTGAATACAGTGTGTGTGTTGTGGGCGATGGGCGTAACCCAGCACCTTGGTGGTAGTGACACAAGTACAGCTATATCCAACCTTCTTTTGATTACGGGTAATTATGGTAAGCCTGGAGCAGGAAGCTATCCGTTACGTGGTCATAATAATGTACAGGGGGCCAGCGACTTTGGTAGCATGCCGGATCGATTCCCTAGTTATGAGAAAGTGACTGATGAAAAAGTCCGTAAAAAGTATGAACAAGGTTGGTCAGTATCTCTGCCAGAGGAACCAGGTTTAAATAACCACGAAATGATCGATGCGGTTCATGAAGGTCATTTAAAGCTGATGTATTTAAAGGGAGAAGATATGGGGCTTGTCGATTCGAATCTAAACTATGTACACGAAGCGTTTGAAAAGCTTGATTTTTTTGTGGTACAAGATATCTTTTTATCAAAAACTGCTCAATATGCTGATGTTGTTTTACCTGCTAGTCCAAGTCTTGAGAAGGAAGGGACCTTTACCAATACAGAACGACGTTTCCAACGTCTATATCAAGCACTTGAACCACTCGGAGATTCTAAGCCAGATTGGCAGATTATTATGGAAGTAGCAAACAGAATGGGTGCAGAGTGGTCGTACAGCCATCCAAGCGAAATTATGGATGAAGCCGCATCACTAGCCCCGTTATTTGCGGGAGTTTCCTACGAGAGGCTTGAAGGGTATAACAGTCTTCAATGGCCAGTTGCAGCTGATGGAACAGATCAACCGGTGTTATTTTTAGATGAGTTTCCGTTCCCGGATGGAAAAGCCAAACTATTCCCTGTTGAATGGACAAAACCATTGGAGTATGGAGAAGAATATGATTTACATGTAAACAACGGACGACTGTTAGAGCATTTCCATGAGGGAAATATGACCTACAAATCGAAAGGGATTACCTCAAAAACACCAACTGTTTTTCTTGAGGTGTCGCCTGAATTAGCTGAAGAACGAGGGCTCAATGACGGAACGTTAGTGAGACTAACGTCACCATATGGAAACGTGAAAGTGGAATGTCTTATTACTGATCGAGTAAAAGGTAAAGAAGTTTACTTGCCACTTAATGATGCTGGTGAAGGAGCCATAAATTATCTGACTAGCAGTTATGCAGATAAGGACACGGATACACCTGCCTACAAAGAAGTCAGCGCCAAGCTTGAGATATTGAGGGAAAAAGGTGAGTCACCTCTTCCACGTATTAACCACCGAAACGGAAATCCGCAACCTCAAATTGGTGTTGCGATTGAGAAAAAATGGCAGAGAGATGATTACACTTTCCCTGGAGATCTGGTGAAAAAGGAGTCGAAATAACATGGCCAAAGCAACGACTACTATTCGTCGAGCGACTTATAGTGAGCAGGAGATAAGAGAAAAAGAAGTTCTCGAACTTCAACAGCTGTTAGTGGAGCATAAGGATGCTGTTCAAGAAACGTTTGAAATCATTCAGCATATGCAGGACCGAAAAATTCTGCCTATGCTAACTGCTCTTTTTAGTGAGGGAGATCAGGTGATGGATATTCTGGCCAAAACAGTCGATAATCCGGAAACAGCTCGCTCGGTAAAGAACCTGTTACTAATGGCAGGTGTGCTAGGCACCTTAAATGTACAGCAACTTGAACCTATTGTTTTAAAGATCAATCAAGGAATTGCAAGGGTTGCAGAATTTGAAAAAGTCGAAAATCAATCAAGTTACCTCACACTTTTACGAGCCTTAAAGGATACCGAATTCCGCAATGCACTTAATCTCTCGGTAGCATTCTTAAAAGGTATGGGAGAAGATCAGGATGACAAGGAACGGACAACAAAACGACCGGAAGAGCAAGTAGATCAAGACCATCAGGTAGATACAAAGTACGAAGCAGAAGAGGAAGAGTCTAAAGCTTACCCACCAAAATTAAATACATGGAAATGGGCAGCGGCAGCCGCGGGTCTATCACTTTTAACTGTTACTATAGCTCTTGGAAAGAAAGCTTTAGCTGAAAATAACTAGAAGGAAGTGTACAGAAGGGAGCAGGTGTAATGGGGAAAACGAAAAACCGCTGGCTGATTGCATTGGCAGCTGTAGGTATTCACATCTCGATTGGTTCCGTCTACTCGTGGAGTGTATTCACAAATCCGTTAAGCGATCAGCATGATTGGAGCTTGAGTGAGGTTCAACTGACGTTTAGTATTGCTATACTTTTTCTAGGGTTATCTGCTGCCTTTATGGGCCATTTTGTTGAGAAAT
Source organism: Alkalicoccobacillus murimartini (assembly GCF_030813245.1). GTDB lineage: Bacteria > Bacillota > Bacilli > Bacillales > Bacillaceae_D > Alkalicoccobacillus > Alkalicoccobacillus murimartini. Next base: position 44,769 of record NZ_JAUSUA010000007.1, on the reverse strand, counting down.
ATGGACCACGAAAATCGGGTCTTTTGGCTACCGTATGTTTTGGGATTGGAATTCTTGGTTCAGGCTTTGCAAATGAAATTGGATCTCTTTATTTATTGTATTTCTTTTATGGGATGCTCGGGGGTATCGGGCTTGGTATTGGTTATATCACACCAGTGTCCTCTCTAGTAAAGTGGTTCCCTGATAGGCGAGGGCTCGCAACAGGTCTAGCCATTATGGGGTTTGGTTTTGCTTCCTTAATTGCTAGTCCAGTGTTTGAAGCATTAATCAATTGGGTTGGCATATCTTGGACCTTTTTTATAACAGGTGGTATTTACTTTGTTCTTATGTTAGCTTCCTCTTTATATTTGGCTCCACCACCTAAAGGGTGGGAACCAAAATCTATGAAAGAAGACAAACAAAAGGAAAAGAAAAAACAGAAGAAAGAAGCGCCTCGTGATCTAGCACAACTTACAGCGAATCAAGCTGTAAAAACGGTTCGTTTTTGGGCGTTGTGGGCTATGTTATTTATTAATGTTTCCTGTGGGATTGCCATTATTTCAGTGGCTTCACCTATGGCACAGGATTTGGCTGGACTATCAGCTGCTGCCGCAGCGACTATGGTTGGAATTATGGGATTGTTTAATGGATTTGGTCGCCTTGGCTGGGCGTCCATATCAGATTATATAGGAAGGCCAAATGTTTACACTGCTTTTTTTGCTATTCAGCTTGTGGCATTTGCTCTGTTACCAATCGTCTCAAATGAGTATGGCTTCCAAATTCTCATTTTTATTATTTTATCTTGTTATGGTGGAGGTTTTGCAGCAATTCCTGCGTTTATAGGAGATGTTTTTGGTACAAAACAGCTAGGGGCCATTCATGGTTACATTTTAACAGCTTGGGCAGCTGCGGGGCTTGTTGGACCATTAATCGTTGCGTATCTGCGTGAGACAACAGAAAGTTATTCATTAACGATGTATATTTTTGCCGGTGCTTTTGCTGTCGCATTAGTTATCTCTCTGATGATCCGGGTAAACATAAGGAAAATACGGAAACTAGCATAATTTGAAAGAGAGAAAGGTTGAATTTTATGGAAACAGCAAAAGTTACAACCCGCTCTATACGTAGGTATTCATCAGAAGGTATCTCAGAAGTGGAAGACACAGTAGCAGCAGAATATGCCCTTACTTTAAAGATTAACGGAAATGAAATAGTGACGATGGTTTGCACTCCGGATTATCTTGAAGATTTAGCTATAGGGTATTTGATCTCAGAGGGTATTATTAAAAAGTATTCAGATATAAAAAGCTTGAGAATAGACGAGAAAGGCGGATTCATACATGTTGAATCCATTCGGTTAAATCCTCTTTTTCATCAACTTCAACAAAAACGCTATTTGACCTCCTGCTGCGGTGGCAGCAGGCAGGGTTTTGTATTTGCACACGATGCGTTAATAGCGAAAAAAATGATAAAACAAACGGTTCAGCTTAAGGCAAAGGACTGTTTTTATTATATGAATCAACTCCAAGATGCTGCGTACACCTTTAAACAAACAGGTGGCGTGCATAATGCTGCATTATGTAACGAGCAAGGGATGATACTTAGTAGAATGGACATTGGCCGACATAATGCACTTGATAAGCTTTATGGATACTGTCTTAGACATGACCTATCTTTAGACGGTTCATTTTTGCTTTTTAGTGGACGTATTTCTTCTGAAATACTATTAAAAGCAGCAAAGATTGGTTGTGAACTTGTGCTCTCAAAATCAGCTCCAACAGAAAGGGCGTTAGATCTTGCCGAAGAGTTAGGTATAACAACGGTAGGTTTCATACGAAATCAATCATTTAATGTCTATACGTGCCCAGATCGAATAACGTAAGAAAATAATTTTTATGTGTTGTTTCGCAATATTTCTAACATTATAGGTATCTTGAATTCTTCATTTTTGATAAGATAGCAGTTAAGGCAAAAAAGACTTGCCTGTTTAGTGGGTTTGATTTCTACCCTTCTTGTAATTCTTGAAGTTATGCTTTGGTTTGTTTATGAAAATAAGTATAGTGATATAAATTTTCGAGTTTGATTTTACAGCTTTCTATAAAGGAAGTAGGATAGTTAGCCGATAGTAGAGTGTAAATAGAATGTTGTAGATTTATGTAGATTTATGGTATCATCTTTATGTTTAGTGCGTTCTAAGGTAATATTTATAAATGTATAATTATAACTACCCGATGTATATGTATATAGTACTTGTATGTAAAGCGAAAAAGTGAGGTTTAATTATGGAAAAGAATTCTCGAAAGCAAAGGCGAGGGAAGCGTAAATCAAAACGCGTACTCAAGGTTTTGCTTGCATTAGCATCTATATTCCTTTTAGTTGTCGTCAGTGGAGCAGGTTATCTCTACTTGAAAGCAAAAAGCGCAGAAAACGAATTTCATTCAACATTAGAACGTGGAGAGAAATCAGAGCTTCGTACTGAAGCAGTGGATGTTGGGAAGCATAACTTTTCAGTCCTATTGCTAGGTGACGATGCAAGACCTGGTGAAGATCATGCTCGTACGGATGCAATTCTGGTCGCAACATTTAACCGATCGGAACGTTCTATTATTCTGACAAGTATACCGCGAGATTCATATGTTGAAATCGCAGGACGAGGCACTCAGGATAAAATTAATCATGCGAATGCTTTTGGCGGGATTGATATGACGGTTGCAACCGTAGAAAATTTCTTAGATATCCCAATTGATTATTATGCAACAGTAAAATTCGATGGCTTTAAAGATATTGTTGATGCATTAGATGGCATTGATGTGGACGTAAAGTACACATTTGATTTCACAGAAGGCGGTCAGACTCTTAACTTTACAGAAGGTCCGACTGAGTTGGATGGTGAACATGCCTTAGCATACACACGTGAGCGTAAAAGCGCGAATAGTGGTGGAGATTTTGGGCGTGGACAGCGTCAAGCACAAGTAATGGCTGCGATTATTGACAAAGCTGCTTCTTTCCAAAGCATTGATAATTTCGGAAGAGTTTTTGACAGTTTGGGTAGCACATTAAGAACAGATCTATCCTTTGCGAATCTAGTTGCATTACATGGATATGCAGGATCTATTAGTGAAATTGAGCAATTTCAGCTTGAAGGTGAACCATTTAGAGGGACTGACGGGGTTAGTTATGTCAGAGTAGATGAAACGTCTTTAGCTAACACACAAAACATGCTTCAAGAACATCTAGGATTACAGCAATCATCACCAACTGTTGCTGATTAATCGTAAAGGGGAACCCTGCTCTCGGAGCGGGGTTCTTTTTTTGTTTGAAAAGTAGGAGGATGCCAATCAAGTCTTTAGATAGGATATCTATATACAGTTATTCAATGTAGAAATATCAAAAAAAACTGAATAAGTTGTCTATTTCCCAATAATCAAGGGAAATAAATCGTGCTACTCTTACATTATCCAGTTAAGACTGGTCAAAACTTGAGGAGGCGACCGAATGAAAAGAAGAATCGGAAAACTATTTGTAGGACTTGTTTGTGTAACTGCCATGGTTACTGTAGCTGACTCTGTATCGGCAGCAGAAGAAAAAGTGAAGTACTTGATTGGCTTTGAGGAAGAAGCGGAACTTGAAGCATTTACCGAAGAAGTAGAGCAAGTTGGTATTTTTTCTGTTGAAGAAGACCAGTCGAATGAAGAATCCATTGATGTAGATATTATTCACGATTATGATTATATACCCGTATTATCAGTTGAACTAGATCCAGAGGATGTTGATGCGCTAAACGAAGCAGAGGGCATTTCATACATTGAAGAGGATTTTGAAGTATCGATTCAGCAGTCGGTGCCTTGGGGAATTAATAGAGTACAAGCTCCAACAGCAAATAGCCGTGGATGGACAGGCTCTGGAGTAAGAGTAGCTGTGTTAGATACGGGTATTTCAGCACATAGTGACTTGAATATTGCTGGAGGAAGAAGTTTTGTTCCTGGTGAGCCAACGATTGCTGATGGAAATGGTCACGGAACTCATGTGGCTGGTACAATAGCGGCTCTGAATAACTCTATTGGAGTTGTTGGTGTTGCACCGAACGCGCAAATTTATGGAGTAAAGGTACTTGGAGCAAACGGACGAGGAAGTATCAGTAGTATCGCTCAAGGACTTGAGTGGGCAGGTGCAAATAATATGCACGTGGCAAATCTCAGCTTAGGTAGTGACGCTCCAAGTTTAACTCTTGAACAAGCAGTTAATTATGCAACAAGTCGTGGAGTACTTGTTATTGCTGCTACAGGAAATAATGGGTCAGGCTCTGTTGGATACCCGGCACGTTATGCAAATGCTATGGCTGTAGGGGCGACAGACCAAAATAATAACCGTGCGAACTTTTCACAATATGGAGCAGGCATTGATATTGTGGCACCAGGTGTAGGCGTGCAAAGCACATATCCTGGTAATCGTTATGTTAGCTTGAATGGAACCTCTATGGCGACTCCTCACGTAGCCGGAGCTGCAGCTCTTGTGAAACAAAGATATCCATCGTGGAATCATACACAAATCCGAAATCACCTGAAAAATACATCTACTAATCTAGGAAACTCAAATCTTTACGGTAGTGGGCTAGTGAACGCTAACGCCGCAACTCGATAAATCATAAAAAAGCACAAGCCGTTTGCGGCTTGTGCTTTTTTCTTTGAAATTTAGAGTTTAAAGAGCTAAACAAAGGGAAACTAAATAAATGAAAAAGGGGAGAGAACATGATTTCAAAAAAAGAAGAACAAGAGTACATAGACTTGCAAGCAGGTATCTTTAGATTTTTCTTTCGTAAAAGATACCGTTTGATTACAACGGTAAATGATTTATTAATTGGTTTCTTTTTTGTTGTAGGAAGTTGCTTGAATTTCTCATCACAACTGGAAACGTACGGAAACACTCTTTATTTATGTGGTAGCCTTCTATTGGCGAGTAGACCCGTTTTGAGAATGATGCACGATACGTCATTACGAAATGAAATGAAACATTCAAGAAACTACAATCCAACAAAATCTCAAGAAGACTAAAAAAACAACCAGTTAGAGGCACTAACTGGTTGTTTGCTCTTCATCATTTAAGGGCTGAACAGACCATAAATGATCAGGTAACGTATTTTTGTTTAACTTGCTCGCCATTAATTCGGCATCCATCAACGTTAAAAATTGCTTTATATTAGGACTGTTTGAATCGTTCAGCGCTTCTATTTTCCCATTGACCGTTCGAGTGATCTGGTACATTGAATCGCCTACTCACTACATTTAATTAGACTTTTAGTAAGTCTTATTTCTATTGTCTCACACAACGCACTACCCTGGATAGCTCTTGAATAACAATGAATCTTTAGACTGTTAATGATAGCAAGACTAAAGATTCAGATGATCCAAATGTTTGTAGTCTCTATTTTTGTTGACTTTCTCTCATAAAAAAGGTACATTAATAGATGTCTTCAACCTATACATAATTAGGATCCGTTAGCTCAGCTGGGAGAGCGCTACCTTGACAGGGTGGAGGTCATTGGTTCGAGCCCAATACGGGTCATACCCTAAACCCTTGATACATAAGGGTTTTTCTTTTTGCCTTCAAACCGAAATGAAGGTATATATTAAAATTGGTGCCATTTCGGTGCCCTTTAGTGTGTAAAAGTCATTCGGTGCCATTTGGTGCCGAAAAGAACTTATCCCCGAAAGCATCGGCAGTATCCTTCTGCATATGTGGTGATACATGACTGTATCTGTCTAGCATCTTTACACTGGACCAGCCTAAACGTTCAGCAATCCTCTTGCTGTTCTCTCTCATTTCTAAAAGAAACACAACATGCGTATGTCTTAGATCATGAAACCTTATTTTGGGTACTTCTGCTACAGTAATTAAATTATAAAAAGCCCTCAACATATTTCTTGGATTCACGAAATTTCCCAATTCAGTCGCAAACACCAAATCATTATCTTCATATATATCCCTATTCTTCATCTTTTCATTTAATGTTCGTTGTTTTAGTTTCTGTAATTCATTGGCTGTGTGGCTATCTATCCCGACAGTTCGCATACCTGATTTAGTCTTTGTAGAGGGTTGGAATTTCTTGCCCTGATGATCTAATGTTCCTCGAATTGAAATTGATTTTTCTTCAAAGTTTACATCATTCCAATGAAGGCCCAATATCTCACCTTGTCTCATGCCAGTAGTTATGCCAAGCAGAAAGATATAATAATATCTACTGTTTTTTGATGCATTTAAAAATGTAACTGATTCTTTGTGAGTCCAGTATTTCATCTCTTCAACTACTGCTGTGGGTCTCTCTACAACAGATGCAGGATTCTTAATTAACATATCCCAATCTACAGCTTTTTGAAGTGATCCCTTAATGATCGTATGGACCTTTTGAATGTTCTCCCCGCTTAAACTGTTTGAGTCCTTGAGGTGATTATACAAATTTTGAATATGTCTTGGTGTAATTTTAATTAATGGTAATTCTCCAAGAGATGGAAGGATGTGATTTCTAATTAAAGAGTCATAATTCTCATATGTACCTTGCTTCACTTTATTCTTTTTATCTTTTAACCAATCGTTCATATAATCATTATAAATTGTTGTTGATTCATATATATTTAGACCTTTGTCCAGATCGTTAAGCAGCTTTCTTTCAGCGTCTTTAGCTATTTTCTCCGTTCTAAATCCTCTTCGTTTAATCCTCTTTCTTTTACCGTTTTCTTTAATTTCGACTGTAAAATACCACTTATTTTTTTTGAGACTATCATCTTTAAAAGCGGTCAATTCCATATCCCTCCTTATTACATAATGTGCTTGTATTATATACAATACTGTCGAAAAAGCAAAGGTAGGAGGTCACAGGATGTTTGAGAATAAATAAAAAATGATTTTATAAAGATTTTAAGAGTTTTTGATTTAGTGCTGTTTTTAGGTGATATTATTGTATTATGGAAAATGAATCAACAGGCAGGAAACACCTACCAATTACTTTCTTTTTGTGGTATAATTTAGGTATAAGATACCAAAGGAGTTGGTGATCATGTTGAGAGCATTGTTCGCGATCTTGAGAGCGTTTGGAGATGCTAAAGCTATAGGGAACGGTAAATACCCACAGAGAATTGCAAGGCGGGCCATAAGACGTCCGGTGAATAGAAGCATTAATAAATTGTTTAGATAAAAGGGCTGCTCATTTGAGTGGTTCTTTTTTAGTGGAAGTAAAAGGATTTTAAGGACTCTTAGCGAATTATGTTTGCTAGGGAGGCGATTAAATGAAAAGTAGTTTAATTATAACTTTGAAGAGCGGTAAAGAAATTAGTTATACCTCTGATCCTAAAAGCATTCTTGTTTCTTCTAGCTGGATCAAAGCTTCTCTAAGCAAAGGCGCAGATTCAATTTCATTAAATGAAGATCGGATTTACATCTTAACAAGTGAGATTGCGGCTATAGTTATAGAAAATGAATATTGATGATTTACAACCATTTCTAAAATGCAGGACTTTGTAACTCCTTGGCGAATATTGTTTGTTGAGGGAGGTGATTAGGTGATTAAAGTGAATGTATCCTCTAAACAAATTGAGAAAGCTCACAAAGCATTAATTGAAGAATTAAAAGAAAGACAGGATAAGGCGTTAAAGGTTTTAAGTCAACAGGGCGACTTAAGTAAGTTAAAAGCTGAATTGGATGCGGCCCAATATTTATTAAAGGCTAATAGAGCAGCTATTTTTTCATACAATAAAATCAAAGATCAAATAGTTGACCCGGCAGAAAGAAGATATAACGAAGCTTTAGTTTTAAGAAGAAAAGAAATTGATGAAGCGAAAATAGAAATTAACTGGACAAAAGAAGCTATCAAAACATTAGAACTTAGAAATCAATGGAAAGATCTTTCTATTGAAGAACATGTTTAATGGTTTGAAATATCTCTGAAAGCTATTAAAGATTATTCATAAAATAAAGGTGGTGCTTTATATAGAAAGAGACATGGAATTAGTAAGACTTATATGTTTAGAAGTTGAAGAAAAAGGCGACGCTAGAGGAACCTTTGTAGTACCTAAGTTCGAGAATTACTCGAGGGATCAAGTTATGTATCATATGAAACTATTAATTGAGGCAGGCTTGATTAGTGGAATGAATCAATCGACAAAAATGAACTTAGCTGTGGCTGCAACTTCATTAACGTGGAGTGATCATGAGTTTCTAGACGCCATCAAAAATGATACTGTCTGGACAAAGGTAAAGAAAAAAGTAAAAGAAGAAGGCGGATCAATGCCAATACAAATGGTCAAAGCTTTAGGAATGAAATTTCTAGAGCAACAAGTCTTCGGGACAACAACTCAATAAAAAAATTTGTCGTCTATTAAGGCGACTTTTTTTATTCCCTCCAAACTGCACACCAATAACATACCTATATTACATAGGACACTAGCCAGTTAAGGCATCGTTGGTGTGTGGTTTTGAGTGGAATAATAAATAAAATCTGTTTGAGAAAAAAGCACTAAATAAATGGTATAATTAACTAGATCGAATTTTATATTATGAGGTGTATTAATTGAATTGGAAGAACGTGTCTATATTATTTGGACTTATATTTATTTTTATTATTATTATTTTTAGTGGTGCACCGAGTGCTGAAGAAGTTAATGAATCATTAGTTAATTCCATTGAAGGGTCTGGTTTAGAAGAATATTACCAAGAAGTCGATTACAATATTAAATTACTTGATAAATTATCTGGAGGAAGACGTTACGATATAACTTTGGAGGTAATGTTAACAGAATTTAAGGATTTAAATAACATTGATAAATATATTCTGCTTCAAAGTGCAACAGAAAAAATGAATAGTTATCTTAGGTGTGGTGATGCATCTTGTTATATAAAAAACCTAACATTTTACGATTATAAGAATTCCTATAAGTTTCACTCATATTACTCCGGGTCTTATTTAACAATAAATGATCAGGAAAAAGTACTTGAGTCAGAGGTATTGAAAAACATTGCCACCCCTTCACTAAACACAAGTGATGAATCTATTCATCGATACATGAAACACCAATTCAATATGCTTACAGATTATGGCGCTACTTATAACGCTTCATACCACGATTCTTTAATTGCTAATATGGCTGCTGAAAATTTTGAAATTACTTCTAGAGAAGCGGATGCTGCTTATTATCGGATAGAATTGAAATGAGAAGTAAAATGACCCTTGCTGTCGAATAAGGTGGCAGGGGGTGTGATGATGCAAAAAGGTCAGATATATCAAAACTTTAGTATAAAAGAATATACCGATGTGCCGTCTAAATTAGCACAGATCGTAACTAGCACTGGAAAAGATCTAAAAGGTCAATATGGTAACGATTATCATGTTATGATACACCAAGTAATACATAAAAAGAGGGCTACCTACATGGCAGTCCTCTTTATGCGTGTTAAACAACTCACTTCCACATCCGATACGGTAGGTGAGGTGAGAAAATGTTTGGAGACGTAGATAATAGCATCTTTACAGAGATGGCAATTAGGTTAGGGATATTATTCTTTGGCTCATTAATTGCAGGAATTGTTGTAGGACTAATATTAAAATGGTTGCGTATGCCAATTTGGATTGTTCAGCCAGTTGCATGCCTAACAATTTTATTTGTGATGTATCAAATGTTCATGTTAGGGATCGCTGATATATGATTGCCTTTGCTATAATATGGGTGGAGGGGATTAGATGACAGAAGAGATGGCAAAAGAGATATTAGAACAGTTAAAGAACGGTGATATAAGCGAATATAGAGTCGAGAAAGCGGACTTCTTAGCGTTCCAACCTGCGCTATTTAATATTAAGGAGTTCAAGAATTTTAGAGGTGCAGCTAAACACGGTGGAGCGATTGTGTATACCTATGAGCCGGGGTGGACGGCATAGTGTATAGAGAAAGTTTATTTACTAGGATTTTTGATAAGTATGAAAATTATATAATGGCATTTATGCTTTTTTTTAGTTTAATGATCCTGCTTATTATAATTTGGGCTCTAATGACAACCTTAGGGGTATGGGGCGAAAACTTAATCATTGCATTAGTTGGATTTAGTGGTTCTATTCTTGGAGGGGCCGTGACCTTAATTGGTGTTATGGTTGCAAACAAAAATTCACGTAAGATAGAAGAAGAAAGAAGAGAACTAGAAAAAATAAACAGATTTATGGATTCTTATTATGATATTTATGCGGCTTTAGAGAAAGCAAAAAACTTAGCAATAAATGTAATGTCAGTTACTTCGGATATTAGCACCAATCAAGAACAAGCTTATGCGTTCAAACTAATTGAATACCAAGATGAACTACTAGAAGCTTTCAGAGATACACATAGATACATTCAAGATGCTGGGTTTGCAAAATCATTAATAGAAAATATGAGAGATTATAATAGGCTTTATGTAATGGGATTTTATAATGATAAAAAGGATAATGAGTTTAGAGAAAGACAAGAAAGTATTATTAGGGCTGCTATAACTCACATTGATAAATCACTTTACCAATTAATAGAGAAGAAACGTAAGTATGAAAAGTAGAGAACGGGCTATCCAGAGGGTGGCTCTTTTTATATTTCCTAAGGAGATGATAAGTGTGATGAATATAACTAAATCATTTTAGGTAGCTCTATATTAATTAGTTAAAGAAGGTAGGATCACTCATACTGAATACGTGAAAACTATGACGGAATTTATAACTTTCAAAGAATCTAAGAAAGAAGTTAAAGGATATTCGTCAGGTGGTTATGTTACATATGAACAAGAATTAGAATAACAGGAAATTTTCTTGATTGAATTTCAACCACTAAATTCTCCTTCGTACATCATTTGTTGTACACAATCATCGTACGCCATTTGATGTACGTCTTTGTACGCCATTTGATCTACTAAGAAAGAAAAATATAAAGAAACTAGCAAACAGTGATTTGCTAGTTTTATTTCCTTTCTTTTTAATTTCATAAAACGAGCATTAGCATCTACAAAAAGTAGGTGCTTTTTATTATACAAAGAGGTGAGTAAATGAAACTAGATAAGGAGCTCGTTCGAGAGATACTATTAGAGATTGAATCAGGTGTAATAACAAAAGATGTGGAAGACAAAGAGAAGAGAATACAGCATCTGTTTCTAACAGCACAAGAAGGATACTTAGATACAGGAACTATTAGATCATCAGAACATGAAGTGGATCTCACTTATAAAGGACATGAGCTACTATCATCTATCAGAGACGATCGGATCTGGGATGCTATCAAGTGGCACTTAGAACAAATGAATCTTACTTTAGATTCTGTATCATTTGAAACCATTCAATATATGGCCAAACAAATTGTTCTAAAGTCTATGAAGGAGTGAAGCTGATGTCATTAACGAAAGAACAACTTAAGTTTGTGAAAGGAACGATTACTAGAGAAGCATACGAAGGGGCACTACAACATGAAGCTGTGATGTTGAGACTTTACACAGAGAACCTATCGATCTATCTCGAACAGCTCAATGACAAGGCAGGCACACTCAGTTCTATGATAGACAACCTCAAAGAGCTGCAGCTTAAGTTCGACCAGGCGTATAAGACCGGTGGCAGAATGTCGAACGAGAAATACCAGGAGCTTATCACCAGTTGTAAAGCAGAGCTTCAGCAGGTCAAGCGTGAGTAGGCAACGTCATTACGATCAGTACAAGAGAGACAAGGAGTCATCGAAGTTCTATAAGTCTAAAGCATGGAGATCATGTAGAGGTCTTGTATTAAACATTGGCTTTATAGAGAAATTCTGCAAACCGTCTCAAGGTGATTATGATTCGATTGTTATGCAAGACTGGCAGCACTTCGCTATTGGTTCTATGTATGGTTGGGTTCACATGAAAACAAAGTACCGTCGATTTAAAGAAGGCCTTATTCTAGTCGCAAGAAAGAACGGTAAGTCAGGTATGGGATCTGGGCTCTCAATATACGGAACGAGTAAAGATGGAGAAAAAGGAGCTCGTGTCTATCAACTTGCCAACTCTAAGGCTCAAGCGAAGGTATTATTTAACGAATGTAAAGCGATGGTAGAAAGTTCTCCAGTGTTAAATAAGCATTTTGAGAGAACGCTAAGCGAGATTCGTTATAATGATACACTCTCCAAAATTGAGGCTCCAAAGCGCGGAACGATGGGTTCAATATGCATTTCTACGGGGATACCCATTTCTTTAACTGCACAGGAGACTATAACGGCGTTGACGGCATCAGCCATCACGAAGGATGCACCGGGTCGATTAATAACTGCCAGTTCAACCATAACCATAAGGCTGGTATCGCTCCGACGTACGGATCTATAGTCGACTTGTATAACAATATTTGTATTGGAAATAGAATCAACTATTATTGCATTGGTAGTGGCTTTGAACGTAGAACGGTTAAGCATATGGGGAACGTTAGCTTGCAAGCAGGTTCACTAGATTTGCAAATCATTAACTATGACGTTATCGGATACCTAAACAATACGAAAACATCGGTACATCTAATGGATCATTTGAGGAAATAAAGTAATATGTATTGCTCTCCATATAAGGAGAGCTCTTATTAAATAGAACGGATGATGGGTTTGTCGCACAACTTGCAATCGTTTAAACCAAATGGGACCAACACGGATGATGATTTAGGATATGGAGTGTGTTTTGGTTCTGGTTTATCGCATTTGCAAAGACTTGAAGGCTTATTCATATGATCACCTCGCTTTTTTTATAACTTAAATGAAATGTATCCACTTGAACTATGACTTGTCAAGAGTAGTTAAAAAATATTTGCAATCGGTTCTCTATATGTAGAAACTTGTATTGTTCAGAAAGGAGGGAACCATGCCATTACTCATAGAAGATCTATACGGCAAACATGAACCTCTCACCCTTTTTAAAGAACTCACATACAACGGCAAGGTCAATGGTGAAAAGACATTGACCTTTTCTATTTATCCAGATGATCCTTCGTTTGAATTAATTCGACCAGAGGCGATTGTTCATTTCAGAAATGCAGAGGACATCATTCGCCAAGTGAATGAGAAGGAATTTGGAAACAAGTCATATAAGCAGGCTTAAGCCGTACACCGATTCTTTATAGACATGAATGATTGCTTTCAGTACGAGACGTTTACAGGATCACAGACATTCAATGCAGCACTCAATCGCGTGTTTGGTCCTACACCTTACAACTTTGTTGTGGTCGATAGTTTCATGTCTGAGTCATTCGAAAACTTTGGTCGCGATAATTGTCTTTCTCTTTTTCAGAACGTCTTGCAACGGTATGGAGCAGAGTTTACAGTTCAGTCTAAGACAGTCACTATCAAACGAGAGATAGGTGTCAAAACAGACTTCCAGTTTCGTTGGGGCGTCAATTTAAAAGGAATGGACAAGCAAGAGGATACTAACAACTTCTCAACTTATATTGAAGGCTTTGGCGGTGAGGAACGAGAAGACGGCACGTTTCCTGTGCATGAGAAATACACTTCTCCTAACGCCGAAATTTTCGGGATTCGTCATGCTGACGCAGAGTATGATGAGCGCAGAACGGTGCCATCTAACATGCAGGCTTATCTCAAACGTACCCTCATAGATCAACCACAGTTGAGTGTGACTGTATCATTGGCAGAAGTTACGGCTACTGGGTACACAGAAGGTAGACCGACAGAAGGTGATTGGGGTTTTATAGTCTATGAGCCAATGGGGAACTTTCAAGCAGAAGCAAGAATTGCGGAAATTAACGAGGTCTTGGATGCTAACTTAGATCCAATCGACACTAGCGTCACTTTATCCAGTATCCGTAGGCGTATGACAGATACAGTCACTCGTTTTGCTAACACTTCAAAAAAGGTGGATCGTCTCTTAAATGGACAAGGGAAGCTTCCTTACAATGTGTTAGATGATGCGATCAAGATTGCGACAGAAGCATTGCACAGCGCTATGACTGAGGTCGTTTTTGATAATGAGCTTCACCTAATCGAAAAGACTAACTCTAACCATCGAGTGATTTTAAACTCAGGTGGTGTTTTTTTATTCAGTAGATGGTGGAGCGACACCTGTAACTGCTATGACAGCTGCAGGTATCGTGGCTGATGCTATAACAACTGGTCAGCTTAATGCTAATAATGTGACTGTCTACGGTGGAGATCGTGAGAATTAAATGAATTATCCTCAGAAACAGATGGTGTATTGAGTTTCGGTAAAGCGATCCAAGAAATGTATGAGAAGGTTGAACGAATTGAAGATTTGTAAGATCAAATCAATGGATTAGAAGCCAAACTGGAGGATTTACAAAATGGAACAGCAAAAGCAGGATAAGGATCAAGCATTAGCAGAAAAAGTTCATCAAGAAATGGTTATGACTCTCGGATCGAAGGAAGCGGAATTAATTTCAACAAGGGCTGCTCTTTCTGTGGCTCAACAGGAGATTAATGATTTGAGAGCGCAGTTGCGTGATAAGGATGAGAAGAAAGAGACTGGAAAAAACAAATAAAGGATTCCTCCTTTTTTGTCGAATTAATAGGTATAGGTGAAAAAGGGGGGGGATTTAGTGAGTGATAAGTTAGGTATTGGCAAGTTAAGTGAAAGTAGTGTTGAAGTGATTAAGTTAGTTTATCCAGACTTAGCTCAACCAGGACTGAGAAAAGTTGGCCAAGCTTTAGAAACAGTTCTAGAGTTATCTAATACAATTTTACTACCAGCAAAGTTGGCAAGCACCTCAGCTAATTTCTATTTCAAGAAATGGATGAAAAAATACGGAGAAAATCTTGATGTTATTCCAGATGATGAAATAGGAACTGTAATTCCTGAGATTGGGTTACCCGTAATAGAGGAACTACTTAAAATAACTAATGAAGAAGTAGCTGAAATGTTTATAAATTTGTTAACTAATGCCTCTCATATAGATAAATCTAGAAACTCACATCCGAGTTTTATTCAAGTTATTAGAAACCTCTCTAAGGATGAAGCGAAAATCTTAAACTAATTTAAGATAAAGGAACGAAAACACTTTATTTCTGTTTCTTTAGATCGATATGATGAGAACGGTGAATCATTTACAATAAGTGATAATAACACTGAAATTCCTCTCATTATAGAACTAGATTATAAAGATCTGGAGGGCTTTTATTTAACGCATTTAGATCAATTAGGATTAATAAAAAGTAATAGAAATTTTCATATTAGCACAAGAGAAGAGGATTATGATACTATTATAAATTCACTTAAGGTAAAAAAAGAAAATATTGCAAAGATATTATTACAAAGCCCTGATTTTAAAGGATCTATTATTCATGAATCAAAAGGGATTTATGAATTTACTCCTTTTGGTTTGCATTTTTTAAAGGCAATTCAAAAATAAATTAAGCTCTCCACACGGAGGGCTTTTTCTTATTCCATTGAAAGGGGTGATCGCCTCATTCTACAAAAATCTAAAAAGGGAGGATGGGCACCATTGAGGAAGTTCTAACAGAAATTGTGATGAGGTAGCCATATGAGTTAGTGTGTTGAAAATAATTAATTAAAAGATTTCCTCCTTTATACCGATGTATAAAAATGTAAGATATATAGGAGGGGTTTCGTGAGAATATCTAATGTTTGGCATGTTGAGGTAAAACAATCATCAGATAAGTGGAATAAAATTTTAGGTTACACGCTAGCGAATTGAATAATGATCTCACATTTGACGCTATTCAACATGCTAGTGTTTTAGATGATTTTAAAGGTAAACATCTTCGTATTAAGGCTTTAAGGATCAATGAAAGTGGAGAACCCATTGATTTTTTTGGTCATTTAATAGCTAAATGGACGATCTCATCTAAAGAACTTTTTATTCCTTTACAAACTGATAACTTTATTAGTGAATATATAGAACCACTAGAATAAAAGACAGTTGTCTCAAAAATAAAAGGTTTCCCTCATTTTGTCGAAGTATTAGGTATAGATAAAAGGAGGGTCCAGTTTTGACAGGAATAAACTTATTTAAAAGTTTAATGTATGGGGTATTAGCATTGTTTCTGGTCTTACAAAGGAATGACGTAATGATTCCAATAATAGACTTTGAGAAACTTATAGGGGGAGTTTTAATATTTGTTGCTATCCTAGAGTCAGGTATAAGCTTGACTCTATTCTATCTACAAGTGAGTGAAGATAGAAAAAAGACAAGAACTAACGATCTTTAAGAATATTTAGTATAGCTCTCCACTTGGAGGGTTTTTTATTATGCTAAGGAGGGTTGAATTAATTCAAGAAAAAAAGCTAAAATTTATTTTCCACTTTCATAAACATTTATTTAATACTAGATAGGAGGTTTTAAATCTCAAATAACGATATTAAAGGAGAATAACTTGGAAACATTTAAATTAGTTTTTTTAATCGTCATTGTACTAATCATTTTGGTAGTTGCGACAGTAATGAAGGTGTTAGGAACTTTGAATAAATTTATTAAGGGTTTTTTAGGCATTCTAATTGGGCTTTTACTTGCTTTCCAGCTAACCGGAGCTGAGGAAATAGTGAATTTCTTAACTAGTATTTGGTTGATTAGCAGCACTGCGGAATATAACTATAATATTGGTGATATTTATATTTCAAAGAAAGTAATTATTGTCACAATGATAATTGCGTTTTATGAAGGGATTATCTCTTTGCTCTCAATTGGCATAAAACAACTTAATGACTAGCCAAGTCTTACCAAAGCAGCCCATAGGGGTTGCTTTTTATATTAAAAGAAAAGGGTGTCGCAATGGAGCAAATATCAGTGTTTTTTAACTTAGAAAGTCTAGAGGTCGCCAAGCTGTATCTCTTCGGAGAAGTAAGCTATCTTAATTTATTAGTCCTCCTTATGTTGGTGGACATCGTCACAGGCATTTTGAAAGCCATCAAGAATAAGGACTTGCGTAGTCGATCCGCGTTGTTTGGTTATGCTCGTAAGATTGCAATTTTCGCTATTATCATCGTGGCAAATGTTGTAGACATTGTAGACACAATACTTGATTTAAACGGCATGGTTGCTACAGCGACTGTGCTTTTTTATATGGCCAATCAAATCCTATCAATCACTGAGAATGCAGCACACATTGGGTTGAAAGTAACACCAATGATTCAAGAAAAGTTACGCGGGTTTGATAAGTATGGTCCAGAAGAAGAACCAAAATCAGAGGAGAGTGAAGAGAAATGAAGATTAAACAAGATTTAATTCCAACTAGTAACCGCAACCGTCCAGGAACTAAGATCACACCTACTTATATTACAGAGCATGAAACAGCAAATAAAAATAGAGGTGCGAATGCTGAGATGCATTCAATGTATGTTAAAGGACAAGATGCTCAAAATCGTTCAGTTTCTTGGTACTACACGGTGGATGATAAAGAAATCATTCAGCATCTACCAGACAATGAACTGGGCTGGCATGCTGGTGGATCAGGGAACCGTCAATCGATTGGTATTGAACTTTGTGTCAATAGTGATGGAGACTACAACAAGGCCAAGCAAAATGTTGCACGGTTAACGAGACAGTTAATGTCTAAGCACAAGATTCCTTCTAGTCGTGTTGTTACGCATCAATTCTGGACAGGTAAAAATTGCCCCGCTGGTTTACTTAAGGAATGGAATGCGTTTAAAGCATTAATTGATGGAGTTAAAAATGCTCCACTTCAGCCGAAACCTAAACCGATTACTGGTGGCGGAGAAGAATCCATTGTGGGTAGTGGTACAGTTCATGTAAAAACTTCCGATATGTGGGTCTATGACAAGAAAGACTGGAACGCTCGTTATCAAACAGTGAAAGCTGGTGAAGTGTTTACTGTAGTTGGTGAGCACACGGTGAGTGGATCAAAGATGCTTGAATTGCTAAATGGTTTATTTATCACGGCTAACAGCAATCATGTCACTTATGCAGCTGACACCAATAGTGGTTCAGTTACAAAAGGCTCTGGAACAACTGTAGCTAAGTTGAGCTTGCCTAACGTTGTGTTGAGAGCTATTCGTCCATTCCCTTCAGGTGCCAATGTACGAGCTGTACAAAACGCATTGGCAAGTGTGTACTTCTATCCTGAAAAGGGAGCGCCTAACAATGGAGTTTATGGTCCTAACACAGCTGATGCAGTGCGTAGATTCCAAAGCACTAATGGACTAGATGCTGATGGCGTCTATGGTCCAGCTACGAGAGCTAGATTATTGCAAGTTGTAAAGTAATCTTTCTTAAGAACAACACCTTTCTTCCCGCGATCATGCTTAGTCTATGGTTTCTAAAGGTAACAGTATAAAAGGAGTGTGTTCCAAATCATTTCTTTTATGCTAAGGGGAGGGGGGATTAACTATGGGCAAAATGATTAGTGGATCAATTTTAATCCATGGAGCTATTATTCTATTTGTGAGTCGGTACATATTTGCAGGGGTAATGGCTGATGGTGCATCAACTGGTTTAGTTATGAATCGGCTAGATACGGAAGGCTTTCCGTCAAGCTTGCTAAATTTATCAATTTTAACGTTAATAATAGGTGTCGTATTATTAATATGGGGGTTATTTTCTAGAAATGAAAAAGAATATGCTTAGTAGGCTAACATAAGAGTGTGGTAGAAATGGATATTAGTCCAGTTAAAGAATTTATATCACAACCTAACTATGTTGAAATGTTCTTTAACGCTTTCTTTATAGTGTGTATCCTATACGCACTAATTAAATTATTTATAAATTTAAAGAATGAAGAAGAAAAGCCCTTCCGCTTGGAGGGGCTTAATTATATTTGTAATTATCTCTAGTGCTTTCGTTAGAACCCGCGCAAATTCTAAGTAAGTCATTATAATATTCATAGTTTTTGTCATACTTCTATACCAGTTCGTAGAATTCTTCAACTTGATCTTGTGTTTCTAAGTCAATTGAATTTATTAGTAAGTTCTGAGCTTTAGAGTGGTCCTCATTTCCGAAGTACAAAAGGAGAAAGTTATCTAATATCTCTTTGATATCCATTAAGTACATCTCCCTCTTTCATAAACCATAATACCTATTTTGAAAGTACTTATTTGGTTATTATTTCAGATTGATAGGTCTGTTGGTTTATTTGATAGTCACGATTGAATGAGATCTCTTCTATTAGGGACTTTTTGGTACTTTTCATATATCCCAATATAACGGAACATTGTAACCCATTTTTTGAGGTTCAGAAATATGAGAAGTTAATTCGAAAGAGCAACAATAACATTTCATTTCTGAAATGTAAGTAATATGATACTCACCCTCCTCAAAATCTTGCTCCTTACTTCCTACTAAAGATTCTAAATCACAAACTGGACAAATATAAATTTTATAGCTATGATCGCCTTTTATCTCTTTTACTTTTAATAAAGCTTGTTTATCATAATTATAGAATTTATTCCAAGGTGAATTTAAGGGGTTTTGATATGAAGCTCGAGCCATTTCCTTTAAAAAAGCTACTTTTCTAGGTGAATAGTTTCGATTATTCTTCGTTTCTTTTGCAATTTCTTTAAATATATTTAGATTTAAAGATGATTGATTGAATTTGCTTAATCTAATGTTATTATTGAGTCTTTTATCTTCTGAAAAAATGGAGATGAGTAGAGGGAGAATTTTTCTTCCCATTAACATATCCAATGATTCGTACCTTAGAAAATCCTTGCCATTATGAACCAAATTATTTCTTAAGTTATTGAGTTTCTCAATATCATCTATTGAACTGCTAAATCTAGCATTAGAATTAATTTTGATTTTTTTTCGTATTTGAGGCATGTTATCGTTTTTGAAGTTAATCCCCAGTTCCTCAAGTGTAAACTTCATGTAAAGTTCGAAAAAGTGATGTAAATGAAAAATAGTATTTATATAGTTTTTAATATATTGGCTGTTATAATCTAAAGGCATAGTGTCTATATCAGGTTCAGTAAACTTAAATTTCTCAAAAAAACCAATATCATTTTTCACGGATTGGTACGTCGAAAAGTATGAATTTAACCCATCTTCTAAAGAAGAAAAAGCCGTTTGAAACTTATGATTTGAAAGTCCTATGTTTAATTGGTGTTTTAAATCTTCTAAATTTGTTATCAGAGTTATCCCTCCTATGGAAACGTTAGATTCTAAATCATTCTACATAAAGCAAATAATTTATGAAAGCTTAAACTTTCCGTTTTCGGAAATTTTTCTTTTAATATTACATATATTAAAAATGTAGTGCTAACTACAAGAGGAGGTGTAGGATTATGAACAAAGATCTAATGATTGCAACTAGAATTTTTAGTGTAATTCTTAATAATGTATTATTAAGAAAGGGTGATTTGTTACGTATCTTTGTGAAACGGATACCTAATCAAAAGTTAATAGGTGCCGCTTTTGAACTGAAATGGGTGGTCAAATAAATATAAAAATTATATTATAAGCAACTAATTTTAATTTTGTATTTTAAAGGATAATAATGCATAATGTCGAATCTCGTATTTAGGAGGTGCTACATGCATACAAATCCCAAACCTATAAAACATCAATCACACATTCATCCAACGCCACGACCTCAAAGAATACGACTACGCTCTAAACGCAAAAGAAGTGCTTCAGCATCATTCAGAGCATTACAAACCTGCTGCTCTCCGATTACTTAAACACTCTCTGCTCATACGATGTGGCAATTAATTACTTCTTATCAATTTATTTAAAAAGAGCTTGTTAAATGCGTTCATTTCTTTCTTGGTATTTTGCGTTATTATGATTCCTTTGTTATCTTTAGAAAAATTAAAATTTCAAAAACCGAAAAGTTATTGACCTTTTTTCACGTTACTAAGCTTATCTAATGATTAAAATTACACTACCTAACTTCAAATAATGGGGAGGTTCAAGTTATGAAACATACAATTATATTTCACTTTAACGATCCAAACCCTCTCGCTGACACGATTGAGCATGTTGTAGAAGCAAGTAGTACTGAGGAAGCAATAGTCAATATAATAAAACGTAAAGAAAATTTTTATGTTTTTGAAAGCGATGATGAAATTTATTCTATAAATCTAGAGAGTATCAAATATATTAATGCTTATGAAACAGAAGATGATGCTGTGACAGATAGAATTATATTTTAATAATAGAAAAGAGAGCCATTGAAACGCTGGCTCTCTTTTTTGTATATGCTTCGGTTATTAAATTTCATCAAAAGGAGTCACAGGTAACTGACGCTTATGTTCCGTAGACACATAACGCTTCTCAATAAGCTCCATGATTTCCTCGGAAAGCTGCTTTCCTTCTAAGTAATCATCCAACTGATCGTAGGTGATCCCAAGTTCGTGTTCATCGGACTGTTGTGGGTTTCCATCTAATAAGTCTGCTGTAGGGCTTTTTAAGTAAAGCTTCTCAGGGGCACCTAAGGCTTTGAGTAGTTCTTTTCCTTGCCTTTTATTTAATCCACTCAGTGGTAAAAGGTCTGCTCCGCCATCTCCGTATTTTGTGAAGAATCCGGTTAATGCTTCTGCCGCGTGATCGGTTCCTAAAACGAGCAGGCCGCCCATTCCGCCAATGGCATATTGTGCAATCATTCTTGCTCTTGCTTTGACATTCCCTTTATGAAAGTCGGATAGGGGAGAGCCAGTAGCTTGTAGATACTCTTTTTCGATGGCTACCACCGGTTCAAAGACATTAAATACGGTGCTGTTGTCAGGGTTGATGAATTGTAATGCGAGTTGTGCGTCCTCTTCATCTTTCTGACTTGCATAAGGAAGTCTTACGGCTGTAAAACTCACATCAACGCCTTCTGATCGCAACTCTTCAACAGCGAGTTGAGCTAGCTTTCCAGCTAGAGTAGAGTCTTGGCCACCACTAATTCCAAGAACATATCCTTTTGCCTTCGTTGATTTCAAATAGTCTTTTAGAAAGGTCATTCTACTTTTAATCTCTTGATTTGGGATTATTGTTGGTTTAACGCTTAATTCTTTTATGATTTGTTGTTGAATGGTCATGTTACATCGCCTCCGGATTTTTTTAATTGGTTGTCTGTTTATAGATCTCGTTGGTGACAATATAATCATAGACATCATCTCGCATGAGGTATTGAGGGTATCTGCCCATACTGATCTCATCTCGGATATAGCTAGAACTGATTTCCATAGAAATCCCTTTATCAACTAAATGAAATCTAGTGCCATCATGGTATTTTCGCAAAATAGGACTTTTTGATATTTCTTTTAACATGTCAATATTGTCTCTAGACATCACAACAAACTTATTATTCTTTATCAATTCCTCTCTAAATTTCCACCTTTGATGAGGCTGCACACGTTGGTTATCAATCTCAGCTAGAATGTCAGCACCCATAATGAAATAATGTTCGTCATCCGGGTATTTTTCCTTGAAGTATTCCATCGTGTGATACGTGTATTGTTTGCCAATTCCTGCTTTTGCGTTCATTTCAAAATCATCAGCTTTAAAAATTGGATTGTCTTTTATCGCTAATTGGATCATAGTCCATCTGTCTTCGTCGCTTGCTTTCATCTTTTTCCCATCTCCGCGACTATTCACACACGGGACAAAAATAACGTATTCGAAGTTACATAGATCAGCTAATGTTTTTGCTAAGAACAAGTGAGAGTCTGTGATCGGGTCAAAAGATGAACCGAATATTCCTACTTTACCCATTGATTAAACCTCCAGTAAGATCAAGATGATAGGGGGAGGGTGAGCCTCCCATTGTTTGTATCTATTGAATTCGATCAGATACTTTCTGTTTCACTTCAGCAATTCTCGCCATTTTGTTATCCCAACATAGTTGACTAAGGTCTACAGGATATTCTTCTGGCATGACCAATCGTTTATATTCATCCCATAGAAGCTGTAGGTTAGACGTAACAAATGATCTAATCTCTTCTAGGCTTGGTTGAGTGTAGACGCATTCTCCTTTATCGAAAATGATGTGATGTAGCTCAACAGCTTCATAATTTGTAACAATTTTCTTTACAAAGGTATGGACGGGGTGGAACATCGTTAATTGTGTTTCTTCATTCGGCTCTTCAGTATCTAAGGCGATATAATCTCCTTCTGATTTACCGTTTCTGTTGTTGATGATGCGGAAGACTCTTTTAAGTCCTGGTGTAGATACTTTCTCTGGGTTTGCGCTTATTTTAATCGTATCAACCATTTCTCCATCTTCTTCAATTGAAACGAGCTTATAGACTGCGCCTAAAGCAGGCTGGTCATATGCTGTAATAAGTTTCGTTCCTATACCCCAAATATCAATTTTTGCTCCTTGTGATTTTAAATTCATAATCGTTTCTTCATCAAGGTCATTTGAAGCAGAAATGGCAGCATCGATATAACCTGCTTCGTCTAACATTTTTCTTGCTTCCTTAGATAGGTAAGCTAAATCTCCGCTATCTAATCGAATGCCTTTAAAATGGATCGTTTGTTTCTCTTCGTTTGCCACTTTGATGGCATTAGGAACACCAGATTTCAGTGTGTCGTACGTGTCGACCAAGAAGGTGCAATCTTTGTGGGTTGACGCATATTTCTTAAACGCTGTGTACTCGTCTCTATAAGCTTGAACAAGTGAGTGTGCATGAGTACCGGCTACAGGAATTCCAAATTTCTTTCCAGCGCGAACATTGGAGGTTGCATCAAATCCAGCCAAATAAGCGGCTCTTGTTCCCCATATGGCTGCGTCCATTTCTTGAGCACGGCGGGTTCCAAATTCCATAGCCCGATCATCACCGATAAGTTGTTTGATTCTTGAAGCTTTTGTAGCAATTAACGTTTGATAATTGATGATATTTAATAAGGGTGTTTCGATTAATTGGGCTTCGATTAATGGAGCTTCGATGCGCAAGATCGGTTCATTCCCGAATACCAATTCTCCTTCTTTCATGCTTTTGACGGTCCCAGTGAATGTAAGGCCACTTAGGAAATCAAGATAGTCTTCTTCATACCCCAACTCTCGAAGGTAGCTAATATCACTTTCAGTAAATCCAAAGTTGTTTAAGAATTCGATAACTCTTTCAAGTCCAGCGTACACTGCGTATCCATTTCCGAAAGGTAGTTTTCTAAAGAAAAGCTCGAACACTGATTTCTTATTTTCTAATCCATCGTTCCAATATGTTTGGGCCATATTAATCTGATACAAATCCGTGTGCAGCATGAAACTATCGTCTGAGTAAGTGGTAGTCATTGTGTATTCCTCCAAATGTAATGTTTTTTTAAACGAGTGTTGCTCCAAGAGAATTCGTGAAATGTCCGAGTGCCCATTTATGTCCTTCTGCATTAAAACTAGCTACTGCATGCTGATGAATGACGATCTTGAACCCTTTATTGTAGGCGTCGATTGCGGTGTGTAAGATACATATATCCGTACATACCCCAACCAAATGCACCTCATTGATCTGTCTTTCTCTTAATTTCATTTCGAGATCTGTACCAGCAAAAGCGCTATATCTTGTTTTATCTAACCAGTAGGTGAGGGAGGAGTCTTTGTGTTCTTGGTACAATTCATGTAATTCTCCAAAAATGGTTCTACCCTTAGTACCTTCTAGATTGTGCGGTGGAAATAGATTGAACTCTGGATGCATTTGATCGTTTTCCTTATGGAGATCAACCGCAAAAACAACATAAGATTGATCTCTAAGAAAGTCCTTAGTGACTTTTACTATTTCCTTTTCAATCTCTTGACCAGGTTCTCCGCATGTTAGTTTCCCGTTTGTATCAACAAAATCAACTGTGTAATCAATATTTATTAGTGCCTTATTCATAATGGCCTCCATTTCTTCTGTTAACAGAATGTTAATAGTAAAGGGTAAAAAAAGAAATTAATATCTAGCAGTGTAGATTGGTTTCACGATTTCCATGTCAATAAACGTATAAAGCTGTGTGGGTGTTTTTGACGTTCTTTGTGTTGTCATTCCTGGAACAGCAGCAATAAAAGGTAAAGTTTTTATCTTTCTAATAAACGATTGATTACTTGAAATGGCTGGATCCTTGGTGACGGTCAATAATACGGCTTGAAGTTCTGAGAACGTGAAATTCTTAGGTAAAAATTCTTTAGCAATGGTTGTTTGTAATAGATCTGTCTGTATTTTTTTTATAGCTTCTTCAATAATCTCGGTGTGATCAAAAGCCAATTGTGAGCTAGCTGCTAATTGTAATACATCCTCAATGGAGAATAATCGTACTTCAGCTGCATCATCGTTTGCTTTTCTATTGAGCAATTGGTTCTCAGGAACGATCGCATAATGTGCATTTGTGATAATCCATCCTCGTGGATCGCGCCCAGGCTGATCATAAACACTAAAATGCTTAATATGAATATCCTTTATACTTGTTTCTTCGAGGAGTTCACGCTTGGCTGCCTCATAGGCGGACTCGTTCTCTTGGACAAACCCTCCAGGTAAGGCCCATTTTCCAGCTTCGATGTTGACATTGCCTTCTGCATTGAGATCCGACCTTTTTATCAACAGAAGCTTCAGGTGCATCTTAGGTGGTTTGTATGCTTCTGTATGTGTAGGTACAATCGTAAAGACGGCGATATCAGACGTGTATCCATCTGGCGTTCTAAATTTTTTGACGTCGTATTGCTCAAGAGCTTTGTAATTACTTGAAGACATTTGTTCCCTCCTCAACGGTACATAAGATAAAAATGATTTTCAATTAACGTTTTGTTAATTGTTATAAGTATAATACATCTGTAAAAGAAAATGCAACTGTTTTGATATATTTTTTTGAAAATGTTAAAAGCAATAACGCTTTAGTTTGTTGAGATCATAAAATAGGTGCACTTATTAAAGTTTGACGATAACCGATAAAATAGAAAGGGTTGGGGTTTGGGTGGGAATATCATAAAGAGAGGGATGGAAAGGGAAGATCGACTATCAATATCTAACGGAGGATGAGGTTCATATGAAAGAAAACACAAAAGTAATACACTATTTTTTGGTTGCTGTTCTACTTATAACGTTATTAGTAACAGTCACTAATGTAAAAGTAGATGCAGCCATTTCAGAATCAACTACAATCATTGATGACTTTGAAAGCTATGCCTCAGATGATGAATTAAAAAGTACGTATAGACTCTGGTCATCTGATGGAAATGCTGTAGACTGGTCCTTAAGCCAAGAGCGTGCTTATGATGGTACAAATTCAATGTTAATTGTTCCTAAGGAGCCCTTTGACTCATGGATAGCTGTATCTCAACATTTTGCTGTGAGTGATTGGACAGATTCTACCGGTATTTCATTTTGGATACATAATGATGCAGATGAACCATTAGCATTTAACTTTGATATTAAATCTGAATCAAACGCGTATGGTCAAGAAGGAACGTTTATAGCGTCTTTAAAAGAAGATGGCAGCTCTTCGTGGGAAGAGAATTCTTTTGACAGCATGCTAATTGTTCCAGAAGATTTTGCTGGCCTTATTCGAATTGCTTGGGATCAATTTACAGGGAAGTCGTGGCAATGTCCACAAGGATGTGACAATGATTTAGACCTAGGTTTAGTTGAAGGGTACGAATTTGGTTATAATCCACAAGGGAATTCGACCAATAAAGTGTATATAGATTCTATCAGTCTATGGGGAACCTCGGAAGGCGGTTTAGGAGATTCTTTGGCTCCTGAGTGGGCAACTCCTGCGAACACGTTTAATCTTACTTATTCACCCGCACCGATTGATAATCCGTTAAAAGGATTTTTACCCTTTAGCGACTCAGCAGCATGGCGGATAGATGATAACCAACTGCCATATAGTATGGAATTCTTCTATATCCCTCTAAATGATATCATGACGAATTTCAATGAGTTTGATTGGAGCAAGTTAGAATCTAGAGTAGATGAGATAACATCGAGAGGAAATCAGGCTATTTTCAGGGTATATCTCGATTATCCACATAAGCCAACTGGAATCCCTCAGTTTCTACTTGATCTCGGATTGGAAACAAGAGACTATGATTACGAAAGCAATGGGGGACCAAATGGAACGAGTGTGGCCCCCAATTATAATGACGAGAATTTACAGCTCGCATTATTGCAGTTTATTGAAGCCCTTGGAGATAAGTACGATGGAGATTCGAGAATTGGTTTCATACAAGCTGGTTTAATAGGGTTTTGGGGTGAATGGCATACGTACCCTCAGGATGGATGGACTCCAATTGGAAGTTGGTATGGTGAATTGGCTGAACACGAGGATGGAATTGCAACCGATTGGATGCCGAGTTTAGCCAACCAAAGAGCCATTATGCAAGGCTTTGATGATTCATTTAATGAAACAAAAATACTTGCGCGCTATCCAACGGAATTTAATCGTGATTTAAATATTGGTTATCACGACGATTCTTTTGCGTTTCAGACCTTACCTCCTAGTTTAGGTGGAAAGGACTGGCACTTTGCAGGGCGTCTGCAAGCTAATCAAGTGATGGATAAATGGAAATCAGAACCAATTGGTGGAGAAATGCGCCCGGAAATTCAAATCGAGATGTGGAATAACGATCCGCCTCAATATTTAGGGGAACCTATTGAGGGTGTACAGGGAGAGGATTATTATAAAAGTCTAGAATTAACTCATGCATCTTGGCTGAAAATTCAAGAAGTTTTCCAAACACCACTTGAAGCAGATGCTATAGAACGAGCGCGTGAGGGCTCACGTAGCTTGGGGTATGAGTACTTTGTACCAACTGCCTATGTGAATTCAGACAGTGGTCATTTACAAGCAGCAATCCACATTCAAAATACTGGTGTGGCTCCTTTCTATTATGATTGGGAAGTGGATATTGCAGCAAGAGATGAGAACGGAGAAATAAAGGAATGGACTACCGATTGGGATCTCTCATACATCATACCAAATGATGAAGAGACAGGAGATACGAATGAGGTTTTGTTGGAGTGGTCGAGTAACACTTCAAATGTAAGTGAAGGTAGGTATGATATGTTAGTTAAAGTTGTTAATCCTTTATCGGAAATTCATTCTGATGCTAAAGGGTTTCATTTTGCTAATGAAGAGCAAGAAGACAACGGCTGGCTCGAAATCGGTCACATTGAGGTCAAAGGAACACGTTAAGATTCACAGTTAGTGTTGTGTCGCTGACTACGTTAAATGATGGATTAGAAAAAGCATATACCGTGATCCGGTATATGCTTTTATTATAATTTTTTCTACATTTACCCATAGTTCTGCTTGCGTAACTCTGATTTTCCTGAAGGCTTCTTTTGTGAAAAAATAAATGTTTCTTTAATCCATATCGCACCGTTATAAATAGGATGAAAGATAAGAATGGGGATAACGATACACGCTACAATAGTTCCTACATAATAAAGTGGATTTGCATAATAATCAGACCAGCCTAGCACTTCAACCGTTTTGAGAATGAGTAGTTCCACAAAGATATGAAGCGTATAGATGGCTAAAGAGTAGGTAGATAACTTGGTTAACAAACTACTTTTACCTAATGTATGGTACTGCACACAAAAGGCACCAAGTGAAAAGGTGAAAAGAGGCAGTAGTATCCATCCAAGACCAACCTGATAGTAGTAATTGCATACGTACGCAGCTCCAAATAAAATAGTGTACAACCAAGGAGTTTTATAAGTTATAAACTCCTTACTATGGCTTAAAGCAAATCCGAGCGTAACAAACAATAAACCAAACGCAAAGCTTTTGTATTCAAAGATGTTCAGATTTGATAAAAGGCCCGCATTCTCTGCTGCGTATAAAGCAACGGCAATCGTAACCAGTGCTAAGGTGTTTGCTTTGTATCGAAGCAGGATGTATAGGAACAAAGCAGAATAGATAAGAATCACTAAAAAGTATAGCTGGAAGGATCCAATCGAGCCATTTAATAAATTTAACGTACGCCATTGATTTAGTTGAGTCTCAATGGCTACACGAACCGACTCATTTAGAAGGCTGGCACTAATAGCCTCTAAAATAACTCGAGTAATCATATAAAAGATTGAAAAAATAAGATAATAACTGAAAATCTTCTTTGCATACGTGAGTAGGTAGCCTGGGCCAATCTCCTTGCTTTTGCGGTATAAAATAAATCCAGCTGCCATAAAAAAGAATGGGCTACCAATATCTAATACGTAACGATAGCTATAATAATTGCTCCAAGTAGCGATCCCATTGCTAGGAATTTGTGAGGTGATATGCACAACGACAACAGCAACGGCACAGATCAATCGGAAGACATCAATCGAATGATAGTAGGTTTTTGTTTGGTTCATTGTTGTTCTCATCCTCTAGTTGTCTTTATTCTGAAGAATTATAAACGATCTTCATCTATAATAATCATGAAGGGCTTATGTGCTCATTACAAGGCTATTCGTGTGAAGAATTTGTAAAGGAAATGGATGGTACGATCTTGTAATGTTGACCATTTGATGAGTGGATGTAAAGGTTTTAGATATAAAGGAGAGTATCGGTTGAACACATATCGTATAACAAAATATAATCCCAACAATCGATTTGAAAATGGGGTGTACAAGGACCAAGAGGAATGGATTTCTTATAGTGATATTGGTAAAGGTCAAGGTGAGAATGGCTTACTAACAGTAGATGAGTATCTTAGGATAGAAGATTTTTATATTGATGCGATCCTGAGATTCATGAAGCTTCATCATCTTACAGAGATACGTGTTTTAAAATTGGAGAGGTATGATGAATCGGCTGAAGATTTCGATTTGTACACAACTAATCATATGAAAGAGCTTTTCCACTCCGTACAGGTTGGGCGTTTAATTACAACAGAAGAAATTAGACCAGTTGTGAAATTAATTTTGCGAAATCTATTATGGGCAAAACTTGGTTTGATTGATCAACTAGTTGTGACATTTGGTCATGATTATTATATGTATCTACATACAAACGAAGCAATCTCATCGATTAAACGAAGAATAGAGAATAATGGCTTATTTGTTGAATTAATGCCTTCAGATTTAGAATTGTATTTATGATGGGGGTGCATGGATGAAGCGCAAAATC
Source organism: Alkalicoccobacillus murimartini (assembly GCF_030813245.1). Taxonomy (GTDB): domain Bacteria; phylum Bacillota; class Bacilli; order Bacillales; family Bacillaceae_D; genus Alkalicoccobacillus; species Alkalicoccobacillus murimartini. The sequence goes on along the minus strand of NZ_JAUSUA010000007.1, from coordinate 14,831 downwards.
GCAATGTTGGTGGTGTTGAGTTTTCTATTAGCATCCTGCTCAGATGAAATGAACACAGATGATATCAAACCTCCTGAACTTTCGATTAGTATAGGCGAGGAGACCATTGACCCCGTTTTAGGTGCATACAGTTGGGGTGAAACAAATGTATTTGGCCAAGGTGTTAGTGTCAGTGCCAGCTCAGATTTGCCGGTTACTATTGCAGACTATCAAGAGCCAATCACTGTTGCCTCAGATTCAGAGGTATCCATTGAATTCGAAAAACAACCAACTCATTATTCAGTTAGGACCTGGGATTCAGAAGGTCAACTGGACAGTTATGATGAATTAGATCTCTCTATTCATTCCGGTTTAAACATATATGAAATATTAGCATCCTGGCCAGAAGGTACGGGGAGTTATTCCTTTTATCTGGATGTAGAGTAGCTTTTGCGACATGCGAGATGAGCATTCTGACATGCGAGGGTACCAATCTACATGCGAGAAGTGCTTTTCTACATGGAAGATTTCTAATTCGACATGTAAGAGGATATAGAGACATGCGAGAAACTCATCTCTATATGGGAGAATGGTAAAACGACATGCGAGAGATAACGGTACCTTAAAAACGGGGTTGAGATCGTTTAAAGTAAAGCATCCTTTACGTAAAGGGTGCTTTACTTTATACTGTGTGTCAGGAGGCAATGCGTATGGAAAATTCAATAAAAGAGCTGCGTAAACAGCATCATTTGTCTCAAGAATCATTGGCTCAAAAGCTGGGTGTCTCAAGGCAAACGATCATATCGATCGAGAAGGGGAAGTACCATCCTTCTTTGCCACTTGCGATTCAAATAGCAAGGTGCTTTGGCACACATGTAGAGGATGTTTTTCATTTAGAAGAGTAGGGGGTAAAATATGAGTCATAAAGCATATAGAGTATTTTTTAGTGTGGCATCTGTTTTTTTACTTTTATTTGGGATTAGCTTATTAATTTTGAGTATTAACGTAGGTGGTCAAGTACAAGGTCATGAGTTTATGTGGATCGCAATAGGTATTGTTAGTGCTGTTCAAGGTTATCTTGTTCCTGAGTTTGAAGTGAATGATGAACGTATGAAGCTGATCAAACAAAAAGCAATGTTTTGTAGTTATTTTTTTATTATTAGCTATTCCATTATCTTTATGATCTTGCTAATAACAGACACAATTTTTCTTACAGCTATCCAGCTTCTTGGTATCTTTACATCACTTATTATAAGCACGGTCTTTTTATTATTAGTTTTTTTCTCAAAGCGGTACTAAATTTATCGTGAAAAGGGTGAACCTACTATGAAAAAATTCTTTACCTACAATTGGCAGGTCCGTGATGAATGGTTCCAGTGGTGTCAGCAGCTTACACATAGTCAGCTAGTGAAAGAAATGGACGGTGGGGCGGGAAGCATTCTCTATACGCTTTTCCATATCGTAGAGGTTGAAAATAGTTGGATTCGTGGAATACAAGGCAAAGAAGATAGTATGTATTCATTTGAAGATTATGCAACACTTGAACAGGTAGTCTCATTATCTAATCGATTAAGAGAAGATCATAAACGATTTATAGATATTGAATTACCGGACTTAAAAGAAAAAATAATTAAGGTAACTTGGGACACAATAGCGTATACGTGTGACGATATCATTCATCACATAATCATTCATGAGATTCATCATATTGGACAGTTCTCCATTTGGGCAAGGCAGCTAGACTTCAGCCCAGTCCCTGCCCACTTTGTTGGAAGAGATCTGTCATTTTAATACTCGTTATCGGCTTTTTGTCCTTTATTTATTTCAGAAAGTCTCGTACCATCTCAACCATTTTTTCCGATTGTGTGTGATGTAGGTAATGATCCCCTTCAAGCAAAATCACTTCTCCGTGTTCAGAGTCTTTTACTTGCTCTTCATGCATTGGAATCCATCCGTCTACGTCTGTGTTATCTGCTTCTAAAAAGAAAAGCAAAGGAAGGTCTGACGGGAAGTCTAAAGCCTTTGCGGCATTAAAATTCGATTCGAAATGCTGCATCTCGTTGATGTTACTTGGATTATATAAGTTTTTATGAGTAAGTATTCTCATTTGTTCCTTTGTTTCATCATTATATGGAAGGGATTCATATGGGTCATCTCCTAGCTTCATAAATAGTCTGACGATCCCTGATTTATTTAGGAAGTTAAACGTTTTGATTGGAAATTCAGTATCCATGCCAGCTTGGGTTGGAACACTCGTATCGATTCCGACAAATGCTGTCACTTCATCTTGATATTTATTTACATAATCTAATCCATAGATGCCTGCAATCGAATGACCCATTAGAATATATTGATCAATACCAAGATTTTGTAATACTTCATGAGTTTCATTTACAATATTCTCAGTCGTGCGATCTTTCTCAGTATAATCACTTAATCCATAACCAAATGGTTCAACGACTACGACTTTGTAATACGGCGATAGCTCTTCTATTAATGGCTTGAAATCTAGAGCGGGTGCGGCTGTTCCATAGCCTGGTAGAAGTACGACAGTTTCTTCGCCTTCTCCTTCAATCGTCACATTAATATGTTCCCCATTTACTGGCACCAACTGACCATATGATTCTATTTTTCCTTGCTCAGATTTGCTACTGATTAGATTAACAATAAAAACAATAGCTAGAAAAAGTCCAATGACTATAACGATGGCCACTATTATTTTGAGTAGTATGTTGAGTATTTTTCTTATCAATTCTATCTTCTCCATTCAAAATGTGTTTTGTTGTGTAACGGTCCGTTAATAAAAGTGTATACAACGAATATGTACTCTTTATGACGCGAATATGAACGGAGTATGAACAAGCAAAAAAAGCTACAGACTGATAGGCATGAGTCTGTAGCAGAAGGATATTACTGTGTATCAGGCAAGGTGACAGTGAAGGTTGTACCTTGTCCAGGCTCGCTTTTTACGTGAATATCACCTTGATGTAGAGAAACAATTTGTTTAACGATCGCAAGACCTAAGCCGCTTCCACCATACGTACGACTATGAGACCGGTCCGTTTTGAAAAAACGCTCAAATATACGTTTTTGATCCGTGTGAGAGATACCAATACCTGTATCGGATATCTGAACTGTCACGAACGTAGTGTCTTGCTTGATGCTAACATGAATCACACTGTCATCCTCGGAAAATTTAATGCTATTACCGAGTATGTTTGTCCATACTTGGTTCAATAAATCATGATCAGCGGTAATGGGTGTGGCAGGTAAGTCCAACTCAAATTGGATATGGCGTGCGACCCATTGAGGTTGGATCGCAACGATCACACGTCTGATTTGTTCATCCAGATTGAGTGTGACCAGACGCATGTGCTGAGATTGCGACTCAAGCAAACTAAGCTTTAGCAGACTATCACTCATCTTGGACATTCGCTCTGCTTCAGCAATGATAATTTCAAGATAACGACTTTTTTCTTCATTAGTCAGGTCTACTTGTTTAAGTGCTACGGCATATCCTGAAATGGACGTGAGAGGAGATTGAACCTCGTGTGACACGTTTGAAACAAAGTCTTTTCGCATCTGTTCAAGCTGTTGCAAGTCCCGCGTCATTTCTTCAAAGCTACGAGCTAAGGTACCTAGTTCACCTTTTTGTTTAATATTCAAGTCAACATCAAAATCACCAGCTGCAATTCGTTTCGTTGCTTTTGTTAGCTTTTTAATGGGTCTAACCAAAAAGAATGTGGCAACAAGAATTAAAATGCTTCCTGCAATTAATGAATAGCTTAAAAAATAATAGATCCACTTAATTAAAAAAGAGGAGGAAGAGGGGGAGACCGGGTCGACAAACATCGCTTTTGTGCCTATTTCCGTTTCTAGCGGAATGCCTAAGCGAATCGGGCTTACACCGTTTGTTGGAACTTGTACCGTTTGACCATCTAGAACCTGCTCGACTTGTTCCATCGTGACAGTGGAGATGTCATCTTCTTCAAATGTTCCATAAGATTGAAACTGACCATCTTCTTCGTAAATGCGAACATGATAGGAGTTAAGTTGGTGCATATCCTGGATGAGTGAGTTCGCTTCTTCTAATGGAATGGTATCGTAGATGTTAACAATGTCCTGGCCAAAATCGTACAGGGTGATTTGTAAGTTCTCATTTAACTTATCTTCAAATACCCAAGTAGCCACAAAAAAAGCAATAATCGTTCCACCAATAACTGAACCTAAAAATGTCAGAACAACACGAGTATAAAGAGACCAGATCATTCGTTCACCTCAAGTCGATACCCAAGCCCTCGAACGGTTTCAATCTGGAAGTGGGGAGTAGAGGCAAATCGTTCACGCAGACGTTTAATATGCACGTCAATTGTGCGATCATCACCTGCATAGTCAATCCCCCAAATTTGATCAATTAATTGCTCGCGTGTATAGACTTGTCCAGGTGTTCCAGCGAGCTTATAGAGTAGCTCAAATTCCTTAAGCGGTAATGTGAGAAACTCAGTGCCGCGTGTTACCTTATAGGTTTGCCGATCAAGGATCACATCACCAAGTTGAATCGTTTGCGTGACGCCAATTCGATAACGCTTTAATAAGGCTCTAACACGAGCCATTAACTCTAGCGGATCGAATGGTTTCGTTAAATAATCATCCGTTCCAAGTTCAAACCCCTTCACTTTTTCCCAGGTTTCACCTCTGGCAGTCAGCATAAGCAAAGGAAGGTCAGGACTTGCTTTTCGTAGCTCCTTGCATAATGCCCAACCGTCCATAACCGGCATCATAATATCAAGCACAACAAGATCCACATTGGAAGAAGCGTAGACGGCCATTGCTTGTTTGCCATCTGTTGCCTCAACCGTTGTGAAGCCCTCATTTCGTAGAAATAAACAGACGAGTTCGCGAATGTTCGCATCATCGTCAGCAACCAGTATAGTAGGCATCTGTTCCCTCTTTCTTCATGTTCCATCTTCTAACCAGTATACAGTAACACATAACGTCTCATTTATTACATTTTGGTCGGCGCCGCTATTCCTAGAAGTCGTAGACATTCTTTTAACACAAGAGAGACTGCATAAGAAAAAGCTAGCTTTGTTTGTTTCTGATTGTCTTCTACAAGAATCTTTGTGTGAGCGTAGTACTTATTAAATGACCGTGCTAGCAACAAACTGTATTTGGCAATTTGAGAAGGGTCTGCTTGGTCAAATGATTTTTCAGCTAAGGAAGGAAATTGATCCAATAGCTTAATGATAGGCCATGCCTGTTCACCTAAAGAATGGAATGTACTTTCTTTTGGTTGATACTGACCCTTTTCTAAGATCGTTGAAATACGAGCAAACGTGTATTGAACATAAGGTCCAGTATCCCCTTCGAAACTCATCATCTGATCTATTGAGAACTCTAGATCATGGGTCCGTAGGTTTTTAAGGTCATTAAAGATGATCGCACCCACTCCAACCTGCTTAGCAACCAACTCTTTATCTAAAAGAGATGCGTTTTTATCATTCATATTACGTTTTGCTGTTTCGATAGCTTCCGCTAATACATCAGCCAAGAGTACAATCTTGCCCTTACGCGTCGACATTTTTGATCCATCTTTTAGCATCATACCAAATGCCACATGCTCTAGACGGTTTGCCCATTCGTATCCCATCTTGTTAAGAACATGAAACACTTGTTGAAAATGTAGGGATTGTTCATGACCAACCACATAAAAGGTTTTTTTCGGTTGGTAGGTCTGGTGGCGATATAGGGCTGCCGTCACATCACGGGTTGCGTATAATGTGGCCCCATCCTTTTTAGTGATGAGACAAGGCGGCATGTCTTCCAGTTCAACAACATAGGCACCTTGAGAAAGTGTAAGTAAATGTTTATCCTGCAATTCACTAACGACCTGCGCCATTTTATCATTATAAAAAGCTTCACCTGTGTAAGCGTCAAAGGTAATGCCAAGTAGCTGGTAGATGGTTTCGAATTCCTTTAAGGACTCTTCTCTAAACCATTTCCATAAAGCGAGGCATTCTTCGTCTCCGTTTTCTAACGCCTTAAAGGCAGCGCGGGCTTGATTATTTAAAGCATCATCCTTCTTAGCTTCTTCATGAAAGTGCACATATAGTTTTAATAATTCTTTAATGGGTTCTTTCTCAATAAGCGACTTCTCGCCCCATAACTGATACGCCACAATGAGCTTCCCAAACTGAGTGCCCCAGTCACCTATATGATTGATTCGAACGACATCGTATCCATTTTTCTCTGATAGATGGGAAAGGGAGTGACCAATAACGGTTGAACGTAAGTGCCCCATGGAAAATGGTTTAGCAATGTTTGGAGAGGAATAATCAATCAATACTTTTTCACCTGTCGATGGTTTAGAGCCATACTGACTTTTCTCAGTCAGAACCTGGTTGAGAATGTGGTTCGCAGATAGATCTTGGTTAACAAAAATGTTTACATAAGCCCCTGCCACTTCAATTGAGTGGATCCATACACTTTTAAGAGTCTCTTTGATTTCATTTGCTATGATGGCGGGGGATTTCTTTCCTAGTTTCGCGAGTGTGAAGCAAGGAAAAGCAACATCACCAAGATGAGAGTGCTTTGGTGTTTCAAGAAGAGAGTACACTTCCTCTTCTGATAAAACATAGTCTAACGTTTTGGCAATAGCTTTTGCGATTTGTGTGTGAATCATCCTTGGTTCCTCCTTTTTGAATATAAAAAAAGCCCCCGTCTCTATGATTAGAGACGAGAGCATAACTTCCCGTGGTACCACTCTAGTTGCCACCAAAAAGGTGACCACTTTCCATTAGTAACGAGGTGACTCCCCGCATTTCCCTACTAACCGTTCAGGAAATATCTCCAAAGTGCGCTTCATTCAAATCTGTTGCATTAGGCTTACACCGTCCCTAACTCGCTAGCCAACGTGATTTGAACTACTCTCTTTGTCATTGAATGTGTCTGATTGAATTTAGATTATCTTACATTCATATCCAGTTGATGTCAATGGTCAAATCATCTGAGTAAAAAATAACTTGCGAATATGATTGGATTCACTATAATAAACGAAGAGAAAACCACGTGATCAGTAAGACTCTCTTCAGTCATTTATTGAATTGGCTTTCGTGAGACTCGAGGGTCGTAAAATGAATGGAGAAAGAGGTAAAGATATGATAGAAAGTTTTAAAGAACAATGGCTTAGTAATGTGAGGGGAGACATTCTCTCCGGCATTGTGGTGGCCTTAGCCTTAATCCCAGAAGCCATTGCCTTCTCGATTATTGCTGGTGTCGATCCGATGGTCGGTTTATATGCTTCTTTTTGTATTGCTGTGGTCATTGCCTTTGTAGGTGGCAGACCAGGTATGATCTCAGCTGCTACAGGAGCGATGGCCTTAGTCATGGTTACTCTAGTTGCGAATTATGGTCTTGAGTACCTCTTAGCTGCAACCATCCTGACCGGAGTGATTCAGATCATTTTTGGAGTCTGTAAGTTTGCGAAGCTGATGCAATTTGTGCCACGTACAGTGATGACTGGTTTTGTTAATTCACTGGCTATTTTAATTTTTATGGCGCAAATTGAACATTTTATAGGTGAAACATGGGTGATGTATTTGCTTGTCGGAGTGACACTCGCCATCATTTATTTGTTTCCAATGATAACAAAAGCAGTACCATCAACACTCGTAGCAATTATTGTTGTTACCATCATCGTGCTCTTCTTAAATATTGGTGTACGCAATGTTGGAGATATGGGTACGTTAACACAAACCTTACCTAGTTTTGTGCTACCCAATGTGCCTTTTAATTTAGAAACATTGTGGATTATTTTACCTTATTCATTCGCTTTAGCTATTGTTGGATTGTTAGAATCATTACTCACAGCAAGTATTGTCGATGACATGACAGATACAGCGAGTAACAAAAATAAAGAAAGCCGTGGACAGGGAATCGCCAATATCGTGTCTGGATTTTTTGGAGGCATGGCCGGTTGCGCGATGATCGGTCAGTCTGTTATTAATGTGAAATCAGGCGGGAGAGGCCGTTTATCAACATTAGTCGCAGGTGTGTTCTTAATGTTTTTAATTGTTGTTTTAGGTAGCCTAGTCGTGCGGATTCCGATGGCTGCTTTAGCTGGTGTGATGATTATGGTATCCGTCAGTACATTTGATTGGAACTCAGTCAGAACGATTCATCGATTGCCACGAACCGATGCCATAGTCCTTGTTGTGACAATTGCCGTTGTACTTGTGACGCACAATTTAGCTTATGGAGTCTTGTCTGGTGTGGTCTTAAGTATGATCTTTTTTGCTGCTAAGATTTCTAAAATTCATGTGTCGTCAAGTTACATGGAGAATCAGAAGAAGCGTATATATAAAGTAGAAGGCCCTTTGTTTTTTGCTTCAGTAACAAGGTTTTTGTCACAATTTGATACCACTGAAAAGTTAAACACAGTTGACATTGATTTTACCCACTCACAAATTTGGGATGATTCAGCTGTTGGAGCCCTTGATCGATTAGAATCGCTATTCACAACAAATGGGATAGAGGTTCAATATATAGGACTAAATCAAAAGAGTATGTCATTGCTTAAATCACTAGGAAAAATTCCAAACGCCTAAACGAATCATAATCAATAAAACCAACACATTTTGTGTTGGTTTTTTGGTAGTATTAACCACATAGCGTTTATTTAAGGAGGTCCTATGAATCCATCTAATACTTACCATGTAAATATAAAGATTAATGAAGTGACATTTGCTTTAAAAGAGACCCATAACTTTGAATGGTTAACAGAGTACGGATCAGTGTTTAAGGTATTTGATCAACAGGATTCTGGAAATTTAAGCTTTGGTGTGAAGCAAGGTGATAAAAAGCTGTTTGTAAAATATGCTGGGGCTAAACCGATTCATTATGAAGGGGAACCGAGTTACGCGGTCGCTCGATTAAAACAAGCGGCACCCATTTATCAAGATCTAAAGCACAAATCTCTCATTACGTTACTTGATCATTTTCAGGTAGGGGAAGGATATGCGCTAGCTTTTGAGTGGGTTGATGGCGAGTGTTTGCACCCACATTGGTCCTTTCCACCCCCAGAAAAGTACACGAATCCAAACTCACCCTATTATCAATTTAAACAACTCCCATTAGAAAAGCAGCTAGAATCATTAAACGCGGTCTTTTCCTTTCACGAATTTGTGGAGAAACAGAATTATGTAGCGATTGATTTTTATGATGGAAGTATTTTATACAATTTTGCTGAAAACAAAACGATAATCTGTGATATTGATTATTATCAGAAGAAACCATTCACTAATCACATGGGACAAATGTGGGGATCGAAGCGGTTTATGTCACCAGAAGAATATGAGCTAGGGGCTAGTATTGATTCTAAAACCAATGTGTTTAATCTGGGTGCGATGGCCTTTAGTCTATTGGGAGGAGAACTTGATCGTTCATTTGAAAAATGGCAAGCAAATCCTGCTCTTTATGAAGTAGCGTTGAAGGCAGTGGAGCAAGAGCGAGACATGAGATTTGCCACTGTCGAAAAGTTTTATGAAGAATGGAAGCAGGCTGAAGGGAGAGACGGATGAAACAAATACAAGTGGTATATTCATTTATTTTTGATGATCAGTCTGGCAAGGTCTTACTTGTAAAAAACAAAAATCACAATACATGGTCTCTGCCTGGTGGCCGTGTGGAAAATGTCGAAACTCTTAGCGAGGCTGCGATCAGAGAGGTGAGGGAGGAAACCGGGTTATCCGTTGAAATCACTCAGGTGCTCAGTTTAGATGAGCTATTTGTAGATGGTCATCACGCCATTCTTACTACCTTCCAAGCCGCCATCAAATCAGGTGAACTGCTCATTCAAGATACTGAGACCATTGAAGAGGCAGAGTGGGTTGATTTACAAACGGCAAATGAAAAAATTCCTCTTTATAACGGAATGGAACGTTTTCTTAAAGATGCTGTACCCTATACCTTCCACGGAGAGTTAGACATTAGATAAAAAATAATCCGCGTGTCTAGCGTGGCTTATTTTTTATCTGTCAGATTCTGACTATGGAAAGGATTTATTTAGATTTAATAAGTATAGTAATGATACCTAATCTAGAGATTACTGCCCTTGCCAAGGGGGCTGATCAGATATAGAGGGAATGTACATGAAATGGTAGAGAAATGGCATATAAATGAAAAATTCTTGAAGTTATGGGCTCATAATCTATTGAAGATACTTAATGAGAGGTTTCGTGAACTTGTTGTGCCTTTAATTGTTCTAGGATTAAGTGGTTCACCGATTGTCACTGCATTAGTTCTCTTGTCACAGCAATTAGGTACCGTCTTATTTGCTATTCCGATAGGTACGTGGATTGAGAAAAAGAATCCAATCTTCGTTTCTTCAAGCTGCAGTATGCTATATGCTGTGCTCATATTTAGCCTAGCATATATTGTGAGTGTAGATAGCGTAAGCCCTGTATTGATTGCATGTATATTATTCTTAATTGGATTGGTCGGTTTAATTCAACAGACAGCATTTCAAGTGATGATTCCTAGGGTAGTTGGTCGGAACAACCTATTAAGTGCGCATAATCTGCTGGAAGGTGCTGACGCTTTTGTCACACTTATTGGCCCAAGTATTGGTGGTTTCTTACTCGCCTATTATGGGGCCAGTTTTACTCTTGTTGTATGCGGGTGTTTAATGGCGATTTCCACACTGTTCATTTCAGTTGTTAGGTATAAGCATTCGAAATCAACAGCTACTAGTGAAACGAAGCATATAAAAGAAAAGGTGTTTGAGTTTACAGAGCGAGCCAAAGAGGGCGTTCAATATCTTTTTGCAAACTCTTCCCAAAAAGGTTCAACGATTGCTGCTGTATGTTTGAGTTTCGCCACTGTATTTATGATCTTAAGTATCATTTTTCACTCTAGAACGACTTTACACCTATCTGAACAATATATTGGCATTTTACTATCATTTGCGGGACTAGGTAATGTGATTGGTGTACTTATTATGAATCGATTTAAGAAGGTTAATTGGCTATTTTTCTTAAGTACCTTACTCATTTTATCTTCAGTTGGTGTTTTGTGTTTGCTGTCTAGCCACTTTATCGTGATGTGCATTGGAATGATGATTTTTGATGGCGCGCTTTCAATGGGTTTTGTTGTTCAACTTTCTGTTCAGCAGGGAATTACGCCTGATTCATTGCTTGCAAGAGTAAGAAGTGCCATGTACGTCATCGCCGGTATTGCTTCCATATGTGCAACATTGTTAGCAGGAGTATTTACTGAATGGAATTCTTATGTAGCCTTAATCTTTGGTGGGTTGATGCTATTACTACCAGCTTTATATATTCTTAGATACAAAGATAGTAGTGTGAAAATGGATCAAATTAAACCGATTTATATGGATGGAAGAAAGAGCTAGGCACAAAAAGAAATAAGCCCCGCAACTGCTTTGCTTGGCTTATTTCTTTTTAGGTTTCATTTTAGGAAGAGTCATGGCTTGAATGACAAGAGCTATCACGAACAATAGACTAATCATTAAGAAAGTTAGATCGTCTGAAAAAAATGAAAAAGAACTCGTGCTTACGTTGTTGAGTGTAATAAAAAACATCATGACAATAATAAGAAATAGAAGCCGATTAGCTTTCATTTATCCACATCCTATATTTTGTTAATGTAAGTATATGACTAATGATCTGAACATTCAATAGCATATATTTTGAAGGAATGAGAGAAGGGGTTCTATGAAAAAGAAGATAGAAAAGCGACTTTGCTACTTATATTCTGGAGAGAATGCATCCATTATTTGTTTTTTGATCGTTTTTTACTTTTTTAATCTCACTTACCCGCAATTTCAATTAAGCATATTATCTTCTTTTATCGTTTCTTTTTTTCTCCTACTATTTATATTAGGACAGGGAAGTGTGTATTGGTTTATTAAGTGGAGACGGTTAAAACAAATGGGAACAGCTGACATACCAAATAAGCTCCTTCTGTACCTTAAGATCACGAAGAAAGTGAACCTTTTTATTCTAATGTTCATCCCTGTGTTGTTTGTTATTGATTATCAAGTCAGGTCTTTAGATGTCTCATTGATAGGTTTGTTGATTTCCATATTTGTTTATCTATTCGCTGTATTAGAATACATAAACTACTTCCATGTTCAGCTCTCATATGATAATAAATCAGATCTATTATGGCTGCTAAGAACTAAAAAACTGAAACGAGCTTGTTTATCGAAAGAATTTGAGCGTATAAATTTGAAGTGAATAGGTGCATACCAAATTCAAGAGTAAAGTATATTACATTTTCATTTAAATTATTTATCAATTCTGTAAAAACGATGTTTCCCAATAGACCTCAACAGCTGCCTGCTATACTCAAGGCGAAAGCTTTTATACAGACCAACACAATAGGAGGGTTATATGAAAAAGCTGAGGAACCAAAAAAGTGGAGTTCAGTCTGTTATTTTGTTTGCCGGGGTGCTAATTAGTATTCCTGCTCTTGCAGAAAGTGTGGATGATCCACCTCCTGTCATCGAGCCGGATGAACCAAATGGAAAAACAGTTTTATTTGATAACAGTCATGGACAGACGGCTGGACAATCCGATTGGGTAATTGATGGAGCCTTTTCTGATTTTGCTGATGCCTTAGCCGAGGTTGGCTATCTTGTTCATGAACATCGCGGGGCTGATCCGTTAACTGAAGAAGATTTAGAAGACTATGATGTATTTGTCATTCCAGAGGCTCAAATTCCATTTCAAACAACGGAGCAGGATGCCATCGCTTCTTTTGCAGAGGAAGGCGGGGGAGTCTTTTTCATTGCCGATCATTATAACGCCGATCGGAACTTTAATCGCTTTGACTCCAACGAAATTATGAATGGCTGGCGTCGTGGTGCTTACGAGGATTTAACTAAAGGAATGAGTGATGCTGAGAAAGAAGCACTTGAAGGAGTAGAGAGCTCAGATTGGCTAGCGGAGGAATTTGGGGTGCGTTTCCGCTATAACTCGATCGATAACACAGAAGCAAATGTCATTGTAGATCCTGAGGAGTCATTTGGTATTACAGAGTCTGTTGAATCTTTATCCTTACATGCAGGATCTACACTTGCTATTATGGATCCAGATCGAGCGAAGGGCATTGCTTTTTTACCGGATGGATTAACTCCAGAAGAGAATAAATGGGGTAATGCAGTGGATCAAGGTGTTTATCATGGTGGGGGAACAGACGAAGGACCGTATGTAGCGATCGGGAAAAAAGAGCTTGGAAAGTCAGCCTTTATTGGAGATTCCTCCCCTGTAGAAGATGCCACGCCTAAATACCGGAATGAGGAGCATGGCGGACAAAAAAGAACCTATGATGGGTTTATTGATAAAGACAATGGGCAGTTGCTGGTCCAAGTAATTGATTGGTTAGCTGAGCCTGAAGACTACACAGATTTCACAAGTACTTCGATTACATTGGACGAGCCTTCTCCTTTACTTGATATGGAAATCCCAGAGCAAACAACCGAGCCAGAGCAAGAGCCTTGGAGACAGCCGCAAGGGGATTATCGTTGGTACGATCGGTCAACATTTGCTAGTGGATCATTTGGTTCGGGAGAAGAGGCACCGGCAGACGTGGTATTCGAAGTCAGTACTCCTGATGTCCTTCCGCTTGGTGGTGAATCGTTTGAAGTGACAGTTAAAGTAGATCACCTAGAACCAGGTCAGAGTATAAGTAACTTGGATATGCAAGTATATCTATCTGGAGGACAAGCTATTTCCCAAGTGCAAGCGGAGAATGGAAGCTGGCCAAACGGGTATGGTTATCAAAGCATTGGATCTGTAACAGCCGATGATCAGGGTACAGCTGAGAAAGTGGTGACACTTAGGTTAAACCCAAGCATTGCTGCAACATCGGCAAGTATCCGATTACGCAATGATCGTCAAAATGTGGTGACTCAAACCGTCGCATTGGGACAGAGTTTAACCGAGGAGCCACCTGCAGCTTTTCAAACCTGGCAAACCGAAATCAGTAAGTATGTAATGAATTAGAGATGGGGAGTGCGCAGGAGATCTGCGCACATTATTTTTGAAAGACCTCTCTATCAGCACAGAACACACTAAGCCGCGTCAGTTGCGCGGCTTAGTGTGTTCGTTTGTTTTTTCTTAATGTAGAAAAGCTTAGGGCTTGAAACGCGAGTACGAGCAAAAAGAGCACACTTATGATGTTAAACGTCAATATGAAGGGTGAAATTCCATAGGTTCCGTACAATGAACGTAACCATTATTACTATAAAAATTAATAGAATCTTCACTTGGCCAGACAATCACAAATTCATAATGGTTTTCTTTAATCCACTTATTAATCGATTTTAGTAATTCACTTCCAATCCCCTTGCTTCTATACTCTGGAATTGTGTATACATTGGTCATAAATGCAAATGGATATGTCGTTCTACCTGGGCGTGGTACCTTTTGAATTAATTCTATGTATATATGTGAAATGATTTTTCCATTATCCTCCGCGACCCAAATAAACCATTGATCGCTTTTAAGAGCGTCCTCTAAAAAAGTTTGGCATTCTTTTTCAAAATCATTGAATGATTCGTTTGTTTTACTAGTATCATATTCAGTTGTAAAATCCCATCTCATTCTTATTAATTGTTTGATGTCATTAAATTCAGCAAATCTACTTTTCATTTGATTTCCCTCCAATTCATTAGATCAAAGTACTGCTTTTAACTGTATATTCTATAAAGTTGTTGAAAAACCCTTTTATAAGAGAGCAGATACATCGGGAAGAGAGCAACATACAACGGAAGAGGAGCAGATACATCAGGAAGAGAGCAAAATACATCGGAAGAAGAGCAGATACAT
>NZ_JAUSUA010000006.1 GCF_030813245.1 Alkalicoccobacillus murimartini | reverse complement strand
CTCGACTTGCATGTATTAGGCACGCCGCCAGCGTTCGTCCTGAGCCAGGATCAAACTCTCCATAAAAGTGGTGAGTTGATTGCTCAACTGCTGGCGTTGATGTCTCCATCAACTTTCCAATTGCACAGAATGAACTGCGACTTTTTTATTACTATGAGATACTATGTATCTCTTCGTACGCTTGGCTTTTGTTCAGTTTTCAAAGAACTCGCATCGCTCATTGGCGACTTTTAAATATTATCAAACACCGAAGCGTTTGTCAACAAGTATTTTTTGGTGGGCCTGAGTGGACTCGAACCACCGACCTCACGCTTATCAGGCGTGCGCTCTAACCAGCTGAGCTACAGGCCCCAAAAAAGGCATAAAAAAAGTACGTTCTGCCAAATATAAAATTTGGAGCGGGTGATGAGAATCGAACTCACATCATCAGCTTGGAAGGCTGAGGTTTTACCACTAAACTACACCCGCACAATATTTAAGTAATAACGACCAAATAGTAAATGGTCGGGAAGACAGGATTTGAACCTGCGACCCCTTGGTCCCAAACCAAGTGCTCTACCAAGCTGAGCTACTTCCCGAAGCCTATTTAATAGAAAAGATAAGCGCGCCCGAGAGGAGTCGAACCTCTAACCGCTTGATTCGTAGTCAAGTACTCTATCCAGTTGAGCTACGGGCGCAAATGAAAACAATCATTGTGCAACCAGTTGAAGAACATTGGTTAGTGTGTCGCTCTTAACGACAAGTAATAATATATCACGTCCGACAAAAAGCATCAAGCGTTTTTTAAAAAAACTTAACAACTTTTAAGATGTCTTTTTATTCAATCAGTTTAAGTATAACAGCACCTCTTCATAAAAGGTGCTGTATACCTCCATCTCATAGTCCTTCATTCATGAAAATCTGTTCCAGAAAGAACTTCTTTTACATAGCCTGAACGAATTACAAAGTCCCCGAAGTGCTCGCCTTCCTTACGATGCTTTGCATAATCGACAATGATTGGCTTTAAGGTTTCTAAAATCTCTGCTTCACCAATGTTCTCTCGATACATCTTACTTAATCGCTGCCCAGCAAAACCTGCTCCGAGATATACATTATACTTACCTGGCGCTTTACCGATGAATCCAATCTCACCGAGGGCAGCCCGCGAACAGCCATTAGGGCATCCGGCCATCCGAATCACAATCTCCTCCTCACGCAAACCCGATTCCTCGAGCAATACTTCTATCTTAGATATCAAGGAAGGAAGATATCGTTCCGACTCTGCCATTGCCATGCCACAGGTAGGTAACGCTACACAAGACATTGAGCTTCTTCGAAGAGCAGAGTATTCTTTCCCATCTGTCAGTCCATATTGTTCGACTAGTTCATTAATTTTGCGTTTCTTATGGCTTGTTACATTACTGATGACAAGATTTTGATTTGCACTAATTCGGAAATCACCTGTATGAACCTTAGCAATTTCTCTTAAACCGGTCATTAATGGGTACTCTTTGGTATCCTCAATACGTCCATTTTGTATAAATAGAGTAAGGTGCCACTTTTTATTTGTTCCCTTTACCCAACCATAGCGATCACCATTATGGTCAAACTGGTATTCATGAGCCTCGGCCAGCTCGTAACCTAATCGGTTATGTAACTCTTGTTTAACCCAATCTAGACCTCTGGCATCAATAGTATATTTAAAACGAGCATATTTGCGCACGGAGCGATTTCCGTAGTCTCTTTGAATAGTAATGATCTTTTCGGCTACATCAAGCAGTTGATCCGGCGTACAATATCCAATGACACGCGATAATTGAGGATACGTATTTGTGTCGCCATGAGTCATGCCCATGCCTCCACCAACAGCTACATTAAATCCTTTTAGCTCTCCCTCTTCTACAATGGCAATAAACCCTAAATCTTGAGAATAAACATCCACATCATTAGAAGGCGGGATCGCAATTCCAATCTTAAATTTTCTAGGCAGATAGTATTTGCCGTACATTGGTTCTGTTTCTTCATCTGACTTACTGTCGACAACCTTTTCTTCGTCTAACCAAATTTCATGATAGGCACGAGTCCTTGGGGACAGGTAGTCACTTAGCTTACGGGACCAGTCATATACTTCTTGATGAATCTCTGATTGATATGGGTTTGGATTGCTCATCACGTTTCTGTTCACATCTCCACAGGCTGCAAGAGTGTCCATTAGCGAATCATTGATCTCTTTAATACTTTTTTTCATATTCCATTTAAGAATGCCATGCATTTGAAAAGCCTGCCTGGTGGTAAGCTTTAATGTTCCATTTCCATATTGAAGGGCCAATCGATCCATCGTTAGCCATTGATCTGGTGTAGCTACTCCACCTGGGGCTCTAACCCTTACCATGAATTGATAGGCTGGTTCTAATTTCTGTTGGCGGCGTTCATTACGAAGATCACGATCATCTTGTAAATAACTCCCATGGAACTTCATTAAACGGTTATCCCAATCCGGAATTCCTGCGGTTAAAGGATTATTTAATGTTTCAGCTAATGATCCGCGTAGATACTGGCTTTCTTCTTTGATTTGTTCAACATCACTTGGAGGTCCCTCCTGAGCATGAACACTATTTGTCTTCACCATCATAATCTCCTCCCATGCCTATCAATTAGTAGACGTCCCTCTGATACCGTTTTTGTTGCTGCAAATCTGCCAAATAAGCCTCTGCCTGATCTGAGCTTAGTCCACCTTCTGTTTGTAAGATTGAATGTAGGGTAGAATGCACATCATGCGCCATGTGCGTCTCATCTCCACACACATAGACTACCGCTCCAGCCTCTAGCCACTCGTACAACTCTTTGCTTTTTTCAAGCATACGGTGCTGTACATAGATCTTCTGTTCTTGATCACGAGAAAAGGCTACATCTAAGTTCGTTAATATTCCTTCCTCTATCCAACGCTGCCATTCAATTTGATAAAAGAAGTCTGTAACAAAATGCTGTTCTCCAAAGAACAGCCATGACTTCCCGCTTATATCTAACTCTTCTCGCTCTTCAATAAATGATCTAAATGGTGCAACTCCAGTTCCTGGTCCCACCATAATAATAGGCGTTTCTTCATTCGTTGGCAGCTTGAAATTTTGATTGCGTTGAATAAAGATTGGAACTGTGTCTCCAGGCTGTAATCGTTCAGCGCATTGAACAGAACAGACACCCTTCCTTTCACGACCATAAGAATCATATCTTAATGCACCAATCGTTAGATGAACTTCATCCGGATTTGCCTGATAACTACTAGCAATCGAGTACAAGCGCGGTGGTATTTTCCTGAGAATCGAAGTAAATTCAACCTCGTCTGCTTTCCAAGGACCATGATCACGTATCAAATCAAGTAAATCTCGACCAGTAAGATAGCTTCTTAATTCATCTTCCTTACCAGTTTCAAGTAACGCTTTTAATTCATCTTTAGACGAGAGCTGTGCCGCTTTTTCTAATAAGGGCTTTGTTAAAACCGTAATTTCAAAATGAGAAATTAACGCCTCTCGTAATGTCTGAACGTCTCCTTGCTTATTCACTTGAATGGAGGCATTGGGATCCCAACTCGTTTCCTCTATTAAAAGGTCTACTAATAAGTGATCATTCTCGGGGTATATACCTAAACTATCACCAGGCTCAAACGTAAGACCTGATCCCTCTAATGATAGCTCCAAATGTCTAGTTTCCTTATTTGAGCCACGTCCATTAAGATTGATGTTCTCTAAAACCTCTGCTTTAAATGGATTCGTTCTAGAATAACTCGATTGATTTCCTTCAGACGTTGGGCTAACTGTTGAAGATGGAACACCGATAGGACTCTCTTCAAGTGTTTCACTCAGCCCAGATAAGATACCTTCTATCCACTCTGTTGCATCTTCACTGAAATCTACATCACAATCTACCCGTGGATATAGACGATTACCCCCTAATTCCTCCAGTCGATGATCAATATCCTTCCCCGTTTGACAAAAGAATTCATAGGATGTATCGCCAAGAGCTAGCACGGAGTAATTCACATCGTTTAGCTTAGGAGCCTTTCTTCCGTGTAAAAATTCAAAGAATGATAGAGCGTTGTCCGGCGGATCCCCTTCTCCATGAGTACTAACAATAATCAATAAGTTTTGAATATTTTTTAGATCTTTTGTTTTAAAGTCATTCATTGAAGAGACCTTCACTTGAAATCCATTGTTCTCAAGCTTAGGAGCATATTCCTCGGCCAAGTTTTGTCCGTTTCCCGTCTGCGAACCAAATAAAATGGTTACTTCCTTTATTTTTTGATCTACCGACGGAGCAGAATGAACAGTAGGTTCAGTCCCCTCATTTGAAGATGGAGATACTTCAGTTTGACTAGCAGCAAGATATCCACTAATCCAGATCTTCTGTTCAGTCGTTAAAGTAGGAAGTAATAGATTCAGTAGGTCGGCTTGTTCTTTAGTAAAAGGACTATTTTGACTATGAAGCTGCAACGATATCCACCTCACAAAGCGATGATTTTTGCCATCTTATTTTATTATCATTATTTTATAGAAAGTTTTACTTTGTACTATTCTTAATTTACTACCTCATCCTAACTTTATAAAACCTATGTGTCAAATAGGATTTAACGTTTTCTTTCCTTCTCTAAAGGTCTATTTTTTGATAGCGTTGCATTCCTATTTATTCTCCATAAGCCCCTTCAACACCTAGTAATACAGCTTATTCTTTTGAAACCACACATTCAGGCTGCACCGTCAAATTGTGTATCCTTCGAGCGTGGGGCAACCTATCCCCAACAAACCCTTCTCTTATAAAACTTTTGCATAAGTACTATTTACATCTTTAATAAAGAAGAATCTACTTAGATTCTTTTAAACAAAAAAAACCGTTCTAGAAGATACGGTTTTCCTCATTCGTATTTGTTTGGTTTATGATTCATTCATCTTCTAGTTTTGTCTGCTCATGTTGATCAGCAACATCACCAATGGTTCTAAGCTGCAGATATTCTTCCATTTTCTTTTCTGATTCTTTCATTACTGCTTCGATTAGACAACCAGGGCCATTACTATCACACCCTTTAAACAAAGGCGTGTTCCCCTCAATCGCTTGGATTATATTCAAGAAGGAGATTTCATACTTGTCACGACTTAAACGATATCCACCTTGGGCCCCTGAATAGGATTCGACAAGTCCATACTTCGTAAGCTTCGTTAATATTTTTGACAAGTACGTTGGAGAAACCAATTGATGTTTAGCTAGTTCTTGCACACCTACTACAGGATTATCTTTTTGCGTGGCAAGATAAAGCATAGTATGTAACGCATAATTCGTTCCTTTTGAATAATTCATTTTGTTTTATCACCTACGTTATGATTCATTAGTTAAAATTATTATCTCAGCAGGATGAAACTACGTCAATAAAGCCAAGATATAAAGATTGCATATTATATAGAACCGCCTTATTATAGATATAAAGTATCTTTAATATACATGAAAGAAGGAGATTTTATGTCAGCAGATAGAATTCGAACAAACTCTATTTTTGATTGTGCCATCATTGGAGGTGGCCCAGCAGGCCTTAGCGCTGCTCTTGTATTAGGTAGAGCTCGCAGAAATATTCTTTTATTTGATGATAATAGCAACAGAAATCAAGTTACACATGAATCACATGGCTTTATCACACGAGATGGCACATCTCCATCTGAATTCAGAAAAATTGGCAGACAAGAATTAGCTACGTATCCTTCCATTACATCAATAGCTCATACGGTTACAAGTATTACCTTTATCGAAGATGGCTCCTATTTTAACGTTGTGACTAAGGATGAACAAACATTTCATGCAAAGAAAATACTCTTGGCCGTTGGATTTAAAGAATCTCTACCATCTATTGAAGGAATATCAACCTTATACGGAAAAAGCCTTTTTAATTGTCCTTATTGTGATGGGTGGGAGCTGAGAGACCAACCGCTCATCATCATTAATGATTCAGAACATGCTGCGCACTTGGCGAAAATAGTATTTAATTGGTCTAAGGATTTGGTCTTAGCTACAAATGGAACGGAGATATCCTCAGAAAATCGAGCGCTACTCGAGAATAAAGGCATTACGATCACGACGGAGAAAATAAGAAGGCTTCATGGTGAATACGGTCAACTGTCGGAGGTCGAGTTTGAGTCAGGTGTAATCATTAAGCGTTCAGGTGGCTTTGTTAATCCCACTTTTCTTTTTAATCCATTACGAGATGAATTAGGCTGCGACTTTACTGAAAGCGGGGCATTAGTTGTGGATGAATTCGGAAGAACCTCTAAGGAGCACATTTATGCGGCAGGTGATGCAATAAGCCCTGCTTACTCTCAGTTAATCGTCTCTGCTGCATCAGGAAACAAAGCGGCTGTGGCTTTGAATGCTGATCTTACAAATGAAGAATTTCAATAAGAAATTGAGTGGAGTTTAGTATAGTCATTCGTCTGCTTTACTCTAAACAAGCGGGCAAAAAAGGGCCTAACCATGATATGTCTGACGACGTCATGGTTAGGCCCTTCATTCTGTGATTTAAAAATATGTTACCCAATTAACACATGATCCTCTGGATAACCCAACTTCGATTTTCGGCTCTTTTTTGCAAGAGCATAGGCTAGCGTTAAAGGTCCCAGTCTTCCAATAAACATCGTTATGGCTACAATCACTTTCCCAGTAGACGTAAGTTCGCTTGTAAGTCCCATTGATAAACCTGTTGTGCTAAAGGCCGAGGTGGCTTCAAATAATACTTCAAGAAAATGATCTTCATACATACCTTCAGTGACTGTTAACATTAATGAGACAGCAAGTACACAAGCTATTGAACTGACAACGACCGCTAAGGCGCGCATGATAATATCCATCGATATTTTGCGGTCAAACGCATGGATCTGTCCGCCCCCGCGGAATGTGTTAATCGTTGCTAAGATTAACACAAAGAAAGTCGTTGTTTTTATGCCGCCTCCAGTTCCTCCTGAGGAAGCACCAATAAACATCAGGATGATAATTAATAACTGAGACGATGATAACATGCTGTTAATATCTAAAGTATTAAACCCTGCACTTCTTGGGGTAGCACTTTGAAAAAACGCCGCCCAGCCTCTCTCGCTCCAACTCAATTGAGCAAATGTGGCTGGATTAAAACTCTCAAGTAACAGCAACAGAACAAACCCAACACCCAATAATATGGCTGAGCTAAGTAAAACAATCTTCGTATGAAGCGAAAACTTCTTCCATGTGCGCTTTCTGAATAACTCCACAATCACGATGTAACCCAGTCCACCAGAAACAAACAGGGTGATAATGACTATATTCACAACCGGGTCACCAATATAAGAGGATAAGCCGTCTGACCATAAAGCAAATCCAGCATTATTAAAAGCAGAGACAGAGTGAAAAACAGCGTTATATGCTGCCTGCCCCCAGCCCATCTCGCCTGCCCAGCGAAAGGTTAAGATAACAGACGCGATGGCTTCAAATGCAAAAGCAATACAAAAAATGTATAGGCATAGTTTTACAAGCCCTGATGTTGACTTGGATTGAGTCGTTTGTTGAATAATTAATCTTTGTTTTAACCCAATTTTCTTTCCAAGCAAAATGGCTAAAATGACACCCATGGTCATGAATCCTAATCCACCTATTTGAATGAGGACAGCAATGACAATCTGACCAAAAACAGAATAAACCGTTCCTGTATCCACAACCACCAAGCCATTTACACATACAGCTGATGTTGCTGTAAAAAACGCATCAAGTAACCCGACTGACAATCCACTTGCCGCTGACATAGGGAGAGATAAAAGGACGGTCCCAATAAAAATCAACAATAGAAAAATCAGCATGATAAACTGAGGCGGGCTCATACGGTTTGTCAGCTGATTTACGTTAATTTTTATAAACTTATGATTCCTATGCCTATTCATACTTGCGTTCCAGCTCATTAATTTCTTCACTCGAACCAATCAGAAGCAGGGTATCACCGGTTTGAATGGTGTCTTCTGCTCGAGGAGAAATATTAATTTCTTCATCTGAACGAATAGCCATAACATTACATCCATATTTTGCACGAATGTCTAGCTGTTGAAGGGTTAATCCATTCATCGCTTTAGGAGCCTTCATCTCAACCAAATGGTAGTGAGGAGATAGTTCAATATAATCAATAAGGTTATCAGAGCTTAATTGTCTACCAAGGCGGATTCCCATGTCACGCTCCGGATAAACAATTTGATCAGCACCAATTTTAGTTAAGACCTTGCCATGCATAATATTTCTAGCTTTAACGGTCACTTTAGGGATCTGCATCTCTTTTAGAAGAAGGGTCGTAAGAATACTGGCTTGTAGGTTCTCACCTATCGCTACAATGCCATGACTGAAATTCCCAGCACCTAACTCTTTTAAGACAGACTCGTCTGTCGAATCGGCTTGAATAGCATGAGTAGCAATCTCAGCCATTTCTTGAACAAGGCTTATATCCTTATCCACTGCGAGAACTTCATGTCCAGCTTCAACCAATGTTTTAGTTAAACTACTGCCAAAACGACCTAGCCCAATAACAATGAATTGCTTCTTCAAGACCGTTCTCCTCCTATATCCCTTACAAGCGACTACTTACTAACAGGAACGATGTGCAAATCAATATCGCCCATCTTACTAACAAGACGATTAACAAAATCACCTTTTTTTAATAGCTCCCACCTTGATTGGCTGCATTGTCCAATGACAAGCTGTGTGATCTGATTCTCCCGCGCTTTATCCAAAATAATCTGTGGCAATTTATCCTGGCCATTATATGTCTGGAATATAGAGCTCATACGATTATCATCGACCAATTTTTGACATCCTAATCGGTCTAATTGATCTTTGTATTCTTGTTCTTTCTCTGATTGTCCACTTAGATACAATATACATAATGGCGAATCGAACATTTGTGATAGCTCGACACCTCTTTTTAGTAGAGGATCCCCGCTTTGATTTTCTGAAATATGACAAACCATTATTTTTTCTTCCATGTTCATTATATTAAACCTCCTTATTAAATCCTAACAGCACAAAAAAAACTCCAAGAAAAGAGAGCTTCATCTAGGAGCCTTACACATCAGCACCGATTATTCTCTCTCAAAACGCATACGAGGTTAGCTGTCGGATTCGGACTTGAGAGTGCCCGTTATATGGAGCCAAAGCTCTCATACAATTCACCCCAGAGACCATTCATGGTCTTCATTGGTTCCCCCACTATTTCAGCTGAAATATTCTGCGTTTCTTCAGTTAAATACTAATTCTAAAAATGATCATACGCCTCTTATTCGAATAAATAAAGCTTTTTTTTATATTTTTTTTAACGAAGACTAAAGGAAAATAATGTATAATCATAAGTATACTTTTTATTGAATATAAATTGGAGGCGAATATCATGTTCACAATCGAGGCGATTGGCACGGTATCAAACAAAAGGAGAGAAATAGAAGATGATAACTGGGGTTCAGTTCAATCAACCATTTTGGTTAATGATTCATTTTCAGAGGAATCCTTAGCAGGAGTGGAAACATTCTCACATCTTGAAGTACTCTTTTATTTTCATAAAGTCAAAGAAGAAAAAATAATGAAGGGTGCCAGACATCCGAGGAATAACCCTGCCTTACCCTTAGTTGGGATCTTTGCACAAAGAGGTAAAAACAGACCAAACCGTTTGGGTCTTACCACGGTTAAGCTCATCAGTAGACAGGGGAAGTGTTTAGTTGTAGAAGGATTAGATTGTATTGATGGAACACCGATCATCGACATCAAGCCTGTAATGAAAGAGTTTCTCCCACACGGGCCGGTTATTCAGCCCGAATGGTCTCACGATTTAATGAAAGAATATTGGAGCAAAAAGTAGGCTGTCAGACTAATAGATAGCCTGCTCCCCCGTTAAAATTGAGAGTAAATAAAAGACCATAAAAATGATGATTGTAATAATGGCTGAGGAAAGCGCCCATTTTTTTATACTAGGTTCTAATCCAAACAATGTATCAAGAACTCCATTAAGAGCAAATACCAACACATACAAACCACCTATCGGAATAATGGGTAGAAGATATAGAGCCATCAAGATCCTCCTCTTCACACTGGAATAAATTACATATACATCCATTATAACATAATCACACTAAGTCTCTATACACTCTTTTTACAGCTATCAAAAGCCGTAAAAGTTCATTCTTACGGCTCTTCTTTAAGTAAATCCATTAAGACTCTCTCCCGATTTTGAAGAAAAGTATGCGTAAGTTGATAATGATCTGTCATTTCATAGGATACACGTGAGATTTTCTCATGATCAAAACTGAGGATATCTGCATCTGGATAGCCTAGCAAAATGGGAGAATGCGTCGCAATGATAAATTGAGCCTGGCCTTTTGTAGCTAGATCATGAATCACTTTTATGAAAGCTAATTGCCTTGCTGGTGATAAGGCTGCCTCGGGCTCATCCAAAAGATACAGAGCTTTGCCGCCTTTAAAACGATTCATGAATAATGATAGAAATGATTCTCCGTGAGACTGGTGGTGTAAAGATTTACCTCCGTACAATTGATATTGATAGGATGGGTCATCTCGCTTTAACTCATCAAGATGATTAGCAAATTGATAAAATGATTCGGCCCTGAGGAAAAACCCATTGGTCACTTTAGGTAGCCAAGCAAGTCGTATATACTCACCAAGAACGGATTCAGATGCGTGTAGTTGATAACTGTTGTTCCGTCCGCCACCTGCCATATTAAACTCACATTTATCTGCAATCGCTTCAAGTAGAGTTGACTTACCTGAACCATTTTCACCCACAAAAAAAGTAACAGCCTTGTCTAATTCTAGCTCATGAAGATGCTTAACAGAAGGAATAGAGAAGGGATATGATTGATAGGATGAAACCTTATCACGCAAAAGTGTAATTCTTTTTAGGTACATGATTATCACCTTACCTTTTTCATACGATTAGTATGGAACATCATCTATCTTAATCTGCGTGGCCGAACCTGTTTCCCAGTCTTGCCGAATCATCGCATAACACAGAGAATCCATGACACTCCCATCATCATTCTCCCAAGAATCTCTTAAATATCCTTCTTTCACAAAACCACTTTGGCTAAATATTTTTCTCATGGCTACGTTATCTACTCGTGTAAAAGCCTCAATCCGAATAACCGTGTCCGATCGTTGAAATAGTGTCTGGGCTACCCATTCTAACGTCTTCACTCCAATGCCTTTTCCCCTTGCACTCTCAGTCAGTCGAATATCATAAAGAAGCGGAATCGAATCTGACACATCCCCTAACATGACCAACCCCACCGCCTCTCCACCCTCAATGATCCAGTAGGTTTCTCTGTCATCTGTAAACCAACCTGACTCAAATCTCTTTCGAATCTCACGTTCGGATGGGCTAGGATCGGCATGAAACGTCCAATGAGACGTTGTATAGAGTTTTATGAGGTCATCCAGTTCGTTACTGAGCCTTTTATAGGTAATATCCACAAACAATCTTCCTTCCCTTTTTCATTTCATTATATATCTAGAGTCGTTGGAATTATATTGAATATCGAGTTTTCTATTATAATAGCTCATACATCTATTAAAAAAGCCTGAAAATCCTATACGGACTTTCAGGCTTTCGTTTAGTTATGATGACTAAATTGACATTCCATTAAATGTTTTGCTTGTGGCCCGACGAATTAGATGATGGTTCACAATGTGACTCTTAGGTGATGCCTTAGGATCCAGTATACACTGACGAAGCATTTGAGCTGCTTTGTATCCTAGCTCATGAATATGAATATCAAGTGTTGTAAGCGGAGGTGTTGAGAGTTTGGACATCAACACATTATTAAAACTAACAACAGACATGTCATCTGGAACAGAGACGTTCATACTGAAAAGCATTCGCAGAACACCTAACGCCATTAAATCATCGGTGACGATCATTGCTGAGGGCGGATTCTTTTGTGACATAAGCTCGATAACGGCTTTTTCACCACCTTCAAAGATTTCATCATGGTACACCAATAGTGATTCGTCAATCTGAATTCCAGAAGCTTCAAGCGCTTCAATGTACCCGTTTTTCCGATCAATCGTTACAAAAGCATCTTGGCGGCCACCTACAAAAGCAATCCGTTCGTGCTTTAACAGTAATAGGTACTCTGTAACCATCTTAGCTGCCTTTACATTGTCATTGTTCACAAAGAAGACCGATTCTTTCAGCTGCTCTGGCGGCTGTCCAACTACAACAAAAGGAAACGATCGGTCCAGAAGGAAATCAATGACTGGATCTGCTACGGTTGAATAAAGTAATATAATGCCATCGACTCGGCGACTGTACACCATCTCTTTTACTTCTTCCAAGATATCCAGATCTGTTTGACTAGTAGACAAGTACAATCCGTACCTTTGTTCATTAGCCTGAGTCGTAATACCTCTAAGAACCTCCGGGAAAAAAGGATTATGAAACGGAGCATAGGTTGCACTTGGCATAATGACCCCGATCACATTCGTATGGTTATTCACCAAATTTCTCGCATTAACATTTGGGTAATAGCCGAGTTCTTCCATAACCGCTCGTACCTTTTCTTTTGTTTTCGTACTGATCGTTGAATGATTAGCAATAACCCTAGAGACCGTAGATGGGGCTACATTTGCTTTTCTTGCTACGTCTTTTATGGTTATGGTCACGTGCATTCCACCCTTTACATACAAACGTTCATAAACCTATTCTTTTATAATGAATTATTAGGTAAGCCTTTGTCTATAGCTCCATTGGTAAATGTCTTAAGACTTGTATACTCTCGCTTCAAATGGAAGAAGTTGATTAGCCTTATAATCCTCATAGTTACCAAGTACACACTCACCAGGATTCGTATAATCGATTTCCTTTGACTCCTCTGATAGATTCACAATGATTGTATACGTTTCCTCGTCTCCACACCGTTTATACATATACACTTGCTCATCATTAAGCTCACAAAGTTCATAGGCACCATAGATTAGTGTTTCAGAGTGTTTTCGTAACTCAATCATCGTTTTGTAATAAGCCAAAATCGATGTTTTATCTTCTAGCTGCGATTGCACGTTAATATCTTTGAAATTAGGATTTACTTTTAACCAAGTCTGATTAGCCGTACTAAATCCACCATTCTTTTCATTCGTCCATTGCATCGGTGTCCGAGAGTTATCACGGCCTTGACTCCAAATAACCTCCATTAATTCCGCGTGAGGTCTGCCTTTACTACGTTCTTGCTCGTAATAATTCCGCATAGACACATCATCATAATCTTCTATCGCAGGGAACTGTACATTTGTCATACCTATTTCTTGACCTTGATAGATAAAAGGTGTGCCCTTCATAAAGAAATAAAGTGTGCCGAGTGCTTTTGCGCACGCCTCCCAATAATTCGTATCATTGCCCCAAGATGATACAGAGCGCGGCTGGTCATGGTTTTCGATAAAAAGAGCATTCCACCCTAATCCTTCAAGGCCATATTGCCACTTTGTTAGAGCTTCCTTTAATGCGGGTACATCTAATTTCTGTTCAGCGTCTTTATTCCAAAGGCCTAGATGCTCAAACTGAAAGACCATATCAAAAACTCCATCGTTCTCTCCTACCCATGCACGTACATCATCAGGATCTTCCATACTTACACCGTTTGCCTCACCAACCGTCATTACATCATAATGATCCAATGTTTCTTGCTTCATTTCCTGTAAAAACGTTTGGATACCTGGACGATTCATATGTCCATCAAAAGACTCAACAAAGGGATCTGAAGTTTCATTCGGCAAATCAGGTAAACCTTCAATTTTCTTTATATGGCTAATCGCATCTACCCTAAAGCCATCGATCCCTTTATCTAGCCACCAATTCATGGTTTCGTACAAGACATCACGAACATCTTTATTTTCCCAGTTAACATCTGGTTGCTTTTTCGAGAAAATGTGAAGATAATACTGTTTCGTTTGCTCATCCCATTCCCAAGCAGATCCATTAAAGATGGACGCCCAGTTATTAGGCTCTGACCCATCCTCTTTTGCATCTCTCCATATATACCAATCTCGTTTTTCACTCGTAATAGATGATCTTGATTCAACAAACCATTCATGCTCATCTGACGTATGATTGATAACTAAATCGATGATGATTTTCATGCCCCGTAGGTGAACCTCTTCTAATAGTTGATTAAAGTCCTCCATCGTACCGAACTCATCCATTATGGCTTTGTAATCACGAATATCATACCCATTATCATCATTAGGCGAGTCGTACATTGGACTCATCCAGATTACGTCAATTCCCATCCATTTGAGGTAATCTAGCTTTTCAATGACCCCTTTTAAATCTCCAATTCCATCTCCATTTTGATCATAGAAACTGCGTGGATACACTTGATAGCATACGGCTTCTTTCCACCATTGTTTGTTCATATATAAGCTCCTTTTATATCTCTAGTAAAATATAGCTACAATTATCCTTTTGTTGCTCCAGATGAAAGTCCTGAAATTAAATAACGTTGTAAGAACAAGAAGACAATTGCAATCGGTACCGCAATCAATACCGTTCCTGCAGCAAATCGTGTAAAGTTGTTCGCGAATTGATCACTTACGAAGTTGAATAATCCAAGAGCTAATGTATAGTTTTCAGGACTACGCAACACAATTCTTGGTAGGATAAAGTCCATCAGTGGTGACATAAAATTAAATAACGCAACAACGGCCAAGATTGGTTTTGCTAATGGCAGCATGATTGTGAAGAATATACGAAAGTGACCTGCCCCATCTAGCTTAGCTGACTCATCTAATTCTTTAGGAATGGTATCGAAATACCCCTTTACTAGAAATGCATTCATCGGAATCGCTCCACCTACATAGATCAACACTAAACCTAGTAGAGAATCGAGTAAGCCTATTGTATTTAGAAGCACATAGATTGCAACCATCGCCATAATGACTGGGAATATCTGCAATACTAGAAAGAAATAGAGCCCATTTTTTCTTCCAACAAACTTGTACCTAGAGAAGGCATAAGAAGTCAGACATACAATCACAGTAGCTGATATAGACGTGGCAAACGCAACAATTAAAGAATTGATATACCATTGTACATAGTTACTTTGTTCACTAAAAAAGAGCCATTTATAATGTTCGAGAGACCAATTTTCAGGAATAATGCTTGCACTATATAAGTTCGTGCCTTCATTTAATGAAAGTCCAATTGTCCATAATAGTGGATAGCCAATGACAACAAACATTAATAAAAGAAACAGGTAGATTAACGTAACTTCAATGCGCGATTTTGTTTTCTGTTTCATACTAATTATTCCCCTTCCTTAAACGTTCTACTTTTACGGAACTGAAATATAGCAAATACTGCTACAATTAGACCGATGATAATAGAGATCGCCGCAGCCATACTATATTGCGAGTTTTCGAATGCAAGGCTATACACCCAGGAAATAAGAATATCCGTACCTCCAGCATTTTGCCCACGGACTGGTGGCCCACCTTCGTTAAATAAATAGATAATATTAAAGTTATTGAAGTTCCCCGCATATTGCATAATCAAAAGGGGTGCTGTCGCAAAAAGAACGTGTGGCATGGTGATAAAACGGAACTTCTGAAAGCGACTAGCTCCATCCATATCCGCTGCCTCATACCAGTCATCCGAGACACTCTGTAAAATCCCAGTAAATAAAGCAAAGACAAACGGGAATCCAAGCCATGTCTGTATCATAATTAAGGCAATCTTGGTCCAAAATGGATCAGTCAGCCATGGAATACTCGTATTAAATAGAGGTTCCAATAAATCTCTGTTAATTGCACCAAACCCATCGTTAAACAAAGCCGCAAAGATGAGGATCGTGACAAAGCTTGGTACAGCCCAAGGCAAAATTAAAACAGTACGAATCAATCGTTTGTATTTAATTCGTTTGTCATTCACGATAACCGCTAAAAACATAGCAAGTGCAATTTGAGACGTTGTCGCAGCTGCTGTCCAGACTATGGTCCATGAAAGAACTGAGAAGAACGTATTTCTCCAAATTGGAATAGTAGCTAGGTCCACAAAGTTTTGAAAGCCAACCCAATCTAATACACTTCTCGGAGGCGCATTAAATAAGTTGTAATTCGTAAAGGCCAACACAATCATAAACAAAAGTGGAAAGATTACAGCAATAAATAATAGAATTAAACCAGGTGTTATAAGAACATAAGGAAAGCTTTTATCCCATGAATGCCTAAACCCTTCTCTTATCGATAAAGGCTCATACCCTTCCTGTCGCTGCAGGGCTATCTTGCGTGCATCTTTTATGTTGAGTATGTAAAAGAGCACAGCAAACATCGTCAGAAATACGGCAACTATTCCTTGTCCTATTAATGTTCTTGAATCATCGACACCGGGTAGTGTGCCAAGTGTTGCGAGCCCCCAGAAACCAATGTTCAGAATGTCATAAAACACAATACCAAAGGCTACTGCCAATAATAAGAAACAAATCCCTTTTAGACGTTGCTTATTATAGATTTGGCCCAATCCAGGTACAATCGAAAGTAAACCAGCAGTGCGTACACGACTTTTCTTATTTACTTGTAGTGAATGATGTTGAGGTTTCATTCATTTCCAGCCCCCATTATTTCAATTTCATCTTCTATCATTCCTTGAGTTTCTAGTAAAACTTCTTCCGCATCGTCCCCATTACTTATAAAGATAAGCGCATCACCGAGAGGTTCCCACACAGCTGAAACAGCAGGGATATTCGGCATAAACTGAGCGTAATCCAACTGCTCGACAAATCCTTCGTATAATTCATTTTCCAGTTCAATGTCATCTCGCGCCGGAATCTCCTGAGCGTACTCAAAGAAAATTTCAGAGCTTTCCTTACTCGTCATAAACAAAGCCAGTTCTTTTGCCCAATTTATATGGTCACTGTATTGATTAACCATCCAACCCTTCACTCCAGCAAAAGATTTGAGTCTTTCTCCATTAATCATTGGTAGAGGAGCTGTTTCAAGATTGTCCCCTAAAGCATTGCGATAATCATTGATGTTCCAAGGCCCAGAAACAACGGCTCCTACATTCCCTTGTAGAAATAAACCATTCATGATATCCGCATTTAAGTTTCTTGGTAGATAGCCTTTTTCATACCATGATCGTATTAATTCAGTTCCTTCCACTGTCCCTTGATTCGAAAGACCAATATCACCAACATCATATCCTCCGTTTTCTTCCCCGAAGAAATAACCTCCGTATGCCGCTAAAAAAGGATAAGCAAAAAATGCATTCTGAGCTTCGAGTAGAAATCCGTACTGATCGTTTGCAGGATTCGTTAGTTCTTCGCCAATTTGCTCGAGCTCTTCAAGCGTCTCTGGTGCTTCAGGAATGAGTTCGTTATTGTACATTAACGCGTAGGTTTCTACTGCCGCTGGAATACCGATTTGGGCTCCATCATAGCTAAGAGCCTCTAAAGAGCCATCAATATAACCCTCTTTCTGCTCCTCAGTTAGATCTAATTCAGCTGCAACTCCTTGAAGATAGGCATTCCCAGTCATATCGTTAGGCTGAAAAAACAAGTCTGGTCCTCTACCTGAGGGAGCGTCGAGTGACATCGCTTCCAATTGATCGAATAAACCAAAAGGCACTAAATGAACCTCGATATCTGTTTCTTCTGTAAATGCATCCGCAATCTCTTTGTATGCTTCTAAGTACGTCTCAGTATCATGAACCCAAACCTGTAACGATTCCGGCTTATTTGCTTCTGTTGCTTCATCAGGTATTAACTCTTCTATTTCATCTCCTCGTTCTGGTCCACAAGCAGTTACTATCATTGAAAGACCAACAACTACAGGTAGGAAATAGCTTTTAACGTTACCCACTTCAACCCCTCCTCTATTTCTCATACTCAATTTTTAATAAATCTACGCAAACGTTTGCACAAAACAATGAAAATGTTTTCATTTCCTATAGATTAGTATAGTATCTACTTTTTATATTAGCAATATATTTTAAGAAAACGTTTGCATTATTTCGTTGACAGTCGATCTACCTTGTTCTAAACTTTAGCTATTCTATTGATCCGGAGGTACTATTCATGATATTTTCTGCTGTTAGTCATTTACAAACTCCAGCTGAACTTTATTCTATCAACAAAGAATCTGTTTGCGTGCGTATAAAAACAGCCAAAAATGATGTCCTTCAAGTGACAATCATACATGGCGATCCATATGTATGGGAACAAGACAGTTGGCAGTCTTCTGAAAAATCTATGTCACTCGCTGGCTCTGATGATCTTCACGACTATTGGACAGTCACCCTTCAATTGCCACATTCCCGCCTACGTTACGGATTCATCCTAACCTCAACGGACGAATCTGTTGTTTATACTGAGCGTGGCTTCTATCAAGAGAAACCTAAACATGTTTCTCCTTATTTCTGTTTACCCTATCTCCACGAGAATGAGATATTCTCTCCTCCCAGCTGGGTAAAAGATACGGTATGGTATCAAATCTTTCCCGAGCGTTTCTCAAATGGAGATCCCTCTATTAATCCAGATAACGTATTACCATGGGGGAGTGAAGAACCACAAGTCGATTCTTTTTTTGGTGGTGACTTACAAGGAGTCATTAATCATCTCGACCACTTAAGCGACCTAGGCATTAACGGTATTTATTTCACACCCATTTTTAAAGCATTCTCAAATCATAAATATGACACCATTGATTATATGCAAATCGACCCTCAATTTGGCGATGAGCAGACTTTAATAAAGCTCGTACAGGAATGTCACAAACGAGGAATACGTGTCATGTTAGATGCGGTTTTTAATCATAGTGGGTATTACTTCGAGCCATTTCAAGATGTACTCAAAAATGGGGAGGACTCTCGGTACAGAGATTGGTTTCACCCACATGCCTATCCATTAGACCCTCATGCACAGAAGCCTAATTACGAAACCTTTGCTTTTGTTGGTATGATGCCAAAATTAAATACAGCTAATCCAGAAGTGAAGGACTACTTACTTCAGGTTGCACGCTATTGGATTGAGACTTTTGACATTGATGGATGGCGTCTTGATGTAGCGAACGAGGTTGATCATGACTTTTGGCGAGACTTCCGCCGCACCGTCAAGGAAACAAAAGAGGATGTGTATATTCTCGGCGAAATCTGGCATCAATCCACCCCGTGGCTTGTGGGTGATCAATTTGATGCAGTGATGAATTACCCTTTAACAGATGCCATTCAAGATTTCGTCTTGCGTGAAGAGACTGTTGAATCCTTTACACAGTCTATTACTAGACATTTATTCAGCTATCCTCAGCCTGTTAATCAAGTACAGTTCAACTTACTCGACAGTCATGATACAGCGCGTGTGTTAACTGAAAGTAATGGTAATAAGAATCATGTAATGCTTCAATACCTTATGCTTTTCTCTTTCCCAGGCTCTCCGTGTATCTACTACGGTGATGAGATTGGTATGGCTGGTGATAACGACCCTGGTTGTCGTGCATGTATGATATGGGATCAAAATAAACAAGATACAGAGTTATTTACCTTTGTAAAAGATCTTATCCAATGGCGCAAAGAGTTACCGACAATGGGAACGTATGAAACCATTCAATTTCATGAATCTGGTGTGGATGATGTCTTACTTTATTCAACCTATTCGAACGATGAAGTTCTTCTTATTGCGATTAATCGTAGTCAGACAGCTCAATCGATTGTGCTTCCAGAATCGTTCATGGACTATACGCTTATCGACCACATTAGTGGGGAGACCTTAGATAAACAAACCGCTTTAGAAATAAGTAAGGAACATTTCCGTTTAGTTAAGAAACACCTATCTTAATTCTAAAAAAGCTGCTTTTCCCACGTGGGTTCAAGCAGCTTTTTTACCTAGTTACTTCTTATTTTGCGCGGCATATTCCTTCATAGCATCACGCATAAAGATAGCCAATCCATCACCAAACTGGTCAATATTTTGAGTGAAACGTTCATCCGCTACATACATATCTCCCAGTCCTGAAAAAGCATCCAAAGAGTACGTACCAATTTGATTTAAAAATCTGTACCATTCACCAATCAATTCCTGAGCTTTTTTTGATCCAGGATCAACTTGGCGAACTGTCGCTAGTTCGCGATAGATCCGATTCATTTCATCTCCGAGCTCTTTCTCTTTCCCTTTCACATTAGCTGCAGCGTCGTCTACAACTTCATCTCCCCAATGCTTTCGAGCCTCATCCTCGTGTTCATTCCATCCCGTAAAATCGAATCCTTTAAATTTTTCCTTGTTAGACATTTGAATCTCACCCTTCTTAAACCTGAGTGTCCTTTCAATAGTTACGATCATTTGATCAATTTGATTACGTCGCTCTTCAAGCATTTGTTGGTGTCTCTGCAGAGCTTCCACTTGATCAAAATCTGGACGACTCATGATTTCTTTGATTTTTTTCAGAGGGACATCCAACTCTCTATAAAAGAGAATGTGCTGTAAGTCATCAATATTGTTTTGTGAATACAAGCGATAGCCTGATTCAGTCACTTCATCCGGACTGAGTAACCCAATCTCATCATAATGGTGAAGTGTGCGCACACTAATGCCCACTAGATTAGCTACCTCTTTTATTTTCAACATCTACCTCAGCTCCCTCAAAATCAACAATAAGGTATCACGTAACGTGAGAGTCAAACCCAAATGTTAAAAAGGTTTTAGATTAAGTCTTTGTTTCTTAGATATGATTTTTTTAGAGAGATGTAATTAACTAAAAATAAAAATGTAGCAGCTATTAGCGATACTCCAATGATTTGAATCCATTCATTTATACCTTCTATAAATAAGTAAGTAATTAAGAACATAGCTCCAAAACCAATTGATTTCACTCTAATTACCTTTTTATGTTTTTGATAGTCTTCTTTCGTTGCAATATCGGTGAATTCAATTCCAGAAAAAATATACCTAAGCATCGTATAGACGGAAAAAAGAGCGATTCCAAGGAGTGATATTGTATTAGCACTTATAGAAATGGCAGACCAGGTAGTCAACAATATCATGACGATCAAATAGATAAGCAAAAGCAAACCAGCTTCCCCTAAAAAGTAGAGAATCCTCTCACGCTTATATTCATCAACCGGCAACAAAAAAGAAATCCACGAGTTCATCATTTATTCTACCTCCCAAAACAATTGATCTAACGTTTTATCAAGTTTTTTCGCAATGGCCACACACAATTGCAAGCTAGGATTATATTGCCCTTTTTCAATTAAACCAATGGTTTGCCTCGTAACTCTAACAGCCGCCGCAAGCTGCTCCTGCGTAAATGATTTCTCTACACGAGCCAACTTCACTCTGTTCTGCATGTTCTCACTCCAACTCAAAAAGCAATATATAGATTACATAATGTAAACTATATATTGCTTTTAATTGAATTGTCAAGATTTAGTAGGGAAGCTTCTTCTCAAAGGATACAATCCATAGACCTTCGGGCATATATGTCTTCTTCATCTGCTTAAATCCTTGTTTTAGATACGCATTAACTGCTGGTTTATTATCTAATGCTGTTGATACTTTTATTAATTGAGCTTCTTGATAAAGTGAGAGGATAACCGTTAGTAGCTGAGTCGCTATCCCTTTTCTAAAATAGTCTGGATGGATCATTAAACGTGTAATGTCTATGATCTGTCTATTGCAGTTAATCGAAATGACTCCTGCTAAAACCTGATCATGAAAATACCCATAAAATGTTTCATCACTCAGCTGTAAGTCACTCTCACGCTCACGTAATGGAGGGAAATCACTTATGCGAAGCAGTTCTGCCTCTACTTGATAAGAAAGCATCTGAAGCTTCCAGACTTTTGATGCCATATCAGCCTGATCAATCGCAATTTCTTTAATCACGATATTTCTTAAATGCTACCACAGCGTTATGCCCGCCAAATCCAAATCCATTAGACAGAGCGTATTCAATTTTTGTATTCACAGCTTTGTTTGGCACATAGTCAAGATCACACACCTCATCTGGCGTTTCATAATTAATTGTCGGTGGTGCTATATCTTCTTGAACAGCATGTAAGGTCGCAATTGCTTCTATTCCACCTGCCGCTCCGAATAGGTGACCGGTCATTGATTTAGTCGAGCTGACCTTTAATTGGTAAGCAGCCTCTCCAAACACCTGCTTAATTGCTTTTGTTTCTGATTGATCTCCTTCTGGCGTGCTTGTCCCGTGAGCATTAATATATTGAACATTCTCTTTGCTAATGCCACCCATCTCAAGAGCAAGTTTCATCGCCCGCTCCGCCCCACTTGGATCTGGCGACGTAATATGGTAAGCATCTGTTGTAGATCCATACCCTACAATCTCACCTAGGATCGAAGCTCCACGGCGTTTTGCATGCTCATACTCTTCAAGAAAGAGGATACCTGAACCCTCAGACATAACAAAGCCATCACGATTTTTATCAAACGGTCTGCTCGCAGTCTCAGGAGAATCATTTAACGTAGACATGGCTCTCATTCTAGAGAAACCTGAATAAGATAGTGGGTTAATTGGAGCCTCCGCACCACCCGCTAGGATGCCATCTGAGTATCCGTGTTTAATATTTAGATATGCTTCACCAATCGCATGGTTAGCAGTCGCACAGGCAGACACCGGGGAAAAGCTCGGTCCCTTAAATCCAGTTTTCATTGAGACAATGCCCGTTGCCATATTGCCAATCATCATTGGTACCATAAATGGTGACACTCGTCTTGGGCCTTTCTCTAAAAGAGAGGAATGATTTTCTAGAGTCGTATCAATACCACCAATTCCAGAACCGATATAAACCCCCATTCGCTCACCATTCACTTGTTCTACATCAAGCTTGGCTTGCTTAAGTGCTTGAATTGAAGCCGCATAGGCAAACTGAGCAAAACGGTCATATTTGCTTATTTCTTTTTTATCCATATACTCTTCTGGTTTAAAGTCTGTAATGAACCCACCAATTTGTGTTGCAATCCCATCATATAATTCAGACTCAATTCGTTTTATCCCTGACTTACCTTCCAATAAATGTCCCCAAAATTCTTCTACTGAGTTACCAAGTGGAGAAATGACACCCGTTCCTGTAATCACAACTCTACGTTCCATTGTTCATGCACCTCGATTTTTCTATTTTAGAAGAAGTCTTACCTGGCTTAGTATCTTTTCTAACACCGTTTCATTTATCGCACGCTGATATTGCAAGCCACCTTTAATTGTTGAAAGCAATAACCAAGACAAATCTTCTATTTCTTCTTTCTTTATTCCCTGAATGGCTCCATCTTTCTTAGCATCTCCTACTAATCGGACCATACTATTGGCTTCTAATTGACTTACATTCGTAACTGCTTCTTGCAAATCGTACGTTAACTCATTCATATCTGCTTGAAAAGCCGTTATCGGGCAAATGCCAGTTGAAGATATATGTTCTATCCTTCTTAGAATAAAAGCATAAGGTCGATCTTTCACTTGAATGGATGAATGGTTAATCTCATTTATCAGCTCTTCTAAACCTTCACGTAGATAGGAGCAAACAGCCAAACCTAAGTCTTCTTTCTTTTCAAAATGATAATGTATGCTAGCTTTCGTCACATGTAACTCTTTCGATAAATCATCGTAGCTAAAGGACCTATAACCCATTTCTTGAATCTTCTCTACAGCTAATGTAATGATTTGTTCTTTTCTATTTTTCATTTTTTTATACTAACTTACTAGTAGGTAAGTGTCAACGAAGGATCATTACTCTTCACCAAGGCTTGTGAGCAATTGAGATGTTCTATAACATAAAACATCTGGTTTCTGAGAAAAAGTTGGTCGATAGTCAGGCAACCAGTGGACACCAACTGTACGTACACCGGCATCATGCCCTGCCAGAATATCGGCATCACTATCACCAAGGTACACCGTATCCTCTTTTGTCACTCCAAGTTTTTTCATTGCTTCTTGAATGCCTTCTGGGTGAGGTTTTGCATACGTGACGTCATCTCCTGTTATCACCACGTCAAAATACGATGTCATGTGCAGGGCTTCTAAAGATACAGTTAGACTGCGCTGAGCTTTCCCTGTAACAATACCTACTTGATACCCTTTACACTTTAAGTCTCGCAATAACTCAATCATTTCCAAAGATTGAGGGACCAACTTGTTATGGTTCTCAGCGTACACTTTATAATACAATTCAATCGCACTGGACGATTCTACATGCTTGAGGTTTTCTCGAATAATCCCCGTCTCAGAAGGTCCAAACATGCTTTTAATATCCTCATTTGTCAGCTCTCTCTCATCAAATTTCTCAAATACTTCTTGGAAAGCTTTAAAGCAGACAGGCAATGTGTTCGCTAAAGTGCCATCAAAATCAAATAAAATTGCTTTCATCTGAGACCTCCTACCTTCCTTCCCTAGATTCCATTCCAAATCTCCTCCGCTTCCTCCATCACCCGCTCAATCAGTTCTTCTGCTGTTTGGATATTTGCAAGCATCGGACTTTGACCAGACCAAAGTGACATAAATTCTCGATTGTTTTGATTTGAAGAGGCAGTGCGAATCGATTTTGTTAGGGCGTTCTGAATTGGGAAAACCGGTAAATCATTCTCATGCTTCTGCATCATTCGGATAAATGTATTATTGATCCCTCTTGCTTTTTTTCCAGAGAATGAACTTGTTAAGGTAGTTTGACTGTCTGTTGCTTTTGTCACTGCTTGCTTATGTATATCAGAGGCTCCACTTTCGATACATGTTAAAAACGCAGTCCCCATTTGAACAGCTGCTGCGCCCAAACAACGGGAGGCCATTAAGCCCCGTCCATCCATAATTCCACCAGCAGCAATAACAGGAATCTTAATGAGTCTTATAGCCTGTGGGATCAACGCCATTAAGCCTATAAGCCCTTCTTCTTCTGAGTGAAGGAACGTAGCCCTGTGACCTCCCGCTTCACTACCTTGCAAAATAACCATGTCTAGGCCGGCCCGCTCAATTTCAATCGCTTCTTTAACCGTAGTAGCAGTTCCGATCATTACGATATCTTGCTCTTTTAATCGCCGAATCAGATCACTAGATGGCAATCCAAATGTAAATGTACACACTGGAACGTTCTCTTGAATAATTACATCAATTAGTTGGTGGTAGTTGGCTACGTCATGTTTCGACTCGGGTAGTGAAACATCTAGCTGATTTATTTGAAGGCTTTCATGAATAGGTTCAAGCAGAGTTTTTGATGTATGTAGGGCACAATCCTCTATCTCATAATCATTTGGCACAAAGACATTGACTCCAAACCAGTTCTTTGTCTTCTTTTTGACCTCTTTGATTTGTTTAAGAAGCGCTTTCGAATCTAAATATCCCGCGGCTATCATTCCTAAACAACCGTTATTTGAAACGGCTGCAGTTAACTCAGGGGTAGAAATCCCTCCTGCCATAGGAGCTTGGATAATTGGGTGTGTAAGATGTAAACGATCGTACAAGCTTGCTTGCTTCATTTGGGTCACCCCTTTGTAAAATTTTATGATGACGTTAGCTATGGTTTGGTTCTTGTGCCACTGTTGCCTCAACTTTATCTCTTCAAAACAGATTGAATAAACTCAGACTTTGCCTCTGTATAGGCTTCACGATTATTCTCGAATTTGGTGGCAAGCTTCTTTTTTAACTCTGCATATTCTTTAACTAACACGGGTTGGCTTCGCAGTGTGTCACGGAATTGTATATGCTCGTCCCATTTCACTGTACCTTCTTTGACTATATGTAGATGAGCCACTCGTTTGTTGTTATGTACTTTCACAAAGTATTTCCTCCACTCCCTCTGGTCAAGGTTCGGAGGAACATAGTTCCAATCATGCTTACTTAATGTAGCTATGATTTCTTCGATTTTGTCAAAAGACTTCACTTTTGCCATGATATCAATAATCGGTTTAGCAGGTAAGGAGGGAATAGAGGTGCTACCTATATGTTCAACAGCTTGAACCTCAAGCGGTTGAAGTAACGCATGCAAATGTCTCTTTTCTTCTTCCCCTTTTATTTGCCATTCTAAGCTTGATTCTTCTATGATTATCGTCTCTTCTGCCCAAACAGGCCACTCGCTCTTATCTTCTGATTTGCTCATTCTTGACTGGCCTCCACGTATCTGTTCGTTAATTTTTGCTTATGCGCTTCAAATATTTCGTCTAATGTAATGTCGTATTGATTGGCAATAACGAGTAGGTTACCTAATACGTCCCCCAATTCTTCAGTCAGTTCAAGTTTATTCTCCTCATATGACCTTTTAGACTCATCCGGTCTGTCTCGACCAATTTCCAACGCTCGGATCGCTCTTGCTACTTCGCCAGTTTCTTCAGCAAGAAAACCAATCCGCACAAAAATATCAAGATCTGACCAACCTCGCTCTGCGTACTTAACTTTTACCCACTCTTGAAAGTCCTTACTATTCATTCACTGACACACCCTTAATTACCCCATTTAGATACTTCAAACGGTTGAAATTGATGCAGCTTTTCCAGTAAATCCTCTGCTTTGTTCTCAGTTATAATTAACTCTTGGTATGCCGGTCTCATAAATCCTTGTTCAATCGTATGATCGAGCATTTGTAGCAATGGATTGTAAAACCCGTTTATGTTCAGAAAGCTGCATGGCTTGTGGTGATAACCAAGCTGAGACCATGTAAAGACTTCAAACCATTCTTCCAAGGTACCGGCGCCTCCAGGTAAAGCAATAAAAGCATCTGATAGGTCAGCCATCATTGCTTTTCTCTCATGCATGGTTTTAACAACATGCTGTTCAGTTAGTCCATTATGCGCAATCTCTACATTCATCAGCTTTTCGGGAATTACTCCGATCACTTCTCCGCCAGCTTCTAAGCAAGCATTAGCAACCGCTCCCATACAACCAACTTGAGCCCCTCCATAAACAAGACCAATTCCTTTTTCAGCAAGTAACGTTCCTAGCTTTCTAGCTTCCTCCATATAAATTGGATTCTCTCCCTCACTCGACCCACAAAAAACAGCTATTCTTTTTATCTCATGCATGATAATCTCTCCCTTTTTTATCTTTTCATCTAATTTGTTTTTCTTACTTTCGCTGAAATAATCATAGTCACTGCAGATATCGCACTATATGATACGGTGTAGAGAACAAGTCCATCTAAGTTTGCTCTAATGCTTTCAACATCAGATCCCCATACAATAAGTGTAAATGGAAAGAGAAAAGCGAGCAGAAACACTACGTATCGGAAACGCTTTAGAAACATACTTAAAACAATCAATATCGTTGGAAACACGACAAACAAAAGCAACATTAAAATAGCCATTGTTAATCACCTCTCATTCGATTGACCATTTCAATCAAACCTCTTATGTATAAGTATTCATTAGTTACCGATATCTTTCAACATTAAAGCTATTTTCTTTTCTCAAAAATTGTGAAAAGACTGTCGGTTTAGTGACAGTCTTCCTGTTTTTCGTTTAATTTACTTTTTCAAACGTGATCGGTAACTCTTCTAATCCTCTTATGATTAAACTAGGTCTCCAAATTAACTTGTGCTCTTCTACATTTAGTTTGAGGTTAGTCAAGCGATTCAACAAAGTGCCAACAGCAATTTCTGCTTCAAGTCTTGCTAAAGGAGCACCTAAACAAAAGTGAATGCCTTTACCAAAAGCAAGGTGTTTACTCGAATCCCTTGTAATATCAAAAAGATCAGGATCATTAAAGACAGATTCATCTCTGTTTGCTGAATTTAATGCGACCAAAACATGGTCCCCTTTTTGAATCATCTGTCCTCCTATTTCTATCGTTTCAATGGCCCATCGGTCTGTACTGAACTCAACTGGACCATCAAAGCGAAGAAATTCCTCAATTGCTGGCTTAATAAGAGATGGATCTTTTCTTAATGCCTCAAGCTGATCCGGATGATTGAGTAAGGCTAAGACGCCGTTACTAATTAAATTTACGGTTGTTTCATGACCTGCCATGATTAATAACGCAATTACCCCGTATAACTCTTGCTCCGAAAGACGATCCCCTTCTTCTTCTGCGTGAATTAATTTACTCACAAGGTCTTCTTTTGGTTCATGTCTACGTGTCGCTACCCAATCAGTTAGATATTGGGTGAACTGCTGCATATGCAACATGACTTTCTCTGTATCCTCTGGATCTCCTGTAGATTCAATCAATGTATTAGACCACATTCTGAATTGATCTCGATCTTCACTTGGCACACCAAGCATTTCACAGATCACTATAATCGGGAGAGGAAAAGCAAAATCATCAATTAAGTTCATTTTACCGTTTTGTTCAACTTGATCTAATAAATCATCTGTAATCTCTTGAATTCGAGGTCTTAATTCCTCAATAACTTTTGGCGTGAATGCCTGCTGAACTAACCCACGCAATCGACGATGATCAGGCAGGTCAGCAAATAACATATTTCGGGCAAAGATACTTGTGTGTGCGTACCTATCTTCTTCCTTTTCAAATTCCATAAGGTTTGTATAATCTTTAATGAAGCGTTTATCTTTAAGTATGGTTTCTGCATCCTTATAGGTTGTGACAATCCATGTATAATGACCACTTGGCAACATGGTTTTGCGAATAGGGTCTTCCTGACGTAAACGCTTAAAAATTGGGTACGGGTTACGATCAAAAGATTTCGAGAATATGGCTTCACTTGACTTCTCTTGCTTCTCTGTCATAAGAAAACTCCTCTCTTCGATCAAATAAAATAAGCCTACTATTTAGGCTCAAAACTTTACTACCACGCTGTAATTACATTGCCTATCTAAATGATAACATGATAAAGAAGAGACTGGTTAACTAAACCATCCCTTCTCCTTAGAGTGCGTTACTGCTTCAATACGATTTTTCACATCTAACTTCTCTAAAATAACAGAGACATAATTGCGAACAGTCCCAATCTTAATATCGAGTTCAATCGAGATTTCCTTTGTACTTTTCCCATCTGCGATCAGAGAGAGAACTGCTTTCTCACGCTCAGTAAGAGGGTTTGTTTCACGAAAGACATCATCCATTAATTCTGGAGCGTACACTCGTTTTCC
The DNA here is from genome assembly GCF_030813245.1 of Alkalicoccobacillus murimartini. Taxonomy (GTDB): domain Bacteria; phylum Bacillota; class Bacilli; order Bacillales; family Bacillaceae_D; genus Alkalicoccobacillus; species Alkalicoccobacillus murimartini. The sequence goes on along the minus strand of NZ_JAUSUA010000006.1, from coordinate 220,930 downwards.
TTCTACTACAAGACGAATAGCCTGGGCTAGCTCATCACTAGAGCTGTCTTTTAATAGATATGCACTAACACCCGCTTGAAGAGCTCGTTGAAAATAACCGGACCTAGCAAAGGTTGTCAGAATCACTAATTTACAATCGAGTGCCTTCAATTCTTCTGCCGCTTCAAGCCCAGTTTTCTCAGGCATTTCTATATCCATAATACACACATCAGGTTGATGCTTATGAACATAATCTACAGCTTCCTGCCCACTTTTTCCTTTTCCAACAATTTCCATGTCGTCTTCAAGATTAAGTAATGCTTCAAGTGCACCAAGGAGAAGCTGCTGGTCTTCAGCTATATAGATACTAATCATGAATTCCCATCCTTGTATATTATTTTTATATCATAAGGTACTTGGATACTAAGCTCGGTTCCTTCTGTCGTATCGACAGCAAGGCTACCATTTACAAACTCTAGACGTTCCTTCATTCCAGCAAGGCCATTCCCTTTTTCTAAATAATTCTCTTGGGCTTTGAATGTACCGTTATCTCTAACAATCATCACTAGCTCATCATTTTTTGATTGAATATATACTTCACATGTCGTCGCGTTACTATGCTTCACCACATTTGTTATCGCTTCTTTTAAACACATTGCTAAGATGTTCTCCGTAATGAGGTTAACATTTGTTAAGACATCTTTATCCTCTTCATGCCAGCCCCATGCAATATGGGCAGCCTTGAGTAACTGTGCAGACAACGTTCGCTCATCTTTGAGCCTAAGCCCTCTCATTGATGAAACCAGCTTGCGGACTTCATTTAATGACGTTCTCGCCGTTTGTTGTACTTCCTTGATCTCTATGACCGCCTGTTGCGGATCCTTATAGATTAACTTCCTAGCAAGCTCGCTCTTCAACCCGATCATCGAGAGACTCTGCCCTAATGTGTCATGAAGGTCTCTTGCTATACGCTGTCTTTCCTTAATCTTAATCAACTCAGACAGTTGCTCGTTGGCATCTTCAAGCTTGTCTTCTAATATATCCCGCTCATTTTTATTGTGAGTACTAAAAGGAAGCAAGATAACGCTAATCCAAGCAATGATAACAAAGGCCAACTGCGGTACAAATAAATTAGGTTCATTTATAATTCCATAATTAATAGAGAAGGATGTTGTCCCTAAGTGAATAAAATAAAGGAGATAAAAAGATCGTTTATTCCTAATGTTACCAATAAAATAGGCAATAAAAAAGGCAAAAAATGTGTAACCGAATAAAAAGATCGTTGATGTAGAAACACCCATCAAGATAAAGGTACAAAGGTAAAGCAGCCAACCTTTTGATAGAAAGGCGATTCGATAAAAAACAAAAAAGCTTACTGTTAAAATGACACTTGCGATCATATCAACTTCAAACGAGAACTGAAAGATATAATAAAAGGGTAGAATGAAGAATACCGCCCAAATATAGGGCGATATTCCGCTGTAGGTATGGAGATTTAATTTTTGCATTTTATTTAACATGTGTGTACTCATCCCAACCTATAAAAGTGTTTCAATGATTTGATTGTGGTGCTGTTTTTAGTGCTTTGTAGCTAACAAATCGTTTTTCTGTTGAATCCCATAGACGAAACTTTAACGATTGAAGACTAGTCATTAATGTCACAGTAGGAATATTTTTTAATTGTTCCGTGCCATTATGTGCTTCTGCAAGCTTATAATTTGGAATTCGAGGGCTAAGGTGATGCACATGATGGTAGCCAATATTACCGGTCAACCACTGAAGTAAAGGAGGAAGCTTATAATAAGAGCTACCTTCTACTGCTGCTTTCACATAATCCCAATTTTCATCTTCCTCGAAATACGTATCTTCAAACGTATGCTGGACATAAAATAACCAGATACCAAGCATGCCAGACAAAAAGAAAATAGGTCCTTGTATTAAAACAAATGCCTGCCAACCTACAATCCAGCATGTGAAAAGAGCAAACGCAACAATTAAACCGTTAATTGTGTAAGTGTTCATTCGTTCCTTTAAAGGTGCTCCTTTGCGGTTAAAACGATTCTTGATCAAGAAAAGATAGATTGGGCCTAAGCCGAACATGACAATTGGATTTCTATATAGTCGATACATCATCTTCTCACGAGAAGAAGCTGCTTGATATTCTTCAATTGTTAATACCCAAATATCACCTGTTCCACGTTTATCTAAGTTACTGCTTGTTGCATGATGAATCGAGTGGTCACGTTTCCACTGAAGATATGGAAATAAAGTAATCACACCTGTTATCGTTCCAAGGATATTGTTGACCTTCTTACTCTTGAAGAAAGATCCGTGGCAGCAATCATGAAAGATAATAAAGATTCTAATAAGAAAGCCTGATGCAACAATAACGAGTGGCAATGACAACCAATAAGAAACGTCCATTAAAAGATAAGCACCTATCCATAGAGCAATAAATGGGATAAATGTATTAAGAAGTTGAGTAATACTATGTTTATTTTCACCCTTGGCATATTGTAAAACCTGTTGTGTTAATTTTTTAGTTTTTTGAGTGTGATCAGAATTAGTCATACTACATTCTCCTCCGCTGCTTGCTTATAAACTAACTATAAATCAGCTTCGGCTTTACCGTAAGTAGTAACCATCATGTAGTGAGTATGACAGATGTCATACTCTAGACTTCCATCACTTGTAAATCTTCATCCGAAGTCTTCTTAATCTGCTCATCTATAGAAGTTCTATTCGTAGTTTTACTCAATCTACAGGACGTCAGAAGAAATAAGATATTCAAACAAAATCAGGGATTAAATCGTTTTTTTCTCCATCCTTCGAGGCCTTCTGACTAACTCACCACCACAATTCGGGCATATTTTTTTCATTTCTTTTGTACAATTCGTGCAAAATGTACATTCATAAACACAAATGTATGCATGCAAATGATCTTTAAGCTTTGCCTCACAACGTTCACACTTTTTCCTCATTTCTAGACCCATTTAAAATCCTCCTATTTTTAGATGTAAAAAAGAACCGCAAAAAAACAGCGATTCATTTTCTAACCTTATTTTTTTATTAGTGAGTAGCCAATAAGATCTAGAGCGACTTTAATACTATGAACGGTTTTAACGCCTAATTTAGAAAGTTGATTTTTATTTGATTCTAACATCGCAAATTGCGGACTAATTCCAGTTATGATGACTTCTATTCCCATGATACGAAGGGCTTGTACGATATCGAATAACATGGTCGGGAACGTCTGGTCTTGGACAGCAAGTTTAGATAAGTCAAACAAAAAGTAATCTACGTGATTTTCTGAACCATAATGTAGCGCCTCGTGCATGATTTTCTCTGCACGCGATGTATCAACTATTCCTTGTAACGTAAGAATCGATACACCTTCAATAATTGGAATGATCGGCACACTTAGATAACTTAAATGATGTCTATTTTGATCTAATTCAAGAATATAAGATAAGATGTCTGCCATAGAATGAAGAAAATCAATATCATCCTGACTGAACTCTTTTTCTTCTTTATCCATGACACAAAGCGTACCAAAAACATTCCCATTCAGATCCTTTAGCGTGACACCTAAGAAACCTTTTACCCCTAACTCAGGTGTTACAGCCAATTCTTTTGTTAAAAGATCTTTATTCAAATCAGCTGTGGTCATAACGTCACCATCATTCATAATGATCAACCGACAGTAGGTTCCTCCGTATTCAACACTATATCCTTCAGGAATAATTTGTTCTTCTTTGTTAAAAGAACTGAGAACCGTCATTTCCGATTCTCCTCTTTGAGTAATATACGTTGTATTCACATTTAATCGGTTACTTATTAATTGAAATAGTTTTTTAGAAACAATCTTTAACGAATATAGCTGTTCTGATGAAAGTTGATTAGTGGGATTCATACAGATTCCCTCCCTTACCTTATGATGTGCTCAATCAAGTATATCATAAAGCAAGTTGCATGCTTTCTTCATAGCTTTTAATTTATTTCCTTCTTATCTATCATGACTAAACCCAAGCCATTCCTCTCTTAACACTCCATATCGAATAGAATCATAATAAGTATCCTGATACAATCGACATTTGCGAAGCCTTGCTTCTAGAGTCATGCCTAGTTTCTCTCCCAGTCTCATCATACGTTTATTACCTGACCACGTAGTAAAACCAACCCTAACTAGTGGAAGGGTATCAAATAAATGAGTAATCCACGCTTTTAGAAAAGGCGTTCCATAGCCTTCATTCCAAAGGGTAGAATCATAGATTATAATACCAGCCTCCAACCAGTTCGAAGGTTGGTGTTCCCAATAAAACGATACCGTGCCAATCAGTTTTTCACCAACAAACATACCGAATAGATCCTCTTGCTTTTCATAATGAGGCCATTTATCTAAAAAAGATTCATAGGATAATGCCTCGTGTGTATAATAAGGAGCATCCCATTTTTTCCATTCTGGATTTGCATCTTTAAATGCTAGCTCCCAAAACACTTTCTTATCTTCCTCTTCTAATGGCCTCATTCTCATTTTTTCATTAAGTGTAATCAATTCCTCAACTCCAAATGACTTATTTTTACAGTCATTCTAACATAATAAGCATAATAAAACGTTGGAGTTCAAGATTTATTTTCCATTTTCCCCAGGAGAGGTGTGATCCTTTCTTTCCTCTTGATCCCGATCTCGGTTCTCAATCGTGTCCTCCTGGGTGTTCGTGTAGCCTTTTCCTTCTTTTTCAGTAGTTTTTTTATGTTCAGGATCGGTATGGTCTTCCCTATCTTCTTGGTCGCGGTCACGATTTTCAATCGTGTCCTCTTGCGCCTCGGTATACCCGTCACGATTATCCTTAGTTGATGGTTTGTCTTTTTTATAATCCTCTTTCATATAATCAGATCTCTGTCCGTGCCAAATCAAATCAAAAATAGCTCTGCCATTTGTCGGTTGACCATCTGGAAGATAAACAGGAATGAGATCAAAGAATACATAATAAAAGATATAGAAAAGAAATGTACTCCAAAACATGTTGCTCTCGAGTATATCCGTAGCTAACAGAGAATTAATAAGTAATCCAACAACCAAAGGGCTAATAATTGGTGAAGCATAAATTAAGCCGTGCCAGAACCGATTAGATGGATTTAATTCTTCATATTCCATCCAACTATACATAAAAAAATACCGTCTAACCTCAATAGTGGGCAAAGTAAAAAGAATGGGACCACTACCTACAATTAGCTTTTTCTCCTTCGCCCCTAGAATCGTAACCGCAAAATAATAGCCTGACTCCCGTATAATGGTCGTTATAGGTAAGATTATTAATGCCGAAACAATCAAGCGAAATAAATCATATAAACCAAACATATAAACCTCTCAAATCTAATGTATTGAGTACCGATTATCATATTCCGGATAACACTTACTACATTTCTTATAGTTTTTTTCTTTAATGAGTTTCAACACATAATTCTCATCGTGTGTACTTTCTCTGCTTTCAAGAGCTGTTGTATGATACTTACATGCGTCTCTAACAAAGGAGGATCGGTGTATTAGTTGCTGAGTATTATCAATTAGAAATTTCATCGTGTATCTCCCCTTATCTTGTGATACTAAACAAAAAAAAGCCGAAAAGGAGATTAATCCCTTCCGGCTTACGTTCAGCTCTATTTGTCTGACCCGTTACTACCATGGCTTTTATTTGGTTGTAGTATAAATGTGATGTAGCTTTTATCTTCTTTAAAATCCCAATCAACAAAGATATCCATTATCTCTGAATTGAGAATATCATTAAAGTCTCCTGTTTCAAGTAGACTTTTCTCTAAATGTCTTTTGGTCAGCTTTAACTGCTCTTCAAAGCCTGAGCGGATCAGCTCTTTTTCAATTCTAACAAGAATACCTGTTCTTTTGACAATCAACGTTCGCTCATTCAAAAAGCAAGAGTTGACTGTTTCAGGTATTTTCTCGGCTTGTTTACTAACTTGAGCGACTTCATTATGAATCGCTTCTTTTTGTGGATAATCCTCAAGTACTTCTCCAGATTCCAGCCCATCCTCATGCATGACTCCAATAATAATGCCAGAGCGATTATGCAGAGACCAATCATAATATAACTCATCAATGGATACTCCAAGACTTGCCTTTAATGTAGCTTTTACTTCAGGAATAAGCTCAGTCATTAATAAATCTCTTATTTCCTCAACCTTCAAATGTTTCTGTTGAGACATTAACACCCGTTCCATTGGTGCAAGAAATTCTCGCAAATGCATAGTAATAAACGGCTTCTTAATTGAAACATATACCGATGATGGTCCCTTACCAAAGTTATCCCTTAGTAATTTACCTATGTAACTGGCGATTTCTGTTTGTACTGATTTTTCCATTGTTCTATTCCTTCTGTGGAGACAAGAACATTATTTTTCTCGTCCACTTTTAGTATACTAGCCATACTTGCATATGAAAAGGCATGCGTCTTTCTTATACCCTACTCTCTCTCTTAAAATCTATTAATACCCCCTTTCCATCAGCTTATTCCTCTTTTTCATTTTTTTTAATTTCAACCAAGAAAAACCTTGAGGTACATTCCGCTACCCTAAGGTTTAAACATGTAGTAACTTTATTTCCTTGGAAACCCATTAAAGATCTCACCAAATTTCATATTATAAATATCGTTAACCACCGTATTAACTTTTCCCCCATCAGATAAATGTCCCTCTAATACAATCTCAACACGTTGATTATTATCTACTAATACAGCTTGAACAACCAATGCATCCAACAGGATTCCCGTAATCACTGCAATTTGTTGAGGGGACAAGCTGTATTTTGAAAACATACCGTCATAATGACTTCCATCCTTACCCATGCACTGATTCCCTCCTATTATGTCGAAATGATCTCAGCACTACCCAATGTTGAATCTGAACGAGCTGCCCCCACACTAAATAAGATGAAAATAATCACAACAATAAAAAATAAAGCGCCTGACTTGAAGGAACTTTCCATAAATACTCCTCCCACTTTATATAGCCTTATGTACCATATGATGAGGAGAATATTTAGTGACACATAACCATAAAAAAGAAATAATCCAATTTGCTCCCCTTACCATCATTCTTTTATTCCTAGATAAATTTGCAGTTTGACAGTTTATCTCACAGGGAAATTAGGTAAGTAACAACATTTAGGAGGAGATCACTTGACCGCAATGAAGAAAAGGCAACAACTAAGAGACAAATTAGTAGAGGATTTGTACCACTATTACTTTGAACACTCTGGTTCTCCACTCAAAACAGTGGTTACAGAAACGGAAACAGAAGAAGAACTTGCTTACCGTTACCTTGAAGATAAGGGTTATCTTTTAACCGAGAGACAAGGTCGAGATAATTTGTATATTGAGTTAACAACCAAAGGAATCGATTACGTTGAAAGTTTGGCTCGTAATTAGTAGAGCTCTTCTTAAAACTCACTCATAAAAGGGCTAAGACATAGTCATACTAATGACATGAAACGACGAACAATTTGAATAGTGTATAGCTAAAGATGAGATTCGCTCATTTTGTCAGTAACTCAATTCCCTTACAATTGAGCTAAAACCAGCGTAGGACATACATGTAGACTCCTATGGGAGTAAAGGCTAGGGTGAGACTTCGCAGTGCGTAAGCACAAGGAGGCTCACCAGCCTCCCATGGAAAGCGGAGTGTATGTCCGGAGCGGTAGCCTCACTCTCTTATTTTTAGTTGACAAAAACCCGAACCATTATGCGAGTTAAACCGCAAAATGGTTCGGGTTTTTAGATAGCTAAAACAGTTCTGTTCCAGCCCCTTAAATCTTATTTTAATTGATCTCGTATTTCTGAAATCATCTCATAGGCGCCTTCTGATACATTAGAGCAAACGACTACTTTGAGCGATGTTTTAGGATAGAATACTGCTCTGAAATTCACACCAGGATCATACCCCATTAGTATCTGCCTGGTTATCCCTTCTGAATTTGTCTCAATATAATGACCATATCCATAGAAGAAATGATCTTCAATCTCAACCTGAGGCTTTAGAAACAGATTGGTTAACTCCTCATCCAACAGTTTGTAACTGATGATTCCTTCCCAGAACCTTATCATGTCCTCTACCGTGACATATACTCCACCATCTGAAGCACTTTTGGCTGGAAGGGAATACACATTCGTCCGGTAGCCACCGTCAGGCTTTTCAATGTAACCAAGAGCCGTTCGCTCTGGTAACGCATCCATCTCAAAATACCCGGAGTCAGCCATATCTAGCTTTTGAAAGATATATGTCTCTACAAAGTCGCTAAATAACATGCCACTTACCTTTTCAACAATAAGGCCTAACACAATATAACCAGCATTATTGTAATGAAATGTGGCGCCTGGCGCTGCTTTCATCTGTTCATTCTGAAAAAGTGGCAAAAAGTCACTCAAGTCTCTAATCAGATACATTGGGTGTTTTACCCAGAGCTCTTCAAAATCGTCCATCACATCTTCATCGAAATAATCTGGAATTCCAGAAGTATGCGTGAGCAGATGATGAATGGTCATTGTTTTATCAAAATGAGGAAACTCTTTATCTAGGTACTCGCTTAACCTTGAATCAACTGACAGCTTTCCCTGCTCTACAAGCTTAAAAATGGCAGCTGCTGTAATAGGTTTAGAACCAGATGCGATACCATATCTTGTATCTAGTTGATTTTCAAGCTTCTCCGAACGGTTTGCGAACCCGTAGCTTTTTGTAAAAACCTCATCACCTAGCTTTGCATAGACTGTCCCTGAAAATTGAATATCTTTTTGAACTTTATCTACTTTTGCTTCAATCCCTCTTATCTTCATATACATTCTCCTTAATTTATCTTTTTTGAGCGGTTGTCGTTACAGACTGATCAAAAAAGATAACTCAATAAAGCGTTCACATTTGATGGATTCTCAACATATAGCAACCCTCCCTCTCTCCTTAAGTATATCATTATGGAAAATATAGGTTAAGCATGACTATCAATTAATTTAATTGTCTGACAGACTAATAGCATGTCTTCTTTGTACTGCATACCCACTTCTCGTAGCTTCTCAGTGAAATAGCGTTTGTGTATGGTGTACCAGTTCTCATACGAACCATCACCTTCCGCTATGGCAAACGCTTCATCAACCTCATTCAATGGCTTTATTTCAACTTTTGTTATTTGAGTAATGGCAACTGGCTCATCCTTTTTATTAAGAATGATGCTGTAATCTCCTACAGTAGGGATTTGTACTTTCTCTATTTCATATAGTTGATAACCATAGCATGTAGCTGTTTTCGTACCATTTATGACCAATCCGGCGAGATAGTCCGGTTCATCACCAAATTGTCCAGCACTTACTGAGTCTGGGGGTTGCTCTTCTCCCCAGTACTCAAGCCAATAGTTCCATGCTGCTTCATTCATATCGCGCACCTCTTATCCTACTTATGTTTTTCTAACTAATTGTTTCAGACAAATAAGCTGATCAAGTTTCCATCAGGATCCTTCACAATCGCATAACGCTGACCCCAGAAAGCATCCCATGGCTCCTTATGACTTTCATAACCCTTCTCAATTATTTGATTGTACAGCTTATTTAGTTCCTCATTGCTTTCGCATAGAAAAGCTAATTCAATTCGATGTCCAGTCGGTTCATCCCATGATCCATACACTGATTTAGCGATATCTACTGTGTCAAAACCTAATCTGAATCCATCTTGATTTATCTCAGCATGTGGTTCATTGTTTGAGCTTTCAGGGATACTAAATCCGAGTGAACGATAAAAATCTAATGAAGCTTTCATATCTTTTACGACGATACCAACCATATCTAATTTCACTTTCATATGAACCAACTCCTCGTTATTGTTTTCTTTCATCTTACTATAAGTAGTATTTATGTAGGTAGTATCTTCATTAAAGAATCCACCCAGCTCATTGATGCGGGGTGGATTCTTATTATCACTTTAGAAAATAATTCCGTACCTCTTGCCAATTGTTCACTCTGACTTGTCCAGTCTCATGAATATTGTGAGGCGCTGTGTAGAGAACGCCTTGTCCCTGAAAGGTTTTAAAGTGGCGAGAATTATCATCAATTAAATAATCCGCTCTGATAATGCTCTTATTTCCGCAGAAGACAAGATTCATATCACTTAAGAAAGGAAAATGTTCCTTCAACCATTCATACTTTGCTGTAAATGAAGTTGGATATTCCATAGCTGCTGTTGTGATAAATACTTCATATGAACTCGTTAGCTCTTCTATCACCTCTTGGCAGTCCTTCATGACTTCAAGATCCCGGAAAAAAGTTGGTTCTTTTATGTAGCCTTTTATGATGTCCTCTTTATCAGGTCTAAGTGATTCCAACGTACAGCCATGCAGTTCCTGAACCGTAATGTTCTCATTGTATTGCTGGTTATACAGAGACAAATGTTTAGGGATAAAGTCAGCCATCACCTCATCCATATCAATCGCAATTCGTTTTTTCATTTTCTCACTTCCTCTATTATAACTTCATTAGTCACCAGTTTGATTATGTTAATGTACCCTCTAACGTTAAAAGTATAAGAACGAGTATGATTAGAATGACACAAGAAAAGGCTCATCTTTGTTTGCGAGACAGTGCTCGATCCGAGCTCTGAAGTTACCCCACGTCACCATATCAAGTGCTTGATCAATAGGAAAGAAACCAACCTCTTCGCTTTCTATTGATGTTCGACACTCGCCTCCAATAGGTTTCCCCAAAAATAAACTATTACAAATGCCCTTCTCTACATTTTGAAAGATCCCGCAGAACCTTGTTATTTCTACGATGATTCCACTTTCTTCTTCTGTTTCTCGAATCGCTGCGTCCGTTAATGATTCACCTTCCTCCACCTGACCACCTGGCATCTCCCACCCTCTTCTTGGACCTTTTATAAGGAGCATTTCATCCTTCTCATTTAACACAACCGTCGCTGCCGATATAATGTGTTTTGGACCATGCATACGTATCACGCCCTCTGTTTAGGATATAGGAACTGAAGAATGTCTTGCCATCTCTTTAGTAAGACCAAAGAATCCAACTAGGATGTTTGGCCTTACTGCGAGAGACAACATGTGTCTAAGAACTACGACATCGTTATTTCCATTGCTTAAAAAAACCTTTCATTTTCCGTACAAGTTGTTGCCATTGTTCTCGTATGGTCGTCTCGTCTTCTCGCTTTTTGAGCTCCTGATACGTAGCAAAACCGATTAGAATTGCTCCACCTGCCATAAGGTAGACCCACCATGGAATACTGAACCAGAACACTCTCGTGGCATAGAGTGTATTCACCAAGAGAGCCACGACACCAGTTATGAAGTATGCGGCGTACTTCAAATAGAAACCAGCTAAGATCGCTATAACAGCCAATATACTTAAGGTTAAACTACCATATAACGTTTGATTAGCTAGCGTAGACAGGCTCATCACAACAAAACTGCCAACGACAACAACCATTTCACTTGGTGGTCTCCATGACTCTTCTTTAGCTACCACTCGTAGTAAAAGACTAACAAGAATCATAAATGGCACTGCATAGAGGAAAACAACATATTCATCTGCAATAGGTAGAAGGGAGAGCAGAAGGGAATATGGATAATAAAATCCCGCGATCAAGGTTACAGCTTTCACATACCGGACATTTCGGCTCTGCTCCTTGATGAATAAGAGAACTAGATAGGCCAGAAGTACAGTTGCCAATGTCAATTCTAATTCTGTTGCAATGATCGTATCGAGTCGTAACTGCATACTAGCTAAAACAACAAGGATCGTACTGATAATCTGATAACTGTTTACTCTTTTATTTTGGATTAAGGACCAGCCCATATAGTGGACCCCTGCAGCTTTCCCTGCAAATGCCAAAATCAATAATAGAATAACAATAGTGAGTGTCTCTAGATGGCTTAGAAGCACCACCATCGAAACAAGGACATATGGAATGGCCGAATAATCGACTCTCTTCCACTTCTCTTCAATATAATATATGGTTGCCACGGAAATGAGGAGAACCACGCCTACTTTCCACAGTCCGTAGCTAGTTGACTCAACAAGCATAATGGCGATCGGATAAATGTTCAGAATACCTAACCCTACTAGTACTCCATTTTTATTGTATGAGAGTGGTTTCCACAGCATACACAGAAGGATTAACGCCCCAGTTAAAAGTAAGCTGTCTGCTCCTGTGACAATAGGTAGTTCATTAAACCATATCAGATTGTGAAGCAATAAGTAGAGAACCGCCACTATACTTTGCCCTATGCGCCAGCCTCTGTTTCTCGATGAGATCACTTCTACAAGCAAGAAAGCGAACGGTACAAGAAGTCCATGAATGGAAAGATCATTAACATCACTTATAGCTACATAAGCAAGACCAACAAGTAAAAGCAGAGCCTGACCGCTTGTATAGAAGAGCAAACTACCATAAGTAGTTCTTGATCTTACTCCTCTGCCAATCCAGGTAAACACACCTCCAGAAGCTAACAGGACGGACCAAAAACCAAAAGATGACTCTGCAAATGAATAATGTAGGAGACTCATGTATGCGGCAATACTAAATACAATGACTCCCCAATAGAACTCTTCTTTTTTGAAAACAATAATCGTTGCCATTAAAAAATACATAGTTAGTACAACGGCATAGATCGTTAGCAGGTAAGCATAGGTAGTAGCCATCAATGGATACTCAAAGAGAACGTGAAAGAACATGATGATGAACAATAAACCGCCTGCTATAAATGAACGTTCTGCTGTCTTTTTTCCGTGAAGTCGTTTGTATAGAAAATAAAATGCACTTACTAAAACAGCCCCAATTAGATAATGATTGGCTGTCTCTATAGTAGGTCGTACAAGCGAGTTGGACCAGATGGCAGAGTGAGAGGTAATCACTGCAAAAAACAAGGAACCTACACCAACCATTTCTGTGCAACTCTTAACCTTTGCCTGCTCAAATCTTGAAAATAGTGACGCTAAGACCGTAATCACTAGTAATAAACCTGTTAGAAGACCCCATTCCTCACTTAAAGACAGTTGCAATGCAAGTAACAGAAGCGCAATAGACGTAGCGAGCTTTAATGGATGACGAATGAGTTTTATATTAATCTTCTGTACGAATATCATTCCAGTGTAACTAGCAATAAGGACGATAGCCATTAGAATAGAACGAACTATCAATGATTCCATATAGAACGTGAGTAGTAACCAAATCGTATAAGCACTAAGTAAATAACCAAAGAATAGACTCACCCTGCTCCTTGCAAACCAACTACATCTCATGAATAAGGCAGTGGCACCAATGAGAGTTAGAGCGTATAGATTTAATGAAGATTCATCTATCAATAACATCAACTGACCAACCAAATGAGTCATAACAACCGTTATCAGAAAAATAATTTTTATTGGTACATACAAAATCTTGTCACGACCATTTTTCTTTTCGATCTCATATGCAGCCAAAAGGATGGCAGGAAGGATGAGCAACGTCAGGGCATAATACGATGAATACATGTATTGATTTGATGAGATTAAGCCATTTAATCCTATGCTAAATCCTAATACTCCAGGAACGGATAATCCATTATATGCGCTGTGTCTTACTGCGATTAGGTAATACAGCATACCTATGAATGTTACATTTAAGAAGTCACCCTGTGCCCAACCAAAGAAAGCAAATTGGATGAAAGACACAAGAATAAGTTGGGACAACACAAACCAAGGCAGCAACAACCTATACGCCTGTAAATATTGACTATTCATGCCTTTATTCCAAAGAATAAGCTGAACGAATACGAGCCCAGAAAGCGTCAAAATATACATGTCAACCGTTGCTGTTACATAGCCTGCTGCATACAGAGAACTAGCCCCTGTAGCCACTAGCGTTACAATTTGAAAAACAAGATGGGTTTCCATACGATGCAGAAATGCATATAACGCTGCACAAAGTAATGAGGCAATTGCTGCAAAGAGCATGCTCCCCTCTCCACCAATAGATAAATAAGGACCTAACACTCCATAATAACTAATAGAGAAAAAGACAATTGGAACAAAGAAAGCAAACAACATCAAAAAGGCAAACATCGTCTGGCGAATCTTCAATTTGTTCGCTAGATAACTCATTCCAGCAAAAACAATGGCTATTCCACTAATAAGAAAAACTTTCGTTGTATCCGCAAGCACCAACCAGTTAGTTAATGCAAGTAAAACTCCCCCAAGCAAGAGCAATGCCACACCCGATGTAAGGATATAGGTTAATCGCCTTTGGCGATTCTCTTCAGGAGAACGCTGCTTCTTCACGATTTCTGGGACAGTTGGAGATGGCGCAGACGCCGACTCTTGCTCAATCGCTTCTGGAGTTGAGTTGTTCAGTTTGATTGATTCTTCTTGAGGGTCCGCTTTTTCTTCTAATTGTGCGAGCCTCTCTTCTTCTTTTATAGCAAAAAGCTTTGCATCAAAGCCTCTTTTCACTTCTTTATACGTTGACAATGGAATTAAATCTTCTTGAGCTAATAGCTTTACCTCATCCATTGCAGAATCAATACGACTAAGCTGCTCCTTTTGTTTTTGCTCCAAGTCAATCACTCCCTCGTGATTCCTAATACTTACCATGTAGTTTATATCTTTTTTTAGTACCAGGTCTTTATTTTCAGAATATTTACATACTATTCTACATTTTCAAAAGTTAGAAAGAGAAATGATTTTCCTAGTATATGTACCTAAAGATGAGAAATAGTCCGCACAAATCATAGACCTTCCTAATAAAAATTTAGACTTACCTGAACAAAAGATAAATTAGTACGTGAGATTCTTGTTTGAATTTTCTATCTAATGACATCAGAATTGAATGTCATCGATGGACTCCCATTTATAAATAATGACATCAACATCCTCGCCCTTCACACTCATTTGCTCTTCTAAATGTAGCTTTGCACCAAGTAATTCATAGAAATGTGTAGCTTGATTATCAGCTATCACTTCAACGTAAAGGGATGTGCAACCATGCTCGCTCAGCTTAGTGACTAGTTCCTTCATTAACTTTTTGCCAATACCGTGCCTTTGATATTCCTCTAGAATATATAGAGAGGTTAAATCTCCTGACTCCGAGTCTTTATTTGTTTCTCGCTTTGAACCGGAGGCAAATCCTACGACTTGACCTTCTTTCGTCTCAGCAATATATATAGGATCTCCCTCTGCTGCAATATTATCTTTCCATAAAGAAGTTCGACTCTCATAGGAAAGCTTATCTAAAAACGAATCTGGAAAAATCCCTTTATATGTAGTTCTCCAACTATCCACATGTACTTTAGCAATACCTGGTGCATCACTCAAAACAGCTTTTCTAATTATCATTGGTGATCCTTCCTCCTTACCTTAACTGAACTCGAGTCATCTCTACTTAAAAGCCAAAGGGCAGTGAATCATATTACTGGGCTATTGTATTTTTATCTTATCCTATTAAAGAATGTGGAGCTAGTTAGAGTATTTTAATAAAAAAAGCAGCCCATCAATATGGGCTGCTTTCTCTATCTACCTATGCTTTTACTATAAATGCTGCCTCCGTGCATTCACGAATGTCCTCAACAGTATACTCACCAAGTGTTTCTACTAACACCATGCCTTTATCAGTAAAGTCAAAAACAGCACGGTCTGTGATCAGACGATCTACCACACGTAATCCAGTTAAGGGTAGGCTGCAGTTAGTCCGCACTTTTGTCTCTCCCTGTTTGTTGACATGATCCATAATAACCACAACTTTGTTCGCCCCTTGAACGAGATCCATCGCTCCGCCCATACCTTTGACCATTTTTCCTGGAATCATCCAATTTGCAAGGTCTCCTTGTTCGGATACTTCCATTCCACCTAATATGGCGAGATCAATATGCCCTCCGCGAATCATGGCAAAAGATTCTGCATTATCGAAGAATGAAGCTCCTGATAAGGCAGTTACTGTTTCTTTCCCTGCATTAATTAGGTCTGCATCTTCTTCTCCTTCTACTGGATATGGGCCAATACCGAGTAATCCATTTTCTGATTGTAAGAATATATTCTGATCATCGGGGATCTCGTTTGCAATCAGTGTTGGCATACCAATGCCTAGGTTCACATTCATTCCGTCCTTAATTTCTAAAGCCGCTCGCTTCACAATCGTTTGACGTGACGACATTATTGACCACTCCTTGCATTGATTTGTTTTTCGCTCACCGTTCTGCGTTCAATTCTTTTTTCATAGTTTTTGCCTTCAAAAACGTATTGAACATAAATACTTGGTGTATGGATGTGATCTGGGTTCAATTCTGCAATACCAACCACTTCTTCAACTTCAGCAATTGTTACTTTTCCAGCTGCCGCAGCGAGCGGATTAAAGTTTCGTGCTGTTTTATTGTAGATTAAATTCCCATAAGGGTCTGATTTCCAAGCTTTAACTAGTGCAACATCTCCTTTGATCGCTCTTTCAAGTAAATACGTTTTCCCATCAAATTCTTTCGTTTCTTTTCCCTTAGCAATCTCAGTACCAACTCCAGTTGGTGTGTAGAAACCTGGTATCCCGGCCCCACCTGCACGAATACGCTCTGCTAAAGTTCCTTGAGGGACTAGTTCGACTTCAAGTTCTCCATTCAAATATTGTTGTTCAAACAGCTTATTCTCTCCTACATAGGACGCCATAATTTTAGAAATTTGCTTGTTAGCAAGTAATAAGCCCAACCCCCAGTCATCCACGCCGCAATTATTACTGACAATCGTTAAATCCTTTGTCCCTTTATCAGCTAATGCTAAAATCGCTTTTTCTGGAATTCCACATAATCCAAAGCCTCCAACAATGACTGTATCTCCGTCTTTAATCGTATCAATGATATCTTCCATACGTTCCACTCTTTTTCCACTCATCTCAATTCATCCTCTCTTGTTTTTATAAGAATAATAGCCCTATTGAAATTGGGATAAACGACCAAAACAACAGAATGACGCAAAAGCCCATAATATCGCGTACTTTTAAGCCCGCAATCGCTAAGATGGGAAGAGCCCAAAAGGGTTGAATCATGTTCGTCCACGCATCTCCCCAAGCAACAGCCATTGCAATTCTAGCTGGATCTGCTCCAAGCTCAAGTGCCGCTGGAATCATAATCGGACCTTGCACTGCCCACTGTCCTCCGCCAGACGGAATAAATATATTAATTAACCCTGCACTGATAAAGGTCAGCAAAGGTAATGTCTGTTCAGTTGAGATTTGGACAAACCATAGGGCAATTTTATCCGACAAGCCTGATGCAACCATCATTCCCATTATTCCCGCGTAAAAAGGAAACTGAATGATGATTCCTCCTGCATTCTTCACAGCTTCGGTTACAGATTGCAGGAGTCTTTTAGGTGTACGGTGAAATAGAATCGCTAAGAACAAAAACGTGAAATTCACAATATTAATGTTCAGGTCTAATCCGTTTTGGCTAAAGTAGAAAATTACATATCCAAGTCCAGTCAGTCCAATGATCAAAGATAAAATCTGGCTGTTTTCTAACCTTTCAGCTGGTGTATGTGCACTTGTTGCTGCCTCTTCCTTTTTTGTGCCCAAATCAAGAAAAGCCGGATCAATTTGCTGGGTTTGATTGGTTGCTTTTAGAGACAATGCATTTAGAATAGGTAGGCTAACAAATAACACAGCCACGATAAACAGATTGTAGGGTGTGAACAACGTTTCAGAGATTGGAATAACGCCAAGGCTATCCACTAAAAAGTGATCAGATGTAGCAATGGTTAAAGGAATCGATGCTGATAGACCTCCATGCCAGACAAGAAAGCCACTGTAAGCAGAAGCAATAAGTAAGCGGTAATCAACCGTTGGCACCTGTCGTGCAACATGTTTGGCAAACAAAGCTCCAATGACCAATCCAAACCCGTAATTAATCAGACAAGCAGTCAGTGCCACGATGGTCACAAGAACAATGGCCTGCACAGGAGTGTGAGCAAACATCGAGAGTCGTCTTAACAATAGGGTGACAGCTGGTGCACTTGCTAACATGTAACCTGTAATAACAATAAGAGACATCTGCATCGTAAATGCTAGGAGATCCCAGAAGCCATCTCCCCAATGAGTGACCATATCAACAGGTGAACTGTCTGTCATCCCAACTCCAAGTAAAAACACCAGTACTGTTAAGATTAAAGCAAAGATAAAAGCATCAGGCAGATAGCGTTGAACCATTCGATCAAAAAAACGAATGACGGGAACAAACATAACGCTTCCCCCTTTCTAATTTAATAGGAGAACTACATCCCTAACGAAAATAGAATGATTGCTAGTACAACTCCAAGAAGCGGTACAACAACGGTTACAGCACTAAATGAAGCATAAGCTGCTTTATGAGTTTCCCCGCATATTGCTCGAATGGTTGTAACCACATACCCACCGTGAGGCAATGTATCCAATGCCCCAGAGGAGATGGCTACGACTCGGTGAAGTGAATCAGGATCCACTCCTGCATCTAAGTAGTGAGGTGCAATTAGTGGCAGAGCAATTTGCTGTCCACCTGATGATGAACCCGTTAATCCAGCTATGACACCAACTGCTACAGCGGCTCCAACTAATGGACTCCCAGGAAAATGAGTCACGACATCAACCGCTGCCATAAAGGCCGTTGTTTGCTGAGCAACTGCTCCGAATCCAACAACAGCAGCTGTATTCGTAATGGCTAGCAGCGCACCCATTGTCCCCCCCCGAAGCCGACTCCCAGACGTTATCAAGATACTTCCGATTAAGCGCCCAAGCCGCAACGATCCCACTAGTTAAAGCGATAATAAGGGCCGATGTTCCAAGTGAATCATGAAAGATAAATGAAATGACTAGCACAACTAATAGTGGAATAGCAGCTAACAATGGGTTTGGTAACTCCCTTTCCTCCACAACTGGATCTCCTTCTCTTACATCAAAGCTTTCACCTTTCGCAACAGCTCGATAGATGATCTTCTTTAACCACCAGTAACCAAATACAATCATGAATAGTGCTACAATCGCACTGACCTGCCATGCGGCATATGCTGTAGTACCTAAAAATTCAATAGGAATCCAGTTTTGTATCTCTGGCGAACCTGCCGAAGTCATCGTAAATGTTACGGAACCAAAAGCCAGAGTTGCTGGAATAAAACGTCTTGGTAGATTAGCTTGTTTAAATAGGCTAAGAGCTAAAGGAAAAACGGAGAATCCAACAATAAACAAACTGACTCCGCCATAGGTTAAGATGGCACATGCCGCAACAACTGCCATAATGGCATACTTTGTTCCGAGCTTATCTACAACAAATTTAGATACGCTATCAGCAGCACGAGCATCTCCCATCACTTTTCCAAAGATGGAGCCAAGTAAAAACATGATAAACCAGTTGGCAACAAATCCAGAGAAACCTTGCATATAGTTACCAAGCATGTTCGGATCCCCATCACCCACTAATTGAGGAAACAAGGGGATGCCACTGAAAACAGCGAGGAACAGAGTCGAGAGTGGCGCAGCAATTAACAAATTCATACCGCGCATCGTTAACACAATCAAAAGAGTTAATCCGCCAATGAGTCCAATCATGCTAAAGATCATGAAATATCCCTCTTCTCATATAGTCTATCAACAAAGTAAAGCGCTTACAATTTATTGAGCTGTATATCCTCCGTCAATGACAATGGCCTGACCTGTCACACCACCCGCTAAGTCACTAGCGATAAACATCGCATAATCCGCCACTTCCTGCACAGATAATAATCTCTTTTGTGGTACTAAAGGATAAATGACCTCTTCCAATGCTTTATCAAGAGTGACCCCTCGATTGTTCGCCAAATCCTTTAACTGGTTACGAACAAGAGGGGTATCGACATAACCTGGACAAAGGGCATTTACCGTAATGCCATGAGAAGCTGCCTCTAGTGCTGCCACCTTCGTTAACCCTATGACACCATGCTTTGAACTGTTGTACGCAGCTTTTCCTGCAAATCCTACAAGCCCATTTATGGATGACATATTAATGATTCGCCCAGACCCTTGCTTCTTCATAATTGGAAATACATGCTTAGTCGCCATAAATGGTGCAACTAACATAATTTTTGTAATTAATTCGAAGGTTTCAGTTGGAAAATCCTCCATTGAAGCTACGTGCTGTAAGCCCGCATTGTTTATTAAAACGTCTAGTCTTCCATACTGCTCAACTGCCTGATCAAGAGCTTGAGTCAGTTCACTCTCCTTTGTCACATCACATTGTAATCCCAAGCAGTCAAACCCAGATTTTTTTAATTCGTCAACGGCTAAGGTGACTTTTTCTTCATTTATATCTGAGAAAATAACCTTTGCCCCATTTTTTAGAAACGCCACACCAATCTCATGACCAATGCCACTCGCAGCTCCCGTAATGAATACAACTTTATTTGATACCATCTATAATCCTCCCCTTCGCAAATGTTTTCATATATCCTCTTGCAATAAGTGTGCCAACTTATAAAACGCCGAAAGATCGACATTAAAAAGATCCCTTTTCCATTTTTGCGGAAACAGGGATCTACAAAGAACGATGTAAGCACTTACAATATTCCTTATTCCAGGTATCCAGAATATTTTCCAGAATATCAGAATACGTTACAGACCATATTTTTTAATCTTCTCATACAAACTAGACTTTCCTATCTTCAAATCACGCGCTGCTTTTGACTTGTCTCCGTTTACCTTTTCTAATGCATGTCTTATCGCTTTTTTCTCCGTTTCACAGAGAATATCCTGCAAGCTTCCGGTTTGATTAGATCGGTTATCAGCTACCCGCATCCGGTCAGGAAGGTCCTCTAGCTTGATCATTTCAGAGCTTGTTAAATGGACCGCTGATTCAATCACATTTTCAAGCTCTCTTGCATTACCTGGCCATTGATAGCTATAAAAACAATTCATTACATCATCATCAATATCCATCACTCTTTTTCCTGTACGTCGTGTGATTTTATGAAGAATGTATTTAGCAAGCACTAGAATATCCTCAGGTCTATCTCGTAATGCGGGAATCTGCAATTGCACAACATTAATTCGGTAAAATAAATCTTCTCTAAATTTCTGTTGTTCAATAAGCTTTTCTAGCGGCTGATTGGTTGCTGCAATAATTCTTACATCAATATTCTCCAGTCGAACAGAACCAACCGCCTCAATTTCACCCTCCTGAAGAACACGTAAGATCTTCACTTGAGCACTTAATGGCATGTCACCAATCTCATCCAGAAAAAGGGTTCCTCCATCAGCCAGCTGAAACTTCCCTGGTTTGCCTCCTTTTTTGGCTCCAGTAAAAGCACCCTCTTGGTAGCCAAAGAGCTCCGACTCAAGTAGATGTTCTGGAATCGCAGCACAATTGACTTTAATAAATGGCTTTGTGTTTCGTTCACTTAAATGATGAATGCTATGAGCGAATAATTCTTTGCCTGTCCCACTTTCACCTCGGAGCAGGATTGAGACATCACCGGTTGCCAGCTTTTTAACTTTTTCCTTTAAACGATTCATTTTCTCGGAACTGCCAACAATATCATGGAGCGAATATGTCGCACCATACTGACCCTTTTGTTGATTTCGATAGTGTTCGAGCTCGAGGAGGAGATCTTTAATGTGGCTGTTCATGCTCATCCATTCCTTCGTATCACGGAACAGAACCGTGCCAACTGCACCAACGACAACTCCTTTTGAGCGCACAGGAATACGATTTGCAACCATATGATTTCCCCGAATAAATTGAAGATCTGCAATCTCTTCCTTTCCCGTCTCTGCTACAATATGCATCCGTGAGTTCTCAATCACATCCGTGACATGCTGACCAATCACCGAATCCTTCTCTCGATTAAGAAAATGACAATAGCTATTATTCATATAAGTCACAAATCCATGCCTATCAACAACTACAAAACAATGGTAAGCGTCTTCAAAAACGGTTTCGAATATCTCATCCTTATAGTCGTTATCTAACGGAAACATTTATAGCACCTCCAGAGAAAGTTTGTAAGACCAAGTCTCAGATCTTTATCACCAGCATTGAATTAGCATTCGCATGAAATTCATAATTTGATTTCACTTCCTTCACCACACATCCTGCTTCAGTCAAGAACTGAATCACTTCATCTAGGTGGTTGTACCTTTGACCTTCAAGATCAACCAAAGGAAAGATTCGAATCTCTTCTTTTGTCACTCTCAATAATTCCTTCATTGTTTTAAGGTGAAAGGTTAGATCAAGCCGGTCACTGTACATAAAAAGAAAATGAGCAGATAAGGTTAAATCAAATGAGTGATCTGGAAATGGTATAGAAGGCAGAATGGCTGGAACATAACGATCTTGATTAGCATTCATATCATCTACACAATCAGTTAATGCCTTTAACCGATGTCTTCTCAACTCTTCCACATCACTAAAATAATCCCATCTATACGCATCTTTTGCCTTTGCTAGATTATTCATCGCATAACGAATGTCTTCCAATCCTTTATTCTTCAGATCATCACTCAAATGCGTATAGGCAATATCACTCGCTGTAACGTCAATCCCTAACATGCTCGCACGTGCAGTAAATGAACAGGCCCCCGCTGGACAATCTAAAATCTTCTTATCTTGAAGATCACTTAGATCCAGGCGAAACATATCCATGTATTCCTCATAGGATCTACCAATAAAAATAATACGATCTAGTTCTAGGTAGTTCTTAGTCTCATCTCTGCTCAACTCGCTCACCTCTTCTAAAGAAAGATTTATACCTTCTTTACAAACTCTGATTTTAAGCTCATTGCACCAAACCCATCAATTTTACAATCGATATCATGATCGCCCTCAACTAAACGAATGCTTTTAACCTTCGTTCCCATCTTCACAACAGATGAGCTACCTTTTACTTTTAGGTCTTTAATCACTGTAATCGTGTCCCCATCAGATAATACATTTCCATTCGCGTCCTTAATTACCTTCTCAGCTGTTTCCGACTCGGCCTCAGCTGAAGTCGACCACTCATGTGCGCATTCAGGACAGACAAACAAACTTCCATCCTCATAAGAATATTCTGATTCACACTGTGGACAATTTGGTATTTCATTCATGTTTATTGTTCTCCATTCTATTAGGTTCTATAGTAAGTAAATCATTCGTTCTCATTTTAGGCAACCGGATATTCGTCTCCATATTTTTTCTGTAAGAGCGGAATCCAAATAGTCTCCACCCATTCAAAAAAACCTGCTTCGGCCTCTTTAAAGCTATCTGCACGAAATAAATGAACTCGATCTTCACCCCATTCATAATCAAAGTGTTTTAATAAATTGTAAACGTCATGATGATCATGGCTTAATAAAACATCCCATGTGTTGTCTTCATTTAGATGAAGATCACCAATTACGCTGTATTTCCCGTCTTCTGACTCATAATAAACGTCCCATAACCTATCATTATGCTCATGAACATAGTTAACAAACTGTTGGTATATATCTTTATACAGAAACCTGCTCAACCAGCCGAATAACTTAGTTAACACCTTGTACTTTATGTTACTTGGGGTGATACTCGCCTGAACTTTCAAATGGGTCCCTTCAGTTTCTTCTGATAATTGGTACCTTGTAATACTTACGCCCTCCTTTGTCTCTGTTTTTATAGTAGCTCGAAAAGGAGGCTTATAATCAGTCAGTTCTGCTTCAAACGTGTATTCTTTGTTACCTACTTTTTGAACAGTTTGATAGGTAGAGCCTACTTCTAGTTCATCCTCAGAATGTTTCTGATAAATGCTTCTTACAATTAACTCATTCCAATGCTCAACATGCTCGTCTTTATTTAAACAAGTAAATACAAAGTCAATCGGTGCATCAATTAACTCTTCAAACGAAAATACTAGAATTTCTTTCATTCTTTTTTATTCTCCTTTTACATAATTGTTTTGTCGTGTCCATTTACTTCTTCGGCTTCCAAACACTTTTTTATAAATCTCATCCAGTTAAACATGTAAAAAAAAGATCCAACCCTGCATGAGCCATCGCAAATGCTTGGTTGGATCTCTTCTTTTTTATGTGGAAAGATCATAATGTAGTTCTACAAATTGGTTAAATGTTCTTGTACCTTTTAATCGCCAATTCAGTTGATAGTCTCCTTCTGGGAAAAGACGAATTCCTTTTCCAATCAGAGTTGGTGCCACTGTAATAATCATTTCATCCACCTGCTCTGCATCTAAAAATGATTGCAGCAACCCACCACCTCCTGCGATCCAGATATTTTTACCTTCCTGCTGCTTTAACCTATTGAGTAAGCTACTAATTTCTTCATTTACAAATGTAATGTTTTCTTTCTCTTCTTGTTCTGTGGAAGTCGTAAATATATAACACTGCTTTCCCTTATAAGGAAATTCATCTTCCATTTGTGTAGAGATCCAATCATACGTTTTCCTACCCATTATTACGGTATCAACGGTGTCATAAAACTCAGCGTATCCATTATCTCCTTCGCCCTCAACATTAAACAACCATTCCAATGACTCTTCCTTTGTTGCAATATAACCATCTAAACTTACCGCAATAAAAAGAACGACCTTACGAGACATTTTATCACTCTCCAAAAAACGAATATACGTTCTCCTTATATTACCCCTATCATACTCAATTTATCAAGTGCTCCCAGCAGGTATCAGTCCTGAAAATCATTAAAAGCAGCGGATATACCTCTCCCCTGCTTTTTTCATTTTTTCTTCACTACCTCATAGCCTTGACCCTTGCCTTTTGTTGACTGAACGGAGCGATGTAGTGATTCGTTTATAAAATGCAGAGCTGTTCCATCATTAATCCCATAGCCTTCCATGATTCCTCCTTCTTTCACTAACGCTTCATAGAAAGGTCGTCTCTTTTCTTCTCCATCATAATGAGGACAAGCGCTACCTTTTAATAAGCCTAGTCCATCAATTTTATACAAAGGTCCATTAAGTGGGTCCGTTAGTCCTTGTTCAAACCAACAAATCGCACCCGCACTTATTCCTGCTAAAAGGATCTCTTTTTGGTAAGCCTTTATAAGAATCTCATCTAAGCCCCATTCCCTCCAGAGGATCAGCATGTTCCTTGTGCTGCCACCACCTACATACATAATGTCTTGCTCAAACACAAATGCTTCTAGGTCCTTAAAGTTTGCATCAAACAGAGACAAATGTGTTGGGGTGCACGGCTTATGTTTAAACGCATCATAAAAACGTTTTATGTAATGATCCTGATCACCGCCAGCTGTTGGTACGAAACATATTTTTGGATTCGCAGTTCCAGCTTGGTTTACTATGTAATCATCTAAAGTGGGGTTGTCGGGCTCCATTGAAAAGCCACCTCCACCAAGAGCAATAATTTGTCTCATGATTTTTTTAACCTTTGATTTGTCATGACTCCCACATTAAAGACAGTAAATGGATCTGCACTCCATCGGCCGATAAAATTCATAAACACCACAATAATAAACATCAGTGAAGATAAGCTAACAAGAATAAAACTCGCTGAACTGTTCAATGAAGAAACCTCCTTTAACATTTACTCTACCTTAGCCCTTCTAGATAAACTCGTTCATACCTTCCTAGAAAACGAAATATGTCGATAGTGCGAATTCCTTGTTTATTAGTACATTCTTCGCTACCCTTTAGTTGACATCATATAAAAAAGGACTGAAAAACATGACCAAGACAAACGAGAAACAACAAGAAATTTTGGACGCTTATCATTTTAGACATGCAACAAAAGAATTTGATTCCACCAAGAAAATCTCTGAGTCTGATTTTGAATTTATATTAGAGACAGCTCGGCTTTCTCCAAGCTCAGTTGGCTATGAACCATGGAAGTTTGTCGTTGTTCAGAACCCTGAAGTACGAGAGAAATTGAAAGATGTGACTTCTGGAGCTATCCGTCAACTAACATCCGCTAGTCACTTTGTGCTCATTCTTGCCCATACAGAGGCTCGCTATGATTCAAGCTATGTTTCCTATATTAATAAGACCGTTAAAAAGCTTCCTGAAGAGACTATCAAAGAACTTGCTCCGCGATATAAAGCCTTTCAACAAGATAATCAGAATCTCTTTGAATCCGAACGATCACTGTTTGACTGGGCAAGCAAGCAGACCTATATTGCACTAGGCAATATGATGACCTCTGCTGCGCAGATTGGTATTGATTCCTGCCCGATTGAAGGCTTTCAACCTAATAAAGTAAATGACATTCTGAAGCAAGAAGGCATTATCGACACTGATACTTGGAAAATCTCAGTCATGGCCGCATTTGGATACAGAGCTTCAGAACCAACGAAAACAAAAACCAGACAGCCATTGTCTGACATAGTAAAATGGGTATAAATCAGAAAAAAAAGCAGTTCACACTATGGGTGAACTGCTTTTTCATATTATGACAATGTTTTTGTTGACTCTTGGGAGTACGGTACAGCTTTCTCCAATTCTCCATCCTTAAGCTTTGAAGCCCATTCTGGATCTGCTAAGAGCGCACGACCAACTGCCACTAAATCAAACTCATCCTGCTGCATTTTTGAAATGAGTTTCTCAATATTCTCAGATATCGATGTTTCATTAGCTGCTCCATTTTCATCTCTAAATGCATGATCCAAGCCTAAAGAACCGACTGTGATCGTAGGTTTTCCTGTTACTTGTTTAGTCCAAGCTGCCAGATTCCATGAATCGGATTCCTCTGCAAACTCAGGCTCCCAGAAACGTCTTGTCGATGCATGAAATACATCAACACCTGCTTCTGATAATGGTGCCAGTAGCTGTTTAAGCTCTTCAGAGTTATGCGCGAGTTTTGCTCCATAATCTCCGAGCTTCCATTGAGAATAACGGAAAACAATTAGAAAATCTGGTCCTACAGCTTCTCGACAAGCTTTTATCACTTCTTGAGCAAATGTGGTACGTCCGACTAAATCGCCACCGTATTTATCCGTTCGTTTGTTGGTTTTCTCCCAAAGAAATTGATCGATTAAGTAGCCATGCGCTCCATGTAGCTCTATTCCATCAAATCCAACTTTTTTGGCATCCGATGCAGCTTGCGCATACGCAGCAATGATCTGCTTGATCTCTTCTTCCGTTAACGGATCCGTCACTTTATTTCCAGCTAAGTCAAGCCCAGAAGGACTAACAGGCAATGCCTTTTCATTAGGTAGTTCACCTATTTTACGGGCGCCACCAACATGCCAGATTTGCGGAATGATCAAACCACCAGCCTCGTGAACTTCATCAACTACATGCTTCCATCCTGCAAGTGCGTCTTCTCCGTGAAAACGTGGAATATCCTGATGACTTACAGCCGATGGATGATTAATCGCCGTTCCTTCTGTAATAATTAACCCAACTCCATGTTCAGCTCTTCTACGATAATAGGCAGCAACGTTCTCATCAGGCACTCCATTCGGAGAAAAAGCCCTTGTCATAGGTGCCATCGCAATCCGTGTTGGTACAATGACATTGCCTAGAGCAACTGGGTGAAATAAGAATTCTTGATCTTTTATTTTACTCATAATTAAAACTCCTTATTTCTTCGTATTTTTTATCACGTATCTTTACCAATTTTCACTACTATACAGCTTAGCTGATTTCTATGTCCAAATTTCTGCTCAGGATCTCGTCACGGCAAATAAAAAAAGCCGCACCCTCAATGGATACGGCAACTTCTATTATTCTTCGTCAATCTTATCTTCATCCACTGGTGTAAGGTACACATCAATGGTTTTAACTTGATGCCCTTCAAACTCATTTATTTTAAATGAATATTGATCAAAGAATAGCTCTTCCTCTTCTTTTACATCATATTTCTGAGTTAACATCCAGCCACCTATCGTATCAGCATCCTCTTCCTCAATGTTCATCTGAAGCAGCTCGTTCACTTCAGTAATCATGGTTTGGCCGCTGATTCGATAGTAATCGTCATCTAGTTGAATGACATCTGGTTCTTCTTCTTCATCAAATTCATCATTGATTTCACCGACAATTTCTTCAATGATATCCTCCATTGTAAGAAGCCCCGCTGTTCCACCATATTCATCAAATAAGATGGCCATATGGTTTTGATTTTTCTGCATAACAACCAAAACATCTTTGATTGGAACGGATTCAATTACAGAAAAAACAGGACGAATGAACTCTTCAATGGACAGTTCTTTTGTTTGGTCAACGACTATATTTGATAACAGTTCACGAACATTTATAATGCCAAGTATATGGTCTTTATCTCCGTTTACTACAGGATAACGAGTATACTTCTCTGAACGGATCACTTTAATAATATCTTCTATAGGATCATCTACAGAAATGGTGACCATCTCTGGTCTTGGTACCATAATTTCTTTTGCAACTCGTTCATCAAAATCAAAGATTTTGCTAACATAATTAAATTCCGATAAATTAATTTCTCCACTTTTATAGCTATCTGAAAGAATTAATCGCAATTCTTCCTCACTATGGGTCACTTCATGCTCACTCATTGAATGTAATCCCACTGCTTTTGTCAAAAGACGCGCAGATCCGTTTAATACCCAAATAAATGGATACAACAAGCGATAAAACCAAATCAATGGTCGTGAAATCCAAAGCGTCACTTGCTCCGCTTTTTGGATAGCCAGTGTTTTTGGAGCAAGCTCCCCAATAACAACGTGCAAAAACGTTGCAATACCAAAAGAAATGACAATAGAAATAGTGGTAACTAAGCCTTCACTAATAGCCAATTCTCCAATGATTGGATGTAGCATTCGTTCAAATGTAGGCTCAGCTAAACGTCCAATACCTAGTGCCGTAATCGTTATCCCTAGTTGGCAAGCTGATAAATATTCATCTAAATTAGATACAACTCTTTTGGCTGCAAGAGCTCGTTTGCTCCCACCTTCAATGTGAGGTTCAAGCTGTGTGCTCCGAACTTTAACAATAGCAAATTCAGAAGCAACAAAAAAAGCGGTTAAGGCAATCAAAGCTGCCACACCAAGTAAATTAATAATCGTTGCAATCTCCAATAAGTTCCCTTAATGTAAGGGATTCACCTCCGTAAATGATTTAAAGTCTAAAGAACCTGCTGTTAATCTATTCACCTGAACATATTTAACTACGGCCTCTCCACCATCAAATCACCTACTTTCTGATTACATCCATATTCACCTCATGAATGAGGTACTAATTACTTATTATACACATTCATATGACATTACATTAAGTATTTTTAACAAAAGTTCTCATCTTGTTGAAATAAAATGAACATTCTCGCAAGAAAGTAGCGACCATCAACTCTTATTTAAAGAAGATTTTTCAATGTACATCATTCATTCCCTTGGAAATGATGCTTTCAATCCTTCAGAAAACTTATCAATTGATAAGTCGTCTCTAACATGGTATAACCCTTGTAGATTCTTTTTTTGCCTCGAACTTATCGATTGATAAGCAATCTATTATACTTTTAAAGGAGATCATATGAAAAATTTCATCACGCAAGCATCAAGAGCTATTGTCGGCAAAAAAGGTCGATGGATTACGCTTGGTATATGGGTAGCGCTAATTGTAGCTTTACAGCTGTTATTGCCCGCCTCTGGGGATTACACAGATGACACGACTGAACCTCTACCAGATGATCAGCCTTCCATTATAGCTGCAGATATTATGCAAGAGTATTTTCCAAGTAGTGATGGGCTACCTGGTTTAATTACATGGTACCGTGAAGATGGTATCCAGGAAGAAGACCTTGCAGCCATTCAGGAGCTCTCTGCAAGTCTGACAGAAGACGAGCTCAATGCTCAGGAAGCCGTTGTTCCTTATCAGGATATTCCGTACCCTGCTTTGCAGGAGATGATTTCTGAAGATGGAACTACCTTTATACAAACCATTTTGTTTCAAAGTAATGTATCATCTGATGAAACAAAAGAAGGGTTAACTCAATTAACAGAACGAGTAAATGACCAGCTCAATGAAAATCCATTTGAGAGTTCACTGGACTCAGATGAGTTAGTTGCTCGTGTAACTGGGCCTGCAGGAATTAGTGTTGATGCTACGGAATTATTTGAAAATGCCGATGTATCACTTTTAATTGGAACCGTGGTCCTAGTGCTTGTCTTTTTACTATTAATTTATCGTTCTCCTATCCTTCCATTTATTCCGTTACTTGCAGTAGGCGCAGCGTATGCGGTAGCTACTCCAATATTAGGCTGGATGGCAAAGTCAGGTATTATCTCGTATGACTCTCAAGGGATAGCGATTATGACCGTGCTTTTATTTGGGGCCGGAACTGATTACTGTCTATTTCTGATAGCAAGATTCCGATTATTTTTATATGAAGAACAGAATCGACTAAAAGCGATAAGGCTTGCTCTTACTGATACAGCAGGTGTGATTGGAATTAGTGGACTGACCGTCGTATCAGCTTTAATGGCTTTACTCATTTCACAGTATGGTACCATCCATAATTTTGCTGTTCCATTTGGTTTATCCATCTTTGTGATGATGATTTCGTCCATTACTCTTGTTCCTGCTCTTCTAAGTATGATTGGGCGTATGGCTTTCTATCCATTTGTACCAAGAACCGAGGAGATGGAGCATAAGAGAGCGAAGAAAAAGAATAAGAAAGTGAAAATTCATAAGCAATCTCGCTTTTGGCATCGAATTGGTGATTTCGCTGCTCAAAAACCAATTCGTACGATTGTCATTACACTTGTATTATTAGTGGGTAGCTCACTATTTGTGACTCAAGTTCAATACTCCTATGATACGTTATCTTCTTTTCCAGAAGATACACCATCTCGTGAAGGTTTCGCTCTCATCAGTGACGCTTTTGGATCTGGTGATTTAGCACCTGTACAAGTTGTTTTTGATACGGGTGGAGAGGATGTAGATTTAACTGAGGAACTAGGTGAACTCGGTGGAGTTTATAACGTTGAAGAACCTGAGGTCAGCGAAGTAGACGACCATCTTGTTATGTATCAATTGGAATTAACTGAAAACCCATATAGCAATGAAGCGATGGATGATTTAGAGGCGATTCAAGCAAATGTTGCTGATCTCAAAGATCAATACAACCTTAACGAAGTGTGGATAGGCGGTCAAACGGCCGAGCAAGTGGATCAACGTAGCATTATTGAAACAGATGAATTTAAAATCATTGCACTGGTCGTTGTGATTATCTCTATTCTATTGTTGATTTATCTACGTTCAATTACAGCTATGATTTATCTAGTTGGAACGGTTTTAGTATCCTATACCAGTGCATTAGGACTTGGTTGGGTTATTCTGCACTACGGATTTGATGTACCATCCATTTCGGCATTAATCCCAATCTACGCGTTTGTGTTTATTGCTGCACTTGGTGAAGATTACAATATCTTTATGATCTCAAACATCTGGGAGAAGAAACGCAAACTTCCACTAAAACCTGCGATTCGTGAAGGTGTTGGTCAAAGTGGAGGCGTAATTACCTCAGCAGGCGTAATCTTAGCTGGAACATTCGCCGTCTTAACGACTCTCCCAATCCAAGTTCTCGTTCAGTTCGGATTGATCACAGCCATTGGTGTGCTGCTTGACACCTTTATCGTTCGACCATTGCTTGTACCTGCCATTACCAGCTTACTTGGAAAGTGGGCATTCTGGCCATCTAAGCAAATGGAGAAGAAATCTGCTGATACAGAGAATTAGGAAAGAGGCCGTTTCGTAAGTCTCAATATATAGAAAAACTGGCGGAATGGGCTCAAGCTCATTTCGCCAGTTTTTTTAGGGTTCTTGGTACATTTTCAACCGTCGTGATTCCTTTGTGTTTCCTCTTACTAAATCCTCAAAAAATACAATTCGGTTAATAAACATGTCCATTTTTATTTCTTACCCTTTTTGACCTAGCCTGAACACTTCGCTCTCTTGGTAAAGCTGACTTTCCCCTTGATGAAACCAGGGGAACTCTTGGTGTCGCTCTTCGGCTCTTGGCAAATTTATGTCCATCTTAGTTTTAGATAGATCTCTCTTGATAACGGGCTCTGCCTCTTGGTGAATCTATACCCGTATTGGTTACAGCTGCAATCCTCTTAGTAAGACCCGCTTGCTCCACTTACAGATTCCAAACTCCCTACTCTCTCTATGTATTCTTTACCGTCCCCTGATGAAAATACAGCTGCCATCTCCCATCAATATGCTTCCATATCGAGCTGCGAAGAGTCTGACTGTTTTTAGTCTTATTATCTATACGATACGTTGTTAAAACGGCATTTACAGATAAACGTCGTAAATTAAATTCATGTATGCTCATCTCATCTAAGAACACACCATCCGTTAAACACTCTTTTTTGTTGTACATTCTACCTGAACTGCCTATTTCAACAAAATCATCAGCTAAAATGAATCCTAGCTTTTCGGACGACACACGAACATCAGGACGTAAGTGGCTTTCCTCCAGCTCACGAATTTGTTGTATAAACTCACTTTCATCCAATTCAGTGACCATTGTAATAGACGTTCCTTCTATCCCAACCTCCACGAATCCTAAGCTTTTATAAAGATTCACTGCCTCCGAATTACTAGGGTCAACACTTAAAGAAAGCCTATGATAGCCATCCTCTTTTGCTTGTTTTAAAATGGCCAGCATTAATGATCTCCCCATACCTTGACCTCTTCCTGCTTTATTCACAGCAAGGCCAAGCTCAGGTGTATAATCATCGACATACCCATACCCTCGTTCTGCTTCTTGAAGCAGTCTAAACCACACAGCACCGATACGTTCCCCCTCACTATTTACAGCAAGTAGTGC
The DNA here is from genome assembly GCF_030813245.1 of Alkalicoccobacillus murimartini. Classification (GTDB taxonomy): domain Bacteria; phylum Bacillota; class Bacilli; order Bacillales; family Bacillaceae_D; genus Alkalicoccobacillus; species Alkalicoccobacillus murimartini. Next base: position 188,182 of record NZ_JAUSUA010000006.1, on the reverse strand, counting down.
CCGATCTCCAGCTCTGCCCCAATTCGTATGGTATTTCAGCATATCGCTTGAATAGAGCAGCTCATTTAATGGTGGTTTCTTTGATTCATCTATAAAAATGGATTCATACAGCATCTCTAGTAAAAATGAATGCTCATCTGCCTGTAAGGTTCTAATCTCAAACATAATAAACCGCCCCCATTCAATATGGTCTTGATCGATGCCCTCAACCTCTTGATACGTCTCTTTTCATCTTGATTTCACTGCTTATCCTCTTGCTCACAGTTCGTTTCCCCTCACCTTTAAGCATGGTTCATGATCAACCTATGTTCATTCCTTCCCTCTAACCCCATCAAAAAACACAACTAAAAGTTCCTTATACACACGTCTTTTTTCTTCCCCATCAGGCAATTGCTCTAGATTTTTCATAGCCTGACTGCTGAACAATTGAATGTAAAAAAGCAGTGTCTCAACAGAAAGTGATTGATTAAAATATCCCTTTTCTTGTCCTTGCTTAATAAACTGCACCATTAACGGTGTAATTTTCTTTTCATATGCTTGAAGAATGTTAGCCATTTCAGGATCACTTGAAACAAATGAGTCTAAAAACGACAGATTCATACTATCAAATGCCTTATCTTTTTTAGAGAAAAACCATTCCACCTTCTCCATAAATGGGAGCTCGGACAGTACAAGCTCCATAAAAACTTGATACTGCTCATCCATGTATGATTCTAAAACGTATAGGCTTAAGTCTTCCTTACTGCCAAAGTAGTTATATATCGTTACCTGAGATACATTTGCCTCTTCCGCAATTTCTTTCATACTCACCTTACGCATCCCATTTTTCATAAATAATTGCAATGCGGTTCGCCAGATGGTTTCTTTCTTACGCGCTTTTCGCTTTTCAAATCCGTTCATACAATCCACCTCCTCTTAAGCATACTAAAATTTATATACTTATTAAATAAAATTAGTTCAAAACTAATTGTAAAGAAAGTGCGCATCTTGTATTCTATATTTATGAACTTTTCTTGATTTTATATTTCATAAATTATTATAAAGGAGTTTTTTATGCCTGTAGTAACTTTAAATGGAGTAGATTTGTACTATGAAATAAAAGGAGAAGGTCCACCTCTCATTTTCACTCATGGACATTCGATGAACCATGAGCAGTGGGAACCGCAAGTGAATGCATTATCTTCTTTCTATCAAATCATTACCTGGGATGCTCGTGGACACGGTCATTCGACTTTGCCACCTGGTCCTGTTGATCCCCGCGATTTTAGTAGGGATTTACATAGTCTTATAGACTACCTTCAGCTTAAGAGCGTAGTCTTATGCGGCTTATCGATGGGTGGACATATTTCTTTACAAACGGCTTTATTTTATCCGGAGAAGATTCGAGGACTCATATAAATTGGCACACCTTATACGAATCAATTTAATTGGTTCGAAAAATATGCAGCTCCATTTAGTTTATTATCTCTTCGTTTACTCCCATATATGTGGACAGCTAGCATTACTGCTTCTGTGATGTCGAAGGTAAACCGAGGAAATAAAGCATACATTAAAAAAAGCTTTCAGCAGATGACTAAATCAAAGTTCCTTCGCCATTGGGCTGGAAATCTTAAAATGGAAAGTCGAGAGCAGCTTCATCACATTAAGTGCCCAACACTTATACTCCATGGGGAGCAAGACAAAATGGTAGCCAGACAGCAACAGATCTTATCTACATCAATACCTCATTCACTCTTTCAACCTATTAAACATGCTGATCATTTAACAAATCGAGATAACCCAGAGGACGTTACAAAAGCGATTCACACGTTTGTTAAGGAACTAACTCCTTATGCATGATTACAATAATTACAATATGAAACATGCCATCTCCAACACATTCAGCCCTGCCACTATTTAAGGCAGGGGGCATTCATCATCTGGTCACCTTTAAATTTTTGATAAAACAAACACATTCATGGATTCTATTACTTTTCTTTTCTATTGCTGACGGATCATCACCATTATAATGAGCAAAAATAATCTCTGGTGTAAAGTTTGATTCAAAACCCTTCATCACCCGTTTAACTTCAGCATGCCCTTCAAAATACACATGGTAATAGGCATCTGTTATGGTAAATTCAGATTTTCTGTACCAGGCACGGACCCATTCATCATCTCGAGTCCATGCCTCAAAATAGTTTATACCCAGCTTTGCCGCTAATTTCTCTGCTTCAACTAGAAGCTGACTGCCTACACCCATTCTCTGATAATCAGGATGTGTAGCAATATGCCAAATCATACCTCCTGTTTTCTTCGTATGAGAACAGACCTTTTGTTCACTTGTATCATATTCAATATCGATTAGACCAACCACTTGGTTATTTTCTATTGCCACCAATTCGATCGAGGGATTATTGTACGTTTCCTTTTGAGTTAGAACGTTATCGTAGTAGGCGGTATCTAGAAAAGATAGTACACGGCACCTAACCCAACTAACCTCATCACTAGATACATAGCTTCTAATCTCCATGAACGGACTCCCCTTTGTATTCCTGCTCTAACATGCTATAAAGCCATGAATCCCTCCATGTTCCATCCTTGAGCAGAAGATTTTCACGTAATCTTCCCTCTTGAATCATTCCGATCTTCTCCATCACTTTGGCAGATGCTTGATTTCTAGGATCACATTTGGCAAAAATCCGGTGAAGCTTTAGTTCTTCATAACCAAGCTCAAGTAAAAGCTTTGCAGCCTCCGTTGCGATACCCTGTCCCCAATAGTTCGGGTGAACAATATAAGCGATTTCGCCACTCTTATTCGTACGATCGCGTATTAATAGTTCTGCACATCCTATACAGGTCTGAGTGCTTGTATCCACTATAGCAAAGGCATATCTATGTCGTGGGTGCTTTAAAGAGTCACATACAATTTGCTTAACAAATGCTTTTGAGTCTTCTATTGAGTTCGGGCCCCACGTTTGATATTGACAAACTTTTTTTTGGCTTGCATAATCATGTACTTGCTCCCAATCTGACTCTTTAAATTCACACAAACCTATATGTTTTGATTGTAATTGGACCTTCAATTATTCCCCTCCTTACCCTTAATTCATCTACTCTTGCCATCTTATTAGATCCATAGATTCTAAGTACCGTGTATGCTCATCTAGCTTAGGGGAAGCAAACCAATCAGTAGCTATGTCACTGGAACCGTACTTAATCGTATGAATCACGCTATCTGCTGACATATAGATGTTGTGAGCAAGGAATGGCTTTACCTTTACATCTTTACCTTGATTGAGTATCCTGATCTGCACTTTATCCTCAGTAGTTAATTCTGCAAAAGCAATCCAGCCTTTTTGAACAACATATAGTTCCGTTATCCCTTTATGAAAGTGACTATTCTGCCAAGCACCCTGTGTAGACTCAGTACGACAGTACGAGCTTCCATCCTCATGTAATAGCCTGAATCGCCTCTCTCCATTTCCCATCGTCTCATGTTTCGTATAAATCCCATGCTGCTTAGCTTGATCGTCATTCATCATTCCCACAGTCTACCCCCCTATCTTTTTCCTAAAGACCTGCTGCCAGTTTATGTTCTCGTAGCCTATCTGGTTATAAAATTGATGCGCCTCTTTTCGTTGTCCACCAGAACGAAGTCTAATCTCTGAATACCCATGTTTCCTCGCCCATTCTTCACATTTTTTCATTAGTTGTTGACCAATTCCTTTTCTTCTCTCTTGACTATCTACAACTAACCCTCCAATCTCCGCATACTCTAATTCGATTAAATGTTTTCCAAGCACATGCGCCCAGCCTAAGATTTTTCCTTCTGTCGATTGGTAGACAAAGATCCCATCACTCTTTGCTTTGATCAACATTGATAATCGTTCTGTCGCTATTTTTTCATCTAATTGATAACCCATTTGTAAACACAAGGTAGCTACTGAGTGTGAGTCCACTAATTCAGCGTCTCTAATCATTGCGTTACCTCCTAGGCTGAGAAATTGTTTTTTCAAGTTTAGGCTGCATGATTAGTACTTTCATACATCGTTCACCTCTTCATCTTTTTATTGACCAAACGCAAAATCTTCAATCACTTGGATCTGTCCATCTGCAGTGTACTCAACTAATGTTAGCGATGTAAGCGTCTGATGTAATTGAACTTGATCAGACTTATACGTCTTCATAAATGCTTGAAACTGAGATTCATCTAAATCTTCCATGGCTAATGTAATATGTGGCACCCAATTACTTGGTTCATATAAATGAAAAACTTCCTCGCATGTACTTTTCAAAAATTGGTGTACATGTTTATGAAGGGCAGCTAATTCTAAGGATTTCATCACTTCCAGATAAATTGTTGAATGACCAAAAGAATGAAGAAGACCTGTTTCAATGTCTACTGCCCTCAAAGATTTTGTAAGATCATGCAGACCTTTCTTTAGCTGATTCAGATCACTACACATTCCACCCTGAAATCCAATATTAGGATGAGCAAAGGATTGAACGCCGGTTGAATTAAAATCCTTTTCGAACAGGTGCTAGTACTCAAGAACTTGCTTTCTTGCATCCCCAGTAAGGCATGAGCAAACACCTATCTTTTTCACACGTTACCATCCTTTCATTTCCTGCTATTATCTGAGCTCTTGAATAAGTAACGAATTCCCTTACCTGCAAGGGGTTCATCTTTGTATCTTGGTAAAACATGCATATGAGCGTGAAAAACATGCTGTCCAGCCACACTCCCGCAATTCCAACCAATGTTATACCCTTCAGGTTGATACCGATTATCTATCCAACCTTTTACTTCCTGAAGTAAGGAATATGTATCTTGCCATTCTCTTTCAGTTAGATCAAAGACCGTTTCTCTATGTGCTCTTGGCACAATGATTCCTGCTCCTTCAAGTGGCTCCCCATCATGTTGAGCAGACTTCAATTGTAGAAACATACAGCTAGTATTGCTCAGGATCACCGTCTGATCTGGCTCCCTCTCAGGGTAACAACATTCACAACTTTGAATCATATGTATAACCTCCTACTTCTAACTGTGTTCCATACTCAGTGTCAAAATCCTTCAAAAAAAACCAACACTGGATTCAGCGTTGGTTTCTTCATCTAATCAAAATTTCTCTACCCAATAATCTTATAGTATAAATTGGTGGTCTCAAGTGCCCCATCAGAATTACTTGCGAAATTAGGAATTGCCCCTGCTTGAATATAGCCTATACTTCGATATAATCGGTTTGATGGGTCCCCTTCTCGTGTATCTAATACGAGTAAAGATCGATTTTTTTTGATTGCTGTTTTTTCTATTTCCTTCATTAGCGCTCTACCCACACCCGCTCTTCTTAACTTTGGGTTGACTATTAATTTACAAATCTCTGCTCGATGCCAGCCATTTGGTTTATTCACTAAATCCAGATGAACTGTTCCGGCTAATTCATGATCTATAAACGCCAGTAACAATATTTTATGTTCATCTATTTGAAGCTGTTTCCAATATTGTTCAGCCTCTTCAAGCTGCATAGGTGATAAAAAACCAATAGATGCTCCTGCATTCACTGTATCTTGGAGGATCATCGCTAATTCTTTTATATAGGCTTCAGTAGATGTCACTTCTTTTATTTCTATATTCAATGATGAAAGCACCTCCATTATTGTATTTTACCTCTTGGATCTGATCTTATAAACATTTAACGTAAGATATCCTCACACTCACAAAAAAAGACACCCGCCTTCCAGCAGATGTCTTTGACTATTCTAATCGATCTTGCTCTCGTTTTCCGGAATATGGTCTTCCAAATGCTTAGTCTCATTCTTCTTCTTTTTAATATAGAAATACGACCAGTAGAATGAGCCGACGATACCTGGTAGAACCGTAACTAGAAATGTCGTTCCAATGGATAGATCAGCGACTAATCCATCCGGCCAAATAGCTTGAACGATAAAAAGAACACCAGTACCAACCGCACCTGTAATGAATCCCCCGCCTATTGCAAACAAGATCCAGATTCCTAGATAATTACTCTTTTTCGATTTCATTTCAACCATCCCTCTACCATAAAACTAGTTTGTTTTGTCTCTATATGGATTTTCAGCGCCTACTATTTCTTAACTTTTGTGCTTATATTCTATCTAAGCTCATGTCTATAATGTACTGTTCCCATTGATGGCAAGAAGGAAACATTATAGATCTAAATTTGTACTATGCACCAAGCATAGTACTTCTTCAACACAAAAAAACTAGAAGGTTTAACTCCTAGTTTGATCGTGCTTCTACTTATTATTCTGTACCTCATCCTCTGGCTCAGGATGAATAAATACTTCTGCACGTGGAAATTCTTTTTCTATTTTCTCTTCCATACGATCGCACAGATCATGCACATCTCCAATTTTAGTGTCAGACGCAACAACTAAATGAAAATCGATGTATTCCTGTGGCCCAGATCGTCTAGTTCTGAAATCATGAACTTCAATATATTCTTGATTAAAGGATTCAATGATAGCAAGGACCCCTGCTTCTTCATGTTCAGCAAGGCGGGAATCGATTAAAGGTGGGAAGGTTTCTTTCATTAATTTGAACGCTTCTATCATAATATAGATAGCAAGGACCATCCCAATGATGGAATCAAGAATATACCAACCTGTAAGTGAAACAAGCAGTAAGCTCACTGCAACCCCTAAAGACGTATACACATCTGTTAGAAGGTGAAGTGCATTTGATTTCATCGCCACGGAGTGAACTCGATCAGCTTCCTTACGTACCACTTTAGAGACAATGAAGTTAATTGTCGCACCGACAACCATCACAACGACACCTAGCATTGGCAGCTGAAGTGGCTCAGGATGCATAATCTTATGAACACATTCGTAAATAATCCAAATACCGGCCACAAAAATCAAGATGGTTTCTATGGTCCCCGAAACATTTTCTACTTTACCATGTCCATATGGATGAACGGAGTCAGCTGGTTTTTTTGAGATACGTACAGAAAAGAACGCAATTAATGAAGCCATTAGATCTAATGAAGAATGAATGGCCTCTGAGAGTACAGCCACTGAACCAGTGATAAGACCAACCACAATTTTTATCGCCACAACAAATGTGTTACTCATAACCGATAAAAAAGCAATTTTTGACGTTCTCATGACTACACCCTTTTCTTTGTCATTCCTATCGCACAAACACCTCCATTTAGTATTTACTCGTGTGTTCTAATCCATTCATTTTATTTGTATGCGAACCGCTCATTTTTTATTTGCAAAGATAAGACCTTTCTCTTGTAAGGCTTCCCGGAGAATTCGAACCGCCTTTGGTCCTACTCCATGAAGAGCAAGCAGTTCTCGCTCTGAGATGTCGGTTAACTGCTCCAAGCGTGTGTATCCAACTTCTTTTAATGCTCTCCGTGCTGGATTTCCTATATTATTTGGAAGGTCCACTAGATTCATTCGATGTTATCTCCTTTTTTAAGAAACGTGAATACTTGTTGGCTCTGCTTTTGCCTTCGATTCATCTGTAAAATAGATTCCGTTCCCTGATTGGTCAAGAGCACGTAACCAGAGTCCATCTGGCGTATCAGCTGGTTCTCCTAAAAATGTTAAGTGATCTTTATATTTGTTGAAAACCTGATTAACCGAAGGAACAAGAAAAACCGGCCCAGCAGCATCTCGACTTCCGTGCTCCACTTGTTCGACCATTAATTTCACTTCCGTTTCCGGGAGTAAAAATGCCACCGTCCCATCTCCTACACGCCATGCCTCCGAAAAACCAAGAGTATCACGATACAGCTCAACTGCTTTTGCGAGGTCTTGAACAGGAACAAATTGAAAAATAAGCTTTCCTTCCATTGTGTACGCCTCCTCTTGAATGGTAGAATCATTTCGCCGAATGCAATGTGCTTCTGACAGATTTTCTAAATGAAATTCATGAGTCCCTTGAACATCTGAATGGCTCTTAGTACTCTTTCTATACTTATTTCTTCATTCCTCTGTTCTATGTATTTTACTCGTACCTTCGTTCAGCATTTTTATTGTAGATTTTTAGCCCTGTTTGATGATATTTGCTCCTCTTTATTGATATCCACTACTCTTTACTGATTTCCGCTCCTCTTTGCTGATTCCAACTCCTCTTTACTGATCCCCGCTCCCCTTTACTGATTTCTGCTCCCCTCAAATACTATTCACCCCCTTTCCCACACAAAAAGCCGTCTCCAACTATGGAGACGACTCTTATTTTCAGCTATTTATTTCAGATCTTCTATTGAATCAATATCTACATATTCAGGCACGGCCAATCCAATTCGAGCGCCTTCTAAATTTGTACCGAGATCGACAATGTTGTCTTTATAATCCTCATAGTATGATCCGTGGGTCTTAGGTAACCAAGCACCAACCATCGCATCTGCATCACCTGTATCAACAGATGCCCACATAAACGCTGGCTCAAGCTGTGTTAATTCAACTGTGTATCCAATATTCTCGAGTACTTGTCCGATGACATGCGTAGATGCTGTCTCAGAATCCCAGGCAACATAAGAAAGTGAAATGTCACCACCTGATACCTCATCGACACCTTCTGTCCACTCAGATACTTTATCCTGATGCTCTTCTACCCAGCTCGAAGCTGCTTCAGTTGGATCCATTCCTTCAAAGACATCAAGCATAACAGCCCCAATGTCTTCTGGCTCCCAATAAAATTGATCTAGCACTGCAAATGCTTCTGGTGCATCTTCTTCAAGTCCATTCCGAGCAAAGGTATGGATGTTCTCTGTTTCACCATAGACACCCTTTGGATCATCTAAATATTTCAGGTCATAAGCCAGAAAGATCCAATGTGGGTATGAAGCCGTCACAATGATAGGTTCTTCGTTATCATAGGCATCACCCAATGCAGCTGTCATAGCAGGGTCCGAACTCGGCTGTAAATTGATATCCAATCCATATTCCTTAATTGCTTCTTCTGTGTTCATCATGACACCAGCACCAGGGTCTACACCCATAATTTCATCAATTTGCTGATCCGTTTCTCCACTTTCATTTGAACCAGAACATGCTGTTAATGCTAATACTGAAACAAAACCAACTGATACAATACGACGATAATTCAAGACTGACCGCTCCTTCTGATTGTTCATCCGTTACTTCCGACTATTCACTCTGCTTACTATACGTTTAATACCGATTTCAAACAATCGTGTAATAAGATGATAAAAGTATGTATTCTGTCCATGTAAGGTGAACTGCTTATACTGGCATAGACGGTTCGTATGTTTGCTCGCAGATACTATCGAATTATGTCGAACACGCCTTATTAAATTGTCCAATTCTACTGTTTCGCATACGTAAAAAGCATCGGCGTATCTTTCACCGATGCTTCACCAAAATATATGACTACCTCAATTCCTGGATGCCTACCGTAAACGCTTCATCAAATCCCTCCCTTTATTTACTCACCTTTTCGAATCCAAACAGCCATCTCACCTGTCTTTCGGTTAGCCCATGCATAATAAGGAACAGCTTGAAACGAGGTTTCCTTTCTTGTGACGGAGCCTTCCACCATGTAGAGCTGGCTCTCTAGACCTTCTGCAACCTCCGATCGAACGGCTTTTCCCTCAAGCACCATCACTCCCTGGAGTAATGTTTCATCAAATGAAGCCTCTATGGGTTGATCAGTCTGAATAGCTAAATCAGGAAGGTTTGATCCATTGTCTTCTTCCTCTAAACAATAAACAACGGGTCCACGCTGTAAGGCCACTTTTCCTGCGTTTACTCTTAATTCTGGATGCGCCTGCAGAATTTCGACCTGCATTGGAATGGATAGCTTCACTTGATCTCCACTCTCCCAATTTCGAGTGACGTAGGCATATCCATTATCAAGTTGTGACCCCGCTTCCTTACCATTAATCCATAGCTCATACGAATGAGCCCAACCTGGAATCCGAAAAGCTAACGTGAATGAACTAGAGCTCTCGAGGCTGACATCGAAGGTAACATCTCCATTCCAAGGAAAGTCGGATGTTTGCTTGATTTCAACCTTCTTCTCCCCCAGCTGTAAGACCGTTTCACTTCCAATGTATAGGTGGACAAATCCTATATTGTCTTTTCCCGAGTAAACGTACTTACCAACGGATGCAATTAATCTTGCTATGTTAGGAGGACAGCACGCGCATCCAAACCATGGCTGACGTTCTGACTTCACATGCTTGTAATCATGACGATGGTTTGCAGCCTTTGGCCATACCTCTAAAGGATTGACATAGAAGAACTTAGTTCCATCCAACTGAATGCCACTAATTGTTCCGTTATATAGCGCTCGCTCAATAATATCTGCATATTGACCATTTGGTGTTAGTTCGAGCATTTTCTGAGCCCAGAATACCAAACCAATGGATGCGCAGGTTTCCGTATATGCAAGATCATTTGGAAGATCATAATCAAAGCTGAAGGCTTCACCAAATTCTGCTGAACCAATTCCAGCCGTAATATATAGTTGTCGTTGCGTCACATTTGTCCAAAGGGTTTCGCATGTTTTTACTAGGCTCTGATCGTTTAACTCTTTTGCTAAATCAGCCATTGCAGTATACATATACACAGCACGAACAGCGTGCCCAGCAGCCTCTTTTTGTTCTCTGACAGGAAGATGAGACTGGGAATAGCTATAGCTATCATGAAACCAGCGATGGCTTTTCTCTCCACGATTCTCGGCTTCTTGATTGAAAAAATGTGGCTGTTCACCACGCGTGTCGATAAAAAATTGACACAGTCTTAAATAACGCTCTTCTTTTGTCACACGGAACAGCTTTAATAGAGCAAGTTCGATTTCCTGATGTCCGTCATATCCTCGTAACTTGCCTGGCTCTGGTCCAAATACAGTATCAACATAGTCAACAAAGCGACACATGACATCTAATAGTTTTCGCTTTCCTGTCGCTTCGTAATAGGCAACAGCGGCTTCTATAAAGTGTCCTCCTACATATAATTCGTGGTTATCACGTAAATTCGTCCATCTTTTCCCCGGTTCTTTTATCGTGTAATAGGTATTAAGATAGCCATCTGGCTGCTGCGCTCTACTCACAAGTTGAATCAATTCATCACACGTCTCTTCTAGCTGTTGATCCGGACGCTCTTCTAACGCATAGCCTACCGCTTCGATCCATTTTGCAACGTCACTATCCTGAAAAACAAACCCATGAAATTCACCTTCTGCATCACCTGCTGCAATCTTAAAGTTCTTAATCGCATGACTTGGAGCAGCTCCTTCCACCCGGTCGTTCAAAGCCTCCCATTGATACGGAATGACTTTATCTTTCACTAGATCGATGTATCGGTTCCAAAAGACATCATTAACGCTAACTGGATTCTTCTGCTTGATAGACATTTCCCATCATCCTTTTCACTTTTAATGAAATCGCTTACAATAAATACTATCAGACCTTTTACATGTTGTCGGTAGTTCAATCAAAACAATAGGTGGACTTTTTCACACTATTTATTTATTCATTCAGATAAAAAATATCAATGAGGTGAGCAGATGGAAGATAAATACTTAATGATTCAGGCTATGCAGCCAGTACAGTTTTCCTCAGCAGGGAGGGTAGAAACAACTAAACCTTTCTTACACCCAACTAGAAATCTTGACAGCTATGTATTGCTCATCGGTATTCATGGAAAAATGAGTATCGAGCAGCAGGGTCAACCATTTGATATTGTTCCTGGCAGTACGATGCTCTTAAAAAAAGATGAAGATCACCGTGGATTACTTTTTTCTGATGCACCGCTCTCCTACTATTGGTTTCACTTTTACTTAGAAGATAAGTATGCGGAGTATTTGTCACATACACAAATGAATGAGCAGATGGTGTCAATGATCCAGGAGCCTTCTAGTCAAACATTCAGCAATCACATTTATATCCCTACATTCTCTAAACCTACGAAGATTGAGCGATTAAACATTCTCTTTAATCAACTGTTAGATATTTCTCAAGCTGGAACGCACACTTACCTAGCTGCTAGCTACTTAATGACTTCCTTGCTCATCGAATTATCTAATCAAACGATCGAATCCTATACTTATGAGCAAAAACGCCATCCTTCTGATCATGATCTTTCACATATCATTGAATGGATTCGAGTTCATGCGGATCAAACGCAGTCTGTCCATGCGATATCTGACCAATTTAACTATCATCCTAATTATCTATCGCGACAGTTCAAGTCACAAATTGGCATGTCTCTGCAAAAATATATAACACTTGTTAAAGTCACAAAAGCCAAGGACCTGCTTTCACGAACAAGAAAAAGTATTCGTGATATCTCTTTATCTATTGGCATTGAGGACGAAAAATATTTTATGAGGCTATTCAAAAAATCCGAAGGCATCACACCCTCGGAGTTCAGAAAAGCATTCTATCGTATTCACTTAACCGACTTGGAACAAGCGGCTAGCCACGACAATAGGCAAAAGACACCATAAGGCCAACAATCATCACAAAGGTCAAAATCCGTGTGAGACAGCCTCCTTGTGTTAAGTTATTCCATCTACCAATCGTTGCTCGATCAATCGCTTCACCAATCGTCTCTTTCGTTTCTGGGTGTCTTTCATGATCATTCATTTTTTTCATAAAATTATCCTCCCAGCTTCTTATTCAAATCATTCATTTGTATATAAGCCACTCAATCTGTTTATTTTATGGCAAACTATCTAGTAATAGATTAATTATCTTAAATCAGTTAGGACTGTCCTATATGAATTCTCTTGAGAAGCTTCAAACGATCCTTATATTCGCAGCCGTTATGCTTGGACTAGGTTTAGGACAGATTTCCATTATCTCTTCGTACTCGGGTTCACTCATTATTCCATTTTTATTCATTATGTTATATGGACTCTTTCTAACGATTCCGCTTACTCATCTAAAAAAAGCCTTCATGCATAGTCAATTCCTAAGTATAAGTACGATCATTAATTTTGTTTGGACGCCTTTGCTTGCATGGGGACTTGGAGCTGTCTTTCTCTCAGATCATCCAGCTCTATGGATTGGGTTCGTTATGTTAATGGTAACTCCTTGTACAGATTGGTACCTGATTTTTACGTCGATTGCTAAAGGGAATGTCGCTCTCGCTGCATCTGTTCTTCCTATTAACCTCATTCTTCAAATGCTATTATTACCGGTTTATTTATGGATTTTCGCTGGCACATCTGGGACCATTTCGCTTTCTACAATTGGCGAAAGTGTGTTACTTGTTTTTATTTTACCTTTTGGACTTGCCCTGCTCACACGTTTGATTCTCAAAAAAAAGTCAGCTGTTTTAGAACAAAAGGTCATTCCTTTCTTCGCATCTGCACAGCTTATCTTTTTGTGCTTAGCCATTGTAGCCATGTTTGCTTCACAAGGCGCGTACCTTTGGTCAAATATGAATATATTGTATCTCTTACTTCTCCCTATCCTCTTTTATTTCATCATAAACTTTGGAGTGGCACAGTTAGTAGGAAAGTGTATGAAAATGCCTTACGAGGATTCTGTTAGCTTACATTTTACGATCATTGCGCGTAACTCCCCTGTTGCCTTGGCTGTTGCCATTACAGCTTTTCCCGATCAGCCAGTAGTGGCATTAGCTTTGGTCATCGGTCCGCTACTCGAACTACCCGTTCTAGCCATTGTGTCACAGGTCTTGCTTCGGATTAGACCATATAGATAGCTTGGAGCTTTCAATTTAAGATGGCTCCAGCTTAATCTTTATTGCAACCGCCCCCCATTTCTCTTCTTCATTTTTTGTATAAAATTTATAGGTTGCTTCAATCATTTCATCCATAGTCCATTGTTCACAATCCATATCGGCAAAAGGAATATCCTCATAAAGATTACGGAACGTATCGTATCGCTTTGTCTCTATTACGGTTGTTTTAAGCGATTCATTCTGATACACAAAAATAATGGTATCATCCGGTTGAATGTTTCGAATGGATTGATCATTTAAACGAATCTCTACTATTTTTCGACCGCTTTTAATAGAGTAAAACGGAAGATCATATAATTCTAATGTATAGTCCATAGTCATTCTCCTTTTTGTCCTTTATACCATACTAGTAAGTACAACACACTTTACCAAAACAAAAAAAGCCCACTCGTTTTTACGAGTTGAGCCCAATTTTGATTTTTAGCTTCTTCTAAATGTAGCTGTAGCAAACGCACAGATTTCCCCTGACTCGTTTGTCAACGTTCCCTCTGTAGTCATCATAGAATTTGATTCATGGACAACCTTTGCCTGGACACGCACCTTCTCTTCTTTTGCCGGAGCTAAATAATGAATGTTCAGGTTGGTGGTAACCATCTTGTCTTGTGGTTTGGACGACATTGCTAAGATCCCCATTGCACTATCTAGCATTGTAGCGTGAACGCCCCCGTGCAGAATACCGATGAGGTTCAAATGATGAGATTTGACATCAAGCTCAACTGTTACGCTTCCCTCCTTTAATTCAACCATTTTACATCCAACATGCCCCCAAAAAGTCTGCTCAGCAATTTCTGTGGCTTTCTCTAAAAAAACATCTCGTTCCGTTGATGTTTTTGACATCGTACTCCACTCCTTTTTAAATTACGCTTTTTTGTATTTGGCAAGCTCTTCTTCAACAACCTTTCGACGCAATGTCTTACCAATCAGTGTCTTTGGAAGTTCTTCTCGTACTTCGTAGCTACGAGGCACTTTATAGGCTGCTAACCTCTCACGGCAAAAACGATCAATTTCTACCTCATCTACCTTTGCGCCTGTCTTTAATACTAAAAAGGCTTTTACGGTTTCACCGCGATACTCATCTGGAATCCCAGCTACTACAGCATCCATAATTGATGGATGCTCAAACAGAACTTCTTCTATTTCCCTAGGGTAAATGTTAAATCCTCCTGCAATAATGATGTCCTTTTTTCGGTCCATAATATAGAAGTACCCTTCTTCATCTACTTGTGCCATATCCCCTGTATAGAGCCATCCGTCTTTTAATGTACGTGATGTCTCCTCCTCTGCATTCCAATAACCTTTCATCACCTGAGGCCCTCTAATGACTAGTTCACCCACCTCACCAATGTCTAAGTCCTCTCCTGTTTCCGATTGAATGATTTTTGCTTCTGTGTCCGGAAAAGGAATACCAATGGAACCCAGTTTTCTTTTTTTCCATATGTTATTGGCATGAGTAACGGGTGAGGTCTCAGTTAATCCGTAGCCCTCTGTCAACTTGCCTCCTGTAATGGCTTCAAATTTTTCTTGGACTTCCCCCGGTAATGGCGCTGCCCCACTTATACAAATATTGATAGAGGATAAATCATACTTCTGGATATCTGGGTGATGAAGTAAGGCAATATACATTGTGGGTGCACCAGGAAAAATGGTAGGTTTCATTTTATCGATCATCTTCAATGTGGTCTCAGCATCAAATTTCGGCAGCAGAATGATCATTCCAGCTTGGAGCATGGCGAGGTTCATCAATACGGTCATACCAAACACATGAAAAAAAGGAAGTGCCGCTAAATACCGTTCCTTACCTTCTTCCGTTTGATACGACCACGCTTTTGTTTGATGAGTGTTTGCGATTAAATTATAGTGAGTCAACATCACGCCCTTTGACACACCCGTGGTTCCACCTGTGTATTGAAGAAGAGCGAGATCTTTCTCTGGATCTACTTCCACTAAAACAGGTGTATTTGGCGATTCGGCTAAACGTCGCTTAAAGGAATGCTGTGTAGTGGAATAATCTACTTTTGTGGATAGTCCATCTTTCTTTAATGTAAGCGGATACAACATATTCTTAGGAAAAGGTAAGTAATCCTTAATCGACGTAAAGATCGTCTGTTTTACTTCTGTTTTGTGAAGGACTTTATTTACTCGTTTAGATAGGATGTCTAATGTTATGAGAAGAGTCGATCCAGAATCATTCAACTGATGCTTTAGCTCTCGTTCGGTATACAAGGGATTCGTTTGCACAACGATGGCACCGGTGAGTAATGCACCGTAATAAGCAATGACGGCTTGCGGGCAATTAGGTAGCATAATTGCTACCCGATCACCCTTCTTCACACCAAGGTCCTGTAACGAGTTGGCCAATCGATAGGTCGCATCTAAAAGCTGTTTGTAGGTTAGCTTTTTCCCTAAAAAAAACAAGGCATCTTTTTCTGGATGTCTTTCTGCGCTGTCTATTAAGAACTGTGCCAAATGCTGCTTTGGGTATTCATAGGTTGGTTGGACTTCCTGTGGATAATGGGTTAACCAGACTTTGTCCTGCATGATCAACACCCCTTTTTTGGTGTTATACTCGTTTTACACAACATACTTACTTGAATACGCGACTTTTTCAGCGATTTGACGTTTCCTTGCAGTCAGATTGATCGGCGTTCTACGACCGAGTTTTTTAAGCACAGATAGTTGAGTTCGCAGGGTATCTCCTGATTCCATAGATGCAATGGATTCTTTAGCTAATGATTCAATGACATCAAACGCTTCATGTACGGCAATTTCGGTCATCGCAATGGCGTTGGCTGCCTTTTCTTCCCCTCGCTTATCAATCAGTTGCTTTGTGCGGGCAAAGGCACTTTCGATAGCAAATACCTGGATCATCATGTCGGCTAGGTGACTAAGGATTTCCTGTTCTTTTTCTAAATCAAGCTGATATTTCTGAACGGCTTGACCGCCAACCATCAGGAACATCTTTTTAGCCATGGCAATCAGATGGGACTCTTGTTCAAGTGTTCCATCAAATGTTCTACCTGGCACCATAGATAGTAATTCAGATTGTAGAGCTTGCGCTTTTTCCATTAGCGGTAATTGACCTTTCATCGCACGTTTGATTAATGTGCCTGGGATTAATAAACGGTTGATTTCGTTGGTTCCTTCAAAAATACGATTAATTCTTGAGTCACGGTAAATCCGCTCAACCTTATACTCTTGAATATAACCGTACCCTCCATGGATCTGCACACCTTCATCCGCAATAGAATCTAATGTTTCTGAGCTAAACACCTTATTAATGGAGTACTCCAATTGATACTCGGCAATCGCTTTTGCAGAAACCACCCCTGCATCTGGTTTGCTGAAATCAATGTCTTTCATCGCATCATCCATTAATCCAGCCGTCCGGTAGACCATACTTTCAAGGAGATACGTTTTAACATTCATCTCTGCTAACTTTTTTCCTACAAGTGGAAAGGAGGAGATTGGACGTCCAAACTGAGTCCGCTCGTTGGCATAGTTAGCTGATAACTCAATAGTCTCCTTTGCCGCCCCTACACTACCAGCAGCCAATTTGAATCGACCAATATTTAAGATGTTAAACGCAATTAAATGACCTTTACCCACCTCCCATAATAAGTTTTCAGCTGGTACTTTGACTTCTTCTAGAATCAACGGGCATGTGGAAGAGCCCTTAATTCCCATTTTCTTTTCTTCAGGTCCGATGCTCACACCGTCCATCGTTCGTTCTACAATAAACGTACTGAAATGCTCTCCATCTACTTTTGCATAAACGATAAACACATCTGCAAATGCTGCATTCGTAATAAACTGCTTCGTACCTGACAGTGTGTAATAGGATTTGTCTTCAGAAAGAACCGCATTTGCTTTTGCTCCTTGAGCATCAGAACCGGAAGATGGCTCCGTTAAACAATATGCTGCAATTTTTTGACCTGAGGCAAGCTCGGGAAGATAGCGTTTCTTCTGCTCCTCCGTACCAAAATACACAATCGGTAACGTACCAATTCCAACATGCGCTCCGACAGATAAGGCGAAAGAGGACGCTTTTGATAACCGTTCGTTAATTAACGTCGAACTGACTTTATCAAGCTCCAGACCCCCGTACATTTCCGGAACATCCGCTCCGAGTAATCCAAGGTCGCCTGCCTTACGAATTAAATCAACGGTCAGATCATAATCTAATGTCTCAAGTTGCTCATCATGAGGCGTGACTTCACCCTCAACAAAATCTCGTGTGGTATCAGCAATCATCCGTTGCTCATCCGTTAGCTGATCCGGCGTTACGACCGTTGGATAATCCACATCCTCAATAATAAAGCTCCCACCAGTTACTGATTTTAACATTCTAAACAGCCTCCTAACGTTTAGTAGCCTTCATTAAGCATGAACTTCAAGTACACCTGCAGCTCCCATTCCACCACCGATACACATTGACACAACCCCATAACCGCCTCCGCGTCGCTTCAACTCGTGAATAAGGGTTGCGGTAAGTTTTGCCCCCGTACACCCAAGCGGATGGCCAAGCGCGATTCCTCCTCCGTTCACATTCACTTTGTCCTCATCAATCTCCAATTCACGAATAATCTGCAGACACTGAGAAGCAAACGCCTCATTGATTTCAAATAAATCTACGTCCTTTTGACTAATACCTGCCATCTTTAAGGCTTTAGGAATTGCTTTGATTGGCCCAACTCCCATTATTTCCGGCTCAACACCCGCTACAGCAAAAGACTTGAATGTAGCAAGGGGTTCTAGTCCTAATTCTTCCGCTTTCTCTCTACTCATCACCACACAAGCAGACGCCCCATCACTCATTTGTGATGAATTTCCTGCTGTAACCGATCCATCTCGTTTAAATGCTGGCTTTAATCCTGCTAAAATTTCACTCGTTGTATCCCCTCGAATTCCCTCATCCTCATCAAATACATAGGACTCTTCCCATCGTTTTCCCTCTTCTGTCACACCACTTTTTGACGTATGAACGGGGACAATTTCCTCTTTAAAATATCCTTTTTTTGCAGCTTCATAGGCTTTACGATGACTTTTTGCTGCGAAGGCATCCTGGTCTTCACGTGACACATCAAACCGGCTTGCTACCTCTTCAGCAGTAAAGCCCATACCCATATAGGCTTCGGGCATCTCTTCTGCAATTTTTGAATGCGGAGAGAACTTAAACCCTGTCATCGGCACATGACTCATACTCTCTACACCACCTGCTATCACAACATCGGCGTGACCAAGCATCACTCGTTCAGCCGCAAAGGCAATGGACTGAAGTCCCGATGAACAGAATCGATTGATGGTTAACGCGGGAGTTGTTACAGGAAAACCAGCATATAACGAAATGATCCGAGCAACATTTAACCCTTGTTCTCCTTCAGGCATTGCGCAGCCTAGAATGACATCCTCCACGTCTTCCTTCTTTAGACCTGGCGCACGTTCCATTACTGCTTCAAGAACAGCTCTACCTAGATCCTCCACTCTCGTTTCGGCCAAACTCCCTTTTTTCGCTCTACCTGCCGCGGTCCTTGCGGTTGAAACAATTACTGCTTCTTTCATGTGGTTTCACCTCTCCTCTTAATTACGTAGTGGCTTTCCTTTACTGAGCATATGCTGCATGCGCTGCTGGGTTTTTAATTCACCGCACAAGCTGAGAAATGCTTCCCGTTCCAAATCAAGCAAGTACTGTTCACTAACTAAGGTTCCTTGAGGTACATCTCCACCTGCTAATACGTGAGCCAGCTTACCGGCTATTAAGACATCATGGTCACTTGCATACCCAGCCATCTGCATCTGCCTGGCACCAAGCTTCATCATTGCTTTTCCTTCTCTGCCTGTAACGCGAATTCTCTCAGCAGCTTTGGGTGCATAATGTTGTGCATGTTTTAATGCTGCTTGTTTTGCCTCATAAATTAAATGCCCTTCGTTCATGACCAGTCGATCGGATTCACTCATATAGCCTAGCTTCTTCGCATGGGCAGCACTTGTTGAAACCTTTGCTGTAGCAATCGTTTCAAATACACGGTTAATTTCAGACTGCACATCACGATCTGCTGGAGTCGATTCTGGACTGACACGCAGCATGTATTCCTTACATCCACCACCTGCGGGAATTAAACCAACACCAACCTCTACTAATCCATAATACGTTTCTGCTGAAGCCACCACTTGATCTGCCGGAAGACATACTTCTACTCCTCCGCCAAGTGCCATTCGGTGTGGTGCAGCAATGACCGGTTTCTCAAAATGCTTGAGATCATACATGGTGTTTTGAAACATCCGAATGATTTGATCAACCTCATCCCACTCCTCGTCCTGTGCCTCCATAAGAAGAATCATGATATTGGCTCCGACACAGAAGTTTCGACCTTGGTTGGCGATAACAAGCCCTTCAAAGTTTTGCCTCACTTCCTCTGTTGACTGCTGAATCATCGTGAGGATATCTGAACCAATTGCATTATTGGGCGAGTGAAATTCTAGACAGGCGATGCCATCGCCAAGATCAATGAGGCTCGCTCCGCTGTTAGAGAGTACAACTTTGTTTTGCTCTTTTAATGATGACAAGTGAATTTCTTCCGGTGCATATTCCAGTTCATTTAACGATCCATTCGCATAATAAAAAGTTGTACCTGCTTTTTGACTATAAAAGGTTTGATTGCCCTCTTCTATCCAAGCCTTCACCCAGCTAGGTACTGTGAGTCCTTCTGATTCCATGCGCTTGACCGATCGTTCCAGTCCAATCGCATCCCACGTTTCAAATGGACCAAGCTCCCAGTTAAAGCCCCACTTCATCGCTTCATCAATCTCCACAATTGAATCCGCAATCTCACCTACTTTTTCAGCTGAATAAATCAACATATGCTTTAATACATTCCAGGCTAATTCAGAGTATTTGTCGCCACCTCCAAGTAGCGCTTTTAGCTTTTTCTGTGTACCCTTCGCAAGCTTTGCCGCTTCAAGTGATGCTCCCTTTGGTCTTGTGGATGGCGCGTATTCATACGTAGTGAGATTTAATGAAAGAATTTGTTTCCCTTTATCTGTTTTTACCTTTTTATAAAATCCTTGGCCTGCTTTCTCGCCTATCCAACCTTTCGAAACGATGTCCTCAAGCAGCTGTGGCACCTTAAATATTTCCTTTTCTGATGTGTTGGTGAGTTTTTCATGTACATTATTGGAGACAAAATAAAAGGTATCAATTCCGACCAGATCTAATGTGCGAAATGTTGCACTTTTTGGCCTGCCCATCGCCGGACCAGTGACCGCATCTACTTCTTCAATCGTAAAATCACCCTCAATCATCTCGTTTAATGTCACGAGCATGCCTTGAGTTCCAATTCGATTGGCAATAAAGTTTGGCGTATCTTTGGCGCGAACTACTTTTTTTCCTAACTCTCGTTCGCAGAACTGTTTCATTTCATTGATGATTTCTTGCTTTGTATATTGACCGGGGATAATCTCAAGAAGCTTCATATATCTTGGTGGATTGAAAAAGTGAGTGCCTAAAAAGTGTTCTTGAAACTCCTGACTACAATGAGCAGCCATTTCATTTATCGAGATCCCAGATGTATTGGAGCTGACAATGATGCCTTTCTCCCATACCTGCTCTAACTTTTTATAGAGTTCTTGTTTAATAGAAAGATTCTCAACAACTACTTCAATGACCCAATCAACTTCTTTTATTCGGCTTAGATCATCTTCTATATTTCCCGGTGTAATGAGAGAAGCCGCCTGTGGATTAAAAAAAGGAGCCGGATTCACCTTCTGTAGCTTTTTAATGGCAGAAGCAGCTAATTGATTTCGATAAGAAGCAGTATTGATATCAACTCCCGTTTGTTCGTTTGGTACGATATCTAAAAGTAACGTCGGAATTCCTGCATTAGCAAGGTGTGCGGCTATACTTACCCCCATCACACCTGATCCGATGACCGCTGCTTGCTTAATGGTTTTTCCCATACAACGTAACCTCCTATGAATGAATAGCCGAGTCTTCTTTTGCTTCACCAAACACTGCAAGATCTAGAATCTCGGCAATATCCTTGGTTTTTACTTCTTCCACTTCTGTTGATTTTGTGCCATCTGCAAGCATCGTAAGACAGAATGGACACGCGCTGCTGATAACAGTCGGATTCACTGCCAGCGCCTGCTCTGTGCGAGCTATGTTGACTCTCTTGCCTGCGGTTTCTTCCATCCACATCATTCCACCTCCAGCTCCACAGCACATTCCGTTCTCTCGATTACGATTCATTTCAATCACATCAACACCTTGAATAGCTCGGAGAATATCACGAGGCTGATCATAGATATTGTTGTATCTTCCGAGGTAGCAGGAATCATGATAGGTAATACGTTCATTTAGCTCGTATTTAGGTACTAACCGTTTTTCTTTAATTAATTGATCAAGTAACTCTGTGTGATGCAAAACTTCCACATCAACCAAACCAAAGTCTGGATACTCATTTTTGAATGTGTTGTAGGTATGTGGACAAGCTGTGACTATCTTTTTCACGTTATACTTTTCAAAGATTGAGATATTCTCCGCGCAAAGCTCTTGAAAAAGCAGCTCATTGCCCATCCGCCTTGGCGTATCACCAGAGTTCTTTTCTTCATTTCCAAGGATCGCAAAATTAACTTGAGCTTTATTCATCAGCTTGGTAAGTGATTGCGATACCTTAATACTGCGATTGTCAAAGGACCCCATGGAGCCAACAAAATAGAGAATCTCAAAGGTTGGATTTTCTTTCACAGTTGGAACATCGTTTAGATCTGTTTCCTCTGTCCAATCCGCTCGACTATTTCGATTAATACCCCACGGATTACTTTGGCGTTCGATATTCTGCATCGCACGCTGTCCATCAGTCGGGACACTGCCTTCCATTAATACTAGGTGACGTCTAAGGTCAATAATTTTATCCACATGTTCATTTCCAACTGGACACTGATCCTCACAGTTTCGACAGGTCGTGCAAGCCCAAATTTCGTCCTCTGTCATAACATCACCAATGAGATTCAGCTCCCGGACATCCTTACCTTCTTGCGTCCACATTTGCTTTTGCATCTGAAGCGTCGGTTCAATATTCGTATTTGCACCCTGACTCCAATCATAGGTTGTTGCATGTGAATCTGATAATTGCACACTATGAGTGGCTGGCTGTGGAAAAGCAAAAGCAGGTGTCCATGGTGTTTTTGACGTAACGGCTCCTTTTTCAGTTAGATGATCGCGAAGCTTGACGATTAGATGCATAGGAGACAGGAGCTTTCCGGTACTCGAAGCCGGACAAACATCCGTGCAACGTCCGCACTCTACACAGGCATAATAATCAAGCATTTGTTTCTTAGTAAAATCCTCAATCTTACCGACTCCAAACGATTCAGCTTCCTCATCCTCAAGATCAAGCTTCTGTAGTCTTCCTACTGGATCTGTTCTTCCAAGCATGATATTGATTGGTGCAGTAATGAGATGAAAATGTTTTGACTGCGGTACATAGATCAAGAAGGTCAAGAGAATCACTAGATGAACCCACCAAAAGAAGTAGAACAATATTGCCCCGACTGTTGTTCCTGCCTCACTAAATGGGGCCGCTATCATGGATGAAAGTGGTGCGTACCAGGACGCCTCCATTCCGTGGTACACTCGTTCAAATCCGAGTGTTCCTAAAACTGACAACATAAGAGAAAGAATCAGAAATACGACGATACTTGGCTTCCAGCCTTTTTTAAGTCTAGGTAGCTTTTCTCCGTAACGACGATAAGCTGCGTAACCAACGGCAAGAAAAATCAAAAATACGGTCACTTCCTGCGTAAGAACAAACACGTCATACCCTGGGATCGGCAGCCCCTCACTTCCAAATCCTTTGACGATGATGTCTAATGCACCAAATTGAAGAATGATGAATCCATAAAAAACAATAAGATGCATCAAGCCACTTTTTGGATCTTTCATTAGCTTGGTTTGACCAAACACTTGAACTGCAAAAACTTTTAAGCGTTTGCCAACATTCTTTTCTACCTTCACCGATTTCCCCAACTTCACATTGAGGTAGCGGCTATACATCACCACAGCAAACAAATACAAACTGAAAACGCTTACAAATAGA
This sequence comes from Alkalicoccobacillus murimartini, assembly GCF_030813245.1. Taxonomy (GTDB): domain Bacteria; phylum Bacillota; class Bacilli; order Bacillales; family Bacillaceae_D; genus Alkalicoccobacillus; species Alkalicoccobacillus murimartini. The sequence continues at coordinate 164,372 of NZ_JAUSUA010000006.1, read as the reverse complement.
AATGCAAATAACTGAGTCCATTGCCAAACCATAAGAATCAGTCCTTTCATGGAGGAATAGACAGCTCCATCCAAGATTTCACGATTTTCACCTTATCATCAGGATATTACCTCCTATTCGCAAAAAGACTACAAAAATCGCGTTTCGCTTTCATTGACATACTCTTGAATTTCGAATAAGATAGTAAAAAATGAATGACTATTCATTCATTGATTAGTTGAATCTTACCATCGAGGTGTAACCATGACAAGTAGAAAAAAAGAAAAATATCACCAAATCCTTGACGCAGCTGTAAAAGTTTTTGCAGAGAATGGCTATCACAAATCTCAAGTTTCAAAGATTGCTAAGGTTGCCGGTGTGGCAGATGGGACCATTTATCTTTACTTTAAAAACAAAGACGACATTCTCATTTCCTTGTTTCAAGAGAAGCTTGGCGAACTCGTGGAGAAATTTCATACTAGCCTAGAGCATATATCTAATGCAGAAGAAGCGATTCGAACCATCTGCCATATTCATTACACGGAACTTGAAGGCAACATCGACTTTGCGTATGTGACTCAGATTGAGCTTCGCCAAAGCAATATGGAAATGCGTGTGGCCATTGGGCAAGCTGTAAAACCTTATATTCAACTTCTCGAGAGCGTTGTTAATCAAGGCATTAAATCAGGACAGTTCCGAGCTGATCTAGACGTAAAGCTGACTCGCTTACTTTTATTTGGTGCAATGGATGAAGTGGTTACAACATGGTTAATCTCAGGTCAAAAGTATTCTCTATCTGAACAAGTGGATAAGTCCGTTGAATTCTTTCTAAAAGGCTTAAAAGCAACCTAGTACATGTAGATTCTGAAAGGAGACTGACAGATGAATATCATTGTGTTGTTAAAGCAGACGTTTGATACCGAAGAAAAAATTACAATTGAGGATGGCGCCATCTCAGAGGATGGTGTCCAGTTTGTCATAAATCCCTATGATGAATATGCCGTTGAAGAAGCCATCCAGCTTAAGGATCAAACAAATGGAAGCGTTTACGTGGTTTCGATAGGGCCAGATCGTTGTGCAGAAGCCTTGCTAACAGCTTTAGCCATGGGAGCAGATGAGGCGATCTTAATTAACGATGATCGCATTGAAACAGATGAAACTGGCCTTTCTAAAGTATTAGCTGCCTATCTGAAAACACAATCCTACGATGTCATTTTAGGAGGATATTTCTCAGTTGATAATGGCGCTGGTCAGGTCAGTATTCGTTTAGCCCATCTCTTAGACATTCCTCATGTAGGCTCGATCACCGAGCTAAGTATTGAGTCAGATAAGGCATTCGTTAAGCGTGATGCAGAGGGTGATACAGAAGAAGTTGAAGTCTCTCTTCCCGCCTTATTCACGGCCCAACAAGGACTTAATGAGCCTCGTTATCCAAGTCTACCAGGTATTATGAAGGCTAAGAAAAAGCCATTTACAACCCTTACGCTTGACGATCTTAACCTCTCAGAGGATGAGCTTACTCCCAAAACAACACGATTTGATCTAGCACTGCCAGAGAAACGGCAGGCAGGACAGCAACTAAAAGGTGACCCGTCCGAACAAGTTAAACAGCTGGTTGAACAACTGAAAAGCAAATCAACAATCTTTTAATCGCCACTATTAAAAGGAGGTCTTTCATATGACATCAAGTATTCTTGTTGTTGCCGAACACCAGAACGGAAGCGTAAAGCAAGTGACGTATGAAGCCATCTATGCAGCCAACCAATCGACAACCGAAGAACATACGATTCATCTCGCTATAATTGGCTATGAGGTTGGTTCTTTAATAGACGAACTAAAGAATAGCGGCGTAGAAACCATTTATTCAATCGATCATGAAGAATGCCAGCATTACAATCCTGAAGTCTATAGCCGAGCCCTTATGCAAATCATTGAACAATCTCAATGTGAAGGTGTGATTTTTGGGCATACAACCATCGGACGGGACCTCTCTCCAATCATCTCAGCCAATCTTGACGCTGGCCAAATATCTGATGTCACAGCGATTCATCAAACGGGAGATCAAATTCTCTTTACCCGTCCCATCTATGCTGGAAAAGCATTCGAACAAAAAGCATTCACACGTACACCATGGGTTCTCACCATCAGACCAAATAATATCCAAGCAGTAGAGGATACCGAAACAACTGCTGAGAACCAGGTAATTGAGTACAACCGACCTGACTCTCTCCGAACAGTGATTAAAAATGTTGTTCAGAAATCAACCGGAAAAATTGACCTCGCTGAAGCAAAAGTCGTCATAGCCGGTGGGCGAGGTGTGAAAAGCACAGACGGATTCAAACCTCTTGAAGACTTAGCGCATGTACTCGGTGGAGCAGTTGGAGCCTCCCGCGGAGCATGCGATGCCGATTACTGTGATTATGCCCTGCAGATTGGTCAAACCGGCAAAGTAGTCACACCCGAAGTCTACATTGCCTGTGGAATTAGTGGCGCCATTCAACACGTAGCTGGCATGAGCCAATCCCGGTTAATCATCGCCATTAATAAAGATCCCGAAGCACCAATCTTTAAGCTTGCTGACTATGGTATTATTGGTGACTTATTTGAAGTCGTACCCCTCTTAACAGAGGAATTTAGAAACGCCTTATCTAGTAAGGTTTAACGCTGAAAAGCCCCCTTTGGAAAGATGGGGGCTTTTTTCGATTCTTTATTTTTTGGGGTCGGTTATTCTCGATGTATTTTCTTCTGTTACCGATGTATCTGGGGGCTTCCTGATGTATTTCTTCTCTTTTACGGTGTATCGGAGGTCTTCACGATGTATTTTCCCCTTTTCCCGATGTATCTGGGGGGCACCTGATGTATTTCTTCTCTTTCACGATGTATCGGGGATTTTCCTGATGTATTTTCTCCGTTTCCCGATGTATCTGAGGGCTTCCTGATGTATTTCTTCTCTTTTACGATGTATCGGAGGTCTTCACGATGTATTTTCCCCTTTTCCCGATGTATCTGAGGGCTTCCTGATGTATTTCTTCTCTTTCACGATGTATCGGGGGGCTTCCTGATGTATTTCTTCTCTTTCACGATGTATCGGGGGGCTTCCTGATGTATTTCTTCTCTTTCACGATGTATCGGGGGGCTTCCTGATGTATTTTCTCCGTTTCACGATGTATCTAGGTTCTACTCGAAGTATTTTCCTCTGTTCTCGATGTATCCGGGCTCGCCTCAATGCGCCCGCTCTTTTCCCATAGATTTCATTCCAACAAATAAAAGATGCTTGTTTTATATTTTTAAAAATAGGGGATGCAATTTATACGTTTAATTCAAATGAAGGAGCAGTTAGTATGTATAAGATCACGGTCTATTCCCCTCTTAAACCGTTACTTTTCAAACAAAAAGTAACAACAAATACAGACCTCAAAGGATATTTCAAGGCGAATCTACTTCACCAACTTAGCGGAAAAAAATCTTATAAAGCATCTATAGAAAGCTCTACATTAGAACTTCATGAACAAAAAACAGAAAAGAAAAAAAGAACGTGGCACTTATTCACTTCTAAGCAAAGTCAAAGTAAGCTACTAGGTACATTAATCATGGACTCTACTGCAAAAGATACACTAAACGAAGGTCACACATCCTTCACCTTCACTTTCGAAAATGAAGTATTTACGATAAAAAAAGAATTAATGGACTATAAAAGCAAATGCAGTTTAGTAAACTCGAGTAATCAAGTGGTTGCTTCGCACTATCCCTCTGGCCTTTCTCAAAGAAAAATAGAGCTGAATCAAAAAATGACACATCAACAAAGCTGTGCCATTCTTCTTGTACTATCTCTTATTGTATTTGTTGCATAACGTTGCTAGGACATTTCTTTCAGCCATTCATCTATCGATTTCACATCAGCAAATTCACCATGTAACGTCGCCAAAGAAATGGAATGAATGGTCTCAGCATCGTATGTGATCCCTTTATGATCCGTTAATTCAAAGGCAGCTGTCGCATCAGCTATCACCGTCGTTTTAAAGCCTAGATTTGCACTCATTCTTATCGTTGTGGAAACACAGTGCGGGGTTGTTAGACCTACTATGACTACGTCACGAATCTGTTTCTCATGTAGAATCTTTTCTAAATCAGTTCCTATAAAAGCACTGTTCACCTGTTTTTGAATGACTATTTCATCGCCTAAAGGTTGAACAATCTCTTTAAAATGAGCTGTATCATGTTCAAAGAAGAATAGAGATTTTGGGTTTGTTGAAATGTGTTGAATATGAATAATCGTTTCATTCCATTTCCGCCAATAATCTATTAGTCGTTTTATATGTTCTTCAGCGTTTTGGTTATTTCTTTTCCCCCAAGACGGATGCTCAAATGCCTTCTGAACATCAATAACAATGAGTGCTTTGCTCATATTTGTATCATCCCTTTATAATGAATTCATTGAACAGTATCCTATAGGCTTCTTTGGTCTTGGGACCAACTCTCCTCCGCAATTTGGACAATTTCTATTCATCTGATTTGCACATTGCTGACAAAAAGTACACTCGTGAATACAAATAAAGGCTAGGTCATGTTGGTTTAACTTTTGATTACACTTTTCACAACTAGTTTTTAAAATCAATGCCATTCGCTTACCTCCATAAATTATTTATTCTAGATAACATTAGTATAAATAGGTCTGTGTCTAAAATTAATATAGAAATAAATATAAAAAAGGCTAAATACCTAAGAATTCATGTTAATATCGCACTATTACATTCATATTTTAGGAGGCTGAAGCAATGGATGAAATCGACAAAACCATCCTTACCTTTTTACAAGAGGATGGACGTCTTTCAATAACAGAATTAGCAAAAAAAATTGGCCTATCCAGTCCGGCCACAAATGAACGAGTTAAAAAGTTGGAGGATAAGCAGATCATTATTGGGTATAGAGCTGTGGTCAACCCAGAAAAAATAGGAAGACCTATTACTGCTCACATTCTTTATAACACAACAAGGTGCAAGCCTTTTGTTCATTTTTGCAAAGAACAACCGGATATTGTTGAGTGTACACGTCTAGCTGGACAGTATGATTATTTGATAAAGGTTGTGACGACTTCAGTTCACTCCTTGGAAACAATCATCGATGCTTCGATGGAGTATGGGAAGCCGTCATCCCTCATCAACCTATCTACACCTATTTCTCACAAATCACTCTTCTAAAATGAACAAATGGCCATTCTTCGCCTAAAGCATTTTGGTAGGTATCCTCACTAATGCCGATCTTTTCAAAACCATTTTTCTCCAATACTTTCTGCGATGAGAGGTGATTGGTTGTCGTTTTGGCTTCAATGATTCGGATATGAGGGTGACCTTTTACCTCTTGCAACAGCAGTCTAATTGCCTGAGTAGCAACGCCTTGGCCAATAAACCTTTTGCCTACTCGATAGCCAATTGATCCAACGCCTTGTTCGTTAAGGTCAACTACATTTATTCGTCCAACTATTTCAGCGAGGTCATTTTTAATAAGATAAAAGTAAGACTTGTTTTCTTCCTGTTCGTTTAATAACGCGAGATGATTCTTCTTAAACTGATTAAGATCGTAATAATCATCTCCTCGTCCAGGAATCATTTCTTCAAAATAAGCTCGGTTTTCCTTTTCAAAGTGATAAAGCAGTTCTTCATCTTCTGCTTTTAGCATTTTTATGGATAGATTCATACTTACCCTTCTTTCAATTCAAATGATGCAATCACTTCGTTGAGGAATGTATCAAGAATTTCGTTAGGAGCATCTTCTGCAATGTTAAAGTTAACGGAAAAAGTATATCCATCTACTTCAGTTATAAACCAATACACGTCATATCCTTCAAATAATACTTTCTTTGCGGTTGTAAAAATACCTGTATCAACGGTTTCATCCTGAATTAAATCAATGACTTCATATGCAAATTTGTTATCATGACCCATGTATTCTTCTGGCTGTTGATGCTGGATTTGTTCTTCACTAAACGTTTCATCCTCTACTCTTGCAGCTCGAATTTCTAATTCCTTGGTTGGCATTTCAACATTTGTCTCATATGTGCCATAGAAGGTAAAACGATATCCTGCAAATCCACCAAAGTTACTAAACAAGAAATAATCATCCGTTATTGGCGCATCAAAGGAATATCCAATCTCCGGATAATACTCATCATGGTTTTTTGGTGGTTCATATGTATAGGTAGTTGGTTTCGTAATCTCTGTAAATTCGCTTTTAAATTGATCTTGATGATTGGTTACTGATTGAACACTTTCTAGCATTTGATCGTAGAGCTCATCTTTTCGACCTTCTGGAATCGTCATATCTGCACTGATGTAATCGTCTTGACTCCTTCCAATTAAACGGAATTCATGATATCCCTCTTCAGCGATAGACTCCACCATAAATGTAAACATTCCCAAATCTTCTTCCTCATTTGTTATGATCACAGGTTCTGAGGTAGCTGCCTCTACATATTCCTCTTTAAATTCTTCTAATCCATAATTCTCATTTTCTTCTACTTCTTCTCTAATCTTCTGTTCAATCTCTTCCTGTTCCTCTTCCGTGCGCTCATTCTCTAAATCGTAAAACTCCGTAGAGCTCATAAGTCCATTTTCAATAGCGTTAAATCTTAAAAACGAAAGAGTAGCCACTTCTTTATTAAGCTCACCTCTAGCTGAATCCAATTCGAATCTATAATTCTCTAAATCTGGTCCGTATAGAAACTCCATATTATTTTCGGTTGCGTGTTCATGGTCACTAAATACTTCAAAGTCTTGATCGACTATGACTTGAAATGGTAGAGAAGTATTCTGATGATCAATGGGTTCATATTGGTAGACTATGCCTGTTCCGTTATCGCTTTCTTCCTGTATCTCTACCTCTTGTTCCTCTACTTCTGGTTCTTCCACCTCTTCTTCATCAGAGGCTGCCGATGAGCAACCACCTAATACAACCAATAAGAGGACTCCCCATGTTAAAGTCATTTTCACTTAAACCACACATCCAATACTAAGTATATTTGTCGCAGTCTTACTTCTTAGTTGCCAAAATGATCAAAAACATCGGCCGTCGGAGTTCATCTCGCATCTCCGCTGATTGCTCGAGAGCTTCATCTGTTGGTTTCGGTTCTTTAATAGTTTGAACGGAAAATCCAGCATCAACCAATTCATTTAGATACGTTGAAATGGTTCGATGATATTTCACGACATCCGCCGTTAGAAAGCTGGTCTCTCTTATTCCTTCATCTTGATATTGATCGACGGGCCAATGTAGCTTCTCTTCTTTTTCGTTTACATACCAGTCTTGCTCAGAGCGTGACGTAAAGATTGGATGCTCAACAGAAAATAAGAACGATCCGCCTGGACTTAATTGATGATATACATGTTTAACAACGTCACGGTAGTCTTTCACATAGTGAAGAGCTAATGAACTTATAACAAAATCAAACGATTGCTCCGGAAAATCAATGTCCTCTATGGCTCTATTTATATAAGAGACCGTATCAAAAGCATTGACTTCCTCAGCTTTTTCTAGCATTTTTTTTGATATATCGACGCCGATAACAGAATCCGCCCCATTAGTGGCTGCGTATTCGCAGTGCCAGCCATATCCGCAGCCCAAATCTAATACGCGTTTTTTATTCAAATTGGGGATTAGTTTCTTTAAAACATGCCATTCTCCCGCTGCTTTCAGTCCATGAGTAGACCGAGGCATCTTTTCATATGCATCAAAAAAACCTTGGTCATCATACTTATTTTGCTTCATGCAGTTCACTCCTTCTTTAAGAAAAACATTTAACTAACTCAATTTCGTCATGCAACGGAATTTCATAATTACCTACTAATGGAATTTCAGGTTTTAGCTTCCTTGCATCCGTTACAGCATCTTTTATAATCCGAGAAAGGCGATACTCTCGCTTTTGATAAAAACTCAACGCCTTTATATTATCATTTGTTGTGACTAATTTAATCAAAGTACACCCTTTCATCTGAGACATTTCCTCTACAGCTGAAAGAAGCCCTGTCCCTATCCCTTTTCCCTCCTTTAAGCTATCTAAAGAGATAATTTCGCACTCTTCCTGCCTGAGAACATATGTAATTAGACCAACAATATCTCCTGAAGAATCTCTACTAACAAACCCTTTTAATTCACTGCAGTTATAAATCCCACTTGAAAGAACCATTTGATTAGTTCCCCAGTTACTCTCAAAAAATTGACTAACTTGCTCTCTTATTTGATTACTTATTTTAATGATATCCATCTATCCATTCTAACTTAATATGGGTATATATGGTATAATGAAAGAAAAATAGGATAGGAGAACGACTTCATGTTTGAGCTAGATACTTTTTGGATTGCAGTTGGAATGATTGGAACAGCTTATTTTATTGGAGATGGGTTAAAGAACTTTAAAAATCCAAACTCTAAATCATTTAGCAGTAGCTTTAGTCTCAACGAAGATGACGATGATATATGGGGAACCCCAAAATTAATAAATGAGAGTAAAGTTCACGAATACATAGGGATTTCAAAAGAAGATGCAAAGTCACTTGTGAAAGATTACCCTTCTGTTCCTCATATTAGAGTAAATGGACACGTATATTTTCCTGTAAAGAAGCTTAAAGCTTGGGCTCAGGATATCTCTAATGAACAATGATTGATTTCGCCTTCTCCGTTATGGAGAAGGCCTTTGCTTTGTCTACTCTTAACCTGTGGGCTAGAGCTTTTCCCGCTTTTAAGATACACTACATGTACATTTACTTCTAGCGAAGGAGAAACAACAATGAGTCCTTCCCCTACTTCACGAAAGAAAAACAATCTCTATGTATCTACTATCCGGATGAATCAGTACAGGACAAAACCAAATGAACAACTTAAGAATCGAACCCTTAAGAGCTATTCCCTATGTAAAGTAACTAAAGGTAAAGGCATCCTTTCGATAAATGGTACTGTCTTTCATTGCGAGAAGGACGATCTGTTTCTTCTTACACCAAATATGGAGGTTAAAGGAGAATCTAATTCCTTCCTTCCTATTGAGTACTCCGTTGTCTTATTTACTTGTATAGAAATATCAAAAAAAGAAGGTCAGTGGCTAACTCACTCGCATCTGTTTCCTCAAACAGGTAAGCTAATTCTTCACTCTCAAGACCATGTTCGACCATTACTAAGTAACCTATTTAATCATTCTACTTATGATAAAGAGGTGATTAAACAATCATTAGTTCTTTTCTTACAGAAAGTGAGACAGGGAGAAGACAATCATAAAAACGTAGTTCCTTTAGAAGAAACGATAGATTATATGAGCAACCATTTCATGGACAATTTAAAAATCTCGACATTAGCAAGCTCATCTGGGCTCAGTTTAAACCATTTTACTAAGCGGTTTAAACAAATCATGAATACTACCCCATCAGAGTATTTAATAGAGAAACGAATCCATCGAGCTAAAGAGCTTTTATTTTCCACACAAAAAACAAAACAAATTGCTTATCAGTTAGGCTTCCAAGACGAACATTACTTTAGTCGAGTTTTTAAGAAACGTGAGGGGATAGCTCCTACATTTTTCATTAAAAATAAGTGCCAACGAATAGCTAGTATGTATTACGGTCTTGATGACCATCTCTTAACTCTCGGCCTAGAGTCTGTTTCGTCTTTGTCTTATAGCAGCAGAGTAAGGGGTACACTTATCCCACATCATCAGTTTGGTCTGCCTATTGATAGTATGGAACCTAATTATGAGGAATTGCAGCGCATGCAACCCGATTACATTTTAACAAGCGACCGCTACCAGCCTTCCTTTGAACTGACTCATATTGCACCTGTAGCTGTGGTCCATCATACGAATCAATTTCAAGATGTGCTTCATCATCTAGCTGATATTTTTGGCAGGGAACATCAAGCTAATCAATGGGAAATGGTTTTTCAGGAACGAAAAGAAGCACTCAAGAATTTGTTAAAAAAATCGCTTGGAGAACAATCTGTTTGTTTTATTAGAGTTGGTCCTAAAGGGTATCGCGTGTACGGGAAATCCAGTCAAGTTGGTCATCTGCTATATCATGATCTAGGCCTTACTTCATCCTTACCTGATAAACAAGATACCATCGACTTACTTATAGACGAGCTCTATTCTTTTGTAGCTGATTATGTTTTTATCATGGTTGATCCAAATGTAGAATCTAACCAAAAGATGCTTGAATTGATGCAAACTGAGACTTGGAATGAGCTTGAAGCGGTTCAAAAAAAGCGCATTTTTGAAGCACACGACTTGCTTTTTCAGCCTTTAGGTCCAAAAGGATACTTACATTCAATGGAGTTTGTAGCTGAAAAATTGATGGGATCTGAAAGGAAAAAGAATTTGTCCATTAAAATCAAATGAATAAATCCATTGTTAAAATAGCTGGTCTGCTTCATTATAATTGATAATGAGAATTGTTATCATCATCATGAGGGGGATCATTCACTATGTTCACAAATAATAAGATACTATGTCTTACATCACTCACACTCGTCACACTGCTTACTGCCTGTGGTAGTTCCAATACTGATGAAAATGCCGAGGCCGCACCACCTGAAAAAGAAACTCGGGTCATTTCCCATTTGAAAGGTGAATCAGAAGTTCCTGTCGAGATTGATAAAATTGTTGTTCTTTCAGCTGCTTATATTGATCATCTATTAACCATTGAAGAACTACCATACGGAGTAAATATTGAAGCACGTTACGGTGGAGATTATCCTACTTATCTAGAAGATCAATTAGAGGGAGTTCATCTAGTTGGCTCTGCTGACGAGCCTAATTTAGAAGCCATTACAGAGTTAAATCCTGATGCCATTCTTGTCGAGAGTAGAACACCTGATGATACATATGATTTGTTAGAGCAAATAGCTCCTACGATTGTTCTCGGTACTGAATGGCTTGAGTATGAAGAAGATCCTGATTTTTGGACGAATGATTTATTAAAAATTGCTGAACTGTACGATAAAGTTGAGTTAGCCGAAGAAAAAATTGAAGAATTACATGTAAAAACAGCAGATGCAAAACAGATTGTTGAGAGTCTAGACAACCGCAAGCTTGCTTATCTGAGGATTAGAGAAGATATGATCCAAATTTATGCAGAGGGTGGACATCCAATGAATACGTTACTATATGAAGACTTGGGCTTCTTACCTACGGATCTAACACCCAAAGAGCAAAGAGAAGACATTTCTCTAGAAGCCATTCCAGGTATTAATGCTGATTATATTATGCTTGAAGTGGACCCAAGTGCTTCTAATACTATTGAAGAGATGAACGAAAGCGAGTTGTGGAAACAGATTCCTGCGGTTCATAATAACCAGACGTATGAAACTGATTCTTTCTGGTTATTCAAAGGTTGGGGAGCCATTGGACGAGGTCAAATCATTGATGAAATCATTGAGGTTATAGAATGATTTTAGAGGATTCATTAAGCAATGAATAAACTTTCAAGTAATCTAGAATTATTTTTAGAACAACAATACTGTGTGTCTCTCAGTCGTAATCAAGTGAGTTCGTATCCGTTTGTTTTCTCAGATCTTTTAAATGAATCAAAACAGGATCAAATCTTAACCAATCATGCTACTGAGTTGGATCATCCACCTCTCGCTATTGTAGGTTCGTTATTTGCTAAGCGTTTTTCTGTTTACTGCATGGCTGCTTTAAGCTCAGTTAGCTTATTTGATAAACAACTACCTGTTTCACCTGACAAGATTCATTTCAGTATTATACAGCAGGCACAAATGGTTTATCAAATTGATCGTCATGACATCGTTAGTGTTGATTATTCAACCTCTTCCAACAGAAAAAAGTCGGTCAATCGTTATATTAATCAGCTCTATGAGTTACTAACAACAATCATTAAATCGGTCTCGTCCTATACAGGCATACACCCGAATACGATGTGGTCTCTAATCTCTCACAATTTGCATAATCTCTATTTACGGTTAAAAGAAAGATGTGTAGATACTGTTTTTGATAAGAGGTTACCTTATATCTTAGAAGATAGAGCACTACTTAACGAGCAAAATCCAGATAATTTTACGTACTATTGTCATCCAGAACAAACTGAACAGTATTTTTACTTACGAAAACACTGTTGCTTAGCTTTCAAGCTAAACAGCAATCACGGTTACTGTTTGACCTGTCCAAGAATAAGTAATTCTGTAAGAGACGCAACCATTACCAAAAAAACTCAGAGATAAAAAAATGACCAACCCTTTTCTAAAAGAGTTGGTCATTTTTCATTAGCTGAATTAAGCTGCTTTTCTAGCATTGGTAGCATTAAGTTGTCCACAATTCCTTCGATATAAGGACGATCAAACGGTTTTTGAACGATAAACATCCGATAGATCATTAAGGCCGGTCCAACATCTGCGAATAGTTCCAATTCACTTGAGCTCAATGGACGATCTCGTCTCAAAAAAGGCTGCATAGTCGCTGATAGTGCTGATCGAAGCTTTTGATAGAAATCATTATGTAGACCACGTTCTAACTCCTTGTTATGAGGAAGAGCTGAGCCAATTGCTGTCATAACTTGATGGTATACCTCATGCTCTTGGTGGAAACAAAAGCATAATAAGTTTATAAACTGGTCTCTCAAGTTTTGGTTAAGATTAATTTTATCTCTCATTGATTCAAATGGGCTGATGGAAGACACTGCTTCAATAACTAGTTCTTCCTTAGATGACCACCGCCGATAGATCGTTGCTTTTCCTACTTTTGCGTTATGGGCAATTGCATCAATTGTAAGAGCATCATAGCCAACTTGGGCAAGGAGTTCTAGGGTGGTGTCTATAATGACTTCATTGCGTGATAAATCCATCGGTCTCCCACGTTTTATTTCTTCATCCTGATTCTGAGCAGAATCACACATGCTTGCCCTCCTCCCCTTCTTACCAAGAACTGATTTAATCTATTCCATCATACCAGTTTTTATCATTCCAAACAAAATACGAAACGATTGCGTTTCATTAATGGCGGTGGTACTATACTTTAAGGAACGATAGCGTTTCGTAAATGTATATGTGTAGGGGGAAACAATATGGATGTAAGTCAACCAGAACAAATGAATGTAAAAAAAGACATGCCTGAGATCAAAGTTGTGCCACTTTTGGCCGTTTTGCTTTCTGGTGCATTTGTTGCTATTTTAAATGAAACAATCTTGAATGTTGCTTTAAATGCAATAATGAGTGATTTTAATGTTGCTTCTAGTACGGTTCAATGGCTAGTGACAGGGTACATGCTAATCATCGGAACACTCATTCCAATCTCTGCTTATTTTATGCAGCGATTTACGACACGCCAGCTATTCATTACGGCGATGTCATTATTTACACTAGGTACTCTTATTGCCGGACTTAGTCCTACCTTCTCTATATTATTAGTAGGTCGATTAACCCAAGCTGTTGCAACAGCGATTATGATTCCTCTTTTGACTAACGTCATCTTATCCGTTATTCCGATAGAGCGTCGAGGTGCGGCTATGGGAATGGTTGGTCTAGTTATTATGTTTGCACCTGCAATAGGACCAACTGTTTCAGGACTTATTGTTGAGAATCTATCATGGCGCTGGTTATTTTATGTTGTCATTCCAATCTCTATTTTCTCTTTACTATTTGGAATTAAAATTTTAAAAAATGTAACCGAAGTGTCTAAACCAAAACTAGATATCCTCTCTTTTATCCTTTCCACACTTGGATTTGGAGGAATTGTTTATGGATTTAGTGCAGCTGGTAAAGGAGATGCTAGCTTTACCGATCCAGTTGTTTTCACTTGTTTAATCGTTGGATTTGTTTCACTTGGATTATTTAGCTGGAGACAGCTCAAAATGGATAAACCAATGTTGGATATACGCGTATTTAAGTATCCGATGTTCTTAGTTGGGTTACTCCTCATTATGCTTGTTATGATGACGATGTTTGCCATGATGCTTGTCTTGCCAATGTATATGCAAGGAGCTTTAGCCTTCACTGCCATCGCAACAGGACTAGTGATGTTACCTGGAGGATTAATTAATGGAGCGATGTCTCCAATTATGGGGCGAATCTTTGATAAAGTTGGTCCACGTCCGATCATCATTCCAGGAACCATTCTTTTAGCGGTGACTGTGTTTACCTATCGCTTCTCAACGCCAGGAGTTCCAATGTGGGTCATTATTATTCAGCATGCACTTCTCATGATTTCTGTTGCGATGATTATGATGCCTTCACAAACAAACGGCTTGAATCAGTTACCAACAAAATTGTATCCACATGGAACAGCAATAGCTAGTACACTTATGCAGGTTTCAGGAGCAATTGGGGCTGCTTTGTTTATTGCAATTATGGAAAATGGACAGCAAAACTACTTAGATGGAATTAGCTCTCCTACAGCAGAGCAAACAAGAGAAGCTCTAACAGTAGGTTCACAACAAAGTTTCTCCACTGGATTTTACTTCGCTTGTGCGGCCGTAATCTTAGCTCTTTTGGTTCGTCGCAGTAAACAAGAGAAGCTAAAGTAATTTCGTAAATTCTGTTTAAGCTGTTGACAGATTAGGTGATAGAACCTATCATTTTACACGTAACAGAATAATGATCGTTAGGTGAGGCTCCTGTGTTGGAGATATGCTGCTGCCCAGAAACGTCCAAAGACGCCAACGGGTCAACAGGAACCATCGAAATAAGGTGGTTTTTAATGTAGCTGGAATGTCCTATGCCACACAGTGCTAAAGCTCTACGAATGAAGTTTTAATTACGTTGATTGGTTGTTTTTGTTTTTTGATGATTTTTCAAACGTTCTTTTCTGAGGGTATCTTCATTCGTTGAAGATACCCTTTTTCTGTTTAGTACCCCTCCCTCAGTTAGTGATGAAAGTAGGAGGAAAAGCGAATGAATCTCTTCAGTCCACAAAAAGTTAAAAACCAACCTAAAAAGATAATTGATTTGTTGAATCATGATGAACAAACGTTTCGAGATACCTTTTTGCGTCTGCATCCTACAGATCAATTAGACACGTTTTATACACTTACCTCCCACCAACGCAAGAGCGTATATTCCATTCTTTCAGCGGAAGAATTTGCTGATCTATTTGAATATATGCATGAAACAGATCGAATAACGTTTGTAACAGAAGAGGATTTAACCTATGTTTTAGACGTCTTACAACATATGCAGACGGATGATGTTGCTGATGTTCTTAGAGACTTAGATAAAACGTGGCAATCTAGCATTTTATCGAAAATGGACCCTCTCACTAAAGAAGTCATATCTAAATTATTGACCTATCCCAAAGATTCAGCTGGTTCTTTAATGACTACTGAGTTTATCGCGATTCAAAGCAGCTTTTCTGTAGAAGATGTGATGCAGCTATTAAAAGAGAAAAGTCCAGATGCAGAAACCATTTACTATTTATATGTGATGAATGAACAAGAAAAATTGGTAGGTGTTCTTTCATTACGAGAGCTGATTATATCTGATAACCATGTCCTAGTAGATGAAATTATGAGCCATACGATCGCTTCCATTGATGTATTAGAAGATCAAGAAGTGGTTGCATCAGCTATAAAAAAATACAACTTGTTAGCTATTCCGGTTACAAATGAGGACGCTCAATTAGTAGGTATTATCACGGTTGATGATGTAATGGATGTAATAGAAGAAGAGACCACGGAGGATATTGGGGAGTTAGCAGCGGTTAGAGGAGCAACCGATTTAAATCTGTCTCCTGTTGCTGCTGCACGCAAAAGAGCCCCATGGTTAATTCTATTAATGCTGTTAGGACTACTAACGGGTGGGGTCATTAATCACTTTGAGCAAACACTGGAGTCAGTCGTCATCTTAGCGATGTTTATTCCGATGATTATGGGATCAGCGGGTAACATCGGAACACAATCCTTAGCTGTTGTGGTAAGAGGATTAGCAACAGGATCCATTGATCGAGGCAGTGTGTTCCAACTTATGAGGAAGCAGTTAGGCACTGGAGTGATTACTGGTCTAATCTGTGGACTCGTTATTGCACTCATCATCACGACTCTTCCTTTTATTAATGGGTCTTGGTTGCTTGGATTCATTGTCGGAACATCTATTTGTTTATCACTATCTGTTACATGTGTAGTGGGAGCTGTTATGCCGCTTATCATTAACAAGTGCAAACTTGATCCCGCATTAGCTTCGGGACCATTTGTAACAGCTATAGGTGATATTCTAAGCTTGTTTATTTATTTCTACATCGCAACATCTCTTTTAGAGTATTTGTAGTAAGAGCTTTGCTTTTAGCCATTTATATCGTTTTCTTTTTTCTCGAAACACAGATTCACTGTTCGTTGTTTGGATCTGGTTCGATGCATAACACCTGATGGAATTGTGAACATGTCTCCTGGCTTAAGGCTGACTGTTTCTTTTCCTTCAAGGTCAATAAATAATTCACCCTCTAAAACATAGAACATCTCATCACAATCTTCATGTTTGTGCCAATGGAAGTCTCCATCTATGACAGCAATTCGTAAAACGTGATCATTTATTTCGCTCGCAATAAAGTTTGTATACGCTTCTTGGTTTGCAACTAATTCTAATAGATTAATTTTCTCCAATTGTCCTTTAGCCATACAACACTTTCCATATTTTTCTATTATTCTACCATATCTTGATATAAATAAAATAAGAAGCCTCGTCATGTTCGAGGCTTCTTAACCTATTCGTTTACTTTATACTCATAAAACACAGTATCGTATTTTCCCACCATGCTTCTGCCCTTTTTCTTAAAACCGTGCTTCTCATAGAAAAAGCATAATTTTGGTCGATCAGCCGCACAATCAAGTCTTAAGAAGCTCTTATTCTCATGAATAGCTTTCTCCTTCGCCCAATTCAAACAGCCTGATGAAACACCCAGTCCAGCAAATTTTCTACGGACAGCAAGCTTATGAATATAGAAAGCATCGTTTTTCGTTTCATTTGGCCAAAATAATAGGTCCTCCGTTTGAAGAATAATGGTTCCAACAGCCTCACCATTACTAAATGCCATAAACAACTCGTTAATTTTATAATTTATTAAGATAGATTCAATAGTAAGTCCTTGTAGCTCCCACATCTTTTTATCCTCATCCGACAACCACTCAGCCGCTTCTATTAAAATGGATGAAAATAATTCTAGTTCATGATCTGAAACTGGCTTTATTGTGAGTTCCATTCTACTATCTCCTCCTTCTTTCAAAAAAAGCACAGTGAGAGGATTTGCTCTCTACTGTGCTCATAAACTTTACTTAATGATGATCGACTTATCCTCTAAAGCCTTGCGCAGACTAGAATAGACTTTTCCTTCAACTCTAATTCCCAGGTTCACCATGGTTTGTGCTACTTCTGGCCGTACACCACTAAGAACGGCTTCAATGCCAATGAGTTTTAAGGAATCAATGACCTTAAAAATTTGTCCTGCAACCATTGTATCCACTATGCTTACGCCAGATAGATCAAGAATTAATCGACTTAACTCCATCTCTGCCCCTTGCTCCAAGGAATTTAACATTAGATAGCGCGCTCGATTCGTATCAATCTCTCCAATGATCGGAATCACACCTGTATCTTTTGTAAGTTGAACAACTGGTACAGATAACTCATCAATCGCGTACTTAGCTGTTTCAATACTCCGATGGAATTCTTCCATGTATGAGCGACTAACAATTTGAATCGCGTGATCTACAACCGTATCAAATTCTGAAACAATCGAGTAAAACTCTGTTAATGTCATCTCTTGACGAATAGCCTCATCCCGAACTATTTCACCAATACTGTTTCGATAGTATGAGATCTCATTTAGCCCTACGTCTAGTGGGAACTGCAAGTTGACCAATAATCCAGAAACTTCAGTGCCCCATTCTTCAATAGAAGCTTTAGAACCCTCTGGACTTGTTGTCATCGAATTTGCATAAACCTCTATCAATTTCTTTCTCCATGGAGATAACTGCATTGTTAATGTATTATCACTAACAACAGAATGTCTTGGAGGCATTATAATCAGATCATCTTTTCTTTTTAAAATTTCATTCTTTATCGCTTGAAAATTCTCTCTTGATTCGGGCATATCTAAAAACTCCCATATACTTCAGTTTTCGAACCTTCTTTTACTAACTCTAACACGTTCAAATTGAATAGCAATGAATAAGGGAGGAAACGCAGGTATTTAAGAATATAGTCATATCATAAGAATTGAATCTTTTACAAATAGTTACCAAGAAAGATTCTTTTAATACCAAGCCCGAAAGAGATTTACCAAAAGAGCAGCGACGTCACTAAGAGAAATCAATTTGTTATTAAGACGGTTCAAATTTCACAAAGAGCCGAAGGACGTTATCAAGAGTTAAGCTGATCTTATCAAGACGAAAGCCTACATTAACAAGAAACTCATTTATTTTAGCTACCTAAAGGAATGGTCATCTATCTTTTTAAGGCGTTGCACAACTGAAAGCAATGCAAACGCAAAGATAATAATGGAGATGACCCAGTAATAAGCCATCGCTGTGTTTCCTGATTCAACAGCTATATAAATACTTGTTGGGATGGTTTGGGTTGTGCCTGCAATGCTGCCAGCAAACATCAGGGTTGCTCCAAACTCACCAAGAGCTCTTGCAAAACCAAGCATATAACCAGATACAAGAGAACGCCACGTTATAGGCAGCGTAACATAGAAGAAGACCTGCCACTCACTTGCGCCCATTTGCCTGGCTGCTGCTTCAAGGTCATCATCTACTGATTCAAATCCATTAACAAGCATTTGATAGATTAAAGGAAAGGCTACAACCGTTGCAGCTATCACTGCAGCCAAATAGGAAAACACAATCGTTTGGTTAAACAACAGCTCAAACCATTGTCCAACAAAACTTCTTCTCCCAAAAATCACTAGCAGTCCAAAACCAATAACAGTTGGTGGCAGGACTAAAGGAAGCATGAGAAAGGTTTCTACAAACACCTTACCACGAAAGCTTTTTTTCTTTAGTAACCATGCGGCGTACACAGCTAAAATAAAGGCAAGCACACTTGCTAGGGCTACAACTCGTAATGAAACGAGAATAGGTGTCCAAAACTCCATTCCCATCATTAGGTACCTTGCTCAAAGCCATAGGTTTCAAACATGTGAATAGGCTCTTCTGTTTGCAAATATTGATAAAATTCTACCGCCGCGTCTTTATCAGAAGCCGACTCTAATAAACCAATCGGATAATGAATTGGGTCATGTGAGCCTTCTGGAGCGGAAGCGATCATTTCAACCTTATCAGAAGAAAGGGCATCCGTTTGGTACACAATTCCCACATCAGTGTTTCCTGTTTCTACATATGTAAGGACCTGACGTACATCAGAACCATAAATAACATTGTCTTTTAGATCATCCCACATCTCCAAGGATTCAAAAGCTTGAAGCGAATATCTTCCTGCTGGCACACTTTCCGGCTGCCCCATAGCAATACCCTGAATCTCTTTATCCAGTAAATCATCCCACTCACTTAGCGAATCAGCCACTTCAGGTGTTGAGATAAAAACAAGCTGATTCATCAATAAGTTAACCGATTCACTGACATCTCCCTCTTCTTCTAAAACTTCCATATCAGAGATCGACGCAGAGAGAAATAGGTCCGCAGGTGCGCCTTGAGTAATCTGCTCTCTTAGCTTGCCAGATGATCCATAATTAATGATCAGCTTTACATTCTCCTCTTCCTCATAAAGGCTTTGAATCTCTCCTAATGCATCCGTTAGACTTGCAGCAGCCATCACGTGAATTTCTTCTGGTTCATCTCCAGAAGATCCGCAGCCAGTAAGTGCAGTGGATAAAAGAATAAGTCCAACCCATTTCTTCATTACAACCACACCTCTAGAAATTTGTTTATTTCTTTTTAGTATAAATTGCATCGAAAAATAAGTACATATATCAAAGAATAATTAAGATCTAAATACAAATCAAAATACAATATGATTGACAGGCGCACATAAAAGGAATATTATTTGATACGTCAATGATTGACCCATCAAATAAATTGGAGGTGTATATATTTGACTGTTCAAGATTCTAATAAAGCTCGTGCTCTGCTTCGTTTGCATGAGATCAATAAACGCCTCATGCCTAAATTTGAACGATGTACGGGTATTAGCCAATCCCGTCTTGAAGTCATCCAAGCTATATATAAAGTTGAGGAAATAAGTCAAAAAGAACTACAACAAATAGTCAACATCGATCACGCTGCTGTAACACGTCATTTAAAACAGTTAGAGGAACAGGGTATGGTCACAAGGCGTAAGTCACCTGAAGACAATCGAGTCACGTTTGTCAAAATGACAGAGCAAGGACGTACACGTGTCTTAACTTACTGCGAAGAAAGAAAGTATTTCACAGATCAATTATTCAGTGGACTAACAGAAGAGGAATGTCTTCAGCTAGACAACACGCTTCAACATATCCAACAAAACATAGAGAGTATTCAAAAAAGGGAGATTTAATGATGACACAAACAAATGATTTTCATGAAATTATGACAGGCCGCCGCTCCATTCGTAACTATGATCCGAATGTCACGATCAGTAGAGAAGAAATGAAGGAAATCCTAACAAAAGCAGCCTCAGCTCCTTCTTCAGTTAACTTACAGCCATGGCGCTTTCTTGTGATAGATACACCTGAAGGAAAAGAAACACTGACACCACTCGCAAAATTTAATAAAACACAAGTAGAGACTGCCTCAGCAGTCATTGCTGTTTTTGCTGATATGCAAAGTACAGAATACCTAGATGAAATTTTAACAAACGCAGTTGAAAAAGGATTTATGCCTGCAGAGGTTAAAGATAGACAGGTTCAAACCATCTCTGGCTTACTATCTGGCATGAGCCATGAGCAGTTAAAAGAAATGAATGTGATTGATGCGAGCCTTATCTCCATGCAGTTAATGCTACTTGCTCGTGCCTATGGCTATGATACGAATCCAATGGGTGGGTATGAAAAGGATCAAATTGCAGAAGCTTTTGGTATGGATAAGGAACGCTATTACCCAGTCATGTTGCTTTCAATTGGTAAAGCAGTTGATGAAGGATACACATCTGTCCGTCTTGACACGGATCAAATTGTAGAATGGAGATAACGAATATGATTATTACACACGTACGTTTTCAAATTAAACCAGAGCAAGAACAGGCATTTCTTGATGAAATGAAGGATCTAATTAAAGAGACACGAAAAGAAACAGGAAACATCTCGTATGAACTCATGAAAAATATTGAGGAAGATTACACATACACGATGGTTGAAACGTGGGAAGATGAAAAAGCGACTAAGCTTCATAACGAAAGCAGTCACTTCACCGCCTTCGCAAAAAAAGCTCCTGACTTTTTAGCAGGTCCTATTCAAGCAAACGGGTATAGTGGAGAAGCTATTTCATTCTAATGAAACATAAAAAAGAGATGCACAATTGTGCATCTCTTTTTTCGTTAAGAGCAATAATATTTTATGAGCTAAATATTATTTACTTAACATCAAGCCCCATCATTCGAGCAAAAGCAATGGCCTGCCATTCTGATACAATACACCCTTTTAGATCCTCCAAAGAAACAACAAGCGATTCAAATTGAGAAGTACTAATATCAATACCTTTTAATTTGGTTGTATCAAAGCTTACGCCATCAAGGTCGCATTGGCTATATACTGTTTTCTTCAAGATACAATTAAAAAAATCTGCATTCTTAAGATTAGATTCCTTCATTAGTACCTTCTCCAACTTTGAATCTCCAAAGTTACAAAGTGTCAGCAAGCAATGTTCAAATAGAATGTCTCCGAATCGTCCATCTGAGAAATCAACCCCCATCAACTTACAGTTACTAAAAACCACTCGATGAATACTCGCCTGACTTAAGTCTGCATTTGAGAAATCACAGTTTTCAAAATGTACATCTGTGATATCAATGTTTTTGAATTCAGTACTTTGAAAGGTGGAGTTTGATATTTTCATATTTGATAGATGAACTCGGTCTAGCACCTCATGATCGAATTCTGAGCCATGTATCTCTAGATTGCTTAGATGAGGGTCTTCCTCATACAATATTTGCTGAAAGTTTCCGGAAGATAATCCTTGAGGGATTTTTGGTTGTTTTATGTTCATCTTAAACACCTGCTTTATTGAATTATATTAAATGACGTATACATGTTATTGTAACATCTCTCTGTCAATAGTTTATGGTTCTTCATTTAGGACATTATGTATTTTGTAATAATCTCTTGTATTCTTTCCTTCCATGTTATAGAGTTTCGATATCGGTATTAATAATCAGAAAGTGGGTTGTTCGTTGGAAAAGAAAATTTTACGTAAACTATTTCTTGGATTTATCCAAATACATATCTTACATCACGCGAAAGAACACCCTATCTATGGGGTGTGGATGGTAGAAGAGTTAAAAGAACACGGATATGATATCAGCAGTGGTACCTTATATCCAATTCTCCACAGCATGGAATCAGATGGATTATTAACAAAAGAAGAACGGAATGTCGAAGGAAAAATAAGAAAATACTACTCGATCACATCTAATGGCGAGCAAGTATTAGATGAAGCAAGGAATAAAGCGTATGAGCTTTTTAAAGAAATAAAAGACTAGAAAAGAGGTGTACACTTATTCTTTATTTTAGAAAACTCATCGAAATCTTTATGATTTCAACGAAACTAGGTCTTACTTCATTTGGAGGGCCAATCGCCCATCTAGGATATTTTCGAGATGAATATGTTCTAAGAAGAAAGTGGATAGATGATAAAAACTACGGTGATCTAGTCGCCTTGTGTCAGTTTTTACCTGGACCAGCTAGTAGTCAGGTCGGTATTGGAATCGGTACAATTAGAGCCGGAACACTAGGCGGCCTCATTTCTTTTATAGGATTTACACTCCCTTCTGTCGTTTTCTTAATCCTATTCGTATTGGTTACACAACAATATAACATGATGGAATCTGGATTCATTCAAGGGTTAAAAATTGTAGCTGTAGCTGTAGTTGCTCATGCCATACTAGGCATGGCGAAAAATCTAGCATCAGATATGAAACGAAAAGTAATTGTTCTTTTTTCTTTACTTACTACGTTACTAATCCCACATGTCCTTACTCAAGTGAGTGTGATTTTAATAGCTGGACTATTAGGCTGGGTTTTATTTAGGTCCATTCAGCATGACGAAAAGACAAGCTTACAAATCCCTCTCTCAAAAACATTTGGGACAATTTGTTTAACTCTTTTTTTCGCACTGTTGTTAGGTCTTCCATTCTTAAATAATATTACTTCAGCAACTTGGATTAGTGTGTTCGATAGCTTCTATCGTGCTGGCTCTTTAGTATTTGGAGGAGGTCATGTGGTTCTTCCATTATTGGAGCGTGAATTTGTTCCTACTGGATTAATTAGTGAAGAATCATTTCTAGCCGGGTATGGAGCGGCTCAAGCAGTTCCTGGTCCCTTGTTTACGTTTGCTGCCTATATTGGTGCCGACATCGGCGGCTGGCTAGGTGGCGTTTGGGCAACACTCGCTATCTTTCTACCAGCCATTCTTCTTATTTTTGGAACCTTACCTTTTTGGTCCGCACTACGTAAAAATAACAAGGTCAAAGCAGCTCTGTTAGGAGTAAATGCAGCGGTTGTTGGGATTCTAATCTCTGCTTTTTACCATCCGATTTGGACAAGTGCCATTATCACTCCCATTGATTTTTCCTTAGCTGCTCTGTTATTCTTCATGCTTGTTTATTGGAAGCTCCCGCCTTGGGTGATTGTTCTGACAGGTGCTGTAGTTGGGCAATTGATTCATTCACTTTAAACATCAAAAAAGCTGACACAAAAAAGTGTCAGCTTTTTACCTGTTTATCTATATGGATTTGGATTATGCGGTTGAATTGGTGAATGATGAGGATATTGAACATAACCTTGTTGGTATGGGTGACTAGGATACTGCCTTGGATGTTGATGCCTTGCCTGAGGCTGAGTATATTGCCATTGCCTCGGTTGATTACAATCATCTGATGGGCCAATAACCGTTGTAGACTGGATAGGAGCAAGAGCCTCTTCCACTTTTCCCTCATCCAAACAATACGTATGAGCCAACACATTGTTTGGAGTCAGCCTTAGGATATCAGATCCAAAAATAGCCTGTGGATAAGGCGCATCAAAGATCGCTAATAAATGTGTATTGTCTTCCTGCGCAATCTCGTAATGCCACCATCCTTGAGGGACATTCGCCACTTGTCCCGGTGCCAACGTGATCTCACTCAATTCTGTAGTAAACGGATTAATCAGTGAAACCAACACACTGCCTGTAATACAATACACAAGCTCGGATGCATTTTGATGATAGTGAGGCTCCACCACTTTCTCTCTGCTTAAGAAGATATCCAAAAGCGAAACATTCCCCAGTGAATTCAAGTTATTTCTGCCTAAAGCGTTAATGAAATTATTCGCATCCAAGGTGAAAAAATTGTTGTCCTTCAGGTCTGAGAAATATTGAACATCAGGAGAAGTGAAATCAATATCTAAAATAGCCATCTTGCCAACTCCTTTTCTACTACATATAATCATTAGCCTATGCAGCCAGAAGGAATTGGTTCAATGTCCTCTTCTCCTATCATCTAGAGTACGTTCTCAAGAACTACTTTGGATTTGTTTCTTTTAACAATCGAACTTCATTTTCAAGAGCTTTGAGCTGCTTTTTCATATTGATAAATTCTTCGTTCTGCGATTGGCTCTGCTGAGCATTATTCACATCATCCAACTGACTTTGCTCTAAATCAATGGCCACTCCAACAGTCGCAAGACCATCTCCAATCGTCGCAAGAATTCCACCTAATAAGCCAAGATACGTACCAAAATTAGGAGGATATCGGCCTTTTTTATTAATCCCTGAATGTCTATTCATCCAATAACTCCCCTTAGCATTTGTCCCTTCCCTTATCCTATGCATTCTCAAATGAAGGGGACTTTTACATCCTGGAATTAGGCGGAAAGCTAAAACAAACTAAGAACAGATCAACACGATACGTTCTCAGCTTGTTACTCTTATCTTATAAATTGCTCATAGCCTACATAATGACCAAATACAGCCCCAAGAACTCCCCAAACAACAATGCTAATCGTATGCCAAATAATGACTTTCTTTTTACTTACTCCAGCGGCAAGCGATGTAAAAGCCGCAATATGACCTGATGCGACTAATGGAGTAAGGAGGGCAAGACCTGCTACACCATACTTGTCAAACGTATTTTTAGCCTTATTTGCTCGCTTTTGGATAAATCCATTCTCGCCTTCAACTTCTTTTTCTTTTCGGCGATTCCGAATCATCGTTAATAACGCGCCAAAAGGAAGAATAATGAACATAACGGATATCCAGTTCCCAATCATACTACTAAGGGCGGCTGAAACAATCGGAACCCCCAGAAATGTACCTGCAGTTGCCCCAAAAAAAGCTTCAAAAAATGGAATTGCCCCAATTGCCGCTATCCCTAAATGTTGTAAATACGTGTTGACCTCCATTAATTGATAGAGAAAATCTTGTACCATGTAAACCTCTCCTTTTTTTATCCAAATCACTGTTTGGTGTATCTTTCTTAATGTAAGTTTAGAAGAATTAGTAGTCTTACGCGATCATAAGTCGACGAACGGAGGGAAAAAAGGGTTGAATGGTGGAAATCACCTGTTCGACAAATAGATACATTATTTCCGAGGCAATAAATTAAAAGACCATTTGTGCAATCCCTCTAGATTCCATGTCACTTTGAATGGCAATCGGATTGCCTCGCTCAACTATAAGCTAGGCATGAGACATTCAGACTGGAAGTTGCGCCTATTTCACTTACACTAACTCTAGAATCCATCTTTCCTCTATCATTTCTTTGTTTGAGTGAAGCCCCGACCATTCTTCTATTAGTTTAAATCCTTGCTTTTTATAAATAACTCTCGCTCCTCTTAACTCTTGATTTGTGACTAGCATGATTCTTTTATAGTTCGTTCTTTCACAAAAATGGATCGCTGTTTCAATTAACCTTTGACCATATCCCTCTCCTCGTAGTTTAGGGTCAACCAAAAACAGTCCTAATTGTGCTGTTTCACTATCTACCTTATTAATGGAAATTGAGCCTTTTCTCGCTCCATGAATGTCTATAACCCAGATATTTTCTTCTTGACTGTCTCTGCTGACAAACCCATTAACACGTTCTTGAATAAATTCCTTAAACGTTAAGTCATAATGAAATTCTTGATGATATAACTCATAGTGAGAGTCTACTATATAATCAACATCATCCACTGTGTATGGTCGTATCATTTAATCTCTCCTCTACTGTTACGAAACTAACTTAAAATAAATGTTCTTCTTGATTAGATAAATCAAGAAGGGCTGGATAGATCGAAAATATTAGTATGATTACTCCAATCCCAACGCCTATAACTGTGAATAATGGAGCGCTCGAAAAGTTAAGTGCGGCAAACGTAAACGGAGCCACAAATGGTAGGATTGCACATGTTCTTTTTGATTTTTTCGTTTGATATTGCTTCTTCTCACAAAAGGGACATTGAAAACTAGGTTCTAATGTAAACGATCCTTTGAAGGTTTGTTTCCAACTCCATTTTTCCCCACAACTCTTACAAGTAGGCATCTTTTCACACTCCTTGTCATGTCTTCAATCTAACTCAGGTTCTCTAGCTACTTCTTCACATAGTCTGCGAGTACCTGTTCTTTATCAACATTGTCAATAAATGCAGGAAAAATATACTTCATATGTACCGCTAAATAATAAATAGGTATAAGTAAACATTCATGGATTAATTCATCCATTGATATGGATGGGTAATTGAAGCATTATACCAGTCATAGAGATAACAGTCTTTTCCCAATATGTTCGTGACGATAGACATGATACGCTTATTTCGAACCAAAATATGGGAGGTTATTTAACATGAAAATCATTCGTTTATCTTGCTCTTGGACTCTAGCACTATTGTTAACGCTCGGTATCTTGCTACCAACTGAAGCTGGTGCAGAAGAAGCATCAGTTGGTGCTGCATCTCAAAAACCTGTTGTGCTTGTCCACGGAATTGGGGGCGCGGGCTATAACTTCGCTAGTATTGAACGAAAACTGAGAGGCAGCGGATACGCCAGCTCGGATCTATATGCGATTGATTTTCGAGACAGATCTGGGAACAACGGTCGTAATTCTAGTCAGCTGCAAGGTTTTATCGATGATGTTCTAAGTGAAACAGGTGCAGACCAAGTTGATATTATTGCTCATAGCATGGGTGGCTCAAACACTCTATACTATCTCACTCGTCTTGGTGGTGTAGACAATGTTGATAAGGTTATTACGCTAGGTGGAGCCAATCGTCTTGGTGCAACGTCCGTTCCAAATGGTATTGACTTCACTTCGATTTATAGTAGTTCTGATTTAATCGTTTCTAATAGTTTGTCACGTATTAATGGCGCTAACAATATCCATGTTACAGGTGTAACGCATCTTGCTCTCCTAACCAACTCAAGAGTTCAAGATCTAATTGTTGAGAACTTACAATAGGTAGGTCCTAAACCATATACTTTAATTCGACAACACCTCAGGTTGAGGTGTTGTTTTGTTATGAATCTATTTCTATTAAAAGCTAATTATCAGGTTGTAAAGAGTAAACTAAGTGTTCTTTTCCCAATCGTTTCATCAGCAAAAACTAATGAGTAAAGCACCAAAGCTATATCAGAGCTTTGGTGCTTACTAACATTCAAATGACTTAACTGAATCTACCAAAGATGCTCATGGTTTGATCATTCAATGAGAAGTGGAATGAGCCTCTATTCATCCTTCTTAAAATAGAAACCAACGCCTTCTTTCATCTGATAAAAACCTTCTACAAAAGGTGAGTTCTCTATCCAGTTTTGTGTATCTGCTGAAATGACTATTGAATGCTCTGCTTGATTCTTTGGTGATTTTACGGTGATCGATAGTTCTTTTTCCTGCAATTGATTAAGTAACGTAATGGATAAGGCAAGTATTCCGATACCACTAACGATAAACAGTGATTTTCTTTTCAACAATAACACTCCTTTAATTCCTTTATGTTCCTTTTTATACAATACCATAATTATCCGATTCATGATTCTATTATCTTAATAATCTAGAAAAGATTGAGTGATGACAAAAAAAGCACCAAGATTTTACTCTTGGTGCTTAGCTTCATATCTGAAGAAGCAAGGACAGATCTGTTTTATATAAACCGAATCATAATAAGAGAGTAGCCTACCGCTCCGGACATACACTCCGCTTTCCGTGGGCGGCTGGTGAGCCTCCTTGTGCTGACGCACTGCGGAAGTCTCACCCAGGCCTTTACTCCCACAGGAGTCTTCGTGTATGTCCTACGCTGGTTTGAGCTGATCGGCAGTCATTTAATATACAGGCCAGTGTTACTATTATGCGTTTCAATCAAAATTGATAATGCCTCAAACTCTTCTTTTGAAACACACTGACCTACGATTAGAGTTTTTCATAGTGCTGGTCAGCTACTGGTTCTAACCATTCTGTTGTACCAACAGTCATGGCTAAGTGAACAAACCAATAGTCTTTTGTTGCACCGTGCCAGTGTTTCACTCCGGCTGGAATGTTCATTACATCCCCAGTTTTTAAGTGCTGTGCTGCTTTTCCCTCTTCTTGATACCAGCCTTCACCACCTGTAACCAACAGAACTTGTCCTACATCGTGTGTATGCCAACTATTCCTCGCACCAGGTGCAAATGTAACATTCCCAATTGGAGCATTAAGTGGTTCAGAATCTGTATAAACCATTGAAAGATAAGCATCACCAATAAAGTGCTCGTTCAGCTTTTGACCTAAAGGAAAGATTGTACTATTTTTCAATTCTTCGTTCTTCATTTGGCAGTCACCTCTTTTGTTTTAATTCGGGTTTGGAAGAGCACCCACAACCGGATGGGGAATATAGAGCTCTTCTAAATAATTCATCTCATCTTGAGTCAACTGAATGTCGAGTGCACCTACAGCACTTTCAAGATGTTTTTCTTTTTGTGCACCGATAATTGGCGAAACGACTTGATCCTTATTTAATATCCACGCTAACGCAATTTTATCTCGAGTGGTTCCATGATTAGTTGCTAGTTCCGCTACCCTCTCTACAATTCCCCGGTCGACTTCCTTCATCGCGCTATATTTTGAGTGTTGAACTTGATCCGTTTCAGAACGGAACGTTGTTTCAGACCAATCACGTGTCAAAATACCAGAAGCGAGTGGACTGTATGGTGTAAGCGCAATTTTTTCGTCCTTACAGAAAGGAATCATTTCTCGCTCTTCTTCACGATAAATCATATTATAGTGATTTTGCATGGATACAAATTTTGTCCATCCATGACTCTTTGCTACATTTTGTGCTTTTTGAAACTGCCATGCGTACATGGCACTCGCACCGATGTAACGAGCCTTACCAGACTTGACGACTTCATGAAGAGCTTCCATTGTTTCTTCAATCGGGGTATTGTAATCCCAACGGTGAATAATATACAAATCAACATAGTCTGTACCTAACCGTTCCAAGCTCTGATCAATTTCATTCATAATTTCTTTGCGAGACAAGCCGCCACTATTAGGTCGACCTGGCCGCATCGTCTGATGGACTTTTGTTGCAAGGACAATATCATCGCGCTTAGCATAATCCTTTAAAGCACGCCCTAATATTTTCTCGCTTTCACCCATTGAGTAGATGTTTGCAGTATCGAAAAAATTAATGCCTAAATCTAGTGCTTTTTTGATGACCGGTCGACTATTTTCTTCATCTAGCACCCATTTGTGAGTCCATTTCTCCGCATCGCCAAAACCCATTGCACCTAAACAAATTCGAGAAACATCCATACCCGTATGACCAAATTTTACATACTCCATAATAAAAGTCTCCTTTTAGAATCATTTAATAGAAAGATGGCTTGTCCCAATTGGTATCAGGTTCGCTGACCCCTAAACTTCCAGATATTGATTTTGTTTGTTCAGTTAGTAAATCCATAACTAGCCTTGCTACAGCCTGACGTGTAACCTGAGCACCTACAAACGGTTCCCCTTTTTCTGTGAGTGCGTACTTTTCATTGCCTTCTTGGTTATATAGCCAGGTTAACCGCAATAGTGTGTAATTTAGATCAGATTCCTCCACTACCTTTGCGGCTGCTTTAAATAAAGGCGCACTGGATCCAACCATTGCTTCGTTCCAATGGCCAAATGCTCCTGCTACTTCATCATAAATGCCTAAAACGGTTGCTCCAATCAGTCTCTTTACACCTGCTTCGTTCATGGCAGAAATGATAGTCTCAGTGGCTTGAGCACTTTGCATATCATTTAAATACACCACATCAACATCAGACATCACGTCAACTAACTTTGTCTTTTCTTTAAAGTCTCCATTAATGATGATGACCCGATCATGTGTTACCTGTAATCGAGATTGAGCACCTCTTGCGTATAAAACAACTTCAGCATCTGTTTCATTAAGTAAACGCTCAGTTAACATACGGGACACTTGACCAGCTGCTCCTAAAATTAATACTTTCACGTAACCTTCACCTCGTCTCCTAGAAAGTACATCCTTTTACTTATCATCAAAGTCACGAAGTCCTTTTTCCCTCGGAACCATATGACTTTCGTAATTATTAATCTTATATTTCAGGCGTTCGAGAGCACTTTGCATCGTATTCATACGTTTTTGTAGCTCTTCATGTTCATTAGTTAAGATATCTACTCGAGCAGGAATCGTGCTATCGTCACTATCTTTGAATAACGAAATATATTCAATTAATGCTTCAATCGATAAGCCCGCGTTACGCATTTGACGAGAAAATTCAATCCATCGAATATCCTCCTCATCAAACACACGTACTCCATTCTTATTTCTTTTTACAGCGGGTATTAAGCCAATTCGCTCGTAATAACGAATTGTATCCGCTGAAACACCCGTGTTTTCACTGACCGTTTTTATGTTCACCTATATCGCCATCCCTTTAAAACCCTTAATAGTCTTCTCCTCCCATTGTTACCGTTCTAGTTTATTTGAACCTAATGCCTTTACCATTGCTGGATCTCTATGTGAAAAGAAACTACTCGTATTTGTATCAAGTGCAGATATTATTTTCATATCCTGTTTGTCTAATTCAAAATTCCAAATGTCGAAGTTCTCAGCTATCCTATTTGGGTTTACAGATTTGGCAAGAGCAGATACACAACGTTGAGTTAACCAGCGTAAGACGACTTGGGCAACCGATTTGTTGTGCTTTTTACCGATCTCTTCTAGTTTTTCATTTGTGAATAACCCATTCCTTCCTTCTGCAAAGGGTGCCCAAGCTTGAACCACAACATCATATTCTTTGTGAATTGTCATTGCTTCTTCTTGTTGTAAGAACGGATTTACTTCAATTTGGTTTACATGAGGTGTCACTTCATTGTGTAGAATGAAGTCAACTAAGCGATCTGTGTAAAAGTTACTTACACCGATGGATCGAGTTTTACCCTCTTTATATAATTCTTCTAGTGCACGCCAGGATCCATAAATGTCTCCATACGGTTGATGAAGTAAGTACAAATCGAGATAATCCACTTGCAAAAGTTCCAACGTTTTTGCAAATGCGGCTTTTGTCGTTTCATAACCAGTGTCGCTCACCCAAAGCTTGGATGTTATAAATAATTCTTCACGAGCTACACCGCTCTTTTGAATTGCGTTCCCAACAGCTTTTTCGTTCTTATAGGCTGCAGCGGTATCAATCAAACGATATCCTGCTTTAATTGCTTCAATGACACTCTCTTCTGCTTCCTTTTGGTCTGTAATTTGATACACACCAAATCCATTTAGTGGCATCTTAACACCATTCGTTAATGTGACATTTTCCAAATGATCGCCCTCTCTCTGTGAACTGAGTTCAGTATAAACCTTGGAGTGAACTCTAAGGCAAGCGGAACATTATATCTTTCTTTGAAGTTTACTAAAAAAGCACCAAAGCCTCTAAGCCTCAGTACTTATTTGATCCCTTTTTTTATAATGCTTCTTCTATACGTTTATCTGGAAATAACTTTGCTTCTTCAATCTTAGGAAGCTTTCTTAAAATGGTACTACATAACCAAGTGACGCTAAAAATAATCATGGCTAATCCACAAAGAAATACAGGTACAACCGGTGTAAGTGTTGATCCAATAATTCCGCCGGCTAATGCTCCAAATGGCGCACCAATGGATGCAGCACTTGTTAATACAGTAACAACACGCCCTACGAATGACGTTTCCACTTGTTGTTGGATAGCTGAAAAGATAAGGATATTAATAATACCTATCGATATAGATCCTAAACAAAAGAAAACAATGGAAGGAACAACAGGAAGAAGTGAGGATCCCATCCATAGCATTCCCGTTATGCTAAAGCTAATGATTATTAATCGTCCAAACCTCACTTCTTTTACTTTTGACGTGACAAGTGCTCCAATGAGAATCCCAAATGACATGGCAGCCAGATAGAATCCATATACAGCTTCATTGCCTCCACCTTTTATGAGTGCAAAAGCTGGTAGGTTAGGAATCATGATACCCATTGCCAGGTTTATGAATGCAATCGATACAATCATCTTAGGAATTAAGGAATTACGCATATAATCAATACCTGCTTTTAAATCAATTTTGTATACGGCTAGTAAATCGCTAATGGATTCTTTCTTTTTAGAAATAGTGGGCTGCTGGAAATTATAAAATGTATAAGAAAGCGACGACAAGAGGTGACAAATAGCTGTAATGAATATGGCTTGAACCGGTCCGATAACAGCAACAAGAATCCCTGCACCAGCTACAAATGCAATATCCAATCCTTCCCGTATCGTGTGTAGATAAGAATTGGCTTTTACGATATTATCTCGACCAACTATTATCGGCATAATCGTTGATTCAATTGGATAGGTGAATTGAGCGAGCAAAGCAACTGCAAATAATAATACAAGAACGTAATAGACATTTAGTCCAACCGTTAGATAGAACAACGGAATTGAAAACAAAAGAGCAGACTTTAGGATCTCACAGACAATAAGACCTTTTTTGTATGTGACATAGTTTGCAAAAGGAGCAATTAGAAAAGCCATTGCACTTGCTAGAGTCACACCAAAAAATGCAAAGCCCGAATAGAGAACGCTTCCACTTAAATGCAGAACAAGGAGCATTCCGGATACTGCGTACACTCCGCCCCCAACCCCATTTATGAATACTCCGGATAATAGAATGAAGAAATTACGTTCGGTTACTAAAGTTCTCACTCTTATTCCTCCTCTTTATCCTCATATTTTGTCACTTGAAAATCTACTACATATGGCTTCTGTTCACTCGTCCCCCCCGTGCCTTCTTTGAAAGACAAGTTACCATATTTGTAAAGGAGTTCTCTCACTTCGTTGTTTAACTCGGAGAGTAATTCTTCAGAAAGCAAGACATGCGCCCTGCTTGCCTCTACATGATTAGGGACACCTTCTTGATCTTCTGGACCTCTGAACAGCACAGCCTTTGACCGGTAATACTTTTCCACGACCCCTTTATTTGTCTCGATGTGGTCAATTTCCAAAATATCGTGCTTAAAAAGCTGCTGAATATGATAATAAATCGTTCCAGCATTTTTTCCTAACTGCTCGGATGTTTGCTTTGGTGTCATTGGTTTTTCATGAAGCATAGCAATAATTCGTGAACGTAATGGATCAGAGATTACTTTCTGTTGTTTTAAGGAGATCTCCATCATTTCTCGTTTATCCATAATCAAATCACCTTCCTACTATCTATTTGTATTTATAAACCGATTTAATTTGTTAAATCACTAACTTAACCTCAGTATACGATTTAAAAATCTAAATCGCAACATATTTCTGATAATTCTTACGTATTTAAAAGAAAGAGAGGCTGGGAAAAAGTAGATAGACAGACCAAAATGACGAACATTCCTAAAATAGGAACACTCGTCATTTGTTTTTTTTATTTGATTTTACCCATCACATATCTTCCTCAACCATTCTAAATGTATCAATTGAAAATTGCTTGTGGTTCTCATAATCCAGCTTATAAATACATGAATAAATGGTGTTTAGCACATATTCAAATGAGATTTGAGAAGCAAATGTACCAATCTTCGAGAACTTGTCCTCTTCGTTCGGTACTAAAATGGTATAAGTGCTTTGCTTTGTCAGCTCGTTCGTAGAGGATGCTGTGATTGTAACAATCGGTACACCCTTACTCGATAAATAGTTGGCTGTTTTTATAAAATCATCTGTCTTTACATGGTATGACAAAAAAATAGCACAATCCTTCTCAGTAAGATTTATCGAATGATAGGACCATTCTGATAGCTCCGTTGCGATCACCACATATTTATTAAGCTTAAGCATTTTATTCTGAAAGCTTTTTGCTCTTATTTGCGAATCCCCTAACGCATAAACAAAGATTCGTTCCGCTCTGTTAATCAATTGAGACGTTTGATCTAATAGGTGATCCTCCATAAACGTGTAGGTTCGCTCAATCGTGTGCCTCATCAGATCAGATAGTTCTTTCGCAATCTCAAGCGGCTGTTCAGCTTGAGTGAAGGGATAATTAGGATCTACATGATTTTGTCGTTTATGTTCATCCCGAATTTCTTGTGCAAGTTTAATCGTAAACTCTTTATAACCTGCCATCCCTATTTTGTGAATAAGTCGGATGATAGCAGAATGAGATGTGTAGGTGTGCTTGGCAAGTTCTTGAATGGTCAGGTACAGCATCTTTTCTTTTTGAGAAAGAATAAATGTGGCAATACTTTTTTCATTAGGTGTAAACCGATCTCTTTCTAAAAGCTGATCTAGAATTCTCATGAAGTCACTCCAGTTCATTACGTCATTAAACTGAACAAAATGTTTAATAATCTATCCATATAGTAGCAAACATTCGATGCTTTATACCAAAATCAGAACAAAACGGTTTTGAGCAACCTTTTCTATCTATAATAAAAAGAAAACATGAAGGAGCCACTTACATGCTAACTATTGGATATATCGGAAACGGTAAAAGTACGAATCGTTATCACCTACCATTTTCACTTAACAGAGACAACATCACGGTTAAAACCATCTATGCACGCGACCTAACAAAAAAGGATTGGGACCGAGTTTCTTCGATCCATTATACCGATGACCTCTCTACGTTATTAAATGATAAAGAAATTCAGGTAGTTGTTATCTGTACACACCTTGAATCTCATTTTGAATTTGCAAAACTAGCTCTTGATCACGGTAAACATGTTCTCGTTGAAAAACCATTCACGCAAACAAAAGAAGAAGCAGCTACACTCTTTCAATATGCAAAAGAGAAAAACCTTCATATCCAATGCTACCAAAACAGACGATATGATTCGGATTTTCTCACTACAAAAGAAGTAATAGAATCTGGAAAGCTTGGAGATTTGCTCGAAGTTGAGATGCATTATGATTACTTCAGACCAGAAATCCCCTTGAATACTCACGTCTACTCACCATTTAATAGCTTCTTATATGGTCATGGTGTTCATACGATTGACCAGGTCATTTCTTACTTTGGCAAACCTCAAACCATTCGCTACGATGTCCGTCAACTACTCGGACATGGAAGAATGAATGATTATTTTGATGTAGATTTTTATTATCCTTCACTAAAAGTGTCTGTAAAATCGAGCTTCTTTAGGATTAAATCACGACCACGATTTGTTGTCCATGGCACAAGAGGTATGTTTATCAAGGAAACAGAGGACAGGCAGGAGGAACATCTAAAGGTATTTTATTTACCTAAAGGTCATCCGGATTTTGGAATCGATCTACCTCAGCACTATGGAACATTAACCTATTTGGACTCTGAAGATCGTTATCACGAAGAAAAAGTAGTTTCCGAAAAAGGAGATTATGCAAACATCTATGATGATTTTTACGAGGTAGTTGTAAATGGAAAAGAGAAAGCCATTAAAGATGAAGAAACACTTCTTACAATGGAGATTCTTGAGACAGGAATTAAGGGGTGTCATGAATGAAGGTAGGTATTGTTGGCTCGGGAATGATTGTGAAGGACTTATTAAGCTTTATTCATACCATTCCCTCCATTACGCTGGAAGGTATCTATGCACGCTCCTTGGATAAAGCCCAAGCTCTTCAAAAAGAACATACTATTCAACACTGTTATACGGAATATGACAAGATGCTTGAGAGTAGTAAAATTGACACAGTATACATTGGTTTACCTAATCATCTGCATTATTCCTATGCAAAACAGGCCTTGCTAAAAGGAAAACATGTGATTTGTGAGAAACCATTTACACCTACATTAAAAGAATTTAACGAGTTGGCCGAGATTGCTCAATCACACCAAGTCATGTTACTTGAAGCCATTTCGAACCAATACCAGAAGTCTTACTTAGCACTACATGACTACGTTCCTAAACTTGGTGAGATAAGGATCATTGAATGTAACTATTCTCAGTACTCTTCAAGATATACAGACTTTAAACATGGAGTCATTCATCCTGTATTTAATCCAGAGATGTCTGGAGGTGCCTTAATGGATATTAACATCTACAATATCCATTTTGTTATCGGTTTAGTTGGGCAACCCAACGATGTTCAATACTTCCCTAATATTGAGAGTAACATTGATACATCAGGTATTTTGATATTGGATTATGGATCATTTAAAAGTGTTTGTATTGGTTCAAAGGATAGTAAAGCCCCTCATTCCATTCAAATTCAAGGGGATAGAGGAACCATTCACATCACAAACCCCACCAATGATATTAAGTCTTTTCATTATATGCCGCATGAGCATGCAGAGTATGAGGTTACTTCTTCTAGTCATCATCATCGCATGTACGATGAGTTCGTTGAATTTGCTCTGATGATTCAAGATCATGACTATACGCAAGCGAATGAAAGGCTAAAGCACAGTAAGAGAGTTATGCAGGTTTTGGAATCAGCAAAATTATCTGTTACACGCTAACATAAATAAGGTGGGCATGAATCCGTGTCCACTTAAACTTTACTCCCACCACATTAATCATTTAACCCCTTCCCATTAAGAATAGGTTGCACATATTTTTGTACTCTCGCTTCTCGAGTTTTAGCTTGTTTGGCTTGGGAGATATGAAGAATATAGGCTCGTTGTCGTCCAGGTGTTAGAGCTTTAAATGCCTCTTCTAAGCCCGACACCTCACCAAATTTATGTTGGAGCTCTTCTGGGATCGAGGATTCGATCATCTTCTTACTCTCAACTTTCAAACCAGCTTTTTCAACTTCGATGGCTTCCTGAATATAGGCTTTGATGCTACTTTGAATTTTTTTGATCTCTTGAACGTTGGTAAAACGGATTTGCCGAGCGGCCTGAACATTCTCTGTTTGTTGAATCAGTATTTTATCTATATCTTTTAACAATGCACCTTTCGGAAACAACAGAGCACAATACTCTTTAAAACCATGCATCAGTACAATATTTTTAGACTGAGATGTGTAACAAGGCACACCCCACTTTAGCTCCTCATCTAACTCACAAGTCAGAGCGATGTCTCTCAATGTCTCAAATTCCTCCCGCCAGCTATTCGATCTACTTAAAAAGGCATCTACCTTTGGATTCATTCTACTTTCGCTCATCAAGATCATCCCTTTAACGGATAATATGTTCAACTACATAACTTATAAAACATATAGATTGTAACTGTGATATCAACCTTGCTGTTAAGAAGGTGAGCTTTTTTTATAGGTGTCTAATCTATCTTGTAAGGTACCCGTATGTAACTCAAATAAATTATGATCATAATCATAAAAGTAAATAGAAGATCCTTCTCCACTAATCCGTTTACGAGGCTCTTTTAAGTCTAGATTAAGGTGTTGTATCTTATTCAGATAATAGTCAAAATCGGTTTCAGCTATTTTAAAGGCTATGTGGTGATACGTTTTATTAAGAATCGTTTCATCTTCCATTACGGCAATCCACTGTCCACCTATAATAAAAAAACGTTCTCTTGATAATGAAAATTGCTCGTCTCCACTGTGGTAAACCTCTTTGGCATCAAAAAGTTCTACAAACAGTGATGTTGTCCGATCCAAATCCTTTACTACAAATGTAATATGGCTGACACTTTCAATCATGCACTCACCACCATTCAGATATTGAACACCACAATAAATTCCATTTTATTGATAGCATATAATTATGTCAAATAATTCTAACTTTTTAAGCGTAATACACAACTAAGGTATTAACTTAATCACGCTAAAGAAGAAGCAAGCCCTCTTATAGGACTTGCTTTAATAAAAAGTATTCCTACAAAATCGGTGAAAGCAGTCGAGAAATTCCTTCTTTGAACTTAATTTTAAGCGATCGTTCCTTATACTTTTCGATCGTGAGCTCCGTACTGACATGGCTATCTTTATGGAACATTTCTTGAAGTGGCATGGCAACTTTTTCGTCATACACAATGGCATTCACTTCAAAATTTAATTTAAAGCTACGAGGATCAATGTTCATCGTCCCCACAGAGGTTACTTCTCCATCAACCACAATTGTTTTTGCATGTAAGAAGCCATTCTCATATAACAGTACTTTTGCGCCGTATTCCAATAATTCGCCTGCATGCGCCCATGTCGCCCAATAGACAAAAGGGTGATCTGGTTTATTTGGGATCATAATACGTACATCCACCCCTGAAAGCAGCGCAATTTTGCAAGCGTCCATAAAGCTAGCATCCGGAATAAAGTAAGGCGTTTGGATATAGACACTTTGTTTAGCTGATAAAATAAGCTTTATGTACATATTTTTAAGATGTTCTGTTTCAGAGTTAGGCCCGCTTGATACAATTTGTACAGGGCTTGTACCATGGTGTTTTGTAGCTTGATACGAAAACTCCTCAAATTGACCGATTTTACCTTTTCCAGTCTGGTGCCAATCCAAAATAAAACGACCTTGAATCTGGTTCACTGAAGCCCCTTTTATTTTAAAGTGGGTATCTCGCCAATAGCCAAATTTCTTATTCAAGCCAAGATATTCATCCCCAACATTGAAGCCACCAATATAAGCCACTTCTCCATCAATAATACATAGCTTTCGATGGTTTCTGTTATTAATGCGGAAATTAATCAATTTGAAAAACGATGGAAAAAAGACTTCGACTTCTCCACCTGCTTGACGTAACTCGTTAAAAAACTTAGGTGAAATTTTCTTAGAACCGACCTCGTCATAGAGTAGCCTGACCTTTACTCCCTCTTTAGCTTTTAACGTTAATTCATCCCTGAGTTTTCTTCCAAGTGCATCGGGCTGAATAATGTAATACTGTACATTAATTTCTTGTTTAGCTGATCTAATTCCCTCAAATAACGAATCAAATTTTTCGTTCCCATCGTTATGTATAACTACTTCGTTATCGTTTGACCATAGAGAATGGGATGATCTTAGGTTCAGCTCAATTAAATCTGCATATTTCGTTAACAACGGAGATGATTGGATCTCTTCATCCTCCGAGACAGGTAATTGTTTATCTACTTCCGCTTGAAGATACTCCCTTTCTTCAGTCGAAAGATTATAGAAATTTTTCTGTTTAAGATTACGCCCTAAAAACAGATAAATAATAAAACCCAAAATTGGTATGAAATATAAAACCATTAGCCATGCCCACGTATACCCAATATCTCTTCTTTCAAAAAATAAAAAACCAGCAGCTAGTAAAATGTTAATAATAACGATGATGGTTGGAATCAATGTCATAAGGTTGCTAAAGTCCATGCCATATTGCCTTCCTTTCTTGTCCTCAGATAGCTTTTTAAAACGCATTTGCTTTACTACTTATTCTAATACAGATGAAGGTATAATTCATTGAAGTTCACTAAGAAAGAGCAACTACACCTGTTTCACTTTGTTTAGTGAAATTTACACGTTCACCTTGAAATTGGAAGCGTAATAATGATGTTGATGGGTACAATAAACACTATCGTTATACACATTGTACCTTTAATGATCCTACATAACGAAAAGAAGTGTCCAAGATGGATACTTCTTTTTGCGTTAGCTGCTTCCACACGACTACATCGGAAGATTTTCTAGAACTTGGGGTCATCTACTATGATGATTTAAGGAGCACATATTATGAACATACACTCTTTACTGAACAATATAGACGTCGATGCCTCTTCCCTCGATATCACGATTACTGGAATCTCAAATAATTCTGAGAAAGTGGAACCCGGCAACCTTTTTGTAGCCATTAGCGGGTATGCTTCAGATGGCCACAAGTATATTCTTTCAGCGATAGAAGCTGGAGCAAAAGCCATCATTGGCGAACAGGATGTACAGGCATTGTCTGTTCCATATTTTAAAGTAGCTAACAGTCGTATTGCTCTCGCACAATTAGCTAAAACTTTTTACAATTCTCAAAGCAGGCCAAAAACAATAATCGGGATCACAGGTACAAACGGAAAAACAACGACATCCTTTATGATCAAACACATTTTAGAGAAATCTGGTCGAAGCTGTGCTCTTTTTGGATCTGTTCATAATATCGTTAATGGAATAATGATCTCGGGTACTACTAAAAATACAACAATCGATGCACTGGAACTACAGAAACAATTAGCTAAAAGTAAAGACGAGTTTGTGATTATAGAAGTGACCTCCCATGCCCTTACTCAACATCGAGTAGGAGGGATCGATTTTGATATTTGTTTGTTTACTAATTTAAGTCAAGACCATTTGGACTATCACAAAACGATGGAATCCTATTTCTCTGCAAAAGAAACGTTATTTGATCAGCTTTCTAAAAATGGAATAGCCATCATCAATACATTCAATAAGTGGGGAGCAAAATTAGAAGCTAGATTAAAAAAGAGAAAGCTACACACCATTTATACAATGGGTGACTCATCGACCTCTTTTTCTATAAAAGACATTCAGTACAAGGACAAAATGAGCCTTATCGTGCAAGATCAAAATCATCACTATCAATTAACGTTGAGCTTTCTTGGTGAGCATAATATTTATAATGCTGTAATGGCCTTTTTAACAGCGAAAGCCATCAACATAACGCCAGAAGATGCGCTACAAGCGCTCGAAACATTTAGTGGTGTACCAGGTCGATTTGAAGTCGTACAACATCCAATAGGTGCAAAATTCATTATAGATTATGCCCATACTGAAGATGCATTCCTCCACTGCTTCCATACAGCCAACGCAATGGGAGCAAAGCGTATCATTCATATCTTTGGGTTTAGAGGCGGTCGTGATATAGGTAAGAGACAAGCCATGATTGATGTATCCAAGTCATTTAGTGACGTTATTATCCTGACCTTCGATGATCTAAATAATCTATCCTATGATGAGATGCTTCAGACTCTTTATTCGTTTGATATAGGTGAACAAGGACTCGTGATTCCTGATCGAACGGAAGCGATTGGACATGCATGGAACATGATTGAAAAGGGAGATTGGGTCTTCATTACGGGTAAGGGCCATGAACGCTATACCCAATCATTTCATTCAGATACGTTTTCGGATAAGGACACAGTGGAGCAGCTACTGCATAATCCACTTTCCTATACCAAAGAGCACATCTCCATAGAGCTACCTTTTAGTTAGATTGGTGGACATAAGAGTAAATGAGGGCGGGGTAGAACTCTTTTACTTATCATAAAAACCCGAATTAATCCGCTAGTTAACCAGCGGATTAATTCGGGTTTTTGTCCAAAAATATAATAGAGCAGAGCTACCGCTTCGGACATACACTCCGCTAGTTTAGGCTGATTAGTAAACAGGTCAAGGAATCTGCGGCTCCCTATATTCATTATTTCATTTTCATACTCATAATCATCTGTTCCCCAATAGGTCCGATTTTTCTTTTTTGGGTATCTTGAAAGCCTACTGTGGTGTAGAGTTTCTGTGCAGGAATGTTCAATTGATTCACAGCTAGAATAATTTCATCGATATGAGGAAACTCAGTCGTAACAAACTCACTAAGTAAGGACATTGCGTGTTTAGCGTATCCCTTGCCCTGATCAGTATAATTAATAGATAATGCTGACAGCAACAGGGCATTAGGGTTGCTTGAGTATTCCTTCACTCGATCTGTTGATTGCAATTGAAAGAAACCTACAGGCGTATTCTCACTTAA
Source organism: Alkalicoccobacillus murimartini (assembly GCF_030813245.1). GTDB lineage: Bacteria > Bacillota > Bacilli > Bacillales > Bacillaceae_D > Alkalicoccobacillus > Alkalicoccobacillus murimartini. The sequence goes on along the minus strand of NZ_JAUSUA010000006.1, from coordinate 122,245 downwards.
AATAACAACCTTCTCTGCCCCTTCTGAATCCTCTATTAGTTTATCCGGTAAGGTCGTGAATTTTTCCTGTTCTTGAGGAAGTTTAAACGCTTTTAAGAACTGAACGTGCTCTTCTTTCAGAAAAACCAATTGAATGTTATCTGTTTTCACTCTACTCATTCTCCTTCAACCGTCGCTTTATCGATCATGACATATGACAGTTCACTGAAAGAATGTTATCTCTCTTTTTCAGAAAACAACTTGATTCGATCGCCTATTTCATCTCTGACTCTTTGGAAAAATGCCCATTTCTCCATTTCAGTCCCATTTGCTTTCGCTGGGTCATCAAATCCCCAATGTTCTCGTTTAACATGAGCGGGTGTCATTGGACATTTATCGGCGGCGTCCCCACATAAGGTAACAACTAAATCAACCTTTTGTAATCGTTCATGATCAATCATATCAGAAGTCTGATTCGAGATATCAATGCCTACTTTATTCATCGCTTTCACGGCACTTGGGTTTACGCCATGTGCTTCAATACCTGCGCTATACACGTCCCACTCATTTGAAAGATAATGCTTCGCCCAGCCTTCTGCCATTTGGCTTCTGCATGAATTACCTGTACAAAGAAAATAGATCTTTTTTTTAGTCATCTTCAAAACTCCCTTTTAATTAATCAGTAGCAACCACAGATATAAGCCTAATAAAGTAATAAACAACACAGGAATGGTTATGATCACACCTGTTTTAAAGTACATTCCCCAAGAAATCTTAACTCCTTTTTTGCTGAGAACATGAAGCCATAACAAGGTTGCCAATGAACCAATTGGTGTAATTTTCGGCCCCAAATCAGCTCCAATTACATTCGCATAAATCAGTGCCTCTCTTGTTAATCCAGTTGTATCTGTTCCTGCTATGGCGATGGCATCAATTAAAACCGTTGGCATGTTGTTCATTATTGATGATAGGAACGCTGCAATAAAGCCCATACCCATCGTTGCCATGAATAATCCGCCATCTGCTGTTACCTGAATCACATCGGTTAAGACATCCGTTAACCCTACATTTCGTAAGCCATAAACCACGACATACATACCTATCGAGAAAAAGACAATATTCCACGGAGCACTTTTCATCACAGTACCTGTTTGAACTGCCGGACTTTTACGTGCCATTACTAAGAAAATAATTGCGATTATACCTGCAATAAATGAGACGGGAATATGTAGAAATTCACTAACCAAATAGCCAACGAATAATACGCCTAATATCACCCATGATAAACGAAATAACCTTTGATCCTTTATGGCCTCCACAGGTTTTTGAAGCTCATTGTATTCGTACCGCTTTGGAATTTGCTTTCTAAAATACAAATAGAGAACAAGTATACTAGCAACTAAAGCAAAGAAGTTCGGCACAATCATTCGAGATGCATATTCAATAAAACCAATACCAAAGTAATCTGCTGAAACAATATTCACCAAATTACTTACAACCAAAGGAAGCGAAGTCGCATCCGCGATAAATCCACTAGCCATGATAAAGGGGAACACCATTTTTTCATTGAATTTAAGTGAACGTACCATCGATAAAACAATTGGTGTTAAAATCAATGCAGCTCCATCATTGGCAAAAAAAGCAGCAACGACTGAACCTAATAAACAAACATAAACAAACATGAGGACAGCATTTCCCTTGGCTAATCTAGCCATATGTAATGCGGACCATTCAAAAAATCCAATCTCATCAAGAATTAATGAAATGATAATAATAGCAATAAACGTCAACGTTGCGTTCCATACAATACCTGTTACATCAAGCACATCCGAGAATGTTACAACACCTAAAAGCAACGCTACTATGGCTCCCCCACATGCTGACCAGCCGATATTTAAATTCCTAGGCTGCCAAATGACTAGCACAAGCGTTCCAATAAAAATAATGGACGCTAACAAAATTGAGATCAACAGATGTTCCTCCTTCTTCCCCTACTTACTCTACATCTACTTTCGTATAAAAATATTCCCACTCAATTCCATTCGGGTCGGTCACCCAAAATTTATCCTGAATAGCATAACAACAATTCGTATCCATCTCTTCTCTAGCAAAAAATCCAGCCTCTTCTAACCTATGTTTATGCTGCAAGACCTCTTCTTTTGATTGCACCTGCACTCCTAAATGATTTATTTGATTCCCTTTGGCCTCATCAACTTCTTTTAACGTAAGATTTAAAGCAGGTTCATTTGACAAGAACTTTACATAGTTCTCTTTTTCCTTAACAGGTTTCACTCCTAAGAACCGTTCATAAAATTGTTTGCTTTCTTTTAAATCCTCTACATTTAAACCGATGTGTACATAGACCAAGCTGAACCTCTCCTTTAATCAATTTTTTTTGATTTATTGAATGAGATGGAATAATTATTTTGACGGTTTTAACACACAACATAATTGTTCTGATAAAAGTCCGTCCATAACCTGTTCATTTACACGATAATAACTCCAGGTGCCTTTTGTTTCTTTATGAAGCAATTCTGCATTCATCAAGATTTTTAAGTGGTAGGAGAGCTTTGATTGGGGCATATTCATTTCGTCCACTAAATCACACACGCACGTTTGCCCTTTGGTACTTAGTAAGTGGATTAACTGTAATCGTTTATTATCTGCCAATGCTTTAAATTGACGTTCAAGAACATCAAAATCTTTAGTCTGACTCCCTCCACATTGAACGTTCATTATTTCACTACTCATACTTCACCTACTTAATCAATTTTTTTTGATTAATATGAGTGTATCCTACGCTTTCTAATAAATCAAGATAATTTGATATACATGTAGGAGAAAGGAAAGTGACAACCACCCAAACTTAGTGTATAATCCACTATCATATAAGCGTACAACAATTGTATACGAATGATTTTAGGAGGAGCCTGTCACCAAGGGACTATTATGTCTATTTGGAGACAGGCTTTTTTTATAGGGGAGATACAGTGATGATTAAGATCCAACACATACCATTTGTGAATAATAGTGTTCACCCATTAAAAAATCTAATAAACCATTTAACGTACTTAGAAAAAAGTCATCCTGATCAAAAGCCATTTTTTAATAAAGATGCAGACAATCTAACTAAGACTTGCTTTACTCGTGCTTTAAATAAACAAAAGGTTAAGGGAAATGAATCAGGATATAAGCTGCTCATTACATCAGATCTGAATCAAATGAAACAGTCATCCATATCACTAATAGATATCATTCGAAATGGAATCATTTCATTTGAGCATAGTCAGCAGATCCATTTAGATTGGTTAGCTTTGAATCATGCTTCAGATCACATGCCCCATACCCATCTTGTCATCAGAGGTTTTGATGTTAACCAAAATAAAGTCAACCTATCCCCATCTCATTGGAAGATTATGCAGCACTGTATTACAAAACAATTAGACGATCTTACGACACATTCGTAGAAGAGATTCGTCCTACAATTATGATATAATTGGAAAAACGATCAATACAAAATTACAGATGGGAGTAAATCATCTATGAAAAATGAAACAAGATTTATCCTGCATCTCGTTATTATTGCCTTCTCCATTATCATTATTTCTATGACACAGTTACATATCATCCCCATTGAAAAAGCTCAGAATGTAGCTCTAGTTGGTTTGTTACTTGGAACAATCTCATCACATAAGATCTACAAATCATTCAAAAAAGAACAAAAGCGTTCTAGTTCTGACTAGTACGCTTTTTTTATATGTATTCATTTCTACAATAAAGAGGCTTTGATTTGCATAATAAATTTATGTGTGATATTTTATAGTGACCGTTCTATCTAGAGGTGGTGAGTACATGAGTGCAAAAAGACAACAAATTTTAGACACAGCTGAAACTTTATTTTATGAAAATGGATTCCATCATATTGGACTTAAACAAATCGTCAAAGAATCTAATGTTGCTTTAATGACCCTTTATAATCATTTTGATTCTAAGGAAGAGCTTATACAAGAAATCCTTAGAGATCGAGAGACAAGGTACCTCTCTCTCTTAAGCACGAATGAGCATGAAAGTATGCACAAAAAGGCTAAATCAATAGCAAACATTCATATTCATTGGCTTAGTTTCAACCGACATGGATGTATGCTGTTACGAGCTAAAGAAGAATTCTTTAATGTGAATGAATCTATCGTTCATTTCGTGTTAGAGCATAAAATGAAAGTCATTCAAACGTTTCTTTCCCTTGGGTTTACCCAAACGCAGTCATACCAATTAACGCTACTGCTTGAAGGTGCAACGTCGTTATCAGAGGTGCTCGACCCAAAAGAAGTCGGATCTGAATTAGAACAGCTGGTTGATCAATTGTTTGATAAGTAAGCTTCTATGCTTACTTACTTTTTTTCTCACTAAATAGAGTTATCGTTCTATCTAATATATTGGAGTGATGAAAGATGTGGAAATTTGTCTTACCTGGTATTGCTATGATTGGCGTCACGTACGCGTTTGCTCGTTTTAGTTTTGGGTTGTTCTTACCTAACATCTCAGAGTCACTTAATCTCACTGAAAGTGATGCTGGTTTAGTTAGTTCATCCGCTTATCTTGCCTATACATTGGCTTTACTAACGTCAGCGTATCTAATTCAGAAATTTGGTCAGTTACGAGTCATTCAATATGCGGGTATAAGTGCTGTAATCGGATTGTTAGGAATTTCACTTTCCCCTAACTTTTATCTTCTACTAGGATCAACGTTTATTGCCGGGCTAGGGAGCGGTTGGGGCTCTCCTGCCTTTGCCCAAGTAGCAAGCCAAAACATTGTCAGTAAAGATAGAGATAAAGGAAACACCTGGATTAATAGTGGAACAAGCTTTGGAATAATCATATCAGGGCCGGTTGCCCTCTTATTTACTGAGCATTGGAGACTTTCCTTTTTATTTTTTGCAAGTGTAACGTTAGCCGTTTTACTTTGGAACAGCTATTCTATTCCCAATCACATTCCTACACCGAAATCCAACGAAAAAAAATCGACCTTATGGGATTGGTTCAACTCATTAAAGAAAGCAAAATATCTACTTATGGCTTCCTTAATTATAGGTATAAGCTCGTCTATTTTTTGGACATTTTCTAGAAGCTTATTAAGTGTTGTTCATAGTATGAGTAACTTTGAAAGTGTGATTTTTTGGATTGTTATGGGGGTTTCTGGAGTTATAGGTGGAGTTACTGGAGGGACTATTAATAAGTTGGGGCTTCCACTGTCTTATCGACTAACTCTTGTCCTTATGATGATTTCAATATCGATCATTACACTATCTTATGATTTAGCCATCTATACTTCCGCCATCTTATTCGGAATAACGTATATATTCATGACAGGAATTTTAATTGTTTGGGCTACACGAATCTATATTAAGTTGCCATCATTAGGCGTCAGCATGTCCTTTTTATTTTTAGGAATTGGTCAATCCATCGGTTCATTTGTAGCTGGTCAATCAATTGATGCCTTGTCTTATCCAATAACGTTTGTCATCTTTTCTCTAATTGGCCTGATTGGATTATTCGTACCTGTACTAAACAAAAATCAAGGTGGAAACTAATTGAAATTCACAAAAGCCTCTCAGAAATCCATTTTAGGCTTCTGAGAGGCTTTTGATACCTATTTTCTTTTGAAAAACTTAAACAATATTAAAATCCCTGCGGTTATCAAATAAATATCAACTAAAAGGGAATAATTAATCCACCAAAGAATAATATAGACTCCATATAGCTGATGCCTCCTATAATTATGTGATTTTATTTTTATTAAGGGAATGGTATAACTGTAACCACATTACTATAAAGGAGGGGCTACCAATCGAAACTTTTTTATTTTTCGGTGTAATGATAGTAACGCCTGTTATATTAATGGGTGGCGGTTTAGCTGCAACTATCTACGGTATTAAAAAAATCCGTGAGAATTTAAAGTAAAAGACCAGACACTATGCCTGGTCTTACTTTGAATTCCCTTTATATTCTTCCCTAAGAATAGACATAAGAATGGTGTGATAGAATTGACCGTCAATATATTCTCCTTGTCTAAGCTCCCCTTCTTTTACAAATCCACACTTTTCAAAGAAACGAACGGCTCTTTTATTTCCACTCCATGTATCGATCTGAACTCGATTTAGATTAAGAGTATTAAATAGATAATGAAGTAAAGTAGCGACTGTGTCTTCGCTATGCCCCGTTCCCCAATAGTTGGGTTCACCTATCATAATACCAAGTGTAGCTGATCGTACGATCCAGTTTATGTCCCGATAATCGCATTTCCCGATATGTATATTGTCTTTAGTATAGATCGAGAAAAATTGTCCATCTTCTACTAAATTATTATCGATCGTATTTTTTTCTAAATAATGCTCCAGTCCAACCATTGAGTTGTTTATCTGAAAAGCCTTGTCACTTCCTGAGGATAAAGTGACGATTTCCTCATTGTTAATCCACTTGAAAACATTCTTTAAGTCCTGTTCAATGACTGGTCGTAACTCGACTACCTTACCCACTAACATATCAAAGCATCCCCTTTTAACTAGAAGTTACTGATAAACCATCATATGTTTTATAATAGTGTAGAACCAAAATGAAGTATATAAGAGCGTATTTGTAGATTGGTCCAGCTATCAAAAATTGAGTGGTTTCTATCTCTTCCACTTACCCGAAACAGCAGATAACATTAACCATGGCTCTATTATTATATTAATCAAAACGTGGGCTACTATGGGAGCAAATGTACTTCGATCTGTAAAAATATAAAGCGCTGCTAATAAACACCCTAAAACACTGGTTGATAATACAACAGGGAGAATCACTTTAAGCTCACCACGTAGAAGTCCCCATGCCCCATGAACAAGTCCAAACACTAAGCCTGAAATGATAATTTGGGCAAAGCTGGATAGATCGATTGAGAATAAGTAATCCATTAAAACGTGTCTAAACAGGACCTCTTCTACAATTCCAGTTACAATAGCGGCCCATATTCCTATTAGTTTCAACCAGGAGAAAGTAAACAGATGAGCTTTAACAAATGGTATAGCAAAAACAGTATAGATGCTATATCCAATAACAATGAGTAATGTAAAGATCCATACAGACAGATCAGTCAATAATTCGAGATCAAATCCAATTCTAGTAGTGACAAATCGTTGTGGGTTACCAATATACCAATAAATTAAACTTAACGTTAATGCGCTTGATATACTTACTAAAATCCAACCAGTTTTTATTCTTTCAGCTTCTGTCGTTAAATAACTCATAGCCCGACCCCTTCGCAATGAATATAGTCACAAGAAAATAATGTACTACATTCAAATTACATTATTTACAAGTTATATTCTATTCACTCAGGTCACAAAGTAAGATATTTTTTATTACTTTAGTCATTACAAATGGAGGAGTCTGGTTCAGTAGCAACACTCGTACAAATGACCATGCCTCTCGGAATTATTGCTGGTGGTTTGTGGGCAGAGTTTTTTAACATTCGTATTTTATTTGTCATAAACATTGTATTATCCGCTATTATCTTGATTGCTTTATTACGAACGACTTTTCACCAAACTGTAAAATAACGTTATTCGAAGGCTAATCGTGTTGAGCTCTCGATTGATTTATGGTTTATTTCTAAGTGAAATTGGGTATAAATAACCTGTACTTATAGAGGGAGTGTTTATATTCATGTTAACTAGAAAGAACGTACTATCTGGTATTTTGCTTACGACAGCTATTTCACTAACTGCCTGTGGCGGAGATAGTACTGGAGACGGTGGTTCCATCACAATTGGTCACACTACATATTCAGATGGAACGGCATTCGCATATGTATGGAAACAACTTTTAGAAGAGCAAGGATATGACGTAGACATCACAACGTTTGAAAAGGCTTTTTTATTTGAAGGAACGACTAATGGGGATCTAGACATTTCGTTTCCTGCTTGGTTGCCATTTACAGATCAATCTTATGTTTCACTCGATACGGATGATTTAGAGATATCTGAAGAAGGAATTATGTACAAAGGAGCACATAATGGTCTTGTGGTCCCTACCTATATGGAGGATATCAACTCAATTTCGGACTTAAATGATCATATTGATGAGTTTGATGCAACCATTGCTGGAATAGATCCGGGTTCATCCCTAATGCAAATCATGCATGAAGAGATTATTCCTCACTATAATTTAGAGGCATTTGAGCTTACAAATTCGTCTGAACAAGCGATGATGCAACAGCTCGATACGGCTTATCAAAATCAAGATCCTGTAGTCGTTACGCTATGGAGTCCGCATTATGCTTTTGAGGATTATGATCTAAAATACTTAGAAGATCCTGATCAAGCCTTTGGAGAGCCTGATGATATTTATTACATGGGACGTAACGGGTTTACGGAAGATTTTCCTGAAGTCGACAGTTGGCTAAAAAATAGCTTTTTTGAAGAAGAACAGCTGTCAGAGCTGCTCTCTCTGCGCCAACAACTAGGTGATGATGAAGAAGCTGCCTCACAATGGATTGAAGAAAATCGCGATGTAACAGATAGCTGGCTTGACTAGTAAAAATAGATGGAAGACCGATTAAAAAGCTAAGGGATATCAACTCCCTTAGCTTTTTCTTCACCCTTTTGAACCTACCACTTGATCACTTTTCTCTTGATCATTTGTAAGGAAGTTTAGCGAAACCACTCCACCAATAACTAAAACAACGCCAATAAACTTTATCAAACTAATCGGCTCATCAAAGACAAAAATACTGATGACATAAATTAACGCCGTGCCAACACCTACCCATATTGCATATGCAACGGATAAAGGGATATAGTTCAGTGCATTTGCTAAACTAAACATCGCAATGACAATAGCCACTACGGCAATAATTGAATATGAGAGCTCACTAAATCCTTGGGATAACTTAATGTTTGTTGTAGAGATTACTTCGAAAACGATTGCCGAAATCAAGAAAAGTATGCCTTTAAGTTTGTTATTCACTTTTTATCACCTAGTCTCTAGTTCAAATTTATAATTAATACTCCAACTAAAATGACACCAAGAGCCGTTATTATTTTTATGTTCATATGCTCTTTAAATAAGAACACACCGATCATCGCTGTTAATACCATTCCAATGCCACTCCATGTTGCATACGTAATTCCAACCGGTAGATCGATCATGACAATCGATAACAAATAGAAGGTCGGTACATACAAAGCAATGGTAACAATCCCATACTTCTTAATGCGAAACCCTTCTGATTTCTTCATAAAAATATCGCCAATTGTAGCGATAATGATTGCTGTAAAAAGAGCGAAATATGCAGTCATCTTAAAACTCCTTCGTTATACTAATAGAGGCATTGCTACAGAATACTTTACGTAATCCATTTCCAATGTTTTTATTGTTCTCACACGTCCACATATAAGATTATTTACCCTGGTCTTTTAACTCTTCACTTATATCAACCCCAGTCCATTCATGAGATGTAGTTATTACTCCTCTATTTGGTTACAATAAAGTATAGTGTTACACCATAGTCAAGGAGGATTATTCTTGGATTTACAACATCATTTAACGACAGGGCAGTTCGCTAAGATCATGAATGTAAGCAAAGACACTCTTTTGCATTATGATAAGATGGGACTGTTCTCACCTGAAATTAAACAGGATAACGGGTATAGGTATTACCTAATCAATCAATTAGATGTATTTAATATCATTCTGGCCCTTAAAGAATTAGATATGCCCTTAAAAGAAATAAAAGAGTATATTGTGAACAGGTCACCGGAAGAGCTCATTGACCTTCTGCAAGAACAAGAAACGTACCTAGACAATAAGATTAAACAACTTCAATTGATGAAAAAGGTCCTATCAGATATGAAAAACAATACGAAACATGCGATAAAAGTAGACACTTCTGAAATAAAAGAAGAACACCAAACAAGTGAATATCTACTGTTAACAAAAGCCCATCCTTCTATTGAAGACAATGAAATTTATCAATCAATCCTTGATCATAAGAATGCTTTAAATGAACAAAACATTACGGCCTATTTATCAGCTGGTTGGATGTTTGATTCTACAAGAATAAAGAATAAAGTTGGTTTTTATTATGATTATTTATTTAGTAGAGTGGATAGAGAAAAAACAACCTATAACTATATAAAACAAGAGGGTACATACCTCATCGCCTATCATACAAGCGGCTATTCAAGGATTGAAGATACGCACGAACGATTAGTCAGATACGCTAAAAAACAGGACATGGATGTAATAGGGTATTTTTATGAAGACATTTTATTGGATGAATTAACGGTTAGAGGCTATGAACGATACCTCATTAAAGTTTCGATCATGATTAGATAAAAACAAGCACCAAGGCTTTGTAAGCCTTGGTGCTTGTACTATATCTCTTTTTACCTACTTAATCGTTTCATATAACAATGTCGATCTTTTCCTCCATACATCGGTCGCGTAAATTGAAGAGTAAAACCTGCTGCTTCTAGATTTTTTATACTAGCATGGTTCTGAGGGTGAACCGTTGAGTAGAGATACAGACACCCACTTTCCTTCGCCCGCGTTTCTCTCAGCTCATGAAAGTATCGTTGTAAACCAAGACCACGTACTGATTCATGGACTACGGTGGAATCCAATGCTGCAACTAGGGACCTTTCTCTCTCAGGTATTCCAAATTCAATACCAAGATTACTTTCACTCACACCAGGAAATGCCAATACAGAAAATGCAACTAACTCTTCTTTTCTAAAAACCCCGTATACTTCACCAGTACCATTTAGAATATCTAGGAAATAACGTTCGTCATCCATCGCAAATAACTCCTGAGAAGGTAGACGCGAAATAACGTCTAACATAAGCTCTCTTATTGCAGACAGGTCTAAATGATTTAGACGCCGTGTTTCTAACTGGTCTCCCTCTTTTGTATACAAATCCAGAACTCCCTTAGTACATAAAATTTATGTTAACATACAATTATTAGGATTTTGCTTACTCTTGAATAGTAGATAGGGTGAAAACTGAATATGAGTATTTTTATTTCTTTACTCCTTGTTATCTTATTAACATTTTCATATAAAATAGTTGATTTAACTTTTCGCATGTTGATCGGAAGAGCTTTGTACCAAAAAATAGAACATGCGATGATTTATATATGGGGAACATTGATAACGATCATTGCGTTCTTTTATGTAGATAATTTCGTCTTTCGCTTACCTATTCACTATGAACCAATCATTCCATTAATTCTTATTACGGCGATAACGTTTATGTTCACTTCTCGACACTCAGGATATCATCCGATTGGAAAAAAGAACATCTTAAACTTTGTCATAATGTACCCTATTTTTGAAGAAGTTATTTTCAGAGGGATGATGATACCAATTCTTAATAACTCACTTCCTACATACTCTGTTTTAGAATTATTTCACACACCCGTTACGCTACCGATCCTACTGTCTGCCTTTTTATTCGCAATAGCCCACTTACAATATTATAGCCTTAATCGGACTAGCGTGAAATTTATGCTGTTCGCCTTTCTAGGAGGAATTCTACTTGGGATGATTGCGAATGACTCACTATCCATCGTTTTTGCGCTATTCTTGCATATAGAATTTAATTTACTTGCAGTCTATTACTCAAAAAAGTTTAGCAAAAAGGGTAAAAGTATTTCCTGAAACAAGTAGCCTGCATCAACTTAAAAAAGTACCAAAGCTCAGAAAGCTTTGATACTAGTCAATTCATTTTAAGCCATTAATTCGATAACATAATCATAGACATTCTTAATAATTAATACTGAAGTGACCACAATGAATAGAATACGTACGAAACCACTGCCATATCTGATCGCAAAATGGGCTCCCACAATCGATCCCGCTATCCCAGACACACCCATTAATAACCCGATCGTATAATTGACTTGCCCTAAAATCATGAAGAGAATTAATGCAGAGATATTACTACCGAAGTTTAAGAACTTCGCATTACCAGCAGCCTGCAAGAAGTTATAACCAATAAAAAGAAAGGCAAACATAAAAAATGATCCCGTTCCAGGCCCCAAAAAACCATCATAGAAACCAATTGTAGTGAGAGTAACTGCAAATAGGATCCATCTTTTTTTAGTTAATTCTTTAAAAGTAGAAACACCTTTACCCCAGTCTTTTTTTACGATTGTATAAATAGCTACCACAATTAACATAAAGAGCATGACTGGTTTAAACAAGGCGGGATCAATGATATAAACTGTCCAAGCACCAAGCAATGAACCTATGAGAGATAGTGGAAAGAACTTCAGAACGGATTTTAATTCTAAATGACCCGATCGATAGAACATAAATGTACTTGTTAACGAACCCATTGTTCCAGCTAGTTTATTTGTTGCGACGGCTGCAGTAGGATTTAGACCTGCAAAGAGCAAGGCTGGGATGGTTATTAATCCTCCACCACCAACTACAGCATCAATAAACGCAGCCAGGAAACCAATTGTAATGATTAGTAAGACCATATCTATGTCTAAATTCATGTATGTCTCCTGATTACTCGTATATTTTTTTCCTTATATTTTTCTTTTTTGAATCCTTTTAAAGATAAAAATTATGCCTATAATTATGCCCACTACAAAAACCAAACCAGCTATACTGGTGACAGGTGCTAATAACAAACCATGTTCCTCCGCATCATATTTTTTAGAATATTATATCATGAGAAATAGTTAAATATAGTCGAATGGTAGTGTATGTCCCCTCATGGAGGTTTTCATATGACAAGTCACGATGGAAAAGAAGAATGGCTAGATGGTGGTAATATGTCAAACGTATACCGGTCAGGAGAAACTGTTCGACGTGATTTAAAGACTGATAGCAAAAGAGTCCATTTGTTATTAAAGCATTTAGAGAGAAAAGGTTTTGATTACGCACCAAAATTCATAGGTATTGATGAAAACAACAGAGAAATAGTAACCTTTATTGAAGGAGAAGCAGGAAATTATCCATTGAAAGAGTATATGTGGTCTAACGAATCATTAAAGGAAATAGCAAAGATGCTTAGGCATTATCATGATTCAGTCAGTGACTTCCCCCTATTAAATGAATGGAAACCAATGGAGGGTACGCCTGGGGAAAAAGAAGTTGTCTGTCATAATGACTTTGCCATGTACAACATCATTTTTAATAAACAACATCCCGTAGGTATTATTGATTTTGATGTAGCTGCTCCTGGTCCAAGACTATGGGATATCGCTTATACTCTCTATACATGTGTCCCGTTAAGTAGACTGTCATATACGGAAAAAGGTGAGATTGTCTATTATGAACAGTCTAGTGACTCTACGATTAGAAAAGAGAGAATAACATTGTTTTTTGAAGCCTATGGAATGAAAGACTTGGATAAAGATTTTTTAGAGATGGTATTGCTTAGGATAGAATGTTTATGCACATACATGATAAAAAAAGCGAGTGAAGGTGATGCAGCTTTTCAGAAAATGATCGACGAAGGACATCTTATCCATTATAAAAAGGATCTAGAATTCATTCGCGAACATGGACACGAGTGGATATAAGAGTGTGAACAACCTCCTTTAAAAATTGTAGTCATTTGCACTTTCCTATACAATTAATCCGAGGTGGGTAACTTGGAGCAATTAACGTATACACTGTTAGCTTATATAAATAATTCTCTTGAAAAAGATATTAACTACTCTATCGCAAGGAGCTTCTTAGAAAATATAGATAGGTTAGAGACGTTTTCATTGGAAGCCGTTGCTGAAACGTGTAGTGTAGCTCCTTCAACTATCAACCGATTCTGTAAAAGAATTGGCTTTAAGAATTTTTCTAACCTACGAAACAGCGTGATCTTATCCAATAAGACTAGAGAATCCTCTGAAAAAATAAATAGATATTTGGATCCAATCAGTTTTAAAGATCAGTTACAGGAAAATGTTGACATGATCGATACAATCCCAACCGAACAAATTGAGCGTATTGTTCACCATATAAATTCATCTAAGAGAATTGTTATATTGAGCTTTGAGAAATATCAAGTTCAAACGTTAGAGCTACAAAAAAAACTACTACTCTTGGGGAAATTTTGCGAATGTGACACAAACCTTTTTAAACAAATGGACACTCTAGATGTCCTGACAGAGGAAGATCTAATCATTACGATTTCTATACAAGGCTATCTCTTAGCAGAGGGTTTGCCCCTAATTGAAAAGATTCGAACAACAAAGGGAAAGCGATTACTGATCACATTTTCGGATGAGCCACAACACCATGAAGTATTCGATGAGATTATCCAATGTGGAAAAACTGAAAATAGTGCTGTAAGTAGTCATACCTTACTTCGATTATTTGATGTTCTTGTTCATTGGGTGAATGAGTACACATACGATTCTTAAACTGGTCTAAATGAGACCAGTTTTTTTATTTTTAAAAGGGTACATTATATATATGGACGTTGTTGTGTTACATTCTCGAACTGAACATATTACATGATTTATATGGAGGCAAAAATGATGGCTAATTATAAGTTCCCTAAAGACTTTTTATGGGGCGGTGCAACAGCCGCTAACCAATTAGAAGGTGCGTACCTTGAAGGCGGAAAAGGCATGAACCTTGCAGATGTTATGCCTGGTGGAAAAGTGCGACTAGATGTAATTGGAAAACCAGGTTTTGATTTTAAAATTGATCATGAGAAATATGTATATCCGAACCATGAGGGTATTGATTTTTACCATCGTTATAAAGAAGATATTGCTCTCTTTGCTGAAATGGGATTTAAAACGTATCGAATGAGTATAGCATGGAGCCGAATCTTTCCTAAGGGCACAGAATCAGAGCCAAATGAAGAAGGTTTAGCATTCTATGATCGTGTCTTTGATGAATTGAAGAAATATAATATTGAACCAGTTGTGACGATTTCTCACTATGAGACGCCACTTCATTTAATTACGGAATACGGAGGGTGGAGAAATCGTGAGTTGATTGGTTTCTTTGAACGCTATGCAACAACATTGTTTGAACGCTACCAAAACAAAGTGAAATACTGGTTAACATTTAACGAAATTAACGGTGCAACACATATTCCACTTCTAGGACTTGGATTCTCACCTGAGACAGAGGAAACGAAGTTACAAGATAGTTTCCAAGGTCTGCACCATCAGTTTGTAGCAAGTGCTCTTGCCGTAAAAGCAGCACATAAGATCATCCCTGAAAGTCAAATTGGATGTATGCTTGTATATGCACCAACTTACTCAACTGATTGCGATCCTCAAAATGTCATGCATTCATTACAAGAGCAGCGTATTTTCAATAATTATTGTGGAGATGTACAAGTAAGAGGAGCATATCCGGCATTCTCAGATCGTTACTTCAAAGAGAATAACATCTCTCTTGATATCAAAGAAGGTGACTTAGACGTCATCAAAGAAGGAACTGTTGATTTCATTTCACTAAGTTACTATATGTCCCGCACAGAGAAAAAAGATAAAACACCTGAGGAAATTGGACAAGGTAACCTAATTGGTGGCGTGAAAAACCCGTTCTTAAAAGCAAGTGACTGGGGCTGGGAAATTGATCCGACTGGACTTCGTATCGCACTTAACCAGTTGTATGACCGTTATCAAAAGCCGCTATTTGTTGTTGAAAATGGATTGGGTGCCTATGATAAGATCGAGGACGATGGGTCAATCATTGATGAATATCGTATCGATTATCTTCGCAGCCATATCGATGCAATGGGCGAAGCCATTGCTGATGGTGTCGAATTAATGGGTTATACGCCATGGGGTTGTATTGATTTAGTCAGTGCTTCAACAGGCGAAATGTCCAAGCGTTACGGCTTTATCTATGTAGATAAACAAGACGATGGGTCTGGAACACTTGAACGTAAGAAGAAAAAATCATTTTTCTGGTACCAAAATGTGATCACAACTAATGGTGAAGAGCTTTAAGAGAGAATAGATACTACTTAAAGACTAGGACAAAAGCAGATAAGCAGACCAAAACGACAAACATTCCTTAACAGGAGCGTTTGTCGTTTTTTTATATGAACATTAGCGGAAGGATAATCCGAAAACTCCCTTTGGGACCCGCACGTGGCGTGCCACGGAGCACGTTGAGGCCGAGCCCCGGAAAGCGTATAATTCTCATGTACCGGTGCTACTCAGCACATTTTATACTATTCGCTTTAATCCCAGCCCCTTTTTAATATTTATTATTTAATTGATTTACTCATTATGACACTACGGTAATTTGTCATATCCCAATCCACATACTCAACAAATTTATACCCTCTTTTGGCGTACATGGTGATTAGATGATCTGCTTTCTCAGCTGTATCAAGAGACACTTCATTCACATCTATTTGTTTATGAGCGTATAATTCAACCTCATCCAACAATTGTGTCCCTAAACCAGCTCCTTGTAACTCTGGTAGGACACCAAATTGTCCAATCACCCCAATCCCTTCTTTTCTATACCAATCGCATGCCATTTTACTACCTGGAGGATAAAAAGAAATAGTGCCAACTATTTTTTCTCCCTCCATTGCAACGAGACAGTGCGCATGCTCTATTCTTTCTAAAGTGATTGAACTGTCTTGGTGAGAAGCAACATATTTCAGCCCCATTTCAGCAAGTTGTTTATAGGCTCTATTGAGCACGTATGTAAGTTCCTCAATATCACCCAGTTTCTTATCAAAAGGTAGTATTTTAAGTTCCTTTTTGCCCTCAATTTTATCCACAGTGATCACATCCTCATATTTTTATAGATCTTAAGAATTGTTAAGGTTTTTTACAACTAAATATTAAGTTTTGTTTTATACACTTGTGCTCATATTAAATAAATGAGGTGCAAGATCACTTGAAAAACATAAAATTTTTAACACAATATATGACCAACCCTAGAACAGTTGGCGCCGTTCTTCCTAGTTCCAAATATCTTAGCCATAAAATGTTAGACAAAGTAAACTTTAAGGCCGCAACTTGCATCATTGAATATGGATCTGGGACGGGTGCTTTTACTAAAGAAATACTTAAAAAAAGAAACAAAGATACAATCATTATACTAATCGAATATAATAAAGAATTCTTTAAGCTACTTAAAGCGAATTTTGAGCATGAAGAAAATCTTTTTATCATAAATGATTCAGCCGAAAACATTGAAAAACATTTATGCGATCTTAAGATTACCTCTGTAGACTTTATCGTTTCCGGACTCCCATTTGCTAGTTTACCTACTGAAATGTCTGAAAGGATATTAACAAATACGCTTAAAATTTTAGACCAAAATGGGGTCTTCATTACATTTCAGTATACTAAATGTAAGATTTCTTTTATGGAACAATTTTTCTCTACAATTAACGTTGAAAAAGAATACAGGAATGTACCTCCAGCTTATATACTAACTTGTAAGAAATAAAATGATTAACAGGAGATTCTTATGCCACCGAAAATTCTTATCATTGATGATGATGTAGATATCAGAAACTTAATTGAGGTTTACTTAGTAAATGAAGGAATGGACACAGTAAAAGCCGAAAATGCAGTTGTTGCTTTACAGCTATTAGAATACCATGACTTTGATTTGGTTATTTTAGATATTATGATGCCTGAAATGGATGGCATCGAAGCATGTATAAAGATTAGAGAAGAACGAAATATGCCTATTATAATGCTTTCAGCAAAGTCAGAAGATATGGATAAAATTCAAGGGCTTACCTCTGGGGCAGATGATTATTTAACCAAACCCTTTAATCCTCTTGAATTGATGGCCAGAGTCAAATCTCAATTAAGACGAATGAACAAATACAACGATCATAATACTCGTGTTAAGAATGAGCTTATTGAGATTGGAGAACTAGAAATACATCTGGATACACACCAGGTTTTTGTAGAGAAGAATGAAGTTCGACTTACACCTAAGCAATTTGATATTTTAGCATTGCTCGCTCGTAATAAAGGAATTGTTCTTAGCATCCAAAAAATTTATGAGACAGTCTGGCAAGAGGATTTTTCTAGGTCCGATAACACGGTGATGGTGCACATCACAAATATTCGAAATAAAATTGAACAGGACCCTAAGCATCCCATTTATATTAAAACGATTTGGGGAGTTGGTTATAAGATATGAGGAGCAATAAATTTAGAAATAAGCTTGTCGTCAAGTTGCTAGGTGTCGTTGCTATCAGTTCTGTTATCTCTTTTATCACGTTGTTACTTTTTTTTCGTTTGGTTGCATATCTGTTCGAGCTTAACAATATTACTAATTTAAACATTACCCCTGCCATGCTGTTAACGGCTCTCGGCTTCTTATTAACTTTATCAACATTTATTGTATCTTTTGTTTTTTTCATAAGAAAAAAAATAAGATATCTAAGGGAAATCTCCGAAAATGTTCATCAAATTGCTAACGGAAAGTTAGGTCAGCTTATTAACTTAAAGGGTAATGATGAATTAACAACTCTTGCAAGAAACATAAATAATATGTCTACAGAATTAGAGTTAAAATTCCAGAATGAACGTAAATTAGAAGTAGAGAGAAATGAATTAATATCAAATGTGTCTCATGATTTACGCTCTCCCCTTACATCAGTTATCGGTTATGTAGATTTGTTGATAAAAAATAAATATCAAAATCACGAACAATATAAAGAATATTTATACATAATCAATCAAAAATCAAACCGCCTAAAAATATTAATTGAGGAGTTATTTGAGTATTCACGATTATCCAATCCATACATTAAATTAAATAAGAATGTCATGAATATGGTTGATCTAGTGGAACAAGTAGTAGGAGAACATACTCCTATATTTGAGCAAGAAAAAATGCACATACTAAAAAATATTGATGATTATAATATGCCAGTATCTATGGATGTCGAAAAAATCGTAAGAGTATATGAAAACCTTTTTGTGAACAGTTTAAAATATAGCGTAAAGCCCTCAAAAATAAAAATAGACCTTAAGAAAAATGGTGAACTAGCCATTTTCTCCATCTCAAATGAAATTGAGAAAGATGCATCGTTACAAATGAATAAACTGTTCGATCGCTTTTTTGTAGGTGAAAAGGCTAGAACAAATAATGAAGGAACTGGTTTAGGGCTAGCCATCGCAAAGAAAATCGTAGATCTTCATCATGGACGAATTTATGCAGATCTTAATGAAAATCTGATCACTTTTGTGATCGAGTTTCCCATACAGGAAACGTGAATGAGGTGTATAAATAATGATGAAAAGTGGTTTAATTCTCTCACTTATTCTTCTAATCATTGCTTTAGTTGATTTTAAGAAAGGAATAGATAGGGATGACAAGACACACAAGCTAATTCTAAATCATCTGGGACTCCAAAAAGGACAGTATTCAATTCATTCGTTTGGAGATAATCCTAATGAATTTCTCATAACGTCCTCAAAAACAATGTATATCATTAGATTCGATAATTATAAGAAACCAAGCAGAATTGTGAGGACAGAGGTGAAGTAACAATTAGGGATTATCGCAGGTCAAACGTCCATCCCATCTCTTGTAGGCTATCTAGTGTATCCTGTGGTATATCCTCTGTACTACCACTTTCTATTAGCTCACAACTATAGATCGAAGTTTGTGCAGGATAACTTTCTGCAATCTCATCGTGTGTGATCTGAATTAAATCTCCACTTTTTAAGTCGTTGAATAGGTTTTCGTCTCCTGTTTGGTTATTCATATCAATCGCACCTTGGTCACTAATGATGAGATTCACATCATTAGTTGACTTTAGAAGTGTCCCCTCCATCTTCCCTAACGTAGACTGACTGTTTTGGGACCAACCTACATATCCAACCATACTAACGGTAAGTAGGAGAACAAAGATAAACCGTTTCTTCACACGATTTCACTCCTCTTCATTTTTTTGCTCACTACCCGCTATTTACTAGATTGCACAGAGCAAGTACAATCCCTTTACATTTTACAAATTAATTTCAGCTAACAGCAGTTTGATGATTCTACTAGAAAGAAAAAAGCAAGGGACATTCTAAACAAGATAGATCATATTTTCTCAGCGCAGAGAAAAGCTAAGACTCTAAGTTTAAATAAAAATAAATCAGTACATAGCTTGTTAGTTTTTATATTCTTCTTGATATGACAATAGTGTATGTATAGATAGAAAAGAGTATAGATATAGTTAAAGCATGTACAACACCTATCGTTAGGTTCTGATTATTAGTTAAAACCATGCCTACCCCGCTTAAGAGTTGTATGATCACTAACAAAATACTTGCTGTACCTATCCATGCTAATAAGCGTTGCTCCCTGTATCTCACTAGAATCCAAATAAATAATAACACGACTAAAACGGATAAAAACATGCCCGAAATCCGATGAAACATTTGAGCAAAAACAACGTTTCCTTCGCTAAATAAAACAAATTTACCGTCACAGAGTGGGAAGCCTGAACAAGCTGTTGCAGCCCCCATATGTTTTACAAATGCACCCGTATAAATAACAGCGTACGAGTATAATGCTATTGCCACAATAAAACGTTGAAAATGTGTGCCTACGTTTACTTTAAAAGGCTTAACCTGATTTTCAAACGTAAAAAGAAAAATTGTAAAGACTGCCGCAAGAGAAACAGCGGAAAACCCAAAATGTAAAGCCATTATTAATGGAGGTTGTCCGAATACAACTTGCCCCGCTCCCATTAAGCCCTGAATAATAATGGCTAAAGAAGCTAAAAGCGCAAAGAACTTTATTTCTTTAATATAAGAAAGCTTGTGCCATGCCCAAAAGGATAGAATGAGTACCAACATGCCCGCAAAGCTAGAAATTAAGCGATGAGTGTATTCTATTATGGTCTCTAACGTGGGGTTATAGGGAATTAGCTCCCCAAAACAAAGCGGCCACGTCGTTCCACACCCTTGCCCCGAACCAGTTTTAGTTACAATAGAGCCTTGTAAGAGAACAAATAGCACAACAATCATAGTAAAAAATGTATAACCTCTGAATTTACTCATGTTCCCCACCTGTTTCTACACTTTCTATCCAATTAACAATTGTATCTATGATAATAGCTTGTTGTTCGCTCACTGTTATGAGAGCAGCGTTGTCACCAGATTGGCTTCCATAATCACCAAAAAAAGCATGATTACCGCCCTTGATTTCTACAAAATCAGTTGTTTGAGGTAAATTTATACTGTTCTCTTTAATTTTATTCGGAGTACTCAATCCATCCTCTGAGCCACTAATAGACAAGACAGGTAAACTAGAATTGAATAAATAGTCATTGCTCGCTGCATATGATCCAAGTAAAACCAGACCGTTAACTTTGTCTAACTGTTGATCTGCAAACATGGCTGCAGCTGCGCCTCCCATTGAATGCCCACCGACATACCATTGAATTACCTGATTGCTTTCAATCATTCTGTTTGCTTTTGATCTATCCAAAATTGGTAGGTTTAACGTCACTGATGGTATAGCAACCGCAATATTCTGTTTTGATAATTCTTGTGCTAAATACTCATACGCATTAGATTCAACTTTTGCACCAGGATAAAGTATTAACCCTTTTTCTGCTTCTTCCGCAGAATATAAAAGCCATCCATCGTCTACTTGATGTGCTTCTTCAATTTTAATTTCCGAACTATTTATAGCTTCGTACGTTACCTGTGTCCATATATAAAAAGATAATAAGCTTAACATTATAACTAGGCATACAATAATTAATGTTCTTTTGTTGAATAACTTTTTCATCATTAAAACCTAATTATCCCAAATCCAATTAGGATAAGGAGAAGAAATAGTCCGCTAATCAAGAGTAGTAGATAAGATTCCTCTCTCGGATTATCCTTTTTCAGGATTATCTCTGTTAGACCTATTAAAAGTAAAGCTAAGACTAATTTAACTATAAATATAATAGGGAAAGACAAATAAAAAGCTAATCCAACTCCTGACCCCAACATAAAAACGGAACAAAGGCGGAAAAGCAACTTCAGAATAAATGACCTATAAAACATATTTAATACAACAAACACAAGTAAAATTACCCATGTCCCCACATGAACCTGATATAAAAAGTCGTACATAAACAAACCCCTCTCTTCTATATGTCATTTTAGACATATTAAACTATATACATAGTAATCAGAATCAATCATTGGAGTCAAGTTTATGTGATATAATTTCGATATATAGACAAATGTTAAGGGATTGATTTTTTTATGAGCTTACAATATGCCTTATTAGGTATCATCTCTAAAAAACCCGCAACTGGTTATGATGTGGTTAGAATATTCAAAGAACAAATGGTGTATTTTTGGAACTCTACTCACAGTCAAATTTATACTGAATTGCACAAAATGGAGACAAAAGGATTAATTCATCATGAGTTGGTCATTCAACATACTTCACCGAACAAAAAAATATATTCTCTTACAGATCAAGGTAGAAAAGATTTAGTTCAATGGGCTATAGAGCAGCCATTAAAACCAGCAAAGATTAAAGATGAGTTCCTAATTAAAACCGCCGCATTCAATGTTTTAACGGTTCAAGATATGATTAAATTAATTGATGATGTCATAGAAAGAGAAAACAAAGTACTAGAAATGACAAATAGTTGGAGAGAACATTATATTAATCAAGAAGAAAATGACTTGGGTACAATGTTAACGATCGAATACGGTATTCGTTATTCAAAAATGTATTTAGATTGGTGTACATGGGCAAAAGATTATATTGAGAATTCCTTTCTCAATAAAGGTTCTAGCTAGAATAAAAGCGAAAAAAAACCAAAGCTCTAAAGCCCCTGGTCTTACTAGCTAAATAATCTAAATCCGTTCGCTGTTGAACAGTTCCTAGACTCAATTTTGAAAACTAATACCCCGCGCCACATCTAAAGGTGATGCGGGGTATTAGTTTTTTTTAAACATATCCAACTAATTGTCTATTTTAAGCTGCTATTCTTAAACCACGCAGTTAGTAAATCCATCACCCTATTAAAAGCACCCTCATCAAATGGAGACAAGATAGTAGAGCTTTCAAGCAGCTCTAAGAAAGATAAACTTCCGCCTTTTGTACATAATTCGTTATACATTCGCCACGCTTCCTCTTTATCTTTTTGAGACAATGCCCATATTTGTAATGCACAGATTTGAGCTAGCGCATAATCAATGTAATAGAAAGGGGCTTTAAACAAGTGTGATTGTATTTGCCAAAAGTTCCCTCGTTCTAAATACTCATCATCATCGTAGTTCTTGTCCGGCATATACATGAACTCAAGCTCTTTCCATTTATTTTTCAAAGCGGAAGAAGGCATATTTGGGTTTGCATAAACAAAATGTTGAAACTCATCTATACAAGCTCTGTAAGGAAGTGAAAGGATAGCATCCTCCAAATGAGCATACTTATATTTCTCTACATCCTCCTCAAATAAATCTTCTAGCCTTTCCCAAATCAAATATTCCATCGCCATTGACGTAATTTCACAGGCCTCTTTAGTAGGGAGAATATATTCTGGAAGGTTGTTTTGATTACGATAGACATGCATCTGAAAGGCGTGCCCGAACTCGTGACTTAATACTTTAACATCATTTCCTGTACCCGTTAAGTTAGCAAAAATATATGGGGTATTATAGTCACATAAATACGTGGAAAAAGCACCCCTTGCTTTTCCTGTTTTGGTACCTAGATTCAGTAGGTGATTTGTTTCCATAAAATCAAATAACTCTCCTGCTGCAGGGGATAACTCATGAAATGTCTGTTTACATTTCTCAATAATCCAAGTCGTGTTCCCCTTTGGCGTGGCATTTCCGTCAAAAAACCTTAAACTCTCATCGTAATGCTTTAAACGATCTACTTTTATTCTCTTTCTTTGATTCTCTCTTAGTTGTGTTGCTAGAGGCACAACATAATCTTTTATCATCTCTCTAAACTTCTTTACTTCCTCTTGACCATAACTAACTCTTGAAAGCCTTGCATACCCTAGTTCCACAAAGGAAGGGTAGCCAAGTTTTTCAGCTGTTTTTGTCCGAACTTTAATAAGGTCACTAAAAATAGCATCAATTTCAGATTCCTTTGTTCCCATAAGTTGATATTTTTTCTCGCTTGCTTCTTTTCTAATGTCTCTATCGGGCGAATTCAAAAAGACCTCTAGTTGAGATATGTTTTTTTCTTCACCCATACATTCAATTTTAGCTGTTGCTAAGACTTTTAAATAATTGCTAATCAGTTTATTCTCTTCCTCTAACTCATTAAGTACACGATCGTTCACTGTATTTACCGTGGCATGCGCCATTTCAAATAGCTGGCTTCCGTATTTTTCTTCTAATCCATGCTTATGATTTGATTTTATTAAGGTGTTGTAATACTTCGAAACAACCATCTCATAAATCGGCCACTTCTTATCACTAAACGTTTGCTCTTCTATGTATTCAGGGTTTGTCATATCTGTAAGGTGTCTGATTTGAGCGATTGTTAACGTTGTCAAAACATGATTTCTTAAAGAGTTAATCTCATCAATCAACTCACATTGTTTCTCGAAACAATCTACAGATTTAAATTGTTCCAAGAGATCTTCTACTGTCGTTTTAAATTCGTCAAGATCTGGCCGTTTATAGTTAAGTTTATTAAAGTTCATCATTTACCCCCAGCAACTGAAATTGAATGTTACTCATTAGCTCAAATACAAAAAAACAAAAATAGATAAAATAGGAAGTGAATACATAAGAACGATACCCACTCCGAAAAACTTCTCAACATTAGCAAAAAGATAACAAAGAAACCATATTGGTTTCGCCAGAAGAACTAGAGGATTCGGGTAAGTCCTATCCGTATAATTTTCACCTATGGCTCCTCCTGCAAAAAAAGTAGCAAGTAAAATGATTAATACCCCACTAGGAAATGCATTATATAATGCATATTTTTTAGTGTTACTCATTTCAACCTCCCAATTAGAAAGTTTTGAATCTAACTTACTTCTATAAGAGGCCAGGTTTCACCTTCCAATAATTCTCATTAATCAAAATTCCCTTTAAGTTGCTTCAGCTTTTCACACGTTATATTAATACAATACATGCGCAATTGATGATCCTTTTTAAATTAAAAAGCGAACTAAAGTAATATACTCTAGTTCGCCCCTACTCTCGATAACTCGTGTCTTACAAAAAATACTCCGTACAAGAACCGTGTAATCAATTCAACACTTTCATCATAATTAAATCAATTTGTTCATCGTCACCCATGTAAAAAGAGTGTGTCCCTGTTTGTAAAAAGCCTATTTTATGATAAAAACGTATAGCTTTTTTATTCTCTTCCCATACGCCTAACCAAATCTTCTTTTTGTTAAGATCAGTAGCAGTCATAATCGCTTTCTCAATCAAGTATTTTCCGAGACCTTTACCTTGAAATTCTTTTCTTATATAGATACGCTCCACTTCAAGACGATCATGACTCATTTGTTCTGATTGAGCTTCATTAACATTTATTTTTAAATATCCAGCAATGTTGGCTTCATCATATATAAAATAGAACATGGAAGACTCGTTTTTTAATTCTTTTACTAATTGGTTCAGGTTATAAGCTTTTAATAAATAAGCTTCCATATTCTCAGGTGAATTTTGATCTTTAAATGTATCATTAAACGTCTCAATGCTTACCTTCTGGAGTAACTCTATATCTTTAAGTTGGCACTCTTCTACCCTTTTTTTCATAACACATGCTCTCCTTCTCTTCTAAGCTCAATCATTACGTTTGTTTCCTTTTTCCAAATTACCAATTAATTATACAACAAAAAAGCACCAAAGCTATTTCAGCATTGGTGCTAAAAATTTATACGTAACATTATAATTATCTGAGTTGGCTATAATTCACTTTTAGATTTTTAGTTCTTCTTTAACCCTCCCATCAAATAAATCCTTATTTCTATAAACAATGAAACTTGATACACATAGAAATAACCCCGAAATAAGGAATACAACTCTAATTCCAAACAGATCCGCTACCATTCCCATTAGAAGCGATCCAACACCAAAGATCCCTGTTCCAATGGCACCTAAAGAAGTATACACGGTTGCCAATTGTTCTTTTGAGACACTCGTTTGGATAATTGTTTGTTGAGGTACTCCTTTTAATTGTGCGAAAAGCCCTACACAAAGCGATAGTAATAAAGCTACGATCGGGAGACTATTTAGACTAAACAAAATTGTTATGATGAAACTGGCAACAGAACTAAAAAGAATGAGTGTACCTAATCTCTTCTCAATAAAGGAAGCATATTTTATGCAGTAAATGCTTCCTATGATTAATCCTAAAAAGAATGACCCATTAATAAAACCCCACCATTTCTCATCGGCGTGTAATGCATCATTTACAAACACTAACAAAATAGCTGCAATCCATACTGTTCCTGCCATGGTTTCAAATACATCTATTATCGCTATCTTTTTAAGAACTGGGGTGTTTAATAAGGTTTTCCATCCTTCTTGAATCTGTTCTAGTTTTCTCCTAGCATTAAGCGTTTGGTGCCTTACATTTTCTAGAAAACATAATATGATACTCGATACCGTAAAGATACACCCAACTATCCAGATGATTTCTTGTGCGCTCAATAGAATTAGAAATAAACTACCAAAGAACCACATGATTGTTTGGATTGTTTGAATGACTGTTTCTGAGATACCATTCGCATGGATTAATCGTTCTGAATCTACATAATGAGGAATCAATGTTCTCATGATAGGATTTGCACACCCATCAAAGAAAGCAATTGAACCTATAATTAAGTAAATTATATAGTAGTTAGAGCTTGTTACATGAGTGAACGAAAATCCTAGAATAACGAGAATGATCGTTTTTGCAATTTGCGAACAAGCCAATAACCACTTTAAATTGACCTTGCCTATTAACAGAGGTGTTAATAAACTTGAAACAAACATGGATGTAGTTATTGTAAATGGAACAAAGGATGCAGCTGTTGCAGAACCTGTTAAATCAAAAATCACACTAATTATACTAACTATATATAGGACATCCCCAATGTTAGCCATGGATTGACCGGTTAGTAGTAAAGAAAAATTTTTATTCCATTTCATTTTTATATCCCCCTGATATTGAAATAAATTCAGATGTAGTTAAAGGGGATTATTAAATTGGACTGCTCATAGATCTATACTCCTTTTACATAACGGACAAATCTGGGGGATTAGATTTGTCACAAATTTTATATCATTTCAGCAAGAAGTTGATTGGCTTCCATATATTCGTTCATGTTTACTTTACCTAATTATACCAGGATATGCAGGCTGATAAAAGAAATGTACGGAAGCCAGATATTCCATTTCTATGTCTTATTTGAAATAGCGAAATATAATACAAAAAAAGTAAGCAGAATAACATTCTGCTTACTTTTAATCATTTAATTAGTTGCTAGCTTTATAACGGCAAGACTCGACTAACTAATTAAAAAAGGTTCTTTTCCATTTGTTTCAACAGTCTTCTAAAAAGCAATTTCTCGTCTTGAGTAATTTCTGTTAATAAACGCTCTTGCTGTTTTTTCCATATCTCACTAACTGGTTTCTCAATCTCTTTCCCAGCATCTGTGAGATAGATTCTAGTTATTCGTTTGTCTTGAACATCTTTGTGGCGAATAATTAACCCTTTTTTTTCTAGTGATTTTACCATGTTGGTTACAGTTGGGGCTTCACAATTTAACTGATTACACAGTTCAACTTGAGTCATACCATCTTTATTCCAAAGTTTACATAATAGATTGTCTTGGCCTACATGTAAGTTTAAATTAGTTAATAATTGATTATAGTTTCTTCGGTTCTGTGAAGAGATTTTATCTAAAAGAACTCTGATATCATCATTTACCATATCAAGACCCCACTTAACAATTTAATTAGTGGACTAACTATATCGCGGAGTTATGTTTACGTCCATTTCTAATACGATTAGTCCTGATTGCTTTCACCATACTCTTTACCGAAAATCTCCATCGCATCAAGGACTGGCATCAATTTAATCCCCTTTTCAGTTAAAGAGTATTCTACTTTTGGAGGAACCACTGGATAGACTTCGCGCTTAATAACACCATCATTCTCTAGTTCTTTAAGCTGTTTTGTGAGAGATCCTTGTGACAAGTTTCCTAGAAATGCTTTAATATCTGAATATCTTCGTGTGTCGCCTTTTAAGTACCACAAGATAAAGTATTTCTATCTGCCTGATAACACATTTTGTGTGAATGCAATGGCGTACATATCAGTTTTACCTTCAATAAAATCACGCTCAAAACCGTCATTACAAACCTTCATCTTTACGCTCCTTTCCTAAGTACATAAAAATGTACTAAGTCCATTTAGTTTGCCCTCTTTGCAGATAAACATAATGCCCTTATGATGGTGAAACACACCAAAAATTAATAAATCATCAACTACATTTTTCCGGACTTTTAGTTAGCAAGCTAACTAAAAGTATACCACAGATAGGAGCTAGAGATGAATGGATAGCGAAAATTCCAAACTAAAACTTTCGATTCTAGATTTTGTTCACATATATAAAGATAACCTTGCTAGTAAAAGTCTTAAAAATGTGACAGAAATGGTGCAACTTGCGGAAGAGTTGGGTTACTCAAGGTATTGGTTTACGGAACATCACAATACAACAAACTTGATGAGTACCTCACCAGATATGTTAAGTATGCACGCTGCTGCACATACCAAAAAGATTCGCGTAGGGTCCGGTGGTGTGATGCTTCCAAACCATAGTCCGTTAAAAGTCATGGAGAATTTCACTTTGCTTGAAGGGTTATACCCTGGCCGCATTGATCTTGGAATCGGAAGAGCCTCTGGAACCGATGCCCAAACGATGTTGGCATTGTTGCGGTCTAGAGAACTGCTAGGAGCCAATGATTTTCCAGAGCAACTGGATGACCTTCTTTCATTTTTTAATCGTAGCTTTAAAGAAACACATCCCTTTAGTCACATAAATCCTCCTGGTGACGAATCCATGGTACCAGACCTGTACATGCTTGGGTCTAGCGAAGGTGGTTTACACTTTGCACTTCAAAAGGGACTTGGTTTTGTATTTGCTGCTCAACTTGCACCACAATTGGCTGTTCCTATGTTACGAGCCTACAAGAATGAATTTAAGCCTTCTTCTTATTTAAATGAACCGAAAAGTATGATGGCTATTATGGTGATTACAGCTGAAACCGAAGAAGAGGCAGAATTTGTCGCAGGTCCAGCAGAATTAATGTGGGCACAGATGAGTACGGGGAAAAAAATTCTTTCGTTTCCAACTCCAACAGAAGCTAAAAATCACACGTATACTCTTGCAGAAGCAAGTGCTAGAGAACATAACAAAGCGAGATTTGTTATCGGGAGTGCTGAAACAGTTGCTGAAAAATTGCACCAAATGGCGAAGGCCAGTTTGGTTGATGAAATTATTATTGCTGATTTTTACCCTAATCAAGAAAGTCGGAAGAATGGACATAAATTACTGGCTAAACAATTTGGATTGATTTAAGGGGATTATGGTTAATGATCGTTTTGAAGGAGAGAAATCAATAATGCGAGAAAGAAAGCTAAAACTCATTGGGAATATTGATGGAGTTGGGTGGAGTCATACGGGTTGGAAACACCATGAGATGCCATCAAATGCGAGTGAAAGCATCAATCATTATGTAGAAAAAGCCAAACAACTAGAACATGGTAAATTTGACGCGATCTTTTTAGCGGATGTTAGCCACATTGGGCCGGGGATGATCCCTCATTATCTTAGTATGTTTGAAGGCATCTCTATTTTGTCGGCTTTAAGTATGGTGACTAAATCTATTGGGTTAATAGCAACAATTGCGACTTCGTATGCTGATCCTTTTACAGTAGCTAGACAAGTTGCTTCGCTAGACAAAATTAGTAATGGACGAGCTGGATGGAACGCGATTACATCTAATCCAGGAGGTTTAGCCAATTATAGTCGCTCTCAATTAAGCAAATCAGATCTTTATCCAATGAAAAAGGAGTTTCTAGAAATTGTAGAGGGACTTTGGGATTCGTATGAAGATGATGCCTTTATCCGTGATAAAGAAAGTGGCATCTTTTATGATCCAAGAAAGATGCATCCTCTCTATTACAAAGGAAAATACTTTTCAGTGGATGGTCCATTAAATGTTAGTCGTTCAAGACAAGGAAGACCTGTGATTTTCCAAGCAGGAACATCTTCAGACTTTATGGATATAGCGGCTAAACATGCTGAAGGGATTATGGCACCTGGAGATCATTTTGAGTACCTTAAGGGATATACGGCTGAACTAAAAAGAAGAGTTCAAGATCAAGGACGCTCTCCTGATGATTTCCTGATGATGCCTGCGCAAAATCCAATCGTAGGAGAAACTGAGAAAGAGGCATTAGAAAAACTGAGAGAAATTGAATCATTCATGCCTATGGGTCACAGATTACCTAGACCTCAGTTTATAGGTTCTGCGGAGAACGTAGCAGAACAAATTGAACATTGGTATCGAGAAGGCATTATGGATATCATGCTGATTAGACAGAATGGTCCATCAGGTTTTGAGGACTTTATTAAGTTAGTAGTTCCTATCTTGCAGGATAAAGGAATTGTTCGAACAGACTATGATGATCAACCGACACTCCGAGGGAATTTAGAGCTGCCATATCCTGAAAGTATGTACACAAAAAACGTTAGAAATTAAAGAACTTAGTACATTCTATTGTACTAAGCTCATCTATATCGCCTTCTATAAATGAAGCAAAATCAAATATAGATTGATATTCTTCTTACTTCTTAGCAAAACCTTGTTTATTTAAATACTCTTTCATAAACGTGAGTGAGCTACGCTCTAAATGATCTTGTATATGATCGGACCATCCTTTGACTGTTCGTGCTGTAAACGGTGCTCTAGAAGACCTATTTTCATAGTAGTGTTTCATTTGTTGATCGTAAATATCAAGAGAATCTTTGTCTAATGGCTTATACGTATTTTCAGACATCACTATTTCTTGAGGTAATTTAGGCTTAGAATCGGGCTTTTCCCCTTTAGGATGACCGATACACAGGCCAACCAATGGAATAACGTATTCGGGAAGTTCTAGAAGGTCCGATAGCTCTTGTATATTCCCTCTAACGGCACCAATGTACACTCCGCCTAACCCTAAAGATTCAGCTGCGGTTAGTGCGTTTTGAGCCATGATGCCAGCGTCAAATGTTCCGATTAATAGATATTCTATATAAGACAAATCAACACTAGGAGCCATTTGATGATTGCGATTAAAGTCTGCACAAAAGATCCAAAATTCTCCTGCCTCTTCGATATATGGTTGGTTAAAACAAAGATTGTTTACTTTTTTGCGAAGCGCCTGATCAGAAATTCGAATAATAGAAACAGTTTGTAAAAGACTAAAAGAAGAAGAATGGCTTGCAGCTTGGAAGATCGTGTCCCTTTGTTCATTAGATACTGGTTTCTTTTCAAAAGAACGAAATGACGAGTGATTCTTTAACAAGTCTATTGTGCTGTTCATAATTGTTTCGCCTACTTTCATACGTTTTCGTTCTTAAAGGATAGAATGAATTGTTCATAAATTAAAGAGGGCAATAAAAATGTACACAGTACAAAAGAATGTACATTCGTTTCCCACAACAAAATAAGAAGGAGTTTTTGAAAAATGAATAAAAAATTACGCGTAGGCATTATAGGTGGTTCTATTAATAACGGATGGGCCAAAGGAACGCATATTCCTGCAATCGAACAACTAGATGACCTTGAACTCAAAGCTGTTAGTACGAGTAATATGAAAAGTGCTGTAAAAAGTGCGGATGCTTTTAAAGCTCCATATGCTTTTGATAATGCCGAACAATTAGCACAAGAAACAAATGTTGATATGGTAGTCGTTAGCATTAATGTTAAAGAGCATTATGATGCAGTAAAAGCAATTGTTCCAGCAACCAAGCCCATTTATTGTGAATGGCCACTGGGCTCAAACACTAACGAAGCCTTAGAAATGCAGGAATGGGTTGAATCAGGAAATGTACCCAATGTCATTGGATTGCAGTCGAGGCAGTCTCCTACTATTAATTATGTAAAAGATTTACTAGCTGATGGCTATGTTGGAAACGTTTTGTCAGCCAACTTAAAGATCTCGATTGATGCTATGGGCGGAGTGGCTGATGGGGCTTCTGCTTACTTATTTGATAAAAAGATAGGTGGCAACCTGTTGACTATCGTAGGTGGACATAATCTTGATGCTTTTACTCAAATGGTTGGAGATTTCAAAGAACTTTCAGCAGTTACAGCGCAACAATTCCCTGAGGTCGAATTAACAGATGTTCAGAAAACAATTAAAAAAGATACCGATGATCAAATTATGATTACAGGTAAGTTAACCAATGGCGCAACTGCTAGTGTTCATATTCAGGGAGGTGTTAAACATCAAACTGGTTTAACATTAGAGATTTTTGGAGACGAGGGAACGATCACACTCAATGCCCCTGCTTCTATTCAATTTGGATTCCATCAATTACGAGGAGCAAATTCTACTGATAAAGAACTTCAGGATTTAAGCATCCCAGATCATTACTACTGGGTACCGGCTTCTCTTAAACATGATACAGGAATGATTCTTAATGTGGCTCAAGCACATAGTAAGTTTGCTAAGGATATTTCTGAAGGAACTTCGAGTCTACCTACTTTTGCGGATGCAGTGAAGCTTCATCAACTTCTAGATACAATAGAGACAGCTGCACTAACTGGAGAGCGTCAGTACTTATAAAATCTCATAGATCCTTTCTTTTGTAGAGAATTTTAGAGCAACATAGACTTTGGCAACTGAATAACATAAGCAGCCCCGTAACACTATAAGTGATACGGGGCTGCTTATTATGAAACTATTTTTCTACCGCTGTCTTTAATGCTTCATCAATCGAATGCTCACCTTGCTTAATATAAAAACTCTTACCAAAAAGCTTCTCATTCCCTATTGTTTGAACAAGTACCTGAGCAACATCCTGTCTTGTGATTAGATAATCATTAAAATGATCTTTTCTTGTTGGGTGTAACTCTATTTTTCCAAGTGCTTTGTCATTGTTCATCGGCCCTGGTCGCACAATGGTGTATGGTATGTCGCTTTTTTCTACGTAGAAATCGGACATATTCTTTGCAACCGCATATGGTTTCATTTTCTCGCTTTCCTCGTCCACATCTAAACTGTCCGCAGCACTTAGTTGAATAAAGTGTGTGACACCGGATGATTTTGCGTAATCGACAGCCTTTTTAGTTCCCCATAAATCAATGAGCAATGTCTTATCTGCTCCAGTACCTCCACCCGAACCTGCAGCAAAAATAACAGTATCAATGTTCTCAAAAGCATGTGAGAAATCCTCTTCTAAGTCACCTAGTACAACACGATTAGCCCCTAGAGATTTCAATTCTTCTACTTGTTCTTTTTTTCGTACAAGAGCTGTTGCTTGATGATCTGTTTGCTTTAATTGAGTAATAATTTCTTTTCCAACTTGACCGTTTGCTCCAATAACTAGTACATTCATTTAATTCCCTCCAAATATTTTGCATGCATGCGCCTGCATGTTCTTAATGTTACTTATACCCTTATCATGTTCAATGAAACTAGAAGCATACCTTTTTCCTATGCTACGATTCTTACCATTCTTGTTTTGTTGGCGTCACAAAAATATCGTTAATCATAACATTACTTGGCTTATTCACTGCAAAAGCAATCGTTTCAGCCACATGTTCAGGTGCAATGGCTACTTCATTTAGGTTACCTAACACGGAATTCACATCTTTGTCCGTTACTTTATCTTGCCAATTAGTCGCGATTACGCCTGGTGAAACGTACACAGCTTGAATATTATGATTGACGGATATTTCTTTTCTTAAGCTTTCTGTAATGGCTCTTGTTGCGTATTTTGTCGCGCTATAGACGCCGTGACCTTCCCCTACTGCGTGCCCTGCAACTGAGCCAACATTAATAATTTGACCACTGTCTTGCTTTTTCATTTGTGGGAGAACAGCAGCTATACCGTATAAAACTCCCTTTAGATTTAAGTCGATCATTTTTTCCCACTCATCCACGTGAGCATTATCCCATTTTGAAAATAACATCAAGCCTGCGTTATTAATGAGTGTGTCCACTCTTCCGTATTTCTCCACTGTGAAATCTATTAACGCACTTACTTCGTCTCTTGAGGAAATATCCGTTGCTTTAAATGAAGCAACTCCACCATTGCCTTCAATCTCTTCAACAATTCCACTTAGTTCTTTTTCATTACGAGCAGCTAGAACAACTTTTGCACCTTCCTTAGCAAGATGTTCTGCTGTTGCTTTCCCAATCCCGCCTGAAGCACCCGTTACGACAATCACTTTATCCTTAATGTAAGACATCTATAATTTCTCCTTTCTAGAATCCTAATTTATATTGAACAGGAACCATTTCATCTGTTGATTTTCTTAGTTGTTTAGCAGCTTCTAGAGCCCAGTAAGGATTACGAAGCATGCCTCTTCCTACCGCTACAAGATCTGCATCTTCTGTTCCTACCACCGCATTAGCGAGCGTCGGGTCATCTAATCGACCTACCGCAATAACCGGTACATTTAAAGCTTTTTTGATTTCTCTTGCGAGTGGAACTTGATATGCTGCGTGTGTACCTGGTTTACCCCAAGCTGCAATTTGACCTTCCCCACCAGATGAGATATCAAAGATCTCTGCCCCAGCTTCTTTATAAGCTTTAGCAAGTTCAATTGCTCCATTAATATCATAGCCACCATCTACATATTCTTTTGCAGATATACGCATAATGAGAGGCATGTCAGTAGGAATCTCTTCTTTGGCTGCTTTAAGAACATCAGAACCAAACTTCGTTAAATCTTTTCCAAATTCATCTGTTCTCTGATTGGTGAGTGGTGAATGGAATTGATGAATGAGATAACCGTGAGCTCCGTGGATTTCAATCACATCAAATCCTGCTTGCACAGCAAATCTCACAGATCTTCGAAATTTCTCTACTAGTTCATAAACTTCCTCAGTAGTTAATTCTCTTGGTGTTTTTGAATTCTCATCAAAAGGAATAGCAGATGGTGCAACAGGTACTTTAGCATCTTCAGCTTTTCGACCTGCATGTGCAATTTGGATAGCTGCCTTCGCACCATGTTGGTGAATCCCATCTACAATTCTTTTTAATGCCGGAATTTGTTCTTCAGACCATAGCCCTAAATCATAATCAGATATGCGTCCATCAGGTTCAACATCCGTCATTTCAACCATTACTAGACCAGCACCACCAATAGCACGGCTTACATAATGAATATAATGCCAATCCGTCGCGATACCATCTTTCTTATCCACACTGTATTGGCACATTGGCGACATCATAATACGGTTTTTAAGCTCTAAACCTTTTAAGGTAAACGAATCAAACATATTTGGTTCTTTCATCATTGCCATCTCCTCATAAATTAAATGCATGCGTCTGCATGTATTTAGACGTTAACATCCATTTTATTTGATGTCAACTAAGTAGAGTGTACTTGGAAGAAATCCAAATAGACTCTCTACCTTAATTTCGTTCATTTGTATTCTTTAAGACACTAAAGATTACACTGTTATCCTTCTCATTTAAATCCAAATCATGTATAACCGAATTAAACGTGTTTAAAGCACGTTCAAATTTACTCTCTCCTAATGACGTGAGGGACGTGTATATTCCTCGTTTGTCATCTTCGCAAGTCGTTCTCTCCAATGCACCACAGGTTTTAGCTTCTAACCTTCCTACAAGTCGAGACATGGCACTCTGACTAAGACCAATTAATTCTTGAAGCTGTTGTAATCGTAGCTTGCGATCACTTTCTTGTGATAGATAGTACATGACATAAAATTCTTTAAGTGAAATATCGTTATTCTTTTTTAGTGCAGACTCCAACTCATTTGAAATTTTATCTTTTATTGAGGTTACTTCTAACCAATTATTTAAGAAGTCGTATTGAGACTCGTTATTCATAAGATCACCCTTTTTAAAAACGAACTATTTATATTGTGAATCTATACCTATTATAACCTAAAATTCTTATGACGTAATTTACGCTTTCAAGAGCCGGAAACGTTTAATTTACATTATCATATTACAGTATATTAAGTTGTTGCTATTTTAAAGCTCTATAGAACTTTTAGTATCATGAATTATTTGGCACAAAAAAACAAGGGTAAGTTAATACCCTTGTTTTAACACATTATCTTTTAAAAATCGCGTTAAACTTTAGTAAGTATCATGACTCCATAAGGCTCGATCGTACCCGTGCTTTGGAGAGTTACCTCAGATAAAAGCTCATTCATCGGTTCATTCAGAGTGATGGTTTGCTCCTCTCCGCTGTAGTTAAGTAAAAAGAAATATTCCTTGTCCTTACTGGCTCTTATAGCAAGCTCAATTGTTTTAGGGAGAGTCAGCTCTGATCTTGTCTGTAACCCTGTATCCATTAATAAAAGGCTTGCAAGTTGGTCGTTGAAGACACCGCCAAAATAGTAGCATGTACCTTTTCCGAAGCTGGTTTTGACTAGGGCAGGCTCATTAGCATAATAGCTATTTTGATAAGTCGCAAGTACAGTTGTTTTTTCACGTAAGATCGTTAGGACCTCATTAAATGTTTCTGCCTTCAGAGTATGTTCTCCCCACTCAAGAAGTGGGTTGTCGTCATATTGATTAATTCTAGTGAAATCACTAACTTCGACGCCAGCTAGATCTGAGAGCAATCCTGGAAATGACTTCATATAAGCATGGCCATATTCGTTTTTATAGCCTGAGCGACTCCCAAGAATGAGTGTTCCTCCTTGCTCGCTATATTGCTCTAATAACTTAGCTCGTTTTGGGGTCATAATAGCCGCATGCGGATAGACAAGAACTTTGTAGGTTATGAGTTGATCTAGCGTCGTATCGTCATCTATGGTGAAACAATCTACAGGAATATGTTGATATTGAAACGCTTTAAACCAAGATCGAATACTTTTACCTGTAAATGGACCATGCCATGTATCAAGCTCTCCATCCCATTCGTTGTCATAATCATGTAAAATGGCAGCTTCCGCTAAGTAATCTGTTCCGAATAGGGTTTCCCCAACCCGTTTAAGTTCTTCACCAATCTTTGCCGCTTCTTTTACTCTTCGGTTTGGCTTATTATCATAATTGTTTAATCCGTGCCAATACATTTCTGTTCCTTTGATGGCCGTGCGCCAGCGGAAGTACAGAACCATATCTGCACCATGCGCAATGGATTGGTACGTCCACAATTTAATTTGACCCGGCTTAGGTGTGGGCTGCTCTAACCGATTAACCCAGCCTCCTGGCCCACTCTGCTGTTCGAATATAGCAAACTGACTACTAATATCTCTTACGGTACTAAGGTTCCAGCTCCATTTGCGATCAAAAAGCGGATCATCGCCTCCTTCTGGAAAGACAAATCCAAAGTTAGGATACGAATCATACGCATAAAAATCGAGTAACTCATTTGTTAATTGATGATGATTCAAATGACCAAACTTTCCGTTTGTTGTCACCCAATGATTGGGTGCATGTTCCCGAATAATATCAGCCTGCAGTTTAGCGTAACGAATGGTACTATCAGAGACAAAACGTTTTTCGTCTAATGCATGATGAGGATTGTCTGAATCGGCCGGAGTCACTCTTGGCAAAAAAACCTGTTCCCAGTCAGAGTACGTCTGATTCCAGAAGACGGTACCCCATGCTTCA
The DNA here is from genome assembly GCF_030813245.1 of Alkalicoccobacillus murimartini. GTDB lineage: Bacteria > Bacillota > Bacilli > Bacillales > Bacillaceae_D > Alkalicoccobacillus > Alkalicoccobacillus murimartini. Next base: position 84,509 of record NZ_JAUSUA010000006.1, on the reverse strand, counting down.
TTTAACTGATCTAATGTTCCATATTTTTCTTTGGCCCATTCTCTAAAAGCATCATGGTCAGCATCAGAGTAATAAACATTGGACTCACAGTTAAATTCGTTACCAATTTGCCAGCCACATATAGCCGAGTGATTTGCATAATGCTTTGTAAGTTTTTCGACGATGATCTTAGTGAATTCTCGATAGGTAGACGAATTATAATTATAATGTCCCCTCAGACCGTGGTGATGCGTAGTCCCATCCTTCGACACATTCAAGACCTCAGGATGATTGTGTGTCAGCCACGCAGGAGGAGTCGCTGTAGGAGTAGACATGATGACCTTTAGGCCACTTTCCTCTGCCAATGAAATAGCGCGATCAAAAAGATCAAATGAAAAGGTTCCTTGGACCGGTTCAAAAACACTCCAAGCAAATTCCCCTATACGCACATAGGTAAAACCCATCTCTACCATTCGTTTATAATCATCTGCCCATATTGATTCATCCCACTGCTCCGGGTAATAGCAGACGCCCAATTCAATGCTCTTGCCAGGTACCTGTTGATTCACCAAAAACACTCCTCAAAAATTAGTTTTGATAGCGCTGTCATTTTTGTTCATACCTTTTCATTTTAGCGATTATTGCGGAACAGATGTCCTCCAATAATCAATCTATTCGAATTTATCATTTTCTAATTTATTATTCTATATTATTCATTCTCTAAATTTCGACAGCATCTAGTACATAGTATTAAAATTCTAAAAGTCTGAGCTATCAATATTACTTAGAGCTTCATTAGTGATAAAATAAATTTATACTGTTCGAGATTTAATATGTTAGCTGTTACTCATTCTAGAATTAGGATAGGAGGAATTAAAATTGGAGGAAGCTTTTCCAGAGAACATGGATGTAAAAAGCACTGGATTTGGATTAACACTGTCCCTAATAAGTGGAAAGTACAAAATGATCATTTTATATTTGCTCCATGAACACCATACGATTAGGCACAACGAATTAAAACGTAAAATTGGAACCATTTCATTTAAATCACTTAGTCTTATGTTGAAGGATTTAGAAAAAGATGGATTAATAAACAGAGTTGAATTCCCCCAAATTCCTCCTAAAGTTGAATATTCATTAACTGAACGCGGTCTCTCATTAATACCAGTACTAGATTCGATGTGTGAATGGGGAGAGAACCAAAATAAATAAGAAGCAACGAATAGCCGTTGCTTCTTATTCTATGTTCAGATTAATTCTTTTAGAAAATCCACATAATCTTTAGCGCTTTTATCTATCTCATCTTGAGTACTAAAATCTGCACCATAAAATGCAAAGAAAGATTGATAATCTGCTTTACAGTATTTTGCTGTTATTTCAAACGGTGCTAGAAGTTCTTCTAAATTATATTGGTATCTTCCTGCCTTATCATAGTCGATCCCTTTACCGCCTGTCGTAACGCCTAATGCCATTTTTCGACCTTTGATGTTATTCCCTGCTTTTCCAAATGCCCAACCCTCTGTTAACACTTCATCTAACCACTTTTTAAGGATAGGTGGACAATTAAACCAATACATCGGGAACTGTAATACTAGATTTCCATGAGATGAGATAAGTGATTGTTCGATTTCCCTATCAATTACACCATCTGGATATTCTTTTGCCAATTCATGTATTGTAAATAAATCAGGATGCAACTTCATTTCCTCTATCCACCTTCTATTTACGATAGAAGACTCAATATCTGGGTGACCAATTATAACTAATGTTTTCATCTTTCATCCTCCTTTAAACCTACTTTTATTATAGTTAGGGTTTAAAGGTAATATAAGTACGCACATTTTTTTGGGGTACTTACTTAAAGGTTAGTGTACCCTTATGAAACTCATCATATCATTAATGGCTTATATCATTTTTTTGTTAAGTTATAGCTTGTGCTGATTAAATGACTCATATCTTTTTTAGAAATCGATCCATCCAAAATAATAGAGTTCCAATGCTCTTTATTTAAATGAAAAGCAGGTACAATCGACTCGTATTCACTACGCCATTGATTAATCATGCCAGGCTCGCATTTCACGTTTATCCAGATCTTATTTTCTCTTTCGAAGATCCATGCGAATGTTTTTTCATTGTTTTTATGCCTGATTAATGTCCAGTTATCATCTTTAAATGGTTGATCTTCATACACATTGTCGTATTGCATACAGTAATCTATAGCTTCCTGTCTATTTTTCATTTTGGTTCATTCCTTTTCAGCGAATAAAGCAATTTTTTTGTATTAGTCGCTTTGTGTTCTCAGAAGAATTCGTCCTCTTCCTCTTCTTTTTTCACTTCTTTTTAAGGCCTCTGATGCATCGTTTAAATCGAAAATACTATCGATTTCAGTTTGTAAGGTCTTATTCGCTATTAATTCAGCAATAGTTTCTAAATCGTTTTGAGTAGGATATTTGGAGTTGAATTTAGCAGTTACATGATGGAGATCCGCTTTCTTTTGTGAAGGTTTTTTTACGAGAGAAACAAAAATCCCGTTTTCTTTTAACAGAGCCCATGATTGATCCTCGGTCTCTCCACCCACTAAATCTATAACCAGATCTACTTTATTTACTACTTTTTCAAAAGCTGTTGTTGTATAATCAATCGCTTGATCTACACCTAAGTCTTTTATGAAGTCAATATTCTTAGTGGATGCTGTTCCTATTACCGTAGCCCCTTTCCACTTAGCCAATTGAACAGCATACTGGCCAACACCACCAGCTGCGGCATGAATAAATAAGAACCGTTTGATCTTTTTCTAAATTCCCTTCTGTGAATAACGCCTTCCAAGCAGATTCTGCTCCGCCTTTAATGGTTGCTGCCTCCTCAAAACTAAGGATATCTGGCATTTTTACTAATTGACTTGCTTCTGCTAAAGCATACTCTGCATACGAACCTTTTACATTCCCAAATACACGATCTCCTAGTTGGAACTCTGTTACATTTGATGCTACAGCTATAATTTCACCTGCCATAGAGGCGCCAGGTGTATATGGAAAAGAACTAGGAAACACATCCTTTAACCATCCATTACGAATTTTAAAATCTAGAGGAATGACTGAAGCATATTTTATTTGTACAAGAACTTGTCCAGATTGAGGTTCTGGCGTGTCAATCCTAGCTAACTCCATCACTTCTGGTCCACCATAATTCGAAATTGTTATAGCATTCATTTTACCCATGTTAGTATCTCTCCTTTGTATTTCAATAGAGTTCTTCATCCTGAGCATCTAAAAATCGTTCTACGTTTACAGTCATTTTTTTAGAAATGCTTATGAAACTTCTTAACTCATCTTCCGAAACATCTTTTAATGTAACCTTCTCTAATAACTCCCATACTTCTGCAATCTCTGTTACAGCCTGCTTACCTTTATCTGTTAACACCACATTGGTGATTCGTTTATCTTTTATTGATCGCTTTCTTAAAACAAACCCAGCATCTTCTAAACGTTTAACTGATTTTGCTACTGTAGAGTGATCAATTCTCAACTTATTTCCTAAGCTATTTTGCGATTGTTCATCTTTCTGACCTAGCTGCATCAGCATAATTTCTTGTCCTGGGTACAACCCAATTTTTCTTAATAACTGTGCAGCCAAAACTCTATGTGAACGCGCTAATGCAAAAATGGAAAAGCTGGCTGTGTCATCTGGAATATTAAATGGTTGATTCACCTTAATCTCACTTCATCTCTTTTAACATAGGATAATACCAGCAAGTTCTCTCTAAGTCATTTTCGTTGCCGGCAACCTAATAGTATATTATTTATGTGTGGTTGGCAACGTATATACTTTTTGTTAGCTTTAATTTGTAAAAATAAAAATAAAGTACCAAAGCTCTAGAGCCTTGGTATACCCCTGTTAACAGTTTTCATCATTTATTGCAGGTATATTTATTTCTTTGACACATGAAACAACCGACAAACTCACTATACATTTAACTATTGAGATAATATCTTGAACGGGAATCCTTGTGCCTTCGTATTTAGATATCGCCCTCTCGACCCCATCTTCATATGGAATTTCTGCAGCCAGTTCACCTGGGTTAATGCAAGTGACCGCAATCTGATCTTTTCTCAAATGTTCTCTTAAAGCACTTGCTATCCCACGTAGTCCATATTTAGAAGTTACAAAAGAAACCTGTGAATTTCTTGTATTATCTAATCCAGCCGTTGATCCAATCAAGATAACCTTACCACTTTTTGATCTTCTTATATTCGGCAATAATGCTTGAATGAAGGTTATTGTTGAAACCAAGTTAATGTTTAATATAGCAGCTATATCTCTTGGATCATCATGATCAAAGTCATAATAATCTTCGAACCCATTCTTCTCCCATACGCCTACATTATAGATAACCACATCAATTGTTTTGTCTTTTAACGCATCCTTAACCAAACCTATTCTATCTTGCTGAGACAAGTCTACTTCCAACCAGATTCTCTGAACTCCGTCATTCAAATCTAAGGCATTTGGTCTACTTCTTGAGATGATCCACACTGTGTCTCCAAAAGCAGGCAATCCTTTCACAAATGCATCTCCCAAGCCTTTACTTGCTCCAAAAATAATAAAATTCCTACTCAAACTACCTCAACCTCTCTATTAAACCTAATGATCTAGAATAGAATAACAAAGCACTTGTTACATAAACACTTCGTAAAGTCGGATATATACTACATCTTTAGTTGTAGAAGAAAACTCAACTTTTCCTATACATTCGTTTATCTACAAAAGCAATGACTCCAAAAAATTTCTATGCTATGATGTTTTTTATTACATAACAAGGGGATTAGACAAGTATGCTAAAACTATAAAACCTTTTAAGGTAGTAGTAAGTTTTCCATGCGCAAAAAGACTTTATGAGTTTATTCTCATAAAGTCTTTTTGTTAAAAATAAATGGGTATTTTCAGGGGGAATCATTATGGAGAATTTTAAATTAGTAAGCGATTATCGAGAGAATGAAAAGCTTAGAGACAGCTTTAATCAATTAGCAAAAGCAACGTTTCAAATAGATTTTAGTAAGTGGTTTAACAAAGGGTACTGGACCGATAAATATGTACCTTATTCATTAACTAATCAAAATGGAGATATCATTGCGAATGCTTCAATCTTTAAAATGAACATTGTGATTGATCATGTGTCATATAACGCCATTCAAATTGGGACTGTAATGACTGATGTTCGTTACCGTAATAAAGGTCTATCCAAAATTCTAATGACTGAGATAATGAATGCTCAAAAGGACTATTGTGATTTTATCTACCTATTTGCAAACGAATCTGTGCTTGAATTTTTTCCTAGATTCGGGTTTTCTCGAGTTGATGAAAGTGAATATAGTTTAAAGATCCATAATAGTCATTTGAATATAGCAATGAAAACTGATATAAGAAAGTTAGACGTTGACTCTGATATCATTTTGCTTGAAACAACCGCAATAAATCGCTACGTAAATAAGAGTAAAATCATTGTAGAGAATAATGAAGAGCTCTTAATGTTTTATTATTTAGTTGTGTTTCCTGAATCCATATACTACATTTCGGAATTAGAAGCTGTTGTCTTAATGGAACTTGAAGAGCGTACATTGCATATTTTTGATATTATCTCAACTAAAGAACAAGACACTTATACAGTGTTAAGTAAAGTAGTAGACGAGAAAATGGAACATGTTGTGTTTCACTTTGAACCAGATCATATTAAAGGGTTACACGTTGAAAAAGTTCAGACTGATGATGATGCACTGTTTTATCTATCAACTAGTCCCGTATTAGAAGGTCATTTCAAATTCCCAATTACATCACACTGTTAACGTTCAATTTATTAGTCCTCAATCATTGAGGACTTTTTTAGTCACCTTTCCTTTCTAGGTTTTTCTCTCCCCATAAATCAAGTTGTTCGTAGATCGGCATAAGTTCTAACCCAACTTCAGTTAATGAATACTCAACTTTAGGTGGAACTTCATTATATTGAACTCTTTGAACAATTCCATAATCAATCAATTCCTTTAGGGATTGATTAAGCATAGTTCCTGTAATACCTATTACCTGTCGCTTTAATTCGTTATACCGAATGATTCTATTACTGCACAATGCAGCAAGGATAGGTAAGTTCCATTTTCCTGATAAAACTTTTAGTGCGTAATGGGCTGAAGCTATCTCTTTATTTACGTGATTATTAGTCATCATGTATTCCTTTCTAGGTCATTTTTTTCTTACTTAGACAGTTTATTATGCGTACTTGTTATCTAGATCACTTTAATTATAATCAAATTAGGAAATCAAGTCATTGTTGGTTTTAACAATAAAAGGAGTGGTTGGTTTGATAAATATAGAAATCATTACGCTAGCTTTACTGGAGAGGTGTAATTAAATGACGACGAGTAAAAATAAGATGCGCGCTGCACAATACAACGACTATGGATCACCAGATGTTTTATACGAAGGTTATATAGCAAAACCAGCAGTAAAACCAGAGGAGGTACTCATTCGTATATATGGTACAAGTGTAAATCCTATGGACACGATGTTTCGATCAGGAAAACTGAAGATGTTAACAGGAAAAACATTTCCAAAAAGCACTGGAGTTGATTTTTCTGGTGAGATCGTTGAAATTGGATTAGGTGTCACACGTTTTCAAGTAGGCGATAAAGTGTGGGGTCTTCTACCAATGAACTTAAAAAGCCAAATGGGAACTGCTGCTGAATATGTATCGATAGTGCCAGAGCAATTATCCCTGAGTCCTACGAACATTGACCTTTTGCAAGCTGCGGCGCTGCCAGGAGTTGGTGCGACTGCTATCATTGCATTACGAACTAAAACAGAACTTAAAAGAGGTGAAAGATTGCTTGTGCGTGGTGCAAGTGGCGGAGTTGGCAGTCTAGCTGTACAAATTGGCCGCATGTTAGGTGCGCATGTGACTGCACTTGCGAGCGCAAAACATCTTCATTTTTTAAAGGACATCGGTGCAGATGAAGTGTTTGATTACTCGAAAACCTCCCCTGCTGATCTCGGAACGTTCGATGTTATTATGGACACCGTGGGCACAGACCTCAAACATTACAGACGCTTGCTTACAAACAATGGACGGATGGTCACTATTAGTTTTCCTAGTTTTGCTACATTCTCTTATATAGTAGGCTCAAGCATTTTTGGCTCTCGTAGAGTACGAACGTTTAGCGCGAATCCAAAATCCGAGCTTTTAAAGGAATTAGCAGGTTATGTAGATGCAGGCTATATTAAACCAATTATCGATAGTATTTACCCACTCTCCGATATTGCTGAAGCACATCGTTCTTTGGAAGCTGGCGGCGGGTGTGGAAAACGCATTATACAAATATAAGTAGTAGAAAATTTAGTACAATGAAGAATAAAGCGCTAATATTTATAGCGCTTTTTTATTAACAGATTTCTCATCCCCTTTTTGGCTTACACTTTTTATTTTTTTAGCCCTTGAAAAAGAAATAACTAGAATTCTCTTCTCTGATTATTTAAGAATAATTCGTAATCTTAATATCTTTTTTCTATATGATATACTAATTTTAACTATGTCATTTGGAGGAACAGGTACATGAAACCATCTGTTGGTGTTGGAGCATTAATACTTGATCAAGATAAAAATATATTGCTAGTCAAACGTAAAAGATCACCTGAAGCTGGTTGTTGGAGTTTACCCGGTGGAAAGGTAGATTACATGGAGACGATAGAGAATGCAGTAGTGCGTGAAATCAAAGAAGAGTTAAATATTGATATCACCGTAAAAGAACTCTTGTGTGTGACAAATCATATTATCAAATCAGAGGATATTCACTATGTCGCGCCAACCTTCCTAGCAGAAATCACCAGAGGCACTGTACATAATATGGAACCGCAAGCCTTGGAAAGTGTACAATGGTTTTCTATAAAAGATATCCCTAAAAATATTACTATCACTACTGATAACGCTCTTAAACATTTACTTATTTAATAATATGGAGGAAGTATGAAAGCAATTTTATTTGATCTAGATGGAACACTTCATGATAGTGAAAAATGGTATATTCAAGCTTGTTGCAACTGTATAGAGAGCTTCAGAAAGAGTACTCTTACAACTGAAGAAAAAAATTATTTAATTGGTAAGCCAATTACACGCATATTAAACGAATGGTTTAGTGGACAAGAAGAAATAATTCTTGAATCATTCTTTGAGCATTACGAAATGATTAATGGCCAAGTTGAAGAATATGCTGGTGTATATGAAATGTTAAGCGAATTAAAAAACAGAGGAATCAAAATGGGTATAGTTTCATCCAAATATAGAAGATATGTTGTTCAAGAACTTCAGAATACAAACCTCATTTCATTTTTTGATGTCATCGTCGGGTTAGATGATTGCACAAATCATAAACCCGATCCAGAGCCTTTATTAAAAGCAATGAGGACATTAAATCAAAAAGCTGAGGATTGTCTATATATTGGGGATCAACCTACAGATATTTTAGCAGCTTTTAATGCTGGAATTGAGGGGTATGGAGCACTGTGGGGAGAAGGGAAAATGAATGTGCTAGAAGCCGTGTCTCCAACAGGATTGCTTCATCATCCAAAGGATGTACTAACTATTAGTAATAAAATATCTTTATCATGATACACCACACATAGATAAAACCACACCGGATCGAACGATCTTTGTGTGGTTTTATCTATATGTTCATTTACTTCAGTGCGAGTATTTACTTGTAGATCTTTTTTAACAAAGAAAGCACCAAAGCTCTAAAGCCTTGAAAATACTATAACGGTTGAGAGGACTCGACAGCCACGAGTTAAACCTCACTAATTCTTTTATAGTTCTTTAAATTTATTCTGCGCCTGTACTAGAACGTATTGCTCAGTCCACATTTGAGTCGTTATAATTAGTTCTTCATTCGCTTTTTCAAAGAAAAAAGCAGAACCAACTTTCTCTTTGAAATCCCATCCTCTTGATTGAATCAGTTGTTTGATATTCTTATCTGATGTCCCGAAGCCTTCTTCTTTATTACTCTCGGTTAGATACCAGATGTAATCATCTAATTCTGCTATTTGTGCTACTTCATCATCAGATCTATTGAATGTATCAATTACAGTTCGTGCAGATAAATTTTCAATCGGAAGAGCAGGGTAAAAATAATAGGATTTAGTTATAAATAAAAACGCAGCTAAACTAATCACACATATACTTAAAAAAATTCCAAACCATTTCATTCAAGTCGCCCCTTATGTTTTATCTTTTTAAAAAGATTACACCCTCATATTTCTACCTCTTTTTCCATATTACACTATATTTATGTTCTTAAATCTTAATTCTTTATTAAGCTTCCGATCTACTTAATACACCATCCAATGCTGCATTAAATCATTCGATCTACCTTTTCAAATATATGTATATTCGCTATAATAACTTATACACTTTCATACTTTTTATTGGGGGTTCCTAATTGAAAAACGTAATACTTGCTATGCAAATTATTGTTTACTCTTTGTTTTTATTATTAGTCATTAAAGATTTCTTACCGAACTTACTAATTTTCAATACACTTACCACTCCTACTATCGTTGTATCCATGATTATACTTTCCTTAGTTGAGACAATTCTCAGCTCTACGACAAAAATCAAAACAAACAAAGAACATTTCTGGATAAGTTCCATTTCGATATCCTTATTCGTTTTATTGATAGTCATCTTTGTTCTTCAAGGGATCCAATCTCAATCTGGGCTAGTAAACCCAGTGTTGTTCTTACTTTTCATCTATACAATTTATGAAACACATAAGAATTATAAAGAAATGAAAAAAACTACTGAGCTACATAACGTATAAACTTTAATATTTCTTCTGAATAGACTCCTTTAACAACTTATATATCCCCAAAACAAGTAGGACCAAAGCTCTTTAGCCTTGGTCCTACTTATTTAAAACGATATTCGTCCCTGAGGACTCTAATGGCCATTAAGGCTTTATTATCATCTCAACACCTTCAAAATTGAGAGCTTCAATCTCCAACTCTTCTTTTAATAAATATTTATCAAAAAAAGCCTTCGTATAAGAGTTAATGATGTCGCGTTGTTCCAAGGCGTCCCTACTTCCTCTTGAGTCCTTATCCGTAGCCGTAAATAAAGAATCTGAAAAATCACCATGCGTCACATCATCAACGATGCCAAGATAGGTTTTCTCGCTGTTCGATTCAAGAAAAAATGCATTCGTATTATAGGCAAGCACGGTACCAAGTTGCATAAAAGGTTTCTTCAAATCACTGTCTAAAGCGCCTAACATATTACCATCAAGATTAACACCACCGATAAATCGCTCATCATCACGGCTGACAAGTACAGCTGTGGTCCCACCAAAAGAATGGCCAAATACCCCCATCCCAATATCAAGCTGTAGTCTACCTTCAAATATGGATTCAACGTCACCTGTATTCATTTTGTACAAATGATCGGCAACATAACTAATGTCCTCGCTTTGTAGATCAGCATATTTTGAAAAGTTTACTGCCCCTGGTGCTGATGTCAATTTTCTTGAGGTCTCAATCGCTTTCTCTTCATCGAACTTCTTTGACGTAATACTAAGTTGTAGCATAACCTTTTTAAGGAATTCAGATGCATAGTCAGATATATCTTCAAAAAACCTTTCTGACATTCCAACAGTTCGTCCATCCGTGAATTTAGACACACCAGATTCGGCATGCCCAACCGACACCACAATATAGCCAGCACTTGCTAAATCTTGGGCAAATAAAGTTCCCTGCTGTGGGTAAGCCCCAGCTCCGTGACTAAAGAATAGAACGGGATACTCGTTTTCCTTTTCGGATAGAGCCAAATCATCATATGACCAGGTTTTAAAATCTGTTTCAAAAAGCTGTTCACCTTCTGTTCCTAATCTGGTCGTTAGTTCATCCCTAAACGAATGAAACTCTGGGAATGCATATTCTGCTGTTTCTTTGTCTTCATTGCTATCAGAGGGATAGAAAAATAGTGCTGTAATTTCCCTTTCTGAGTTGTCTGATGCTGTGTGTTTGAAATCCATCTGTGTACGCCCAACTGTATATTCTCCAACTGGTTTCGGAAATTCTTTTTGAATTGTAAAATTGTTATCTCTTCCAAAAATGAGATACAAAATTATAGCTAATACAATGATCAGAGTGCCCACTAAAAGTAGTTTTTTCATATGTTGTCCTCCAGTAAATCATGTTGTTATGGTAGATTCATTTTGCAAATATAATGATCATTATGGTGGCTATCCTGTCACGAACCATTCACTCCTCTTTATTTCTATACGATTAGTATAAACAAAGTTGAAAAACAAAAAATCGTACAAAAGGGCAATCCCCTGCTGTACGAATGGGCAAATATATATCAATGTGAATTATAATTGTAAGATGCCATACTCTACTGCTACGGCAACGGCTTGGGACCTTGAATTCACACCTAACTTATTATAAATACTAGTTAAATGAGTTTTTACAGTACGTTCAGATATACCCATGTCGAAGCCAATTTCTTTACTTCGAAATCCACGAGAGATCGCTTTTAGTACAATCAGTTCTTTATTTGATAGAGAGACTTTTGATGAGTGAGATTGTTTTTCCGGTGCTGATATCTTGTTCGCAAATACTTTTTCCGCTATTTCTGGTAGGAGCAATGTTTCACCTAGTGCTGCTGCATCAATTGAGCGAAATATCATTTCCCTCCCTGTATCTTTAAGCAAATACCCTTTGGCACCTAACTCCAGTCCACGAATCATCATTTCATCTTCGTTATATGTAGTCAAGATAATGACTGGAATAGTGAGTCCCTTTGCATTAAGCACATTAATGGCTCCTAATCCGTCCATTTCTGGCATATTTAAATCCAATAAGATAACATCCGGATGAGAAGTCTCTGCCATTTTTACAGCCTCCACACCATTAGAGGCTTCTGCAACTACTGCATACTTAGGATTAGTCTCCAAAATTAGCTTAAGTCCTTCACGAACGACAAAATGATCATCTACTATAAGAACATTAATTGTCATAAATCAGTTTCCTCCTGTTGTAATGGAATGCGAACTGAAACGTCTGTACCTTGCTTTCCACTGTTTATTTTCATATCTCCTCCAAGAATTCTAACGCGTTCATATAATCCAATTAAACCATAGCTACCTGATTGCTGTTCAATTAGCTTAGTATCAAAACCTAAACCATCATCTGTTACTTTTAGTTCAAGTACATTCTTCTCGCATGTAATAAAAACTTCTACCTTCGATGCATTAGAATGTTTAGCTGTGTTTGCTAAACATTCTCGGATGATGTGTAAACTATGTTCAAAAATTAACTTTGACACTTCTGGTGGATGAGGCATTACTTGTGTAGAAATAGAAATACCTGTTGTATTTCGAAAGTGTTCAGCCTCTATTTTCACCGCTTTCGAAATATCTAGCTCCTCTGCCGAATACGAACGTAAGTCATCAATTGCCGTTCTAGCTTCTGAAAGCGTACGTTTTGCTTGCGCTTTTGATCGCTGAACAATCTCATGGGCACGTTTTTCATTGCCATTTTTTAATTGTGCATCCACCGCATCCAACTGCATGATGAGCCCGGCCACACCTTGTGCCAAAGTATCATGTAAATTACGTGCCATTCTTTGACGTTCGTTAGCTATGGTTAGTTCTTCGACTTTCCTATGTGATTGCTCCAATTCATGTAAAAACAATTGAGTTCGTACCTTCGCCCGTACTTGTTTATAAAACAAAGACGCATACCCTATAACAAAAAACATAATGAACAAAAGCGATGGCACGTTTGCTAATACATTCTCGTTCGGATCAAACCAAATAATCGAAAAAGAAAATAACGTACAGTAAAAGGCACACACTAAGAAAACCTTCATTCTCTTTAAGTAGACGCCAATGCTTTGCCCTGCTAAAGCTGTCAAAAGGCTCACAAAAATTTCTGAGTGAGCGTTAGGCATAACAAAGGCGCACCCCCAGACAACAAGTCCCTGTATCAAGAAATAAATCCAAGGACCCTTAGCAACAATGGATCCTGCATACCAATGTAGAAGAGAATGTATCAGAATAAAAGCTGTAAAACTAATCAATTCGAACCAAGTAGAAATCACGGAAAACTGGGTGTATATCACAGAAAAATAAACTAGAACAACCCAGATTAAAGCGGGAACACGAGAATCGTTTAGAATGTTCTGGCTATCAGACTGAGAGCTATTAAATGCTATGTTTTTCATATGAACATTCATAAATGACCACCTTACGTATGAGGTTTGGGTTTAAGCATGATAAGGATGCCTAAATAAATCAAATTGTATTCTACGAAGGTCATAAGATTTCTTAAAATAGCTAAATCCTACTGACCTTTCATACTCTTTAATTTTATCCGCTGTTCTTCTACCAATTCAAAATTTGTTGTTCAATTATCCACTAATTTCTTAGTATATCAATATCTCTGCAGTTTTGTCTTAACTTATAAGAGGCCTAAATTTTTCTTAAACGTTAATTGAAACGTTTGCTGTTGTGAAAACATGTAGAAAGAATGTTTACTCCGCTTACGATATAGTGTACTATTTAATTAATACACCATACCATAAGTATTGGAGGAGAAAACTATGGATAAAAGCGAACATAACGTAACACTTCAACAACTTAAAGGGAAAGTCATTTCTGACCTAGAAATCACAGAAGCTGCTGTCGTCTTGAAATTTGAGGATAATACATTCTTAGATATTTATTTAGATCAAGAAAAACAAGTAATAAAAACTTCTACGAATAAATTGTGATGAATGCTAGAAGGACATTAAAAGGAGTATATCTATGTTTAGATATACTCCTTTTATAGTCTTAAAACTATTATGCTTGATGCCACTCCAATTGCAGGAGTCACAAAAAAGCTCCAAAGCTCTGAAAACCTTGATGCTAATTCTTACTTCTATGTGATTGAAAGATGTCGAACCTCCACGAGTTTAACCTCATCCCCAAAATAGAAATAACATTTCTTGTATCTTTTCCTCTATGAGTTATTATAATCTAATATGTGTCATAAATCAGGAGGTACGTATGAGGAAGCTGATATTATTACTCTTGTATGTCTTAACGGCTGGGATCTTTCTTTTGTGTCATCTAACAGCTAGCTCAACCGTACCTTTTAGCGCTGGAAATGGAAATGTAGCCTTATATTTTATTATCATATTAATACCTATTCTAATTGGTATTGTTTATCTACTATCGGACTTTTTAAGACATTTAGTGATAAATAAAAAGCATCTGAACATCATAATACTCCTTTTAATTACGCAGATTTGTCTCGGGATTTTTTATCAATATAATCAGTTAGACAATTACAGAGATACCTTAGCAAATGCATACTTCGATTATTTTGGATACCATGATATGGAGTATATTCATATGATCACAGTCGGTTTTAGTAGTCAATTAAATAATCAATATTTTAATCTAAATACTTGGTTTATGTTCTTATCATTCACCATTTTAAGCTCTTTAGTAGTTAATCCCATTAAAAAGATTATAAATCACCTTACAACTCGGTAAAGTATTTTTACATGATTAATAATTCACTGTTTAATTTCCAACGATATTGTTATTAACTTCTAGTGGTACTATTTCATTTATTAAAAATATCAAAAAGCTGTTTCACTATTTCTTAAGTAGGTTGGCGTTCAGAGTTTTTGTTTTATTACCCTTCTACCAATGCATAATAATAATGTGATTCTCCACTATCTTCTACAATCAGAACATCATCTCGTTCTTTTGCTTCATAAATAATTGAGCCTACCGTTAACTTATTTGCCATCTCATTTGAATAATCATAGTTTCCTTCCATTGCTTGTTCTTTTATTTCTCCCACTTGATCGCCTTTCGTTAACGTTAATTCATCTACCCAATCAATGTTCGTATTATATATAACTCCGTTGTACATCAAAATGTCAGCTTCTGAATTCCCTTTAAAAATCTCTTCTGCTGTCGGATTTTCTTCACTGTTTGAAATGATCACTGGCTCGCTGTTATTAGAACAGCCTACGAATATTAGGGCTAACCCAATATAAAATACATTAATCATTTTTTTCATGCAGCACCTCTTTCAATGTAAAAACTGACTTAAAAGTTAAAGTAATAATAGATATCAGAATTGCCTCTTTCAGACGTGAACTCATAATTTCTTGTATCTAACCCACCAATCTCAAATCCGTACTTCAAATAAAATTTATTTGCAGCAAGGTTATAAGCTTGAGCGATGGTACTTAATCCTTTACAGTTCTTTTTTGAGGCTATGGTGATTGCGAAATCAAGCATGTCTTTTGAAATTCCACTCCGTCGATAATTCGCATTTACTTTAAGGTCACTTAGATAGCAATATTTATTCCAGCCCGTTTCAAATATTGCTAATCCAACACATTGATCTTGATCAAATGCGGCAACCGCAAAACCATTTTCATTTATTGTCTCAAATGAGTAGTTCTCTTCTGGAAATACCTTTTCCTTCGGCTCATTAAAATATTTCTCGTGATACTCCCATTTGTCATTTGGCTTAGTAACCACTAGTTCACCAAATAACTGGAATGTTTCGTTAGGCAGTTTCAAACAATCTTTCGTCTCTTCTGTGACTAGTTCAATTTTCAATGTCGTACCTCCCTATCATCTAAAATAATTTATTGATTTCAGTATACTTTACATTAAGAGGTGTCTAACCACCATATCAATGTCTACTATTAAGAGTTTTCGTCATGATCTAATTCCTCTCCAAAATATAATCCAAGCCCCTTTCACTTGAAGATGTGCTTCTTCAAATAGTTTAGAACTTAAACTTAATCCTTCTATCAGAGAAAAATAACTGGATGTAATATTCTCTGCTTGTAGCTCATTACTGATTTCACCGTTACATTGTCCCTGCCTAATCAGTTCTATAAAAAGTCGATCAACCTTCTCTGAACAATACTTTAGCATCGACTTTATTTTTTCTTTGCTCTCGACTGGTGGGTATTGAGTGATTTGATTATAAATTTTATTGGAAGGATCATTTTCATCTGTATTATCTTCTATATATTTCAAAAAACATCTGTAAAGTGTTGTCTCTACATTGTCTCCCTCTCTCTCATTCAGTGAGTTTTCTATATAGTGTATATAATCTTCGGTCATCGTTTCTAAGACATCATTTAACAAGCTTTCTTTATTCTCATAATGAGAATAAAAAGAAGATTTTTTGATTCCTACCTTTTTTACAATTTGAGAAATAGACGTTCCTTCATAGCCAAGTTGTGCAAATAGCTCCACACTGTGCATCTTTATTAAATCTTTTGTGTGCAAACCATACCCTCTCCTTTGATAAAAAATTATATAGCTTTAAATTCTTTTCCTTTAATGAATAATACCAATGTCACTATTAACCCTAAGGCTCCTGATATAAATAAAATCCACTGGATGTCGTAACCTGCTGAAACTAAACTACTGATTAATCCATACGCAATTGGATCAAACCCATTCATGGCTAAAAAAATCAGACTCATTACTCTGCCCATTAAACGAATATCTGTCGTCTCTTGAACAGCAGTAAAAATAGGGATGAAAACAAATGACATTGAAAAACCTACTAAAAACAGAATGATTGTTAACATAATCAAATTGGGAGATAAACTAAAGATAACAAAAAACACTAGGGTAGAAAACAGCCCTATTAGTGAGGCACGGCCTTTTTTGTTTATTTTTTTATAGCTTAATATCAATGTCCCTACAACCAAACCTACCCCTAGACTTACTTCCATATAACTTAAGTTAATTGGACTTCCTCCATGTATATCCACTAATACTGGAATGGATATGTGTAAAGCTCCAAACACAAAGAAGTTTAAAGAAATTAAGACAAGGATGCCCGTTAACAAAAACTGAGATGAGCGTACAAATTTGAATCCATCTAATAAATCTTTAAATGGACTTTGTTTACTTGTGATCTCGACGGCTGCTTCTTTAATTAGTGGAGGAAACACAAATATAGCTGAAATGAAGACAAGAATGGTTGCAACCAAATAGCTTTCCGCAACCCCCATAGACTCCATTATAATACCTGCAAGAATTGGTCCAACGATAAAAGAAACTTGATCCACACCTTGGAAATATGCATTCGCTTGTTGTAATTGGGACTTGTGAACGGCTTTCGGAATCATAGAAGAGCTTGCTGGTCCAAAGAATGCATCTAACATTCCAAAGAATGCAGATAAGATGATCAACATAAGTAGAGTCATTGAGTCTATTGCCACTAACCAATATATAACAAACAACAATATACCTTGAATCAAGTTTGTCCCAAACATTATCGTTGTTTTTTTGTATTTATCCGCTAATACACCACCAAAGGTGATCATAATTAATCTAGGTACGGTTGCTGCTATCAATACAACTCCTAGGATTTCTGGTGATCCTAACTCAGTGACAACATACCAAGTCGTTGTTGTTAAGAACATGCTAAATCCTACAACTGCAAAAATCCCAGCTATCAATAACAGCATGTACGTTTTATTTTTAAATAAAGATACTTGTTCCATTATAATTCTCCTTCGTTACACTCTTTAACGACCGACCGGTCGTTCTCGATAAAAGTATAACTAAAGCTTCACAAATTGTAAAGTAAAAGAAAGTATACTCAGCTAAGTTCGCTATATATCAAATAGAAAATAAAATGGCCCCATTCTTTTATTAGTTTTAACTATAGTAAATAAAAAGATGCCTATTCATTATTTAAAAACCGTATTTAATGTAATTACTAGTCTTATTTAGACCAGTTTACTCACTTAATGAAGAGTATTATTAGTATACAGACTATGACTCATTTCAACTATAGGAGGTAACCATTATAGAATCTTCTAAGATTGAATTTAATTTTAGCAATAATATTGAGAAAAAAATTCTTATAATTGCACATGATACAAAAGAAAATATAAAGTTTTTATATGAACTGCCGATTCTATTAACGGTTGAGAATCAGATTGGTATTAATAAATTAAATTACTCACACAGAGAACTATTACTCCTAGAAACTAAGCGAGGTGTTGTAGCTCAGGATAACCTCATGTGCTTAGAAAACAAGAGGCATATTACTGTATCTCTTAAATATGCAAATAAATTAATTAAATTAGGAGAATTAGAGATGAATATTGAAGAAATGAAAAAAATTAATAACCGTGTTCAAGTCTTAATTGATTTAGTTGAGTCATAAGTCTTTTAGGGACGGTGTAAAAGGACGGTAATTAAGTAACAAAAAGCACCAAAGCTCTGAAAGCCTTGGTACTCTAAAAGTAGCAGATGAAGGGGGTAAAACCTCACCACTCCCTCAATGCCGCGTTTATTTATGCTAAATACCCTATTTCTTTATCACAATTTCACTCCATATTTGGATGTTAAACACTCGTTAATGAAAAAAGAAGATCTGAATAAACATAACAAACATAAAAATATATAACTGGATTAAAACACCTCTCCTTTTAATGTGCTTTTTCGCATCGTTTATCATATCATCATCAATAGGAAAGTGGAGTGGGATAAATTCTTTTCCTGAGCCAATTCCTTGTGAGAATTGCAATGTATTAAAATAAATCAATACAGCTAACAGTGGGATAAGAATGAATAAGCTCTTAAAATAAACGATCAGGAAGACGGTTAAGAGAATCACTCGAACAAAGTTTCGGCTGGTCTCTGTCCCTCTTATTGTTGATCGCACTAATAGGTAGACTATTGGATTCTCATTCTTCTTAAAAAAGGCTAATGGTAAAATATTTCTAAAAGATGACTGATTTGACTTTATATCTATAAAACTACTTAAAAAAATCTGACCTACTTTTCTCGTTTTCTCTTCAGACTTCATTAGTCTCTTCCAAGAATGAATAGGAAAAATCCTATTTCTACTATAAAGTATACCAATAAGTATGATACCTATTATAATGGCAACACCAAAGATGACAGGTGCTTCTAGTAATAAAAGAAAACAAACTCCAACACAAGCCATGTGAAGTCCAAAGAATAACTCTGTTCTTTTTGTACTCGTGCTAATGATCATAACCAGAAACAGAATGTGCAAAATACCTATGAGTTGTATGAAAATAAAAAGAGTCGCCAGTTCGCCCATATTTAAAGAAAGTGCGTATAGTAAAAACAAGGTAAACAAAGCAACCTTTATCGATTGAATGGTCAGGTTATAAAGTAAACAATAAATCAAATAACCTTCCATCCCTTTTACTTTAGGAGCTAAATAAATCTCATCAAACTCACTAATATAGCTAACGATGCCTCTATTGAGTGTTAAAAAAAGAAAGAGACCGGTAAGAATGAAAGATTGATAGAACGAATGAAGATTGCCATCTTGTAGTACCATGATAACGACATACACCAATAACATAATAAATGGTACTAACGCAAACACACCACTATGTCCCAACACTTTGACAAGAATTTTACTATTTTGTTGCATTGAATTATGGAATCGTTCAATAAATAAATCCTTCATTTTTTATCCTCAATGATTGAAAAGAAAATATCCTCTAACGTTACATCTTTCATATGAACAGCAGACAGGTAAGGAACATCATTATAAAACTTTTGGTTTCCTTCATGTAAAACAATGACCCTATCACACAAGCTTTCCGCTATATTCAACATGTGAGTTGAAAGGATAATTCCTACACCTTCTTCTTTAAGTCTAATAAGATCCTCCATAAAGTATTTTAACCCTCGTGGATCTAAACCCATAAAGGGTTCATCAATAACAAGAAATGTTGGATTTGAGATCATTGCACTAATAATCGAAACCTTTTGTTGTGTACCTTTTGATAAAGCGTAAGGATATTTGTTCATGTGGGCTTGAATTGAATATCTGTCTATTAGAGCATTTAAATAATCGTCCTTATCAATTTGATAAATCCTCTTTATAAATTCAAAATGTTCGTTAACAGTCAGGTTCGGATAAAGCTGTGGTTTATCAGGAATAAGAGCGAGTTTGTCTCTCTGACTATACCAATCTTGCTTGTTAATGGTGACATCACCATCCATAGGTTTTAAGGTGCCTATAATGTGGCGAAGTGTTGTGCTTTTCCCTGCTCCATTCAAACCGACTAAACCAATGATTTCTCCAGTGTGAATATCAAATGAAATGTCTCTTATGATTTTTCGAGTAAGATATCCACCACTAACATGGTTTAAGCTTAAAATCATCCAAATGACTCCCTCAATGCGTTATTTTATAATTCTGATTAGGTTACCTCAGGTTTCTTATGTAGTTAATAATTTCAACAACCACTTCTTTTTTCCTTCTCAAAAATATAAGTACTTTCTCCTTGCTTATCTCATGGAAAGAATAATGTTATTTCCAATTATATACTCCGAAAATTTTAAAAGTACCAAAACTCTAAAAAGCCTTGGTACTAATTGGCTGCGGTTGAGAGGCATCGAACCTCCACGGGTTCCACCTCACTAGGCCCCAAAGACAAGGAAACATGTTATCTGCTGCAAACACGTACATCACTTACATTAATTAACACTAATTCAAATAAAATCACTTAATTAGTATATATCGGTTAAGAATTGGATAACTACAAATACCTTATTCTTCGCCACTTGGAGACCCATTATAACTATTGCCCATGTGAGATATACGAACATTAGATGGTTTAAAATTAAATGTTAGAAGTATATTAATTACCAATATATTCATAAGTTTTATTTCTAGAAAGCTTTTGAACACTGAACAATAAACTAACTAGTTAAGATGATGATGTAAAGAAAATGGAACCACTCATATATATAAACTGTTGTAAAGCCTGTGCTGTTACTCCTATGTCAGACCATCCCCCAACGATAGTTAAGTTAGTACCTGCAGGTATCAAGGTATTTAAACTATTATTTATTGCAGATAATATGGTCGAAGTTGGATTTGAGACACCAGGTAAAAAGCCAGAACCTGAATAAGTTATAGTAGTTGGGTTAATCGTAAAATTAAATGTTCCTGTATCTGCGCTAGCTACTGCTACATATGGTCTGAAATCGGTTCCGATAGATGGCGTAAACGCAGCATAATTATTAAATACACAAGATATACCTGTAATGATTACATCATCGGGGAATGAGAAGAAAAATTGAAAATTATCGGTTGAAAAAGGAACAGTAAAAATACTTCCAGATGAGAGTGTCAAATCGCTACTGGTTCTGCCAAATGATAATAAGTTTATGTTTGTAGAAACCCCAGCTACATTAGTGCTAGGAAAAGCAGTTCCTCTGCCGGCCCCACCTGCAGAAGAAAACACCACAGGGAAACCTGATTGAGCTAATGGTCCAGTTGCTCCGGTTACTCCCGTTGCTCCCGTTACTCCTGTTGCTCCTGTTACTCCTGTTGCTCCTGTTACTCCCGTTGCTCCTGTTACTCCTGTCGCTCCTGTCGCTCCTGTCGCTCCTGTTACTCCTGTCGCTCCTGTTACCCCTGTTGCTCCCGTTGCTCCTGTTACTCCCGTCGCTCCTGTTGCTCCTGTTACTCCTGTCGCTCCTGTTGCTCCCGTTGCTCCTGTTACTCCCGTCGCTCCTGTTGCTCCTGTTACTCCAGTTATTCCTGTTGCTCCCGTCGCTCCCGTTACTCCCGTCGCTCCTGTTATTCCTGTTGCTCCCGTTACTCCTGTTGCTCCCGTTACTCCTGTTACTCCGGTCGCTCCTGTTGCTCCTGTCGCTCCTGTTACTCCCGTTGCTCCTGTTACTCCCGTTGCTCCTGTTATTCCTGTTGCTCCCGTTACTCCTGTTACTCCTGTCGCTCCTGTTACTCCCGTTGCTCCGGTCGGCCCTGTTGGACCTCGTGTAATACCATCCAATTGCAAAAAGCCGACATCATCTATTAATATGTTGGATGCATTTATTTGTGGTAACGTGTTAATAAGAATAAGAGCTTGAGTAGCTCCCAATGGTGCAGGCAAAGTTGTTTGATTGACATCCAACCATGTATTATTAGGTACGCGTTGTGGAGGTATACTTGTAAGAAGTCCGTAAGAAATAAAGTTAAATGAAGCATCATAATAATTTACAGTTAAACTTAGTGGGGCTGCTAGTAATGTAGGTGATACTTTTGAAATGGATACATAAAATTGATAGGTCTCACCTGGCTCTACATTTAAGATTTGATAGATAAATGCATTAGTATTAGTGTTATTAAATTGAACACTAAAAAAGCCAGAATGACTATAAGTCGAAGTAATTCCCGCATTTAAACCTATCCAAGGTGATAAATGACCTGTTTCGAATCCTCCATTGATAATTCGATTAACCATCCAAAGCCCTCCCTATTTTATCTTGGCATCTTAACCTAATAGATGCCTTAATATTCTATGAGAACTTTTAAATGATGAACCTTATTACGCCTATTATAGTTATTTAAGAGACTGCATCTATATTAATAGCTTCCTGCTCATACCTTTCTACATCTTCTTCCGTCAGAATAAATGTCCAGGCGTTTGGTTCTGTAAATGATAAGACCTTCCCTTCATAAATGAATTCTCCAACCCATTCACCTTCAATATAGAATTCTGCTTGTTCTTCGCTTGCTTCAATGACTCTTTCCTCGCTATTTTGCCAAGAGATTCCACCTCTTCCGATCTTCGTGGCATCCATACTTGCTACTTCCATTGCAGCACGATCTGAATAAAAGTAAACAGTGGTCATTAAATTAATAGCATCCACTTCGTCTCCTTGTGTTCCTAAATATAAACTATAGCCATCCACAGGAATTTCTTCCTCATCATCTGTTCGTATAGCCTCCAAAAGAGAACTTGCAAGGTAATGTCTAGTATGCCCTTCCTTTTGTTCTTCCTCTTTGAATTTCCTGACATAGGACAGCATGGTTTCTATTTGATCTCTATCTAATTTAGCAATTGTTTGCAGGTCACGATCTCCAATATCATCAATATGTATCTCAATCCCATATTCCTGTTCAAGTTCTTCCACTTCATTTTGAAGTTGATTGCAGCCAATTAAACCGAAACTTAGTAACAGAAATGTTGAGTAAGTTAACGTTTTATTCATACCTATGCCCCTTGTTTTCTTTATTTTTCATGCGCAATCATTTCCATATAATTTAATTAAAACCAAATTATTCTACAAATTTTTCTGATCTGAATTCTTTAATGCTCCCCATACTAATAAAGCGACACCTACAATAGCAATAATAATAGATAGTAGTAAAAGTAAGGTGGAAAAGCTATGAGTCGATAAAATCTGTTCATAGGTTCCCTCACTACCACTACTCTGCCCATTTGATAAGATTGCTGTTACTATATATCTCGTCATAAGCGTTATGATTGACGCTAGCACTAATATTGATCCGCTTATCATTTTCTCCAAGTTAACTTCCTCCTATTAGTTTGAAAATCCCAAAATTTTGTTATGAGCGGATTGATAAGTGAAGACTACTTTCGTCTGTGTAATCTATCTCACTAATGCACCTCTTTATTAACAGTTAATTATTAATTAATGCCTACAGAAAAGATTGTTTGAATTCGACCAATTGTTTCGTCATCATTGTTCAAGAAACGTGTGATAATTGCATACTGGATATCATCTTGACCGCGAACATCAAATGTCTCTCCCTCTAATTCTTCATTAAAACTTGTACTATCATTAAACGTAATGAGTTCATGTGAAACGGTATGTGAAGTATCATAATCAAGAACAATTTGCATTGTTTCTTCGTGTTCTACTTCATTTAAGACATCTGCATTCTGAATTTCTCCTTCTTCATTCAAAGGAATTAACTCAGTTTCATCACAATAATTCCAACAAACTGCAAACGAAGTGGTTTCCATTTCTTCATTTTCTGAATTATAAACAGAAACGGTAGGAACTTCATTCATTAGTGGATCAGCAACCGCATCTTCAGCATTGTTATCAGCCGTTAGTTCGTCACTAGAATCCGTTTCTGTGGACTCAGTTGAAGAATCATCTGAATTACATGAACCAAGAATTATAACTGACCCATATAATGTTGCTACAACAGCCTTTTTCATGTTGAACACTCCATAAATTTTTAGTATGTTTTTTTCTTTATAATTCATAGCTCAGTTGACGTTTTTTCATCATTTGCAGGATTTTTACCCTTAAATGATACAATGAGCACAATTAAACCAATTACAAATGCCACTAGAGCTAACCAAGCAACAAGATTAGAAACAGGAATGACATCTAATAAGCCTAATATTGCAATAATCGGAAGAACAAATATCGTACCAACGATTCCTTGATATCTTGAATGCCTTGCCCTACCTTTAAAAGAAGCCATGTTATACCTCCTATAATTAGCCTATTAAACCGTTCCCCCCTCCATTAATTCCAAACATAAACATATAACCAATTATTTTTTTATATTTTAATAATAAAATATAAAAAAGCACCAAAGCTATGAAAGCCTTGGTGCTACTAGAATATAGCCCCGGAGAATTCAAACCAATAGCGGCGTTAGTATATGATTTTACGTTTTTCACTAAATACATATTTAGAAGAAACTGTTTATTTTTCAGAGATCAATAGATACAATGAATGTACATTAGTACAAGCGAACGAACGTATTAATGGTAAGTATTTAATGGTTTGCAAGCGTTGAATTTTTATATTAGGAGGATAAATATGGCGAATTCTACACTACTTCAAGATTTCGAAACATTTTTCTCGAAGTATCAAGAAGTATGGAACGAGTGCAATGCTGAGAAGATGATTAAACTGTTATCACCAGAATTGGCTATAAGATGGACCGGTCCAGGGACCGCCGTTTCGGATTGGGGATATGAAGAATCTAAAATCGGCTGGGCACAAGCCTATGAACAATATAAAGGACATAAGCCTAAATGGCATTTTAATCAATTACATATTACACCCGCAAATGACAAAGAGGTAATAGCTATGTTCTGGTTAACTTTTGAAATGGACGGTAAAGTGGCAGATGTAGTTAAACTATTTGTTCAAAGATTTAGAAAAGAAGGGAATGATGACTGGAAGTTGATAAGGGAATATTGTGAAAGCATTGATCCTGATCACTTTGTTTCAAATCATTAATAGCAATTTTAATCATACACAATATTCAATGCGCACCGACATTTTTTCGATGTGATTTTATAATTCTAATTATTACTTTTCAACTCTAAAAAAGTACCAAAGCTCTAAAAGCCTTGGTACTCATACATTTCTTCTATATTCGGCACTGAGAAGTCGAATCTCCACGTGTTTAACCCCACTAAACCCTCAATGCCATAGAAACAATCATTCTGTATCAAGGCTTATTTCAAATTCACCTATAATTGTTTCACCATCTTCTTCATATAAGGGAATTTGTATATCTTGATTTCTCTCTCTTTCCTCTTGTTTTTTTAATGCCTCTTCAGGTGTTTTAGGTGAATCAGCTTCACCTGTTACCCTATCTAAGTCTGTTTTTTTAACGTAGCCTTCTGTTCCGTCTAAACCAATAGCCGAGATAAGATCAGGCTCTTCTTCAGCAGTTTCTACAAATAAAGCCGATCCGTAAGTTTTCCCTGAATCATTTATTGAATAATCAGTAATTTCTTGACCACCAAATGCTGTTTGAAGTGAGAACACCCCTACTAGGATCCCGATAGAAAATGTAGTTAGAACCAAAGTTAATTTTGGTGACTTTTTTATCATATTATCCCCTCCTTTTTATATTTACTATGACAATCTTGGTGAACTATTAGTGACATTATAAGCATTACGAAGGTCAAGAATACTTGAAAGTGAAACTGAAAAAAATCTCCACATTTTCAATCTGACAAATCAAATGTCCATCCCATCTCTTTTAGTAAATCTAATGTCTCTTGTGGGATATCCTCTACACTACCTCTCTCTATAAGGTCACAATGGGTTACATTTGCTGACGAAGGAAAACTTTCATTAACCGCATCTGAGGTGATTTCTATTTTATCTCCGCTTTTTAAATCATCAAATACTTTTTCTTCACCAGTATCGTTACCCATGATTACGACCTCTAGATCATTAATAATAAGATTTTGCCCATTATTAGACTTTAGAAATATACCTTCCATCGAGTTGGTAACATGTTCAATATTATTTGCAGCACACCCTATTAATATAATCATAGACAAAGCAATTAAAAAAATGTAGATTAGTACGCTTTTCATAGCTCATATCCTTTCTTATAAGAATAAGATACCCTTCATTTTTATTTACTCTATATATTACATAGAGATTGTTCGATTGTCTTTTTACTCTCATTAAGATTTAATTAATTTTAATCAACTAATTCCCTTAAGACTGGGCTGCCTTGCAATCCTTTTTTTATAAATCAAACAAAAAATGCCAAAGCTCTTAAGCCTTGGCACTATTGATATGCGGACCGGAGGGTTTGAACTCCCACAAGTTCAACCTCACTAAGCCCTCATTTTTGCAAAACGGTATAAATGACTACATTAACCTCCAATACCTATATAAAATGATAAAAAACAAATTTTTCACCTAATGCCAGAATTAATAATCGCTCCTATTTTAACGGTAGCGTATTTTTTTGCTAACTAACCCTTTTCTCCTTCTACTGCTAACAAGTACATGGATTGAGACATTGCATCTTCTTTTATCCAATCTCTATACTCTTTTTCAGCTAAACATCGCTCTGCTTCAGTAATATAATGATCTTTTACCATTTGAACACCTCTACTTGCCATCACATCTGCCCATATCCCTATCTGATCTTTAAATTTTTCATCTTGCCTAATTACAACTTCATGTTGTTTGCTCACATTAATATGATTCAGACCTATTTCAAGAAACCAATCGTTTAGATGGTCCGCGATCTTGTTATCCATCCCCGCATCGGCCCGCCATTTAAGAAATGCAGCGTAAAAGATAGATGTACTTTCAGGTGGTTTTGGTTCCCACTTTATTTTTTCATGGTTATAGTCAACTACTAAAATTTTACCACCGGATTTAGTAGCAGCTACCATGCTCTTTAATGCTTTTATTGGATCGGACAACCATTGCACCACTCTTGCACACGTAACAATATCAAATTGATTATT
The DNA here is from genome assembly GCF_030813245.1 of Alkalicoccobacillus murimartini. Classification (GTDB taxonomy): domain Bacteria; phylum Bacillota; class Bacilli; order Bacillales; family Bacillaceae_D; genus Alkalicoccobacillus; species Alkalicoccobacillus murimartini. The sequence continues at coordinate 57,430 of NZ_JAUSUA010000006.1, read as the reverse complement.
TAATGTATGATCATAAATACTATCTACCTCAAAAGATAAGTTCGAGATATTTCCATATAATTCATTCGCCTTTTTAATAAGTGAAGGATTATTGTCTATTCCTACAACGTTTCCATTTTCACCAACGATCTTTGCAATATCTTTTGTAATGGCACCAGTTCCACATCCTATATCTAGAACAACCATTCCTTCTTCTAAGACTTCAGCTAACCTTTTATGAGATGAAAACAATGATCGAGCGTCTAGTACATTAATAGCCTCTCCATGAATTTCAGCTCTACGATTAGCTATGTCATTCTTCAAATGATCTCCCCCTTTAACTCCTAATTGAAATTTACCCATATAAAAATATTCATTATATTCGTTTCAATCCCTGCACAAAAAATAAAAAAGCACCAAAGCTTTAACAGCCATGGTACTTCACTACATAAATATACGGCCCGGAGGACGGGTTTAACCTCACTAGGCCCTCATTAGCGAGAATAGGTATAATTTCTAATTAGAAGGATAATTATTTCTAGCGTTGAATATAATTTAATAGAGAGTAAGTTAACCTTTATCTATGTCACTTCTTGAAAATAGAAAAGTATAATTAAGACTTAAACTTACAACTCATTAAAGAGAGGAAAGATTTTAATGATGTTTTTAGGACCATTACTTATTGCACTTATACCTGGTATAGTTATAGTTTTGGTTACGTGGTGGTTTAAGAAGAAGGGCTTTTCCATGTTTATACGTTTAATACCAGGGATTCTGGCAGTTATTTCTGCTTTTGTTCTCTTTTATATTGGCTTCGTAAATATTAGAGGTTTTGAAGGTGCAGCTTATGGGATTTTGGCACTCTTTTTGATTGTTTTTTCTATAGTGTCTCTAGTTATAGCGAGGGATAAGAAAACTGTTACGAACCAATATCATTAATATATTTTCTTTAAGCAAAGATATTCGACCACTAATCATTTTCTCAAAATTATCTTCCTCCTATTTTAAAAACCCAAATTTTTTGTATGATGGGAAGGATAAGTGAAGACTACTTTCGTTTGTCTAAACGGGTTGTTGTACCTTTATGTCTAACGATAAAAACAACAACAACAACAACAACAACAACAACAATAATAATCCAACGTTTCGAAGGAATGATGATGGAAATCTTAGAAATTATTTTTGACGATATTCTTTTTAACAATTTTCTATTTTGGTTTGTATGGTTACCTCTTATATATTCGATTTCCATAATTGTTGTTTTTAAAAAAGATAATAAAAAGTTTATAAGACCTTTGTTAATATTTTTAGCTGCCTATTATACTGCTAGAACAATATTTTATTATATTCTGTAGTATTTATTCCATTTAGAAAAAGACACGAGAGATTATTCTCGTGTCTTTATGAGGACTCTTTTAGTTACGACCTCAAACTGTCTAATATAATAATATTTAAATTCCAAAACATCTTAAATCGCCCCACACACCATATGCGAATATTTATCTTTTTTGAGATCTAAACGTTCGGACGATTAAATTACCAGTAAATTTATAAGGTTTATTCCTCGAAAGCTTTTGAACACTGAACAACTACCTTGCCCATTTTCATGTGCATAATCAGTTAACTCATAGCTTCGGACCCTTCTTTTAATTTTTAAAAAGTACATCGTTGACCATCATTTACGAAGATAAATAATTCTTTAACTGATAACAAGATTTAAAAGCTTTATTATCTACTACTTCATAATGTGTTAAGTCTTGGTCATCTAAGCTAACAAAAATCCCCGTATTAAAATCTGTAGCTATTTGTTTGAAAAAGATACCTTCTATACTGTTTTGTTTATCCCCTTTAGAAAATGTCAGTGCATATTCTTTTTGTGATGTTTTAAATAAATAGCCATGAACAGCGGTATCGTATTCGGTATTCTCTAGTTCAGATTTTTCAACAGTCACAAAGTGTAAATCAACGGAAGGTACTGTTCTTAATAGAAAATTTGATTTTGAGCCGTGTATAATTTCCTCCCATCTACTCATTACATCTTTTGCTAAGACAATTTGAGAAATATCTAAGTTCACACATATTTTTGTTAGTTCTTGAACTAAATCGTTGTCTGTCTGAAAAAACCTCACAAATAAATCATCTACTTCATACGTATTACAGGCTTTTTTACATTCGGATAATACATAATAGAAATCAAGATCCATTTCCAATTTATTACCTTTATTAGCTATCAGCAGAACTGAACACTTGGAATTCATTTGTTTTGCTAATTTCACACCTTTTTTTATTAAGTCCATACTATAGGTGTCAAAATCAATTAGAATCAATACATGTTCTCTTACACTAATTACGTTCATCTAATTTTACCTCAATCTAAAAGTTTTTAAGGTCATACTAAGGCAAATAGACACTATTCTTGCCTTAGTAAGTAGGGTTTACTTTTCAAATCTTATAAAGCGTTTTTTACCAATCTGTAAAACATCGTTGTTCATAATAACACGATCCAAATCATCTTCGGTTAGCTTTGAGCTATTAAAAGAAACTCCATCTTGTTTGACTAATCGTAAAAATTCGCTTTTACTTTTAACAAACTGATTCTTGATTAACAATGGAATAATATCTACAATTTTTTCTTGCCCAATTTCAACTAAGATCGTAGGAATATTCGATGGTATTAGCTTTTTTTGAAATGCAGTTTGAAAGTATTGTTTTGCTTCACCCATTTTCTTTTCTCCACAATATAGAACGGTAATAATCTCTGCTAATTCAAGTTTAATATCACGAGGATTCTCGCCTAGAGCTATCCTGTTTTGTATTTTTTCGATTTCTTTTGGGTGTTCATCCGTTGCTAATTCAAAGTATTTCACGATAAGTTCATCAGGAACTTCCATCACTTTCTTAAACATCACTTCTGCTTCTTCATTCACACCAATATAATTCTTAAGACTCTTACTCATTTTTTCAACACCATCTAAACCCTCTAGTAAAGGCATAAAGATCGCAATTTGTTTTTCAAGTCCTAATTGATTTTGAAGGGTGCGACCCATTAGTACATTAAATGTTTGATCTGTACCACCTAGTTCTATATCTGCTTTTAATTCTACAGAATCATGAGCTTGAATTAACGGGTAGAAAAACTCTTGAATCCCTATTGAAATGTTATTCTTATAGCGTTTTTGAAAATCATCTCTTTCTAACATTCTTGTTACAGAAGACGTTGCTGCTAACTTCATAACATCTTCAAAAGTCATTTTTGATAACCACTCACTATTAAATCGAACAGTTGTTTTTTCTTGATCTAATACTTTAAAGATCTGTTCATAGTATGTCTTTGCATTTTCTTTTACTTGTTCATCACTTAAAGCAGAACGACCCTTAGCTTTTCCTGTAGGATCTCCAATACGTCCTGTGAAGTCACCAATTAGAATAATCGCATGATGCCCTAAATCTTGCATTTGCTTTATTTTACGAAGAACAACCGCGTGTCCTAAGTGAATGTCAGGAGCAGACGGATCAAGACCTAATTTGATAATTAAAGGTTGTTGCTCATTATGTGAACGCTTGAGCTTTTCTAGTAATTCTCCTTCATCAATAATCGAGTGCGTTCCTTTTTTTAACATTTCTAATTGTTCTTTCGGTTCTTTAAACATGAAAACATCTCCATTCGTCTTAATAGGATCAAAGTATTTAAAAAACGCCCAATAGAGATTATCTCTAAAGGACGTGTAATTTCACGTGTTACCACCTTTGTTCAAAAGTTACTCACATAACTTTCCTCAACAAGTATAGCCGAAGCGATACTATGCAATGATAACGGGTGCAACTCCGGTGTAACCTACTATTAGTTCGGCCCACAGCTCCAAGATGTATTCACTATAACAACACTTGCGCCTCTCACCATCCGGCTACTCTCTGTCTGCATTCGTTATAGTTACTTGTTCTCTTCAACGCTTTTATCTTTATACTCATTTATTTTTAGACAATAACTTTTAACCCTACAGCAGAAAATAAAATTAATCCGATGCAGAATAGTCTCTTCCAATCCCTTGATTCATTAAAAATAATCATTCCCAATAGTGCAGATCCTACAGTTCCAATACCTGTCCATGTAGCATAAGCCATTCCCATAGGGATTTCATTCATTGCATATGATAATAAAAAGAAACTTAAACCAAAACTTAAGACCATATAGTAAAGAGCATTCTTTTTATTTTCTCCCAATCTCTTGACATTCAAAACACCAACTACTTCAAGACACCCTGCTATTAACAACGCCATCCATGACATGATTAAATTCCTTCCTTTACGTTCACCTTGGGATTTTTAGAACTACTTATCATCTTCAACCCCATGACTCCACTTAGGAGTATGACAATAAGAAGGATTTTATAAAGATTAAACGGTTCTCCAAAAATAATCATTTCCACAATGACAGTTCCAGCTGTACCGATTCCTGCAAATACAGCATATAAAGTTCCTATAGGTAATGTTTTTGAAGCGTAAGTTAACAAACAAAAGCTAGTAATAATCGCTACTATCGTTAATCCCCAAAGAACATAATTGTCCGCATGCTTTAACCCAGATACCCAAAAAATTTCTAAAAAACCTGCTAAAAAAACAAATAACCAATTTCGATTCATCATTACGCCCTTCTCAACAAGCAAGTATAGTTAACTTCCTACCCTTACGAACATTCGTAAGGCAAAAATCATATAATCATGCTGTGATAAAATTTATTTTTAATTACCTTGCTGTTAGTAACAATCAAAATTTGAATAACTTAATTCTTATTTGATCATCGATATTCCTTGCCAATAGATTTCCCACGAAACACGTAGCCTTGTTTCAAACTTACTACTGTTTGTATAAATCAATTCAACTAAAATTCCATCTAAAAAGTTTAAGAACGAAATCGTTCCTTCTTCAGCCGTAACACGGATATGTTCTGCTTTTGAGAAAGCTTCTTTTACATTGCGTTCTAATTCCTGGTTATATTTTTCAAATTGTTCCATTGCCGTATCCCGTAAATGATATGGTGGCATAAATGCCATACGTAATAAAAATTTGATGTTTTTATCATCTTCAAGCAAATATCTTTCTTTGTACCTTACTAATAATTTAAATAAGACCTCTTGAAGTTCGGCTTGTGAACGACTTTCAAAAAAATGATTAACAAAAGATATTTCCTTGTTCACTGCATCATTCATCACTTGAAGAAAAATGTCTTCTTTATTTTTAAAATGTGAATAGATAGACTGCTTTTTAATACCTATTCCTTCTACAATGTCATCTAAAGACGTTTCTTCATATCCTTTATTCACAAACTGCACTATAGCACTTTTTTTTATTTCATTAGCCTTCATGTAACACTCTCCCTTACGAACGTTCGTAAGTAATACTAAATGTATTTATTAACTTTGTCAACAATCTATATATTCTCTTTGTGTATATAAAATCGTCCATTTTCACGGAAAAGAATTGGTGAACATTAAATACTAATATTACTTAATTATTCTCCTTTTTATAAAAAAAAAGCATCAAAGCTCTAACACTTTGACACTTTTCACATGAGTTAGAAATAGAAATGTTCTCTAGATAAAGTGAATCTAAAACCGTTTTTGCCTAGATTTCTTCTCCGTTTGTATCAATCACATTTCTATACCAATAGAAGGATTTCTTCTTAATTCTTTTCAAAGTTCCTTCGCCATGATCGTCTTTATCTACATAGATAAACCCGTATCTTTTCTTCATAGTGCCACCTGAAAGACTAACTAAGTCTAAAGCACTCCATGGTGTATAAGCAATCACTTCTACGCCATCTTCAAGTGATTCTGAAATCTGTTTAATATGTTTTTGAAGATAATCGATGCGGTAATCATCATTAATTTCGCCATTCTCAACTACATCAGCAGTGCCCATTCCATTTTCTACAATCATTATTGGAAGTTGATATCTATCATATACGTTATTCAAAACCCATCTTAAGCCTAATGGATCAATTTGCCATCCCCACTCTGTAGCTTCTAAGTAGGGATTTTTCATTCCATATACAAGATTACCAGCTGTTTTTTCTTGGGTTTCATCAGTCCCAATGCAGTTTGTCATATAATAGCTTAATGAGTAGAAATCAACGGTTCCTTTTTTGAGAATCTCATCATCCTCAGGTAACATCTCAATTTTAATGTTATTGTCTTTAAAATAACGTTTAGCAAATCGAGGATATGCCCCTCTAACTTGTACATCTCCACTTAGCATATTCTTAATTTGATCTTCTTTTTGAGCCATTAATATATCTTCTGGTCTGCACGTTAGTGGGTAATTACACATATAAGCAATCATACAACCAATTTTATTATCTTTATCAATCTTATGACCTAGTTGTACAGCTAATGCACTTGCCACGAATTGATTATGCAAGGCCTGAAATCTAAGTTGATCTGTATTATCTTCTGATTTCAAATCCATATTCACGGTTCCTGCTGTTAATATACTAAACGGTACCAATAAACAATTAATTTCATTAAAAGTAATCCAGTTCCTTACTTTTCCTTTGTAGCGAGTAAATAGTGTCTCACAATACTTTACGTAAAAATCAATCATTTTGCGATTTGGCCAACCTCCAAACTCATTGGCTAAATTGAGCGGTGCATCATAGTGAAGGATCGTGACAATCGGTTCTATATTGTATTTAGCTAACTCATCAAATACATCGTCATAGAATTTTAGACCTTCTTCATTCGCAGTATGCTCAGTTCCATTAGGGAAAATACGAGTCCATGCGATAGACATTCTATAGGCTTTTAGCCCAAGCTCTGAAAACATTCGAATATCTTCTTTAAAATTATGATAAAAGTCAACGCCTACGTGACTAGGGTAAAAAACATCAGGCATAACTTCTTTCGTTTGGTTTCTAAACACACTACCATTAATGCTCCCGCCTAGTATGTCCATTACGCTGGCACCTTTGCCACCTTCATTCCAACCGCCTTCTATTTGGGCGGAAGATGTTGCAGCTCCCCATAAAAAGTTCTCAGGAAAATTCTTCTCCATCTTTCTATCTCCTATCCGTACTCATTATTTTATAATCGCTTCTCCAAAATCAATTTCTCCATTTTCAATCGTTAAATCACTATATTTATCTGAGTTTAGAATAACGATAGAAGTTGTTGTATCGTAACCAAGCTGCTGAATCTCTTTTAGATTAAAATCTAATAAGACGTCTCCCTTTTTCACATGGTTGCCCACTTCAACTCGAGTTTGAAAATGCTCACCTTTAAGTTCAACAGTATCAATTCCAACGTGGATAAGTAGCTCCATACCACTTTCGCTAACTAATCCTACGGCATGTTTTGTGTTACTAACCACCTGAACAGTTCCTTCAAAAGGAGCCACAACTTTGCCTTCTGACGGCATAATGGCAACACCTTTACCCATAGCACCAGAAGCAAATGTCTCGTCATTTACCTTTTCTAAAGAAACTGCTTCTCCTTTTAAAGGGCTAAATACCTTAATGTCAGACTCATGTACATGATCATTGGTATCCTCTGACTTTTCAGAGTTATTATCATCGATAGGATCTTTGAACCCCATAATCCAAACTAAAATAAAAGTTAAAATAAATGCACATAGCATAGCTACGATAGCCCAAACAAGTGAGATGAAGCCTTCAGGACCAATGAAGATTGGTAAAGTTAGGACACTCGGGCTTACGAAAGAATATGCTGTTACTCCTGCTAAACCTGCTACTACTCCAGCTAAAGCAGACCCAATCAGTACAGCAATAAAAGGACGTTTCAGTCTAAGATTGACTCCATACAAAGCTGGTTCTGTGATTCCAAATAATGCCGAAACCCCAGCAGATATTCCTGTACCACGCATAGCGAGACTTTTTGTTCTCATCGCTACAGAGAAAGCTGCTCCAGCTTGAGCGATGTTAACTAACAACCCACTAACAAGTAGAATAGGATCGTAACCGTTCGTTGCAAACATCGTTATTATTAATGGGATCATTGCATTATGCGTTCCTGTAATAACTAGAAAAGGAAATATAAGAGCATTGATACTTACTGCAATCCATCCCCATGTATTCATAACTTCTACAAATTGACCAAAGTAATCACCTAAAATAGCTCCCAAAGGACCAAATAGAATTAACATAACAGGTGCCACAATTAATATGGTTATCATAGGTCTTAAAAACACTTTAAAAACTGGAGGACTCATACGATTAGCAATCGGATCGACGTATGACATCAACCATATTGCCAAGATAACTGGTATCGCTTGTGCACTATAATTAAATAAATACAAAGGAATTTCTAAGAAACTAGTAAATGTAGCTCCTTCAGCTGATAATGCTACTAAGTTTGGATGAAGTAGTATAGCTGCCATAACCATTGCTGTAAAATGATCTACATTGAATTTCTTTGCTGCTGTAAAAGCTATAAAAAATGGAAGGAAATAAAATACACCATCTCCGAGAATAGCTAAAATACTGATAGTTGGGCTATCTTCTTTAAATACACCTGTAGTCAATAGAATTGTAATTAATACCTTAATCATCCCTGAACCAGCTATTACTGGAATTACAGGTGCAAAGCAACTAATAAGAACGTCTACAACCCGACTAAATATATTTTTCTTTTTTTGATTCCCTTCTTCTGTTTTTTTGCTAGATGAAGTACCCGAATTTCCTTCGTATATTTTTTCAAATTCTTTATATACTTCTTCTACTGCTGGTCCAATAATAATCTGATACTGGCCTCCACTATTCGTTGTACCGCTTACATTTTCCATATTCTTTATAGCTTCATCGTTTACTTTTGTCTTATCTTTTATAGAAAGTCTCAGCCTCGTTACACAATGCGTAGCTGATTCTACATTACTACTTCCACCCAAATTCTTAAGGATGCTTTGTGCTAATTTTTCATGCTGCATTTTTTCTCCCCCTCTTAATACCAATGATGATTACACCCTCATGATAGCGCTTTTATTTAGTGGTAAATACTCATTTTTAATCATAAATTACATTGAAATAATACTATCTTTCATCATAATTTTAGTTTACATTAATAATTCATAATGAATTCATGTTTAATGAACCAAGAAAAGCCTTCAGAGGAAATCTATGTACCCTGAAGGCTGAATCTACTCAGACAGTATTAGTACTGATAAGAAATTCTTACACTTTGAAATTCGTTTCTACCAATCGTTGTTTTAAGATCTAGTATTCCATTTTCGACTTTTATTTGTTTAATTTTAATTCTTGGCACTGTTATGTTTTTCAAGTACTGAATTTCACTATTACTAATATCTGCACCTAAATTCATATTGGTCCATTCTTTTTGCAAGTTTCCTGATTCTTCATTAACCGATTGAATTTTAACCTTATATATTCCATTCTTCACATTACTAATTTTATAACTATAGACTTTTTTCTCTTCTTCTTCAAAGATATCATCATACATTTTCAGATTATCCATTGTGTATTGATCCATAAAGTACTTGTAGTTAAGATGACCACAGTTATGGCAGACAATAAAATAATTATCAGAACCATCTGTTGTGACTAAACTATTATTGTTCCTTCCAAGAAAATATTTCCCCCTCCCAATATTGAGGAATACGTAAGCATGGTAAGAAGGCTTTTTTAAATTTTGCTTATTTAGAAGCCCTGGACTCCCATATAAAAGTTGTGGAGTGTTTGAACTAGGAGATATAGAATCTAATGCATACCAATAACCCATTGCATCAACAAGATCATAACAGTCTATTATATTTTTTATGACATAGGCTCCTTTATAACAACTGTCATTAAGAATGGTGTGATGAGATGGTGTGAAGTTCCAAATAGGGATCTGAATTTCTTCAATAAATAGCTCTTCTTCTTTTAATATACTTTTGGCTATTAATACTTGATTTCTAATATACTGCCCATCGAGAAGTTTTCTAATATCCTTATCATTAGAAAATTCATGGGAAACTTCTGGATTTGAATGAAAGCTTAGAAAATCTGGTTTTTGTTGTTGGCTAAACCAACTTTTCAAAAACATTCTGAGTTCATCGTTTTTAAAATTAATAGGAAGCCCGGATCCCCCTATTTTAAAATGATTTGAAAATTGATTTAGAATTTTTTTTATGCTGCTAAAGAAATAAAAGTAGTCATCACTCTGACCATATTCATTTTCAGACCCATTCGTAATTTCAAAACACCAATTTTCTACTTGTGAAAGTCCATATCGATTAGCAATGTGAGAGATAAATGCTTGGAAAACAGAAAGAAAATCATCTATTGTTTTTTGTTCATTATGATGATCAGTTAACCTCAAAAATTGCGTATCCACCTCAGCGTTTATAACAATATAAGGCTTAATATTTACATTCATAAGGAAATCAAAAATTCTTTCTATATTAAAAAAGTTGATTTCATCCAATCTCCCTGACTTAACAAGCTTCATTTCTTTCGAAAACACACCCCATACTCTTCCGTACTCAAAATCAAGGTCTTTCTTGATCTGAGTGATTTGTTCTTCTGAGTTATAATTCATTAATCTAGATGCTTCACTTAAATTAACTGTCTTACGCCAGTATCGATTAAATGGTTTCTTATTTTCTAGATTCAGATCCATTTTATATTCTTCTTGATCTATATCAAAATTCATTTGTTTTAATCGATTATCCTCAAGCAACTTTTCAATCTCTTCTGTGAAGGTATCTAGTAATACAGATTCTTGTTCATTTTGAGTCACAGTTTCTCTCAATCGATATTCATGTGGAGTTGTCCCAAATTCGTCTTTAAACCCTTTTATAAAGGAGCTTACATTAGGGAATCCAGTATTCATAGCAATTGAAGTAACAGAATAATTTGTGCTAGAAAGCTCATTAATTGCATGATTTAATCGCACTTTATTTAGATATTTTAAGAAGGTCATTCCAAATACTTCTTTAAAGTATTTAGATACGTATGTTGGTGAGAGATAAAAGTAATCGGCCAGATCTTTTAAACTTAATCCATTATAATAATTCGATTTAATATATTCTTCAATCTCCTTTTTTCGATTCTTATTTTTATGATCTAGAGATAACGGTTGATTGTAAGAGACAGAGAAATGTTGAACCAGATATTCTACCAACTGGTAAGATAATTTGTTAAGACTAACATCTTTATAATAACTATTTTCATAAGAGACCCTAAGATAAGAATCAATATAAGATTGAAGAGGGAGATAATTAGGTGTTTTCTCTATCGAAGAATTACATATAAATAAGATCTTTTTCTCATCCAATAACCCTGTAAGCATTTTATAATTTAAATGAAAGACCATATATAGTGTTTCTTCTTCTTTTGGAATTAAAGAATGTACTCCATTTGAATTTATGCTAATAATATCATTCTTCTCGAGTACATATTCTTCTTGATCCATATAGACGCTCATTTGTCCTTTTAATATATATATAATTTCTACGTTCTCATGTGAGTGATTGGGAGTATGACGTTCATTACTAATTTGATGTATAAGCAACTGATTATGACGTAAAAATAAACTTTTCAAAGTTATCTATACCTCCTTTATATTTAATAAAAGTCTACATTTTAAATTATGTATAACATTTTAGTTTAAGTAGAGCTACCTAATCATACATCATAACCATTTTTCATCTATAAAAAACGATGCGTTATTTTATCTTTATCTTATATAACAAACAACAAAAAAGCACTAAAGCTCTAAAAACCTTGGTGCTTCTCATTTATCTATATAAAACCCTTCATCTTTACATCTAATTCAGTTTAAATCGTATGGCTTGTTTAAACCGAATTCTACAAACGTTGTATAAACAATAAAAAGTCATCTCAACATAAATTGAAATGACAGCTCCTGTATAATCGTTAAAAATATTTAATGAAGATTTCAGATCAAGTTTCGAGTATTTAGTTCCACAATCACTTGTTATATAGTGCTTCCCTAATGTAACGATCATCATTAAGAAAACTTACTTACCGACTCTTTAAACTCACTAGTATTCTCTATTTTCCTACGTTGATAATTTTTTTAATCCATTCATCTTCGCTCGAAGCCGCTCTAACTAAACCATCAGCACAATCTGCAAATGGTAATTGTTGGAGTGGCGCGATACGAGCTTTCGGACCTGCAGTATACTTTAAACTTTTCAATCCGTACTTAAGCACAGAAGCACGAACAATCACCCATTGAAGATCAGATTGTATCACGGCCTTTTCAGCTATTTCTTTATCTTTAATTGCATTCGAAAAGATCGTTCTCATTATTTTAACCATGACTCTATTAGCTGCATTCAGTTCTTTTCCATCAGTTAAATTGATTCCACTTTGCATAACAAATCGTTTGACGCCAGCTTGTTTACAAGCTTTCACAATATTAGGTATTCCTTCTGACATAACTGTCCCTGGTGTGAAGTTTGCCCTCATAACCTTCATACCTGCTACGAAATTTTTTAAGCCATGTATAGAACTATTCTGAGAGTTGTTGCTTGGCGGACCTATGCAACTTATAACGGCATCCGCTCCTTCAATAGCATTTTGTATACTTTGCAGATCTAAGACATCTCCTTGTTTTATTGTAAGTCTAGAGTCATTAACAATTTTTTCTGGTCTGCGAGCCACGGCTATAACTTCATGATTTAATTCAAGAGCCCTATTTAACACTGCTTCCCCTGTGGCTCCTGTTGCTCCAATTACTGCTATCTTCAATACAAACTTCCCCCTAATTTTAAAATACCTATTTACTTTATATGTGATTATTCTTAGTAAATTTTATATAACAACCTTGTAAACTGGTCCATAACTGATTGCACTTTTATTTATTGCTCCGGCTGGTATTTTTACTTCTACCGATGATCCGGTTAATGGTATCGTAATATTACTTCTCTTTGTAAATTTCTAAGAAAGCTTCACAGGCATCTTTCAAATATTCCTTTATCTCTTCAGTTTGGAATGCTTCTTCATTCGCGTATAGGACTGCTGCAATGCCTTGCAAATATAAAAGGAGTTGAGTAAACATTTTCTCAGTATTTCTAAAACTTAAACTGTAATGTTCAGCTAGGTTGGTTACAAGATTATAGTTAGCTTTACAAACATCTAGGATGTTAATGTTATTTAAAGCACCTGACATAAAGATAAGTTGATAGAAATTCCTTTCCTTTTGGACAAAATCAATGAAAGCCAAACCAAAACTATATAATTGGTTGTAAGATGAAGTGGCATGTTCAAGGTATTCTAAGAAATAATACCCTGCTTGCTCAAAAACCTCTTGTTTTAGTTCTTCCATATTTTTAAATTCAGAAAAAACTGGCTGCGTAGAACAGCCGAGCCTCTTAGCTAAATTACGAGCATTTAAACTTTCTAATCCTTCACTTTTTATAAGCTGAAAAGCAACAGAAATTATGTCCTCTCTATTAATTCTCTTCTTAGGTGGCATGATTTCACCTCATTTTATATCGAATTTTAAATTTTATATTCATCTACTAACTAAGGTACCATCTTCCCATAATGAAGATGCCTAACTTTCAGCATCCAGTCGATCTGCCCCACGAGCATAACGGTAACAGAGGTCCTGTATTTTTACTTTGCAATAATTCTTTCTAAATCAGAGGGTAGACTTATAACTCCCTCTCCTTAAGTAATTGATTTCATAGTATGAGAATACTTTTGAGCTTCTCAATAGAAACGTCCTCACTCTACTTTTTCATAAAATATAGTAACCAACATATATAACAATTGTTATATAACATACGTTATTTATACTTCATGTATACTTAAAAGTCAATAATCATATATTAATATCTCATTTCATGATCATCTATCTCTAATTCTTTAATGTAATCTATTTCATTTTCTATTTTTAAGTTATTTCCGAACAACATAGTCTTTTGTAAAAAAATAAAAACGAAAAGAACCACACCTAAATCACCTATTAAACTCAAAAAAAAGTACCAAAGCTCTAAAAGCCTTGGTACTACTGGTATGCGGCCTAATGGAGTCGAACCTCCACGAGTTTAACCTCACTAAGCCCTCAATTTTGCGAAACGTTAGAAGTGTCTATGCTAACTAATCACAAATATCTATCTAAAAACCAGCACTCCAACACCTAAAAAATATGGGTTTTAAAAACACTTAATTGACAGCGTTTACTTTATTTGTTTACATTAGATGTGAATGAATAATAGAGAAGACAATGAATATAAATGTTAGTTGAGTTTAGAGGTGAGTAATTTCTTATACTTTTAATGACAGGTACATAAGGTCTATTAAAGAATTCCAAAGGAGTAACTTTAATGAAACACTTAATAAGTATAGTTATCCCAGTATATGATGTTGAAGATTATCTTACTGAATGTGTAAATTCTATTGTAAATCAAAGTTATTCAAATCTAGAAATCATATTGGTGAATGATAAATCAACTGATAATAGTGGAGTCATATGTGATACTCTAGCCAAACAAGATGCACGAATCAAAGTTTATCACAATACAATTAATAGTGGATTATCAGACACACGCAATTTAGGTACAAATAAAGCTAATGGTGATTATATAATTTATATTGATTCTGATGACTATATTTCATCCAATATGGTTGAAGTTCTTTACGATCTTTGTATTAAATATAAATGTTGTATAGCTCAATGTGCTTTTACCAGAGATGGAAATATGACAGAACCAATTGAAGATTTAAGAGATACACAAATTTACAGTGGAAAAGAAATGCACTTAGGCTTAATAGGAAAGGGAACATCCCGAACTATGGCGTGCGGGAAAATTTTTAAGCGATCGCTCTTTAAGGAAGTATCTTTCCCTTCAAAATTAATCCATGAGGATGAAGCTTTTATTCATAAGGTCTTATACCGCGCAGAACAAATGATAGTTACAAACGAGAAACTTTATTTTTATAGAAAAAACCCTGAAAGTATAATGAATAAAAAATTTAGTATTAAAAAATATGATATTTTAATTGCCTTACAAGATAGGATACTTTTCTATCAATCGTTAGATTGGCATGACCTTGCATTTGCTACATCCCAAAGGTATAGCGTTACCATCATTGAATTATATAGGAAAACGAATGAACTTATCACAGATGAGAAAACAGTCCACTTAGAATATCTAAGTAAACTTTACAAAGAAAATCTAGTTGAATTAAAAAAATCACCTTATTTAACAAGCGAAAAAAGAAGATTGCATGATGATTGGAAAGAAAACCCATTAGAAGGTGATACGTATAACTTCTTCGAGTATTTCAGCAATACGAAGATATAATTTTACATTTAACCACAAGTTTTATTTCCACTCGTTATGAATCAATTCATAAAAAAAGTCCCTAAGCTCTAAGGCTTTGGGACCGTCATAACAATTTTAAAACATATGCGGCCCGGAGGAGTCGAACCTCCACGAGTTTTATCTCACTGAGCCCTCAATTTTGCGAATCGTTAGAAATGACTACACTAACCTCATATACTTATATAAAACCCTTCATTTTTACACCTATTTCAGTTTAAATCATATGGCTATGGAAAGATTTTGGAAAGAATCACCCCAAAAAAACACGAACATTTTTAATTAATAATATATATTTATTCGCCTTAGTGTAAACATCAAAAAATATAAGTATTCTGAGAGAAATCTTCAATTACTTCCACTACCTCAATTTCACCATCAACTAGTATCTCAGGTAGCTCACTTTTTATATTCCCTTTCCAATATTCTTTAGCTTGATCAATTTTCCGAGCAAATGGAATTGCATCTTCTCTTGGTAAGAAGCTACTGTCACCCTCAAAATAATTACCTATAACTCGCAATTTAACTATTTGCAAAACCCTTCGATTATATGAATCAAATAACTCTTTCCATTTTAAAGATTCCTCATAACTTTTTGCTGCATATAGACATGATAACCTTGAAGGATATTCAGGATATTCTTGTAACCTCACCAATTCAACTACTACTTCTCTAATTGCTCGAATGGTTTGCCCAACATAATTTATTGCTACCTGTGCATTTTCATTGTTTAAATTTATTTCATTACCTGAGTAATTTTCATGTAGAATCTTAATAAAATCCTCACCATTAGAATTTAAGTTTTCTCTCTCAAAAAAGAAATGATATAATGCATTATAATGTTGCTTCTCAAAAATAAACTTCTGTCCCACTGTCATCCTTTTTCTTGTAACAATATGATAAACAAAATGCTCATTGCCCCCCAAAGAATGACCTCCCTGATTGATAAGTTTATTATTACCTCTTAACCATTCACCAAACTTATTCCATTACCTGCATTAAAGATATTGAATCAGGTTTATTCGCATATAAAAAAAAGGTATAAACTTCTACATTAAACAATTAAAAAAGTACCTAAGCTCTAAGGCTTGGGTACTATCAATTACTACGTTTTATATATTCCTCATCATACATGTATTTTCTTAAAGCTTTTGGAATATATATTGATCCATCTTCTTGTTGGTGATTTTCCATGAGAGGTATTAATATCCTTGGCGTAGCTACAGCCGTGTTATTTAAAGAATAACAATAGTGCGTTTTCCCTTCTTCATCTTTATAACGAATACTTGAACGTCTGGTTTGAAAGTCTAACACATTAGATGACGAATGAGTTTCGTTGTAGCTCTCTCGACTTGGCATCCATGTTTCTATATCATATTGTTTGTAGTTCTTTTGAGACAAATCACCCGTACATACAGATACCACTCTATAAGGCAGTTCTAGCAGATTTAAGATTTCTTTTGCATTATTAGTGATTTCTTCAAGTAAACGGTTTGATAAGTCCAAATCATTCTTACAGAGTATGACCTGTTCAACTTTAGCAAATTGGTGTACTCTGTATAAACCTCTTACATCTCTCCCACCAGAGCCCGCTTCACGCCTAAAGCAATTAGATACCGCTGCTAACTTTATAGGATATTTAACATCTATAACTTCATTACTATAATAACCAATCAAAGGTACTTCTGAAGTCCCCACTAGATATTTATCATCTTTTGTTAGATGATAAGTTTGATCTTCACCTGTAGGAAAAAAACCAGAAGTATACAATACATTTCGATTAGCCATTATAGGAACATCCATAAGAGTAAATCCTTTTGAATGTAAGACATCTAAGGCTAATTGTTGAACTGCTCTATGTAAGGTTAGTCCTTTATTCTTCAGAAAGTAATTTCGAGTCCCTGCAACTTTTACTCCTCTTGGTATATCAAACATATCGTGTATTTCTGCTAATTCCATGTGATCTTTTATTGCAAAATTAAATTCACGAACTTCACCAACTCTTTTTATTTCTACATTATCCTCATCAGACAATCCTATTGGTGTATCTTTAGAAACGATATTTGGAACTAAATTCATAAGACCATTATATGAATTCTGTACCTCATTTAGGTGTTTTTCATCTTCTTTAATTCGCTGATTTAATTCACGGACGTCCTCTTTTTTCGCTTCAATCGCTTTGTTCTTCTCCCTTGCTAAGACCGATATCCCTTTAGTTAAATTATTCCTAGTAGCTCGCATGTTTTCAATTTGTTGTATTAGTGTTCTTCTTTCTTCATATGTTTTAACTAGTGATTCAACAGAAAGCTTAATCCCTTTCTGATCGGCAACCGTCTGTATCTCATCAGTATGTGAAAGAATATATTGAATATCTAACAATGAAATCACTCCCTCTTATTTAAATACATTATTGCCAAATTGGGACAAAAGTTAGTCATTACATAAACATTCTCTAAATTATTTCCGGTACCTGCATAAAAATAAAAAAGCACCAAAGCTCCTATAGCTCTGGTACTAGCTTCATTGTATGCGGTTGAGAGGAGTCGAACCTCCACGAGTTTAACCTCACTAAGCCCTCAATGCCGTGGAAACGTGTTACCTCCTTCAAACACGCACACTACTTGCACTCATTTACACCCATTTCACATAAAATCATCCATTTTTAAATATCGTGGTGAAGAATTGGTGAAGCTAAAAATCCCTTATTTTTTGACACTTGTAGTCCTCGTGTACACCCTATCAAAATTTAAAAAACGAATATTCATTTATAATACTACGAAAACATTCGACTTTATTGTTTAACTTGAATTTATAAAGTTTTTCTTTATATTATGCGAAATTGAATATAAATATAAAATGACTACGTTCAACATAAAATGCATCGATAAAACACAAACGAATCTTTTTGATTCTAAAATTATCTAATAGAGTATAAGACTATATAAATTTTTTTCTGATTTTATTATACACCAACCAAAAAATGTAACCTATGAAAAAACTCACGTTATATAAAAATATATCTGATAAGTCAAAGACACCAACATCCATCTTGTATTGAAGGTATTCAATTATAAAGACGAAAACTTCGAAAAAAATAAAGATAAATAAGAAAGAACCTCTAAAATAATTTAGTTTAGCTAGAAGGAAGAACATAGGTACAAATATAATTAAATTTATCAGCATAATTATTAAAGAAAGCTTATCGCCTTTAATATCATTTAGAAAACCAAAAGGATTCAAGGCAATTGCACTTTCTCCAGAATAAATATTATCTGGCCTTAATAAGCCCAGAACCAATACAACTAAATAGAAAATAAAAATAATATACCGTTCGAGTGTAATCTCTACATTTAAAACCATTCTAATAAAGATAAAGATCGTTGTAATAACAATTACTAATGCCAGAATATTCTTTTCTATATTTTCCATATTAGAAAAAAACATAGGTAGAGTATCATAGAAAAAACTTACATACAAAAAAATCCCAAACACGATACTAAATAACCCCAGAAATGTGTTAAGGATTACTTTTCTATTAAATAGTCTTAAAACTGCGTTTATTATTTTCCACTCCTTAATCAACAAATTAACTAAATATTACCTAAGAAAGATCATACTATTTTTTACATTGTAAGTAAACTAACTGAGCTATTTCTCAGATATAAAAAAGCACCAAAGCTCTAATAGCCTTGATACTAATTGATGCGGTTGAGAGGAGTCGAACCTCCACGAGTTTAACCTCACTAAGCCCTCAATGCCGTGGAAACGTGTTATCTCCTTCAAACACGCACACTGCTTGCACTCATTTGCGCCCATTTCATATAAAACCGTACATTTTCAAATATCGTGGTGAAGATTTGGTGAATATAAATAACCCTCATTTTTCTATTTAGAGCTCCTTTATTAGAGGTACCCCCAAACATAAAAACCGAAAAATGAATGTGATTCAAGTATCAATATTCGTTATTTCATCCCTAGGTTTCACTCGTAAACTAACATGTATTAGCATCATAAGGTAGGATTTGTATTGTATTCTAATATAATAAAAAAGAACACAATTAATATGTGTTCTTTCTTATCTTGAATTAACCTAGATGATTAAGAGAATGACAGAGTATAACTTAAATAACGTTCAAATTAGTTTTTTCATTTTTTTCTTAATTGATAGGCAAGAGTGAAGCAAATAAACGTGAATGAGCCAATAACCCCATATCTAACAATATTCAGAATGACTTTTCCAACAGGATAGTGATCTAAAACACTGATATATGGATCACTTTGAACATTATCAATAAATACAGTTGGTATAAATAAGCTGATACCTACTCCAACAAAAAAACCTAATAAACCAAATTTAAGAATGCTACCCCAGTTCATTTATTTTACCCCGTATCTTATTTATAATTTTGAGACCACTCTACAAATGCTCCATTTTTAGCAGGTTGTGACCAACTACCAGTGTATTTCTTGCTTTTCTTGTTACTTTTATAAGCTGACCATGTGCCAGTGTCACGGAAAGGAGTTATATAGTATATAGTAGTATTATAACTTGATTTTTTATCTGGTCCAGTAAATTTTCTATTAACAGTAATTGTTTTACTTTTTGTACTTTCCATACCTGAAGTAATACTTCCACTAAGCCCTGAAGGCAATGAACCTCCACCAGTTAAAGAAACAGTTCTTTTATTGGTAATAGTATAACTAGAAGACAACGTCGTTGTTGCTCCTCTTGCCACGCTTATAATTTGTTGAGCACGTCCATTAACGTAAGAGCCAGTAACTTTTTTTGAAACATTCCAAGTAGCAGCTGCCATTAAATTAAAAGTATTATCGGTATCAATTTCATCGTTTTCATTTAAATATTCTTCATCGACTTCATTGACTTCATCGCCATCATCAATACTATGAATCGTAACACTATCGCTTTCATCGTTTAAATCCGCACTTTGATCAACGATAGTCTGCAACATTGAATCAGTAATTTGATCAATATCAATATCTTCTTCAAAATTTACTTCAATCTCATTATCATACTTATTAACTATAATTACTGAGTCATTCTCCTCAGCATTAGCATACCCCATAGGTATAGCTGCTACAAGTGCCACCAACAAAGCTCCTAGATACTTTTTCATTATTATCCTCCACAATATTCAATTTTATGTCAAATATTTCAACACATAAAATATATTAATATATAGTTATGTTTTAGTCTATAGTTTCTAGGATTTATTTATAAAAATTTTATAATTGAAACCAGACTGTGTATTAGCACTTATTTTCGATACTATATAACCTAGATCATTAAAAAAGTACCAAAGCCCTGAGAGCCTTGGTACTAATGATATGCGGTTGAGAGGAGTCGAACCTCCACGAGTTTAACCTCACTAAGCCCTCAATTTTGCGAAACGGTAGAAATGACTACATAGACCTCATTTGGCTATATAAAACCCCTCATTCATACACCTAGTTCAGTTTAAATCGTATGGCTATGGAAAGAATTTGGAAAGATTCATGCACAATAAAAACGAACAAAATGTCATTTGAAGTAACTAATGTTCGCTTAAATTCTAAGGTATTGATTCTGTAAAAACGAGTAACTACTTAGCTAACCTCTTGATAACTCTCGATAATGAGAGACCTGTTGAGAGCAACTTCTTAATATGAGAAAATGTACTCCTAACATTAAATTAGGAGGTACAGTATTGAAAAATAAAAGATTAAGCTTGATGATAGTTGTAACCACGATCACATTTTTTTGCTTATCCACATATTTATTTTTAAATGGAAATCCATACATCCATTATCAAATGAAGCAAAGTGTACAAGAACATTTTGATAAGGATGGAGCATCACGTATGCTAAATGTTCATATGAAATCTAAATATAATAGAGATGCCGAAGTTTACCCGTATTTTGTAGAAGTATACTTTGATATGAATGGTATTAAAGGTGACTATCATTATTATGTTTATGAAAATAATAAAGTTAAAGCTACCGTTGCTTTCTCAGAATCACGCGAATCCATTGACGGGCTAGAGCTATTTGCAGATTAAATCCACTCTTAGTCTACGTTATTATTTTCTCTAATACAAACCAAACTTACAATCACCCCAACTGATATAATTTCTTATTTTTTTGAATCTCCTCTTCAAGTAAGAGTTTAATTTTAGGGATATAGTTTGGATAAAATTCAATTCTTTCATCAGTAATACTATCTAGGGCTCTGATAATAATATGCACATGTGGTATAGAATTTTCTTCAATATGAAATATTCCTAACCAATCGTATTTTTCATCATTATGAACCTCTAATGTGTTAATTGCTTTAAGTATATGATTAAACATATGTCGTCTAGAGTATTGTTCATCATAAGTAATAATTAATCTAAAGCCAGGCACATTGCCTTTTGGTTGATGATTTAATTTTTTTATAAATTCCCTTGGATTAATCTCATTTGAATGGTCGTTGAAAAGATACGTTTTATATTTGTTTCTCTTTCCGATCATTTCTATATACTTTAGATGATTCTTTAATGACGTTAAAGGCATAACAGAATCTTGTTTAGCTTCATACATTTGTACTTTAATAATAAGAATCATCCTCTCCACATAAAAAACACAATAAAATTAAATACCTTTGTCCTCAAAACGTTAAGGGATTTCTATAATCACTTTGCTAATAATTAGAAATGTATTGTTGAATAGTATCTTGGACTTCTTCAATACCATCCCCAGTATAATAATCATCTCCTATTAAAAGCTCCTTTGAATTAATAAATCCACTGATTGTTTGGTTACTCTTTTGTTGATTTCTCTTTACAGCAATATCTAAGGAGTAGTCCTCTTTTATATCACCATTACCTATAGATGAGGTTAAAACAATTCCGGATATCTGCTTTTTAAATTGATCAATCGAATCTTCTCCAGTAATAACTACCACACTGTTTGTGGTAGTGTCTTCTAATCGAATGGATTCTATCCCATAATTAATTTCTATTAGATCAAATATCTTGCCTGTTGTTGTACTATTTTTATTTTCATTTATGACATGATGAAAGAAATTAATTCCTAATAGAACGATCAAGGCGACTCCCCAGTAAATCATCTTTTTCATGATATCCTCCGATTGATAAATAGAAGTATTTAGTTTATGTAAATTCAAAGTTAATAATAATGCCCTTTCTAAATGATTAAATTACAAATAAAAAAAGCCCATTACCAAATGGGCATATTTATCCCTTGGTGACAGGCTCCTCCAAAATAACGATTATCAAATTGTTTTCTCTTAAGTAGAGTTTATTATACATGAAAGAACTATTAAATACATCTTAATTTTCCTAAATACCAATAGTAATAAAATCCATCTCTATTTGCTTAACTTTACCCTCAATTTTCATTACTAAACATCATTTGAAAAGCAGAAGTTATAAACTCAGAACTAAAATTCGTATTCTCTAAATTATGTATTTATGCGAAGTTCTGAGGATGAGCCCTTAATTAATTGAGAATAATAAATACAGAATTAAATAATAGAAAAAATTATTGAGGTGATAACTTTTGATGAAATTTCTTATGGAACACCACAGTTTATTTGGAGTAATGACCGTAACTATTTTTTATTTTGCTGTTGGATGGAGTATTTATGCTGTTTCAAGATTAGGAAAAGAAAAAAAGAATGAAGAATAATATGGATTAAAAATAACCATTCTCGTATAGAAATAAATAATTTACTCCAATGAGTTCTCTTTTTATACTTTTCTAATTTATAAGTAAATAAACAAAAAAGCACCCTATTTTCTAGGTGCTAAATATTTTTATTTTAAATGCGGTTGAGAGGAGTCGAACCTCCACGAGTTTAACCTCACTAAGCCCTCAATTTTGCGAAACGTTAGAAATGGCTACACTAACCTCAAATACCTATATAAAACCCTTTATTCTTACACCTATTTCAGTTTAAATCGTATGGCTATGGAAAGAATTTGGAAAGAATTAAAGTTAAAAATAACGAACGATAGTGAATCCAAATCAGTTAACATTCGTTTTTAAAAATTGGATCTATAACACTTTCATTCTTAAGTAAATTAACTTCCTTAAACCTAAAACTTTGATACCACAAGATCAATTAATATATTTGTCATCTCTTCAGATACAGTGTATAAAGTATACGTATCATCGTCCTTCATTAGAGTACTCCTTTTGTTCGGTTCAGTCACCCATAAACATACTTGCTCAGTCTCTTCAGTTGCATAAGTTATATTCAAGCTATAGATAGGCTCTGCTATCTCAGTATTACCATTCATTTTTTCTGTATCATCAAAGACTTTTTGAAATTCTTTGACTAACTCCTGATCATCAACTTTAAAAGTCTCTTTATTTCCAATCAATTGCTGAATTTCAATACTCTCAATATCACCAGTTAAACCAATGTCATTCGCTCCAGAGTTATCATTACAACCAACTAATAATAAACTGACAAGCGCTAAATTCAGCAACACTTTTATTGAGATTCTCATTCTACATAACACCCCAAATACTTTATATTAATGATTTAATTAAATTGTATTTGTGTTTTCGTTTTATTACCCTTCTACCAATGCATAATAATAATGTGTTTCTCCATTATCTTCTACAATTAAAACATCATCTCTTTCTTTTGCTTCAAAGATTATAGAACCTACTGATAACTTATTTGCCATTTCATTTGAATAATCATAATTTCCTTCCGTAGCTTGTTCTTTTATTTCTCCCACTTGTTCGCCTTTCGTTAATGTTAATTCGTCTACCCAATCAAGGTTCGTTTTATATATAATTCCGTGGTACATCAAAATATCAGCTTCTGAATTCCCTTTAAGAATTTCTTCTGCTGTCAGATTTTTCTTCACTGTTAGAAACGGACGTTGGATCGTTATCATTAGAACATCCTACAAATGTTAGTACTAATCCAATACAAAAGATATACAATATTTTTTTCATGGAGCACCTCTCATAATTTTATTAACTACTCTGACTTTTTAAAATGAGTTTTGCAACATAATTAGCATCCTTATCTACACCATAAATCAAAGCAGAACTTCTTCGACTTTGCCAGCTTAGACCTATAAAGTAGAGTCCATTAACCACTGACTCACCGTATGAATGAACAGGCTTTCCTTCTGAATCAACGACTCCATCGATATGAATCCAATCATATCGGTTTCTAAAACCCGTTGCCCATATTATAGAGTTTATCTCTATTGGATGATCTTTTTGAAAATAGCTTTTCCCTCGTTCAATTTTTAATACTCTACTTACCCTCTTCACTTCTTTCTTTACACGTTTATAATCATTACTGATGATAGGGTCTCTTCTCTGTAGGTACTTTCCAATTAATGAATTGGGTTTCGCTTTGGATATGCCAAGTACGTCAAGCCACCAAAATAAACTCTTACCTACTATATGATTAGGAATGTTTTTAATCTTTTTACTACTAGACAGAATGACATCATGGGAATGGCTTAACTCTGCTGCAATTTGTACTCCTGTATTTCCAGCGCCTACAACTAATACCTTTCCCTCTGGGACTTGGTTAGAATTTTTATATTCTGATGAATGAATCATATAAGGAATTGTCTGGTCATGGATGTTAGGAATAAAAGGATCATGAAATGCTCCTGTAGCTACGACTACTTGATTAGTAATATAAGTATTTGAATTAGTCTCTAAACTGAATGTATTATTCTTGTTCTTTGTAACATTTATCACCTTTTCATTGTGTTTAATAGATAAGCCATTTTCCATCACGAACTTTTGCAAATATGAAGCAATCTCGTCTTTACTAGGGAACCCTTTCAGTTCTCCCTCTATATTATATTCGTACAAAGAGCTATAATTCCTTGGTGTAAATAAGGTTAATGAATCATATCTCTTCTCCCACGAAGTACCTGGTTTTTCATTTTCATCAAGTATAATGTAGTTAGTACTTTGTTGATTTAATGCGTAAGCCATTGCTAAGCCTGCTTGACCTCCACCAATTATAATTACTTCATATGTATCTATCATTTTAAACCTCCTTGTAAATAATATTCAAACATATGTTTTAATGTTAGAATGTATGATATGGATGAAAAAGTCAATATCTT
Organism: Alkalicoccobacillus murimartini; assembly: GCF_030813245.1. Taxonomy (GTDB): domain Bacteria; phylum Bacillota; class Bacilli; order Bacillales; family Bacillaceae_D; genus Alkalicoccobacillus; species Alkalicoccobacillus murimartini. The sequence goes on along the minus strand of NZ_JAUSUA010000006.1, from coordinate 32,021 downwards.
AATATTAGGTTTTGATTTTATAATTATAAATAAAAAAGCACCAAAGCTCTAAAAGCCTTGGTACTAATAGGTATGCGGTTGAGAGGAGTCGAACCTCCACGAGTTTAACCTCACTAAGCCCTCAATGACGTGGAAACGTGTTATCTCCTCCAAACACGCACACCACTTACACGTATTTACGCCCATTTCATATAAAATCGTTCATTTTCAAATAACGTGGTGAAAAATTGGTGAAGCTAAAGAAACACTGATTCTCGCCAATTACAATCCATTTGCAAGTATACTACATTAACAAAAACCGAATATAAAACCTTTTTTTTATTATAAAGTTCGATTTTTAACTTCTAAGCTTTTATCTTTATTTTAATATTTAACAAAATACTAAGTTTCACTACCTTATATTCCTTATGTTAATTCACCTTTTCTTTCTCAGCTATGTACTAGTCTTTATAGATTGTAAGATTTTATCAACAGAAATTATGACCGAAATTATTATTAAATCAATGATTATTAGAAGCTGTAACAGCTTCTTTCCAACGAATACCGATACCTTCAGATAATTTTTCTGTAATTTCTGAATTGTGATTATTTCTTAGATACTTATCAAAGAACATAATATGATAATGAGAAAGGATATCTCGCAACAGTGCCTTTTTCCTTTTCCCCAATACTTTTAGAAATTTTAATTGTCTAGCGTAATAAATAAAATCAGTGAAATCCATATGTGTCGTATGATCAACAGTAATAAGATATGAGTCCGCTGAGTTCTTAAGAAAGGTAGTACGGGCCAGATACTCTATCATCTTACTTCCTATGACCATATAAGGTTTGTTTAAATTTTTATCCCAAAACTCACCATAGGTTGGAGCATCAATATTTATACCGCAAACAAATCTTGAGTCATCCAGGCAGACTTGGCTTGCAGCACATCCCCCGTACGAATGCCCAGTGATCCCAATACCATTACGTATATTTAACTTGCCTTCAAACTGAGAAGGAATAGATCCATCATCTAATTGCTCCATCATATCCGCTATGAAACGATTATCATCCGACCAAATTTTTACATGGTCCCATACTTTCGTATCTTTAAAATAATCAAAAAAATCAGCTGCAATAGGAAGTAGTTCTTCGTCAATGTAGTTATTCTTTTTCATTTCCTTAAATTTCTTATTTACATTGGAATCCATTGTACGTTTGAATTCTTCAATTATTGATTTGTTGGCTTTGACAATTTGACCATCAGTATATTTTAAAATGCTGGTCTCATATGGGTGTCCTACAGAAACAACAATGTACCCTTTACTAGCTAAGTCAGAGCAAAGAACTGAGTTTTGCATCATATGACAATTATAACCATGATTAAAAAAGATAATAGGATACTTGTTTTGTTTTGTTGAAATAGGTATATCACGATAGCAGTTCATTTTTATATATTGACTTTTTGAAGAAACTAAACCACGAGTAGCTTTATTAATGCTTTCGGCCTCTTCTTTAAACGTATAAAGTGCTTTAGTTTTTTCAAAGTTGTGATCAGCCGGATAAAATATAATAATAGGGATCTTTCTATCATTATTTTCTGATGATCCAAATAATTTTTTTCTATTTTTATCAATAAAATCCATCTCAGTTAAACCGACTACATAGTCTCCATATGGTTCGGGAAATTCCTTGTTATTTTGGAACAATATTTTCACCCTTTTCTATGTTAAACGCAAACCGAAGATTTCTTAGAGAGTCTTGTATGCAGACCACTCAAAACACGTTATTACTCATAATGATATCACTAGTAAGGTATTTTTCAAGGAAATGAGGTCATTAGATATAGCGCATTATGTATTTTCAAAGAAAACCCTTCCGCTCTTCGTACTCGCTCCGGCTACACTTAACTTTATGTATCAATATTAATGATTAACTATTGTATACTTGTAACAATCAGACTGAATGATTAGAATTAAGCATGGATAAATTCAGATCTACAGAATGGAAACTATTAAATTGGAGGCAAACACTGTGAATAAAAAAGATGATACGTATAATTTAATTCTCGATCAGTCGCTATTATTATTTAATACAAAAGGAATTCATCAAACATCCATTCAAGATATTATGGATATTACTTCATTACCTAAGGGAGCTATATATCGGAGATTTAAAAATAAAAACGATATTGCTCTAGCTGCTTATGAAAAAGCAGGGATGATTATTTGGTCGCATATGAAAGAAGCGATTAAAGGAAAAAGCACTGCAACGAAAAAGATAATTGCACTATCAGAAATTTACTTAGATGCCGTCCACAACCCCCCAATTGAAGGAGGTTGTCCATTGCTTAATACTGCAGTTGAAAGTGACTCCACTTTTCCTGAATTAAAACAAATCATGTCGATAGCCTTTCAAGAAATGATTCAATTCGTATCAGGAATTATTAGCGATGGAAAAGATAGTGGAGAATTTTCACAGGAAACAGACCCTGATTCACTAGCATCATACATTCTATCTTCAATGGAAGGGTCCATAATGACTAGCAGGTTAACGTTAAACAATGAACATATTTATTCAAACATAAAGTATTTGAAGGTCCTATTAAATGGTTTCACAAAAAAATAAAATGTATAAAAACATTGTATTTCCAGTAGTAGTATTGTTATAATCAAATCGGACCGGACGGTTCGGTCTAAAACTATCTACTAACGAGGTGCCATAATGAATATTCAAATTGTCTTGTTTGAAGGTGTAGATTTATTAGATGCCATTGCTCCCTACGAGGTTTTTAGTGCAGCTTCAATGTATACTTCCGAGGATATCACGGTTGAGTTTGTCGGAGCTGATGATAAAGAACACGTTTTAAGTGGAATTAACGATTATCCTCTCACTGTGAGCCATAAACTAGATTTTTCAAAAAAAGGTATCATTTTAATCCCTGGTGCTTCTGGGAGTGTAAATGAAAATGATCCAGATTCTGTTCCGATGAAATTAAAGAGAGCTTCTGAAACAGGACTGAGAAAACAAATAATCGAAGCCATTAATGATCCCGAAATGTTAGTGACATCTGTTTGTGGCGGTTCATTAATTATGGCTATGTCTGGAGTACTGGAAGGTCGTCATGTCGTTACCCATTATATGGGGATGGACTTATTATCTGCTACTGGAGCCATTCCAATAAATGCAAGAGTAGTAGATGATGGAGATATCATATCAGGAGCTGGGGTAACTTCCGGATTGGATTTAGCGATTTATGTAGTTGAACGAGAACTTGGCCCACGCATTGCACACGAAGTTGAACAGTTCTTTCAATACGAAAAAAGAGGTACTGTATGGAAAAATGAAGGAGTCGAACCAATTTTATCAGACATCGCAAAGGAAGAAAGTGTCTTTCATCAAGAAGAGAAAACCGAAAATCTAGATCAACACGATCTTTTAGGTGATTGGGAAGTGTCCATATCAACACCTGTCGGTAAAATGCAGCTTATCTATACATTTATAAATAAAGACGGAGTATTAACTGGTACAGCCACTGACCGTTCAGATAAAGCGAATGTATCACTTCTCGAAGAAGTTCAAGTAAGTGAAAAAAGTATAACTTGGACACAAAAAGTCAAAAAACCAATGTCGTTAAAACTAAAATTCGAGGTACATAAAGTAGAGAATCAATTAAAAGGAGTAGCGAAAGCCGGACTCATTTCTTCTAAGGTTATCGCAAAACGAGTTTAATGATTTGTTATAGATGGGATTTTCAAATATGAAGAGAAAAACAATCATTATTACCTTATCTGTTATATCTTTTATGTGGATTCTTCATACAGTGTCAAAAAACTTTCTAGTTGACCCAGAATTCACAACCTTTTTAGGAAATAAAGATGCTACATTGTCTAACGTGAACCTTTGGAAGATTATGATACAGATTCATATTATTTTAGCCGTCGTAGCGTTAATGACGGGCCCATTAGGATTATCAAAACGAATAAGAAACAAAAGGCCAACCATTCACCGTTGGAACGGCAGAATATATATTCTTTCTATACTCTTAAACATGATACCTGGATATTATGTATCTTTCTTTGCCAACGGTGGCTTCATAAGCACTATTGGCTTTCTTATCCTAAACACACTTTGGCTGATGACTACAATAAATGGGTATCTCTATATTATAAAGAAGCAAATCAGGCAACATAGAAATTGGATGATACGAAGCTTTATGTTAACTTACGCTAACTTGACAATATATATTGTCGTAGCTATTTGTCATAATGCGTTGGGATTTGATTACGGACATGCGTATACCCTCGCTGTATGGTTAGCATTTACAATTAACTTGATAATTGCAGAAATAATAATCAAAAAGACTAAAATATAAATAAGAATGAGACAATACTCAATGGACTTTTTCAGACCATCTTCATTTAATGTAGGAATTACACGTAAGTTCATAGATACTCATTGTGTTTCATTTCTCAATTCTTATATATTGTACTCCATGTATAAGTCTGTAAATAGATTGTCTAACACCATTTAAATTTTCAGTGTGAAAAACTTATTTTACTATCAAATTTTCTAATTAATAAAGAGTGGGTAAATATATTTTTTCAGACTAGAAAAAAGTACCAAAGCTGATTTAATAGCCTTGGTACTTTCTTAATTAGTTTAACTTAATGCGGTTGAGAGGAGTCGAACCTCCACGAGTTTAACCTCACTAAGCCCTCAACTTTGCGAAACGGTATAAATGACTATATTAACCTCATCCAGCTATATAAAACCCTTCATCCTTACACCTATTTCAGTTTAAATCAAATGGCTATGGAAAGATTTTGGAAAGAATTAACGTAAAAAAAGACGAATGTTATCCTTCTATTTAATGAGAACGTCTGTTTTACTATATTTACTGACTATCCCTGACTATCAAAGAACTCTTATTAGGCAATTGCATATACTGAAAAATAAAACTAAGGAGAGACGCCATGTACTATTATCAGAACAGTTTCTACCCCCGCCTACCTTTTCAACGCGATTTTAGATACTACCCAAATTATCAAACTCACTATATGAACAGAACAGTGCCATACCAACAACCAAAAACTGATTTTGGTAAGGAACCTTTTACTTTAAACATCGCACAAGCATCGAAAAATAACAACACGTATCGCACCGCCATTTGGACGGGCGAACATCTACAAGTAACTTTGATGAATATAAATATAGGTGACGATATTGGCTTAGAAATCCACCCTGACACGGATCAATTCTTACGTATAGAACAAGGTCAAGGGTTACTTCAAATGGGAGATAATCCAAACAATCCGAATAATTTAACGTTCCAAGCAAATGTATTTGAGGATAGTGCAATCATGGTTCCCGCTGGCACGTGGCATAATGTTATTAATACTGGTCCAATCCCTTTAAAAATTTATTCCATTTATGCACCTCCACACCATCCTTATGGAACTGTACAACAAACGAAAGCAGATGCAATGGAGTCTTGAAACCTGAAAATTTATGTTTTTTATCGTATGATCAAGCACCTAACATCCATTGCAAAAATATAATAAATAGTCCGGTTTGCCCTTCTTCCACACTCCTTGATGTTTTACATCAAGGATTTTTTTATCTCAAAATAAGATCGGTAGCCTAACAAAGCTCTTCCTATAATGAGTATATATCTGCAATAAGGGATCTTGCGCTTGCCAATTCAATTCTCACGTTTATGATATCCTCTTCCTTTACTCCTGCAATGATTTTTTGAATGCTTTCATTTAATCCCTCATACTCCCCTTCATCGCCAATTAACTGTAATTTCCATTTGTTAGTTTGATAAAGCTCTTTGAATTCATTCGCATGTATTTCAATTTGATCCCAATCTGATTGGTTTAATGCCTCTTCAAGCTGATTCACTTGCTTAAAGAAGTGACTGCTACCGACTGCATCACTACACCCAGTAAGCACGATCAATAGCATTATATAGAACACAATTGTCTTTATCATAAAAAGACCTCCTAAAAGTATGAATACGTATGAATACGACAATTATTATTACCCAATAATAAAGAAAGATTACATACTAAAAAGCATGAAATGGAGAAAAAAGATGCCTGAATTTGTTTTAATTTTAATCCGCTCGATTATATCGTTTCTTTTGTTAATGATAATGGCAAGAATAATGGGAAAAAAGCAAATCTCACAGCTTACCTTTTTTGATTATTGTGTAGGTATTACAATCGGATCAATAGCTGCAACTATGTCTGTCGACCAGAATGTCAAAATAACCAACGGTTTAATGGCGTTACTTATTTGGGGGATTTTCCCTATCATTTTAGCCTTCTTGAGTTTAAAGTCTATGTGGTTTACAAAAATGATTGATGGTAGCCCAACAATTTTGATTCAGAACGGTAAAGTTCTTGAAAAAAACATGAAAAAAAACATGCTATCCGCAGATGAACTCATGCTGTTACTAAGGGAGAAGGGTACTTTTAAAGTTTCAGATGTGGAGATGGCTATTTTAGAGACAAACGGACAGCTTAGTATTCTGTTGAAGTCTGATCAACAGCCCATTACACCTCATACGTCAGGTATTCCTATTCAACAGGAACATGGTCCGACGATCTTGATTATGGATGGTCAATTACTTAAAAAGGGCTTAAAAGAACGCGGTTATGCAGAAGAGTGGTTACTAAATGAGGTACAGAAGCAAGGGGCTAAAGATTTCAAAGATGTTTTTCTTGCCCAAATAGATTCTAAAGGAAATGTGTATGTGGATGTATACGAAGACAATGAGAAAAAGGAAGAAAGTTGAAATTACGTGACTTCTTCTTTGCCATGTTATCAGCTTCAAATTCATTGTTTATTAACTCTTATCATAATAAACTTTAAAACCCTAAAGATATTGAATAATTAACTGTAAATCCTTCATGTTATAAACAGAACTCGATTTCAGCACTTCTCCAGTAACTCATTATCATTAAGGAGAATATATTATAAGTATCATTTATTTACCTTGGGGGATTTTTCATGAAAAAAAGCAGTCAACCTCAACAATCATCTCCAGAAATCGACGATGATAACTTAGCTATGAGCCTAAGACTTGCGCTAATTGGAGGATTAATAACTACATTAGGTGATGCAATATCTACGTTCGCAGCTAAAACAGCTATTGAAGAGACACTCCAAGATAGCGCAACTCAAAATATGAAAGATTCAGCACAAGAAAAACGATTACAGTCTATGGAAGATCAAATTAAACTATTACACAAAAAACTTGATCAATTATTCTAACTAAATACATCTAGACAAAAAGTACCAACGCTACATAAGCATTGGTACTATAATTTTTATGCGGTTGAGAGGAGTCGAACCTCCACGAGTTTAACCTCACTAAGCCCTCAATGCCGTGGAAACGTGTTATCTCCTTCAAACATGCACACCACTTACATTCATTTGCGCCCATTTCATATAAAACCGTACATTTTCAACTATCGTGGTGAAGATTTGGTGAACCTAAAATACCCTTATTCTTTACCACTTGGAGACCCTTTGTACATTTTTAGAAACACCAATAAACGAACATTATGTATAATAATTATAAGTTCATTCGCTTTTTATTCAATCCCAAATTTTTGGTCTATCGATATTCATCGTACGCATATAATCTAATAATTGTCCTGTATGTACAGATTCATGATAAGCAATTCGTAACAACATATCCCCTAAAGTCCGAATATAACCTGCATCACTTCTGTCTATTTTTACTTCATCCAAATCCTCCTGATTAAGATCCCTTATGTAATTTATAAAATCCTCACGATAAGGTTTTGCAAATTCTAATTCTTCTTTAACGGAATTAAACTGTTTATCAGCAAATGGATTTCTAAATTCTCCAGAAAAATTAGCAGTACCCTTGGCTAGAAGAATCTGATGATATATGTGTTCGCTTTCTAATACATGTAAAATCATTTCTGAACAAGTCATTGCCTCTTCATCAGGTTTCCAATCAATATAATTTAACGGGATTTCATTCCACAATTTGATGCTCCGCCTTCTGACTTCATTAAAATTCATAATTATTAAGTCAATAGTATTCAATATTTCATCCTCCATTACTATATTATTTAGCAAATTATATTATACAATATTTGGTTATTCCCTCCCGTTATAACATCCAAATAAATTTCATGATATTTTTTTATAGGTTTATGAACATAACAAAAAGCACCTAAGCTCTAAAGAGCCTCGGTGCTCAAATGATACGGTAGAGAGGAGTCTAACTCATTGTTAGTAAAACTTAGATTATATTACTGATTTTTCTGATATATAGGCGCTCAATTGATCAAGCGTTTCAGGATTTTTTAGAAACTGCCTAATTTCTATTATAGAAACTCCCGACTCTAAAGCTTCCTTCATTAGGTTAATCCATTCAAGGTCTAATTCTTCTAATTCACCTTTATGTGGAGCCAAATTCATCCCTCCTAAAATATATACTATTTTAGGTAGCTCAGCCATCTTAGTATAAACCTTAGACCTGTAGCTTTGCGTCTCAATCTTTCGACTGATTTGCCTTTTTCTCATTAGTTAATTACCAACTGAATTGTAACCACTATCTTGAACTATTTACTTAATTATATATTTATAAGTTTCTTTTTCAAGATTTTTCATACACCAAAAACCGACAATAATCCAGTTTATTAGGTACTCGAAATCTGGGAGAGTTATAAGTAACTATACTTCTAAGAGAATTAAAAAAGTACCAAAGCTATAATCACCTTGGTACTACTGGTATGCGGTTGAGAGGAGTCGAACCTCCACGAGTTTAACCTCAGAGTAATAGATAGACTTTCTGGAAATAACAAGACCAGAAAGTCTTCAATTTTATTTTTTAACAACAATAACAGGTGTTGAACTATCTGTTATCTCATTTTCATTTACCTCTACAGAGGCGTAATCACTAGTGTTTGTAATAATGACAGGTGTAATTGTTGGATACCCTTCTTTATGAATACCTTCAATATTAAATTCTAAGAGTTTGTCACCCTTTTTTACTTTATCCCCTTTTTCAACAAAGGATTCAAAGTGTTTTCCATCTAATTTCACAGTGTCTAAACCAACATGAATTAAAACCTCTACTCCATTATCACTAGTAATTCCCACTGCATGTTTACTAGGCATAATAACTGTAATTGTTCCATCAACTGGTGATGTTACTTTTCCTTCATGTGGTTCAATGGCTATTCCTTTACCTAACATTTCTTGAGAGAACGTTGGGTCATCCACATTACTTAATGACGTAGTCTTACCAACAATTGGACTAAATATTGTTGTGTCTATCTTTTTATTATCAGTTGAGATATTAGTGGAACTGACATTTTCACTCTTATCTTTAGTAGATTCTTCATCAACTGTAATTCCCATAAAATAAGTTATGAGGATTGTTCCGAATAAAGCAATACCAAAACCAATAATTCCATAAAGAAACGTTTCACCAATTAGCATAGGGATACCTTGTAAACCACTCTTAACATAGGTATAAGCTTTTACATCAAAGAACATCATAAATCCACCGGCTATTCCATTACCTATCATTGCTGCAATAAACGGTTTTCTATATACTAAATTTATTCCGTACATGGCCGGTTCAGCTACACCGAATAAACCAGTGATACCAGAACTAAATGAAGTTGATCTTAAGTCTTTTTGATGTTTTTTCACGAGCAAGAATACGGCTAAAGCAGCAGCTCCTTGAGCTATATTGTTTGTAGCAAACATAGGTAACATATAGTCGCCACCTTCAGTAGCGATAGAATCTAAAATAATAGGTACAAGTGTATGCTGTGCACCGGTAATAACTAAGAATGGAGCTATCATACCAAAAATGATCCCCGCGAAAACGCCACCATAAGTGAATAGAAAATCAATAGCAACTGTAATACCACCACTTAGCATTGTACCAAAAGGACCAATTGCAATCAGAAATAGCGGAACTGTAATTAAAAGTACAATTGTTGGAACTAAAATAACAGCTATAGCTTTTGGTGCAACTTTTTTAATCCATTTTTCTATATACGAAGCTATAAATATCATTATAAACATAGGGATTACTTGAGATGCATATGAAGCTGGAACAACTGGTAAACTCAAGAAACTCACATTAATACCTTGTTCTTGTGCTTCCAACATATAAGTCGTAAAATTTGGGTATAAAACTGAACCAGCAATTGCTGCACCAAGGTATTGATTCAGACCAAATCGATTTGATGCACTTATTGCAATCAATATTGGAAGAAAATAAAACGCACCACTACTAATAGCAACAAATATTTGATAAGTACTACTTTCAAGTGATACCCACCCTCCTACTTCTAACACTGAGAGTAAGCCTTTTAGCATTCCCGCCGCAATAATTGCTGGCATAATTGGAACAAAAACGTCTGAAAAAATATTCATTATTTTTGTGAAAGTATTCTTCTTTTTTTCCTTATTAGATGAGTTTGTATTAGAAGTGATTTCCTCACCAGTAATCTTAATAATTTCTTTATAAACTGTATCAACATCAGTACCAATAATAACTTGAAATTGTTCTCCGTCAAACCTAGTACCAGCAACCCCTGATAATTTTTCGATTTCTTTAGGCTTTGCCAAGTTACTTTCTTTCAGATCGAAACGTAATCTTGTTATACAGTGCCTTAGAAAGCTAATATTTTCACTACCACCAACTAATCTAATGATATCTTGAGCTAATTTTTCCTTAGACATAGTGACCCCCATAATAACATTTAGAATATTCCAAATATTTATTGTTGAGGGATTGTGAGTCAATCCCTCTTTTTATTATTATTTTTTCGTTAACGCTTTATTTTTGTCCAATAAGAAAGGACGCATATAACCATTAATAGTAGATAGAGGCAATAGATCTGGACTAATGTTAATACCAAGATGGTTAATCATATATTCTCTTCGAGCTTGAATTCTATCCCATAGTTCTGGATAAGTAGTTGCGATTTCTTCTTGAAGATTTTTATCTGCAATTGCAACACCATCCTCTGCATTTACACCGTGGTATCCAGGGACGCTTGGAATAATGTCTACTTGAAACAACATCCCACTTCTAATTATTGTTTTACTGTCTTTATGAATAGGAGAGGACATCCACTCATCACTTGACGTGAAATGACCCGGATTTAACTTCCAACCAAATTCTGATTTTGGTAGAACAGAATCAATTAAATCGTACACTTCAGATCCAGTCATCCCTATTTTTACATTCTCATACCATGTAGCGATTGCTCCGAAATAAGGCTTAGCTACCTTATCTAAATAATCTCTTTCATCTGTTGGTAACTCATTTTCTTTTGAAACCACATAACCTGTACGGTTAGTCAAGCCGCCTCTAAAACCTAAAGTAGTTGTAAATTTGTCCCCAATTTTAACTTCTTTATAGCGTGGTGAGACAACTGCATTAGTAAACCTATCTCCTGTTGCACAAATCGTTGTAACGTTGTTAGGTTGTCCATATGCAGATAAAAGGTCGGCTAATTCCATTTCTGTTTTACCTACCTCAATAGTATCTAGTAAAGTTTTTACTTTTGATGAAGCTAACGAAGCTCCAAACTCATAATGAGCAATTTCATTACTATTGTTAATAACTCGTGCACCATATTCTGAGTTAATAAATAATGATGTACCATTAATAACTTTTCCATTCTCTCCAACTATGTTCTTTATAGCTGATACAATGAAATATGGTACTTCTAATAAGCTATCATTGTCATCATAAGACGATGTGAACATTTTCCATCCAGCTAAAGCAACTTTCATTCCCTTATGAATACCAGCTGTTTTAACAATGTCCTCAAAACTTCTGTTATTTTCCATCGGTTGATTTGGTAATGAAAAATGTGGAACATGAACGGTCTCACTCTTGATTCGACTGTATTGATTCATTCGTAGTGATTCATTACCTAAAAGAAGAAAGGAGTTTCCTTCTTTATTTAAAACTAAAGCAGCTTCTTCAAATCTAGGTTCAAAGCCAGTTAAATAGCCAAAATTTGCACCATGTTCTCTATCTGCATAAATAATAAGAATATCAGCTTCACTTGATTTTAACCTATCTAAAACCTTTAACTTATGCTCTTGCAACGTTTCGTCAGTTAGGTCTATTGGCATAATTGATTTCAAGTTAGATGGTTGTTGTACCTCTTTGTAATTAATTTCATCTAATAAATTTGTCATTGTTGATCTCCTTAATTAATACATTTCACAAATTTAATTTATTAATTTATATTTTTCCTTAAACTTATCAATGAATATTTTACTTGATCCAGTAAGTTCAGGAATTTCATTGTAAACAAGAGCAAATCTACTGTAAACCTGTGGTATCTCCAATGCTAGCTCAACTAACTCACCGTTATCTAATTGATCTTTAACAAAATTGCGTATTACAAAACCAATACCTATTCCCATTTTCGCAAAGTCAATTAGTAAATCCATGTTTGATACTTCTAACTTATTATTGATTTTAATTCCTCTTTTGTAGAAGGTATGATCTAAACTCTGTCTTAAAGGGTGGACCTTATTGAGCATCATGATCTTGCCTAATTCAAAATAATCTTCTAGACTTTTTGCATCCTTACCTTCCAAGCTGGCTAAATAGCTCGGTGTAGCTACAAAAATGAATTCGATCGACATAAAGAGATAATGCTTCAAATCTTTTTTTTCAAGTGGAGATGCAGTTACGATCCCAATGTCCAATTCATAACTTTCTAACATTTTATAAGTTTCAAAAGAAGATTGATTCAACAGTGAAATATCTAGATGTGGAAATTCTTCAATGAAATCTTTTAAAAATGGTCTAACAACATGGTGACACATTGTAGTACTTACACCTATACTTAATTTTTTAGAAGTAGATTCTTTCATTACTTCATTTGTTCCTTTTTCAAGGATGTGGAAAGCAGATTTTATATGGTTATAAAATGTTCTACCTTCATTCGTTAATTCAACACCTCTGCTTTTTCTCACAAATAATTTTGTTTTTAAAGTAGCTTCTAAATTATTAATAGCACTACTAACGGCTGGTTGGCTTAAATAGAGTTCTTTAGCTGCGTTAGTGAAGTTGCCAGTTTTAGCTACTTCATTAAATATTCTATATAGATATAAATGATTTCTTTCCATTAGAATCACGCTCTAACTTTTAGAGATTAGAGGGCTAATAGCCCTCTTAACGTTCTACTTATGCATCAAACATATCTTTATCATGCGGATAAATTGGTCTTACTAAGTGTCTAAATTCTAAAAATTCGACGTTCTGGTAGGTCATTCCTGGTGTTAAAGCCATGATATCTCTTCCTGCAACTTCTAATTCTTCTGTGTAAAGGTATCCTTGCTTAACAATAATGACATCAAAGTCTTCATAGTTTAATCCAGCTGCTTCAAATTGCTGAAATTCTCTAAAAGCAGTCAGATGATTTGCTATTACTACATAAACCTCTAAATCCTTAAGTTTAACAGTAACAGTTTCACCAATCTTTTGTGGAAAAGCATAAAAAGTATTTAGAATACCTTTTTTATAAATAGTACCCTCTAATTCGACAGGTGTAGATTCGTCATCAATATCCATTCCGAGAGAGAATTTCACTTCGTCTCCTTCATTGTTCTCTAGTAATTCTTTGCATACTTCCGGATGGTTAATTGAAGCAAACAAATATTTTTTGTTGTTTAGTTTGTCTTGTTCTAAGAATTTCTTAAGAAGGAAAGTGTTATATGCATATGATCCACCTGTAGCATTGTCACCAGCATCTGTAAGAAAAACTGGCCATTTCTCTGTTTCAATGGCTTCTTTAACTGCTTCATCAGTTTCAAGTGCATATCCAGTAAAGTGAAAGCGTTCTTTATTCTTCATAACAAAAACTGCAATCTCTTTTGCTTTTGCTGCTGCTAGAGATTGATACTCTGGTGTCTCTGGTACTACAATCACACCAGCACCACATAAAGCACTATCTGCATGACTGTATCCAATATGGTAAGACGCACTTAGGATACCTTTAATTTCTTCGGTTTCATTAAGCATTTTATTGATTGAAGCCATCGGTTCATCTGCCGAAACACTTCTTTGTCCTCCAACCAAGATAGGTACACGTACGTATTCAGGCTTTGATTCTCTCGGATTTTCTAAGAGATCAACAAATAATTTGGCTACGTGTCTGTGAGATTGCTCTCGATCCCAATGAGGAGACTCTCTGTAACATCTAATAATGTTAGCAAGTTCTGTGTACCTATTAGTTACGTTACCATGAGGATCCATTGTTATTACTATAGGTAGGTCATAACCTAAAATTTCTCTTAATCTCTCGAGAATATAAAGTTCTCCAGCATCTTCTTGGAGGCCTACAACATGACTTGCTCCATGCAGAAACATAAGTGCACCATCAAGTTCATCTTTATGTTTTTTTGCTGTTTCAATGATTTTATCTGCTATAAATAGAAAAGCATCTTTTTCAATATATCCAGCAGCACCACCATTTGCATAAATCGTTGGTATTGCTTCAATATCATTTTCCTCAAAGAGTTCTCTACAAAATACGTTATCAGTTACTTCTTCATCATAACCTAATCGAAATTGTTCTAGTTTTTGATTAAAGGGGTTCCAAGAATTTGATTCAGCTGTGAATGATGCTATAAGTACTTTCTTCATAAATATCCTCCTCGGTGTTGTGCTTTATTTCGTAATCATCATCACATGTAATATACTATTGTACAAATGTGTTTTTTTTATACAAGTTATAAGTATTATTTATATCACAAACGAGAGGCATAACAACAACTATGGTACTTAATGAATTCTTAATCAGCTATAACATGAAAACGATTCTAAATCCCATTATTTACTATATTCATTTTTAAACTAAGTCAACTCAATTGTTTCTTTATATCTATTTTAATGATTTTTAAACAAAAAAGTATCAAAGCCAACTAAGGCTTTAATACAACTGCTAAAGCTTATATGCGGTTTAGAGGAGTCGAACCTCCACAAGACAAACCTCACTAAGCCCTCAATGTCGTGGAAACATATTATCTCCTGCAAACACGCACACTACTTGCACTCATTTTCGCTCATTTCATGTAAAATCGTTCATTTTCAAATAACGTGGTGAAAAATTGGTGAAAATAAAATCCTCTTATTCTTCACCACATAGAGACCCTTTTCATATTTTATCAGATGGTTAAAAACGAACATTAATTTTAATTATTATAATTCATTCGCCTTTATAATTTTACCTTAATAAATGATTTTCTTACTCATAATAACACTACTATAACTTGTCATATCCCAATCGACATACTCCACAAATTTGTATCCTCGACTAGCCTTAAATAAGAAAAGAGCCAATAATGACTCTCCTCTTTTTCATAATATTATTTTTAAAACGTTCCTTACTATATTTAATATATTCTTCAGCTGATCGTACTTCAGTATTTTAAAACAGTGTTCGAAATTCTAAATACACTTAACCTGAACCTCATTGTTTGAATTGTGAGTATATCACCTAGATAAATGATAGTATGAAATCAGTAGATAACATGAGACAGCCACCAATAAGCTTGATAATCTATTTAATTCAATTTTCAACATTCCAGTTTATGAAGAATATAAAAAGATAATATATGTAAGGATGAAAAATATGAAAAAACAAGACCCTCGTATAAAACGTACAAGAAAATTGATTATTAACACCTTTTATGAACTGGCAAAACGAAAGAGCTTTGAAGAGGTATCAATAGCAGATATAACTAAGGAAGCAGAAATTAATCGCTCTACTTTTTATTATCATTTCGTAGACAAATATGATTTAATCGACGCCATTCAAAATGAGGTTATTACCAATGAAATATTTAAAGATCTTGAAAGTGAAGATAAGATTAATGAAAGAACTATCAATTATATAATGAAAGCCATAATTGATTCTCAAACTGGACTCTCATTACATTGTCAAAAAGCCTATGATACATTAAAACCCAAAATTGAAGAAGATATTAAAAAACACCTAACAACTTCTCTTTATAGATTGTTAAATAAAATTGACGGAGAAAATTCAAATCATTTAATCAAAGCGACTTTTTGGAGTTGGGGAATTTATGGAGTGACAATGACTTGTATAAAAGGAGATGAAACTATAGATTCTGCATTACCTAAGGTAATGAAAATAGTTAATCTTAAAATTTGATAGAAACCAAGATTCCCAACCTATACTATTTAGTCAACTTAACTACTTATACTTTTCCATTAGTATCCGATCTTTGTCGGATTTCCAACAAACTGATAAATTTGATGGTGTATTTGAATATAAATAGACACTAAACTAATCTTACAACAGTTTTACAACAGTTGTTGAAAAAATACTAAGAAGAAAAGTGGAGTGAAAAAATATGAGTCAAACAATCAATAGAAAAGAATTATTTAAACAAATTGTAAAAGAACGCAGATCAATTCGGAACTACGATACAAATGTAAAAATTACACATGAAGAATTAGAAGAAATGTTAACTTTAGCAACAAGAGCACCGTCTTCAACTAACTTACAACCTTGGAAATTTATTATTATCGATAGTGCTGAGGGAAAAGATAAACTACTGCCTTTAGCTGGTTTTAACAGCACACAAGTAACAACATCATCGGCAGTAGTCGCTGTTTTTGCAGATATTGAAAGTGTTGAAAACTTAGAAGAAATCTATTCTAAGTCAGTAGAATTAGGAATCATGCCTCAAGAAGTAAAAGAACGTCAAGTAGAGCAAATCTCAGCAGGATATAAAACTATTTCAAGAGAACAAAAATTGGAAGCCGCATTAATTGATAACGGTCTTGTCTCGATGTTATTTATGTTAACCGCCAAAGCGTATGGTTATGATACAAATCCAATTGGTGGGTACGATAGGGATAACATTGCACAAACATTTGGTTTAAATAAGGATAGATACCTTCCAGTTATGATTATTTCAGTCGGAAAAGCAGTAGAAGAAGGTTATCCATCTTATCGTTTACCTGTTTCTTCTGTTGCAGAATGGCACTAAGATTTAATAAAGCATAATGACTTGCTAAATAACTTAAATATTATGCTATAAAAAAAGACCAAAGTGTATATATATAAGCTTAGGTCTTTTTTTAATCCAAAGAAAAAAGCACCAAAGCTCCGAAAGCCTTGGTACTACTAGTATGCGGTTGAGAGGACTCGAACCTCCACGGGTTTAACCCCACTAGGCCCTCAACCTAGCGCGTCTGCCATTCCGCCACAACCGCTCGTTGCATAAAAAAAAGCACTTTGTGAAAAGTGCGGGTGAAGGGACTTGAACCCCCACGTCATAAGACACTAGATCCTAAATCTAGCGCGTCTGCCAATTCCGCCACACCCGCGTATTTAGATAAAAGATAATGGCGGTCCGGACGGGACTCGAACCCGCGACCTCCTGCGTGACAGGCAGGCATTCTAACCAACTGAACTACCGGACCATTATTTACTTCAAAAAAAAGATGGTGGAGGATGACGGGCTCGAACCGCCGACCCTCTGCTTGTAAGGCAGATGCTCTCCCAGCTGAGCTAATCCTCCACTTTGACTGCAGATAAGCTTCAAATTTCTTCGTCCATTTCATTATTCTCGTTCAGTCACGTACGATTGTACGTTCCTTCACTCGAAAACTCATGTCCTCGAACTCCTTGCTTCTCTTTGTCAATGCTGCGAATCTCTCGCTCAATATCAATTAAGATAGTGATGACCCGTACGGGAATCGAACCCGTGATACCGCCGTGAAAGGGCGGTGTCTTAACCGCTTGACCAACGGGCCTAAATTATTTTAGACAGATAAAAATGGCGGAGAAGGAGGGATTTGAACCCTCGCGCCGCTTACACGACCTACACCCTTAGCAGGGGCGCCCCTTCAGCCACTTGGGTACTTCTCCGTGGCTCCACAGGTAGGACTCGAACCTACGACCGATCGGTTAACAGCCGATTGCTCTACCACTGAGCTACTGTGGAATATGTAAAACGTTATAGTCGTTTTTGCGACTTCTATAATATATCACAGACATAAGCAGACAAGCAATATCTTTTTTATAATTTTTTTAGCTTTCCTTTACACTTCCCACAAACATACCTGGTGGTGTTGATTCTTCTTTTTCTGACGTAGGTTTGACTGCAAGCTGAGCAGATATATTTGTGCAGTTGTTTCGGTGTATTTTGCATGCCATCTATAACCTGACAGTGTCTTAGTCCTCCAACTTTTTGAAGTAAATACTTAAACTCAGGGTCTTGATGCTTGTACCCTCTCTTTTGAATATGGAGGTGATAATGGCAAAGCTCGTGCTTGATAATGCCTACTAACTCATCTTGTCCAAAAGCAGCTAACATTTTAGGGTTGATTTCAATGTCGTGTGATTGTAAGAAGTACCTGCCGCCCGTTGTACGGAGCCTTGGGTTAAATCGTGCTGTATGTACAAATGGTCGCTGAAAAAAGTCGTTAGACAGTTCTTCAACCAGTTGCTGCAGCTCCTGCTGAAGCATAAAAATCCACTCCTTCAAAAAAAAACAGAGGATGTCTTGGAAACACTGACAAACCGCTCTGCATATAGTAGTTAATATTATCATATGAGCGAAGGAGTTGGCGAGTCATGCCCAACTGGTTACAGAAGCAACTCAGACACGCATTCGCCGAGAAGAACAGGTATCAGCTCCGCGTTCTGAATCAGTGCTGGTTTTATTATCAGAAGACGTATTCAATTACTCGCAAGACAAAGTGAGTGAGTAGAGCATCGCCACTACACCCTTTTTATCCCCGAGTTAAGATTCCTAATCTACGACTGCTCACTTTATTCTCCCGCTCAACCATTCCCTTCTTGCCCTTAGCATATCGAGAAAAAACCGACCCCATACAGGGTCGGCTTTTCTTGTGATTCTTATGATGTAACGGTTTGGTTTTCTGGTTCAAGCATTGTTAAGGCAATGCGGCCTTTTTGGACCTCTACTGACGTTACCCATACGGTCACAATGTCCCCAACGGCTAATACGTCCATTGGGTTTTTCACAAAGCGTTTTGTGAGCTTCGAGATATGAACGAGCCCATCCTGCTTCACTCCAATATCAACAAATGCGCCAAAGTCGACAACGTTGCGAACGGTTCCCTCCAGCTGCATGCCAGGTTGGAGGTCTTCCATTTTGAGTACGTCTTGTTTTAATAATGGCTTGGCCACTTCATCACGTGGATCTCTCATCGGACGGATAAAGGCATCAATAATATCCTTTAGTGTTGGTAACCCAATGTTTAATTCATCTGCTAAGGACTGTGTATTCAGCGTTTGCAAGCGTTCCTTGGCAACAGGCGTTCCAATTTCTGCTGATGGGATCGATGCTTTATCAAGGATTGAAGCGGCTACTTTATAGCTTTCTGGGTGAATACCCGTTGCATCAAGTGGTTGCTTTCCATCAGGAATACGCAGAAATCCGATACATTGCTCATAGGTTTTTGCACCGAGACGCGGTATTTTCTTTAGTTCGCTACGGCTATTAAAGCGACCTTCCTCGTCTCGTTTTTTAATAATGTTATTTGCGACTGTTTTAGATAAACCGGCAACGTATTGTAGTAACGCTGAAGAGGCCGTATTTACATTTACTCCAACTCGGTTTACAACGGTTTCTACAACAAAGCCAAGAGAATCCGTTAATTTCTTTTGCGACACATCATGTTGGTATTGACCGACTCCCACTGACTTCGGATCAATTTTCACGAGCTCAGCAAGTGGATCTTGCAGTCTACGGGCAATGGAGATCGCGCTTCGTTCTTCCACTTGAAGGTCTGGGAATTCTTCACGTCCCATGTCTGATGCGGAGTACACACTAGCCCCGGCTTCATTAACAATGACATAAAAGATTTGTTCTGGTTGTTCTTTTATGATATCTGCAATAAATTGCTCTGATTCTCTGGAGGCTGTACCATTACCAATCGCAATGACCGTGATACCAAATTTCTTAATTAAGTCCTTTACAACCTTTGCTGATTGTTCAACCTGGCTCTTTGGAGGCGTTGGATAAATTACTCGTATATCTAGGACTTTTCCGGTGTGATCAACAACCGCTAGCTTGCAGCCTGTACGGTAAGCAGGGTCTAGTCCTAATACGACCTGATCCTTCATTGGTGGTTGAAGGAGTAGGTTACGAAGATTTTCAGAGAAAATATGAATCGCCTGCTCTTCTCCTAATTCATTTAGCTGATTACGAACCTCACGTTCAATAGAAGGTTGAATCAACCGTTTGTAGCTATCCGCGATCGCTTCTTCTACATAAGGTACAGCTTTTGATCCAAATGAGCGGATGACTTTTCTGACCAATTCGCTTGTCAGTTTGTCTGCAGGAGATGCAACGCTTACTCGAAGAATACCTTCCTTTTCCCCACGGTTCACTGCCAAGACGCGGTGAGGAGCAATTGATTTTAGTGGTTCACTATAGTCATAATACATTTCAAAAACAGCTTTTTCATCTTCTTCCTGGTTCTTTACTTCAGAGAGTAGTTTACCTTCTTTGATTGTTCGATTTCGGATCAGACTACGCAGGTCCGCATCATCGGCTACCCATTCTGCAATGATATCCTGGGCTCCTTCGATAGCTGCTTCTGCTGTTTCCACTTGATGCTCTTCAGATATGTATGTTTGGGCTTGTTCGAGTGGTTCACCTGATTTTGGCAATGAAAAGAGCCATTCCGCAAGAGGCTCCAACCCTTTTTCTTTCGCTGTTGTTGCACGGGTGCGTCGTTTTTGTTTGTAAGGGCGATACAGGTCTTCTACTAGCTGCAGTTTATCTGACCCTTCAATAGCTTGACGTAGTTCATCTGTCAGCTTATCTTGCGCATCAATTAAACGAATAACCTCTTCCTTTCGATCCGCTAATTGATTCACATAGCTCCAGCGCTCTGATAAATCTTTGAGCTGAACTTCATCCATTCCTCCCGTCATTTCTTTTCTATACCGAGCGATAAATGGGACTGTATTTCCTTCATCCATCATATCGATCACTTGCTTGGCATGCTTAGGTTGAATATTCAACTCTGCTGCGACTTGTTGGATCATTGCTTGCTTTTGTTCCTCCATCTTTATCCCCCTCATTCAAATACCTTCTCTTCATCATATCATACACAGATGCTCACAATAAAATAAGCTCTCCACCTGTTCATTCGGTGAAAAGCTTATCTTAATTTCCCTATCAGCAGGGTAATATCATCATTCTCTACATACCGCGCTTGATCGAAAATAGCATCGCTATTTTCTCTTAGCTCTGTGACATGCAAGAGCATTCTTTTAGGTGGTGGGCTTGCTACTCCATCTGAATAAAGAACAAAAATTGTCCCTTCATCATACTGGAACTGACTCTCTTTAATCTTCTCATTTCTACCACATAGATATCCTCGAGTTGGCAAAGGTTGCACAGTTGAGCCATTTGGATTATACATGGTGAACCCTATGTTCCCAAAGTTACTGTAGCTGATTTGACGATCTTTAAACACAAGCTTTACAACGGTTATTACTGCACCGCGCATGCTTAAGAGTGATCGATTGCACATCTCTACAATCGTTTTGACAGGTAGTTCATGATGCTCTTCTACCATACGAAGAGCGGCTTGAGCTGATTTGCTGGCTCCTTCGCCACTTCCTAATCCATCAATCACTGCGCAGACCACATACGTATCCGTTTTAATTACTGCATGTGCATCCCCGCAAAACTCTCCACTGTTTTTAGAACGTTGTAAAACGGCTACCTCAATGTTTTTATCTTCGGTATACATGACCATTATAAAATTTCAGACGGCTCGACACGTATGGATTCTCTTAGTTTTTCTAATGCACGTCTTTGTAGTCTCGACACATGCATCTGCGAGATCCCCAACCGTTCTCCAGCTTCTTTTTGACTATAGTTGTCATAATAAGTATATTGAAGAATCAATTTCTCACGATCATTTAATACTTGAAACGCTTTTTCTAATAGCATTTGTTGGTCGGTTTGTTCATACCCTTCGTCTTCTTTTCCGACCAAGTCTAGAAGAGTGACTTCTCCACCCTCTTGGTCTGCTTCAAGCGCTCGATTGACTGAGAGTGCCTGGTAACTTTTGCTCATCTCCATCGTTTCTAAGATTTCCTCTTCGGATACATTAAGGAATTCGGAAATCTCATTCACTAGAGGTGAGCGCTGTAATTCAGCTGTTAGCGTATCTACAGCTTTTTTGATCTTGGGACCAAGCTCTTTGATTCGTCTTGGCACGTGCACACTCCATGTTTTATCACGAATAAATCGCTTAATTTCACCGACTATGGTTGGCACGGCAAAAGACTCAAAGCTACGCCCAAATTCATTATCAAAACGCTGTAGTGCAGCAAGTAAACCTACCATACCTACTTGAAACAAGTCCTCATCATGTTCCCGTCCTTTTGAGAACTTACGTGACAGAGAACGAACTAAGGCTTCGTAGTGTTTCACTAACTTTAACTGGACATCATCATCTCGTGTTTCTTGGTATTCCTTAATCCAACCGTAAACCTTATCCTTGTTCTGACTGTAATGATGAGATTCCGTCGACATGTTCTTCCACCTCATTTTTCCGTAGGAACTTTGTCATCATCAGCACCACTCCGGCTTCATCATGAATTTGGACTTTATCCATAAGAGTACTAATTAGGAATAACCCAAGTCCACCTTCTTTCATGTCCCCAATTGGTTGCTTGGAATCAACAGGTCCTAATTTCCCCTGCAATTCTTTCACATCAAAGCTTTGTCCCTCATCAGCAATAATAATCTCAATACGATCTTCAAACAGGTCACAGGCAATCTTAACGTTCCCATCGTCTTCATATGCATGATTCACGGCATTCGTACATGCTTCTGCCACTGCAATCTTAATGTCTTCAATATCGTCATACGAAAAGCCCAACCGATTCGCAATTCCAGAAATGGTCAGGCGCACAACTCCAACGTATTCCGCTTTTGCAGGAATACTCATCTCTATATGGTCAACTTGTTGTTCAGTCATTTAGCTTCTTCCCTCCGATCCACGATGTTAATAACTTCATCAAGACCTGTAATCACAAAAAGCCGCTTGATTCGTTCAGACATCCCTGTAAGTGTTAAGGAGCTTCCGTTAGAATCAGAGGCTTTTAAAACTCCAACAAATATTCCTAGTCCTGTACTGTCTATATATTGAACTTCCGATAAGTCAACAATCACCTCAACACCACTTTGCTCCGTTAAAGGGATTAGTGACTCTCTTAGTTTAGGTGCTGTATAGGTATCAATTTCTCCTGAAAGAAAAACATTCTTTTGATTCTCTGCTTCCTCAATATGAATATCTAAATTCATGTAGCTTCCTCCTTGAGTTGGAACCGCGTCATTTTGTTTAGTGTTCTTTATATACCACCAATTGATCTAAATTAAACATTTCTACGCAAGATTATTAATGTTAAATCATCTCTTAATGAAAAATCCTGTAACTTACTTAACTCGCGATACACATTTTCCACGATTTCTTGCGCACTTAGATGAATAGACTTCCTGAGCATCGTGACAATTTCTTCTCTCTCAAAGAATTCATCTCCGACACGACATTCCGTGACCCCATCTGTTAAAAATACAATAAAATCTCCAACTGAAAGTTGCTTCACATATTCTCGATAAGTTGCTTTTCTAGACACACCTAAAACAAGGCCCTTTGCACTCAGGTCTTCAAATGAATCTTTCTGCGCACAATAAAAAAAGCCCGGTTCATGCCCTGCACCTGAATAGGTGAACTCATGCGATTTGGAATCATAATATCCGTACATCATCGTAACAAACATGCTATCATCAACGTTTTGTTCTACGACTCGATTCAGGCTTTCTAAGAGAGCACTTGGGTTAAGCTGCTGCTCTGGCAAACTATCCATTGCGTACTTAATCATGGACATACATAGAGCAGCCGGGACCCCTTTACCAATAATGTCAGAGATGGATAGGCCCACTCCACCAAACTGATCCGTGACATAATGATAATAATCTCCACTCATCTTTTTAGCAGGTACACTCACTACCCCTACATCTAAACCTTCAACCGAAAGCTCTTCTCTAGGTAGGAGAGTTTGTTGCATTTTAGCAGCAACATCAATCTCTGCTTCTAATTCCTGTTGCCGGTCTCTCAATATTTGATGCTCACGATAAGCCATTCCGTAGCCCATCATCGCTTCTAAGAGAAAATCAAACGAAGCCTGGATGTCTTCAGGTAAATCAGGATACAGTTGATCCATAATTGATCGATGTAAACTAACAAGTTCTTCTGGTGACGTCTGATGCTCCAGCAGCGTCCGAGTAAACTGCTGGGCTTCATATAGAACCTGTTCACTACCTGTATCTAAATAGGATTGTAGAATTTTCTTGTAGGATGTCTCAATATTGTTATCTGTATAGTTCATAGTGCATTGATGTCCTCCTTATCGGAGCCATTTAGTAGCAGTGATCGTGGTCCCTTTATCCACTTCTGATTCAATGTTAAAGTCGTCCATTAATCGTTTCACTCCAGGAAGTCCTGCACCAAGTCCACTTGATGTGGTAAAGCCATCAACCATCACTTGACGTAAATCTGGAATTCCCGGTCCTAAATCTGACGCCGTAATCTTAATCCCTTTTTTGATTCCAAACTTACTTTTATCTTCTACTATATCTAATATGATTTCACCGCGTTGTGCGTAAAGATATATATTACGCGCTAGCTCTGAAATAGCTGTTGTAATTCTAGCCTGGTCTACATTGCCAAAGCCTAGTTCTTTTGAAAGGGTTCTACCTGCCTGCCTTGCAGCAACAATTCCCCATTCATTTTTTACTTCAACAGAGGATTGGGTTTCCATCATTTAACCCTCCAATTCCTGTTGCAGTTTCTCTAAACCTTGCTCTAAATCAAGAGCTGTTGAGACATCTTCCAGTTTAATACCCATGTCTATAAGTGTAATGGCAACAGCTGGTCTAATACCAGTTAACACGACTTTAGCACCCATAAGACTAGACATATCTACCACATCGCCTAGTACTTTTGCAATAAATGAATCAATCATATCTACAGAAGTTAAATCAATGACCACACCGGAAGAACCTTCTTGATGGATCTTATTTAATAGATCCTCTTGAAATTGAAGAGCGGTTTGATCATCAAGCTCTGTCTGGATACTGATAAGTAAGTATTTGCCAAGTTTTAGAATTGGAATTCTCATCTTTATTTGTCTACCTCCATATTACAACTCAATCGTTTGTTGGTTGCACATCTCAAGGGCTTTTTGCATCCCTTTTTGTAGCGTACTCTTTGTCGGAAACTTCGTTAGATCAATGCCCAGATTAACGATTGTTTGTGCAATCTCTGGTCTGATGCCTACGAGAATGGATGTAGCACCAATCAGTCGCACAGCTTCTGAAGCTTCAATAATATGATGCGCAACCATTGTATCTACAATTGGCACACCAGTAATATCTATTAAGACCACTCTAGATCGATTCTTAATCACACCTTCTAACAGGTTCTCCATGATTAATTTCGCTCTCGTTGTATCAATGCTCCCAATTAGAGGCATGACCGTGATCCCTTCAAATACAGGAATAAGTGGTGCAGAAAGTTCAAGTAGTGACAGCTTCTGCATTTCTAGTGTGTCTTCCCATGACCCAATGTATTCTGTAACAAGCATGTTGCTCATGTTATCAATCCATTGATTAAGATCACTATATATGTCCAGAATATTCCCGTCTTCGGGTGATATTTCTCTAAGTTGGTTGTGAATGGCTCGTCTTAATCCTTGTAAAGCTTTGGTGAAGTAAGATAGAGAACGCCCGCTCTGAATATATTGTTCTGTGAACGCTTTTAGTCCCTCTAGTGAATCTTCTTCATTCCTTTTTGCGGTTTGTAAAATTAATGTCATATACTCTTGATTTGTGTGCTCTACAGCCTTTTCAAGAGATGCCTTAATTTCACTTTCATTACGCAATTCAGAAAGCTGTTGGTCCCATTGCTCTATAATTTGACTCTGGTATTGTTGTAAATAGGATAGTGCGCTCGATTGCATAGAATATCCTCCATATATAGTCTCTATAGCCATTATTCCATGAGTTGGCTTATGTTGCAAAGAGAAACTACTCAAAACGACACAAGTATACTGAGAATTCGCTTTCATCATAAAATACAAATGAAAAAATCCCCGTTATTCAAATCGGGGACGTTAATCAGTTATAAAAGGAACGTTAAAAATCAACTAAACCTAAACTTATAAATAATGCCTCATTTACAGAATTCATCATATTATCATCTAGGTGGGTAATCTTATCCGTTAACCGTTGTTTATCAATGGTTCGAACTTGCTCCAGTAAAATAACCGAATCACGATCAAATCCATACTTTTTTGCATTTATTTCAACATGAGTCGGTAATTTTGCCTTTTGAATCTGAGCTGTAATGGCCGCCACTATAACAGTAGGACTAAAACGATTGCCAATATCATTTTGAATGATTAGAACTGGTCTTACCCCGCCTTGCTCGGAACCTACCACCGGTGAGAGGTCCGCAAAATATACGTCTCCTCTTTTCACAATCAAATGCTACACCCCACTTACTAAACGAACAAGGGTTAGATCCGCTTCCTCCTCCGCAAGAAAAGCCTCTGATGCAATTGTGAGATTAATTTTTGCCATTTCCATGTAACCTTGCTGCATCGATTCGCGAATTTGGGATTGTTGTCTTTCCATAATATACGTTTTAGTTGCTTTAGAGATAAATTCACTTCTGTTAAGGTTTTCCTGTTCTAGCAATGCATCCACCTCGTTTAACAATTGTTGTGGTAACGTAACGATAACATCCTTAAGTTTCTTATCTTTCATTCACGTTTCAACCCCCACCATAAACGCCTTGTACAAATCATAGTACCGTTCAACAGTGACAAGATCAATCGTTATTTGCCTTTTTCTACTCACGTTTCATCATAGCATTCAGGTGTAAGGATTGCAAAGAGGTTTTGACACGATTTTCAATATATTCTTGTTAGAAATCGTTCCCTACTACGTTTTGATTATACATGTTCATTGAATAGGATTTTTAACGGAAGCTAGAATTCCATCACGATAATATAAGCGTGGCACTCTTTTGCTAATGACGCATGGTATTTCATAGTTTATCGTCTCAAGTCTTTTGGCTACATCATCCATCGTGATGCTACTTGATTGATCCACTCCAATTAACGTGACAACCGTTCCTTCATGTTTTTGTGCAGAGAGGCGAATCATACATTGATCCATACAGATTCTCCCGACAAAAGGAGCTTCTTCTCCATCTATAAGAACGGTTCCTCCATTTGTTGAATGAGATCTTATCCAGCCATCCGCATAACCAATAGGCAGTGTCCCAATCCATTCATCCTGTTTGGTTACATACGTCGCTCCATAACTAATAGCTTTTCCTTCAGGAAGCTTCTTCACTTGGGCAAGTGTTGTCTTAAGTGCAAAGGCTGGTTCTAACTTAAAAGGCAACAGCTCTTTTATCTCTGGTGAAGGAGATAAGCCGTACATCGAGATACCAAACCTGACCATCGAAAAAGCACGCTCTGGAAATCTAAGAGCTGCTGCGCTGTTTGCACAATGAACATATGGCACGGAGATCCCATGGTCCTCTAAGATTTTTGAGAGCTCTTTAAATTGCTGGAACTGCTCATCGTAGTACTCAATCTCAATTTCGTCTGCTGTTGCAAAATGTGTGTACAACCCTTCAAAATCAAAATGCTCCGACTGATGAATAAACAACGATACCGTCTCTATTTCAGCCTGATCGATAAGACCTAATCGTCCCATACCCGTATCACACTTCAAATGAACAGATAATGGCTCATTTGATTTTAAGACGGTCTCTGCTTCTTTTAACCATGTAAGGGAAAACACCGTGACAGCGATCTTCATGCTTGCTGCAAGCGCTGCATCGGTTGGCCTTGTTCGGCCAAGTACTAATATAGGTTCAGTTATGCCTTTTCTACGCAGCTCAATGGCTTCATCCAAAATGGCTACTCCTAAAAAGGTTGCTCCTCCAACAAGTGACGCCTGTGCAGCTTCATATGCACCATGGCCATATCCGTCCGCTTTGACAACAGCCATAACTTCTGTTCCTTTATCCTTGTATAACTCATATAACGAGCGAACATTCCGCTCGATTGCAGTAAGGTTAATTTCCACCCATGTGTCACGATAATAAGCATTCATAAGTTCAGATTGCACGATTGTCACTCTCCATCTATCTTGATTCCATCGTATTAATCTGATTATGAATGCCCCTTAACACCACTGTCAATTTCATCGTAAAGAGGTGGTCAATTTTTTCATATAAAACGGGAGTGCTTCTGCAATGTGAATAGGCCTTACCATATGTTGCAGCGCTGCTTTTTCACCGCCAATAAGAGAATGAAGATACACAGACGATAACAGCCCCTTCATCACATCCTCACTTTGAGCACATATGCCAGCTATACACCCTGTTAAACAGTCCCCCATGCCTCCTGTCGCCATGGCTGGCGCTCCTTTTTTATTTAGATATATTTCATCATGGCTATATACACGACTCTCATCACCTTTTAAGACAACCGTCGTTCCAAAATAATTCGCCCATTTTTGGTTCACTTTGTCCTTTTGCTCAGATGGTACAAGCCCAGTCAGACGCTGCCACTCTCCTGCATGTGGAGTCAAAATAACATGCTTCATTCGCAACTTGCTTTTCTCTCTCGCTAAAAGTGTTAAAGCATCTGCATCCAAGATGAGAACTTGATGATCTTCTACACCTGCTAAGACAAGACGAAAGATATTCGCCGCTCGCTCATCTACACCCAGTCCAGGTCCAATCGCTACCACCGTACTTTTCTTAATTTGCTCACTAATTCTGAATAAATCATTCAATGGTAAAGCCATGGCTTCTGGAACTCTTGAATGCAGCGCGCTATGATGACTCGATTCTGTCGCTACGGTTGTGAGCCCAGCTCCAGAGAGAACAGCTGCTTCAGCAGACATGATAATAGATCCCGCCATTCCTGCACTTCCCCCTATTAACAAAACCTGTCCATAATCTCTTTTATTTGTCCCTTGGTCAAACTCTCTATTTGGTAACCACTGTTGAATGTCTTCAAGTTCAAGCCTTTGCATCAACATTATCCCCTTCCTTATGATTAAATAACTGTTCTTCAATACCCTTACAACCCATCTATATAACGTGTTTTGAACACAAAAAAAGTGAGACAAGGTTGCCTCACTTTTAGATAGAAACTATTTATTTTTCAAGAGTCCCGTAAACCGACCGTGCAATGTTTGCCATTTCCTCTGCGTCAAGGTCCGTCGATGCAAGATAGAAGTCGATTCCGTTATGTGACCACATCGTAGCATCCTCTGTTTGTACCCCTATCGTAAATCCTAAATCAACGGGTTGACCTTCATTGATTGTTGTAGATGTTGTAGAAGCTGGGACCACATCTGTTTGTTTCTGAATGAGGGTGAAGGAATTTTCCCCTGTGTATTGCTGGACATAACTCGTGCCATCCTCTGTCTCTACTTCTTTTGATTCACCAGAACTCGTTCCATCTGGTACATAAAGCGGAACATAAATTTCCATCTCACCGGATGGCTCAGCTAAAGTCGGTTCTGATAACTGTGCCCCTGTCATGTTTTGCTCCATCTCAAAGTCAACATCATTAAACGACGCGTTCTTTTCAAATTCAGTAAAATTTAAAGTGACCAACGGAGACTGCTCAGCATCAAGAATCTCCACCCTAGCAGGAGTTAGATCTTTTTTGTTCAAGTAGATTTGCTGCTTATTTAGATTCTTATTTTGATAGTTCGTTGCGGTTTCAAATAAATAATGCTCTTCATCTTGGGAGAAAGTACGCTCTTGATCCGTTAAGATGTCGGCAACCAAGGACTCATACAGATAGCTTTGGCTAGTTGTTTTTGGCCAATCACTTTGGAAACGGAAGCTTTTATTCAGAGCAGGTGTCAGAACAAATACCCCATCATCATTTCTTAGAATGATCTGACTTTGATCCTTCTCTTTATTATTCAAAACAACCCGATAAAAGCCTTCTTTTTGATACCATACCTCCACATCGTATGTTTGAGGTTCATTCCCAGTCTCTAATTGCATCGTTGCTTTAGCCTTATAACCTGACAGATCCTCAAGAGTCGTTCCTAGGTCTTCCAGCACATCCTCCTGTGTCTTTTCACCACACCCTGCAAGCATTAGAATCATTAATATCCCCAACATGACGAACCAGCTTACTCGTTTCATACCCTCACCCCTTCGTCTCATTTGACGCTAATTAGAGAAATCTCTGTCCAATTGACGAGCTGTTCCCCATCGCATTACATCTATATGAGACAACCTAGGCGAATATGCAGACGAGTCCTCAAGCTTGATTCATACCTACTCGCCTTCTATAATTACTTGTGCAACAGCATAGTCTTGACTATGGGAAATGGATACATGAATGAGTCCATCTATAGGGCCTGTTAGCCTTGGTTTACCTTGCCCATCATTCAAAATTTCAATATCTAACCAAGATAAACGCTTCACACCCGAAGCTTTCACAAACGCCTCTTTTGCAGCAAATCGGCCTGCTAGAAACTCTATTTTTCTTGAAACTGAGTACTTTTGAGAAGCCATTCGTTCAGCCTCAGTTAAGATCCGTTCCTCAAATCGTGCATTTCGTTTAAGCGCTTTTTCAATACGCTCGAGCTCAATAATATCAATTCCTATACCATGAATCATGTACACACCTCGTTAGATCGTTTATTATTTAATTTG
The DNA here is from genome assembly GCF_030813245.1 of Alkalicoccobacillus murimartini. Lineage (GTDB taxonomy): Bacteria > Bacillota > Bacilli > Bacillales > Bacillaceae_D > Alkalicoccobacillus > Alkalicoccobacillus murimartini. The sequence goes on along the minus strand of NZ_JAUSUA010000006.1, from coordinate 1,186 downwards.
GTACGAAGGAGGTCAAAGATGTTTATACGTAATGAAAGTTTCTATTCATTCAGAAAAAATTATCCTGTTATCACTGTTTTAGTTGCGATTCACGTCATCTTATTTTTATGGATAAACTTATTCCCGTTTGGCGACGTCATACTCGATCGTGGTGTTGGAAGTAACATTCACGTAGCACTCGCTGGCGAATATTGGCGATTACTCACACCCATTTTTTTACACTACACCCTAATGCACATGGTGTTTAACTCATTCTCACTGATCATATTTGGACCTGCCGTCGAGAAAATATTAGGGACAGGTAAATTTATTTCCATCTACCTATTGGCAGGCGTTTTGGCAAACGTCGCCACGCTTCTCCTAGGAGATATGTACACCCGTCACCTCGGAGCGTCTGGTGCCATATTTGGCATATTTGGTGTCCTTGCTTACATGATCTGGGCTCGCCGCGACCTCATCGATCGCGCTAACTCACAATTGGTTGTAACCATCATTATTATTTCGCTAGTTATGACCTTTGTAAACCCAAACATTAATATCTTAGCCCATTTATTTGGCTTTATTGCAGGATTGGCCCTCGCTCCCCTGTTCTTAATGGGTGCAAAGCCATTTGTCCAACGCAGCCATCAGCGTCCCGTCCATGACCAAGAAGTACCAAGCTTTAACCCTGATCGCTGGGCAAACCACGAAAAAAAGAAACAAAAGAAAAAAATCATATGGATTACCGTAGGCATCATTGCCGTCATTCTAATCGGAATCCGTATGTTCGGCTAATACACGAGACAGGCAAAGACCTTAGGGGCTTTGCCTGTTTGCTGATTGTGTCGTCGCGTGCTGTCCCTCTTGGTACAATCGAACTCTTTCTTGATTAGATCACAGGAGCTCTTGGTATCGCGTCTCACTCCTTGATAAATTCCATTCTCTCTTGATTCGGAGCTGTTCGCTCTTGCTATCGACCTCTTCCTCTTGTTAATTCAGATTCTCACTTGCTTAGATCTCGTAGGCTCTTGGTATCGCACGCTGCTTCTTGATCAATCTCCACCCGTCTTGCTGGTTCATCCATTCCTCTTGATAACTCCCTCAAACTTCAAATGCCCTTCTAAAAATGAAATTTTTCTCCTTCTGTCACTTGAACTGCCCTTCGCTCTTGATAAAATCGATCTCTCTCTTGCTTAGGTCATGTATG
>NZ_JAUSUA010000005.1 GCF_030813245.1 Alkalicoccobacillus murimartini | reverse complement strand
GGGGCTTCCCCCTGCGAGAGTAGAACGTTGCCGGGCACCAAAAAAGAACCCCTTCATCTGATGGTTGATCCATTGGGTGAAGGGGTTTTTTGTGTAGAGATTCCTCGGTACCAAGATAAAAAGTTCAATAGCAAGACCACGGCTAGATAAACCAAGAGGGATGAAGCTTGTATCAAGAGGAGAAAGGTGACAGCAAGAGAGATGAAGGAATAACCAAGACCAAGCGGCGATTACTAAGACGCTGACCTCTATATCAAGAAAGAACGTCATCATACCAAGCCCCAGGCTGTCATATCAAGAGAGACCAACACTTTAGCAAGCGAGGCGCTCTCCATAGTAAGAAAGAACTTAGCTTTACCAAGCACTCTTACTAAACAAACACCAAGACCACTACGTTACACCGATAGAACGGCAAACGGTATTGACTATTTGCATAGCCAAGGAGTAAAAGAGATAGCAAGATGAATGTATTCATCATCAAGATAGATTAACCATTCACCAAGAAACCTGCTGCGTCAGCAAGAGAAACTAGATAGAAGCCAAGGACAATCCCCTATTTACTAAGCTCGTGACATCCTTAGCAAGAACAAATGTGAGAAAACCAAGCCCACCTTCTCACTATCAAGATAAAAGGCAACACTAGCAAGATACTTCTACTAAACAGTAAGAGCCCTCTCCAAACACCAAGCCCGATCTCTGTCCTCGACGAGAAAACCTTACTCAAGAACCGTCCCCTTAACGAACATAAGGAACAACCAAGCTCGATTCCACTTTTACCAAGCCCCGATCCCGCTACACCAAGACGATCACGCTAGTCAACTCTATCAATAGATGTAGATCGAAACCAACTAGATTAAAACAGACCACCCATGAAAAAATAAAAAAACTTACGACAAATTTCGCGTAACCTATTGCGCTCATCTAGTAGACATGATATTCTAATATTTGTGTTAGAGAATATCACATATAAGTCCGGTAGCAATAGCGAAGAGGTCACACCCGTTCCCATGCCGAACACGGCCGTTAAGCTCTTCTGCGTCAATGGTAGTTGGGGGCTTCCCCCTGCGAGAGTAGAACGTTGCCGGGCATTAAGATCGCGCATTTCAATAGGAAATGCGCGATCTTTTTGTCTATTATTGAGTTAATTTGTTTCCATTCTTATCTATATAAATATTATAAATAAATGTACGTTCAAAAGTGGATTGATCAGACGTTTCTCCAGATACATCAACTGTAATCGTATAAGCGCCTTCTTGATCATATGGAAGAGATCGGGATTGAAGGGATGCTTGTGAGCTATCTTTAACAACTAGTACATCATCCATATGAATGGTGTAGCTTGTTTTATTATGATCTAAGGTGTTCTCATCTAACAAGATATCTGCTGAATTAGAAGACATCTTTACATCACCGGAAACTCCACCCTCTAAACCTACCACTAGCATATATGGAATCGTCTCATCTTGAGGTTCCCCTTCAACGTTAATCGTCCACTCCCCTTTGGGTGGATTTTCAACTTCAATGGAGTGAGTCCATGCCCCTTCAAAAACGGCATTTTCCTCTTCTTGATGTATGTCTCCTAGAGTATACTCCTTACCGTCAGGAGCAATGAGTTGTGCATTTTCAAGTTGTTTAGGAGCTAGAAAATGCACGGAGGCTGTATCGACATTTGGTTCAATATTAAACACGGTTTCTACTTGTTCTTCAAATTCCCCTCCTCGAATAATAGACCCTGTTTCATATGGGATTCCTTGTTTCTCATGATTGTGATATGAAGCCTCAGCCCTCAGTAATGGTTCAACAAAGGGATAGGTGAATTCTCCTGTTTTTACTTCTGTGTGGTTCCAGGGGCCTGATGTACTTTCATAGGCGTACGATAACTTGGAGTGATTAACGGTCACACTGCCGTCATTTTCCCCGTATGAATTAAGGTACATTCTTCCCCAATAAAGCGCTGAACTAAATGAACCTGGATCGTTCCCTGAAATAGTGTAAAAAGGAATATCTATTTCTTGAGCTAAGCTGTCGGTCTGTGTTCTGAATTGTGACATTGCACCTGTCTGCAATGATTCTGTGGCTTCACTTCTCGCGCCGATTATTCCTGTTAACCAAGATGCCCAGTTACTGTGAGCTAAGTCTGCAAGCTCGCTGCCATGATGTGGACTCGATAGAGTAACCACTCTTGAAATGTACGGCTCAGCATCAAAATGAACAAGTGCAGTCTGAGTATCGAGTCCGCCTTTGCTATGTGCGATCACCATTAGTTCTTCTCCAAAATGCTGGTATATTTCTTCAAGCTTGTCCGATAAAATCTCTCCGTTTTTCCACATATCTTTGTCTGGATGTAAATTAATAAAAGCGGTTTGGTAACCGGCATCACGAAAGAGATCATACATATCATTATCTTCCCACCATGTAAGAGAAGAACTATTGTAGCCATGTACAAATAAAACGGGTGGTTTATCGTTTGGGCTAATGGGGTCCTCGCCGATATACCATTCCCCAACAGGTCCATACGGATCACCTTTGCCGAATGAACCAGCCTCTACTATCATGGGAGTACATAATAGAAAAAGAGTGAGGCTCGTCAAAATCACAAATATTCTCGATGTCTGCATGATTTCATCTCCTCTGTTTGTGTTTCTATCTAGCCTAAAGCGATAACAGTATTTAGACAATTGGGAAAAATGTTTGTGATTGATGAAAAAGGAGTGATAGAATAGTTGTGAAGAGGAATACAATGCCAATCTTATATAATATAAGGAGATTACGAATGATTACATTTGATAAACCAGAAGCAAAACAATTTTTTGAACTAAGTAAAATTGGAACATTTGCAGTGAGTCCGCAAGAAGATCAGATTGTATTTTCATCAAATATTAGTGGTGAATATGAGTTATGGGCTATGGATTCAGACTCAAGATTTCCATATAAGTTAACGTCAATCGGAGAAAATTGTCATGATCTGCTTTATAGCAAGGATGGTTCTTTTATTATTGCTTCATTTGATCATGAAGGAGATGAGAACGCACAAATCTATGCATTGCCTAAAGAAGGAGGAACTCTTAAGGCACTCGTTCAAAAAGAAGGACAGCGTCACATGATAGAGGGGCTATCAGATGATGGGCACCGACTTTACTACAATACAACGGATGACAATCCAACTTACTTGAATTCAAATGTTTATGATCTGAAAACAGGTGAGATCAAAACCGTTTACCAAGGCGAAGGAGCACCTTCTTTTTTAGCAGCAAAAAATATAAATGAAACACGATTTATTGTCATAAAAACGTACTCAAACACGCATAGCGTACCTTATCTTTTTGAGAATGACACACTGACGTCCCTTGTAGAGCAACCAGATGAAGGCTATGCGTTCGGAAGCGCTATTTTTACTTCAGATAAAGATCTTTATTTTACAACAAACTATAACCAAAATTATTTCTACTTGGCTCATTATGATGCTGAGACAAAGGTTATGACAAAAGTGCTTGAAAAGCATGGGATAGATTTAATAGGGTTGAAGGTAAATCAAGCGAAGGATACGTTATACATAACCTCTACGTCTGGTGTTAGCAATGAGCTTTGGGAATATGATATTAAAAACAATGAATTAGAAGAGATTAAGATTCCCACTACACAATTAATTCAATTTGTTCTTTCTAAAAAGGACACATTGTATGTGGCTGGAGGTACCGCAATTAAACCGATTAATCTTTATAAAGCTACCCCAGAACAAAGGTGGGAGCAGCTTACGAATATAACGGTTCAGGGGATAGATCAGGGATACTTGTCTGAGCCAAGTATCATTCATTACAAATCATTTGATGGACTAGAAATCGAAGGCTTGTATTTCAAAGCACGAGCGGAAGTAGACAATCATCATCTTATTCTATGGCCACATGGAGGACCACAAGCAGCTGAAGTCAAAAGCTTTCGCGCCATGTTTCAACATCTTGCTTACGAAGGCTATAGTATCGTAGCACCTAACTTTAGAGGCTCTAGCAATTATGGCTCTGACTTTAAGAAGATGGTCGAAGGGGATTGGGGACACGGACCACGCCTTGATAACATAACTTGCGTTGATTATATGATTGAGCAAGGGTATGCAGAGAAAGATAAGATTCTATTAATGGGAGGAAGCTATGGTGGCTATATGGCGCTTCTGCTTCATGGGCGCCACCCTGAGTATTTCAAAGCGGTTGTTGATATCTTTGGAGTATCTAATCTTTTTAGCTTCTATGATAGTGTGCCAGAGTTCTGGAAACCAATAATGAAACAATGGATTGGTGACCCAGTGGATGATAAAGAACGATTTACTCGAGATTCACCCACTACCTACTTAGAGACAATGACAAAACCAATGCTTGTGATCCAAGGAGCAAACGATCCACGAGTAGTAAAAGCAGAATCTGATCAAATTGTTGAATCTTTACGTGCGCAAGGTACAGATATTGAGTATATTGTATTTGAAGACGAAGGACATGGCTTTTCTAAGAAAGAAAATGAAATCACGGTGAGTGAAAGAGTCCTTGCATTTTTTAATCAGTATATTGGTTGACCCGCCAGATAGAAACCCTCGTGTAGAGACGACACGAGGGTTTTTTTGGATACAAAAAAACAGAACGCCACCGCGTCCTGTTCTCCTACCTTTATTAATCTTCTTCTTCAGCATCAAACGAGCGTTTGCCGAGTTCAGAATCTAGCATAACGAAGGCGCTACTATCAACATCAATACGTTTCACTTTAGCGATCATATCACGGAACATGCTTTCTTCCTCAACTTGTTCTTCTACGAACCAATTCATTAAAGCAATTGTGGCATGTTCTTTATGATCAAGGGCCAGGTCAGCAATTTTGTAGATGGCCTTTGTGACATCCTTCTCTTGAGCTAACGAGTGTTCAATGGCTTCAAGAGGTGATTGGAACAAATTCTTAGGTTGATCCATCGTCTCGATGATCACTCTTTCACCTACATCTACTAAGTAATTGTAGATTTTCATTGCATGGAATCGTTCCTCTTCAGCTTGTACTAAGAAAAAGTTCCGGAAGCCTTTAAAGCCCTGATTGGCAAAGTAAGCAGCAATAGCTGTATACGAGTGGGCAGCGTAAAATTCAAAGTTCACTTGTTTGTTTAAAGCTTTGGTTAAATCATCAGGTAACATAGTTGAAACTCCTCTCAATGTAGGTCGAGCTTATATCATTAGTTTATCTTAGCAGAAAGAACAGGTCAATATTAGATCGACCTGTTACATAGTAATGAATATAATTAATTATATTTAGAATACTCATTTTTAGAAAGTTGATTCTCATTCGTTGATCATGATTATCAATTAAGATTCATATTGTCTATTTAGTTTTTTTCTTCGAAGACTTAGATAAGCCATATAACTGCAAACAAACGTCAGAATGAGAAAGCCAATAATACTTCCAACTAATAATTTGTGAGCAAGTATGGATTCACTTAATCGTTGCCAGTCCCACCGCATATAGGTGCCTGCAAGAACAAAGGTGTGAACCCAAATAATGGCCCCGCTATAAGCATAAAGCGAGAACTTTTTAAACGGCAGGTTAGATATTCCGGCGATGTAGCCAGTTAGATGACGAACACCAGGGATGAAATAACCGACCACTAGAATAAAGGGACCGTATTTTTGAAAGAGCCGTTGAGAACGCTCAATTTTAGTAGGAGATAGAAAAAGCTTTGATCCATGTGTCAGAAGAAATGGCAGACCAAGTTTTTTGCCTAAGTAATAACTAATCGATATGCCGATAGTAGAGCCAAGACAAGAGATAAGTAATGCAAGAATAAGGTGAAGCTCACCTTTATAAGAGAAATAACCGACTGCAATTAGTAGTAGCTCATCTGGTATAGGAAGCCCCACAATCCCTCCAACTAACGCGATAAAAATGCCACAGTAACTATACTGTCCAATTAATTCTTTAACAAACTCCATTTTGCTACCCATCCTGTCGCTAAATGTATAGATATAGTATAGCTAGTTTTTGGGTAATCGGCACTACCTTTTTTCGACATCAACCGTTTGAACATGATCAATATCTTTAATGAGGTAATAGACATCTGTGATATACATTGTTTTGGGGATAGAAAGGGTAATATCCATTTGCTGATTACCGCTTGCTAAATCACTGATCTGAACATCTCTCACCGTAAGCTGCTTGTTTCGTTTTTCCTTCATTGTTTTTCCGCGTACTTGTAAAGCGTCAATGATTTTACTCATTTGTCCTTCGGGAGCAACGACAATTCGAGTGTGTATATCCTTTGAGCTTAAGGAAGATGGTCCTACAGCAGTAAAAATAGCTGGGATCACATTAATCGCCATGAGTATTAAAATCACCGCAAAAGTGGCCTCTACATAAAACCCTGCGCCAATGGCAATACCAAGTCCAGAAGCGGCCCAAATCATCGCTGCAGTGGTTAGTCCTGATATCACATCATTACTTCTTCTAAGTATAACCCCCGCACCAAGAAAACCTACGCCACTAACCACTTGTGCAGCTAACCGCATGGGATCCATATTAGGAGTGTGTTCTGATGCATATTTTGCTACTGCTTCAATTGAAACAATTGTCATTAAACAGCTGGCTATGCAAATGACCATACTGGTTTTTAGTCCAAGTGGTTTGTGTTTAATTTGCCGATCAACCCCTATAAGAAAACCCGAGATAAGGGAGGCAATGAGCTTAATTAAAAGAATGTCCATATAAATCACCTCAACATTTTGTCTGTACATGTTATTGATATGCCTAATAATGCTATTATCATACCACTTAGATCATATTTGTAGCGGCTATACTGTTAGAATATGATATAAGTATTTATTATACATAAAGAAGAGCGGTGAGTTAATATGAATCGAAAAACGGCTTTAGCTGTAGCTGTTGGAGGCGGATTGGGAACGTGTCTTAGATATGTTCTTACTATAATAAGTGTCTCTGATACATGGCTCAATGCCACTCTAATCATTAACATAATGGGTTGCTTACTGTTAGGAATCGTGTCGGGCTGGTTTTTTATTCGATCAGAACCTGAATGGCTTAAGGTGGGCTTAAGTGTAGGTTTATGTGGAGGTTTTACAACGATGTCAGCTTTTGCAGCTGAGAGTGTTCGGTTTGCTTCTTATGGTTCTCATCTCTTCCTATATATAATGAGTAGCTTGGTAGGCGGGGTAGTAGCAGTAGGTATTGGTTGGTTTATTGGAACAAGACTTGGAGAGAGAAGGCGGGCGGTTTGAGTCTTCTGTTAATAGGTCTTTCGGGATCATTTGGAGCACTAAGCCGTTTTGCCCTCAGTATTTGGCTTATCCGGTTTCAAGGTGAACATGATTTTCCACTACCGATCCTCATTATAAATGTCAGTGGTTCCCTTATTTTGGGTCTTCTTCATGCTCATTTAGGTGTTGTGTCAGAAGGAATAGGACTGATACTAAGTACTGGATTTTTAGGAGCGTTCACGACATTTTCTACTTTTAGTATGGAATCCTTTAACCTAATCAGACATAGAAAATGGAAAGCTTTATCTTGGTATATCAGCTTAACCATTGTAGGGTCAATTCTCGCTTATAGCTTTGGTTATTATATTCTATGAAAAAAAGACAGCTAATTTCTTTAGCTGTCTTGATGATTTATATATTCAATCAACGTTTGAAGTGCTGGCACGTCTGTAACAAGCAAGACAGGTAGAAGTAGTAATGTTAACAAAAGTGCGACAGGAGTTAGGAGCATTGTGCGACAAGCATTTTTTAATTCTGACATTATGATTCTCTCCTTTTTTTATATGAATCTGTCACAAAAAATTCATATTTTGTAGCTATGGATAGAATCATACTCCTATCTTAAAAAAGTTGCAATCATTTTGTTTGCAAAAAGTTCAAATATATAGCTTGCATTATAAAGGTGGGCATGCTAATATATAACTTGTGCCAAAGAAATTGTATGTGAATGAAATTAACTGTACATACTAATGAATGACATTAACTTTATAACGACGCGGGGTGGAGCAGTTCGGTAGCTCGTCGGGCTCATAACCCGAAGGTCGGAGGTTCAAATCCTCCCCCCGCAATACCAAATACCAGAAGAACCGAGGCGAATGCTTCGGTTTTTTTTATGTGTAGTTGAGTACTAGGCCACTGTGGCATCTTCATCTGAAATCAGCTAAACTGAACACTAGAAAGAGTTTCCCGATGAATTGGTCGTAGGGGAGGACCCTGACGTGAAGGATGAATTTGAGTTTATAGAAAGTATCAAACCTGAGAAGCATCATCAATCTTCCCTTGTACTTGGAATTGGAGATGATGCGGCTGTGTATCAATCCACGAAAGACATGCGAGAGGTCGTGTGTGTTGATACGATGATTGAAGGCGTTCATTTTACAAAAGATACGCTTTCTGCGTTCCAAATAGGCCGAAAAGCATTAGCGATAAATGTTAGTGATTTGGCTGCGATGGGTGCCATACCAAGGTTTTATTTGGTGTCTATTGCCATACCTTCTGAGTGGAATGATCATGAAGTTGCTGAACTTTATCGAGGGATGAAGCACTTGGCGGGTCAATTTGACATGGATCTTATTGGTGGTGATACGGTCTCTGCTAAAGAATCATTAGTGATTACTGTAACTGCTATTGGACAAGTTGAAGAACATGTCGAACTGTATCGGAGCAAGGCGGAGCCTGGAGATGCTGTGTTTGTCACTGGATCCCTTGGTTCTTCTGCGGCAGGTTTAGAACTTTTGTTAGATAAAGGTCGTGAAGGTTTCTTTAATGAAGAAGAGCATCAGCTTGTAAAACTACATCAAGAGCCTTTTCCACAGGTGCAGGTAGGACGTATATGTGCAGACATGATGGTGCGTATGGCTTTAAATGATGTGAGTGATGGGTTAGCAAGTGAAGCACATGAGTTAGCTGAAGCGAGTGAAGTGACGTTGATTATTCGAGAAGAGGATATTCCTTTTCATCCAGCTTTACGGGCAACTAAAGAAGCGGTAGAAATGCTTGAATACGCATGTAATGGCGGAGAAGACTTTCAACTGATTGGAACAATATGTGATTCAAAGGTAGAGGAACTTGTACAAAAAGGGAAAAAAGCGGGCGTATCGATTCATAAAGTAGGAGAGGTACAACCAAAATCAGATCATCCCGTGTATATCCAACGACAAAAAGGTACCGAACCCTTAAAGAAGAATGGGTTTAATCATTTTAGATGAAGGTGAAGCGATGAATAGATTTAAGAAACGAATGGATTCTCCTGAAGAAACAATGTATTTTGCAGAGCAACTCGGGCGTTTGTTGAACGCAGGTGATGTCATTACATTAGAGGGAGATTTAGGAGCAGGGAAAACCCATTTTACGAAAGGCCTTTCTAAAGGTCTTGGAGTGACTAAAGTTGTAAACAGTCCAACCTTTACTATTATTAAGGAATATGAAGGCCGTCTACCACTTTACCATATGGATGTGTATCGACTGGATGATGAAAGTGGACAAGATATTGGGCTGGATGAGTATTTTTATGGTGAGGGAATCAGTGTAATTGAATGGGCATCTAAGATTACAGAGCAGCTGCCGGAAAAACGGTTAGATATTACCATTCGTCACGCTGGTACAGAAAAAAGATATTTGTTGTTTGAGCCGCACAGTGAACGCTTCGAACAGCTTTGTAAGGAGTTAACAGAATGGGAATAACGTTAGCGGTGGATACGTCTTCTTATGTTCTAGGCGTAGCGGTTCTGCAAGATGGACAAGTTTTAGCAGATGTAACCACTCATATTAAAAAGAATCATTCACTTAGATTAATGCCAGCGATAGCTGACGTACTAAAAGAACTCAGCATTGAACCGAAGCAATTAACAAATATGGTTGTTGCTGTTGGTCCTGGTTCATATACAGGCGTAAGAATTGGTGTGACGACAGCCAAAACGCTTGCTTGGACTTTAGATATACCACTTGTTGGGGTGTCGAGCCTAGAATTAATGGCGCAGCAGGGCCGCTATTTTTCAGGACGGATCTGTCCAATCATTGATGCACGTCGAGGTCGGGTTTATACAGGGCTCTATGCTTGTGATGAGGGAAGTGTCATTCAACAGCAAGAAGAATGTTTGATGGATCTCTCTGATTGGCTAGATCAACTAGCTCTGAGCACTCAACCTGTTTTATTCACAGGTGCCGATCTGAATCTTCATCAGGAGCTTATTCGCGAGAAACTAGGAGACCTTGCTCACTTTGCACCACCAACGATGCAACTTCCGCGTCCGGCTGAATTGGCAGCCTTAGGTGAGGAGAAAAATCCTGTCTCAGACGTTCATTCGTTGGTTCCAAATTATCTGCAATTGTCAGAAGCTGAGGCGAAGTGGCAAGAAGCGCAAGGTATACGGGGCAAAGAAAATGAGTAACAGCCACATAAGGTTTATGACGATGGATGATGTGGATAATGTTATGGAAGTAGAACGAAATGCATTTACGACACCTTGGACTAAAGGCATCTTTGAAAATGAGTTAACAGTGAATCATTATGCTCATTATCTCGTATATGAGTTAGAGGAAAAAATTATTGGCTACTGTGGGTTTTGGCTTATAGCAGGCGATGCCCAAATTACGAATATTGCGGTTCTTTCATCTCATAGGGGTGAAAAACGCGGCGAAGAGCTTCTAGAAACAGCCATTACCGTTATTAAAGGAATGGATGGGAAACGTGTTTCACTTGAGGTAAGAGAATCAAATATCGTAGCTCAAGGATTATACGCAAAGTTTGGAATGAAAAAAGGCGGAATACGAAAAAACTACTATCAAGACAATGCGGAAGACGCATGGGTAATGTGGGTGGATTTCTAAAATGACAAAAACAAAACGAATTTTAGCGATAGAAACAAGTTGTGATGAAACAGCGGCAGCTATAATTGAAAACGGAACGACCATTCTTAGTAATGTAGTGGCTTCGCAAATTGAAAGCCATAAACGTTTTGGTGGAGTGGTTCCTGAGGTAGCCTCAAGACATCATGTAGAGCAAGTTACAAGAATAATTGAGCAAGCCCTTGAAGAAGCAAACCTTAAACCAAGTGACTTAGATGCGGTGGCGGTAACAGAGGGACCAGGACTTGTGGGAGCTCTGCTAATAGGTGTTCACGCGGCAAAAGCTATGGCATTTGCACACGGACTTCCTCTTATTGGAGTGCATCACATTGCAGGTCATATTTATGCGAATCAACTTGAGCAACCAATGCATTTTCCATTATTAGCTTTGGTTGTATCTGGTGGTCATACTGAGCTGATATACATGGAGAAGGATGGACACTACGAGACGATTGGCATGACTCGAGATGATGCTGTCGGTGAAGCATATGATAAAGTAGCCCGTACGTTAGGCTTACCTTATCCTGGGGGTCCGCATATTGATCGATTGGCACACGAAGGGGAAGCTGTTTTGACATTTCCACGTTCGTGGCTTGAGCCAAATTCTTTAGATTTTAGTTTTAGTGGTTTGAAGTCACACGTCTTAAACGTCGTGCATAATCAAAAACAACGTGGAGAAGAAACGAATCCAGCTAATTTGGCAGCTAGTTTTCAAGAGAGTGTCATAGAAGTGCTAGTAACTAAGACGAGGACAGCTGTTAATAAGTATGGCGTGAATCAATTAGTTGTTGCTGGAGGAGTTGCAGCCAATAAAGGATTACGTGCTGCTTTGGAGAAAGAATTTGCTGAATCTCTAACCTTGTCTATACCGCCATTACCTTTATGTACAGATAATGCGGCTATGATCGGTGCAGCAGCATTTTATCAATTAGAACAAGCTTCATTTGCGGGATGGGATTTGAATGGTCGTCCAGGGATGGAATTATAAACGGTAACTTATTAGGAACGAAAAGGGGTAAGCCCTTTTTGTTCTTTTTTTTATGAAATAAAAAAGAATTGGCATACTAAAAAGAGCATGAATTGGGTTATCCAATCTGCTCTTTTTATCTGTGTATAACATTATCCACAAGGTGTGAATAATGTGGAAATCATAATGAAAGAAACATGTGAAGGAAATACTAAGACACATTTAGAAAGTGTAAACAAAATGTAAAGGGTATCATTATTTCGCCTTTATCTGTGGATATGTATGTGGATAATGTGGATATGTCAGAATATATTGCAAAGGAACAAGGATAATGCGTATCATTTTTCTAATTTGCCTGTTTGTTTTATCCATACCCTATTCTGTTGAAGCAAAACCAAATGATAGCGGGAATTCTCAAATTGTCATTATTGTTCCCGGTATGAGTTTTGAAGAAACAGAGTGGTATTCACAGTTTGGGAACAAGAGATTATGGGATCAAGCTTATATCGGTGCGATGAATACTAAGTCTGCAGGATTACATTCTGATATTGGAAGTATGGTTACACTTGCTTCAGGTCGTAAATCGTCAAGCGTGACAGGGTGGAATGGATACGATGTTACGGAAATAATAAATAGTAGGTCAATAAAAGAACAATATGAACAGCTTACAGGATATCAAACGAGCGCGCCTATTGTTCATCCGTTGATAGCGGAATTGCAACGTGAAAATGAGAGGACGCTTTATAAATCTGAGGTTGGTCAGTTTGGAGATCGACTGAAAAAAGAGAGCATTCCCACTTTTACAATGGGAACAAGTGATACGAATGAACAACATAGGTTTGCTACTCTGCTTACGATGGATAATCGAGGGGAGACCAATGGTACCTTAAGTGAAAGTGTCATTCCGGATCCAAGCCGTGCCTTTGGGTTGAAAATGAATACGGAATGGATGATTCAACATGTAAACAGTGTCTCCTCGGAAGGTCCTCATTTTATTGTAATTGAGTGGGGGGATATCTACCGTCTGCAGCAGCTAAAGAATCAAATGACAGAATCTAGTTATGTAGAGCAGAGTCAAGAAGCATTAGTTGAATTAGAAACATTTATTCAGACTATCCACGACCAATCTGATGAAGAAATTTGGTTGCTTTCGCCATTTGTGAATAAGCATGCCTATGTGAAGAAGCAGCAGCTTGCGCCTGTGTATAACTGGACAAGAGGAGAGAAGGGAGGAGTGTTTTACTCAGAAACAACACGAAGAACAGATGTTTTAAGCAATATTGATATTGTGCCTACTTTTGTTCAGAGGTTAGGTTTGTCGTCAAATGACTATGATCTAGGTTTTCCATTAATAAAAACTCCTACTACAGAAAATTCATCTCAGACCTTGCTACGTAGCGTGGATCAGTCTGTGAGTGTCTTTGAGTCACGTGCGCTAGTTCTTTCAATATATGTGAGCTCACTGGCTATTCTACTGCTTGCAGTGGGCTGTTTTACTTGGTTAGGCTCTAAAAAAGATAGAAGCCAGATCTTCCTTCAAACAGTCCTTTTATCCGCACTTAGCTCACCTCTTTGGTTTTTAGTGTTAGCTGGTTTGGAAACTAAAGCTAGTGTGTGGGTTTTTATCCTTACGCTTATTACGTGTTCGGTTATATGGGGGGCTGTGCTTCGTATCTTTGCAGACGTTGGATTAGCTATGACCATAGCAGTAACATTGATTGTACTAGTGATCGATGTAGTAACAGGTTCAACACTGTTGTCTCACTCGTATCTAGGATATGATCCAATTATCGGTGCAAGGTATTATGGGATTGGTAATGAATATGTGGGGATTTTTATAAGCTTTATGTTTGTTATCACTGTCTATGTAAGTCGAATTCATCATGTGTGGACGAGGAGCTTGCTACTCGTATTTATTTTAGGAGGCCAACTATTATTTCTTGGATCCAGCCAGCTTGGAGCAAATGCAGGAGGGTTCTTATCAGCTGGTTTGGCGACCCTGTATTGGCTGGTGTTATATAGAAATGTCACTTTCACAGCAAAAAAACGACTCCTTCTATTTATAACAACTGGAGTAGGTGCTATCTTGTTTCTGTATATTCTTCAACTGATCGGTAAGCCATCACATATTGGAACGGCTTTCGGAAGGTTGTTTGCTGGAGATATTTCCTTTATAGCAGATACGATCATTCGTAAGCTAGAAATGAATGTGAAGTTGTTTAAGCATTCAAATTGGACTCAGCTGCTCGTCACGAGTTATTTGCTTGCTGGTGTGATTTTATGGTGGAAACGTGTTCGGTTTAATGAGTTGAGTAAACAGGTGTTTATAAAAACAGGAGTTGTTTGCTCAATTATCCTTCTTCTCATAAATGATTCAGGAGTTGTTGCAGCTGCGACCTCAATGTTTTGTGTGATAGCTACTTATTTTTATTGGATTCAAGTGGAGGAGCGTACGATTCTATAAAAAAAGTGCAGCACATTTCATTAGCGCTGCACTCGATCCTTATTCTTCTAGCTGAAGAGCTTCCCATTCTTCCATTAGAGACTCAAGTAACTGATTAGATGACGTTAGTTCCTCTTGGATCTCAGTGGCGCGAACATGATCAGCATAAATCTCTGGATCACATAAGGCGAGTTCATTTTTATTAATCGTCTCTTCAAGTTCAGCCATTTCAGTTTCAATGGATTCAATTCGACGGAGACGCTGACGTTCTTGTTTTTTTGCTTCTTTATCTTGAGAATAGTTTTGCTTAGGTGCTTGTGCTTCTTTTGTTTGAACTGAACTATTTTTCTGTTCTTCAAGAAGATCAAATTGCTTCTTTTCTTCTTTTTTCTCAAGATAGTAATCATAATCTCCTAAGAAAGAGGTTGTTTTTCCATCCGAGAGTTCCACTGTCCGTGTAGTTAATCGATTTAGAAAATATCGGTCATGTGATACAAATAATAAAGTGCCTGGGTAGTCAATTAATGCAGCTTCAAGAACTTCCTTAGCATCTAAGTCTAGATGGTTTGTCGGTTCATCAAGTAAGAGTAAATTAGCTTTTTGCATCATAAGCTTAGCGAGAGCGAGCCTAGCTTTTTCTCCACCACTTAACGCCGTTACAGGTTTTAGCACATCATCTCCACTAAATAAAAAGTTACCGAGAACAGTACGAATTTCTTTCTCAGGTAATAGGGAGTGCTCATCCCAAAGTTCATCTAGAACGGATTTATTAGATTGGAGATCTGCCTGGACCTGGTCATAGTAACCGAGCGTTACATGAGAACCGAGGCGAATGGTTCCAGTTTCGGGCTCAATTCTGTTTGTGATCGCTTTAAGCAAAGTAGATTTTCCGGCACCATTTGGACCGATTAATGCGACACTTTCCCCTCTGTTAAGTTCGAGGGTTAAATTAGACAAAATTGGCTGATCGGAAAAACTTACATTAAGATCACTTATTCGAAGCACTTCATTTCCACTTTGACGCTTAATATCAAATGAAAATGTAGCTGATTTCTCTGAGCCAGCGGGTCTGTCGAGCATCGTCATTTTTTCTAGTTGCTTTCTTCTACTTTGGGCTCGTTTTGTTGTCGAGGCACGCACCAAATTGCGAGCGATAAAATCCTCAAGCTTAGCAACTTCACCCTGCTGCTTTTCAAACTGTTTTAGTTCTTGCTCAAATCGTGCGGCCTTCTCGTCTAAATAATGGCTGTAATTCCCTGTATATTTCAATGAATGTTGCCTGGAAAGTTCAATTACTCCCGTTACAATTTGATCAAGGAAATACCGGTCATGGGATACGAGTAAGATGGCGCCCTGATATCCAGTTAAAAACTGCTCTAGCCATGATAACGTGTCAATATCAAGGTGGTTAGTTGGCTCATCCAATATCAAGAGGTCTGGTTTAGACAGCAGTAACTTAGCAAGGGCAAGTCTTGTGCGTTGTCCACCACTTAGCTTTGAGATACTTGTCGTGTAGTCAAAGTTAGAGAAGTGAAGCCCTGAGAGGATACTGCGAATATCAGCCTCATACTGATAACCGCCTTCATCCTTAAACGTAATCTGCAGCTCGTCATATTCTTTAAGGAGTTTTGTGTATTGAGTATCATTAGAGAGAACGGTTTGATCAGACATCAAACTCTCTAGTTCTCGAAGCTTTTTCTCCTTTTGGCGTAATGGTTCGAATACAGTTAGCATTTCATCCCAAATTGACCGGTCAGAAGCTAGTCCACTATGTTGTTCAAGATACCCAATTCGAACGCCTTTTGGAATCATCACTTGTCCTTCATCTGGTTGATACTCACCTGCAATGATCTTAAGAAGTGTTGATTTTCCAGCACCATTTCGCCCTACAAGAGCAAGTCTATCTCCAGTTTGAACCTCAAGCTTAACGTTCTTTAAGATAGGTTCTGCAATAAATGCTTTTGAAATATTGATACATTGTAAAACAATCATAATAAGTCCTTCCCATGTACAGTTCTTTTCTATTAGTGTAACGTATATGATGTCATCCTAACAACTTACGAATACTTATTATGCTAACCCTTACATTACTCAAAAAATAGTGTACAATGAAGGTAGTTCTCTCTTCAAAAGAGAATGAACAGTCTCAGGAGGAAACTAATGAAGTCAGAACAAATGAAGATCCCACAAGCAACAGCAAAAAGACTACCGCTCTACTATCGGTTTCTTGAGAATTTGCATTCTTCTGGGAAGCAACGAGTCTCCTCTACAGAGCTGAGTGAAGCGGTCAAAGTAGATTCTGCAACGATCAGACGTGATTTTTCTTATTTCGGTGCTTTAGGCAAAAAAGGATATGGGTATAATGTAAATTATCTGCTCTCTTTTTTCCGTGAAACACTGGACCAAGATGAATTAACGAAAGTTATGTTGGTTGGAGTCGGGAATCTAGGCACAGCATTTTTGCATTATAATTTTTTCAAAAATAACAATACACAAATTGAGATGGCTTTTGATGTAGATGAAGACAAAGTAGGAACTAATGTTGGTGGTGTAGAGATACATGACTTAAACCAGTTTGAGGCGTTGCACACTGAGAACATTACAGTAGCGATTTTAACGGTTCCTGCACCAGTTGCTCAAAAAATTGCGGACAGGCTTGTGGCAGCAGGAGTGAAAGGTATTCTTAATTTCACACCAGCTAGATTAACGGTTCCTGATTCTGTTAGAGTCCATCATATCGATCTCGCCGTTGAACTTCAGGCGCTCGTCTATTTTCTTAAGCATTATCCATTAGATTCACCACAATAAGGAGGATGATTTTGTATGTCACCACTTGGTCCATGGAGTATAATATTAATTGCTATCGTTGCTTTGCTGATTTTTGGTCCAAAGAAGCTTCCAGAACTAGGAAAAGCATTTGGTTCTAGCTTACGTGAATTTAAGAATGCAACAAAAGGTCTTGCTGAAGATGATGATGAAAAGAAACGAGAGAAAGACCAAGTCTAGAATAAGGATGGATCTCATATGAAAGAACAGGACATGGCCATATGGGCTCACCTTGAGGAATTAAGACGAAGACTTTTTATCGTCCTCGTCTTTTTTGTAATGGCGCTAATCGTTGGATTTTTTATCTCTTCACCACTTATCACTTTGTTACAGCAAACGCCTGAGGCACGAGATCTACCAATGAATGCATTTAAGATGACTGACCCCTTGCGAATCTTTATGACGTTTACCTTTGCTATTGGAATTGTACTCATCTTTCCAGTTGTATTGTATCAGCTATGGGCATTTGTCAAACCAGGTCTTCATGAAAAAGAACAGAAAGCAACGCTCGCGTATATACCTATTGCCTTTGTTTTATTTTTAGTAGGGATTGCATTTGCATATTTTGTACTGTTTCCATTCATGCTCTCTTTTATGGCGAGTATGGCTGAACGACTTGATATCACAGAGCAATATGGCATTAATGAATACTTTTCATTTTTGTTTCAACTGATTTTGCCATTTGGGGCATTGTTTCAGCTTCCAGTTGTTGTGATGTTTTTAACCCGCATTGGTCTCATTACACCTGATTTTTTACGCAAGATTCGTAAATATGCTTACTTTGTTTTACTTATAATAGCTGGATTAATTACACCACCTGACTTATTTTCACACTTAATGGTAACTGTACCTTTGCTTTTACTCTATGAAATGAGTATTTGGCTTTCAAAGTTAACCCACCGTAGATACAAAACATCAGATGAAGCCACGCTATCAAAGAAAAAGAAATAGAAACAAACATTACTACTATGGAGAAGGGGTTTTGGAATGCCAAAAATGAACCAGTCTTTATATGATTTCTTAGAAAGTCATGCTGAAGAGATAAGTGAGAAGTGGTTTAAAACACTTGAAGAAGAGGATGTTGACTCTGTTTATTCAGTAAAGGATGAGCAAGCAACTCGTAAACTAATCAAACAAAATAACGATTTCATACATAACTTAAATAATATTTTTACAGAATCAAAGGGCAAAGTACAAGAGAACATTTTTAATTGGATTAATTTAATAGGTGATGATAAAGCACATCTTCAGACGCCGTTGCACCAGATCTTCAGAGAATTTGTTCGTACTCGAGATATCTATCTATCTTATTTAAATAAGTTTGTTGAAGAAGATCCAACCGCTATTCCTAAAGAAAGAGCAGATGAGTGGAGAACAGAAATCGTCAAAACACTCGATTTTACGATCCACAACTTTATTAAAAAAATTGATACGAATACTACGCTTCAACTAGAGGCACAAAAAGAAATGATTAACGAATTGAGTTCTCCTGTTATCCTTCTTCAAGATAACAGTGCACTGCTTCCGCTTGTCGGAGATATTGATACTGCTCGTGCAAAATCAATACTCGAGAACACACTCTCTCAATGTGCAACAAAAGGAGTTGATCATCTTTACTTAGATCTTTCTGGTGTTGTGATCATTGATACGATGGTTGCAAATGAGATCTTTCAATTGATTTCTGCTCTATCTATTATTGGTGTTCGTACGACTTTATCTGGTATCAGACCAGAAATTGCTCAAACAGCTGTGCAGCTCGGTTTATCATTCGAGAAAATCAACATTAAGTCTACATTAGCGCAAGCTTTGGCGAGTAGCTGATGATAAATAACCACCTAAAGAGTGATTCTGCCACAAGATGGTGGAAGAGCTCTTAGGTGGTTTTTAATTGTTTAATCATAAACAAACTAGTAGCAGGGTTAAAGAGCATTTAGCTTAATACATTTGCTGTTCGAATTGTATTCTACATTCGGACGGCTTTTTTTGTTTCATCGTTTAAACATATGGGTATACATACGTATCCTTTACTGGATAATCCCCCTCACTAGTCATGTGAAGATTCTCACCTACTCGCTTCAAAGATCCCCTAGTTCTATTCCTTGATATACATACTAATTTCATAGGAGAGTGATTACGTACATGTCCGATTGGATTCAGTTCTTAGAAATCAACCAATCAACGATTATTACTATGACGGTTGAACACATTGTTTTGGTTGGTCTAGCCCTATTGATTGCAATCGCAATTGGGGTATCGATTGGTATCTATTTAACAACTAATGATGAGTTAGCAGAGACGGTTCTTCAAGCGGCATCAATTTTGCTGACGATTCCGAGCATTGCACTTTTCGGTATTATGATTCCATTTTTCTCTATTATCAATCAAGGTATCGGTTTTGTGCCCGCTCTTACTGCCTTGGTGCTATATTCTCAACTCCCGATTATTCGCAATACATATACCGCGATTAAAAATGTTAGTCCAGAAGTGAAAGATGCAGCGAATGGTATTGGCATGACAAATAAGCAGAGAGTTCTTCGTGTAGAAATTCCAAATGCTATGCCTGTCATTATGGCTGGGATCCGCACAGCGGTTGTCTTAAATATCGGCATTGGAGTCATTGCTGCATTTATTGGGGCTGGTGGACTCGGTGGTCTGATTGTACAAGGTATCACAAGGGGAGATCAGTACTCTATTATTGCCGGAGCGGTGGCTGTTTCATTACTTGCCATAATTGCGGATGGCATCTTACTTTTTATTCAAAAAATGCTAACACCAAAGGGACTAACCCAATCATAAAATTTGAGGTGAACAGATGATAAAGTTTGAGCAAGTTGTGAAGAAGTATACAAGTGATGTAACAGCTGTTAAAGAAGTAAGCTTTGAAGTGAATGAAGGAGAAATCGTTATTTTTTTAGGTCCATCTGGCTGTGGAAAAACAACACTGCTTCGAATGGTGAATCGATTAGAAACAATGACTGCTGGAGATATACAAATTAATGGTAAAAGTATAAGTGACCTAAACGAAATCGAACTGCGGAGACAGATTGGCTATGTCATCCAAAGTAATGGGCTATTTCCAAATATGACGATAGAAGAGAATGTAGTCATTGTGCCTGATCTACTTGGATGGAAGCCAAAAAAGAAGCGGGAACGATTTGATGAACTTATGAAACTGATTGGTCTAGATCCAAACGAATTTAGGAAACGGTACCCAAATGAGTTATCTGGTGGTCAGCAACAGCGTGTTGGTGTAGCGAGAGCGTTAGCCGCGGATCCACCGGTAATGTTAATGGATGAACCGTTTGGTGCGCTAGATCCATTAATTCGCGAACGGATTCAAGATGAATTTCTTCAGATTCAGCGCGAAGTCAAAAAGACGATCTTGTTTGTTAGTCATGACATAGATGAAGCGATCAAGATGGCTGATAAGATTGTTTTAATGAGAGATGGAGAAATTATGCAGTTTGGAACGCCTTCTGACATTCTAATTAATCCGGCTAATGACTATGTTTCCTCATTTATTGGAAAAGATCGTGCGATTAAGCATTTAAGTCTTCATACTATTGCAGAGCTAGAAGCAGAGATTGGTCTTGTAGGGCTTGATCAGTCGGTAGAAGATTCTAAAACAGTCCATGTTGATGCAGATCTGCGTAATACATTGGCAATGCTTTTGAATCAAGAGGCGGATCAAGTGGTTGTGCTTGATGATAACGATCAAGAAAAAGGAGCTATTACGATTGATCTTGTTCAGAAATACCTGCATCTAGAGATGAAAGTTCGTCCGAAGACGAAAAAACAATCGGAGCAGGTGATCCAGTGAATAAGAATCAATTAATCAATCGGATTGTAAAGATTGTTTTGTATGCTTTAGTTTTACTATTTTTTGTTTGGACAGCCGCAAATGGTTATTATAACAAGATCTTTACAGACTCTGAAACCTTTTTCGTGTTATTCGGAGAACATTTATTACTTGTAGCCGTTTCATCAATACTAGCTGTAATAGTGGCACTTCCACTAGCTGTGTTTGTGACAAGGCCAAAATACCGCAAGTTTGAATGGATTACTTCTAATATTGCTAACCTTGCGCAAACCGTTCCAAGCTTAGCTGTTCTTGCACTTATGATTGGTATATTAGGCATTGGCTTTACTCCTGCCGTATTTGCCTTATTTATCTATTCGGTTTTGCCTATTTTTCGTAATGCTGTAGCTGGTTTTAATTCAATAGATACAGATATGAAGGATGCAGGTAAAGGGATGGGCATGACCTCTTCGCAGATTTTTTGGAGAATTGAAGTGCCAAATTCCAGTTATGCCATTATTGCTGGTTTACGTACGGCCATCGTATTAAACGTAGGAACCGCTGCATTAGCCTACTATATAGGTGGTGGAGGCTTAGGTGTATGGATTTTTACGGGGATAAATTTATTTGATAATAGCTTTTTACTTTCAGGTGCTGTGCCTGTTACGTTAATGGCCATTGGCATCGATTCCTTACTTGCCTGGTTAGGGAGAGCAGTCACTCCAAAAGGTTCAAAACCACCTGCTATGCAGGCTGTAGATTAAGGAAGAAGGGAGGATATTTGATGAAACGAATCGTTGGCATGATACATATCATTATGGTTTTGGCTTTGCTTGGTGGGTGTAGTGTATTTGGCGCAGGTGGGAAGCAATTAACCCTTGGAGCCAAGACATTCACAGAGCAACAGCTTTTATCTGAGATGACCTTTCATTTACTTGAAAACGAAGGGTATAACGTAAGGCAGATGTCAAACCTAGGTAGTAATGTAGTGAGGACGGCCCTTGAAAACGGACAGGTTGATTTGTATTGGGAGTATACAGGGACTGCATTGGTAAGCTATATGAATGAAGAGCCAATCGCAGATCCAGCAGAAGCCTATGCTGAAGTTCAACGTATTGATAAAGAGAACGGAATTGATTGGATCAATCTGTCTGAAGTAAATAATACGTATACGCTAATGATGCGAGAAGAGGAAGCCAATGAACTTGGCATCGAAACATTGAGTGACTTAGCTGAATATATTAATGACAATCCAAACACACTCTCATTTGGAACAGATGGTGAATTTGCGAACCGGCCTGATGGTCTGCCAAGTGTAGAAGAGACCTACAATTTTGAGTTTGGTGCGGCTCAGCTTAAACAGATGGATGCTGGCTTAATCTATGAAGCATTATACAATGAAGCGCTACACGTTGGTTTAGGATATGAAACAGATCCTAGAATTGATCAATATGATCTAATCCCTTTAGAAGATGATCAATCGGTCTTTCCACCATATAATGTAGCTGTAACAATCAATGAAGAGATCTTATCCGAATATCCTGATATTGAAGAAATTACGAAAGACTTAGCTGATCGATTAGATATCGAAATCATGCGCCAGCTAAATTATGAAGTTGATATAGAAGGTCAGAGTGTTTCGATCGTTGCGTATAATTGGTTAGTTGAGAATGGATTATTAGAAGAATAAATAAGAGTGAGGAGAGCAGAGTGATTTGCTTTTCTCTTTTTTTTGATAAAAATGTTTTGAAAAAATGTGTAAGGGTATATAAAATCATGATAATAAATTTGGAGGAACCGCGATGAATAAACTTCATGTTTGGATTCCGCTATTCTGTATGGTTTGTTTAATTGGATCGATTAATAGTGAGCCTTTATATAGCTCATATAGCTCGTCACCAAATCAAACGAACACTGCTCAATTAGATGAATTACAACATTCCTATACCTATGCTGATGAATTTGAACAAGGAATTGAATCTTATACCCTTTCAGAAGGCGATAGCTATAAAAATGAAAGGAAACTTCGTGTTTACCGTGTCTCTGTAACACTAAGTGAATTTGCTGTTAGGAAAAAGCCTACTCATGCACCAGAAGATCTATAATAAAAAAAGCCCATCCACAAGGAATAGGGCTTTTAAGTATGTTCACATTCATTGTTTTAGTCTTTATCCTGCATGTTCTTAATGGCCTTGCGCAGAACAAGAAATCGAATGCCTACAAAGAAATCAAACGCAGCAAAAGCGATGATAAAGAAACTGAAGAAGTTCCAACCTCGCTCACCCACTTGTTCTTGTGCAAGGTAAACTAAAATTGCACCAAGAATTAGATAAAACATGGACATTGCAACTGGAGAAGCCGTTCTCATGTTAGCCTCCTATTAATCGCAAAATCAGTGATTGCTGCATGCTTAACTGTTCCATTTGCTCCACCAGCCTTTCAATGTCATCAATAAATACGACTTGAACAAGAACAACAAACGAGTTAAGGGCAACATGTGCAATAATTGGAACGATAATTCGTTTGCTAATGACATATAGAAATGCAAAGGCATAACCCATTGCTAGATAGATGAGCAAGTGCTCAAAATCCCAATGTGCTGCAGCGAAGATTAAAGAACTAAGCGTACTTGCAAAGAAAAAATTCAATTTCTTATGAAGAGAACCGAACAAGACTTTACGGAATACAATCTCTTCAATAATAGGTCCAAGAATGGCAATGATCACAATCATAAAAGGGAAGGCCCTGCTCAATTGCACTAGACTCTCTGTATTATCAGATCCTGGCTCTATGCCAAAGAGAGAGGTCTCAATTAAAGCTGCTGCAAACTGTGCAACAAAGACTAGAAAAACCCCAGCTATAGACCATATGATGGTCATACCAATTGTTGATCGTTTAGGATCTAGACTTCCCGCACGCATATCAGGTAGTAGAAGTAGAAAAATGATAAGCGTACCAAGGATGTAACTTGTAACTAGTGCATACCCAACTGAGTTCAATTCTGAAAACCCTAGGCCAAAAAATAAAAACTGGAGGGGAACAGCTCCAAAAAGCATCGCTACAAAGGTTACGAGGATAAACCAATACCGTATGTTCAAAACAATTGCTCCTTTTTTCTATGTCTAATCATTTGTTCATTTTATCATAGTCTGTGCAGAAAATCAGAAGGGATGCTTGCTAGCTATGACGAATAGTAAATGAAGGGTGGCAGAAGGCATCTTACGCAAAGTTAGAAGTGTTTCGACAAAAAAAATCAATCAAATCACTTGCAAAAGAATGCTGTAATGATTATGATAAGAATTGTGTTAGCACTCATAGTGAACGAGTGCTAATAAGACTACTACATAGTTCTTAAAGGGAGGGTGTTTTCCTTGTTAAAACCATTAGGTGATCGTATTGTTTTAGAGCAAATCGAATCAGAGGAAACAACAGCAAGTGGAATCGTATTACCGGATTCTGCAAAAGAAAAACCACAAGAAGGTAAAATCGTTGCTGTAGGATCAGGTCGTGTAACTGAGAACGGCGAGCGTGTTGCGCTTGAGCTTAAAGAAGGCGATTCTGTTATCTTCTCAAAATATGCAGGTACTGAAGTGAAATATGAAGGAAAAGAATATTTAATTTTACGCGAGAGCGATATTCTTGCTGTAATTGGCTAAATAAAGAGCTCAGACTCAAGATTTTAATAGGAGGCATACAACAATGGCTAAAGATATTAAGTTCAGTGAAGACGCACGTCGTTCGATGCTACGTGGAGTAGACGCACTTGCAAACGCTGTTAAAGTAACGCTTGGACCAAAAGGACGTAACGTTGTTCTTGAGAAAAAATTTGGTTCGCCACTTATTACTAATGATGGTGTA
Organism: Alkalicoccobacillus murimartini; assembly: GCF_030813245.1. Taxonomy (GTDB): domain Bacteria; phylum Bacillota; class Bacilli; order Bacillales; family Bacillaceae_D; genus Alkalicoccobacillus; species Alkalicoccobacillus murimartini. The sequence continues at coordinate 282,825 of NZ_JAUSUA010000005.1, read as the reverse complement.
ACCATCGCTAAAGAAATTGAACTAGAAGACGCATTTGAAAATATGGGTGCTAAGCTAGTTGCAGAAGTAGCAAGCAAAACCAACGATATCGCTGGTGATGGTACAACGACAGCTACTGTACTTGCTCAAGCAATGATTCGCGAAGGTCTTAAAAACGTAACATCTGGTGCTAACCCAATGGTTATCCGTAAAGGGATTGAAAAAGCAACAGCTGCTGCTGTACAAGAGCTTCAAAAAATCGCAAAACCAATTGAAGGAAAAGAGTCAATCGCACAGGTTGCTGCTATTTCTTCAGGTGATGATGAAGTCGGCCAAATCATTGCAGAAGCAATGGAGCGTGTTGGAAACGACGGCGTTATTACAATCGAAGAATCAAAAGGTTTCTCTACAGAGCTTGAAGTTGTAGAAGGTATGCAATTTGACCGTGGATATTCTTCTCCATACATGGTTACAGACTCTGACAAAATGGAAGCTGTACTTGAGAATCCGTATATCCTTATCACTGATAAGAAAATCGGAAACATCCAAGAAGTACTTCCAGTTCTTGAGCAGGTTGTTCAGCAAAGCCGTCCAATCCTAATCATTGCTGAGGATGTTGAAGGCGAAGCTCTAGCAACTCTTGTTGTGAACAAACTTCGTGGAACATTTAATGCAGTAGCTGTTAAGGCTCCTGGATTTGGAGATCGTCGTAAAGCAATGCTTGAAGATATCTCTGTTCTAACTGGTGGAGAAGTGATCACAGAAGATCTAGGACTTGATCTTAAATCTGCGAACATCGCTCAACTTGGTCGCGCAAGCAAAGTTGTTGTAACAAAAGAAAACACAACAATCGTTGAAGGTGCTGGTCAAGCAGATCAAATCGCTGGTCGCGTAAACCAAATCAAAGCTCAGCTAGAAGAAACAACTTCTGAGTTTGATAAAGAAAAACTTCAAGAGCGTCTTGCTAAGCTTGCAGGTGGAGTAGCTGTTCTTAAAGTTGGAGCTGCAACGGAAACTGAAATGAAAGAACGTAAGCTTCGCATCGAGGATGCCCTGAACTCTACGCGCGCAGCAGTAGAAGAAGGAATCGTAGCTGGTGGTGGTACTGCACTTGTTAACGTACTTAAAGCTGTTCAAGCTGTAGATGCTACTGGAGACGAAGCAACGGGTGTAAACATTGTGATCCGTGCGCTTGAAGAACCAGTTCGTCAAATCGCTTACAACGCAGGCCTTGAAGGATCTGTCATCGTAGAACGTCTTAAAGGTGAAGCAGTTGGAATTGGTTTCAACGCTGCAACTGGCGAGTACGTAAACATGGTTGACGCTGGTATCGTTGACCCTGCTAAAGTAACACGCTCTGCTCTTCAAAACGCAGCAAGCGTATCTGCAATGCTTCTTACAACCGAAGCCGTAATCGCTGATAAGCCAGAAGAAAACGCTGGCGGAGGCGGTATGCCTGATATGGGCGGCATGGGTGGAATGGGCGGCATGGGCGGAATGATGTAATCATTCGCTCGTGAGCCTGATAAGAGAAAGCCTCAGTAAAGATTTATACTCTTTACTGGGGCTTCTTTTTTTATGAGTTTTTATAGCGTGTAAACTTTGGTGCTATACGAAATTCGCCTATAATGCTCAAAAACAGAACGGAATTGCTCAGAAAAAACGTTAGATGCTCAAAAAAGTGTTAAATGCTCAAAAATGTAAGCTTGCTGCTCAAAAAAAGCTTATGGATGCGCAAAAAAGTCAAAAATGCTCATTTTTATTGAATTTGTGCGCGAAAAGCTAGTCCACAAAGAATAAGGTAGTATAAATGGAATATTAATTGACAATTACACCAGTTAAAACTACAATGTAAGCGCATTCAATAATTCACAAATTCAAAGCAGAAAGGACATGATGTATGAGGATTATTCGTTATAAAACAGTCAGCGGAAAACAATTGGCAGCAGTGACGGAAGATAATCTGGTGTTTGATCTACCCTTTTCTGATTTTGTATCAATGGTCACAGAAGCGCAGAGTCAGAATGAAACACCGCTAAATTTGGTTCAGCAATTCTCAAAAAATCAATCCCACCTAGCTTTGGCTGAGCTTGAACTTACCACTCCACTAGACGCTCCAGAAGTATGGGCAGCCGGCGTCACCTACAAAAAAAGTAAAGAAGCGCGTAACTATGAAGCTACTCAAGGAAAGCTAAATGCGGAAACTTTTTATGATAAAGTCTATGATGCTACACGTCCTGAGATTTTCTTTAAGTCCACAGCAGCCAGAACGGTAGGTCCAAATGATCCTGTATACTTACGTTCGGATTCAAATTGGCAGATTCCAGAGCCAGAGTTAGGATTGGTCCTAGATAAGAGTGGTAACATCCTAGGCTATACTGCAGGAAATGATATGAGCTGTCGAGACATCGAAGGAGAGAATCCATTATATCTTCCTCAAGCAAAGGTTTGGAAGCATTCATGCTCCATTGGTCCATCGATTATATTAAAAGAAGCGGTGGTTGATCCATATGAGTTTGAAATTATTTGCCGGATTTTCAGAAATGAAGAATTGGCATTTGAGGGAAGGGCGCAAGTAAATCAGTTGAAGCGTAAATTAGAAGAGCTAGTTCATTATTTAACACTGGATAATGAAATCTTTGATGGAACCATTCTATTAACTGGAACGTGTGTTGTTCCTCCAAACGAATTTACATTACGTGAGCATGATCGAATTGAAATTGAGATTCCAGGCATTGGTATTCTAAATAATCCTGTTCTGCAAAGTGATCATTCAACGAAAACACATTCACTTTGAGTGACTGATTATTGCAGCAAGAGGAACTGCAAACTGTTTAGCAAGAGCGATGTTTTTCTTGAAAAGAGATTAATCTGATGTAGCAAGAATCTGACTAAACAAAAATAGTAGAGATAGACCATTAATGTGAGGTCCATCTCTACTATTTTTAATTATGTTGTTTAGCCAGTGCTTCTTCTCCGGCTTTTAATACTTCGATGATACGATCGACGTCATAGACGCTACCTTTCCACGTTCCTCCACTTACATGTTGCAAAGCGGCCCAAAGGCGTGTGTCATCAGGTAAGTTTGGTGCTGGCCTAATATCACCGTTTTTTGTTCGCTGTTCAAGAACGATTGCCCCATTGGTAGGTGTCAGCTCCGATTCGATAGACCCTAGAAAGTGAAGATGACCTTCTAGATTGACCGTGTCAATTTGGATTTCGATTAAATCGCCATCTCTTAGCTTTCCAATCGGACCTCCAGCTAGGGCTTCGGGCCCTACATGACCGATACATGCACCTGTTGAAACACCAGAAAATCTGGCATCAGTAATCAATGTGACATATTTTCCATAAGATAAATGCTTCAGGGCAGAGGTTAGCTGATAGGTTTCTTCCATACCGGTTCCTAATGGGCCGCAACCAGAGACAACCATGATATCGCCCTTCTGAATCATGTTATTTTTAATGGCTGCAATGGCTGCTCGTTCACTTGAAAATACTTTTGCGGTATTTTTATGATAATAGATCCCTTTCTCATCAATCACGTCAGGATCTATAGACGTTGATTTGATAATGGCCCCCTCTGGAGCTATGTTTCCAATTGGAAAGGTAATGGTCGAACTCATACCACGTGCTTTAGCTTGAGATGGGTTCATAATCACTTCTTCCGGATTTATTCCGTCCGCTTCAATTAAACGCTGTTTCATTTTTTCTCTACGTTCGGATTTCTCCCACCAATCAAGGTTCTCACCCAGTGATTTGCCGGTAACCGTTAGAACATTTAAATCAAGTAAATCTAAATCTCTAAGATGGAGCATCACCTCTGGAACTCCTCCTGCAAGATATGCCCGGATAGTCGGGTGATAATCGGGTCCATTCGGAAGAACGCTGACAAGTCGAGGCGTTTCCCGGTTTACTTGAATCCAATCTTCAACGGTTGGAACCTTACATTTGGCTGCATGTGCGATAGCCGGAATATGCAGAAGGAGGTTTGTTGATCCGCCAAAAGCTGCATGAACAACCATGGCATTACGAATGGATGCATCAGTAACAATATGTTTTGTTTTGATTCCTGTGTTTTCCATATGAATGATTGCTCTAGCTGATTGTCTAGCCATCTCCTTCCAAATTTCCTGGCCAGAGGGTGCTAAGGCGGCGTGGGGAACGGATAGTCCTAATGCTTCGCTTACGACTTGTGCGGTTGCGGCAGTACCAAGAAACTGACAGCCACCTCCAGATGTAGCGCAAGCTCTGCATCCAAGCTCAGAAGCTTCTTTAAGAGAGAGCTCATTATTGGAATATCTGGCACCGATGGTTTGGATCTTGCCAGCATCTTCACCAAAAAGAGGAGGCAGTGTGACCCCGCCTGGTACAAGAATCGTTGGAAGTTCATGCATTGAGCATAAGGCAAGCAGCATGGCTGGCAGACCTTTATCACAGGTAGCAATACCAATGACAGCTTTCCTAGTTGGCAACGAACGGATGAGTCGGCGGTACACAATGGCTGCATCATTGCGGTAGGGAAAAGAATCAAACATTCCATCGGTACCCTGAGTCCGACCATCACAAGGGTCACTAACGTATGCTGCAAAAGGCATACCTTTTGCTTTTGTTACTTCCATTGCGGCTTCTCTCATTAATAGATCTACTTCCCAATGTCCAGTATGGTAACCAAGTGCAACGGGTTGACCAGTGTGATCTTTCATTCCACCTTGTGTACTGAGTAATAACACTTCCTTACCAAGCAGCTGATCTGGCTTCCAGCCCATACCTACGTTCTGAGATAAGCCAAACAGATCACCACTAGGGGATGAGCGAAGCATTTGATCTGTCAAAGGAAGACTTCCTTCTGCGCCAGGAGCAGCGGTTTTAATTTTGTACATCTCATCAGTCGGTGTCTGTAATAAATCATCAATCGAATAATTCATGACAACCTCCTTATTTAAAGCGCTTACATTATTATATAAGGAGTTTGGGCTGATCACAATATAAAGGGAACATGATTGTATGAAGCAAATGCTCAAAAAAACCGAAGTGATGCTCAAAAATGTCCATATTCGCTCAAAAAAGTGTTAAATGCTCAAAAACGAAGATCATGTGCTCAGAAAAATAGGCTGAGCGCTCAAAAATGATTAGAATGCGCGAATTTTTGTTGTATGTGCGCAAAAAAGAACCTGCACGCACATCTTCACGCGCGAACAGGTTCTTCTTCAATAGTTAATTAATCATCTTTCTTCAGTAAATCAAGAATTTCATTTTTATATAAATCTGATTTTCCGCCAAATACGGCTTGAATGTTTTTGTTGTACTTCATAACCCCGGCAGCACCAAGTGCTTTGAGTTGAGGTTCATTTATGGCTTCTGCATCTTTTACGGTAACACGAAGACGAGTAAAGCATGCATCGACTTCTTCAAGATTGGACTCTCCGCCAAGTGCTTCTAGAATATCTTTAGCTTTAAGTTGATAGTCTTTTTTATCTGTTTGTACGTCCGTTGCTTCTTCAGAATTTTTATCATTAAAATCTTTTCTAGTATATAACTTTGTTTCTTGTCCACCTCGACCTGGTGTGGCTAAATCCCACTTGTTAATCACAAAGGAGAAGAGGAAGTAATAGATAACAAAGAAAATGGCACCGAGTACAATGTTCATCCACCAGTTGTTTGTTCCTGGTATGACATTAACAAGTACATAATCAATGAGTCCTGATCCACCTGCCCATCCTAAGTTGACATTTAACATGTAGGCAACAGCAAAACTAAAACCTGTTAATAAAGCATGGATACCAAATAGGATTGGAGCGACAAACAAGAAAGTAAATTCAAGTGGTTCAGTAATACCCGTTAGAAATGCTGTACCAGCAGCCGCGATTAATAGTCCTTTTACGATTGGACGATTGTTTTTATCAGCTGATTTGTACATAGCTAAGGCAGCCCCAAGCAAACCAAACATAATAATAGGGAATTTACCTGCCATGAATCGGCCTGCTGTTACGTCTACACCAGCAGCAATTTGGGCAAGGAAGATATATTGATCTCCTGAAACCATTTGCCCTGCAACTTCCATTGTTCCACCTAGACCTGTCCATAAGAAAGGAGCATACCAGATGTGATGAAGTCCTGTAGGGATAAGGATTCTTTCCAGAAATCCATAAATACCAATATAGATTGGATTTGTTGAGTCACCAGCAATGACATTCGCTACAGCATCAATTCCTGTTTGGATGGGTGGCCAAATGAGTATAACCAAAAATGCTAGAATAATAGAAAGAAAAACCATGACAATCCCCACCGAGCGGTCACCCGCGAAGAAACCAAGCACCTCTGGAGGTTGAAAACGTTTGAATTTTGAATGAACCCAAACAGCTAGCAGACCCACAACTATTCCACCGAGCACGCCCGTTTCAAGTGTTGGAATTCCAAGTGCAAGGACGTATTCACCTTCAGATGCGGCCATTTCCGGGGTGATTCCAAGTACAATCGAAATGGTTGTATTCATCATGATGTAACCAAGTAAAGCAGCCAAACCAGCAATTCCTGAACCGCCAGACAAACCAATGGCTACACCTATAGCAAAGATGATAGGCAAATTCTCAAAGATGGTTAAACCTAAGCGAGACATTCCTTCGCTTATGGCTACAACAGTATCATTTTGTAAAAAGGTAAAGACATCAGTTAGTGGTCCGGTTAAAGCCGCACCTAATCCTAGTAAAATCCCTGCTGCGGGTAAGAGTGCAACGGGAACCATTAAGGCTTTCCCGAATTTTTGTAGTGAAGCAAAGTTCATCGTCTTTCCTCCTAAATTGTTCAGCTTAGAATATGGTAACGCTATCATGCGGTGTTAGAAATAGGTGGCGGTAATACATACCGCCATGTTCTATTAAGGTGTATATGCCTTTTTTTTTGTTAAAGTTGGCCAATAATCCTTGTTAGCCTCGATAAGGTCATCCAAAATGGCACGTGCTTTTGGAGCATCAATCACTGTTCTGTTTAACGTTAAAGCTTGCATCAGTTTGTTATAGCTTTTCTCAAACCAAGCATCCACAACTAACTTTTCAAAAGCAAGCTGTCCTTCAATCATTCCTTTATAGAAAGTAGGGATCTCCCCAACCGCATATGGTTTTGGACCTTGTGCAGTTAGTGCAGCTGGAACTTCAACCATCGCATCATCTTGGATATTAGAAATAATGCCATTGTTCTTTACGATCACGATGTACGTTTCTCCTTGATTATAAGCAAGAGATGCTGCGACACGGATCATGTAACGACCATGGATATCCACTTCAAGCTCTACATTTTTTGTTGATCCATCCTCAATGATTTGCTCACTTAACGTATGAACTCGTTTTTCTCTACCATTAATTACTTGGCGAGCTCGTGTATTCTCGACATCATCTTTATCAACCATATCAGATGGATACAAGTAATACTGTAGATAGGTATTAGGCAGGTACTCTGGGTAATCGTTTAGCATAACTTCTACTTGTTTAAACGTTTTAATCCATGAAGGATCATTAACAATTTCAGAGTCTTCAGGGATAAATCCATCTTCAGTGATAGCTCTCTTAATATCATCCGTTAATCTATTTCCTTGTTTGTCATAGATATCTGTAAACCAGCCATAGTGATTTAAGCCAAAATATTCAGGGACAAGATCCCATATTTCTTTTCCGAGTATTTTAGCGTAGCTAACCATAATCGCAGCAGGCATATCACATATATTTAAGATTTTTTTATCATGCGGGAACTGTCTTTGAAGCGCTTCTGCTACGATTGCTGCTGGATTTGTATAGTTCAAAATCCACGCATCAGGTGCATATGTGCGAATATCCTCGACAACCTTAATCATGTCACCAATGGAGCGAAAGCCATAAGCCATACCACCAGGCCCACATGTTTCTTGACCAACTACACCATGTTTTAGTGGAATCTGTTCATCTTTTTCTCTCATGGCGAGTCCACCGGTACGGATTTGAACAAAAACAAAATCAGCGTCTCTATAAGCTGTCTCTTTATCGGTTGTCCATGAGAATGACTCTAGCTCAGGATATTTTTCGTGAAGAATAATATCAACGGCTTTAGCGATTTTCTCTTGTCTTTGTTGATTTGTATCATAAAACGTGATGGTTCTTAATGGAAACTGTTTTTTTTCTTCTATTAAACTCATAATCATTCCGATTGTATATGTGCTACCGCCACCTACAATGACTAGGTTTTGTTTCTTCATAAATAGCCTCCTGAATATTTGTATTATATTTATATTGGTTTTTATGTATACGAATATAATACAAAAAGATGAAACCGTCAACAATTAGTGGTGTAGATGGCTTGAAAAATTATATGATATAGTATGAATACAATTGATCGTGAAAAGGAGCCTTGTATGAGCAAACATTCACCGCTTTATCGAAAAATAGCTCAACAAATGAAAGAAGAAATATCAAAAGGAGAGTGGAAGGAAGGGAACGCCATTCCAACTGAATTGATGCTTTCTGAAACGTACCAAGCAAGTCGTGTAACTGTTAGACAGGCGATTAAAGTTCTTGTCCAACAAGGACTTCTCTATAAAATTCAAGGTAGTGGCACGTATGTGAGTGAGCATAAATATGAGCATAATATCTATGAATTGACTGGATTTACTGAGGAGATGCGTGCGCTAAATAAAAACATCATTAATAAAGTTCTTACCTTTTCTGTCATTGAGCCAGAGGAAAGGATTGTTCAAGCGTTAGGTTTGGAGGAAGCAGAGAAGGTTTACTATATCCGAAGGCAACGCTGGGCTGATGACATCCCACTTATTGTGGAGGATACATATTTGCCTTTAGCATTGTTTCCTGATTTGACATATCAAATTATGGAAGGCTCCAAATATGATTTTATTGAATCAGTGAAAAAGTTAAAGATAAAAGACAGCTATCAAGAAGTCATTCCAATCCTTCCAACAGAAGAAATTCAAGAATTACTCCAGCTTAAAGAACAGATACCGATTATAAAAGTACAGTTATTATCTACACTCAAAGACGACAGAGTTTTTGAATACACGGATTTGTTTTTTAAGAGTGATGAATACAAATTTACCATTACTGCGAATCGATCGTAAGTTGAGGCGAAGATAACTCATATAAAAGGAGGGACCGTATGGATCTACGCTACCCAATCGGGCAATTTGATCAACAAACAATCATCAATCGTGACCAAATTGAACAATGGATCAAAGATATTGAGCAAGCTCCCATTCAGCTAAGAGAAGCTGTGCAAGGCTTAACAGATTCCCAGCTTGATGAGTCATATCGACCAGGAGGCTGGACTATACGTCAGGTTGTTCATCATGTACCCGATAGCCATATGAATGCGTATATCCGTTTTAAATTAGCTCTAACAGAAGATCATCCGACGATTCGCCCATATTACGAAGATCGGTGGGCCGACCTTCCTGACTCAAAGCATCCAATTGAAGCTTCACTACAAATGCTTGAAGCTCTTCACAATAGGTGGACAAAGCTTTTACATGCTCTTAATGATTCCGATTTAGAACGAGTCTTCCTGCATCCAGAGAGTGGAGAAGTTAAACTTGCAACAAATATTGGTATCTATGCATGGCATGGGAAACATCATATCGCTCATGTGACCTCTTTGCGAGAGCGGATGGCCTGGTAATAGAATAAAGCAGCCATAGGACCTCCAGTCCAATGGCTGCTTTTATCTTTTATATTTTGATACGAACGTTTTTCGTTAATGAACGAACGGCTATCATTGTTCCAATAATTAAAAGAATAATCAATGGAATTCCTAAAAGGTCTGGCAGATTCACTACAGGTAGGAAGTCAAACATTTGCGCATTCTCTTCTCCAACCAGAAAATCAAAGATGGAGACAATCAGAATACCTCCTCCAATAAAGAGCATACCTATTAACCAGTGAAAGCGGTAGAATCCTGCCATAATAAACCAACCAATAAAGTAGAACAAAACATATCTTAAAAATAAGCTCAAAAGGATTGAAAATGAAAAATCAGGATACACAGCTGCTTGCCATCCTAGTGCCGGTAAGGCTAGGACTTCTAATAAAAACGTACTGATAGCTGCTGCTACTGTTAAGAGAAAACTATACAATAGGGCTGAAGCAGTTATGCCTATAAAATAGTCTCGCCTAGTGATACCATTAGATACGATATAAGAAAGTAAACCCATATTCATAATTCCTAGTATAAGCATAAAAACTTGAGTAGCTTGCCGACTTGTATCAAATAAAGACCAAATCTCTACCGCTGCGAAGATGGTAGCAAGTAAATGAACTAAAACCATCGTAATAAAAAACCAAAACGCCCAGCTTGCATAATAAGAGTTGAATTTTTTATAAATAAGTTTTGCCTTTGGATTCATTATGAGTCAGCTCCTTCCTCAGTTAAGTGGATAAATAAGTCTTGCAATGCGATTGGACCAAACTCTAAACCACTTTCGATCGCAGCTTGTCGTTCGGCATTCGTACGTGAGCCAAATACCATGACTGATTTTGTGTTACCGAGTGTCTGTTCTTTGAGAATTGTCTTACCTGCGGCCCAAGCATCTACCTTTTCTGTTGTACCTGTAACAGATACTCCTTCTGTTAGTAGTTCCTCCGTATTTTTCTGCATAAGCAATGATCCTTCTTTTATAATTAAGACTTCTTCAAATAATGAATCCATCTCTGATATTAAGTGTGTAGACAGAATAATCATCCGTGGGTGCTCCATGTAATCCTTTAACACTTCTTCATAAAAAATCTCTCTGGCTGGCGCATCCATTCCAAGATAGGCTTCATCAAAAATTGTAATGGGGCATCGACTGGCGAGTCCTAATGTCACGGTTAAGGCGGATTTCATCCCTCTTGAGAGGTTATACACTTTTTTGTTCATAGGAATTTTAAATCGTTTTACTAAATGAGCTGCATAATCTGCATCATAATTTGCTCTGAAGCTTCCTCGGTCATCTAGCCATTTTTTTGCTTTGTCGTATTCGTATTCAAACGATTCTTCTTTAATAAAGGAAATCTGTTCAACAATTGATGCGTCTTCAAAGATGTCACGGTTGTTCATCTTAAGTGTTCCGATAGTTGGAGAATGATACGCAGCAAGCACTGAAAGTAAGGTTGTTTTACCTGCCGAATTTCGACCAAGCAATCCAATGATTTTATTCCCGCTCAAATCAAAAGAAATATCATTCAGGATACGATTTTTTCCAATGTGAAGCGAAAGATTCTCTGCTTTAATATGAGGTTCACTCATCGTTATTCCTCCCTTTTAATTCATTCATCATCTTTTCAATTTCCTGTTGAGAAATGCTAAGCTTGTTCGCTTCCTGTAGCATCCTATACACAAATTCTTCTTTGAAATTTTGTTTTCGTTGATCAATTAGTTTTCCACGTGCTCCTTCCGCGACGAACATTCCAACCCCTCTTTTCTTAAATAAAATACCTTCGTCAACGAGTTCATTTACTCCCTTTAACACAGTTGATGGATTGATCTTATAGTAGGCTACAAGCTGGTTTGTCGATGGAGCTTTTTCACCCTCTTGAAGAACTCCCTCGACGATATCTTCTTCAATCATCTCACGTATCTGTTGGAAGATCGGGCGATTATCATCTAATGTCGAACGCACAATGTAAGCACCTCCTGGTTTATAGTATTATGGTTAGTTGGTTATGTGACTAACCATATAACAAGAACACTTCTCTTGTCAAATCATTTTCTGAATACTTGAGTCAAATAAGTAAATACTGAATCTGGAATATATGTTTGTTGTGGTTTTTGAATAGTTGATCCTATGTCTTCATACACTAACTTGATTAATCATCTCCTTGAACGAGCCAGGAGGGTAAATATGAGGAAATTGTTAGTGGGATGCCTTTGTTTGGGGCTATTATTACTGTTAAATGAAAGTGTTATAGCAAAGGATCGGTTTGATTATGAGCAGACAGGTAATGCGATATGGGATATCCCTACAACAAAACCCTTAATAGCTCTTACGTTTGATGATGGGCCACATCCAATATACACGGAAAAAATCATGAATCTTTTAAATGAGTATGAGGCTAAAGCGACATTTTTTGTAACGGGTTCTCAAGTAGAAAAACTTCCAGAAGTTGTCCAGCAACTAACGGAGTCTGGTCATGAGATTGGAAACCATACCTATCATCATTTTAGTGAACAGAAAATGACCAAGCAGGTGTTACGCTCGGAGATCAAACAAACGGAAAAAAAAATATTTGAAGTAACTGGTGTTTATCCACAATTGTTTCGGCCGGTTGGAGGCTACTATGATGATGTGATCATAGATACAGCTGCAGAATTGAATTATCAGGTCATTATGTGGTCGTGGCATCAAGATTCATTTGACTGGGCGAATCCAGGGGTCGGAAAGATTATTCAAAATGTATTACCACGATCTCAAGCAGGAGATATTATTTTGTTTCATGATGCGGGAGGCAAAAGAGTCCAAACGATTCAAGCTCTTGAGGTGATTATTCCCTCACTAATTGAGCAAGGTTATGAGCTTGTAACCGTATCAGATCTTATAAATATGACAAATCATTGGACATTGTTTAAACAATTATAAAGTTATTGCAGGTTTTTGAAGGATTTTAAGAGATAAAGTCGAATCATCTCTATAGTAGACGATCTGGGAGGGAAGCGACTATGACTCATCAACTTTTTGTTTATCTAGATAAAGAGCAGGAGCGATTAAAAAATAAAAAATCCCCTGTTGAAGAAAGAGAACATCGTTTTTACGATGTGGTAAATAAGCTTTATGACCAAATTGATACCGCTTTAAAACCGGCTGTAGAAAAAGAGCAACTTGAAACAGTTGATACGGCAATCGGGGCAAATCGGTTCAATTTAAAAGGAAAGCTAATTAAGGCTTATGGTAAGAAACCGGTTATTTTGATTCCGGATGTAACGGCAAGTCAGCGTGGAGAGTACAAAATCTCCATTCAAAGCGGAGCAACTATCTTGCAGAGCACGTATTTCTTTTATGATGAAGGAAAATGGAAGTCTACACGTCACGAATTCGGTGGTACACAAAAAGCCGAATTGAATGAGGAGACGTTCCTTGATATTTTGTTAATATTGATTCGCTAAAAACAAAAAGCGGGGGTCATCTATGATGGCTCCCGCTTTTTATTTTTTAGTGAAAGCTATTCACTTATGGGACTACCCATTCGAACCCAACCCGCCCTTCTCGCATAAATATGAGCATGAATATTATATATCTAAGGGTGGGTGAGTATGGGTACAGCAACAGGAAAGGAATACTTAGATCGTATTAATGCATTAAATAATGAGATATGGATTGATGGCGAACAAATACAAGGTAAAGTGTCAGAGCATCCAGCTTTTAAAGGAGTTCTTGAAAGTAAAGCAAAACTATATGACCAAGTAAAGCAAGATCCTGATATGCTAATGGATTCAACAAAACAAAATAATTTCTCATATGAAATTCCTCGAACAAAGGAGCAACTCGTAAAACGTCGGCAGGCAATTAGATCATGGGCATCTCAGTCAGTAGGTACGCTTGGACGCTCCCCTGATTATGTGAGTTCAGCTATCATGGCTATGGCTGGTTACTCTGAGTACTTTGGAGAGTACAAAGAGAATATCGAAAAGATATATGAAGAAGCCCGAGAAAAAGATTATACATTTACGCATACGTTTATTAATCCACAAGTAAGTAGAAAGTTCTATTGGCCAGATGGAGATGACGAAACAATTATTGCAGCAAAGGTTGTAAAGGAAACAGAGGAAGGGTTAGTCATCCGAGGGGCAAGGTTGTTAGCTACTCAGGGAGGGCTCACAGATCAGCTGCTTGTCTTACCAGCGGGAAGTTTCACGGATTCAGCTTATCTCTTTGGGTTCTGTATCGCATCTAATACCCCTGGTCTTTCTTTCATATGCAGACCATCCTATGCTAGTGGAGTAACTAGCTTTGACCAACCACTAGCAGCTCGATTTGATGAAGGTGACGCGATGGTTGTTTTTAACGACGTACTAGTTCCTTGGAATCGTGTGTTCTTATATGACGATTCAGATATCTCATCTGGTTTAAAGACAGGAACAGGTATGGAGCAATTTCTCCTCTTTCAGGCAGCAAATCGGCAAGTAGCCAAAACAGAGTGGATTTTGGGTATTGCTCAACTGATGGCTGAAAGTTTGAACGTTACCGAGTACCAGCACATACAAGAGAAAATCAGCGAAATTGCGATGGCTCACGAAATTATGAAAGGTTTTGTGCTGTCATCAGAAGAACAAGCAGAATTAAATGAAGGAGGAGTACTAGTACCAGATGGCACTCAATTAAAGATGGCCTTCCATTATTATCAGAAAGTCTATCCTAGATTAACTGAAATCCTTACTCTGCTGGGAGCGAGTGGTTTAATATGTATCCCAACAGAAAAGGATTTTGACTCACAAATAGAGGAATCACTCACTTTGACATTACAAGGTGAAAGGATATCCGCGAGGGATAAGGTTAAACTTTTCAGATTAGCTTGGGATCTCACAATGAGTTCATTCGGCTCGCGTCAGACGTTATATGAACGTATGTTTTTTGGAGATCCCGTTCGAACGCCAGTCTCCATTTATTCAACGTACAAAAAAGAAGCAGCTAAAAATTTAGTCAGTACTTTTTTAAATATTAACCAGCAGGAAGAGGATTAGGTAGGGATCAAGAAGGTAGGTCATGGCGATCTACCTTCTTTTCTGAGTTCTTCATTCGTAAAACAACCCAAGTCAGTGAAAATCCAACCATACCAGTAAGGGATATCAATACTGAAACTTGATACATCTGCTGTCCGCCAAACGTTTGGAAAAGCCAGCCACCAAGTGTACCTGCGATAATCCCCGCAATTCCACTAAAAGCAAGAGTGAATAGTGCTTGCCCACTTGCTCTGTATCTTGCTGGGATAATTTGAGACGTCAATGTCGTGCCAATATAATAATAGGTTCCAAAGGTAATGCAATGTAGGATTTGAACATAAAGGATATCCGTGGGAGTCGAAGCAAGACTCATTAGATACCATCGTAAAGCAAATAACAAACTAACAAATGCAAGGCAAGCAATCATCACAATTTTGTTTGGTTTTAAGTAGCGATCTAACAATAAAAAGACGGGGAGCTCAAAGATAGCTGTAAGCAAAGCAGAATAGCCAATCATTTCAAGGCTGCCGCCAAGTTCGACAATATAAAGGGAAACAAAGGTTTGATTCATTGCATTTGGAACGGCTAGAAGAATTCCAAGAAAAAGAAACAAAAGAAAAAAACGATTACCAAGAACATTCGCTGTGTACCCACCTTTTACAGCTCGTACTGGTTCAATCTTTTTAACTTTTGGAAACCATAAGATGAGCAAAAGCGTAAGAATAAGAAGAATACTATATAACACCCATAACTGATTGATACCTGCTACTGCGATGAGTGGACCAGCGAGTCCTGCCATGATGGCATACCCAAGAGAGCCCCATGCACGTACGCCTCCAAATTTAGTCGAAGTCCCACTGATTGTATGAAGAACTAAACTGTTACTTTGTGAAAAGGATGGTGTTTGAAATAGGAAAAATACGAGCATCGCGATAAAAACATAAGCAGGAGTATGTAATTGAAAAACAAATTGAACAATAATCAGATTTCCTATTAACATCAAGATTAGGATGAAACGGATATTTTGAAGGCGATCCCCCCAATAAGCCCAAAATGGATTTGCAAAAATCGCAACAAAGGGTCCGCCAGCCATAAGAAAACCAATGGTAACCGTACTGTAGCCAACTTCCTGAAAGTACACAGGAAAATAAGATAACAGAATAGAAATAGATCCATAAAGAAAAAAGAGAAACAGTTTTAATTTTAAAAGTGAGCGCTTCCAATTTTGATCTTGGTTACTCGACATAAGCTTCCTTTCATAATGAAATAATGTATGTTTTATTTTTAGTTTAATACAAATAAAGTAATACGTACATTTAGGAGGAAACATATGAACCTACAACCGTCCAATCGGACAAACAATCATCAGCAAGAAAATACCATCAAAGTGATGGGTGAAGGGGTCCTTTCTGCACAGCCTAATCAAGTGAAAATTACCATAGGTGTGAAAACAGAGAATCCATCAGTAAGTAAAGCCCAGACTGAGAATACACAAGCCATAAACAATATTATGTCTGCATTGATGCAAATGGGGGTCCCGCAACGCGCAATTCAGACCGTTGTCTATCAAATTGAGCCGCAATACGATTATGTGGATGGCACTCAAGTATTCCGCACATACCTCATTACCCATCTTTTACAGGTCGAACTAGATGATATTTCCATGGCAGGTGCAGTGATTGATCAAGCAGTTGAGAACGGGGCGAATTTTGTCTCATCTGTGCAGTTTTCACTTAAAGACGAATCATCATTACAAAATGAAGCACTAACGTTAGCAGTTCATAATGCTCGAGAAAAAGCTCAAGCGATTGCCAATTCCCTCTCTGTTCCAATGAAAAGTCTGCCGATCTGGATCAAGGAACTTAGTTATAACGATCCCGTTCGTTTTTATCAAGTTGCTGTTTATGGGGCATCATCAGACACATCTATTCAACCTGGATTAATCGAAATTCGTGCACAAATTGAAGCGCTATTTGAATTTGGATAACCTCCACTTATTAAGAGAATGATTGAAATCACTTCAATTAATAAGAGAAAGATAAACATTAAAAACTTTTAAAGAAAAATTTACCGAATTATGTTTTAAAATTGCTAAAAAGGGAATTGGATATCTGACAACAAGTTTCGTACTTATTGATTAAAAAAGGAAAATAAAAATGAGGTGGTAAAAAGAAACTATTTCCATAACTTATTTTTTATTGATATTCGTACTAAAGAACGAAAATTCAACCGTTCTTTTATACCATTTTTGGAAATTATCTTTTATTACATTGACTTGAAAATTATAACTGGTTTAGCATGGAATTGTACTAAAAAATAGGAGGCGTTTTAAAATGGCAGGAAATATTAAATTATCACCAGAAGAGTTAAGGCAGTTCGCGAATGACTATACTTCACGTAGTGGGGACGTTCACGAAATTGTTTCAAAATTAGATGTAATGATTGAACAGCTACAAGCAGCTTGGGAAGGTTCGTCTAGTACTGCATTTGCGAACCAATATAAAGATCTTAAGCCATCATTCACACAGATGGGAACGTTGTTAGAGGAAATCTCTGCACAGCTTGGAAGCGCAGCGACTACTCTTGAGAATACAGATAATGAAATTGCTGGGAAAATTGGTCACTAGACCAACCAATGTTCGTTTGATTAATCACAAAGAGGACGCGACAAATCCAAGGATTTTAGCGTCCTTTTTTTCGGGGGATGGGGTCTATGTATATAGTTCTAACGATTGATATGAGTCGATATGATAAGAAATCTTTTGATATTCGATTATCAGATCAATATACAGTTAAAGAATTGATTGATATTACCTGGCAAATGAATAAGATATCTGATCATCCTACTGAAGGACACTGGATAAAGATTGTAAACAAAAAAAAGGTATTGCCTCATTTTGTTACTCTATCTGAAAGCGGAGTAACAACAGGTGATCGTCTTAGAATTCTTTAATAGAAGGAATTTAGAGAGAAAGAAGGCGTCAACTAATGGAAGAAGAGAAGGTATCATATTTCGAGAAACAGCTTGATGCAACATTAGTTAAGAACGAGCATTCCTATACAATTACATTTCAAAAAACTCGTTTGAAGCTTCATGATCCCTTAGAGATTCATTTCCTAATTGATTCAGATTCTTTGATAGATAGGGACCTTGAAACAACAGAAGATACGATTGAAATAATAGTAAAGCCCAATGAAAGTTTACATGACTTTGCACTCATACATTCAAAGGATACTTACGCAAAATGGTTACTTATAGATCAACTTTTAAAAAAAGTACAACAACATTCTCTTACTCGCTTGAATTTATTTATATGTCCAGAAAACATTTTATTTGACGAAAGTTTTGAACCGTATTTTTTACATTACGGTGTGGCAGAAAGCCTACCACCTTACTACATAGATCAAGAATCTTCTTTTCAAGAATTAAAGGCAACCTTAGCTACAATTATAGACCCCAAATATACGTTCAAAGAATATCTTTCCTATAGTCAAACCCTCAGATTGACTGGACCTGCAAAAGAATTAATGGACTCAAAAAGTACAAATGAGATTCTTTTTATTACGCAAGAGGCTATTTCAACGATTGAAGCAGAGAGTAAAGAACAGGTTCACATTAAACGAAAAAATTGGTTAATCAATAGGTATCTATTGATCGGTTCGTTCGTAATATTAGTTCCATTGATGGCTCTAACTATCTATGGATATTGGTTTTTTATACCAGAAAAAAACGCTTATATAAAAAGTAGTGAGCATTATATAAACGCTGATTTTAGTTCCGTCATTAATGAATTAGAGTCTTATAAAGCAGAAAGAATGCCTTATGTTGTTCAATATGAATTGGCCAATGCGTACTTAGCAACAGAGAGTTTAACTGAGGAGCAACGTGAGAATCTACAAAGAACCATTACCTTACAATCCAATGAATCTGTTTTTCATTATTGGATTCATCTAGGTCGGGGGGAAAATGAGGAAGCCATTGAGATCGCTCGATCCATGGAATATGAGCTCGTGGTATTAGGTTTATTGAAGTATAAGGACGAAATAACGAATGATCAAAGTTTGAATTCAGAAGAACGAGAGCAGCTACTTAGTGAAACACAAAGTGAACTTGACTCATTTATAGATGAACGTGAGCAACAGAGAGAGCAAGAAGAAAGTGAAGAGCAGGATCAAGAAGCTGATGCAGAGGTCACTGAAGAACAACCTGACGATAATCAAGAAGAAGCAGAAGAACAAGAGAATAACGAAGAAAACAACGATGAAGAAGAGAACGAAGAAGAAGGCGATGAAGAAAATGATGAAGAGTAATCACACTCGACTCATTTTAATAGGGGGAACAGGGAATGAGTCAGCTTTGGATGATCACTCCAACGATGTATCAGAGTGTACCACTGGAGAGTTCAAATGGTGAACCTTTTTGGATTGGTACAGAGAAGAGTAATGCATTAACTACAAATTTCCCTCTAGATGATGGAGAATTAGAAATAAAGGTTCAACCTGAATCTAATGAATGCAGAGTCTATCAAAAAGGTAGAGAACTAACCGTGTTAATGCCTTATAAGTCATATACGCTCTCTCAAGAATCAGGAGATGTTGTTTTACTAATAACAGATGAGTCTGTGCAAAAAGACATTTTTTATGTTGGTGCAGAGAAAGAAATATCACTGTCTATGGATGGACAAGGTACATTTTATTGGGAAAAACCATTTGCATTACCTTTCCAGTCAGAGGGTGTCTCAATCATAAAACGCGAAAATAAATGGATTTTATTTCCTTATGAGGCGTCTTTTGTATTTATTAATGGACAGCGTATTTTCTCAAGGACAGAAATACATGTAGGTGATTTAATTTTTTGTCCAGCTATAACCTTTTGTTTTGTTGAAGAAGATCTTATGCAAGTGGTTAGTTATCAACAGTACACAACACATCTAAAAAAATCAGAAGTTCCTGCATCTGAAATGAAACGTAAATATCCGGAATACAGAAGGACACCCCGCATGCTTTATGATCTACCTGCTGAAAAGGTATCGTTCTCATTTCCATCACAAGAGGTAGATGATAACGGCAGAGCATTATGGATTATTATTGCGCCTCCTTTAGTCATGTTACTAGTCATGGGTTTTGTTGCGTTAGTTATACCAAGAGGACTTTATATTATTATTTCTTTGACAATGTTTATGACAACGTTGATTACGTCAACCGTTACATATTTTAAAGAAAAGAAAAAAAGAAAAATAAAGGAAGAAACCAGAGATCGCGTCTACAAACGATACTTAAAAGAAAAAAGGGAAGAGCTACAAGAATATGCAGAGAAGCAACGAGAAGTGCTTGATTATCATTACCCATCATACGAACAATTAAAATATTTAACGAAACATTTGAGTGGAAGGATTTGGGAGAAGTCACTAGAGAGTGAAGACTTTTTGCATTTTAGAATTGGTCATGCTGTTATTCCTTCTAGTTATACTATTTCAACGAATTCTTCTGATTTTTCAAATAGAGATATTGATGAATTACTTGAGAGATCTAGAGAGTTAACAGATGCCTATGAAAACATACCAAATGCACCTATTGAGATTAATTTTGCAGCTGGAATGATAGGGTTAATAGGGAAACAATCAATCGTAAGAAGAGAGATAAAACAAATACTCGGACAATTGGCCTTCTTCCATAGTTACCATGACGTCCGTTTTGTTGCTGTTTTCCCAGAGGATGAGTATGAAAATTGGCAATGGTTAAAGTGGCTTCCTCACTTTCAAATTCCAAATACGTTTGCGAAAGGCTTTATTTATAATGAGCAGACGCGGGATCAATTACTTTCTATTATATATGAGCTATTAAGAGAGAGGGAATTGAGAGAGGAAAAAAATGTTCTCTTTGTGCCTCATATTGTTTTTGTTGTTTCAAATCGGGCACTCATTTCTGAGCATCCTATTATGGAGTATCTTGAAAGTAAAGTGCACTCTATAGGCATATCCGTAATATTCGCTACCGAAGTTCAAGAGAATTTATCTGAACATATTCATACCTTAATAAAATATATTAACGAAACAGAAGGTGAAATCACAATTGAAGAAGGAAAAGCCGTTCACAGACCTTTTGATCTTGATACATATTCAGAACAAGGTAATGAGGAATTTGCTCGTCTTCTCTACTCATTAGATCACCAAGTCGGTATGAGTCACTCTATCCCAGATATGGTTGGTTTCATGGAGTTATTAAAAGCTGAAACAGTAGAGGATTTGGATATTGTAGGAAAGTGGAGTACAAATCAGTCTTCTAAATCGTTAGCAGTGCCGATTGGATTAAAAGGTCCTGAGGATGAGGTATTTTTGAACCTTCATGAAAAGGCACATGGACCTCACGGGTTATTAGCAGGAACAACCGGGTCTGGTAAGAGTGAGTTTTTACAGACATTTATTTTGTCTTTGTCTGTCTATTATCATCCTCATGAAGTTGCTTTTCTGCTTATTGATTATAAGGGTGGAGGAATGGCTTTACCGTTTAAAGATATGCCCCATCTGCTTGGAACGATTACAAATATAAGTGAGAGCAGGAATTTTAGTGAGCGGGCTTTAGCCTCAATAAAAGCAGAATTAAAACGACGTCAATCGTTATTTGATACGTATGAAGTGAATCATATTAACGGTTATACAGATCTATACAAAGCTAACGAAGCAAGTGAACCATTGCCACATTTATTTATTATTTCAGATGAATTCGCTGAATTGAAAAATGAGGAACCTGAATTTATTAAAGAGTTAGTTAGTGCAGCAAGGATTGGCAGAAGTTTGGGCGTCCATCTAATTCTAGCTACTCAAAAGCCTGGTGGCATTATTGATGACCAGATTTGGAGTAATTCGAGGTTCAAAGTGGCATTAAAGGTGTCAGATGCAACGGACAGTAAGGAAATTCTCAAAAATAGTGATGCAGCGGGAATAACTGTGACAGGTAGGGGTTACCTGAAAGTAGGAAATAATGAAGTCTATGAATTGTTCCAATCTGCCTGGAGTGGTGCGCCTTATTTAAAGCAGACATATGAAGGGGAAGAAGAGATTTCGATTGTAACCGATTTGGGCTTAGTACAAGTATCTGATGTTAAGACCCATGATGACTCATCTACAAAAGAAGTTAAAACAGAGATTGAAGCTGTTGTTGAGGAAATTATTAAAGTACAAAATCAACTTAAAATTGAAAAAGCAGCAAGTCCTTGGTTACCTCCTTTAGGTGAACATCTTAATATAGAAACTCCTATGTTGAATTCGAATGAATTTATTATTGGTTTAAGAGATGAACCAGAGAAGCAACTTCAAGAACCCTTTACGTATGAATGGGTGAAAGACGGGAATATTGGAATTTTTGGAGCAGCTGGTTTCGGAAAGTCAATGACAGTGTTACGTCTATTGCTAAGTTTCTCAGAAGAATATGCGCCAAATGAAGCTCAATTCTACATTTTTGATTTTGGAAATGGGTCTATGCTTCCATTGAAAAATATTCCACATACTGGGGATTATTTTAAATATGACGAAGAACGTAAAATTGAGAAATTTGTTGATTTTCTAAAGAAAGAGATGGAGAGAAGAAAGAATTTATTTACAGAATACGAAGCAAATACGATTGAAATGTTTAATAATATCTCCGAAGAGAAGATGCCGGTCATCTTTATTGCTTTTGATAATTTTGATTTGGTTAGAGAGGAATTTGCAGATTTAGAATCGCATTTCACACAGTTTGCTCGAGATGGACAGGCCCTTGGAATATTTACAATTTTGACTGCATCAAGAGGTACGGTTGTAAGGCAACCTCTCATGAACACGTTGAAGGTAAAAATTGTTCACTATCTACATGATAAAAATGAAGCAGTAGGGCTTGTTGGGCGATCAAAATACGAAATTGAACAAATACCTGGTAGAGCTCTTATATCAAAAGACAAGGTCTATTTAACTCAAATGTATCTTCCTGTACATGGGAGAGATGATTTGCAGATCTATGAAAACATTAGAAATAAAGTCGAGCAGTTAACATCTAAGTATCAAGGTATCCCTCAACCGGAATCAATTGCCATGCTGCCATCTAAGCTTACCTATCAGATGTTTAAACAATATCCAGCTGAGCAAAAAAGAAATCAATTCCCGGTGGGTCTAGATGAACACACAGTGAAACCAGTACAAGTTGATTTAGGTCAAAATCATCTTCTGATCTTTGGTCAAAGTAAAAAAGGAAAATCAAATGTGCTTAAAATTTTACTTGAAGGAATGCTTGAAGCAGAGTGTAGTGATATTACAATTTTTGATGGTCTTGATCGCAGCTTTTCCTCCTATGTAAAACGTGATGGTGTAAATTATATTGATACAAAAGAGGATATTTTGGAATGGTGCGATGTAACGGAATCTATACTACAAGAACGCGAAGAGCAATATATCGTTGATATCAGAGAAGGAAAAGTAAATCATGAGTTTGAAACGAAGTATCTTCTAATAGATAGCATGTCGAGGTTTATGCAGTCTATTGATAGCAAAATTCAAGAGAAAATGGCTTCTATGATGAAGAAATACAGTCATTTAGGCTTCTCTCTAGTTGTTTCAGGGAATTTCAATGAATTTTCAAAAGGATACGATTCACTTAGTTCTGAATTAAAGTTGATTAGACAGGCCATTATCTTGATGAGAAAACAAGATCAATCATTAATGTCACTCTCATACACAAGAAAAGAACAGGAGATCCAGCCTGGTTTTGGTTATATAGTTATCAACGGTCAAGAAATGAAAGTCCAAATTCCAAAGGTCTAACAGGGAGGTAAAGAAATGAAATCAAAAAAGTCAATTAAACTATTATTACTCATTGCTTTGATTCTAGTCGTTCCAATACTGTTTTTTAGTTTTATTGGCACACAACCAATGTTGGAGAGAGAACAAGCAACGGGCCAAATTGTTATTGTAAATGAAGATATTGGCGCAGACTATAATGATGCCGTCTACGAATTTGGATCAGATATCTCTACAATTATAGGAGAGGGTTCTGAATACGATTGGGTAAGTGCAAGTAGAAGTGCAGCCAACAATGGACTGCAGAATGGGCAATACGACGCGATTGTTTATCTCGATTCTTCACTTACTCGTAATGTTTTAACATTTAAGGAAGATGAACCAACTAGAGGATCAATCCAATATGAGGTTCAACCAAATTTAGAAGCCAAAAACCAGGAGAAGGTTCAAAAAGAACTGGAGTCTGCAAAGTCTAAGATAAATACTCAAGTAAGCAAACTCTATTGGCAGGTTGTGGCTGAAGAGGTGGCGGATGTCCGATCAAAATTTGATAACATTTTAGAGCGAGAACGGGACTTTCAAAATGCCATGTATTCTTTTTATACCCCTGTATCATCTAATTTAACAGATGAGATAAATAGACAAAGAGACGTATTAGATCAAGCCATTGATACAACGGAAGAAGCAAGGGATCAATCAAACAGTTCTATTAATGAAAGAGAAGGTCTAGATGAGGAGATTGATTCCTTTTTAAATGGAGTGTCTACCTATCGAGATTATCAACAAGATCAGACAGAGATTTTACTTTCAACGATACAAGCTAATCAGGAGATCGTGAATAATGGCATCTCAGACTATGAGGATAATGTGCAATCTGGTCTGCGGTCGGTCATAGAGATCCAGTCTCCGATCGAAGTGGATCAAGTAGATGAAGGAGATATTCTCTTAAAGATACTAGGGATCCAAAGAAGGTCTGAACAAAATCAACAAGTGATGGTAGATAGTTACCAGACTATTATGGATGTGTTAGCTCAAACGGGTGAAAATATTGATCAACTGTCAGATGAACAGAAACAAATATTAGTTACGTATAAAGATCAGACAGATTCACGAAAGTATGCGATACAGCAAGATAGGTTGCGCACGCAACGTTCTGTTATTGGAAAGTCCTCAGATGACGATTTGATCGATCCTCCTGAGATGACAGATGACTGGGATGATTGGGACGAGCCTGAACAAATGGATGATCGGTTAAAGGAATTAGAAAAAAATATAGAAAAATTAAAAGAACAAGTCTTGTTATTAGAGCCTAGAGAAGAAGAGCAACCAGAGGAAGAAGAGCAACCAGAGGAAGAAGAGCAACCAGGTGATTCTGAAGAAACAGAAGACCCAACCCCAGAGAATCCAGGGGATGAGGGTGGACAAGAGCCTCCTGGAGAAAGTGAGCCAAGTCCGAATCCAGAACCAAACGAACCAGGAGAAGAGAATCAAGAGGAACAAGATCAAGATGACCCTGCGACACCAAATGATCCAGAAGAAGAACCTGTCATTGAAGAGGAAGAGATAACAGAAGAAGAAAAAAGCGAAGAGGTAGCCATGGTGTTAACTACTTTGTTAAATATCTCTAATACAAATGACTCTACTCTCATAAACATTGAGTCTTCATCGGATGAAGAAGATTTAGATTATGAGAAACGTATGGAGAGATGGTTTCACACATTAGATCTTCTTGATGACCATTCAAGAATGCTTGAGGATGCAGAAAAACAATGGTCAGAGGAAAATGATGAGTATAGTCAATTGTGGTTTGAGTATAAAGTCTTACGTGACTGGGTAGAAGAACGTTTAGAAGAGTCACAGTTTGCTACAGAAGAAAGTATGGTTAGGCAAATTACTCAAAAAGAAAAGTCTTTGTTAGATAGTTCACTCTTAACATCGAATCAAAAAGATCGATTTTCGTCTATTTTTAATAGATCGATAAACAATCAAGATTCCACTGAATTAATGAGGTATTATGCAGAGCTCACTTCTTTCGAGAATATGCTGAAAGAAATAAACGGAGATAAAGATGATTTAATGAATGAGATTATTGAAAATCAGGATGGAATCCAGGCTGTATCAGATTCTATTATTCTCTTAAATAATCCTTTAGATGAGATTCCTGTTGTCCAAGATGACCTGGCTACTTCAGTTGAAGACGCAGAAGCTGCACAGGAAGAATTTAATCAATTTGTTGAACAAACAGAATCAATGATGCTAAATTATGAAGAATTTATGCAAGAAGAACAAGATCTTATTGCTCAAGAGCTTCAGCAACTTTCTGAGAGTAGTGAGGGTTTCACTAGTCAAATGAATGAAGAGATGGATGATGCTGAATTAGATGAAGCACCAGTAGAGGAATCAAGTGGTGAATTTCTTCTTTCTAATCAACAAAGTACATTAGGTGACCTACAACGAATCTCATCTATTGTTGATACGATTTTTGATCGTCAAGGAAATGTTATGTCGTACACAGATGAATTACAAGAAAGAGTTGGGTCTGTTCAAGATCAAGCTGATGCATTAAATAATGATTGGGCAGAAAATGTGGATACGACAGAACAAGTTCAAGATGATGTACATGATATCCTTCAAAACTCTATGGTGGATGGTCAGCATAACGATTACGTATACAGTTATCTAGCGAGCCCTGTACAAGTAAGCGGAGAGTCGCCAGGAGAACGAACGAGCATGACACCACCTATCGTGATGTTAGTCATTATTATGCTTAGTTCACTTCTAATTGGATTTCTGTTGCATCAGTACTCAGAAACCAAAATGGTGCTTAATGTGACGCTTTTACTTGTACTAAACCTAATTGTAGGTTTAATTATTGGTATCTATGGTTTAAATGTTTACTCAATGAGTGAGTCTCAATCTGTACAGTGGACGGTCTTTACTATTATGTTGCTACTAATGACTTCTTCACTGGTCAAATTAGGATTTCAGATTGGCGCATTTACCGGTTGGTTTGTTAGTCTTGCAACAGTATTGTTTTATATTAGTCCATTGTTAGACATGGCTATGCCAAATTTTAACGTGAACCATCCCGTAGCAGATCTATACATGTCGATTCAATATGGTTCATCAGGAAATTTCTATGGTGCAGTGATATTGATCGGTATTTTGGCTATCCTCTTTGCGAGTTTACCTTTTATTCTTAAGCAGATAAGAGGAAGTGAGGAGGCAAAGGGAGCGGAGCCAAATGAAGGCTAGATATGCTACGTTACTCTTATGTTTCTTTCTATTCGGACTAACCTTTCCAGTTAGTGCTGCTGATGAGCTGAATTATGAGAGAATAGAGCCAAATGAATACGTTCAAAAACAAATTGAATTACGGTTAAGTCGATACGCAGAAGAGAACACAAGAAGCGCAAGTTCCTTGCCAGAAGAACAACTGCTTTTAACATTTGAGCAGAAGGAACTGTCTGAGGAAGAGGATCTGAGAGCAGAATTATTTATCACGCCTCTTTCCGGGCAGGCTTCTTTAGAAAATGAAATAGAAAGGTATAAGTTATTTAGTCAAGAAATGAGTCGGAATTCAATGAGTGCATCACAAGCAAATGTTGAATCGTCCAATCTAAGTCTAAGTACACTTCTTATCTTTGTTGTCGTAGCTTTATTAATTGTATTATTTATTTGGCTTATCCCAAAAATCAACAATGAAACGAATTAAGTAGTGAATCAGCTCTCTAGTTTTATGACTAGAGGGCTTCTATGTTGTAACATGTTATACTTAAGGTAGAATACACAAGTTGGTTAGGAGAGAACGATTGATATATGTACAAACTAGTTGCAATTGATATTGATGGAACGTTATTAAATGATAAACATGAAGTAACAAATGAGGTCAAATCCGCACTTCATGCAGCAAAAAAAATGGGTGTAAAAATTGTTTTATGTACAGGAAGACCAATTGGTGGTGTCCAGCAGTACTTAGAAGAGCTAAATTTAACTGAAGATGGCGATTTTGTCATCGCATATAATGGTGCACTCGTTCAGAATGCACATACAAAAGAAGTGGTATCAGAACTAACGCTTGAGCACCAAGACCTTATGTCTGTGTTTGAGATAAGTAAAGAGTTAGACTGTCCAATGCATTACTTTGATTCGTCTAATTTGTATTCTCCAAATCGCCAAATTAGTGAATATACAGTGTTAGAGTCTTATCTTACTACTGTTCCTTTAAGTTATATGCCGGTTGAAGAGGCACCAAAAGATATTGTCATTCCAAAAATGATGTTTATCCATCAGCCTGAAAAATTAGATCAAGTCATTGCGAATATCCCAGAGAAAATGAAAGAAGAGTATATGCTCGTAAAAAGCGCTCCGTTTTTCTTAGAGATTTTAAATCCTAATGTAAGTAAAGGAAATGCAGTGAAATTACTTGCTGAAACATTAAATATTAAACAAGAGGAAATAATCGCGATTGGCGATAATGGAAATGATGTCACGATGGTTACATATGCCGGATGTGGCATTGCCATGGAAAATGCGATCCCTGAGTTAAAAGAAGTGGCGAATCACATCACAACATCAAATAACGAACACGGTGTGGCAGAAGCAATTAATCGATTTATCCTTCATCCTAATTCAGTTAGTTGAATTACTCAGAACAGCCCAATTGGGCTGTTCTTTTATTATTATCATTGTATACTTGACTTTACTTTATGTAAGTAAACATACTTTTAAGAAGGAAAGTGACTGGGGTTGTTAGTGTGAGAGGATCTGAATTTATTAATGCCATTCAAGTAACCTTATATCTTTTAACTGGGTTTGTTGGAGTGTATGTTCTGTTAACTATTAATGATCCTATAAGAGGTGGGAAGGGTATGTTGTTTCTCCTCGCTGTAATGGGATTTATCCTATTTTTATTAGCTAGGGTACAAAAAAAACTTCGTGTGAAAAAGGAGGATACAAAGTGAAAGGTTTAATCCATCATATCGAGATTTATGTGTCAGATCTAAAAATATCTAAAGAGTTCTGGGGATGGTTTTTACCTGAGCTTGGTTATCAACAATACCAGGAATGGAATGAAGGTCAAAGCTGGAAGCTAGGTGATACGTACTTAGTCTTTGTCCAGGTGGAAGAGAAATTTAGTAAAGCGGGTTATCATAGAAAACGAGTTGGGTTAAACCATCTTGCATTTTTCGGTGAATCGAAACTACATGTTGATGAATTGACGGAGCGTTTAAAAGAACGGGGGGTCAAAATACTTTATCAGGAAATGCATCCTTATGCAGGAGGAGAGCAGCATTATGCCGTTTATTTTGAGGATCCTGATCGTATGAAAGTAGAGTTAGTTGCTCCATAACTAAACGTTATAACTAAACGTTTCACAACTGAAAAAAAGGGTATCCACCTATAAATAAGAATAAGATCTGAGTTTAAAGGTGGGATAAATATGGATGAACAAGAAGTCGTTTATCTAGAGCAATGGAAAAATGAATTAGAAAAAGAACTCAGGTTGTATCACGAACAAAAAGTTGCGATTACAAATCAGATGGTTAGTTTGCGTGCTAAGAAGCAAATCATTGAACAGGTCTCAAATAACATGAACCAAATAGATGAAACGTTGAGTAAGGATGAGTTTGAACAACATTTTGAAATGCAGCAACTAGAAGATGAATTAGAAAGGCTTACCCTAGATCTGGATTATGTTACCTCTTCTAATCAAGCAAGTTCTGTCTACAATGAGCTAGTCATTCGTCAAATTGATGAAAAGCTGATGGAGTTAGAGCAATATGCTTAAGAAAAAATGATGAATCTAGTCATAATGAAAACAGTGTGAGCATATATATGTAGGGAGGACATCCACGGCCGAAAAGGGGAGAAGCAAATGAAACATATATTTTGCACGATTATTCATCCTTTATTTGTTAAGATGTTTGCAAAGGAAATTGATCAACATGAGTTGATTTTAAAAGACGATTAATCCATCCACAACGCGTTTAGCCAATTGAGGCTAAGGCGTTTTTTGTTTGTCTAGAAATGAAATAGGGAAAAGGCTTAGAAAAGAGAAATGGGGGAGCTACTATGCCTAAAGAAAAGCAACACACTGCATATGATCACGTGAGGGCTCAAATAAAAGAAGCAACAGATATTCTATCTACCGAACCAATCATTTCTGACATGCTGAATCATCCAAAACGAGTGGTTCAGGTAACATTTCCTGTTGAAATGGATGACGGGACATCAAGATTATTTGAAGGATATCGATCACAGCATTCTGATGCTCTTGGTCCATACAAAGGAGGGCTAAGATTTCATCCTGAGGTGGATATAGATGAAACAAAAGCTTTGTCCATGTGGATGTCGTTTAAATGTGCTCTGGTGCAAATTCCTCAAGGCGGTGGTAAGGGTGGAGTGGTCTGTGACACTAAAGAACTAAGTGAAAGAGAAGTCCGTCGTTTGAGTCGTGCATTTATGGAAGCGATTCAAGATGTTGTTGGTCCAAATCAAGATGTTATGGCACCGGATGTGAATACAGATGCATCGATTATGGGATATATGATGGATACATATTCTAAAAGTAAAGGTGAACTCGTGCCTGGTATCATCACAGGAAAGCCAACGATACTTGGTGGTTCTGAAGGCAGAAGTTCGGCAACGGCTCAGGGGGCAGTTTATATTATTGAGCGCTTTCTAAAGGATCAAGATAAAAAATTTGAAGATACTACTGTTGCTATACAAGGATTTGGCAATGGTGGTCAAATTGCAGCTAGACTTCTATATGACTTGGGATGCAAAGTCATTGCTATTAGTGATTCTAAGACAGCACTTTATCATCAAGAGGGTTTAGATATTCCAAAAGCACAGCAGGCCAAAGAAGACGGGGATTTGGCGTCTTACGGAGAATCAGAAGTTCTTAGTCAGACAGATGACTTACTCTATCTTAAGACTGACCTTTTTGTCCCTTCTGCATTAGATGGCGTCATCCACAAAGAAAACGCATCTGATATTCAAGCAAATATAATTGTTGAGCTGGCAAATGGACCGACTACACCAGAGGCTGAAAAAATATTACTTCAAAATAATAAGCTGGTAATACCAGATATTTTAGCTAACAGTGGCGGTGTTATTGTTTCATACCTGGAATCAGTTCAAAACCACATGAATTATTATTGGAGCGAAGAAGAGGTATTAGCTCAGTTAAAGGCGAGAATCCTTCATAGCTATGATCTGGTGATTCAACATGCGGAGGAATATAAGACAAGTTATCGAACAGCAGCAATGATTGCAGCGATTAATCGATTAGAAGAGGGAATAAAATCCAGAGGATGGACTTGATGTTTGTACAATGTTTTTACTGGGTATTCTTATAAGAGAAGGACATATTAAAAGATGTCATTTATAGCTTGAAATAGAAGGAAGGAATGAGTAACGATGAAAGTACTAGTAGTTGGAGCTAACGGACAAATTGGAAAACAAGTAGTCGAAAAGATACAAAAAGAAGGTAAACATACAGCAAAAGCAGTAGTACGTAAAGAAGAGCAACTGTCTTATTTTCAAGACTTAGGAGCTGAGACAGCCCTTGTTGATTTAGAGGGAAGTATTGAAGATATAGCATCAGCTGCAAAAGGATCAGATGCGATTGTATTTGCCGCAGGATCAGGTGGTCACACGGGTGCTGACAAAACCATTCTAATTGATTTAGACGGAGCGATCAAAACTGTGGAAGCCGCTAAACAGGCTGGAGTGAACCGATTTGTCATGGTTAGTGCGATTGGTGTACACAGACGTGAGAACTGGAGCAGCGAAATCCAGCATTACAGTGCAGCGAAGCATTATGCAGATGTATGGCTAGAAAACAGTGGGCTTGACTACACAATTCTTCGCCCAGGTGGTTTAACAAACGATGAAGGTAATGGCAAGATTGTTGCAGGTATTGATTTAGACCGTGGGTACATTCCTCGAGAAGATGTAGCCAACACAATTGTTGCAGCTCTTGATGAAAAATCAGTTATCCAAAAGAGCTTTGATTTGGTTTCTGGTGAATCTGACATCAAAGAAGCGCTGAAGAAATTATAAGAGAAAAACGAAATGGACATCCTATGATGCCCATTTCGTTTTTTTTTTTTGTAAGCTGATCTTATTGACCCAAAACATTAGAAAGAAACTACTTTTCGCAATATCATCTAAAAATCTCTAATTATCTCTCATAAATAATAAACTTTTTATAAAACAATATGAAACTAAGGTTAATTTTATGGAAAGTGTGGTATTTATTAAGTAATCAAAGAAAAGAGGTAAGGGGGGATACTTTGTTAATTGATCAAGATCTATTTCTTCAAACGGTGAAGGATTTTGAAGAAAAGCTTGGAAGAAGCCTTACAGAACAAGAAAAACAACTTCTATTCTCGGTTCTCCAGAAAGAATACGGTTCATAACACATAAATAGAACGGACAGCGGCCTTCCACAAAGAATGCCGTTTTTTAATGTGCATATGGACTTTACATAACTTTAATAAAATTAAGAAGGTAGATTCATATTTAATCAAAGTAATAGGAGTAGCATATAGAGTAAAGCTAATGCAGTGAGTAGGAGGAGAGTCATCTTGAAAATTCTTGTGACCAATGATGATGGCATTTTTAGTCCAGGTGTAGCGGCATTGGTTGAGGTACTCCAGCATTTCGGAGAACCAATTGTGGTTTGTCCAGATCAAAAGAAGAGTGGTGTTAGCCATTCGGTTACACTGCGTCAGCCACTGAAAGCTACTGTTGTAAAGGTTTTTGGAGAAAACGTAAAGTCTTGGGCTGTGAATGGAACACCAGCAGATTGTATTCGCCTTGGTTTAGATGTATTGCTTAATGAAAAACCAGATTTTGTGATATCCGGAATGAATGTTGGCGCTACAGTTGGCAGAGATATTTACTATTCAGGAACAATGGCCGCTGCGGTTGAGGCCTCTCTCTATCACGTACCTGGTATGGCAATCTCTGTAGATCGTTTATCAGCTGAAGATTTAAAATATCAGATGCCAAAAAATTTATTATATGGGTTACTAGAAAACTTACTAAATCAGAGATTACTAAAACACGTTTTCTTTAATATCAATCTTCCGTATATAGATAAAAAAGACTGCAAGGGTATCTATCCTGTTGCACCGGACTTCAGTGTAAGTCGCTACAAGTATGTAGAACTGAATGATCCAGATGGATGTGTTTATTACTGGGTTAAGGATCGTCTGAAGCAACCGCTTTTGTATCAAGAGGGTATGGATTTTGCCAAATTAAAAGAAGGCTACATAACGATATCACCACTGGAGGGGAAACTCTCTCAACGTAAACAACTTAAAAAACTCGAAAAATGGTTTCCAATAAACGCAGGTTCAATTGATCAGAAGGAGAGAAAACAATCATGAAGCAAGTTCTGTTGCACTTTAACTATGTACGATCAGGAGGGGAAAAATAGAATGAAGGTAAACAGGTTAACCGTGTTTCACTTAGCAGTTCTTGGAGGCTTAACGGTGTTTTCTCCATCGATTGCAGGAGCGGAACAACTAGAAGACTCGAAAGAAACTTATGAAGAGATGGCAACAACGGAAGTCGAAGAGGTCCATATCCAGGATGAGTCATTAAAAGAAGTTCTGATTGAGAATGTTAAGTTAAATGGATTTGATCAGCTAACAAAAGAGTCTTTAGAAGGTTTGACAGAAATTGAAGGCGCAGATGGCAGGAATATTAAAGACTTATCAGGTTTAGAGTTCGCTATAAATTTAGAGAAGATTGATTTGAGTAATAATCAAATTCAAGATCTTTCCCCCTTAAAAAGACTAACAGAAGTAAAAGATCTGAAGTTAGAATCTAATCAAATTACAAATATAGAAAGTCTATCAACGTTTATTCAATTGACTAAACTTAATCTTAGAACGAATAGTGTTAAGGATCTGAGCCCATTAAGTGATCTAATCCATTTAGAGAAACTGGATGTGCGGGAAAATGGCTTATCTTCTATTGATGTGGTGTCTAATTTAAAGGCACTAAAAGAGCTTAATCTTAGAGAGAACGCAGTTACTAACCTTGAACCAATTAGTGGTTTAACAGAGCTTATTGAACTAAATATACATACAAATCAAATCTCAGACATTACTCCATTAACAAACTTAACAAAGCTTGAGGTCATCACCATGCGCCGTAATCAGATTTCTGATATCTCTGTCCTTGCAAATCTGCCCTTATTAAAGGATCTCAATTTGAGAGATAATCAGATTACGTCTATTGAAGCCTTGGCAAATCATCAATTTCTAACAGTTCGTTTAAATCTGCGTGATAATCCAGGGTTAATAGATCTTTCTCCTGTAGCCTCTTATTATGATCAGATTGAGGATGTTGACTTTGTCATTCCAAAGGATGATTCAAAGGATCTTTCGGATCTCGATTTGTTAGATGGAGAAGAACGTTCGAACACATTGACCAAACGTTTAATCGAGAATAATCGATATATTCAGGACAGAGATGTTCGAAATACCAAATTTAGTTTGCTTCAAGCAAGCCCGTTTTCATTTTATCGAGGAACGGCCCATTTGTTTTTTGAAGATGCAGCAAATGATGGTTTAATTGTACCTAATGAATGGTCAGCACCTCCATCTTTACATACGTGGATTACCGGTGATCTACATAATGAGAATATTGGTTTTTATGGAAATGGAAAAAACGAAGCGATTTTTGATTTTAATGACTTTGATGAAGTGGCCGTGGCGCCTTATTACTATGATTTATTAAGATTTGGAACAAGTCTCTATCTATTAAATGACGTAGCGCCAGCCTTACAATTTGATCATGAAAATATGAGAGAAGCACTAGTGTCATACAGTACGTATTATAAAGAAGCGTTAGAAGAAGTGAACAGTCAACAAATACAAGTAGATGATTTTCGATTCACAAGTGATCAGCTCTCTGGATATGTAGGAGAAACGGCAGCTGATATTGCTTCGATTGATCGATTCTCTGAGTTAGGAAGATGGACAAAAATTGTAGATGGCGAGAGATTACTTGATCCTTCAAATGCAAGGCTCGCAGAATTGGACGAAACGCAAAAAGAAGAGATCAAAAGTCATTGGCAGACGTATGTAAGTGGGATTAATGAAAGCATTCTTTCGGATGTTGGAGCAGAGTATTTTGAAGTGAAAGATATTGCTAGGAGAACAGATGCAGGACTTGGAAGTCTTGGGACAGAACGATACTACGTGTTAATTGAAGGAGCAACATCAGGACAACAGGATGATATTATTTTGGATGTGAAAACACAGCTACCTTCAG
Organism: Alkalicoccobacillus murimartini; assembly: GCF_030813245.1. Lineage (GTDB taxonomy): Bacteria > Bacillota > Bacilli > Bacillales > Bacillaceae_D > Alkalicoccobacillus > Alkalicoccobacillus murimartini. The sequence continues at coordinate 248,110 of NZ_JAUSUA010000005.1, read as the reverse complement.
CCGTTGATAGAGCGGGAATGGGACAAACACCTTCTTACGCCACACATGCTGATCGAACAATGGCAGGAATGTCTGCATTACACAACTATCCAGACATTCATTGGGGAAGTTTGCAAATAGACAACCAATCCTTTTTAGTAAAAGAGCGTTCGGCATATAAGGACGAGTTTGACCAATCTTCATTTAGTAATCGTGAAGATTTTGACTCCTTTCTTTTTTATAGTGCTAAGGCATCTGCCTATGCACATGTAAGAGCAGCCAACTCACTTGGTCATTCTGAGTTTGCACAGCAGGCGTACACATTAATGGATCGAGATACATTTGATCAAGAGTTTGCCGATCTTTCTTTGCACTATTACGGTCAGACGTTAAAAGACCATGAAATCTATGCTCAGCTTTATAGTAATGGAGCTTTTTCTGATCAAGCATTCGAGCCAATTGAGGACAAACCAGAAGAAGAAGACCCAACTGATCAGCCAGGAGACAAACCAGAAGAAGAGGACCCAACTGATCAGCCAGGAGATAAACCAGAAGAAGAGGAACCAATTGATCAGCCAGGAGACAAACCAGAAGAAGAGGACCCAACTGACCAGCCAGGAGATAAACCAGAAGAAGAGGATCCAACTGATCAGCCAGGAGACAAACCAAAAGAAGAGAATCCAACTGATCAAATAGGGGACAACAAACAAAATGATGATTCAGATCAAACGGAGCCAAAAAAGGAACCAATCGATGTCAATAAGCAACCAGCTCCGACACCTACAAAGGCTCAAGATAAGGACGGAAATGGTCAGACTCCATCTAAAATGGGGGGATTAATGCCAGAAACAGCTACACAGATGTTTGGTTATCTAGCAGTAGGCTTAGCACTCGTTTCGCTAGGTGTCATTGTCTATATCATTCAACGAAAAAGGCGAGCAAACTCGATAGATTAATTAATCTAAACCGCCAAATATTTAATTTTGGCGGTTTTTCTGTTTATCAACAAATTCTGAGATCTGTTGAATGCTTGTAATAATATAATGTTATAAACAAGATAATTTACTTAATTAATTTTGAACAATACAAAGATGGACTTAAGCCTTTCACAACAGTATATTTCTAATAATCAACGTAATGGAGTTTTGCAGTTATATTACGAATTAGTCATTTGGGTTTTTTTTTATTAGATTTTCATGTATGATGTCTAAAGAACAAAAATGGCGCTTTCTGCAAATAGGAAGGATGAAAAGATTGCAACATACAAAACGAGTTTGCCTATTGTCTATTGTAACGTTTCTCATAGCAGGCTTAGGTTTTAGTAACCCTGCGTTCGCTGAAGGCTCCGAGAATGAGACCTTTTTCTACAAAGAACAAACACTACTTACCCCTATCGAGGCAGAGTGGAATTATGAAGGAAATAAAGGACCTGACTACTGGGAGTCCTTAAGTTCTGAATATAAAGCGTGTGGTCAAGGAACACAACAGTCACCAATTGACGTTGATACTAAGTCTAATCCTTCTATTAAAGAAGCTGAATTAGAACTTGATTTTGATTATAGTGAAACGATTTATTCTGTAGAAGACAACGATGAGATTTTCCAAGCTAATTCATTTGATGTAGATAATAATATTCTAACTATTAATGAAGAAGAGTATAAATTAAATCAGATTGCCCTACATACACCAAGTGAACACACAATTGATGGGGAAGAATTCCCGTTAGAGATCCAACTTGTTCATGAAAATGATGAAGAGGAACAACTCATCATTAGTGTCCTTGTAGAAGAAGGCAAAGAGGATAAGGTACTTAAGGATGTTTGGATGGCTCTTCCGAAAGCTGATGGAGTAGCAAATCGTGCGGTTGATTTTGATGCAACGGAACTTATTCCAGAGCAGGATAGCCTATTTACTTACGAAGGTTCATTAACGGTTCCACCATGTACAGAAAATGTTACTTGGTTGGTATCCGACGAACCAATTAGTTTGTCTGATGAACAAATTCAAGCAGTGCAAAAGGTTTCTTCAGAGAATAATCGTCCTACCCAAGATCTAGGCGATCGTCAGATTCATAAGGTATTACCACAATAATAACAAAGCAACAAACAATGTGAGGCTTCATATTGTTTGTTGCTTTTTTTTGTCCTGGAGAGGATGAGTGCGCTATACTGAGGGAGAAGCAAAACGATCAGAATAGTTCTACAAATATAATGGAGGCGGTAGCTTTGGCAAAAGCAATGTATAAACTCGATAAGGAAACCGAAACTGTTTTCACTCATTTGCAAAAGCATCAAGATATTAAAGCAGGCCTTCAATTTTTGGAAGCAGACCAAGCCCAAACGTTGCAAGAGCAAATAGAATTGGCTGAAATTAGCGCACCACCATTTGAAGAAACGAAGCGAGCATTAGCTTATAAAAATAAGCTTGAACAACTTGGTTTGGAAGAAGTTAAGCAAGATTCGGAAGGAAACGTGTATGGAGTCCTAAAAGGAAATCGTCCGGGACCGAAACTGTTTGTAAGTGCTCATATTGATAGTGTGTTCTCTAGTGATACGGACGTAACGGTAACAGAAAAGGACGGCCTTTATTATGGCCCAGGCATAACAGACGATGCGAGAGGTCTCGCAGCTTTATTATCTATAGTGAGAGCCTTTAATCATACTGGAATAAAGCCAGAAGCGGATATCATCTTTGGTGGTACAGTTGGAGAAGAAGGTCCTGGAGATTTGCGTGGGGTTAAGGCATTTTTTAGCGAGAATAAAGACGTTGAAGGATTCATCTCAATCGACTCCGTTTCTCCAAGTGCAATTATCTACAAAGGGACAGGAAGTTATCGTTATGAAATTACATATTCAGGGCCAGGTGGACATAGTTTTGGAGCATTCGGAACGCCAAGCGCAGTTCATGCCGCAGGCCGTGCGATTGCGATGATTGCTGATCTTGAAACATCTACTGATCCAAAAACGTCCTTCAATGTTGGAGTTGTCGAAGGTGGAACAATCCCAACGGCCATTGCGGAACAGTCAAAGCTATACCTTGATATCCGATCTAATGGTAAAAAGGAATTAGATGAGATTGACAGCCGTGTCCGTGTCATTTTTCAGCAGGCAGCAGAGCAAGAGAACAAACGATGGGGATATGTCGGTCAAAAAGGAATTCAAGTAGAACTAAATAAGTTGGGTAATCGACCAGTAGGCACTCAGTTGGATGAGGCAGCGATTGTTCAAACGGCTTGGGCTGCAACGGAGCAACTCGGACTTGTTCCAACACTAGAGCAAGCGGTTAGCACGGATGCGAACTATCCTATTAGTATTGGCATACCTGCCATTACGCTTGGGGCTGGTGGAGATGCAGGGGGAGCTCATTCATTAGATGAGTGGTTTGACCCAACAGATGCTCATCTAGGACCACAACGAGTATTTTTGACGATTCTTGGTTTAAGTGGTGTTGCTCGCACGACCCTGCCATTATTATCGAGTAAATAATATGGATACAATCACTCATACTCTATTTGGACTAACGACATATGGAGCGATAAATAAGAAAGAGAAGGATAAGCAAACGAAACGTGCGCTTTTGTTTACAGCTCTGGCTGGAAGCCAAGCACCCGACCTTGATGTTGTCGCTAGAATAACAGAAACAGGGCGCGTGATGGATCAGATGTGGCATAGAGGATTAACCCATTCGGTGTTTATTGCACCGATATGGGCCCTTTTGATCTATTTAGTGGTATTTTTAATCTGGCGTAAAAAAGACAAGATGATTTTTTATTTGGCTTTTGTTAATGTTCTCATTCATATCGGATCTGATGCCTTAAATGCCTGGGGAACAGGTCTATTTGAGCCTGTATCATCAATGCGCGTGACGATAGGAGTCATTCCAATTATTGATTTTGTCGTGTGGGGAATCTTCCTTACAGCCTATATTATCAAGAAACTGCGAAAAACAATTCCTACTTATATGGTCTGGAGAGTGGCCTGGATCCTCGTATTTATCCACGTTGGAGCACAAGCTAGTCAAGGTTTAATCATTCATGAAGAAGCAAGGTCAGAATATGAACAAACGACGTTAACGGCTAGCTTTTTGCCTGGTCATTTTACTGTACTTGCTAAGGAAGGGAATGAGGTACTCATTTATGACCAATCGCTTTGGTCAAAACAGGATGAGCCTGCTGTGATCCCTTCACAAGAGGATGAGGATCTGACGCCTCTATTTGATGAGAATCCTCGAGCAGAAGTTTTAATAACGTGGTCTCCATTTGTTGTTGTGACCAATCAAGACGGTAAGTTAGGTGTCTATGACCCACGGTTTAATCGTGGTGGAGGACCAATGTTATTTGAGTATATTGATATCTCGGACTAGTTAAAGGAGGATCTGCATGAAAGCGGAATACATAACTAATTGGAAAGAGCTTCAATCCTATATTCCATTGCTTCTAGAAAAAGAAATTGCTCATAATATTATTATTGGTGCGATTGTTAGCAACCAAGATCACCCTGAAAAAGAGCCTCATTTGGCGGTTGTTTTTTCACGTGAAGATGAGCCAGTTATGCTTCTTTTGCAAAATATCGATGCACAGGCTTTATTAGCTGTTTTTACAAACCTAACAGACTTAGAGCTGCAGGAATGTGCTAACTTATTAGCAAAGGAGAAAACGGATTTGCCAGGTATTATGGGGGAGCTACCTTATACAGAGTGGCTCTCTATGCAATATGCTCAACTGGTTCATAAGAATAGAGTGGTAAGTATTTCTCAGCGAATCTATCAGCTCAAACAGGTAGTTCCACCTCAATCGACTCCAGGGAAATTAAGGCTCGGTCAAGCTGAGGAGAAGGAACTGTTCATCAAGTGGGGACTTCAATTTGCGCAAGATGCGAATGTCTCCCTGACAGAGGAAGAATCAGAAGAACGAGTAAGTCGTTTTCTAAGTGAGCGTAGGCTCTATGTATGGGAAGATCATGGTGAACCCGTTTCTATGGCAGCCGCCAGTAGACCAAGCAAAACCAATATCAATATTTCTTTTGTCTATACACCTGCTAATCAACGAAAAAAAGGCTACGCTTCTGCCTGCGTCGCAGAAGTAAGTGCTAGGTTGTTAGAAGAAGGCTATCAAACACTTTCCCTCTATACAGACTTATCTAACCCAACATCTAATCATATCTATCAAGAAATCGGATTCGAACATCTGTTAGACTCAAAACTATTTCATTTTACGTGATGTTGAGGAATTGACAGCATGCCTCTGAAAAAGGATCATTATGTAGTTAGGATTTCTATAAACATAAAACAGCCTTCCGTTTCTTTTTTTTAGAAATGGAAGGCTGTTTTTATAAGAAAACATACTTTTTAACAATACATATTTGAATACACTAACTTATCAATAATGAGAACGGTAGAAATTGGGTTGATCAGAACAATAGCGAGGTTTCTCCTGGAGCGGCGCACATGAGCTTATTTCTAGCTGACTTTTTCGTACACAGGCTTATTGAAATGATCGGACTTGTCCGGCCCTTATTGTGATTAAAAAATTTTAAAATAGACTCACTAACATACGTTTAATCATGCAGGTACTTTTTTATGTTTAGTCGGTGTTTCTTGCATAATGTTTGCGGAAATTAATCGTTTACGCACATTCACGCCAATCCAACTAGCGAGGAAGGCTTTAAGTAACCCTGGAATAATAAAAGGCGTTACCCCACCAGCTATAGCAACAGGCCATGTTATTTTTACTGCATATTTTAGCCAAATGGTTCCTAAACACAATGCCAAGATCATAGCCAATGTATTGGCAATCATTGCATGAGGGATCGTGAAGGCTGTTTTTTCTAGGTAATATCCAGTAATGAATGCAGTGAAGATAAAAGCAAAAATATAACCGCCTGTTGGACCAAATAAAATAGGTATTCCACCTGTTGCTCCTGCAAATACGGGTAGACCAACTGTTCCAAGTAATACATAACACACCATCGCTAATGCGCCCTTACGACTACCTAAAATTGTAGCGGCTAAGCCTACGGCGAGCGTTTGTCCACTAATTGGAACAAGAGGTAATGGGATTTCTAATTGGGCTAGTACGGCTGTGATAGCGGCAAATATTCCGCAATGAATTAGATCTCGAAGCTTGGTTGACTGAGAACTCATTTTCTTGTTCACTCCTATTGTTAACCTTTTATTTATGTAGGTTAACATAAAACATATAAAAGGTGTTAGCTTTTTTTAAAAGGGTTTCGATATTAAAAAAAGACGAAAGGACGGATGGTGCACCTAGTCCCTTCGTCTGTAGAATAGATCTAACAGTTATCTTGTACGCTTTCTTCTCCAGAAGTACCAGCCACTCGTTAACAGTAACCCTGCAATAGTAGCGATGGCAGACTCTCTAAAGAATGGAGGTAAATAGGAGAATTTGATTTGATTCTCTCCATTGTCTAATGAAACAGCCATAAACGAATAGTTAGCTTTTTCAATAGACCTTGTTTCCCCGTTTACTTTGACGGTCCAGCCTTTTTCATAAGGTACTGGAATAGTTAAATACTCAGTGTCTGTCGCATTTTCTACAGAAAAATCCATTTTACTCCCATTAATATTGACCTCAATATTATGGTCATTAGCAGATTCTACAGCTTGATTCAACGTAGTAAAGTTTTCACTATAGAGGGAGAATTCATCGATTTCATAGCTTCCTTCTCTCATTCGAATAGAGAGGGTCTCCTCTTTAGGTACACGAATCGTCAGATCATTAATACCTGTGCGATAAATGGATTCGCGAGATTTTCGATCTGTTGTAAAATCATTTACATCAAGTCTAAATAACCGCGCGCTTTCTGATTGATTAAGCAGGTGGAAGGATAAGTAGAAATCTCCGTTTCCTTCCGCTTCAGCTGAAGGAACATGTAAATCAAGTCCACCTCTGTCATCTGTAATAGTCAGTACCCCATCTTCATACGTACCGCCAACTGCTTCAATGTCTACATCTCTGATCAAATTCTCTGCTGATCCAGAAATCTCTGTCGTTGATTGTGGGTTCTCTAACACAACGCCATCAAGCATGGCATGTTCTCTTGTAATGGCAGGCAGATCATTTAATTGCTCTTCACTATAAACAGTAGAGGTTGTTCGAGCAAAAGGTAACATATTTTCATTACGATAAACAACGTAATGTTCGTTTTCTTCAAAAGGTTCAAATCCATACGGAGCATGAATCTCTTCATCTTTAGGAAATAGAATGTATTTGCCCCCAAGCAAACTGTATAGATTTGCACGATCACCAAATCCTGAATAACGACTGACGCTCTCTCGTTTCATGTCAATCTCAAGATCTTCGTAATAGAAGAAAAGAAGATGTTGATTTAGTACACTGGAGTAACTACTAATACTCGGGAAGTCTTGTACCATCCCGGTATTATTGCTACCACTTCTTCCTCCAACAACCCATTCCAAACGCGCAAGAGGATCCTCGTCTTGATCTAGAACAGAGTGAATTAATTCTGTTTGTTCTGGTGGCTGATAGATTTCCTCTATATACTCTTTGTTTGAGTTCGTAAGATTACCAGCTTGTGATAGATGTTTGTCTTGATAATGATAGCTGACAAGAAGCTGTGTGGCAGCTACAGAGATCGTTAGTAAACCAATTCCGTATATTGGTCGCTTCCAAGATACCCATATAAAAGCGAATAGCATAATAGGGAGAACAACAAGAGCATCTCTATAATCCAAAGGGCTTAAATCTTGCCAACGATCGTATCCATACACAATGGAAAAGAGTATAGCCGTTAGAAGAGCAGATAACATCATTTGTTTTCTTGGTAACTCAGCTAGTTTCGATAATGCAACGGCAATAGCTCCACCGATTGCAAAAGACCCCATATATTCAAACCGGTTCTGTGGCGCAGAAAAGCCGTTAAATACACTTGCCGCAAGTGGAATATAATGCATAACGACAAATAACAAAGACAAAACAGCAAAATAACGAAACGTCTTATGACGGAACAATGTAGGGATGAAAAGAAAAGAGATAAAAAGTGCTGGAATAATAAACGTTCGGCTAGTAAATAAGATATTGTCTCCAATATCTAAGAGTTCAATTGGATCCTCAAATGGAGGACGGTAGTTATTCAGAAACCCGTAAACGGCTGGAATAAAAGAGATAGCCCCAATAGCAAAGCTTAAAACAACAGCAGGTATGTATAGCTTAACTTGTTCAAAGATAGAAGCCTTATCCTCATTAAAGCGAATAATCCACCTTAATAGAACATATATGGCGACAAATAGACAGCTCATGTAGCCAAAATAAAAGTTAGTAAGCAGAGTAAGACTTAGTGCTAATATAAACCACATTGGTTGTTTTTCACGAATGATTTTCTCAATTCCAAGTACTAGTAGTGGAATCCATAGATAGGCATCAGCAAAGAACTCCCAAAAGGATGCATGTCGATAATACATCACACTACTGGCATAAATCATAGCCCCAGCAAGTGAAGGAAGGAAGCCTAATTTAAAATAACGGAAGACAGCGGTTGTGATCATCAAAATCAACGTCATACGAAAAACACTGACAAAAACTCCGGCTTGGGCCCAAAATAAAATATCAGGTGATCCAATGATTGATAAAAGCTCCATAAGCCAGACAAAAAACACGGTTACAAGAAACACCATGTTAGTGGAAAAGTAATAAGCAAGTTGTGCAAATGTGCCGCTACCAAGTCCAAATTCATGCGAGTAAAACCATTCGCCGCTCGTATATTGTTGATAAAGAAAATGTTTGAATGGAAGCATTTGAGCGAGCCCGTCGTTGGGCCCGACCATATAGCGACCATTCGATAATTCTTTTAAGAAGAAAAAGTGCGCAAGAAATGCAAATGCAAGACTTATAGATAAGAGTAACCAGAATTTGCTTTTACGTTTCATGTTGGGCTCCATTTTGTTTTAGAATTTTTCCGGTGACAAGGAATGTGACAGGAACTGTGATAAACATTGCAGCGATTGGTGCGATATTACTTGATAGGGAAAAGAATTCAACAAACACAAATACCAGACTTGAGGAAACGGTAACGTTCACAAGCTGGGTAAGTGGGAATTGAAAGAATTTCCGCCAAGTTGGTTTAACACCGTACGTAAAGTAACAATTGAGAAAATACGAGATGATCATACTAATAAAAATTCCAGTTACATGCGCGACCATGTAATAAAAGTTAAAGACATTGTTAAGGAGTAAAAAAATCAAATAGTAATTGAGTGTATTTACTCCTCCAACAATAGCAAATCGGATAAATTCGTTATTTAGCTTTTTCATACCTGATGCCTCGATCCAAGTTGGTTTCTTTCACTAAATAATGAGGTCGACGCTTGGTTTCGTTATATATTCTGCCAATATATTCACCGATAATGCCAAGGCTAACAAGCTGAATCCCACCAAGGAACAGAATCGCGGAGATCAGAGTGAAATACCCTGGTACATCAACACCGGTTTGAGTGATTTGATAAAAGGTAAAAATGATGTATGCGATGGAGAAAAGTAAAATGGCAGATCCGGCATACAAACAAAGTCGTAATGGCTTCATGTTAAATGAAACAATGCCATCAATTCCGTAGTTAATTAATTTCTGCATCGACCACTTTGACTGTCCATTTTTTCGAATGACATTTTCATAATGAACAACCTTCTGATCAAAACCAATCCAAGAGAATAATCCTTTTGAGAATCGATTTCCTTCACTTAAAACAAGTAAAGCATCAACAGCGCGGCGGCTGAGCAATCGGAAATCACCAACCCCATTTTCAAGCTTTACATCAACCACTTTGTTCATTAGTTTATAGTACAATGTAGACAATGAACTACGAACAAAGCTTTCACCTTTTCGATCACGTTGAGCAATAACTTGGTCATATCCTTCTTCAAAACCTAAGAGCAATTCATGAACCAGTTCTACAGGGTGTTGAAGATCAGCATCTATGACAATTAAGCAATCCCCTTTGGCATGTTGAAAGCCTGCAAGAATAGCTGATTCTTTACCGAAATTTCGTGTGAACGAAACATATTTTACATTAGAGTGCCATTTGGCAAGCCTTTGTAACTCAACTAGTGTACGATCAGAACTTCCGTCGTCCACAAAAATAATCTCTAAGCGATAATGAGTAGATGCCACTTCATCTCTCATTGCACGATAAAAGGCTTCAATATTTTCTTCTTCGTTGTATGATGGGACAATGACTGATAACAATGGTTTATCCATATGATTTGGCCTCCTGCATTAAAAAATTTGTCTATAGTATAAATGGCCGATAACTTATAGTGGTAAGCACTAACATAATACCCTTTTTAATAAAATGAAACCCACTTAGCCCCTTGTTAAAAAAACTAAAATTATGGGGCAAACAAGAGAGAATGTGGTTATTGATACATATTGTTTGAACAAGGGAGGGTATCTTGAAGAAAAAATTACTCATTCTCACTGGGAGTATACTCATTTTCATTGTAGGAGTGTTGGGTTGGATGAACATTCAAGATCATAAACCGATTCGCACACTAGCTGAGGAACGAAATCTTCTATTTGGAACAGCTATGCGTTATCAGCCCTTTGCCAATGACACCGATTATAGAGCATTGATCACAAATGAATTTAACGCTGTGACCATAGAGAATGAAATGAAAATGGAAATGATTATGCCTGAAGATGGTATATATGATTTTAGTCAAGCTGATGAAATGGTCGAATTCGCTAGTAAACATGATCTAAAAGTTAGAGGACATACGCTCGTTTGGGAACGAGTACCTTGGTGGCTAGAACAAGGTAGCTACACATCCGAAGAAATAATCAGCTTATTAAAAGAGTATGTCCAAACTACGGTTAAGCAATACCAGGGACAGATCTATGCGTGGGATGTTGTAAATGAAGCTTTTGACGAGAAAGGAAATTTTAAAGAGAACATTTGGCTGCAACATATTGGGCCAGAATACATTGAGCTGGCCTTTATATGGGCGAAAGAGGCTGATCCAAATGCTTTGCTTTTTTATAATGACTACGAGAATGAGCTACCTTCTGCTAAGACTGAAGCAACGCTTGAATGGCTAACAAAGCTTCGTGAAAAAGGTGTACCAATTGATGGGATTGGCATGCAAATGCACCTTGATGTGGCGAATGATTTTCAATCAAGTAAAGTAAAGGAAGTAATGAATCAAATAGAGCAGGCAGGATTTTTGGTGCACATCACAGAATTAGACATAAAGCTTCAGCATAGTGGTGAAGACTTAGAGATTAAACAACAAAAGCAAGCGGATGTCTACGCAGAAGTGATGAAGCTGTGTATGCAAAGTCATGCTTGCCAATCTATTACGGTTTGGGGAGCTGCTGATCCGTACAGCTGGATTGGTTTCACGGATGAAGTTGGAGCAGAGGAAGCATTTCCTTTACTTTTCGACGATCAGTTAGAACGCAAACCAGCTTACAATGAGATCAAGAAAATGCTACGTGAAGAGGATCCTAATTAAAAGGAGCAATCAATATGCTGGAACCAGACCTGTTTTTTGAAAAGCTTTCTGAGAACCATAAGACAGTAATTGATCCAACAGATGTAAGAAAACAACTTCATGAGAAGCTTGGAAAAACTCCACTTGAGAGTATGGATCTAGATATTCAAAAGCTCGAAACAACCGAGTGTATCGGGTATACACGTGAGCGATTCGTTTTTCAAGCAAGTGAAGATTTAATCGTGCCGGTCTATGTTTTGACACCTCATTCGACTGCAACAAGCTTTTCGTCTGTGCTAGCACTTCATGGGCACGGAAAAGGAAGCAGAGAGCTTGTTGGCCTGCTTGAAGATGGAAGTGAGGATCAGACCGAGCCTGGTATCCATCAGCATGCGGCTGTCCAGTTAGTGAAAAAAGGGATGAAGGTTTTTGTCCCAGAAATCCTTGGGTTTGGTGATCGAAAGCTTAAAAGGGATAAAGAGAAGACAAACTCTTGTTTTGCGATGGCTTCAACTCTGTTAATGGCTGGTTCCACCTTAGTAGGAGTAAGGGTGTTTGAAGCAAAACGTACGTTGGATATGATGGCAACCTTCCATGATGTGAAGCAAGATCAAATCGGTCTATTTGGCTTTTCAGGTGGGGGTCTTGTGGCGGGATTGACCTCAGTGTTAGATCAACGAGTTGCAGCTACTGTGCTTAGCGGATTCACAAATACGTTCAAACATAGCATATTAGCGATGGATCATTGTATTGATAATTACATACCAGACATTCTGTCTGTAGCTGAATTACCTGAGTTAATTGGATTAATCTCTCCAAGGAAGCTATTTATAGAAGCCGGTGATGAGGATCGTATTTTTCCGATTGATGGTGTGCGTGAAGCAGTAAGTAGACTTGAAACGATATATGAAACAAATCAAGTCAGTCAGAACTTGGTCATTGATGTTTTTCAAGGTGGGCATACAATTAGTGGACGTCATTCGTTTGACTGGTTGCAGATTGAATTAAAAAGACAGTAAGGCGTAAAAAACACCCTGAAATCAAGGATATGATTTCAGGGTGTTTTTTTAGATTAATGACTTGCTAAAGCCTGTACTCTTAGCTTTAAAGCCCATTTGTGTGTAAAAATGATGAGCAGCCTGACGCTCTTCACGATTACCACTGTTTAGCACAAGAGTGGAGATGTTCTGAGCAATAGCCCATTCCTCAATCGCTTGGATGAGCTTCTTCCCCACACCTTTTCTACGTATGCTCTCATCAACTACAAATGCCACAATCCTTACATAAGAGCCGTTCGCTTCATAAAATAATCCCCGATGAAGACCTGCAAATCCAATGAGCTGGTCGTTCCATTCGACAACAAGCGTATGATAGTCGGAATGGTCATCAAGTAAACGAAAACGTTGAATGAGTTCCTCACTAGACGCAGGATAGCCAAGCTGCTCCATCAGATGAGTTAAATGAGGAGGATCATGTTTCTCTAAAGCTCTGATAATCATCGAATCTCTCCTTTTGAAGATTTAGCTGGCTTCATTTTTTTGCAGGCGGTACATCTGTGCATAAGACCCATTTAGTGTCATCAACTCATCGTGATTTCCTTTTTCCATAATCTCTCCACGGTTCAAGACAAGAATTTGATCTGCATCTTGAATAGTTGAAAGTCGGTGAGCAATGATAAACGTTGTACGGCCAGATTTTAAAGATTCCATTCCCTTTTGAATGAGACTCTCTGTTTCAGTATCAATACTCGATGTGGCCTCATCTAAAACAAGAATAGCAGGATTAGCAACCAATGCTCGAGCAAAGCTAATTAACTGTCTTTGACCACTTGATAGCGTATTTCCTTTTTCTTGGACTTCTTCATCCAAGCCCTTGGGCAAGTAGCTAAAGAGATCTTTGCCACCTACAAGGTCAACGGCTTTTTCAATGTCTTCTCTAGAAACGTTTGGATTTTCCATTGCGATATTAGAAGCAATGGTTCCAGTGAAGAGATAAGGTTCTTGCAAAACGATTCCCATATGTTCACGCAAAGCCTGGGGAGAAAGATCTTTTGTACTTACACCATCAAGAAGAATGTCTCCCTCCTGACAATCGTAAAAGCGGAACAACAGATTCATAATAGAGCTTTTACCAGAACCGGTATGGCCAACCAATGCAATCGTCTCACCGGGATTAGCCTTAAAATCTAAGTCCTTTAGGACATATTCATCTGGATTATAACCAAATGAAACATGACGAAAGGTAACCTCTCCGGAGGGACGATCCATTTTTGAATCATCAACAGATGTTCCCTCTTTGTCCATTAATTCAAAGACACGATCTCCTGAGACACGTGCCTGTTCAAGATTGGCAAGCTGATTCACAATTTGGCTAACGGGTTCAAATAATCGATTCACATAATCTACAAAAGCATAGATGATTCCAAGGGTTAAAAAGCTAGCCCAGCCCCCACCAATACTTCCCATGACCACACAAATTAAAGCAACAAACACAAGATTACGAAGAACACCAGTTAGATTGTGAGAGGTCAACGAGTTTAACCGTAACATCTTCGTTTGGAAGCCATAGTGATCTTGATTTAATGTTTCAAACTCAGCAGAGGACTGTTTCTCACGATTAAAGGCTTGAATGATTGGCATACCTTGGATGTTCTCATTCATTGCTCCATTAATCTCACTGATTTTTGAGCGAATGCTGCGGTTATAGTCAACAGAGTATTTTCGATAAAGCTTCATCCAAATATAAAGAATAGGCAGTAAAACTAACGTTATGAGTCCCAGGCGGACATCTAATAAGAAAAGGGCAATGTATACACCGATTATATAGATGGCACTGGAAAAGAAGTTCGCCAATACTGTCATGTACAGCTCTCGAATTGCTTCAGTGTCATTTGTAACACGTGAGACAATCTTTCCAGCAGGAAGATGATCAAAAAAACGAACAGGAAGTTTTGATAAATGGTTAAATGCATCTGTTCGAATACGCTGAATGATTCGGTTAGCAGACTTCTGCAATAAATAACGCTGTCCATATTGGAAAAAGGAGGAACCGAGTATAAGACCTAAATAGAGCAGCAGAAGCATCACAATTGGTTGTATTTCTGGTTGATAAAATGCCATAACTTGGTCGGCTGATAGGGACACCGCTTCAGCCTGCGAGGAACCATCTGCATTTGTGACCTGGAGTATACCATCCGAAAATGTTTTAGCTCCATCTGGTAAGTCAATCTCAGTTACATAGAAGTCCAGTCCGTCTTGTTGGATGTAGATTGGTTCGCCGGATTTCTCTGAATCATCAAGATTACCACTACGTGTATAGAGAGTGTCCTGATAATTGACTGCTTGTTCTCCAGCTTCTGTCGGATACCAAGCTTGATCAATGCTAGAAATATGTTCATCAATAATGGTTTTCGCGATAAATGGCCCAGTTAAAGCTGCAGCAACCGAGATACTAAGCAGAATAAGCGCCAAAATGATCGTGTTTTTACTAGTTAAGGCATAGTGATATAGTCGTTTTTCTGTACTCATTCGTTCACCTCCACTTCTATTCCTCGTGTTTGCTGTTCCACCTGTTCGAAATACCATCCACGATTGTTCATTAACTCTGGATGAGTTCCAAGCTCAGCTTTTTGTCCATTCTCTAGGACGATGATTTGATCGGCCTGTTCAATGGCTGACATTCTATGTGCTGTGATAATCGTGGTTAATCCTTTTCGTGCCTCTCGCAAATGACTAACAATTGTTGCTTCTGTTTTGGCATCAACAGCTGACAGTGAGTCATCTAAGATCAGTATTGGTGGTTTAGCAATCAACGCACGAGCAATAGAAATACGCTGTTTTTGCCCACCAGATAGAGAGACGCCGTTCTCACCCACTAATGTATCTAGTCCTTCGGGTAGAAAAGCAAGGTCTTGCTCAAATGCAGAAACACGAATCGCTTCATTTAATTCAGATTCAGTTGCTTCTGGTTTTCCAAACAAGATATTCTCTCGTACCGATTTAGAAAATAGAATATGATCCTGAGGTACATAGCCAATCTTTGCGCGAACATCTGATTTGCTCTGTTCAGTAATAGAATGATTTCCAACATAAAATTGACCTTTCCCTGAAGGATAATACTTAAGTAGCTGTTTTATTAGCGTAGATTTCCCACTCCCTGTTTTACCAACAACTCCAATTGTCTCACCCGACTTAATCTCTAGAGTAAGATCTTTAAGCTGGTTCAAATCTGAGGAGGGATAACTGAAGGTCACTTGATGAAAAGAAACATTTGCTTGGTGATCTGGTTGAACTGGTGACGTAGGATCAGGAACAGCTTGATTGACAGCTAGAGTTCCATTTACACGCTGCAATGAGGCAGACCCACGCTGCATAATGTTTATGAGCTCACCAATCGCAAACATTGGCCAAATCATCATGCCAAGATAGACATTAAAGGTAATTAATTGTCCAAGTGAAATTTGTTGGGCAAATACAAGGTAGGAGCCATAACCAAGTCCAATGACATAGCTTAGTGCTACGACGATATTAACAACGGGCTCAAAAAAAGATTCAATTTTAGCTACTTCAAGATTACGTTTATAGACATCCTCGCTCATCGACAAAAACTTGTTTTCATCATGCCGCTCTCTACGAAATGCGCGAATCACACGCATACCGGCAACAGATTCAAGAACTCGCCCATTTAATGACCCAAATGCTTCTTGAGCCTTGGTGAACCTGGCATGAATTTTAATTCCTAAAATAGAGATCATAATTCCGATAAGTGGAAGAGGTGCGACAGCTGCTAGTGTCAACTTCCAATCGACGAGAATAATCATGGCACCTAATATGATTAACATGAAGACAATCGAATCAACCAGTGTTAACACACCAAATCCAGCAGTCATACTGACAGCTTTTAAATCGTTGGTTCCTTGAGCCATTAAATCTCCCGTGCGCCTCTTCTCAAAAAAGGGAACATCCATCCGTAAAAGATGATTCATAAAACGAGATCGAAGCTTACGTTCAACGACTAAAGCTCCTCCAAATAACTTAGACATCCAGATATAAGTCAGCCCATAACTTGATATTGTAATGAGAAGAAAGATCCCAATGTAAGCAAGACCTTTGTTGAAGGTTAAGGAGCCAATTTGAAAATCATCTACAATTAATCCTAGTAATCTCGCTGGCATAAGATCAATGAAGCTGACAATAATCAGAAGAATAATAGCAATAGTATATCTTCGCCATTCTTCTTTAAAAAACCAAGCTAGTTGGCCAAAGACACGGAACATAAACGACACATCCTTAAAGAATAGTTGATAAAGAATACAAAAAAGGGGTGTCGCTTTACACGACACCCCTTAATAAACACGGTCATTGCAAGCTATAAACACAGCTTGCTTCATAATTATTTATCTACGCATAAATATATTAAGAAAAAAGCTGTGTGTATGAAGTTAATAGATATAGTTCATTTATTTTCCTCATCACACACAGCTCCTCTCATTTATAGTCATCTGAATAGTTTTAATCTTCTTCATTCTACCCAGTTTAATTCCAAAAAGCAACATATTTTCTCAGGATTTAATAAACAGGAGGATCTTCGATGGATTCATTCATATCTCTTGCAAAGATATACAGAGTAAGGTAAAGTTTAATTAATTGAGAATCATTATTATTTGATAGAATAGCAGGAGGCCAATAATGACGATAGAGCATAAAAGTATAGATGATATTATTCGCAGTAGACGATCCATTACAAGCTTTAAGCAGGAACCAGTTCCAACGGATGTGATCATCGATTTATTAGACGTTGCAAAGTGGGCGCCGAACCATAAGATGACAGAGCCTTGGCGTTTTCTTTTATACAATGGTGAAGGTACAGAAACCTTTGTACAAGCCTTTATCAACTCTCAGCCAGCACCAGGTGGAGAAGTATCTGAGGGTGTTAAAAAGAAAGCAGATCATTTTCGATCGATCCCGGTCCATCTTGTAGTCGTAATGCCAGAGGACCCGCGTCAAAAAACATGGGACGAAGATCATGCAGCTGTAAGTGCACTCATTCAAAACTTTCAACTGGCAGCGTGGGCAAGGGATATTGGCATGATTTGGCGTTCAAATGATTGGATCTATAATCCAACATTTAGAGAAAAGATTGGCGTTGAACCAGGAGAAAAGATTGTGGCTACACTTATGCTGGGATATATACAAGATATTCCTAAACCCAAAAAGAGAACAGATATTAAGGATAAGTTAACAATTATCGAGAATTAATATCTCTGTTAATTAAGAGGCTAAGTCATAACAACTAGAGATAGTTGAAATGACGAATAATAAAGGAATAAGTTGAACGGATATCGCTCAAGTAGAACGTCCGAATCCGTAAGTCACAGAGCAGCAGGCCACTATAAAAGAACGATATTTAGATAGAGTTTACTCTTAAAAATATAAAACAGCCTTCTATTTCCTCTACTTTGGAAACGGGAGGCTGTTTTTATGGTCATATAACCCCTGTGGGCTTATTTGGAAGGATCAGTTTAGAGATTAATTCGAACTGGTTCGACATTTGGTTGATCAGAAAAGTAGCGGAAGGAGAAACCGAAGACTCCTACGGGACAGAACGAGTCTGAAGACATTGAAGGGGTGCCCTTCCACTTCAAGGGCTGAGGCCGTTCCCGTGGAAAGCGTAGGTTTCTCCTGAAGCGGTGCCTATGAGCTTATTTTATCAGTGAGTGGCCTTAATGCCTTCCCGCGGTAAGCGTGCCCCCCATTCTCGGGAGCGATAGCGAAGGAACCACATTCGGATGACCTCTGAACCCTTTCTTGTACTGGGTATTGTGTGACTCACCCGCTCCACAGTAATAAAGGTCTAAACTCTCTCATTTTTTATATAAAAGGGCCGAACATTGATGTGTTAGACGACGTCATTGTTCGGCCCTTTTTGTGTTTAAAAGAACCTAGTCTCCTTTTTTATTCCATAAAAAGACCCGAAAATATTCAATTATTATGGTAAACTGGTAAGAGATTAAACGGAAGATACATAGATAAAAAATGGAATTGGATGGTGGATTTTATGCATTACGCAAAAACGGGTATCGTCATAACCGGCCTCTTCTCAACTCTTCTACTAACAGGTTGTTTTGGAGATGAGCCTGATCCTAAGGAAACACTTGATGCGTTTATTGAGAAATGGGAAAACAATGAATTTGAAGATATGTATGCGATGTTAACGAACGATTCAAAAGAAGCACAATCGGAAGGGCAATTTGAAGAAAGAACAGGGTCCTTATATGATTCCATGCATAGTACAGAACTGACTATAGAGGCCATGTATCCGGATGAAGACAGTGAAGATAGCCAACAGGAAACCGAGGATTCGCAGTATTCGGTTTCTCTCTCTATCACTCTATCAACAGAGATTGGTACGATCGAATTTGAAGAGCCGATCACACTTGCATTAGAAGAAAGTGAAGAGGAAGAGAGCTGGGCTGTTACTTGGGATGAATCTCTTGTCTATCCAGCTATCGAAGCAGAAGATACGATTGAATTTCAAAGATCAACCCCTACCAGAGGACAAATATTTGATCGAAATGGTAATGGGCTAGCAATAAATGGAGAAGTGTTAGATATTGGTGCAGTTCCTGGGAGAATCGAAGACCGAGATGAATTTATTAGCGAATTCTCAGAGCTTACAGGCGTCTCGGAGCAGACAGTAGAGTCGAGGCTTGACCAAGAATGGGTGACAGATGAGAGCTTTGTCCCTATTCATACCTTTCCTTCCTCGCGATTGGATTGGGCAGAAGAAGACTTAAGGCAAATACCCGGAGCGTCATATGAATTGAATAAAGGTAGGGAGTACCCATACAGCGAGACTGCTGCTCATCTTACGGGCTATATACAAGATATTACAGCTGAACAATTAGGCGAACTTAAAGATGAAGGCTACGGCACGCACGATAAATTAGGACAAACAGGGTTGGAAAGAGTATTCGAAGATCGATTAAGAGGAACATCCGGTGGAAAAATTTCTCTAAAAGATAATGAAGGTGAGACGAAGGAAACGATTCTTGAAGAAGAACCTGAACATGGTGAAGATATTACACTAACGATAGATATGGATTTACAACAAGAGATTTTTGATGAGGTGGGAGAGGACGCTGGTACAGCTTCAGCAATACATCCAACTACTGGAGAAATATTAGCGTTAGTGAACCGACCTTCTTATGATCCAAATCAAGCTTCATTTGGTTTTACTTCAAAACAGCGAGAAGAGATTGATTCAGATGAAGATAAACCGCGTTTAAATCGTTTTGCTCAAATTTATTCACCTGGATCGACGTTTAAGCTCTTAACGGCAGCTATAGGTCTAGAAGAAGGCACGTTAGACCCAAATGAAACGTTAGATGTTCAGGGGGACAGCTGGCAACCTGAGGGATCTGATTGGGGTGGTTATGAAGTCACACGAGTGAGCGATTATGGTGAACCTGTTGATTTGCGTAAAGCACTGGTGTACTCAGATAACATTTATTTTGCTAATCAAGCTCTTAACATGGGTGAAGATGCCTTTGTTAATGGAGCTGAGGCCTTCGGTTTTGGAGAAGACTTGCCGTTACCTGGTTTATTTAATACATCTTCACTCACAGGTGCTGACGGGATTCGCAATGATATACAATTGGCGGATAGTGGGTATGGACAAGGCGAAATCCAAATGACGCCACTCCATTTAGGTTTAACCTTTACGACGATTGTGAATGAAGGAAATATGATTCAACCGATACTAGAATTAGATGAAGAACAAGGCATTTGGAAAGAATCTGTAATGTCAGCTGAACACGCAGAGTTACTCCAACAAGATTTGGTAGACGTCATTGAGGATTCAAGAGGATCCGGGCATGCTGCTGCCATGGATGGCGCTCGAATTGCTGGTAAGACTGGGACAGCTGAGTTAAAAGCTTCACAGGAAGAGGAAGGGCAGGAGCATGGCTGGTTTGTCGCGGTTGATGCTGATGAAGATCCGGAGTTACTTCTTGTGATGATGATTGATGATGTGAGCGATAAAGGCGGAAGCGGATATGTGGTAGACAAAGTGGCGACCATCTTAGATTCTAATTTAAGATAGGCAGTCACCATGATCGGGCTGTATGCATAGGATACATGGATTGCCCTTATAGGCTATAGGGAGGGAAACATATGTATTCATCAAATTATTACAGGCAAGTACCATATACAGCGGGTTTTAGGCGTCCGCCTTACGGGCGGCCACCTTTTAGACCACGTCCTCCATACGGTGGATTTGGTGGTGGATTTGGCGGTAGTTTACTTGGAGGGTTCTTAGGGGGATTTGCAGGCAGTGCTTTTTCACAGCCGTACGGATATTACTATCCTCCGTACCCTCAATATCAACCCTATCCACCTTATCAGCCATATCCTTACTACCGGTAGTAACAGAAAAAAAGGCTGTCTAAAAACTGACAGCCTTTTTGTTTGTACTTTTTTAATACCAACCAGCTCCACCTACAATGACAAATAATATGAACAGCAGAACGATCAGCGCGAAGAAAAATCCAGTATTACCTTTCTTTTGTCCTTTATAGCAGCATGGATTATAAGGATATCCATAGCCATAACCTTGCGGAGGATAATAGGATCCAGGATAACCGCCATAGTAACCCATAGGATGTGTACCACCTTTCCTTTTACTATCACATTATGGAAATACTCCACAAATGGTGTGTCCCAAAAGGAAAATAGGCACTAGACTTCGGGTTACATATTAATTACCATAATAAGATTGAACACCATCGTGAATGGCGTTTGCGGCACTTTCTCTAAAGCTTGATGATTTCATCCGTTCCGCTTCGTCAGAATTGGTGATGAAACCTAACTCTAGGAGTGTCGCTGGCATTGCTGTGTTACGCAAAACACTAAAATTAGCATCTTTTACACCACGATCTCTTGTTCCGAGTTCGTTAATAAGTTCTGTTTGAATTGATGTGGCTAGACTGCGGCCATTCGTACTTGTCGGAAAATGATAGGACTCGGTCCCACTTGCAGATGTTGCTGCAGCAGCATTTGCATGAATACTAATAAAAATACTTGCGTTTGCTCGATTGGCAATCGCTGCTCGTTCTTCTAGCTGTATAAATTCATCAGTAGATCTTGTCATAATGACATTGGCTCCTGATGCACTAAGCTTGTCCGCTGCCCGTTGCCCAACATCTAAGACAACATCCTTTTCTTGAAGACCATTTGCAACAGCGCCAGGGTCACTGCCTCCGTGTCCCGGGTCAATGACAATGGTTTGACCAGATACTGATGTCGTATTTGGAGTGTCACCACTTGTTGAAATGTACTGAATCGATACATAACCAGTTTGGCCATTATAATCAATGGAGGCCCAACCATTTCCTTGATCCTCAAAGGTCAGTTCTGTTCCGGAAGATAAAGAACCAATGATTGCACTAGATTCCGATGTATCAGATCGAACATTTAACGATCCAGATACATCCACAGTTCCTGACTCGGCAGCTCCTGCAATGCTTGGAAAAAGAAAAGCACTCATCAAAAGAAAAACAAATAATAAACCTATTTTCATTCTTTTCTGTTTCACATGTTCAGCTCCTTTGAAAATCACTAGAATGTGGATCCATTATACAAAAACATATGATAGTATCAAAGAATGCTAATCATTGATGTGAAAGGCTTTGTAAGGCTATAGTCCTGTATTTTAGCTTAATAATTAGAGAGTCCTGTCAAGTTAAGAGCGTGTAACAGAAGAGTACAATCAATTGATTTGCGTTAGCGTGGTCATTTTAATTATTGGGAAATTTAAAGGCTTAGTAGAAGATTATCTATTAAATTAGTGATTAACATAAAATGGATGATTCGGTATACGAAAGAAGGGTTTTTCAAAAAAATATCGAAGAGTGTAGAAATAAAGGGTGAGAATACAATGTATGTAAAAGTAGGAATCATATTATTACTTAGTGTAGGAATTCTATATATGGTCTTTTTACAAACGAAAATCTATCAATATAGTCATCAGGAAGTCCCTGATCAAGCAGATTATCTGATTGTTTTGGGAGCAAGAGTAAAAGGGGAAGAGCCATCTCTTAGCTTACAGTATAGAATTGATGCGGCTGCGCAGTATTTATTACGTAATGAGAAGACAATAGCGATTGCTTCTGGAGGACAAGGACCTGATGAAGGAATCTCTGAGGCATTAGCAATAAAACGAGGATTAGTGAAATTGGGTGTAGAGGAAAGTCGGGTTCTGCTAGAGGATCAATCAACCTCCACCTATGAAAATCTGTTGTATTCAAAGGAACTCATTACGGAGGAAAAAGGGACGGGGATTATTGTTAGTAATGGTTTCCATTTATATCGGGCCATTTTGATGGCGAGTGACCAAGGTTTAGATGTAACAGGTTTGGCAGGAGAAACACCCACAATATCAATCATTCAATCTCATATTAGAGAGTATGCTGCATTGACGAAATTATTTTTAGACAGGCAATGGAACTAACATAAAGCAAAGAGCTGTCATGAATCCATGATTATGGATGCCCAGACAGCTCTTTGTTTATTTGCAGTGGGAGTTTTATTGTAAACCGATCCTTCCCTGGGTCCGTTTGCTGAGAATAGTAATTGAATTGATCGAGGTAAGGAGAGTAGGTACTAACAGTGACTTCCTCACTACCAGAATGAAGTGATAACAAACGCATGAATCCTTGACCGCCTGAAGGTGCGCTTTGATAATCAGCAAGTAGTTGATATACAGTCCGATCAGGCTTACCGTCATTATTGTCATCAATCAAGTCAATCTTCTTCGCAGCACCATGGTAATGCCCACATAAAACAGCATAAATGGATGAATGTTTAGCCACGAGTTCCTTAAATAAGTGATTTCCTTGTTTTGAGCGAGCCCCATCCGCTTTTAGGTAATCATGGACATTTAGAAAGACAAGCTTATCTGGATATTTCTTTAATACAGCTTTGGCCCAGTGAAGATCTTCATCAGTGATACCCCATCCCAGATAAAGCATAAGAAAATCTCTACCTCCTGCTGAGATTAAGTCATAATGATTCCGGTTATCTTGATAAGATTCCCCGTACTCCTTCTGATGCTTAAAGCGTTTTTTTCCGAAATAATGAGTAAATGGCTTATAATCAACCTTACTGTGACCAACATCATGATTGCCTGCTAATACGCCGTAAGGAATAGGTGAACGATCTAGCTTTTTTAATGCTTTGTGAGCTACCTTCCATTGCTCTTTGTCTGCATATTGATCAACAATATCACCTGTATGAATCATATATTTAATTTGATAAGAGGCATGATTTTCTTTTATCCAATCCGTCATTTTCATAAATATGTCTGGATATTCCTTACTATAATATTGTGTATCCGTCATCCATACAATCGTATCAGGTGTTGAGCTTGCTTCAACGTGATTGACAGATGATTGGCAAACCAAAACAAACAGCGATAAAAATATCATTAAACTAATTCGACTGCGTGTAAGTTGATTACGCTTCACCTACAACACCTCCATTCATATGATTAGGATGAACGGGATGTTTTATGGTTATGTATAAAAGATGATGGTAAAAGTTACACACCATTTCAACTCAGATTTGCTATTAATATGTAAAAAGGGTCTGGAAGAACTGTTTTAGCAATCTAAAAACCCGAATCAGTACGCTGTTTAAACCGCATAATGATTCGGGTTTTATAAATTTTAAAAAAGAGAGCGAGGCTACCGCTCCAGACATACACTCCGCTTTCCATGGGCGGCTGGTGAGCTTCCTTGTGCTGACGCACTGCGGAGTCTCACCCAGGCCTTTGCTCCCATGGGAGTCTCCGTGTATGTCCTACGCTTGATTTAGCTCATTTGTGAGGGATTGAGTTAATGACGAATTGAGTAAATTTCAGCTTTAACTGTGCAATCGATTCGAGTTCTTCATTTTTTCATATCATCTGTATCGTTATGTCCTAATCTGTTTTTTGAATTAACGGAGTGTACTTGGTACAAGGTTGAAGCAACGCTTGTATAACCATTCGTAATCGGCAAGTGTCAAATCACGAGGATTACCAATCGTTTGTGGATCCTTCAGGGCTTCTTTTGCCCAACGTTCGGTTTGTTCTGGATCAACACCTTGTTCTTCAAGAGTAGGTACATCAAGCTCTTCAACAAGATTATACATATAGTCAACAGCTGCTTTAGCCGCTTCATCTGTAGTCATTCCTGCTGTATTAATGCCAAATGCTTGCGCGATCCGTGCGAATCGTCCGGGTGCACCTTTCCAGTTAAATTCCATAACCGGTCCCATCATGGCTGCCACACACTGTCCGTGTGCAACAGGAACCATTCCACCAAGTGATTGACTCATTGCATGTGCTGCACCTGCAGATTCGCTTCCATAAGAAAGACCAGCAAGCATAGCTGCTTGAGCCATACCATAACGCGCTTCCAGGTCGTCTCCATCAGAGTATGCCCGGCGAATATATGTTGCAGCATATTCAATAGCGAGTAGCGCGACAGCATCAGTGACGGGTTGAGCATATTTCATTGTATAACATTCAACCGCATGAGCAATCGCATCAATACCGGTCATCGCTGTTACATGTGGAGGCATGGAAGTATGAAGTTCTGGATCAATGATTGTTAAATGTGCTGCAATGAGAGGTCCACCTGTATTGAATTTGTATTCACGTTCCTCGTCCGTGATAACCGCCCATTGTGTAACTTCAGAACCCGTTCCGGCCGTTGTTGGAATGGTTGTAAGTGGTGGAATACGGTTTTCAAGTGGTTTTTTTCCTTCTGCGGCTTCATAATCTAGAACTGGTCCATCATGTGTAATCTCTACTCCAATGGCTTTCGCTGTATCCATCGAGCTTCCGCCACCAACAGCAACTAAGCCATCACATTGATTCTCAAGATAAAAAGCAGAGCCTTCAGCTATTAGACGAGTAGGAGGATTCGGTTCGACACGATTAAAGACAACCACCTCAATACCAGCTTTTTTCAAACTTTCCTCAACAGGTTTTGTTACACCCGCATTGTAGATACCTGGGTCAGTAACAAGCAACGCTTTACTAACACCAAGGTTTTTGACTTCTTCGCCTAGATATTTAGTCGCACCAATTCCGTGTTTGATTGCTGTTGGTAATTCAAATGTATGAAACCCTAACATTGATTCTATTTTCATGTGCATACTCATTTGTCATCGTCTCCTTTTTAATGGTAATCGTTATTAGCTAAACCAATTGACTGCTTCTGGCTTGGTATTGCGATAAACATGCTTTACTTCTGTGTATTCTTCGAAGCCGATTTTACCTAGCTCGCGACCGAATCCTGACTGTTTGTAACCACCCCAAGGTGCTTGAGCAAAGTAAGGGTGGAAGTCATTGATCCAAACGGTACCCATTCGTAACTGACGAGCCACATCTTCGGCTTTATCGATGTCTTTTGTGAAAACAGCACCAGCTAGACCATAAATGGTATCATTTGCTTTTTTAACAGCTTCTTCTTTTGTCTTGAATGTTTCAACGGTAAGAACAGGTCCAAACACTTCCTCTTGAACGATTCTCATCTCAGATGTACAACCAGTAAAAATGGTAGGCAGATAAAAGAATCCATTTTGAAGCTCGGCTTGCTCAGGACGACCTCCACCAACTACAAGCTGAGCGCCTTCCTTAAGACCTACCTCAACATAGCCTTCAACCTTGGCACGGTGCTCGGCACTAATGAGTGGCCCTGATTGAGTTGAATCATCAAATCCGTTCCCAAGCTTAATTTGTTTCGTACGTTTAACTAAAGCTTCAACGAATTGATCATGAATCGATTCTTCAACAAGCAACCTCGAACCAGCTGAGCATACTTGACCTGCATGGAAAAAAACCGCATTTAAAGCTTGATCAACTGCGACGTCAAAATCAGCGTCTGCAAACACGATGTTCGGATTCTTTCCGCCAAGCTCAAGGGCTACTTTCTTTACATTTGTACTTGCTGCCTGCATAATCGTTTTTCCTGTTTCAATGCCTCCAGTAAAAGAGATCAAGTCAACATCGGTATTCTCTGCAAGCTCGGCACCCACCTCAGCACCTGCTCCAAGAACAAGATTGGCTACGCCTTTTGGAACACCAGCCTGCTCAAATAATTCAAAAACCTTCACTGAAGTAAGGGGTGTAATTTCACTTGGCTTAAGCACAAGCGTATTGCCTGAAGCAAGGGCCGGTGCAAGCTTCCAAGCTGCTTGGAGTAATGGATAATTCCAAGGTGTGATTTGACCACAAACACCAATTGGTTCACGGACGATTTTGCTTGTTGAATGTGGGATCGGGCTCTCAATCAATTCGCCCCCATCTTTATCGGCAAGACCGGCAAAGTAGAAGAACACATTCGAAATGTCATCCATATCTGCGCGGCTTTCTTCAATGGTTTTACCTGTATCTAATGTTTCAAGACGTGCAAGTTCTTCTTTTTCTTGTAAGATTAATTCTCCAATTTTACGAACAATTTCTCCACGTTCACTTGCTGGAGTTGTTGACCATGTACCTTCATCAAATGTCTTTCTGGCAGCGACAATAGCTTGTTTAGCATCTTCGCGGCTACCTTCAGCAACAGTAGCAATGACCTCTTGATTAAAAGGGTTTATGATTTCTCGCGTCTCTTTATTAATAGAAGAAACCCACTCACCGTTTATAAACATATTTAAACGCATATGAACACTCCTTTTAACTTTTCGTTTAATTTAAATTAAATGTATTGAACAAATAAAACATAACATGACTTTTTTAAGCTGTCAAAGAAAAAGGGGGAGGATCTTTGTAACAAAAAAGCAGTGAACATCATTTGATTGATGTTCACTGCTTTATCATTATCTATTATTCAGATCGTATTTCTCATTTAGGTATTGAACAAAATCACCAGATTGGAATTCATCTACCATCACGTCTAAAAAGTCATAGTACTTTAATGAATCTGTGACTTTTTTTAGCATCCTGCTCGCATCTTCCTGTTCTTCTTCTGTACTTTCAGGATCATCAATAATGGCTTGGTATTTAGGTTGCGCTTGTTTGATTGCATGGACATTCACACTAACTTCTCGTTGCCACCGTTTTGTAAAGAAGGAAGAAAAGAATTGAAAGAAGTCTCCTTCAGCTTGATAAAGGTCCTTTCTTTCTCCACGTTTAAAAACCCTGTGAATAATTTTATCATCTAACAATTTACGAACACCTAGGCTCATACTTCCTTTACTCATGCCGGTTTCATCCCGCAGTTCATCCAAAGTCATAGGGCCACCATTCATATAAAGAATCGCGTAAATCTGTCCAACCGATCGACTACCTCCGTACATATCCATTGTGTCCGCGAGGCCTTCTTTTATAATTTCATCTATTATTAACAATTTTTCAGATCGTTCATCTCTCACTCTTCTCACCTCAATGATTCAATATGTTTTATATAAATAAAATTTAGGTAGACATAGTATAGACTGATTCTGAATGTGAATCAACACGGTTGTTTAGTTGACAGTAAAAATGGGTGTGTTATAGTCCATATTATATATTTAATTTATATTAAACACAATTAACGAATTTCACAACTGGAGGCGATGTATCATCTTAAGAAAGAGTGTAAGCAAACACAGAATAGGTAGTATTGGAGTGTTTTCATTAACAGCGCTAGTATTAGCAGCGTGTGGGAGTGATCAAGGGTCTGGAGATGACATAGAGCTTGTTTATGTAGCATGGGATTCTGAAATTGCTTCAACGAATGTAATCAGTCAGGTGCTTGAGGAAGCAGGCTATGAAGTAACAATGACACAAGTGGAGCAAGGACCGATGTGGAGCAGTGTAGCAACAGGAGATGCAGACGGATTCGTTGCAGCATGGTTGCCAAATGATATGGCTTCTTCATATGAAGAGTATGGAGATGAAATGGTTGAATTGGGAGCGAATTTAGAAGGGGCGATTACAGGTTTAGCTGTCCCGACCTATATGGAAGACGTAAATAGTATAGAAGATTTAACACCAGAACATATTGATTCAATTACTGGAATTGATGGAGGAGCTGGCGTCATGATGGCAACTGAACAGGTCATTTCAGATTATGAGTTGGATATAGAGCTTACAGCTAGTTCAGATGCCATTATGACAGCAGCACTTGGCGATAGTTATGAGAACCAGGAACCGATTGTTGTGACAGCTTGGCAACCCCATTGGATGTTTAATACGTATGACCTAAAATTTCTCGATGATCCAAAAGGAGTATATGAATCAGAGGGAGAAATTCGAACAATGGTACGTGAAGGTCTAGAGGAAGACAAACCAGGAGCTTATCAGATACTGTCTAATTTTTATTGGGAACCAGACGATATGAATGAAATTATGCTTGAAATCTCACAGGACGGTGTCGCTCCTGAAGAAGCTGCAGCCAACTGGATAGAAAGCAATCGTGATAAAGTAGATGAATGGTTAGAAGGAGCAGAATAATGAAGAGAAAAAACGTAGCGGATGCTGCGTTTTTCTTTATATGCCCTTTTCTTATAAAGAGTAGGTTTCCTTTTGCCTTAAAAAGGTAGCGCATGGTACGATAGACCATAGAATAGGACAGGAGGAAGTACCTTGGAAGAATTAAATCAATGGTTTGAAAAAGGCTTAAGCCGTTACGCATATATTCATTCTATGCAAGTGAATCAGCAGCATCTATTGCAAATCTATAATTCGTTCCATTTAGAGCAATTCGAGAAAGAATCTCTTCATTCAATCCAGCCTCAAAAGTTACGAGCACTTATCTTAACAGCAGACTGGTGTGGAGATGCCATGGTGAACCTACCAATCTTTATGCGCATTGCGGATGAAGCATTAATTGAAACTCGTTACTTCCTTAGAGATGATCATCTTGAGCTAATGGATCAATACTTAACGAATGGGACAGCGCGTTCCATCCCAATTATTGTTCTTATAGACCAAGAAGGCAAAGAAGTCATGAGATGGGGGCCACGTGCTCCTGAACTTGAAGAACTTGTCTCCAAACGTAAATCTACGCTACCGGACAAAGAATCATCAGACTACCAAACGGCGTTTAAATCATTTGCTCAGCAAATGGCCGAAACCTATACCCAGGATCAGACAAGCTGGGATTGGATTAAAAACGATATCCTTAAGACTCTGCAAAAAACGCTATAGAGAAAGATATCTATTAAGTCAACTCTTCACATCGGTTCTAATCCTCATGGAGGATTAGAACGCTTTTCATATATAAAGTGTCAAACCAAGAATTACGGGGTAAGGAAATAAGATTTAAGCAAAATCAGTAGAGTTAATAGGAGGGTGATCCATGCGTTCAGCTGAAAAAGTAGAAATGGTCATAGCTAATATTGAACGGGTTGTTGTCGGGAAACGACAAGAAGTTGAACTAAGTTTAGTTGCTTTGCTTGCTGGAGGACATGTTCTACTTGAAGATGTACCTGGAGTAGGTAAAACCATGATGGTTAAAGCGATTGCCAAATCATTAGGTGCTAATTTTAAACGCATTCAATTTACACCTGATCTTCTGCCATCTGATGTCACAGGTGTATCTATTTATAATCAAAAGACGCAAGAGTTTGAATTTAAGCAAGGACCTATTATGTCTAATATCGTATTAGCTGATGAAATCAATCGGACATCCCCTAAAACCCAATCGGCATTGCTAGAAGCTTTGGAAGAAGGAAATGTCACAATAGATGGTGAAACGCACCAGTTACAGCAACCGTTTTTTGTGATGGCTACCCAAAATCCAATTGAATATGCAGGTACATTCCCTTTACCGGAGGCACAGCTTGATCGGTTCCTTCTGAAAATTAAATTAGGATATCCAACTTTACAGGATGAACTAGAAGTGCTAAATAGACTAGAAAACCAACACCCTATAGATCAACTTGAATCCGTCATTGATACAACGGAACTTCTTACATTAAGGGAACAAGTAGCGGCTATTTTTGTAGACCAAGATATTAAAAATTATTTGGTGCAAATCATCCATCAAACAAGAGGTAATGACCTGATTGAGTTGGGTGTTAGTCCACGTGGTTCCATAGCATTAATGAAAGCAGCAAAAGCATTGGCCCTCTTGAATGGCCGAGAGTACGTTCTTCCTGATGATATTAAACGGTTGGCTGTGCCTGTTCTTGCTCATCGAATGACACTTTCTACACAAGCGAGAATGTCCAATTTGTCAGCAAGAGAGATCATACAGCAGATCCTAAGTCGTGTAGAGGTCCCTGTTTCCCGAAGAAGGGTAACATCCACGTGAGGAATTCGTTTCGTTTTTTGATTCCAATGATGAAGGGGCTTGCAGGCTTATTAATACTTGGCGGCTGTTTCGCATATGCCATGTTTCAAGGAGGCTTTGTTAGCTGGTTTTTATTTTATAGTGTATTAATGGTTGGATTATTCATAATGGTTTCTGTTCTATTTACGATTCGTTTCTCCCCTGAACGAGTAATTAAACAGAAGACGTTATATGCAGGAGAACATGTGGAAGTTGAAGTAGTCCTGCGTAAGAAGGTATTTCAGCCTTTTATTTACCTAAGAATCAAAGACTTAGCCCCTAGTCAGGTGGGGTCAGTCTCTGGAGAAGAAGCGATGTTTTTCTTTTCATTTTCTAAGCAGCTGTCATTTCGTTACGACATTCATAGCCTTAAGCGTGGAATTCATACACTCGAAAAAATGGAAATCACAACGAGTGATTTTTTTGGCTGGTTTGAGCGGGTACATACCATTCACGTCCCAACAAAGATGACGGTTTTTCCAAGATATAAACAGCTTGGAGATATATCCACACTTCAGTCTCCACAACACATTAGTGGATTAACGGCAAAACCTTCCTTTAGGGAAGAAGATCGATCCCTTGCAGGCGTGAGAAATTATGTACCAGGAGATCGAATGACAAGCATTAATTGGAAGCAATCTGCGAGAAGAAAAGAGCTAATGACTAAAGAATTTGAGACTCATGAGGGACAAGCAACCATTCTTGCGTTTGATGCATATGCCTCTAAAAAATCCTATGAAGAATTTGAACGAGTGGTTGAACAGGTTGCTTCAATCACCTCTACTTTTTTGCAGTCACAAGTAGAATGTCAGCTGGCTGTTCATTTTCAAGACTGGGTGGTAGAAGACATTCAAGCTCATTCATGGGAAAAAAACTTAACCCTATTAGCTACTGTTGAAGCAAATAAGGAGTGCGCGCCGAGTATTCATCCAATGTACAGACAGTGGAAAAATCGAACCGTTTTCTATATTTGTGCTCAATTAGATGAGAGGGTGTTCAAAACCCTGGAAGGACTGGTTTTAGAAAATGCAAGGGTGAAAGTTTGCCTACTTGAGATGGAGCCAGATCAAGTAAGCTATGCCGATCGTCTTCGAAACAAAGGAATGGAACCAATTTATATGACATCATGATGGAGAGAGGAGAGGCATGCTGTTGAGGCGTAAGAAAAAAAAGCTGCATATTGGCAGAGACGGACTTCTTTATGGTTTTAGCTTTCTCCTATTGCTGGAATGGTTATTGCCACTGCCAATGATGACGTATACCGGCTATATCAATGGTTTTTTGTTTGCTACTGTTCTATTTTTTTTGGTGTCATTTCTGCAAATTCCACTACTATTTAGTTTCATTGTAAGAACAATCATTATTTTTGCGGGGCTATTTTTTCTCTTCCCTGGAGGTGGGGCCTCACCTTTTGAATGGATCCAACTGTTTATTTCAGATATGACAGTAAACATCGGGCAAATTATTCAGGGGAATTGGCATGAACTATCTGATGTGTTTCGTAGTCTCTTATTTTTTGTCTTACTGTCTATTATGAGTTTCCTTTTATTTTATTGGACGGTTTATTTACGACGTATCTTTTTCTTTTTAATGGCTACCGTTATATTTGTTGCTGTCATTGATACATTCACATTGTACGATGCCACATTCGCTATCATTCGAATTGTTGTAATTGGTTTCTTATTACTCGGGTTGGTAACAATGTATAGAACGCTTGAACTCCACCCGGTTTCTAAGGTTCCTCAATTTCTTCCTGTTAGAATTAGCTTATTAATTGTTGGAGCTTTGCTTGTCACAGCAGTTGCTGCTTTTGTCGCTCCAAAGCCAGGTCCACAATGGGCGGACCCTGTTCCATTTTTGCAGGCAGCCGTAACAAATGATGAGTCCGGACAAAGTGGAACGCAGCGAATTGGATATGGAGATAATGACGAACAGCTTGGTGGAGGCTTTGAAAATGATGATACCCCTGTTTTTATGGGCTCTGTTGAAAGGAGTCTGTACTGGAGAGGGGAGACGAAGGATTTTTATAGTGGGACTGGTTGGCAGAGTACTACACCAGAATCTCTTACCCAAACGATTAACTCTGATGATGTTCTTGAGACATCCGATGCTACAGAACGAGAGTTAAAGGAAGCTAGAGTTACCATGTATGGAGGCGCTCGTTTCTCTCATTTATTCCACCCCGGTGAGTTATATTCATCGTTCATTAACGAAAACAGTAGTGATCCGATTTATATTGATGAATTTACCGCAAAAGCTGAAGTTAGATCTGAAGATGAACCACTTTCACTTGAAGAATATAGTTTTGAATATGTTCAGCCCGCGTATACGATTGATGGATTGAGAGAAGTCAGTGGGGATGATCCTGATGACATCGTTGAATACTATACTCAGCTTCCTGATTCTCTTCCAGAAAGAGTAAGAGATCTTGCAGAAGAGCTTACCAGTGATGCCGACAATCGATATGATCAGGCTAAAGCGATTGAGGAACATTTTGCTGGTCCTGAGTTCATCTATGAAACAGAGGATGTACCGGTTCCGGATGAGGGACAGGACTATGTCGATCAATTTCTTTTTGAGACGCAGAGAGGGTACTGCGATAATTATTCTACTTCTATGGTTGTTCTGCTAAGGTCAATGGATATACCAGCGAGGTGGGTGAAGGGATTCACTGGAGGCACGCTTGTAGATACAAATGAAGAGCTAAATGTCTATACGGTGTCAAACTCTAATGCTCATTCGTGGGTAGAAGTATACTTTCCGGAAGAAGGCTGGGTTACATTTGAACCAACAAGAGGTTTCTCTAATACGTATGAATTTGAACAAGATGTTGAGAGTGAACCAGATCCACTTGAATCTCCTGATACAGAGACAGAAACAGAAGAAGAACCAGAGAATGAAGTAGAGCAAGAGCCTGAAGAGGATGAAGAACTAGAGCAGTCGGGTGTATCGGATAATCAAACAAACTCAGGTTCTTCCGTAGGCATATGGATTGTTGGCGGCATTGTTCTGGTCTTACTGGGTCTATTATTATTCTACAGAAAGACCATCTTGACCTTGTTGATGTTGCGATATTACTCGGCCAAAGACAAAGATATAGACTTTGAACGAGCATATGAACGACTATTGTGGCTTCTTAATCTCCACGGGTATAGAAGAGACAAAAGTGAAACATTAAGTGAGTATGCACACCGGATGGATCAGGATCTTCGTTCAGATGATATGAAGGTATTAACTCAAGCATACGAGCAAAGATTGTATAGTGGAAGCCAAGCTTTAACTGCATGGGGTGAACATAAACAACGCTGGGAAAGAATTGTAAGGAAAATCAAACCTTGACCACGCTAGGTACACCTTGTTAAAATAAGTCCGTGTATAGCAGAAGCTATTAATATCAGATAATTAATCTTCTAAACGCCAATGCAACGTGCTTTCTGGTATGAAGCTGCTGGTATTTTGCCTGGTGGAACCATCAATAGGCAGAGTATCAGCTTTCTTTTTTATGACCTGCTTCATGGCAGATTTGTACAATTTAATAGGAAAAGGATGGAATATCATGACTGAACTTGATCAAGAAATGATTGTTGTTCTCGACTTTGGAGGGCAGTATAATCAGCTGATTACAAGACGTATCCGTGATTTCGGCGTATACAGTGAGCTTCATTCACACAAAATCACAGCTGAAGAAATAAAGAAACTGAATCCAGTAGGTATTATTTTCTCTGGTGGTCCAAATAGTGCGTACAAAGAGGGATCACCACATTGTGATCCAGCAATTTATGATCTTGATATTCCGATCCTAGGAATTTGTTATGGTATGCAGTTAATGACTCAGCACTTTGGTGGATCTGTTGAAGCTGCTTCACACCGTGAATATGGAAAAGCAGTAATTAACGTACAAAATCAATCAGAGGTATTTAAAGGACTTCCGATTGAGCAATCTGTATGGATGAGCCATGGTGATAAAATCGTTGCGCCGCCGGAAGGTTTTGTTGTTGATGCGTCTAACCCATCATGTCCGGTAGCAGCTATGAGTAACGAATCGCAAAAATTATACGGAGTGCAATTCCACCCCGAAGTGCGTCACTCAGAGTTTGGCGATGAATTACTTAAGAACTTCACCTTTGAAGTGTGTAAAGCTAAAGGTGAATGGTCAATGGAGAACTTTATCGAAGTGGAGTCGCAAAAAATCCGCGAACAGGTTGGAGACAAACATGTACTATGTGCACTTAGTGGCGGTGTAGATTCTTCCGTTGTTGCGGTCCTTCTACATCAAGCAATCGGTGATCAGTTGACGTGTATGTTCATTGATCATGGTCTTCTTCGTAAAGGAGAAGCTGAGAGTGTGATGAAAACTTTCAGTGAAGGCTTTAACATGAATGTTATTAAAATTGATGCAGCTGAACGTTTCTTAACAAAGCTAAAAGGTGTGTCTGACCCTGAGCAAAAACGTAAAATTATCGGAAACGAATTTATCTACGTATTTGACGAAGAATCAGCAAGCCTTAAAGACATGGACTTCTTAGCTCAAGGTACTTTGTACACAGACATTATCGAAAGTGGAACAGATACCGCACAAACGATCAAGTCTCACCACAATGTTGGTGGCCTTCCTGAAGACATGCGCTTTGAATTAATTGAACCACTAAAAGCATTATTCAAGGATGAGGTTCGTAAAGTGGGATCAGAGCTTGGTATTCCAGATGAAATTGTTTGGAGACAACCCTTCCCAGGACCGGGTCTTGGTATTCGAGTTTTAGGAGAGATCTCGGATGAGAAGCTTGAAATTGTGCGTGAGTCAGACGCCATTTTACGTGAAGAAATTAAAAAGGCCGGACTCGATCGCGAAATCTGGCAATACTTTACCGCTCTACCTAACATGAGAAGTGTTGGAGTTATGGGAGATGCGAGAACGTATGATTACACGGTTGGAATTCGTGCCGTTACCTCAATTGACGGCATGACAAGTGATTGGGCACGTATCCCATGGGACGTTCTTGAAATCATTTCAACTCGAATTGTAAATGAAGTAAATCACGTAAACCGCGTTGTGTATGACGTGACGAGTAAGCCACCAAGCACGATTGAGTGGGAATAGAGTTAACCGAACCACCTTTTCTTATAACAAAGAAAAGGTGGTTCTTTTTTTATGAAACGTTATCCCAATTGATACATGACGTTAATGTTGCTAGTCTACACTAGAAGCATAGATACAATGAGGAGGCAGGATTATGAGCAGAAAAAAAGTAATTAGCTGTTTGAGTATGACTGGAATTCTACTTGTAGCTTGGGGAGCCGATGCAAAAGCAGAAGAGGACATGATTCGAATTCTACATACAAATGACTCGCATGGTCGAGCATTTGAAGGGGAGTTTGACGGAATGGGATTTGCAAAGCTCGCCACGTTGATTGAAGAGAATCGAGGAGAGCATTCCTTATTACTTGATGCCGGAGACACGTTTCACGGAACAACCTTTGCATCACTTGAACAAGGCGAAACCATTGTTCAAGCTCTGAACCTGCTTGAATATGATGCACTTGTTCCCGGTAATCATGATTTTAATTATGGACTAGAACGACTCAAAGAACTGAGTGATACAGCTGAATTTCCTGTCATTGGAGCTAATGTACTTGATGATGCTGGAGAAACGATGTTTGATCCATATGTGATAGAAGAAGTAGATGGAGTTTCAATTGGGATTTTTGGGCTAGCAACGCCAGAAACCTCTTTCAAAACCCATCCGAATAATGTTCGTGATGTTACATTTGAAGAGCCATCCATTACAGCTCAGCGTATGGTCGACCAATTGCAAGAAGAAAATGTGGATATTATTATTGCGTTAGCCCATCTTGGCATTGATGAATCAAGTGTAGATACAAGCGAAAAAGTAGCAGCAGACGTTGAAGGCATTGATGTGATTATTGACGGTCATAGCCACTCTGAATTGGAGAACGGACTTGATGCAGAGAACAACACACTGATTGCAAGCACAGGCGAATACGTGCAAAACTTAGGAATTGTCGAACTTGTTATTGAGGACGGTCATCTCAAGGATAAGAGTGCTCGATTAATTCATATGGACGAAACAGAAGAGACTGAGCCAGATGCAGAAGTAGAATCTTTGCTTAACGAGTTGGAAGAGGCACAACAAGAGATTCTTGCAGAACCAGTTGGACAAACCGCAGTTGAATTAAATGGAGATCGTGAAAAGGTGCGTGTAGAAGAGACCAATCTAGGTAACTTAATCGCTGACGTACTTCGGGAATCAACAGATGCAGATATTGCTTTAACAAACGGTGGAGGCATTCGAGCTTCGATTGCAGCAGGTGAAATCACAACGGGTGATGTAGTAGAAGTTTCACCATTCGGTAATTTTGGCGTAACAAAAGAAGTAACAGGTGCCGAGCTACTTGAGATTTTAGAAAATGGCGTGAAGGCTTACCCAGAACCGAGCGGCGGATTTCCTCAGATCAGTGGCTTCTCATTTTCCATTGATCCCGATCAAAATCCTGGTAGTCGCGTACACTCCGTGAACATTGATGGAGAACCTTTACAAGAGACACAGACGTACCTTCTGGCAACCAATGATTTTCTCGCAAGTGGTGGAGATGAGTATGAAAGCCTTGCAGAACTACCAATAGTAAATGAATTTAACGCATTAGATGAACTTTTAATGGACTATCTAAAAGGAGCAGGAGAGATCTCGCCCCAAGTGGAAAGTCGAATCCAAGTAGCAGAGGCAGACGAGGAACCGAGTGACCATACAGAGGCAGAGTACACAATTCAGTCTGGCGATACACTATTTGAAATCGGACTGCGCTCTAATGTGCAATGGACCACGCTAATTGAATTGAATCCTTCTATTTTAGATGAAGACCTTATCTATGCAGGAGAAACGATTCATTTGCCAGGGCAAAAATAGACGGTTGTGGAAAAAGTAAGAGGGATCTATTTAAGAGCAAGAAGGATTGGGATTTAGCAAGAGCAGAGGCGTGATATCAAGAGGGTGAGGGAAGAGAGTAAGAGCGTTTGGGATTTAGTAAGAGGTGAGGCGTGATATCAAGAGGTCAGGGGAAAAGAGCAAGAGCTAAGGTAATCTAGCAAGAGCTGGTGCGTGATACCAAGCGTTCTGGTATAGATAGTAAGAGCGTTTGGGAATTAGCAAGAGCACGAGAGATATCAAGAGGTCAGGAGAAGAAAGCAAGACCGCTGGAGTTCTAACAAGAGCTGGGGCAGGATATCAAGAGCTATGTTGAAAAAAGCAAGAGAGCTAGGGAATAAGCAAGAGCCGAGGTGCGTTACCAAGAAGTCAGGAACGGAAAACAAGAGAGCTTGAGATTTACCAAGAGCTGGAGAGTTAAACCGAGGTTTGGTATTGAAAGCAAAGAATCGTGAGCATTAGCAAGATCTAAAGTATAAATACTAAGACGTTAGGAACGAAAAGCAAGAACGCTTGAAATTTAGCAAGAGCAGACGAGTAATACCAAGAGCTCTTCAGAAGAAAGCAAGACCGTTGGAAATCTACCAAGAGCAGAGAAGCGATACCAAGACGGTAGGTACGATAAGCAAGACCGCAGGAGATCCACCAAGAACTAAGCAGCAACACCAAGAGGTCTGACCCATAAAGCAAGACCGCTTTATCTTCTATCAAGAAGCAGAGTACTACATCTACATCAAAAGAGACACCACACAGATCATCATTCGATGACTTGTGTGGTTTTTCCGAATAATGGGACTTGTTCTTCGTTTATTGTTCGGTTTTAATTGACAAAGTGGAAAATGATTGCTAAAATCAATTTCGTAACTTATACAAAAATGATAACTCGTATATTCGCGGAGATATGGTCTGCGAGTCTCTACAAGCTGCCTTAAAGAGCTTACTACGATTTCCTTTGGATCTGAAAGAGGATGAATTCTTTTTCTGAACTGGTGGATAGTGTATGTCGCTCGGAGCAGGATTGCTCGGAGTTTATTTTTATGGGGAAAACCCTAAGGAGGAGCAGCATGGATCGATTTTTTGGATTGACAGAAAAAGGTACTACAATAAAAAGAGAGGCAATTGCTGGTCTCACTACGTTCTTGGCGATGGCGTACATTCTAGGAGTTAATCCACTAATACTTGGGGATGCAGGAATGGATGTTAGCGCGGTATTTGTTGCCACAGCGCTCTCAGCTATGATTGGTTCTTTGATTATGGGACTTGTTGCTAATTACCCAATCGCTGTTGCACCTGGTATGGGCTTAAATGCGTTTTTTGCCTACACGGTTGTACTAGGAATGGGTTTAAGCTGGCAAGCAGCCTTATTTGCTGTATTTATTTCAAGTATTATTTTCCTTCTTATTACTGCATTTAAAATTAGAGAAATTATTATTAATGCGATACCAGCTGAGCTGAAGCATGCGGCAGGTGCTGGTATTGGACTGTTTATTGCATTTATAGGATTAAAGAATGCTGAAATTATTGTGGCGGATCCAGCGACATTTGTAGCTTTAGGTGATTTAACAAATGGACCTGTATTATTAGCTGTATTTGGGGTTGTAATAACAGCCATTTTTGTTGTTATGGGTCTTAAAGCAGGTGTCTTTTATGGACTAGCAATAACTGCAATAGTGGGTATTATATTTGGTTTAGTTGGACGTCCTGATGGAGTAGTTGCAGCTGTTCCTAGCTTATCTCCAACTCTTTTTGCAGCATTTGATATAACTAGTGCTGAAATTTTTAGTGCTCAAATGGGTATTGCCATTCTGACGTTTTTATTTGTAACATTTTTTGATACAGCGGGTACACTGTTTGCAGTGGCGAACCAAGCTGGATTTGTAAAAGACAATAAGTTACCTCGAGCAGGAAGAGCTTTATTTTCAGATGCTAGTGGTGGAACGATTGGAGCACTTCTTGGTACGTCTACAACAACGGCGTATGTCGAATCAACATCCGGTGTAGCTGTTGGTGGACGAACAGGTCTG
This sequence comes from Alkalicoccobacillus murimartini, assembly GCF_030813245.1. GTDB lineage: Bacteria > Bacillota > Bacilli > Bacillales > Bacillaceae_D > Alkalicoccobacillus > Alkalicoccobacillus murimartini. The sequence goes on along the minus strand of NZ_JAUSUA010000005.1, from coordinate 208,396 downwards.
ACTGCGGTTGTAACTGGACTGTTATTCCTAGTTGCCCTGTTCTTTTCCCCTCTTCTAGTTGTTGTAACGGGTCATGTAACAGCGGCTGCTCTAATTATCGTAGGGGTAATGATGGCATCATCTCTTCGCTTTATTGACTGGACACGTATGGAAATTGCTATTCCAGCATTCGTAACATTTGTTGCAATGCCTTTAACTTATAGCATTGCTAATGGGATTGCGCTTGGATTTATCCTTTATCCAATCACAATGCTTGTCAGTGGAAACGCGAAGAAGATGCACCCGATTATGTATGTATTGTTTGTTGTGTTTGTCTTATACTTTGCCTTCTTAAGTCATTAATAAAATGTAGAAAACCGTCTCAATGTATGAGGCGGTTTTTTTGATCTTCACCTTATCTTCGCAAACACGCACGTATCTCTCAGTTCATCCCTATCAATTGCTTTACTCTCCTGCTTTAATATGGCCTCAAGTTCAAAGTTAAGGCGTTCTGCAATGGCCCGACTCTTTACATTTTTAGCATCACAGCGAATTTCAATTCTTCGTGCGTGGAGCTCGTTAATAGCAAAGTCGGTTATGCCTTGAACGGCTTCTGTCATAAATCCTTTTCCACTATAATCCGTTCGAATCCAATAGCCTATTTCAACTTTAGGAACCTCCCAGTCCATGCGATGTAAGCCAGATGAAGCAATGAGCTCGCCTGTTTCTTTTAAGAAAACAAGGAGGCGCAAGTCTTTTCTGGATAAGAAATTCACATGTGCTTCGCGAATATTCGCTTCTGTTTTTTCTAGGGATTGTTCAAAGTGTGCGAACGGTAACCAAGGCTTCAGTTCATTAATTGAGTCACAAACGGCTTCGTACATCGCTTTTCCATCACCGGGTTTTGGTGATCTGATGAACAATCGTTCTGTTTCAAAATGGTCGGGGAAATCTAGTAACATTGGATTCATTATTCTCACCTCAATTTAGATTCCGTTTAGTCTACCTGAAATGACGTTTCTTGCCAACAAAAAAATGAATGATTTTCCTTTTATTGAGGCAATCTATGGTTATTAACGTTATGAGGTGAATTGGTTATGCCTTCTATTTTTTCAATTAGTACATATGCACCTCCTCATAAGCTACATCAAAATGACACGATGGAGTTTGCAAGGGAGTTATTTAGCGAGAGTTATGAAGATATTGAACGTCTTTTGACGGTGTTTGGAAATGGGCAAATTGACGAACGTTATTTTGCGGCGCCAATGGATTGGTTTCATCAGCCACATACACTAAAAGAGAGAAATGATTTGTTTATTGAACTAGCTGTGAAGTATGGGGTAGCGGCAATTCGGAATTGCCTGCAGGATAGTCAGTTCCTGAAGAGAAGAATCGGAGTTGATGAGGTTGATGCCATCATATGTGTCACGAGCACTGGCATGTCCACACCTGGACTTGAGGCACGGATGATGAATCAGCTATCTTTTGATGAGCATACCAAACGAATACCGATCTGGGGACTAGGGTGTGCAGGAGGAGCCGCTGGGCTTAGTCGAGCCTTTGACTACTGTTTGGCTCATCCAAAAGAGAATGTCTTACTAGTTTGTGTGGAGCTATGTAGTCTGACCTTTCAGCATAACGATCACTCTAAGAGCAACCTGATTGGAACTTCATTGTTTGCTGATGGTGTTGCATGTGCCTTAGTAGGCGGAGATCAAAGCCAGCTACGTTATGATTTGGTGAAAGAAACATCGCCAGGCTATCGTGGCAGCCAGTCTACGCTAATGCCACAATCGGAAGATGTTATGGGCTGGGATGTGCGTGATACCGGTCTGCATGTGATCTTCTCGCGCAGTATTCCAGGCATTGTGGAAAAATGGTTGAAACCGAATGTAGAAGAATTTCTACAGAACCAAGGCATTGAGCTTTCTAAGGTTGATGCGTTCATTGCCCATCCTGGGGGGAAAAAAGTGTTAGAGTCCTATGAAAAAGCATTGGGTTTCTCAACTGAAAAAACAGATGTTTCGAGAGAGGTACTTCGTAAATTTGGCAATATGTCTTCACCTACCGTTCTTTACGTGCTGAAAGAATTTATGAAAGAGGATCACCCTTTAGGCTATCAGGGATTAGTGGCTGCTCTTGGACCTGGTTTCTGTTCTGAATTGGTTCATTTAGAATGGGAGGGTCATATACATTGATCTTTGTCTATGTATTTATTGCTGTGGTCATTGTTCAGAGGCTGGCAGAGGTCGGGGTTGCGAGGTCAAACGAGCGATGGATGAAAGATCAAGGAGCCTTTGAAGCGGGTGCATCTCATTATCCGGTGATGGTGGCTATGCATTGTTGCTTCTTTGTATCGTTATTAGTTGAAGTAACATGGATAAAGACTTCATCCTGGACACTTTGGAGTGTAGTACCTCTTGCGATCTTTCTAGTTGCCCAAATGATCCGCGTCTGGGCTCTAGTATCTCTCGGCAAGTTCTGGAATACAAAAATAATTGTGTTACCTGGAGCTGAACCAGTTAAGCGTGGTCCGTATCGATGGATTCGTCACCCTAATTATGTTGTGGTCATTGCGGAGGTCCTGTTGCTTCCACTTATTTTTCAAGCCTACTTTACGGCAGTAGTCTTCAGCTTATTAAATGCAGCGATGCTTATGGTGAGAATTAAGGCAGAAGAGGAAGCGCTTGACCAAGGCGGGAAGTATAGTGAAAAGTTTGAACAGGTTAGTCGTTTTGTTGCCATACGCAAAAAATGAGCAAAGGCGTGAGCCTTTGCTCATTTTTAAGTTGATCATTTAATGAGGTGGGAATAAAAAATAATCAGTAAAATAAAGATCCGATCCATCTGGAAATAATGCATAACCTTCGGGAACTGATGCGTGTGCTTCAGGTTGCTCTCTTATAATAGGTAATGATAAAGCCTGATTTTCTGCATCATACTTGATGTGTGTAGGCATGCCTAGTAGATAAAGCTGAAAGTTTGGGTCGTTCTCAAAACTTATTTTTACATTGCTGTCATTTAAGTATGTATTCACAAAGTTTAGGTTGCCCTGAACATATGTTTCAGGCGGATATTGAAACTGCTTTGCCTCTGATAGCATCTCAACATCTGGAGTTATGAGCCAGTCTAGATCTTTGAGCTCCATGAAAAATATAAACTCATGTTGCCAGTAGTCGTCCCACTCAATTGTAACGGGGATGGTGACTTCTTCTTCATTCTTATAAATAGGTTCCCCAATAGAGTAATCATTAAATGGCGTTCTCTCTTCGAATTGAGTTCGAAAAGGATCGGTGAATGACGGATCTGATAAAGAAGGATGAATATATTTCAATGGTTGTTCATGATTCGTTTGGAAATCCGTTTGATTTATCGATTGAAGGTAGTGCTCCAGTTGCTTGACTGGGCTAGAGTTAGATGGCACAAGGAAAATGACGAAGATAATAATGAAGAGGCTCATGAATCCAGCAATAATTAAGAGTTTTTTCCGATTCAAATCAAATCACTCCATTCTTATAAAAAGGAAGATATCTCCATCATAAAGGAAGAATGAACTTCCATCAACGCTATCTTTCTTAGAGAATTTGTCGAATCGAATCTACCCTCATGCTACAATATACTCGAGTACTTTTGTTGAATCAGGAGGAATGAGATTGGCAAAGAAACGAAAACAGCAGTTTACTGTTGGTACTGATGAGAGCTTGGCTGATTGCTTGGAACGGATGAAAAGCGAAGGATATCGGCCCGTTCGGCGAATGGAGAAACCTGTTTTTAAAGAAGATGGGTCAAAAACACCTGTTATTAGTCATCAGCAAGTCATTTTTGAAGGAATTTTAGAGGAAGACGAACAATGAATATCTAAATGGTTCTAACCGTTCGACTTTTAGTTGACACCCTTCGCAGAAACTTGTAAGATTAATGTGGATTCTTGATAAAAAACGAAATAATACCTCATATAATTTTGGGAATATGGCCCATACGTCTCTACCTGATAACCGTAAATTGTCAGACTATGAGGGAAAGTATCGCAGCTATAATTCCACGGAAGTCCGTGTGGACGTAGGTGCGTCAAAGCGCGGAATTAGCTACCTTTCTCTCATTATGCAGATAAAGTATCTGATTCTGCGTTTTTTTGTTGGAGTGCAGTAGTCATACGAGGGAGTGAATGATGGTCATGGAGCCAGTGGTTGGCGTTATCATGGGAAGTACATCTGATTGGGAAACGATGAAACACACGTGTGATATTTTGGACGAATTAGAAGTGCCTTATGAAAAAAAAGTAGTATCCGCTCATCGCACGCCAGACCTCATGTTTCAATATGCTGAAGAAGCTGTTGAAAGAGGATTGAAGGTTATTATCGCTGGAGCAGGAGGAGCAGCACATCTGCCAGGAATGGTTGCAGCTAAAACCCCCCTTCCGGTCATAGGTGTACCTGTGCAATCTAAGGCACTTAATGGACTTGATTCTTTATTATCTATTGTCCAAATGCCTGGAGGTGTTCCGGTGGCAACCGTTGCCATTGGAAAGGCTGGAGCAACAAATGCAGGGTTACTTGCTGCGCAAATCATTGGAGCAACCGATCATACCGTTCAACAAGCTGTTTTAACCCGTCGAAAACAAACGGAAGAAGCGGTTCTCGCAAGTAGTGATACATTATGAATGAAACAATCGTTAAACCAGGATCTACAATAGGTATAATCGGTGGAGGCCAGCTTGGTCGTATGATGGCTTTATCTGCAAAACAGATGGGTTATCGGATTGCCGTACTTGAGCCAGGTACAGATTCACCTTGTGCTCAGGTGGCTGATTATGTCATTGAGGCAGGGTACGATGATCTTGATGGAGCGGCTAAGCTTGCTGAGGTAAGTGACGTTATAACGTATGAATTTGAAAATATAGATGAAGCTACAGCAAAATGGTTGACGGAACATGGGGATTTCCCACAAGGTTTTGATGTGTTGCGTGTCAGTCAGCATCGTCTTACCGAAAAACGAACGATTGAATCGTTAGGTGTCCCGGTGGCCCCATATGCAGAGATTTCATCGCTTGAAGATGTGCAGTCGGCATTAGCTGAAGTTGGTCTGCCGGCGGTATTAAAGACTTGCCGAGGTGGATATGATGGCAAGGGACAAGCTGTTGTACGTAATGAGCAGGAGCTTGAAGTGGCAGTACGTGATCTATTACCTGCTGGTGAACTTGTCCTTGAAGGTTGGATTTCCTTTCAGTGCGAAGTATCTGTTATCGTGACTCGTTCACGTCATGGAGAGACAAGCACGTTTCCTGTGGCTGAAAATATACACAAACATAACATTCTACATCAATCCATTGTGCCAGCTCGAATTTCTGATCACACTTCAACGAAAGCTCGTGAGTTAGCTTTAAAGCTAGCAGAAGGACTGGAATTGATCGGTACGTTAGCGGTGGAAATGTTTGTACAAAAGGATGGAACGATTTTAGTAAATGAAGTGGCTCCAAGGCCTCATAATTCGGGGCATTATACGATTGAAGCCTGTAAGACATCCCAATTCGAACAGCAAATTCGAGCGATATGTGGACTACCTCTTGGGAGTACAGAATTTCTTAAACCTGTTGTGATGGAGAATTTGTTAGGGGAGCACATTGAGCCTCTGATGGCCAATTTAGATTGCCTAGGTGACATCTCGCTTCATCTATATGGAAAAGCAGATGCAAAAGAAAAACGTAAGATGGGGCATCTCACAGTTCTCAGTGAAACGGTAAAAGATGCGCTTCATCAACTTAATGAATTCCAGCAACACACTACTAAATAATCTAAAGACTATATTTGGAGGCTTACCTACATGATTGAACGTTATACTCGCCCTGAAATGGGTGCCGTTTGGACCGATGAAAACCGTTATAAAGCTTGGCTAGAGGTAGAAATTGTTGCCTGTGAAGCTTGGTCAGAGCTTGGACAAATTCCAAAAGAAGATGTGAAGAAAATCCGTGAGAACGCGAGCTTTGATATCAGTCGTATTCTTGAAATAGAAGAGGAAACAAGACATGATGTGGTTGCTTTTACTCGTGCGGTTTCAGAAACATTAGGGGAAGAGCGCAAGTGGGTTCATTACGGCTTAACGTCAACTGATGTTGTAGATACAGCCCTTTCTTATCTATTAAAGCAAGCAAATGATATTTTAGCAGCTGATCTTGATCGTTTTCTAGAGATTCTAAAGAACAAAGCTATTGAACATAAATTTACCGTGATGATGGGACGTACACATGGCGTTCATGCTGAGCCAACAACCTTTGGTTTAAAGCTAGGCTTATGGTATGAGGAAATGAAACGTAACATTGAACGCTTTAAGCACGCGGCTGAAGGAGTACGTTTTGGCAAGCTGTCTGGAGCAGTTGGAACCTATGCAAACATCGATCCACAAATTGAGCAGCTAGTGTGTGAGAAGCTTGGCTTAAATGCAGCGCCAATCTCTACTCAAACATTACAGCGTGACCGTCATGCAGAGTACATGGCGACACTTGCTCTTATTGCAACATCTGTTGAAAAGTTTGCTGTTGAGATTCGCGGTCTTCAAAAGAGTGAGACTCGTGAGGTAGAAGAGTTTTTTGCAAAAGGTCAAAAAGGATCTTCAGCTATGCCGCATAAGCGTAATCCAATTGGCTCTGAGAATATGACGGGACTTGCGCGTTTAATTCGAGGATACATGCTGACAGCTTACGAAAACGTACCGTTATGGCACGAGCGTGATATTTCTCACTCATCTGCTGAGCGTGTTATTTTACCGGATGCAACCATTGGTCTGAATTACATGTTGAATCGCTTCTCTAACATTGTGAAGAATTTGACGGTTTTCCCTGAGAATATGAAGCGCAACATGACTCGTACGTATGGTCTTATCTATTCGCAACGCGTACTGCTTTCATTAATTGATAAAGGAATGGTTCGTGAAGAAGCCTATGACCTTGTTCAACCTAAGGCGACGCAAGCTTGGGAGGAAGGCGTTCAATTCCGTGATTTGGTTGATGCAGAAGAACGCATCACGTCCGTTCTTTCTAAAGAAGAGTTGGATGAGTGCTTTAACTATGAGCATCACTTAACACACGTGGACACGATCTTCACACGTCTTGGCTTAAACTGATTCTATCTAGGAGGGTTTCAATCAATGGAGAAGCAGGAGCTACTTTACGAAGGTAAAGCTAAACGAATCTATCAAACCTCTGAACAGGATGTATTGTGGGTGACTTATAAGGATGACGCCACAGCATTTAATGGAGAGAAAAAAGATACACTCGAAGGCAAAGCAAGGCTTAACAATGAGATTTCAACGTTAATCTTTAATCATTTGAATGAAAAAGGGCTTGAGAGTCACTTCGTTCGGAGATTATCTGACACAGAACAGCTCGTTCGTAAGGTTGAGATTGTACCACTTGAAGTAGTCGTTCGTAATGTTGTAGCTGGTAGTATGGCTAAGAGATTAGGTATTGCCGAGGGTACACCATTGGTTGAACCAATCGTTGAATTTTATTACAAAGACGATGCATTAGGAGATCCACTTATAACGGAAGATCATGTATATCTTCTGGAAGCCGCAACATCTGAAGAAGTCGAATCTCTTAAGATTCAAGCCAAAAAGGTTAATCAATTATTAGTTGAGTTGTTTGCAGGGATTGGTGTGAGATTAGTTGATTTCAAATTAGAATTTGGTCGGACACATGATGGAGAACTACTTCTTGCTGACGAAATCTCACCAGATACATGTCGACTTTGGGATTTAGAGACAAACCAGAAGTTTGATAAGGATCTATTTCGCCGTAATCTAGGAAGTTTGCAGGATGGATATCAGGAAATACTAACACGCTTGGGAGGCCAATAATGTATAAAGTTAAAGTCTACGTAACGCTAAGAGAAAGTGTTCTTGATCCACAGGGAGTGGCTGTTCAAAATGCTCTTCATACAATGGAATATAAGGAAGTACAGGATGTTCGCATCGGAAAATACATGGAGCTAACATTAGCTGATACAAGCAATGTCGATGCTCGAGTGAAAGAAATGTGCGAAAAACTTCTTGCTAATACGGTCATTGAAGATTATAGCTATGAGATCGAGGAGGTTGTCTCTTCATGAAGTTTGCGGTCATCGTATTTCCAGGATCCAACTGTGACGCGGATATGTACCATGCCATCCGCGACCAGCTTGGCGAAGAGGTAGACTACGTGTGGCACAATGACACGTCACTTGAAGGGTATGACGGCATATTGCTTCCAGGAGGATTCTCTCACGGAGATTATCTTCGTTCAGGTGCAATCGCTCGTTTTGCACCAATTATGAACTCAGTCATTGAAGCGGCTCAAGCCGGGGTTCCGGTACTGGGTGTATGTAATGGATTTCAAGTACTGCTAGAAGCGGGATTGCTTCCGGGTGCTATGAAGAGAAATGAAGGACTTAAGTTTATCTGCCGACCTGTTCAATTAACCGTGACAAATGCGGATACGATTTTTACATCAGGTTATACAGAAGGCTCAGAAATCAACGTTCCCGTGGCCCATGGTGAGGGAAACTATGAGTGTGATGAAGAAACGTATCAAAAGCTTGAAGCAAACAATCAAATCGTGTTCCGCTATAGCTCGAATGTGAACGGTTCGCGTAATCAAATCGCAGGTATTGTTAATGAAGCAGGTAATGTTCTTGGAATGATGCCTCACCCAGAACGTGCAGTAGAAGAGCTACTTGGAAGTGCTGATGGCCTTCTTTTATTTCAATCAATCTTAAAAAACTGGAGGGAATCTCATGTCACTACTCGTTGAACCATCTTCTGAACAGGTCAAAAAAGAAAAGCTGTATCAGGCCATGGGTTTAACTGATGATGAATTCCAGCTTGTCGAAGAGATTTTAGGGCGTACGCCAAATTATACAGAAACCGGATTATTCTCGGTCATGTGGTCAGAGCACTGTAGCTATAAGAATTCCAAAGTACTATTAAAGAAATTCCCTGTCACTGGTGAAAAAGTACTTCAAGGTCCTGGTGAAGGGGCCGGAATCATTGATATTGGTGATAATCAAGCGGTTGTATTTAAAATTGAAAGTCACAATCACCCATCAGCAATTGAGCCTTATCAAGGGGCTGCAACCGGAGTTGGCGGAATTTTGCGTGATGTGTTCTCGATGGGAGCACGACCGATCTCAATCTTAAATTCATTGCGTTTTGGAGAATTAACCTCTCCAAAGGTTCGTTATTTATTTGAAGAAGTGGTAGCTGGAATTGCAGGCTATGGTAACTGTATTGGGGTTCCGACGGTTGGTGGAGAAGTTCAGTTTGACCCTTGTTATGAAGGAAACCCGCTTGTTAATGCAATGTGTGTGGGTTTAATCGATCATAAGGATATTCAAAAAGGACAAGCCAAAGGTGTCGGAAATACTGTCATGTATGTTGGGGCAAGCACTGGTCGTGATGGAATTCACGGGGCAACGTTCGCGTCTGAAGAGCTAAGTGAAAGCTCTGAAGAGAAACGTCCTGCTGTACAAGTTGGCGATCCATTTATGGAGAAGCTCTTGCTTGAAGCGTGCCTTGAGTTAATCAAATGTGACGCCCTTGTTGGTATTCAAGATATGGGTGCGGCTGGTTTAACTTCTTCGTCTGCAGAGATGGCAAGCAAAGCTGGATCAGGCATTGTCATGAATTTAGATCTTGTACCTCAGCGCGAACAAGGTATGACGGCTTATGAAATGATGTTATCTGAGTCACAAGAGCGCATGTTGATTGTTGTTCAAAAAGGTAGAGAAGCTGAAATTAAAGAGATTGTAGACCGTTGGGGACTACTTTCTGCTGAGGTTGGTTATGTAACAGATGACAAGCGTCTTCGTTTAATGCACAACGGTGAAGTAGCAGCAGATGTACCAGTTGATGCGCTAGCCGAAGAAGCTCCTGTTTACCACAAGCCATCATCTGTTCCAGCTTATTATAAAGAATTTCAAGAGCAGGCTGCATATGTACCCGCAATTGATGATTTTAAAGAAACGTTACTTCAATTATTGGCTCAGCCAACAATTGCAAGCAAGGAATGGGTCTATGACCAATATGACTACATGGTTCAAACGAATACAGTTGTCTCTCCAGGTTCCGATGCAGCTGTTGTTCGAATTCGTGATACGCGTAAAGCCCTTGCGATGACAACAGATTGTAATTCTCGTTATCTTTATTTAGATCCTGAAGTAGGCGGCAAAATTGCCGTAGCTGAAGCTGCTCGTAACATTGTTGCTTCTGGCGGTGTACCACTTGGGGTTACAGATTGCTTGAACTACGGAAGTCCAGATAAACCAGAAATTTTCTGGCAACTGGAAACCTCAACAGATGGAATGAGTGAAGCGTGCCGTACACTGGAAACACCGGTTATCGGCGGAAATGTTTCTTTATATAACGAAACGTCTGGTGGAGCGATCTATCCAACACCTGTTATTGGAATGGTTGGATTAATTGAAGACCTTGATCATATTACAACCCAAGATTATAAATCAGTCGGTGATCTTGTTTATTTACTAGGTGAAACAAAACCTGAATTTAGTGGAAGTGAGCTTCAGAAAATGCTGGAAGAGCGAATCTTTGGTAAGGCACCTGAGCTTGATTTGACGCTTGAAAAAAATCGTCAGTCCCAACTTCTAAAAGCGATTCAATCAGGACTTGTTGCCTCAGCACATGATATATCTGAGGGGGGACTAGCTGTTGCATTAGCTGAAGGAATGACATCTGGACATGTAGGTGTTCGTGTTCAACACGTAGGAGATAACACGAATCTATTTGCAGAGAGCCAATCTCGTTTTGTGGTAACCGTATCTCCTGAAAATCGCAGTGCATTTGAAGCGATTGTTGATGCCGAGTGTATTGGTGAAGTAACAAACGAAAATGTATTGGTTGTATGTGATGAGAACGGGAAGGCTGTTATTGAAGCATCTCAAGAAGAAATCGTTAAGGCTTGGAAAGGAGCCATTCCATGTTTGCTGAAATAAAAGGCTTAAATGAAGAGTGTGGCGTATTTGCTGTTTGGGGTCATAAGGATGCAGCTCAAATTACGTATTATGGTTTGCATAGTTTACAACACCGTGGTCAAGAAGGAGCGGGTATTGTTGTCTCTGATGGCGATACATTAAATGTTCACAAAGGTCTCGGTTTAGTTAATGAAGTCTTTGACCAGCAAACTTTAAATGCTCTTCAAGGATCAGCTGCAATCGGTCATGTGCGTTATGCGACAGCCGGTGGTGGCGGATTTGCCAATGTGCAGCCGCTTATGTTCCGCTCACAAGTGGGTGGACTTGCGATTGCTCATAATGGGAACATTGTGAATGCGAACAACCTGAAGCTTCAGCTTGAGAATCAAGGGAGTATCTTTCAGTCTACCTCTGATACAGAGGTACTGGCTCATTTAATCAAACGTAGCGGTTATTGGTCTCTTGAAGACCAATTCCGCCATGCGCTTGCGATGCTGAAAGGTGCTTATGCCTTTGCAGTTATGAACGAACATCAATTAATTGCAGCTATGGATCCTAATGGGTTAAGGCCTTTAGCGATTGGTCGTATTGGCGACGCCTATGTGGTCGCTTCTGAAACCTGTGCGTTTGATATCATCGGGGCAACGTATGAGCGTGATGTAAAACCAGGTGAAATGGTTATTATCGATGACAACGGATTACGTACAGAGCAGTATGATAAATCAACGAACCCAGCTATTTGTAGTATGGAGTATGTTTACTTTGCTCGTCCTGATAGCAATGTCGAGACGATTAATGTGCACACTGCGAGAAAGCAATTGGGGAAACAGCTTGCGATTGAAGCACCAATTGAAGCAGATGTGGTAACTGGGGTTCCAGACTCCAGCATCTCAGCCGCCATCGGATATGCGGAACAAACGGGTATCCCGTATGAGCTTGGTCTAATCAAAAACCGTTATGTAGGACGGACCTTTATACAGCCTTCTCAGGAGTTACGTGAACAGGGAGTTAAGATGAAGCTTTCTGCCGTGCGTGGTGTCGTAGAAGGAAAACGAGTGGTGATGATTGATGATTCAATCGTACGTGGTACAACCAGTCGTCGAATCGTGAACATGTTGAAGGAAGCTGGTGCCCTTGAGGTCCACGTGCGCATTAGTTCGCCGCCAATTAAGCATCCTTGCTTTTATGGGATCGATACGTCTACGACCTCAGAATTAATAGCTTCTCAACATTCATTAGAAGAGATGCGTGAAATGATGGGTGCAGATAGTCTGTCCTTCTTAAGTACAGATGGCTTAAAGAAAGGGATTGGACGCGATCCAGAAATGAGTAATTGCGGTCAATGTCTAGCATGCTTTACTGGAGAATATCCAACAGAAATTTATGCAGATACGGTTCATCCGCACGCGAAGGTTTAATTAAAGGAGGCAACGTCCGCATGTCAGATGCATACAAACAAGCCGGTGTTGATATTGAAGCAGGCTATGAATCAGTTAAACGAATGGGGCAGCATGTTAAACGTACAGCCCGCCCTGGTGTACTTGGTGGTCTAGGTGGTTTTGGTGGGAACTTTGATTTGTCTTCATTAGATTACAAAGAACCGGTTTTAGTATCAGGTACGGATGGAGTAGGCACTAAGCTAATGCTTGCTTTCATGATGGACAAACATGACACCATTGGCGTTGATGCTGTTGCCATGTGTGTAAATGATATTGTGGTTCAAGGTGCAGAACCGTTATATTTTCTAGACTATATTGCGTGTGGAAAATCAGATCCAGAGCGTATTGAAGCAATCGTCAAAGGCGTAGCGGACGGCTGTGAACAAGCTGGCTGCGCGTTGATTGGTGGAGAGACTGCAGAAATGCCTGGAATGTATGATCCAGAAGAATACGATCTTGCAGGATTTTCTGTAGGTGCGGTTGAGAAATCCAATCTAATTTCTGGAGATGCGATTCAGCCTGGTGGTGTTGTGATTGGCTTAAGCTCAAGTGGGCTGCATAGCAATGGATTCTCATTAGTCCGTCATATTCTTTTAGAAAAGGCTGGTCTTTCTCTCAATGATTCAGTTGAAGGATTAGAAGGGCGCTTAGGTGATGTCCTCCTTACACCAACAAAGATTTATGTGAAGCCTCTCTTGGCATGTTTAAAGAAGCATGAAATTCATGGGTTGGCCCACATTACAGGTGGCGGCTTTTATGAAAATGTTCCAAGAATGCTGCCTACTGGGATAAAAGTTGAAATTGACAATGGCTCATGGCCGGTTCCAGCTATTTTTGAAGTGTTAAAAGCAAAAGGCGATATTAGTGATCGTGATTTGTTTTCAACATTTAATATGGGTATAGGCATGATGCTTGTTGTACCAGAGAACGAGCACCTAGATGTGATCCGTACGCTTGAAACAGAAGGCGAACAAGCATACATCATTGGACGTGTCACTGAGGGTGAAGGCGTAACAATCGGGGGCATTGATTCATGAGAATAGCGGTATTTGCTTCGGGCACAGGTTCTAATGCAGAAGCACTGATACAGGCTGCCAAAGAGAACCAACTCGGTGGTGAGGTTGTGTTGCTTGTTTCTGACAAACCTGAAGCGGGGGCTCTTAAAAAGGCAGAAAGCTATGGAATTAAAACCGTTGCACTTGCACTAAAATCATTTGCGACAAAAGCTGAATACGAGGCTAAAGTTGTCGAGCATTTACAGGATCATAAGGTAGATTTTCTCTGTCTTGCAGGCTATATGAGATTAGTAGGGTCGACTTTATTAACTGCCTACGAAGGTCGAATTGTGAATATTCATCCATCATTGTTGCCTGCTTTTCCGGGCTTAGATGCAGTCGGACAAGCACTAACCGCTGGAGTGAGCGAAACGGGCGTAACCATTCATTTTGTGGATGCCGGAATGGATACCGGACCCATCATTGCACAGGAAACGGTTCTCATTCAAAAAGGGGATACCTCAGAGGATGTAATGAAAAAGATTCAAGCAGTTGAACATCAATTATATCCACGTACAGTGAAGCAGCTAATGGAAAGCAAAGATGTAGGAGGAGACGGACATAATGAGTAAGAGACGAGCATTAGTCAGTGTATCTAAAAAAGAAGGACTTATCCCGTTTGTTCAAGGGTTGGTTGATCAAGGAATTGAAGTCATCTCCACAGGTGGAACAAAGCGTGCTTTAGAAGAAGCGAATGTTCCAGTGATCGGAATTTCTGAGGTAACTGGTTTTCCCGAAATTCTTGATGGACGTGTGAAAACCCTTCATCCTAACATTCACGGTGGTTTACTTGCTATGCGTGAAAAAGCAGAGCATCAAGAAGCTTTACAAACGCATGATATTGCACCGATTGACTTTGTAGTAGTGAACTTATACCCATTTGCTGAAACCATTGCCAAGCCATCATCAACCTTTGAGGATGCGATTGAAAATATCGACATCGGTGGGCCAAGCATGTTGCGATCTGCTGCCAAAAACCATAATCATGTAACTGTGGTAGTGGACCCAGCTGACTATGACGTTGTCTTAACTGAACTAAAAGAAAGTGGCTCTGTGAATGGTGAAACTCGCCGACGTTTAGCGGCCAAAGTGTTCCGTCATACCGCAGCTTATGATGCAATGATTGGGCAATATTTAACTGAGGCTGTAGGGGAAGAATACCCAGAAACCTTAACACTTACATATGAACGCAGCCAATCTCTGCGCTATGGGGAAAATCCTCACCAGAAAGCGGCTTTTTATAAAACCACATTAGGAAATAAAAGCTCCATTGCACAAGCAGAACAATTACACGGAAAAGAGCTTTCTTACAATAATATCGGGGATGCAAATGCTGCCCTTGAAATTGTAAAGGAATTCTCTGAACCAGCTGTTGTTGCAGTAAAACACATGAATCCTTGTGGTGTTGGTACGGGAGAAACGATTAATCAAGCATTTAATCGTGCATATGAAGCCGATTCTGTTTCTATTTTTGGAGGAATCATTGCACTAAATCGTGAAGTGGATGCTGCTACAGCTGAAACGATGTCTACGATTTTTCTTGAGGTCTTACTGGCTCCTAGCTTTACAGAAGAAGCAAAAGCGATTTTGACGAAAAAGAAAAATATCCGTTTACTTCAAGTGACTGTAGAATCTAGCGAAAAAACGGCTAATAAAGTTGCATCTGTTCAAGGTGGATTACTAGTGCAAGAGGAAGATACACCGAAAGTGGATGAATCTAGCTGGACCGTTCCAACAAAACGCCAACCAACTGAAGATGAGTGGACAGCTCTTAAGCTTGGTTGGAAAGTGGTCAAACACGTCAAATCAAATGCCATTGTTTTAACAAATGGTGAAATGACTGTAGGAGTAGGTGCTGGGCAGATGAATCGAGTGGGTGCTGCTGGCATTGCGATTGAACAGGCCGGAGAGCGTGCACACGGATCGGCGCTTGCATCTGATGCGTTCTTCCCAATGGGAGATACAGTTGAAGCCGCAGGCAAAGCTGGAATCAAAGCCATTATTCAACCAGGAGGATCTATTCGTGATGAGGAATCGATCCAAAAAGCAGATGAATATGGAATTGCAATGGTCTTTACAGGTGCTCGTCACTTTAAACACTAGGAAGGAGCGTTGTCGATATGAATGTACTCGTAATTGGTAGTGGCGGCCGTGAGCACGCGGTTGCTTGGAAGCTCGCACAAAGCTCAAGAGTGGAAAAAGTGTATGTAGCACCAGGAAACGCTGGTATGACAGATATAGCAGAGCTTGTCTCGATTGGCGAAACGGATTTTGCTGCATTAATTACTTTTGCAAAAGAAAACGATGTTGAGTTAACGATTGTAGGACCTGAGGTTCCATTAAGCTTAGGAATCGTGGATCATTTTCAAGAGGCTGGTCTTAAGGTATTTGGCCCTAGTCAAGCGGCTGCTCAAATTGAGGGTAGCAAATCGTTTGCTAAGGATCTCATGAACCGCTATGGCATTCCAACAGGTGCGTCTGCTACATTCTCTACCTTTGATGAAGCAGCAGCGTATGTGAAGGAGCAGGGTGCTCCAATCGTGATAAAGGCAGACGGTTTAGCAGCAGGAAAAGGTGTAACGGTTGCCATGACCGAAGAAGAAGCCTTGGCTGCATTATCTGATATTTTGGAAGCCAATCGTTTTGGTGACGCAGGAGCAAAAGTACTCGTGGAAGAGTTTCTAGAAGGTGAAGAGCTTTCTTTAATGGCTTTTGTCCACAATGATGTTGTGATACCAATGGTTGGAGCTCAAGATCATAAGCGTGCTTATAACAATGATGAAGGCCCAAACACTGGTGGTATGGGTGCTTATTCTCCTGTTCCTCAGTTTAACGCAAACCAAGTCGATGTAGCTGTTCGAGCGGTGTTAGAGCCGGCAGCTGCCGCAATGATTGAAGAAGGCACTCCGTTTACTGGAATCTTGTATGCTGGCTTGATGATGACCCCAACTGGCCCAAAGGTCATCGAATTTAACGCACGATTTGGTGACCCTGAAACCCAAGTGGTTCTTCCTCGACTTGAAACAGATTTAGTCGATGTGATTGAACAATTATTGGCTGGCGAAAAACCAGACTTGCTTTGGTCCGAAGAAGCAGTTGTTGGAGTCGTCATGGCAAGTGTTGGTTATCCAGGAGCCTACGAAAAAGGTGCGGCGATTAGTGGACTTGAAGCTGCAGCTAAAAATGGATTAGTATTTCATGCTGGTACAGCCCTTCATGATGGGATCTGGCAAACAAACGGCGGACGAGTCCTTCTCGTTGCTGCGCGTGGAGAAACGATTCGAGATGCAAAAGAGCATGCCTACGAGTCCATCCTACACATTCAGAGTGAGGGACTTTATAACCGAACAGACATAGCAGATAAAGCAATAAAATAGTGTGAATCGTGGCACCTGTCTAGCGCAGGTGTCTTTTTTGTTGTGGTGAAGGTTGGAGTTAGGGGAGAGGTGAATGGAGTGATGGAGGGTAAGGTGAGGCGATGGAGAGTCGAATTGAAGCGATGGAGGGCAAAGTGAAGCGATAGATCTCTGAATTGAAGCGATGGAAGGTAAAGTGAAACGATAGATCCCTCAATTGAAGCGATGGAGGTGAAAGTGAAACGATAGATCCCTGAGTTGAAGCGATGGAGGGTAAAGTGAAGCGATAGATCTCTGAATTGAAGCGATGGAAGGTAAAGTGAAACGATAGATCCCAGAATTGAAGCGATGGAAGGTAAAGTGAAACGATAGATCCCTCAATCAAAGCGATAGAGGCAAAAGTGAAACGACGAAGGACCTACCATCCCATTATAAATAACGTAATGCATCGGTTTCCAAGTAGAAAAAACCCATCATTTTAAGATGGGTTCATCACACGACCGTCTTGTTTATGTTCTTGCTTTTTCTTATCTGTCATATAGATAAGTGGACAGAAACGAGTTATTCCTTCTGCGACCTTCATAGCTCCAATGATAATGCCGATAATACCTATAAGAGAAGATTTTCGCTGCATTTTTGAAGAAGCAAAAGCAAGAACTGACAGTCCGCATGTAATGCGACAAAGTGATTGTATACGACTTAAATTTGGTTTCATTTCTGATTCCTCCACTTTAAAAAATTAGAAAATGTCTTTTTTTAATAATGTGTGAAAAGATGTCACAAGTTTTTCCTATATATACTTGATTTTGTGATAACATATAGACAAAAGATAATGAAATGGGTGATCTGCCAATGACGGAACGAATTTACCGCTGGACAAAAAAACGCTTGCGCCAGCACCTTGATGTCGTCAGGGGAGAAAAAGCGCCTTCAATTGTTCTCAAAAATGCTACGTATCTCAATCACGCCAGGAAAAAATGGCTTAATGCAAATATATGGATTGCGGATGATCGAATTGTGTATGTTGGACAGGAGCTTCCCCCGGTAACAGACAAGGATACTGAAATAGTTGATTGTAAGGACTCGGTGATTGTACCAGGGTATATAGAGCATCACGCTCATCCTTTTCAACTTTATAATCCCCACAGCTTTGCAAAATATGCTTCGGCTCATGGGACCACAACCTTGATAAACGACAATCTGTATTTCTTTTCGAACGTTGAAAAAAAGAAAGCGCTTTCTCTGATAGAAAAGCTAGAAGAGATGCCAACAAGCATGTATTGGTGGGCGCGTTATGATCCTCAGACGGAGCTTCAAAGTGAAGCACATTTTACAAATTCACGAATGAAGGCTTGGCTTGAGCATCATCTTGTTGTTCAAGGTGGTGAGCTAACATCTTGGCCGAAGGTTTTGGAGGGTGACGATTCAACTCTTCATTGGATGCAGGAGACAAGCAGACTGCGTAAGCCTATTGAAGGACATCTTCCAGGTGCTTCTGAGCGTACATTGTCGCAAATGGCGCTTTTAGGTGTAACCTGTGACCATGAATCAATAAATGGAGAAGAAGCCGTACGTCGATTAGATATGGGGTATATGACGTCATTACGACATTCGTCTATGCGTCCTGATCTTCCGAAGCTTCTGAGTGAAATGCAAGAGCTAGGTGTAGATCATTTTGTTCGTTGCATTATGACAACAGATGGTTCCCCCCCTTCCTTCTATGAAGATGGGGTTATGGACAAATTAATCAAAATGGCTCTTGATAGCGGCTTATCAGATTTTGATGCGTATGGTATGGCTACTTATTATGTAGCTAGATATTACAATTTGGATCATAAGCTTGGCATGATTGCACCTGGGCGAATTGCTCATATTAATTTCCTATCTGACAAGAATACTCCGAAGCCAGTTTCTGTTCTTGCGAAAGGACAATGGATTGTTAGGGATGGTAAGCAGTGTCAAGAAGAGGATACTTTCCCTTGGAATGATTACGGTATTAAACCACTTGATACAAGCTGGGATTTGGATGAGAATGAGCTTCACTTTTCAATGCCGATGGGAATTGAAATGGTGAATGCTGTAATTCTTAAGCCATATCGCATATCTGTTGAAGGTACGGTTAATGAGTTAAGCCAAAATCATGATGAGAGCTTCTTTGTATTAATTGATAAAAATGGTAAGTGGATGATTAATACTATGATTAAAGGCTTCTCTGATAAAATTAAAGGCTTTGCCAGCTCATTTTCTAACACGGGAGATTTCATTTTAATCGGTAAAAATGTGAAAGACATGGTCGCGGCCTTTCGTGCTGTAAAGGCTCAAGGTGGAGGAATGGCTTTAGTAGATGATGGAGAAGTCATTGGCAGGCTTGTGCTGAAATTAAATGGCGCAATGTCCGATAAGTCGATGGAAGGCATTATGGAAGAGGAAAAACATTTTGTTAAGCTTCTTCGTGAAAGAGGCTATAAACATGAAGATCCTATCTATAGTTTGCAGTTCTTTTCGTCCACACATCTACCATATATCCGGGTCACACAAAGAGGGATCTATGATGTAACAAAGAAAAAGATACTCTTTCCTGCGATTATGCGTTAAACTAGAATAGTATTAAAGTATCTGGCTACAGTCAGGCATGCCGAAATTTTTGGAAAGGCGTGAAATAATTGCAAATTGATAAGCTTCGTGGAAAAGAACTTGATCAACTGTTTCAAGCGGTTCTCTCATTAAAAAGTCTTGAAGAATGTTATGAGTTCTTTGATGATCTGTGTACGATTAATGAAATTCAGTCATTAGCTCAGCGACTTGAAGTAGCAAGAATGCTTCAGAATGGATACACGTATCATAAGATTGAAACAGAGACAGGGGCAAGTACTGCCACTATATCACGTGTGAAACGATGCCTTAATTACGGGAACGATAGCTATACTATGGCTTTAGACCGAATTAAGGAAGATCAGACAGGATCCACAGAATAATTCATACACAGAAGCTATCTGGCACGGTGAAAACCACTGTCAGGTAGCTTTTTTTGTTTAATCAGTGCATACATATAAAAAATAGACTACAATAGTTCAAATACTAAAAAAGCGACTTGGAGAGGAGCTTTCACTCTGAATACGAAGAATCTACAATCAAACATTGCAGCTGCATCAAAGCAAAAGCTACCTGAATTGGTTGTCTATAACGGAAAAGTAATCGATGTCTATACATTAACCGTACTTGAGGCGGATGTGGCCATTTCAGAAGGCATAATCGTTGGCATTGGATCTTACCCCGAAGCAAAAGAACGTTTGGACGCTCAAGGTGCTTACATCTGTCCGGGTTTAATCGATGGTCATATTCATATTGAATCAACGATGGTGCCACCGGAAGAGTTTTGCAAAATTGTTGTGCCTAAGGGGATAACAACGGTCATTGCCGACCCTCATGAAATCGCAAATGTAGGGGGAGCTGAGGCAGTACGATATATGCTCGAGGCTTCAAGAGATTTGCCACTAGATGTCAAAATGATGATTCCTTCTTGTGTTCCTGCAGCGCCATTTGAGCATAACGGAGCAGACGTGTCAGCTGAAGACGTTCAAACCCTTTTTGACGAAGGCGAGGCCTTTGGCTTAGGAGAAGTGATGAATTATCCAGCTGTCCTTTCAGGAGACGCGAATATGTTAGCGAAAATAGAAAGCGCCAAAAAAGATGGTCGAGTCATTGATGGTCATGCTGCTGGATTGGATATACATGCGTTGAATGCCTATCGGACCGCTGGCATTGTAAATGACCATGAGGCAGTCACAGCGGAAGAAGCATTACATCGTGTTCGTCGCGGAATGTTTGTATTAATCCGTGAAGGTACTGCCGCTAAGGATCTAGAGGCACTGTTGCCAGCAGTGACAACGGCGAATGCCCGAAGATTTGCATTTGCAACAGATGATCGCCATCTAGACCATCTGGTGAAAGAGGGAAGTATCGATGGAAGTATTCGCAAATCAATCTCACTCGGACTACCCGAACTACAGGCCATACAGCTGGCTACACTTAATGCTGCGGAGGCCTTTGGTTTACATCAAAAAGGAGCCATTGCACCTGGGTGTGAAGCGACGTTTCTTCTTGTTAGTGACTTAACCAACTTTGTTGTGGAATCTGTCTATGTGAAGGGAGAATGGATTGCTCAGCAAGGGGAGCTAGTGAAACCAGTGAGAGAGTCAGTGACCGCCCCACAATATTTGCAAAAGAGCATGAAGATGGCACCAGTGACACGAGAAGATCTTAAATTACCAGCAAAATCAGGTATGGATGCAACGATCATTTCCATTACCCCCGGTTCAATTATTACAAAAGCCATCACTGAACCTATTCAATGTGAGCAGGGGTTTTTTATACCCTCACCATCAAATAACCAACTGAAGTTAATTGTTGCTGAACGACATAAACAGCTTGGTCATGTCGGTGTTGGGATTGTAAAAGGTATTCCGATTCAGAATGGAGCCATTGTATCAACCGTTGCCCACGATTCACATAACGTCATTGCGTGTGGTACGGATGACGAGAGCCTATTGACTGCGATTCATCACGTAGAATCCATTAATGGGGGGATGGCCGTAGTAAAAGAGGGCAAAGTAGTGGCTAGCCTACCACTTGATCTAGCAGGCTTAATGTCAACAAAACCGTACGAAGTGGTTCAAAAAGAGGTTCAAGAACTAGAAACAGCTCTTCATGAGGTAGGTTTTACAGAGGAATGGGATCCATTTCTAACTCTTGCTTTTCTAGCTCTACCAGTTATTCCATCTATAAAATTAACGGATACTGGATTATTTGATGTTCTTTCCTTCAAACATATAGCCATTCAATCAGAACAAAACCAGCCAGTTGAGTGATCTCAACTGGTTTAATTAATTTGTGCGCAAAAACCCTTTGAGTGGAAAAAGGAATAAAGCACAAGTTCCCATTAAAATAGTTGAGAAATTGGCGAGATTTTTTGACAAGACCGGTCGAAAGGATTATTCTAGATAGGGTAAAACAGTAAAATGCCTTGCCGATCATTTTGTAGTGTTTTTTTGGTTATGTTTGTGAGTGAATTCACATATAGAACAAAAAGCAGGAGACTCTACATAATCCTATACAAGCTAGGAAAAAATAGCTCAAGGCTATAAAGTAAAGGAGAATTGTATATGTCAGAAACGACGGAACACCAACAAGTTTCACTAAACAAGCAACAAGTTGAATTACTTGACCAACTTCTGAAGCCAGAGGTACAGGAATCTCTTACTACTTTGGTTGATCAGTTACCAAAACTGACTGAACTAATTACAGTCATGACTAAATCATATGATTTTGCTCAATCTGTTGCTACAGATGATGTCCTAAAAGCTGATACAGTGGCTGCGATTACTGAAATTTTGGAGCCAGTTAAAGAAACAGCGAAAGACGTCGCACAAACGGCTATCGAAGCAAAAGAACGTTCTGAAGCTAGCAACGAAGTCATTGGAATTTTCGGTCTCATGAAATTATTAAAAGATCCTCAAGCTCAGAAGCTTTTCCGCTTTACACAAGCTTATTTGGCTGTCATGAACGAGCGCGAAAACAAGAAATAAGCAAAGCTGAAATGTAGGATAGTTGACTTAAAAACGGAGGAAAAAAAGAATGTCAAAACATATTGTCATCCTAGGTGCGGGTTATGGCGGACTTTTATCTGCTTTAACTGTTAGAAATTATTATAATGAATCACAAGCAAAAGTCACAGTTGTGAACCAAACAGGCACACACCAAATCATTACAGAATTACACAGATTGGCTGCAGGAAATGTTGCGGAACAAGCTGTTGCCATGCCTTTAGAGAAACTATTTAAAGGAAAAGCGATTGACTTAAAAATTGCGACTGTAAATTCATTCTCTGTAGATAATAAAGAAGTTTCTTTATCAGATGGCACAACACTTAATTATGATGCCTTAGTTGTTGGGCTTGGAAGTAAAACGGCGTACTTTGGTATTCCAGGTCTTGAAGAGAACAGCATGGTGTTAAAATCAGCTGAAGAAGCAAATCAAGTGCATAACCACATTAAAGATCGTATTCGTGAGTACGCTAAAACGAAAAACGAAGCAGATGCTACAATTGTTATTGGTGGCGGTGGTCTAACAGGTGTTGAGCTTGTTGGAGAGCTTGCTGATACGCTTCCTGAATTTATTAGAACATTAGGAGTCGATCCTAAAGAAATTAAGTTGAAGCTTGTAGAAGCAGGTCCAAAGATTCTTCCTGTTCTGCCTGACCACTTAATTGAGCGCGCAACAAAAAGCTTAGAGAAACGTGGCGTTGAATTCTTAACAGGTCTTGCTGTAACAAATGTTGATGGAAACGTGATTGACTTGAAAGATGGTCAAAAAATTGTTGCTAACACATTTGTTTGGACTGGTGGGGTTCAAGGAAATCCACTTGTTGGAGAATCAGGTCTTGAAGTGAACAGAGGACGTGCAACAGTAACAGACGGTCTTCAGTCTACTTCACATGAAGATGTATTTGTAGTAGGAGACAGTGCTGTCTACTTCGCTCCAGATGGTCGTCCATACCCACCAACTGCTCAAATTGCTTGGCAAATGGGTGAACTCGTTGGATACAATCTGTATGCTTATCTGGAAGGAAGAACCTGTGAGCCATTCAGTCCAATTGATTCAGGTACATTAGCAAGCCTTGGTCGTAAGGATGCAGTTGCTACAGTTGGTCAAAATGCTACACCACTTAAAGGAATGCCTGCTTCTCTTATGAAAGAAGCAAGTAATGTGCGTTACCTAACACACATTAAAGGGTTATTCAGCTTAGCTTACTAAATAGCTATTTAAGGCGAAAGTTCCTACAGGAGCTTTCGTTTTTTTGTGATTTCCTTTATAATGGTAATAATATGATTAAAGGAGATGAAGCCGATATGGCACGTTCAAAGGCAAGCAAGCATAGACAGAAGCTTGAGCGCGAAGGAAGACGAAACCCTGAAAATAACCGCAGTCCTTATGCATTTGCAGACCTAACAACAAGAAGAACAAAAACGAAGAAGGATTACGTATATAAACGAAAACCAAAGAATCATTTGTTCCCGAGTGGAGACAATGATTCTTTTTATATGGGCATGATAAAAAAAGTGCTGATTTCTTAGGTGCAATTGTAAGATGAGCGTTTACTTGTAAAGAAACATCCTGTATGATAATGATTATCAATATTAATTTAATTCGTCATACGTATAATTATACATGAAAGAGGTGTAGCTTTTGTTTGCAGAACATAAAATCAGCCGGGCTGATGGGTTAACTGGATATGTTGTAGATGAGTTCAATGGAGTAATTCATGTAATCTGGGAAAATCATCAAGTAGAACAATATGTATCAGAGCAAACAGAGGATCTACATTGGTAAGACGATAAGATAGGGTGGAACATGGATGGGGTTCAGTTTGAAGCAAAGCCAAGAATCTACCGATAATCAATCGGAGCTAAAAGAGATCCAAAAAAGACCGATGCTAGCATCCTTTATTCTTATAGCAGGATTAGCTATTTTACTTCTTTCAATGGGGATATCGATTTCCCTTGGAGCGGCTGATATTGACCTTAGGACGGTTTGGGATGCTGTGTTTCATTTTAATCCGGAATTAACACAGCACCAAATTATTCAGGAACTGCGTATGCCACGAGCATTAGGAGCAGGTCTTGTTGGGGCATTTCTAGCCGTATCTGGAGCTATCATGCAAGGTATGACTCGTAATCCATTAGCATCTCCTTCAATTATGGGCGTGACAGATGGAGCAGCGTTTGCCATTGCGATTGCCTTTGCTTTTTATCCTAGCACTTCGTATCTTCAGCTTATGCTTTTTTCGTTTGTTGGAGCAGGGTTAGGAGCAAGTCTTGTTTTTGGAATTGGATCAATGTCTCGAAGTGGATTAACACCAGTGAAACTAGCGCTTGCTGGAGCAGCGGTTGGTGCTTTTTTAAATGCTATTTCTTCAGCGATAGCCATTCGCTTTGATGTGGCTCAAGATATCAGCTTTTGGTTTGCTGGTGGTTTAGCAGGCACAAGGTGGATTAGTATTCAGCTAATGATTCCAGTCGCTATTATTGGTCTCGCATTAGCCATTATTTTAGCGCGTTCAGTGACGGTTCTAAGCCTTGGCGAGGAAGTCGCTAAAGGCCTTGGTCAACGTACACGATTGGTCAAGGTACTCGGTACGGTTGTGGTACTTGTCCTTACTGGAGCAGCTGTTTCAGTAGCGGGTACTGTAGGATTTATAGGATTAGTGATACCACATATGACTCGATTTTTGGTTGGGGTTGATTACCGCTGGATTATTCCGTGCTCAGCCATTCTTGGTGGATTACTTTTAGTGTTAGCTGATATTGGAGCACGTATGGTGAATCCACCGTTTGAAACACCAGTGGGGGCAATTACTGCTGTGATTGGCGTTCCTTTTTTCCTTTACCTAGCCAGACGTGAAGGGAGAGGAATGTAATGGATTTATCAACCATAACAAAACAAAGCAAGAAGCCATACATCATTATGGCTGTTGTAGCAGTTTCTATCATATCAATGTTTTTCCTCAGTTTGAATCTAGGGCTTATTCGTATTGCTCCCTTAGATGTACTTAGAACACTTAGTGGCATGGGAAGCGAAAGAGATGCGTTAGTTCTTTTTCAATTTAGGTTACCGAGAATGGTCATTGCCCTTTTAATTGGAGCAGGGTTGGCAGTTTCAGGTGCTATCCTACAAAGTGTTTCACAAAATGGCTTGGCTGACCCTGGTATTTTAGGAATAAATACTGGAGCAGGGTTTGCTGTCGTATTATTTATATACTTTTTCCAAGGGTCCTTAACGGGGCTTGGGACATTGTCTATATTCATCATGCCTTTCTTTGCCCTATTAGGTGCTAGTTTGGCCGCATTTTTAATCTATACGATTGCATGGAAAAAAGGGATCACACCAGTACGGTTGATTCTTGTAGGAATTGGTATTAACGCAGCCTTTAGTGCAGCACTGATTATCTTCCAATTAAAAATGAACCCACGAGATTTTATGCAGGCGACGATTTGGCTTGCAGGTAGTATCTGGGGAACGAATTGGAAATTTGTCTTAGCCACACTACCTTGGATCGTTATTCTTTTGCCAATTACGATGTACAAAGCAAGGTTCTTAAATGTTTTAAATTTAGGAGATCAAATTGCAACAAACTTAGGAACAAGAGTGGAAAGAGAACGTCGAATTTTATTATTCCTATCCGTTGCTTTAGCGGGGGCATGTGTTGCAGTTGGAGGCGGAATTGCTTTTCTTGGGTTAATTGCTCCACATATAGCAAGACGATTGGTTGGACCGAAGCATCAGTTTCTCGTTCCGTGTTCAGCGTTGATTGGAGCCCTTCTATTGTTAGTTGCTGATATGATAGGACGTAACATTTTACAGCCTTCTGAAATTCCTGTTGGCTTGGTTGTTGCTGTTCTAGGCGCACCTTATTTTATATACCTACTAATTAAAACCCCATAATATAGGAGTGATTGAAGTGGTTAGACTTACGACAGAAGGTTTAGATATCTCATATGGAGATCGAGATATCGTCAAAGGGTTGGATATAGAAATACCAGAAGGACAAATCACAACCATTATTGGACCAAACGGTTGCGGTAAATCAACCATTCTTAAAACAATGGCCCGGATTCTTGCAGCAAAAAAAGGAGCTGTCTATTTAGATGGGACAGCTATTCATAAGGAATCAACCAAAACCATTGCCAAAAAGATGGCGATTCTTCCCCAATCACCTGATGCGCCAAGTGGACTAACGGTTAAAGAACTTGTTTCTTATGGTCGTTTTCCACATCAAAAGGGCTTTGGTAAGCTAACAAAAGAAGATCATGAACTCGTGTATTGGGCGCTTGAAGTGACAGGTATGCTTGAATTTCACGATCGCTCTATTGACGCATTGTCAGGAGGGCAACGTCAGCGTGTGTGGATAGCGATGGCTTTGGCACAGGAAACAGATCTGTTGTTACTTGATGAACCAACAACTTATTTAGATCTTGCACACCAACTTGAGGTTCTTCAACTGCTCGAACGTCTAAACAAAGAGCAGAATAGAACAGTTGTCATGGTAATACATGACTTAAATCATGCAGCACGGTTTGCTCATCATATGGTGGCTCTGAACCATGGGACGATTATTAAAGAAGGTCTTCCTGAGCAAGTAATGACATCTGAGGTATTAGAGCGGGTATTTAATATTGATGCAGAAGTTGTGAAAGACCCTCGTACGAATAAACCAGTATGTCTCACATATGACTTGCTAACTACGAAGGTTGTTGGATCTAAGAATACGTATGCTTACGCTTAACATGATGATTATTGAATCTTTACATTAGCTTTATCTCTAATTAACATGCTCCCTCTATAATAAAGGTATCACTAGAAGAGAGGAGCCGTGTTCATGGAGACAGAAGAGAATATCGTCATTGGTTCAGGTTGGGCTCTGCTAATTAGTCTACCTTGCTGGGCTGCATTAGCTGGAGTTGTTAAAGGAATCTCACTTCTAATGTAGAACTCTTCATTTTTGAATTCATATGATCCAGAACACGCCCTAAGCTTGAGAGCTAGGGTTTTTTTGTGATGTTTTCCAAAATTATCTGAAAATTTATTATGTCGCTTTATAGCGTTATAGCAGAAAAGAATGTTAGAATAATTTGAACGCTTTAGAAAGAGAGGAATGTGAACATGCAATCAGTAGAGAGAGTAGGACAAATAATCAGTAAGTACTTTGCTTTAATTGTAATCTTAGTTAGTGTCATTGCTTTTGCTGTACCAGGGATCTTTACTTGGATTCAACCGTACATCACGTTTTTACTTGGAGTTATTATGTTTGGTATGGGGTTAACGATGAAGGCCTCTGACTTTGCGATTGTTGCTAAAAAACCAATTCCTGTCCTTATTGGAGTGGTAGCGCAGTTCGTCATAATGCCGGGTATTGCTTTTGGTCTTACGCAGGTCTTTAACTTGCCATACGAACTTGCCGTTGGAGTTATATTAGTTGGAGCTTGCCCAGGCGGAACGGCATCAAATGTGATGGTCTTTCTTGCAAAAGGAGATTTGCCTTTATCCGTAGCTATGACTTCGATCTCAACGATACTCGCACCGATTATGACACCAACAATCATGTATATACTCGCTAGCCAATGGGTGGATGTAAATACAGGCGCTATGTTTATGTCTATCATTAATGTAATTATTATTCCAATTGCAATAGGTATTTTGCTACGTAGATTTTTCCCTGTTGCTGTAGATAAAAGTGTGAATGCATTACCGCTGATTTCAATTGTAGCGATTTTAGCGATTGTGACGGCAGTTGTTTCATTAAACAAAGATAATTTGGCAGCAACAGCCTTTTTACTATTCCTAGCTATATTGCTTCATAATGTGTTAGGACTGTTGCTTGGATATTTCACAGCTTGGGTCTTTAAACTAGATGAGACAAAGAAGCGGGCTGTTTCGATTGAGATTGGCATGCAAAATTCAGGACTGGGTGCATCTTTAGCAAATCAGTATTTTGAGCCAATTACAGCATTGCCAAGTGCCATTTTCTCTGTTGTCCACAATATTACTGGTCCTATTATGGTATCAATTTGGTCAAAGAGACCAACTAATAAGTAGTTAAAATGACAAAACCGTGGATGCAATCTTTAATGTTGTATCTGCGGTTTTTTTGTGTTGTATAAGGGAAATGGTTAGACGACAATCCACTAAATCTTTGTTATAATAGCCGTACTTAAGCTTCACCGTAAGATGTAATTAAGAAAGTCCGCATTGGCGGCTTTTTTTGTGCACACGCTCATAGGAGTTGATAGAATGGCTGAGTATCAGCATTGGAAGCATATATTTAAGCTTGATCCCAATAAAGACCTGACTGATGAGGATCTAGAGGCAATTTGTGAATCAGGAACAGATGCCATAATGGTGGGAGGCACAGACGGTGTCACGTTAGATAATACCTTACAGTTACTTGTTAGAGTGAGGCGATATGCGGTTCCTTGTGTGCTAGAGATTTCCAATACAGAATCCATTACACCAGGATTTGATTATTTCTTCATCCCCACTGTTCTTAACAGCCAAAAGACAGAATGGATTACAGGCCATCACCATACTGCGTTAAAAGAATATGGGGCGATTATGAATTGGGATGAAATCATTCCTGAAGGCTACTGTATTTTGAATCCTGAGGCTAAAGTTGCTCAGCTTACAGATGCGAAAAGTGAGCTAGATGCTGAAGATGTGCTTGCCTACGCGAGAATGGCAGAACAATTGTACAAGCTACCGATCTTTTATATAGAATATAGTGGAACTTACGGAGATCCAAATATTGTGAAACAAGCTTCCTCGGTTCTTGAAAAGACAAGGTTATTTTATGGTGGTGGAATTAAAAGTAGTGAACAAGCTGAAGAAATGGCAGCTTATGCGGACACAATTGTGGTCGGTGATGTCATTTACGAGGATCTAAAGCAAGCGTTAAAAACAGTACATGCTGTAAAAGGAGACTTGCTTTCTTAGTAGAGTTTAGTAAGATAGACATAAGAACATTTGTTTGGTGGTGAGTGTATGCAAAGTAATATTGTTGAGAAAATGTTAGCTGGGTTAAATCCCGAACAGAAACAAGCCGTGATTACAACAGACGGTCCATTATTATTAATGGCAGGAGCAGGAAGTGGAAAGACAAGGGTATTAACCCATCGCATTGCATATTTGCTAAGGGAAAAAGAAGTAGCACCTTGGAATGTATTAGCTATTACATTTACAAATAAAGCAGCTCGCGAGATGAAGGATCGAGTTGCAGGGCTTGTTGGGCCGATTGCCGAGGATATCTGGATTTCTACCTTTCACTCGATGTGTGTAAGGATCTTACGAAGAGATATTGACCGAATGGGTTACAGCCGTAGCTTCTCTATTTTAGATTCAACTGATCAGTTATCAGTCATAAAGCAGATTTTAAAGAAACAGAACATAGACCCGAAGAAATTTGACGCAAAGAGTATTTTAGGCTCGATAAGTGGAGCTAAGAATGAATTGCAAAAGCCTAATGAATTTGCAGCAAAAGCAACAGGTCCATTTCAAGAAGTGGCCTCAGATGTCTATACGGAATATCAAAAGCGCCTTAAGCAAAACAATGCGCTTGATTTTGATGACTTGATTATGAAAACCATTGAGTTATTTAAGTTAGTCCCTGAGGTATTAGAATTTTATCAACGTAAGTTCCAATACATTCATGTGGATGAGTATCAGGATACAAACCGCGCGCAATATATGCTTGTTAAAATGCTTGCGGAACGATTAAAGAATGTATGTGTTGTTGGTGACTCGGATCAGTCGATCTACAGATGGCGTGGCGCGGATATTGGAAATATTCTTTCGTTTGAAGAAGATTATCCAAATGCTGCGGTTATTTTGCTCGAACAAAATTATCGGTCGACAAAACGAATTCTAGATGCCGCTAATAAAGTCATTAATAATAATGGTAATAGAAAGCCTAAGAACCTTTGGACGGAGAATGACGCAGGGAATAAGATTGGTCAATTTTCTGGGGCGACGGAGCAGGATGAAGCACATTTTGTTGTCCAACAAATTCGAGACGCCGTTCAGAATGCTGACTACTCATATTCTGATATTGCTATCCTTTATCGTACAAATGCACAGTCCCGTATTATTGAGGAATTTTTTGTGAAATCTAACTTTGACTACAACATTGTAGGCGGCACAAAGTTCTACGATCGTAAAGAAATTAAAGATGTGCTAGCTTATTTGCGTCTGATCTCTAATTCAGATGATGATATTAGCTTACAACGAATTGTGAATGTTCCCAAACGCGGGTTAGGTGCTACAACCGTTGATAAAGTGCTTGCTTATGCTCTTCAAAATGGTATGTCCATGCACCGAGCATTATTTGAAGTAGATGAAATGGGCGTAACCGCTCGTGCTCTTGGTAAGCTTAAGGAATTTAGAGACCTAATCGCCAACTGGGTAAAAATGCAGGATTATTTGACTGTTACAGAGCTTGTTGAAGAAGTCTTAGAGAAAACAGGCTACCGTGATGCATTAAAAAATGAGCAGACATTAGAAGCACAAAGCAGACTTGAAAACATTGATGAGTTCATTACAGTTACGAGAGAATTTGAGAAGCGTAGTGAAGATAAGACGCTGGTTGCTTTTCTAACTGATCTTGCGTTAGTTGCTGATATTGATCAGCTTGATGACAAGGAAGAGGAAGGTCCTAAAGACTCCATAACCCTCATGACTCTTCACTCTGCAAAAGGTCTTGAGTTCCCACTAGTTTTTCTCATTGGACTCGAAGAAGGCATTTTTCCGCATAGTCGTTCACTTTTTGAGCAAGATGAGATGGAAGAGGAACGACGTCTTGCTTATGTAGGTATTACGCGTGCAGAGAAGCAATTGTTTATGACCAATGCAAGAACTCGAACCATTTTTGGTCGCACAAATGCAAATCCACCATCTCGCTTTTTGAAGGAAATCCCTGAGGAATTTGTAGAACTTCTAGGAGAGCAGAAAGAGCGCGGAATGCAATCTAGATCCGCCATTTCGCAACCGACAAGAAGACCAGCAGCCCGTCCATCTAAACCTCAGATTGCTTCCACTGGAGGAGAAGGATATTCATGGAGTGTTGGTGACAAAGCCCACCATAAGAAGTGGGGAGTTGGTACAGTAGTTAGTATAAAAGGAGAGGGGCAGTCTGTTGAGCTTGATATTGCTTTCTCACCACCAACTGGTGTGAAGCGATTGTTTGCTCAATTTGCCCCGATTACGAAAGAATAGAGAGGACGAGCAGAATGGATAAGAATCTAGCCACAAAGCAGCTTGCTGAGTTAAAAGAGAAGCTGGAGAAGTATGGCTATCATTACTATGTATTGGACACTCCTATAGTGCCGGATCAGGAGTATGACCGGCTGTTACATGAACTTCTAGAAATTGAGGAGCTGTATCCTGATCTAGTGACCGATGATTCTCCTTCCGTTCGAGTTGGTGGTGCACCGCTTCCTCATTTTACAAAAGTTGATCATCGAAATCCGATGATGAGTTTAGGCAATGCTTTTAATGAGCAAGATTTACGTGATTTTGATCGCCGTGTACGTCAATTTGCTGGAGAGTCTCCAGTTACGTATATTTGTGAACTGAAAATAGATGGCTTAGCTGTATCATTGACTTATTCAGATGGAAAATTGGTTCGTGGTGCCACACGAGGCGACGGAACAACAGGCGAAGACATCACGAGTAATCTAAAGACCGTATCAGCTGTGCCGCTTCGACTCAAGACCCAAGTAGATCTTGAGGTACGAGGAGAAGCTTATATGCCGAAGCGTTCGTTCGAGGCACTGAATCAAGCGAAGAAAGAAGCAGGTGAGGAGCCATTTGCGAATCCGCGTAATGCGGCCGCAGGTTCCTTACGACAGCTTGATCCTAAAATCGCAGCAAAACGAAATCTCTCTTTATTTGTCTATTCCATTGGCGAATTAAAAGGCAAGGAAATCGATTCCCATTACGAAGGACTATCTTTCCTAAAAGAATCTGGCTTTAAGGTGAACCAGGAAACGACACGTTGTGAGACGATTGAAGAAGTGATCAACTATACCGAAAAATGGATAGAGAAGCGCCATGACCTTGCGTATGAAACGGATGGTATCGTGATTAAAGTTGACTCACTTGATTTACAGAAAGAGATGGGATTCACTGCAAAAAGTCCACGCTGGGCAACTGCTTATAAGTTTCCTGCAGAAGAAGTAGTGACCAAGCTGCTTGATATTGAGTTAAATATAGGACGCACCGGTGTTGTAACACCAACGGCAGTTCTAGAGCCGGTAGCAGTAGCAGGTACTACGGTCAAAAGAGCTTCCTTGCATAACGAAGATCTTATTCGTGAGAAAGATGTGAAGCTTGGAGATTCTGTAGTGGTTAAAAAAGCAGGAGATATTATTCCTGAGGTTGTTAATGTTCTTGTGGACTTACGAACAGGTGATGAAAAAGACTTTCATATGCCAACACACTGTCCGGAATGCAATAGTGAACTGGTTCGAATTGAAGGGGAGGTTGCTCTTCGGTGTATTAATCCAGAGTGTCCTGCGCAAATTCGAGAAGGCTTAATTCACTTTGTATCCAGAACAGCGATGAATATTGATGGGCTTGGTGAAAAAGTAATTACGCAGCTATTTGCACATCAACTCATTGGAAATGTGGCAGATTTATATACATTAAATCGTGATGAATTATTGAGACTTGAACGAATGGGCGAAAAGTCAGTAGATAATCTGTTACAATCGATAGAGGCTTCTAAGACTAATTCATTAGAGCGTGTCTTATTTGGATTGGGCATTCGGTTTATTGGATCAAAAGCTGCCCGGACTTTAGCACAGCAGTTTCAAACGATCGATTTGTTAAAGAATGTAACGAAAGAAGACCTCATTGCTGTAGATGAAATCGGCGAGAAGATGGCCGATTCTATTGTTAGTTATTTTGAAAAACCAGAAGTACATGATCTTTTAGAGCAATTAAAACAAGCTGGACTAAATATGGTTTACACTGGACCACAGCCAGTAGCCTTAGCGGCTGGGTCATCAGATTCAGCTGTAGCAGGTAAAACGGTTGTCTTAACAGGTAAGCTTGAGCAACTTTCCCGCGATGAAGCAAAAGAACAACTAGAGCGACTCGGTTGTAAAGTGACAGGTAGCGTGAGTAAGAAGACAGACTTGTTAATAGCGGGTGCAGATGCAGGTTCAAAACGTTCAAAAGCAGAAGAGCTTAATATTGAGATTTGGGATGAAGACCGATTGATGCAGGAGCTGAATCAAGGTTAATTAACGCATGAGAGGGGCAAGACGGTTCATGTTTAAAAAATGGACATTGGTAGCCTTACCACTGGTATTAATTGTGACGGGATGTTTTCCTTTTTCCCAGGAGGAACCGGAGAATACAGAGGTTGATAATCCAAATAATGACCAAGAAATTACTATTGTTCCGCCAGTATCTTCACCGGAGAATTACTACCAGACCATTTTAGATAATGGTCAGTATATGAGTGGAGAAGCACGTGGTTTTGGCACGGATGTGGTGTACAATCGATTGGATTTGGATCAATTAGAGATGGGATTAACCCGCATTGCGAAAGAACATTTTCCGCATGACCAGTATTCTTTACGT
This sequence comes from Alkalicoccobacillus murimartini, assembly GCF_030813245.1. Classification (GTDB taxonomy): domain Bacteria; phylum Bacillota; class Bacilli; order Bacillales; family Bacillaceae_D; genus Alkalicoccobacillus; species Alkalicoccobacillus murimartini. Next base: position 174,413 of record NZ_JAUSUA010000005.1, on the reverse strand, counting down.
GAAGGTTATTTCATAAACAGAGATGAATTAAATTCTTGGTTAAGACGTTATGACGAGGAGAACAATCCAAATGGATTGAACCCACCACTTGGTGACGGTGATAACCAAAGGGAACAAGAAGAAAGTAATCCGAGAACCTTATCTCATATTCTAGAGCAGAATTATATGGTTGAGAACAGTAATGGCGAGTTTGAGTTAGGTGGCATTGTTGTTGGTATTTCGTTAAACAGTGTCTATAATTTCCGAACGGAAGATGATCAAGGTCGATACAATTTCTTTAGTACGCCTTTAGATGAAAACATCACTCAAGAAGATGGCGAACGAATTGCGGCAGAAGTGGTATCTCGTCTAAGAGATGAAGAACGCGAGGAAGGCGTATTTAATGACATTCCAATTGTCGTCGGATTGTTTAGAGAGCAGCCACGCGAATCTATTATCTCGGGTACTTATTTCCAAACAGCCATTGCCGAGCCAGGTTCTGAACTTGGAAGCTGGGATTCTATTGATGAAAACTTTTATCTGTTCCCTTCTGATCGTGCGAACCAGGATGTTCGAGATGATTCAGACGAGTTTGGTAGGTTTCAGGAGCAAATTCAAAACTTCTTTAGGACCTATGTCGGAGTTGTTGGTAAAGGATTCTACCAAAACGATAGATTGACAGAGCTCACAGTCGATATTCCGTTACGTTATAACGGGAAAACAGAAATTGTTGCTTTGACACAATATATTGCTTCTTTAATTCCTGATTATTATGATGATATAAAAGTTGAGGTCAACATTAATTCAGTAAATGGGGAACAAGAAAGCTTGGTCGTTTCAGAACCAGGTGAAGATCCCTTTATTCATGTGATGGACTAAAGGAAAAGCCTTATTTCTTTCCTATATTTGGAGAGAGATAAGGCTTTTTTGTGTAAATCTCTAACAATCTCAAAAAACTATTTATTAAACAGCTATTATTATGATATATTAAGTTCGGTTAGACATGAGAGAAGGGTGGTCATCAGACTTCTGATGACTAGGGCCGCTCATTTACAACTGCTCTTTGTATGTGGACAAACCATATACAAAGGGGTGGGATGTATAAATAAAAGGGGGCAATTCGTTTGAAAAAGTGGTTACAAACACTAACATTATCAACTGTAGCAGTTCTTGCACTTTCCGCATGTGGAACGTCAGGAGATGACAACTCTTCAGGTGATGGAGACGCAGGAGATGGAGAAGCAACAGAGCCATCAGAATTTAAAGTAGGAATGGTTACTGACGTAGGTGGGATTGACGATAAGTCTTTTAACCAGTCAGCGTGGGAAGGTCTTCAAGCATTTGGTGAAGAGCAAGGACTTGAAGAAAATACGAATTATCAGTACATTCAATCTGGTAGTATCGATGAATTCGAACCTAATTTACGTGAATTAGTTCGAGCTGATTTTGACCTATCTTGGGGAATCGGCTTCCTAATGGAAGATGCGATCCGCACAGTAGCGTCACAAAATGAAGATTCACAGCTTGCGATTGTTGATACGGTCGTTGCTGATGATGACGGTAATCTAATACCTAACATTGCTAATATTACATTTAAAGAACATGAAGGCTCATTCCTTGTAGGTGTTGTTGCAGGAATGCGTTCAGAATCAAATAAAGTTGCTTTCCTAGGTGGAGTTGAAGGTGAGCTAATCAAGAAGTTTGAGAACGGTTTTAAAGCAGGAGTTATGTCTGTTAACCCTGATGCTGAAATCGAAGTTCAATACGTAGCGGACTTTAACGACCCAACAAGAGCACAACAAATTGCAAATACAATGTACTCAAACGGCACAGATATTATCTATCATGCTGCTGGAGATTCAGGTAATGGTGTATTCACAGAAGCCATCAACCGTGCTCGTAACGACGAAAACGTATGGGTAATCGGTGTAGACCGTGACCAATACGAAGAAGGTGTTTATGAAGGTGAAGAGTCTGTAACATTAACTTCAATGGTTAAACGTACTGACCAAGCCGTACAAATCGTTTCTGAAGATACGATGAATGGTAACTTCCCTGGTGGTGAAGTACTAGAATTTGGTTTAGATGATGAGGCAATTGATATCTCAGAATCTGAGCAAAATTTAACGGATGAAGATCTTAGTGCAGTAGAAGACTACAAAGCACAGATTGCAAACGGCGAGATAGAAGTTCCTAAAAGTGATGAAGAATATGAAGCATTTCTTGATGCTCAATAATCAACACATGTAAAGAAGACAAAGGCTAGTATCTGCTAGCCTTTGTTTCATGTATACCATTGTGGAAGGATTGTTGATGAATGGCTACGGCCCTGTTCATCAGCGATCCTTTTAACAACCTATAGGAAGAAATAAAATGCTGCTATTCATAGCTAGGAGTGAACATAATGAGCTACGTCATTGAAATGAACGGAATCCGTAAAGAATTTCCGGGCATCGTTGCTAATGACAATATCACGCTTCAAGTGAAAAAAGGAGAGATCCATGCCTTGCTTGGTGAAAATGGAGCAGGAAAATCAACACTGATGAATGTTCTCTTTGGTTTGTATCAGCCCGAGAAGGGTGAAATCAAGGTCCGTGGTGAAAAAGTGAACATCACTGATCCAAATGCAGCAAATCGTTTAGGCATTGGTATGGTGCATCAGCATTTTATGTTAGTGGATAAATTTAATGTAACTGAAAATATCATCCTTGGCAGTGAGCCAACTAAAGGCGGACGAATTAATCTTCGCGAAGCAGCGAAAGAAGTAGCGGAGATTTCAAAGAAATACGGACTAGCCGTTGATCCTTATGCAAAAGTTGAAGATATCTCAGTAGGTATGCAACAACGCGCTGAAATACTTAAGACATTATATCGTGGTGCGGATATTTTGATTTTTGATGAACCAACAGCGGTTCTAACGCCACAAGAAATCAAAGAGCTAATGGACATTATGAAAACACTAGTGGCTGAAGGCAAATCGATTATTATGATCACACATAAGCTCAAGGAAATTAAAGCGATCTGTGACCGGTGTACGGTTATTCGTCGTGGTGTTGGAATTGGTTCTGTTGATGTTGCCGATACAGATACGCAACAGCTGGCAAACATGATGGTAGGGCGAGAGGTCAATTTTAATGTAGAAAAAGGACCAGCAGCACCTAAGGAAACCGTTCTTGATGTCGTTGATCTTACGGTGAAAGACAGCAGAGGCATTGAAATGGTTAAATCACTGAGTTTAAATATCCGTGCTGGTGAAATTGTTGGACTGGCTGGTGTAGAAGGTAATGGACAGTCTGAGCTGATAGAAGCCATAACTGGACTTAAAAAAGTGCATTCCGGTTCAATTAACCTAAATGGTAAAAAAATCACTGGCTTATCTCCTCGGAAAGTAACTGAAGCGGGAGTAGGGCATATACCTGAGGACCGTCATAAGTTAGGACTCGTACTAGATTTTTCTGTTGGGGAAAATATTGCACTACAAACGTATTATAAAAAACCTTTATCTAAATACTTTATGATGAACTATAAAGCTTTATATAAAAAAGCGGAGGAGTTAATCGAAGACTACGATGTGCGAACACCTAGTGCACATACACCTGCTAGGGCACTCTCTGGTGGGAACCAGCAAAAGGCTATTATTGCCCGGGAAGTCGACCGATCTCCAGATCTTTTAATTGCAGCCCAACCAACCCGAGGGCTGGATGTAGGTGCAATTGAAACCATTCACAAACGACTGATTAAAGAACGAGACAAAGGACGTGCTGTTTTACTCATGTCTCTAGAGTTAGATGAAGTATTAAATGTCAGTGACCGAATTGCAGTCATCTATGATGGTGAAATCGTAGATATTGTGAATGCTCATGAAACCAATGAGCAACAATTAGGGCTATTAATGGCTGGCGGAAAAGCGAAAGCAGGTGAAACAGAATGAAGTCGTTTTTCATGAGCCGTGGTCGCTTGTTTAATCTGGCCATCCCACTCATCGCCATTTTTCTAGGCATGTTAGTTGGAGGTATTATTATGCTTGTCAGCGGCTATGATCCGATTGGCGGATATAGTGCGTTGTTTAATGGAATTTTTAGTGAGTCTTTTTATATTGGTGAGACCGTTCGTGCGATGACGCCACTAATTCTCTCTGGTCTTGCGGTTGCCTTTGCTTATCGTGCAGGATTGTTAAATATCGGGGTAGAAGGACAAGTCTTAGTAGGGTGGCTTGCCGCAGTATATGTCGGTATTGTTGTAGAAGCTCCTATGATCATTCATTTACCTCTAGCGATTTTTGCTGGTGCTGCAGCTGGAGCATTATGGGCATTTGTTCCCGGGCTCCTTAAAGCTAAGTTTCATGTGAATGAAGTGATTGTCTGTATCATGATGAACTACGTTGGTTACCATGTAGTCAATTCAATTATCCGTGCCTATCTCATTGTTCCAGGCGAACGAACGGAATCGATTCAGCCAACAGCTTCTCTTCAGTCGGCTTTTCTTGAATCAATCACTGATTATTCACGATTGCACTATGGAATTATTGTTGCGATTCTTGCGTGTTTGTTTATGTGGTTCCTTTTATGGAAGACGTCGCTTGGATATGAGCTTCGTTCCGTAGGATTTAACCAACATGCATCACGTTATGCAGGCATGAGTGTAGGACGTAATGTTATGATCACAATGATTGTTTCAGGTTCATTTGCCGGACTTGCCGGAGCTATGCAAGGACTTGGTATGTATGGATATATGACGATTTTAACCGGATTTACCAACATTGGATTTGATGGAATCGCAGTGGCCCTTCTTGGTGCCAATTCTTCCATCGGTATCTTTTTATCTGCTTTCCTATTTGGTGGTCTAAAATCAGGAGCAAGTGCTATGCAGTCACAAGCAGGGGTTCCTGTCGAACTGATTGATATCGTCATTGCCCTTATTATCTTTTTTGTCGCATCTAGTTATATTATTAGATGGGTGTTACTACGAATTCAGAAGAAGAAGGAGGGGAATCAATAATGAGTATTATGGCGATTTTAGCTCTTGTTGTTCCTGCTGCGATCTTTGCGGCAGCCCCCCTTATGCTTACCGCACTTGGCGGATTGTTTAGTGAACGTTCAGGTGTCATTAACATTGGACTAGAAGGACTAATGGTTGTCGGGGCTTTTTCAGCCATTGTGACAACCTTGACCCTTGAGTCAGCCGGTATGGGAGCTGCCTCCACATGGATTGGTTTACTTGCAGCCATAGTGATTGGAGCTTTGTTCTCACTCATACACGCTGTTGCATCCATTCATTTTCGTGCCGATCAAGTTGTTAGTGGTGTAGCCATCAACCTTTTGGCAGTTGGGCTATGTGTCTTTCTTATAAAATTAATTTACAACAAAGGACAAACCGATTATATCCAAAACCGTTTCTACCGTTTTGATGTTCCATATTTGAGCGATATTCCGTTTATCGGACCTTTATTCTTCTCAAATACGTACATCATTTCATTCATCGCAATTGGTTTGGCGGTTATTGTGTACTTTGTGATCTACTTTACTCCATTCGGTTTGCGTCTTCGCTCTGTAGGGGAACACCCACAAGCAGCAGACACAATGGGAATTAACGTTACTCGTATGCGCTATATCGGTGTGATGCTCAGTGGTGCATTTGGTGGACTAGGAGGAGCAGCTCTAGCTGTAACGCTAACAGCTAACTTCTCCGGTACCACCATCGCAGGACAAGGATTTATGGCGTTAGCCGCCTTGATCTTCGGAAAATGGCATCCACTTGGTGCTATGGGAGCAGCTCTCTTCTTCGGATTTGCGCAGGCCCTCAGTGTCACTGGAGCACAGATTCCGATGCTTTCAAGCATTCCATCTGTCTTCCTATTGATTGCACCGTACGTCTTGACTATCCTCGCACTCGCTGGATTTGTCGGACGCTCAGAAGGACCAAAAGCTCTCGGATCTGCCTATCTAAAAGGATCGAGATAAATATACTACTAGATATCCCCGTCTGCCTGAGAAGGTTGGCGGGGATTTTTGTGTGGGTTGGGTGATGGGGAAGAGGGTGTGAAACGATGAGTGGTGGAGTGAAACGATGGAGGGGGAAGTGGAGCGATAGGAGGCCAAATTGAAACGATGGAGGGAGAAGTGGAACGATGGAGGGAGAAGTGAAACGATAGGAGGCCGAATTGAAACGATGGAAGGAGAAGTAGAACGATAGGACGCCAAATTGAAACGATGGAGAGTAAAGTGAAACGATAGGACTCCAAATTAAAACGATGGAGAGTAAAGTGAAACGATAGGACGCAGAATCGAAACGATAGAATAAAATAAGTAGCTCATCCGAAATTACTCTGTTTAATAACCTATTTAGAGCAATACACGAACTAAATTCTATAGAATATGTCTAGATCTATAATCTAATTATCCTTTTTTATACTTATATTTACTAATTCTCTCAGATAATGATTTACATTATATAGGAATCGGATTATGATCCTCTTAGTAACACATTTTATAAAGTAAAAGGAGTTACATTATGAAGCATAGTGTTCATATATTTTGTGTACTCATTGCTATCACTCTTGTTGGTTGTCAAACAGATTCAATGAACAATTTTGCGAATGAATCGATGGAAATGAATGAAAAGATGCCAGAACCATCTACTAAAGAATATCTGTCCATTCGAGATTTCAGAGACACGTTTAACGGACAGACCTTAAAGAACGATGCATTAGTGATTACGACTAAAGAGGATCAACTCATTCTAAGTATGGAAATAGTAGTGAAAGACGAATTATTAGCCAAACTCCAAAATACCCCTAATGATTTTTGGTTCAATTTTGCTGATATTGATGGAAATGATCAAGTGAGAGAGGCTTTACTCAATATACCAGAGCTAGTAGAGGGTCAGTTATTAATCGATGCTCTTGATCAATACAACAATCATGTAACCATTACACAAGAACTATCGCTTCAAGATGGCTTAACAGATAGCCAATTGAACTTTCTGGAACAACCAGAGAACTACAAATTTCAAATAATAGATGAAAATAGAGAACCTGTAAATGAGATCATCGGGATTGATATTAGTACATTTGACACTCTTTAAATTTTTAACGAGAAGCACCCTTTTCAGCGGTGCTTCTTTAGTATTGAACATTTACTTCAAATCACCCTCACGCATCACCACGTCACAGAAATAAAGTCATAGGTACTCTACGGACACCGAAACCCTGATTCTTCAAATACTTTTTGTTTATTTTCATAGTAAAACATCTTTAGCCCTTTGTTGCTTGCCCAGCTTTAATTTGATATAGTAAATAGTATTGTCAACATGCGATTTTGGAGGTGGAATGAGATGTCTCGAATCTCAACAGATCAAGTGAAACACGTGGCGAATTTGGCGCGTCTTGCGATTACGGAAGAGGAAGCTCAAATGTTCACAAAGCAATTGGATGACATTATTTCATTTGCTGAGCAGTTAAATGAATTAGATACAGAAGGTGTAGAACCAACTACACATGTGTTGAACATGACAAATGTTCTTCGCGAGGACAAGCCGGACGCTGGGTTACCAGTAGAGGAAGTCTTGAAAAACGCTCCTGACCATGAAGATGGTCAAGTGCGAGTGCCGTCTATAATGGAATAGCAGGGAGGATCCGGAATCATGTCTTTATTTGACCATTCAATTAAAGAGCTTCACGCGAAGCTTACTCAGAAAGAAATAAAGGTAACAGATCTTGTAGATGAATCCTACAAGCGTATTGCAGAAGTGGATGGTAAAGTTCAATCTTTCCTAACACTTGATGAAGAGAAGGCTCGTGCGTATGCAAAAGAGCTAGATGAAGTGGCTCCAGAGGGTTCACTTTTTGGTTTGCCAATTGGTGTGAAGGATAATATCGTCACAAAGGATCTGAGAACCACGTGCTCAAGCCGTATCTTAGAAAACTTTAACCCAATATATGATGCAACGGTTGTGCAAAAACTACGTGCGTCTCAAGCTGTGACAATCGGTAAGTTAAATATGGATGAATTTGCAATGGGTTCTTCAACAGAGAATGCAGCTCTTGCAAAAACAAAAAACCCATGGAATCTTGACTATGTTCCAGGTGGTTCTAGTGGTGGTTCAGCTGCGGCTGTAGCAGCTGGAGAAGTGTTATTCTCTCTTGGTTCGGATACAGGTGGCTCGATTCGTCAGCCAGCAGCATATTGTGGAGTGGTTGGATTAAAGCCTACATATGGTCGAGTATCACGTTATGGCTTAGTAGCATTTGCTTCTTCTCTTGATCAAATTGGTCCAGTTACACGCCGTGTTGAAGATAATGCTTACCTGCTTCAATCAATCTCTGGAGTAGACCCAATGGATTCAACATCTGCTCAAGTAGACGTTCCTGACTTTCTTTCTGGCCTAACAGGAGATGTAAAAGGACTTAAGATTGCTGTACCTAAGGAATACCTTGCAGAAGGTGTTCAGCCTGAAGTGAAGCAGTCTGTACTTGATGCGTTAAAGGTTCTTGAAGCACAAGGCGCAACTTGGGATGAAGTATCCCTGCCGCATTCAAAATATGCTCTTGCAACGTACTATCTAATCTCATCTTCTGAGGCTTCAGCTAACTTATCGCGTTTTGACGGGGTACGTTATGGCTATCGTACGGACAATGCAGACAACTTACTTGAAATGTACAAGCAGACTCGTGCGGAAGGCTTTGGTAACGAAGTAAAACGCCGTATCATGCTTGGAACATTTGCACTAAGTTCTGGTTACTATGATGCGTATTATAAAAAAGCCCAGCAAGTTCGTACGTTAATCAAAAAAGATTTTGAAGACGTATTTGAGAACTATGATGTGATTGTTGGACCAACTACACCTACACCAGCTTTTAAAATTGGTGAAAAGACAGATGATCCATTAACGATGTACGCGAATGATATTTTAACCATTCCAGTAAACCTTGCTGGTGTACCAGCAATCAGTGTACCGTGTGGTTTCCAAGATGGACTTCCACTTGGTCTGCAGATTATTGGAAAGCATTTTGACGAGAAGACTGTGTATCGTGTAGCCCATGCCTATGAGCAGGCAACGGATTTTGCCGATGCTAAGCCATCGTTGTAAAGGGGGTCAGTGAACATGACGAATTTTGAAACGGTAATTGGATTAGAAGTACACGTAGAATTAAAAACCGACTCTAAGATCTTTTCTGCCAGCCCAAACCATTTTGGAGCAGAGCCGAATGCCAATACAAGTGTAATTGACCTTGGTTATCCTGGAGTATTGCCGGTATTGAATAAAAAAGCAGTTGAATTTGCGATGAAGGCCTCTATGGCCCTAAACTGTGAAGTTGCAACTGACACAAAGTTTGACCGCAAAAACTACTTTTACCCAGACAATCCAAAAGCGTATCAGATCTCTCAATTTGATAAGCCAATTGGTGAGCATGGATGGATTGAGATTGAAGTAGATGGCTATAAAAAGCGTATAGGTATTACGCGACTTCACCTGGAAGAGGATGCTGGTAAATTGACGCACTCGGCTGGCGGCTATTCACTTGTCGATTATAACCGTCAAGGAACACCACTAGTTGAGATCGTATCTGAGCCAGATATCCGTACCCCAGCAGAGGCGTATGCGTATCTTGAAAAGTTAAAAGCAATCATTCAGTACACTGGTGTGTCTGATTGTAAAATGGAAGAGGGTTCTCTTCGCTGTGATGCCAACATCTCGCTTCGCCCAATTGGACAAGAGCAGTTTGGTACAAAAGCAGAGCTGAAGAACCTGAACTCCTTTAACTTTGTGCGCAAAGGTCTTGAATATGAAGAGAAGCGTCAAGAGCAAGTATTGCTTTCTGGCGGCATCATTGAGCAAGAAACACGTCGCTTTGATGAAGCTGGTGGCAAAACAATCCTGATGCGTATCAAAGAAGGATCGGATGACTACCGTTACTTCCCAGAGCCGGATCTAACTGCTCTTCATATTGATAATGAGTGGAAAGAACGCATTCGTGCTGAAATTCCTGAACTTCCAGATGCCAGAAAGCAGCGTTATGTTCAAGAATTAGGCTTACCTGTATACGATGCTATGGTTCTGACACTAACTAAGGAAATGTCTGATTTCTTTGAAGCGACGATCCAAATCGGTGCAGATTCGAAGTTAACATCAAACTGGTTGATGGGTGGCGTGTCTGAATACTTAAATGCTGAGCAGAAGGACCTTGACGAAACAGCGATTACACCTGAGTCATTAGCAGGGATGATTGCACTGATCGAAAAAGGAACCATCTCATCTAAGATCGCTAAAAAAGTATTCAAGGAATTGATTGAAAACGGTGGCGACGCAGACCAGATTGTTAAGGATAAAGGTCTTGTTCAAATTTCTGATGAAGGTGAAATTCGTAAAATGGTTGTGGACGTACTTGACCAAAACGAACAATCCATCGTCGATTACAAAAATGGAAAAGACCGCGCAATCGGCTTCCTCGTTGGACAGATTATGAAGGCAACCAAAGGAAAAGCCAACCCGCAGTTGGTGAACCAATTCCTTATGGAAGAAATAAATAAGCGTTAAAAGAAGAAGGAGCTGACCTGTTGGGTCAGCTCTTTTTTTTGATGCATACGAAGATTGTCGGAAGGGTACAGTTTAGTGTAGGAGGGGTTTGATGTGGCGTTTAGTAAAAACGAAGTGATTCTCGGGATACTAGCCATTCTCTTTTTTGTGGCTAGCCTGTTTCAGCCATGGTTTATCATTGGTATGAATGCAGTCTTTGTTCTTCTCCTAACAGTAGGAGTAATTGCTGGATTTAAGGGGAAGGAAAGCAAATATAATCGAGTGGTCTTTATTTTGATGATTGCTCTTGTGGCGAATGGTTTGATTCGTGCCGTTTTGTAAATGAAAAGCCAAATTCCTGCGTAGAGGAATTTGGCTTATTTTATATGGCTGGAATCAGTATTTTTTCATCCGACCCATCAATAATACTTGTAAATGAATAAACAGGTTGATAGAAGCCTTTTGAATCTAAGAAGTAGGTAAGCTCGACATCTTTAACTTCAATCTTGTTGATGTCCCCATATGCCCAGTCAAAAGATCCATCCATTAGTTGATTAAATGCTTGTTGCTTTGTCTTAATTGGTTTGTCTGTTACTTTGTCGTATGTAATTATGGATTGCACAATGGATTTTATCGTATCGTCTGAGAAATATTCAACAGATAATGTGCCATCAATTAATTGATCACCAGTTTTGTATAAATGTGTTCTCCACTCGTATTCACCCATCCCTAGATGATTAAGCTCAGCAGCGTCGGGGAGAGTAATGCCAAATCGATTAAGTTCATTTAATAGATTAGATTCATCTGTGTCTAGAGGTTGTATATTTTCCTCGAAAAAGTAGTTGTTTAATGTGTAGCTTCCATCCTTAAACTCAAACCAAAGAGAATAGCTTGGCTCGCCTTGGACGCTAAAAAAGCCGGTTTCAGCATCTCTGTTTACATCTATATCACTCGTATCTATATCCATCTGTTCAAAGAAAGATTCAACAAATTCTCTTGCTTCCTGCTCTGAGTACGGAGTGACTTTATAAACAGGTACGGGTAAATGATTTTCTCCCTCTAACATCACATCCAGAATCACAGTCGTTTCAATCATATCCACCTTTTTATTTGGCACAATACTAAGATTGCCAAATTCCTTTAATGAATACGTAACAAAAATAATCCCAAAAGCGAGTGAGGTAAGAAGCAATGGTGTTAGATAGCCAACTGCTTGTAGAAATCTCTTGTTCCATAATTTCATCACACTCATGGTCAATCCATATCCAATGATGGCCCCTAGAGTATTGTTAAATAAATCATCGAATTCAAAGACGCCGAAGCCAGTGAAATATTGAAAGGTTTCAATCGATAAAGTAAGGAGAATTCCCGCTGCAATGGTCCAAACAGCGTTCTTAAATCGATCATGTAACAGGGGCAATAGAATGCCTAAAGGAAGGAACATAACAATGTTTAAAATGACGTACTGCCAGTTTCTTACGCTAAAATTGTTCCAAGCCTCAATGTATGAACCGAACAAGGTAAGGTCCATGGCTTCAAATTGAGCACCTCTATTAAAGATTGTAACCCCAGATACCATAATTAAATAACCAATCAACACAAAGCTAACAATCGTTACTTTAATGGGAAGATTGGTAGTTCCTCTTAACAGCTTTTTGTAAACAAGAAAATAGAGGATAAAAAAAAGTAAAGCTAACATGATAATGAAGAATAATGCGGTAGTAAAATGATCTCTGATGATAGATAAGACTGTCTCTGCTGTCATAATTCTGGTGCGATCTTCCTTTCCTGTATGTTCAAATCAATTATCTATCAATATGGAAATAAAAGCTAGGAATGATTTTCAAGAGAGAGGCGGTTAGAACGATAGGCGCAGAGTATCGATGATTAAATGGTTTAAAATCATTTAATCAATTCTTTACATTACGTCAAATCGTCCTTAACTTTTGTAACAATTTGAGAAATAGGCAGAAAGGATTGTTTTTCGTCTTTTTTGCGATACAATACAAGAAGAGATTTTATTGCGGTATACCTTGAAGCAAAGTGGGAGAGCCAAATGAAAACAGCACGTTTAATATATAATCCAACCTCAGGACGCGAGCAGATTCGCAAGAACTTAGCCTATGTCATGGAACGACTTGAAAAAGCGGGATACGAAACCTCGGCTCACGCTACTACACCAGAAGAAGGCTGTGCCAAGCGCGCAGCTAGACGTGCAGCAGAACGTGGGTATGATTTAGTGATTGCAGCCGGTGGGGATGGTACGATTTTTGAAGTAGTAAACGGATTAGCGGAGCTTGATGATCGGCCGATGCTTGGCATCATTCCAGCAGGAACAACAAATGATTTTGCCCGTGCCCTTGGTATATCGAAGGATATTACCAAAGCGTGCGATGTGTTGTGTGGCGATCATATTGAACCAATTGATATTGGAAAAATGAACGATAAGTATTTTATTAACATCGCGGCAGCAGGAGCACTGACAGAGTTGACATACGAAGTGCCAATTAAGTTGAAGACTCTTGTAGGACAACTGGCCTATTACATTAAAGGACTGGAGAAGCTCCCACAAATTTCACCAACCTCCGTTCGTATTGAATACGATGGAAAGTTATTCGAAGGCGATATCATGATGTTCCTTATCGCCAATACGAATTCCGTTGGAGGATTTGAGAAGCTTGCTCCACGCGCTTCCTTACAAGATGGGATGTTTGACTTTTTAATCGTCAAAAAAACAACGTTCACTGAATTTATTCAAGTAGCCGGATTAGCCTTACGTGGAGAGCATATCAATCACCCAAAGGTTATGTACGCGCAAGCGAATCGAGTGAAGGTGGAAGTACTTGATGGAGAAGCAGAGATGAAGCTCAACCTTGATGGTGAACGCGGCGGTAGTCTGCCAGCCGAATTCGTTAACCTTTATCATCATTTCCAAATGCTAACACCCGTAGAACGAGATAAGAAAAAGCTTGAAAATGCAGAAACCGACCACTAAGGTGGCGGTTTTTTTGTTGAGGATGAGCTTATGTTAATTGGCCCAATAAAAAACAGCTGCAATAAGTACGACCAAAATTCCTAAAAATGTTGCATCCTTTGGCAAATCTGCACGCCATTTTTTTGCATCTAAGGATAGTGGGACATTCTGTATTCTAACGAGCTTTCGATAGAGTAGGTGAAAGTAGATGGAAGCAAGGGTCCAAAGAATAACAACAACTCCGGCATTAACTAAATGTATCGTTAGTCCTGTCATAGAGAATAAAGCAATTAGTAGAATAAAAGTAATGACAAAAACAAAAGATATATCTCTTAACCGCTTGGCTACAATACGACACCAACTGTCCTCCTGTTCCTCTTTTGTCCATCGTAGCGTCACAATAATCGGAATCAAGGCAAGTAAGATGCTTATACCAGCTACAGATTGAATGATTGGATCACTAAAGGGATGTAGCATAACTTGTATTCCCAGCAATGCTGCTGCGTTTAACACTAGTTGAAGCTTACTTGTTTCATCGTGATAAGGTATTCCTTGATCTTTTGTCATATTCAAACCTTCTTTCTAAACAATTTTGATAAAATAAAACCCTAAAATAAGAACAAACAAAATGGGGATAGTGATCCTCAACAATTTCTTATCTTTCACAGGCCATCGATCACTTGCTCTGTCAGCCTGCTGAATGTGGGCTAAGTGATGATATAGTTTTCTGAAATAGATCGCATTAATGAAAAGTAAGATTGAAGTAACAACAGCTACGCCTCCTCTTATCACATTGTGTGACATAGTATTAAATAAGCTAAAAAGGAAAATAAGCAGAACAACTGCAGCAAAAGCCGAACTAACTTCATACATGCTTTTTGCGACCAGTCTACGCTTCTTTTCTTGGCTATGTCTGTTTTGATAAGCGGATATAAAAGGGATAGAAGCAAGAATCACACCAGGAATGCTAACATAAACATACAAAAGAGGGTTGCTAACCACCCATATTTGAATGTTATAAAACAATATACCTGAAATGATTAAGACATTCAGAGTCCAGTGTTGCCGCTCTTTTACTTTTCTCCGATTTTCTACACGTTGCTCTTTAGATGGAAGGATCGACACTGTATTCATTCCTCTCTATTCAAACACTACAAAACAAGATAAAAGTACGCGCCAATTCCAACTACGGCTACACTTGTTGCGAGTCCTATTTCTGTTTTCCTTTGTTTTTTAGTTAGATTATCTTCTTTTGCGGAAACACCTTGATTGTTCACTAGCTGCTTATATACGAAACGGCAGATGAAACCAAGGATGATCCAATACGTAATAGCCAATAACCCCGCAAGTATTCTTGTAATAGATAATTCATCCATTCGAAACGAGCCTAATAAGAAGGATAGTAAGAGTATAGCTACCAATGAAAAGCTGACGGTAGTTGCATTTTTTGTCGCCAGTCTTCTTCGTATCATCTGACTTTTTCGTGCTCGCCATATGAAAAAGAGTGGAATAAGTCCTGCTATCATGCCAATTATAACGTTCCAGAAAACTACGGAATCACTTCTATCTAAAAGAAATCCATTATTCATAAAAATCCCAGTTGCTAATAAAAAAAATGAAGTCCAGTGTGATTGTTCTTTCACTCTCCTACGATTCTCCACACGTTGCTCTTTAGACGGAAACACCCGAATCAACTCCTTTTTATTCCAATACCTCAAATGACACCCAAGCAAACATTCA
Organism: Alkalicoccobacillus murimartini; assembly: GCF_030813245.1. Taxonomy (GTDB): domain Bacteria; phylum Bacillota; class Bacilli; order Bacillales; family Bacillaceae_D; genus Alkalicoccobacillus; species Alkalicoccobacillus murimartini. The sequence continues at coordinate 159,205 of NZ_JAUSUA010000005.1, read as the reverse complement.
AAAATAACTATTGAAAATGATTCTCATTATTAATACAATGGAATAAGATTAAGTTAGTGGAGAGGATGAGACGATGTCTAAAATTGTATTGGTTTTTGCAAGCATGTCTGGTAATACCGAGGATATCGCTGATTTAATAACGAGTAAGCTTAGAGATAAAGGCTACGAGGTGGATCTAGAAGAGATGGAAGACTATGATCCAGCCGAGCTTTCAACATATGATGGTATTGTAATTGGTTCATATACATGGGGGGATGGAGATCTTCCATATGAGGCAGATGATTTCTTTGAAGCAATGGATGATGTAGATCTCTCAGGGAAAACCGCGGCTGTATTTGGCTCTGGAGATACCGTCTATCCTGAATTTTGCGAGGCGGTCCATACTTTTGAGCGTAAGCTAGAACAGTGCGGGGCAGTGCTTGCTACAAAAGGATTAAAGATTGAATTTACACCAGAATCTGAAGAAGATTTTGAAGCGTGCGATCAATTCGTTCAAGGATTTACTGAGAAGCTTAAAATCCATGCATAGCATTTTATAAAAAAGAATCTGAGAAATTACTCGTTGATTGAAATGCAACAACTACAGAGTACTAACCTGTAAGTAACCCACCTCTATTTACTATCGATTAGCTAAAACCAGCGAGTGTATGTCCGGAGCGGTAGCGGCCATCCTCAGACTTGGACAAATAACCCTAACCACTATGCTCGTTATACAGCATAATGGTTAGGGTTTTATAATCTTTTTTAATACAAATTGCTTTAAATAAACCAAATAAAAACTAGAAAGAGGAGTAATGTTATAGTGAATTGGCTTCCAACAAATTGTGCATATCCCATACGAACTTTCTCGTTTTGTAAGAACTCATTACGGTTACTAAAATTTTGCTGGTGATTTCGTTCATAATGTTTAATAACAAAAAATTCAGTCGCAAAACACGAAATGTTTACAAGAAATAAGAAAATAAGCGTAATCGCTAATCCATTCTCATATCGAATGAAAGAAGGTGAAAACATAAGAGTGGTAAAAAACAAGAAGAAGTAGGAGAAGTGAAACTTTTTTAAGACGATCATGTATGCACACCTCGTAATCTAGTAGACATTCATCTTTAGTATATCTGAGAGTAAGTTAACATGAAACATTACATTGACAGAAATGATCCTATCAAGTAATATGCAAGTAACTACTTGCATATTTAAAGGTGGGCAAACATGTCGGCAAAAGAAAAGACAAAGCAGCGTATCCTTACTGCTGCACTTGAGCTTTTGAAGGAACATGGTTACCAGGGAACAACAACTCGGCTCATTGCAGAACAGGCTGGCTGTAATGAAGTGACACTCTTTCGACACTTTGGAAATAAGCAGACCATTCTTGAAAAGGTCGTCGAAGGGTTAACGTTTGGACCAAGTTTAAAAGAAACGATTGATCAGGCTATTACGTGGGACTTAGAAAAGGATTTATATAAAATTGCTCATGGCTATTTGCATTTTATGCGTAGCATCGAGGATTTTGTGATGCTTGGCTTCAAAGAGTTTTATAAGGTCGAGGAGCTGAATGATGAGATGTCTCGTGGCCCTAAGGAATTTAAGCTATATTTGACCAATTATTTTGAAGAAATGCAGAAACGAAATTTGATGATAACGACGGATTGCGAAACCTTAGCTCTTAATTTTATTTGGATTAACTTTGGCTATTTTGTTTCCAAAGCTAGATTTGGAGATCGAGTAACAGCTATGCCTGATGAAACGTTCCTAAGAGAAAGTGTTCAGCTATTTGTGCGCGGGGTCAGGACCTAAAAGCATTCATAGGAATGCTTTTTCTTTGCTTAATAATGCAAGTAAGTACTTACTTTAATTAAAAAATGATTGGAGAAATGAATGAATACGTTTAAAGAATTGCTCAAACAACCTACTACTAAAGCAGGTATTATCATTGCCCTTGTGTTTCAAGTCGTTTTTTTCTGTGTCTGGCTAACCGCTTATGATGGCGTCCAAGAACGCATAACGGAGCTAGATGTAGCTCTTGTCAATGAAGATACACAAGCAGGGATGATGATAGCTGATCAAATAGAAGAGAATTTGCCACTTGCAATAGATACTACATTAACGGAAGCAGAGGCAGAAGAGGCGCTTCAAGATCGTACGATTCATATGATCGTGCACATCCCAAGTAACTTTACAGAAACATTAAGCTCTAATGAAAAAGCCGAAATTACGTACTCAATAAACCAAGCATCTGCAACAGTTGGTAAGCAGGCTCTAGAGCAAATAGCGACAAAGCTCACTACGACTATTAATGAACAGGTTGCTACACAACAGTTAGTAATGGGAGGGGAGCAATTTGCGAGTCAGCTCTCAGATAGCGGTCTACCAGAGCAAGCAGTTTCAACGATTCAAGAGCAGCTAACGGCGACTCTAGATCAAGTTGACCTTTCGCCAATTACTGCAGATATCAACCGCGTGAATGAAACAGAAGGCTTTGCCGCAACAATGATTCCAATGATGCTTGTGCTTGCGTCGTTTGTTGGATCGATGACCATGAACATGCAAATCCAAGTATCTGTCATGGGATTGGCTCGAAAAGGACTAAATAAATGGAACGTCTTTTGGTCACGCCAGCTACTGAATGTATTGGTTAGTGCAGGACTTGCCTTCCTCACTTATGGATTAATAGCTATCTTTGATATTAGTGTAACCTTGCCATTCTGGACAGTCTGGTTCTATCAGTTCCTGGTCTTCCTATCGTTCCTACTTGTCTCACAAACATTCTTAATTCTGCTCGGTCCAGCAGGGATGATGGGAAATATTGTGCTACTTTCTATGCAACTTGTGACTTCAGGAGTTATCGTACCAGTTGCGATGCTGTCACCTTTTTATCAAACAATCTCAAGCCTGCTACCAGCAACCTACGCGGCAGACGGATATTTCACAGTAATCTTTGGAGGAACAGGGGTCACCGAAGAATTCCTACCATTGTTACTGATTATGGCTGTTGTGCTTATCATTTGTGTGGGTCGAGTTGCGTTGCAAAAACACCCAGAAGCTCAAAAAGGTCTCATTCAACCTTCTAAATAACAGACGTCGCCCCTTTACGATATAATAAACAAAAAAGGGGCGAATCAATTGAACAAAAAAACATTGCACGATTTCTGCCTAACTATACAGGGCGCTACACATGACTACCAACCAGACTGGCAGGCGGACCGATATTTTATCGGTGGAAAGATGTTTGCCTTAATGGGTGAGAAACCAATGATTATTCTAAAATGCGACCCTATCCGTGCTGAGGAACTACGAGAGCAATACGAGGGGATTACAGCTGGATATCATATGAACAAAACCCATTGGAATTCGATTTACTTTAACTCAGATGTGGACGAGCAGATGGCCCATGCGTTAATTCAACATTCGTGTGAGCTTGTCTTAAATAAGCTGCCTAAAAAAGTTCAAAAGCAGATTAATGAGCAATGAGAGTTGAGAGAAGCAAGTATCTATTGATGCTTGCTTCTTTTTTTGAGGTGGTGGGGTTACCAAGAAGAATGAATGTGACATCAAGTTGGATAGAGATTTGTCACGAGATAGATGTCGTTGACAAGAGAGTTGTGCTTGTTAATAAGATGGATTGAGATTTACCAAAGGGAGAAGAACGACATCAAGAGGAATCGTCCTGAAACTATGAAGGATCCAATTTTACCAAGAGAGCTAGAGCCTTCTCAAGAGAGATCCCGGCTTTAGCAAGACCTCAATCCAGTTCAAAGTGACCATCACATAAAACACCCCAAAACCAATTGGGGTGCAGGGCCTCGTATTAGGTATTTTGGGATTGCGGTTGCGTAGTTTTACTTGATACAAGCTTTAACACACCAAATGAAACGGCAAAAATAAGAAAAAGCTCGATCGACTGATAAACCCAGCCAGACAAACTTGTTTGCATCGAAGTCCCTACCATAACAAGGCTAATCGTGAAGGCAGTCAAAGCTAAAAAAGTATTACTTGATAACCAAGACAAGGTGAATCCCTCCTTTAAAGAAGTATTCTTTTATTTTATAACCTAAAATAATCCATCTGAAACATAGATCCGTGTACAGTACTTTACGATCGATTAAGCTTTCGATAAGCTAAATGACTGATACAGTTGAAGACAAAAGCAATGACAAAAAACACGACTGTAGCTATTAGACTGGAATCTCCAGTTACATAACGGGGGATAGAAATGATGATTGAAAAGAGGACAGCAAACAAAAGAGCATACAAAATGATGTTCCTTGTTGACGTATCTTTCACAGTCTCACCTCAAATAGTTGAATTTGTAGTCATTCAACCATACCACCCACTAAAAATCAATTCAATAGGTTCGTCCATTGCCATGCCCAATGTATCAACGACCCATCTTTCATGGTAAAATGAACCCAGCACCCAAATTTAGACGTAAAGGAATTACCCATAGATGAGTAAAATGACACCACCCGTACACAAAAATCAAACCTTAGATGTAACGATTACGGACCTCAGCCACCAAGGAGCGGGGGTTGCTAAACATGAGGGCTATACGTTATTTATCCCAAAAGCCTTGCCTGGTGAGACCTGTGAAGTGAAGGTCACTAAAACAAGCAAAGGATACGGTTTTGCGCGCTTAATGACAATTCATAAGCCTAGTCCCGACCGCACAGAAGCACCCTGTCCCATCTACAGCCAATGCGGTGGCTGTCAGCTGCAGCATATGACCTACGACGGTCAGCTGCGCTATAAGCAAAAACAGGTTCAAGATGCATTAGAAAGACTTGGAGGCATCACGGATGTTACTGTTCAACCTACACTTGGTATGGACAACCCGTGGCGCTACCGTAACAAGTCACAGGTCCCAGTTGGCGAACGAGATGGAGAAGTGATCGCTGGATTTTATCAAGAGCGCAGTCACCGAATCGTTGATATGGAAGAATGTATCATTCAAAACGAGCATAGTGATGCAATCGTACAAAAGGTCAAAGAAATGGCTAACCAATACGGCATTCGTGGTTATGATGAAGACAAACACCGTGGCACTCTTCGCCATGTTGTTGTACGTTATGGACGCCAAAGTGGAGAGCTGATGGTTGTTTTTGTCACACGTGACGAAGCTCTACCAAATAAAAAGAATATCATTGAAGATATCCGAACAGCCTTTCCAGCTGTAAAATCGATTGTGCAAAACGTCAATCCAAAACGCACAAATGTTATTTTCGGTGACAAAACCAAGGTCCTCTGGGGCGAAGAATACATCTATGACTCAATCGGAGAGATTAAGTTTGCGATCTCAGCCCGATCCTTTTACCAAGTTAACCCAGAACAAACCAAGGTACTATACGACAAGACACTTGAATATGCCAAGCTAAGTGGCTCAGAAACTGTCATCGACGCCTACTGTGGAATTGGTACAATCTCATTATTCCTAGCCCAACAAGCCAAACACGTCTATGGAGTCGAAATCGTACCCGAAGCCATCAGTGATGCCAAGCGTAACGCCGAACTAAATGGCCTCACCAACACTGACTTTGCAGTAGGCGAAGCCGAAAACGTCATCCCATGGTGGGCAGCCCAAGGCATCCGCCCAGACGTCTTTGTTGTCGATCCACCAAGAAAAGGCTGTGACGAAAAGCTATTAATGACGATGCTTGAAATGAAGCCAAAGCGTATTGTGTATGTCAGCTGTAACCCAGCTACATTAGCAAGAGACTTGAAGGTGCTTGAAGAAGGCGGATATAAAACCAAGCAAGTGCAGCCAGTGGATATGTTTCCGCAGAGTACACATGTGGAGTGTGTGGTGGAGATGGAGTTAAACTAAACTTCTACTTGCTAGTTTGCCCCTGATTTCGTAAAATCGAAGTCGGGGTCTTTTAGATAATCCCTATGTATCAATATGTACACTTATAATAATTCAGAGCAATAAAATATATAGGCAAAACCTGAAATATGAAAGGATATGAATGTGAAAATGAGTTCTAATTTTTGGCGTGATCTACCACGACCATTTTTTATACTAGCACCAATGGAAGACGTAACAGACGTTGTTTTTCGCCATGTTGTGAGTAAAGCAGCAAGACCGGATGTTTTTTTTACGGAATTTACAAATTCAGAAAGCTACTGTCATCCAGACGGGAAGCAAAGTGTACGTGGGCGCTTAACCTTTACAGAGGATGAGCAGCCGCTTGTTGCTCACATCTGGGGGGACAAGCCTGAATTCTTCAGAGAAATGAGTATTGGCATGGCGGAGATGGGTTTTAAGGGAATCGATCTTAACATGGGCTGCCCTGTTGCGAATGTAGCTGGAAACGGAAAGGGAAGTGGTTTGATCCGTCGTCCTGACGTCGCCGCAGAACTGATTCAAGCAGCAAAAGCAGGTGGCTTACCTGTCAGTGTGAAGACAAGGCTTGGATATTCTAAAGTGGAAGAGTGGCGCGAGTGGTTAACTCACATCTTAGAACAAGACATTGCTAACCTTTCCATTCACCTGCGCACTAAAAAGGAAATGAGCAAAGTTGAGGCCCATTGGGAACTAATCCCTGAGATCAAGAAGCTTCGCGACGAGATAGCACCAGACACTCTGTTAACAATCAACGGAGACATTCCTAACCGTCAAGTCGGCATGGAACTTGTTGAAAAATATGGTGTCGATGGTGTCATGATTGGCCGTGGTATCTTCACAAATCCATTTGCTTTTGAAACAGAACCAAAAGAACATACGAGTGATGAGTTACTTGATCTCTTGCGTTTACAATTAGATCTCCATGATCACTATCATGCGATCGAATCCCGTGCCTTTAAGCCTCTCCATCGATTCTTTAAAATCTATGTCCGTGATTTCCGCGGAGCAGGCGAGTTGAGAAATCAATTGATGAATGCAAAATCAACGGATGAGGTTCGTGGGTTGTTGGATGAGTTTAGGGTAGAGGAAGAGGTAAAATAGGATAAAGAATAACAGCTTCCACTGTCTCTGATAGGATTATTGGAAGCTGTTTCTTTTAATTTTTACGTTACAATCTGATATGGGGGAATACATATGAAGTGGATAAAAGGAATCATGATCTTTCTGGGAATTATTGTCTCAGTTTTATCCGTCTCCCGTTATGTAGGCGGCATAAATCAAGCATGGTACACGATTGTAACCTATTTACTGATAGCGGTCGCTTTGAGTTTACTTTTGATTGTGTTCCAAAGGGAGCGGAAGCGAAACAGGCTTTTACTCATAGGCTGGATTCTGCCAATATGGTTTGTTGTGGATGCCATTTATGAGATGACTCAGCTTTAAAAAGAGGGGATGCGCGGAAACCTAAGATTAATGCGCGGAATATCTTCATTGTGCTCAAAAACTTTTATTATGCGCGAAAAACCATTGCTGGTGGGCGGTTAACCATGCAAACTGCTCAAAAATCTCCAGAATGCGCAAAAAAGAACCAACTGTGCGCGAAATCGCAGACAGTTGGTTGAACTGATAGTCTTAACCTGATCATTCTCCGGAAATTAGAGACGTTAAGGGGAGTAACTCGGTACTACGTATTTAAAAGGCTTGAAAACGTAATACCGAGCACCATTCCGGAAATGGAAGGTTTCCTTAATTCCCTAACCTAACATCCTTTTTTATCGAACTCCACCCATGCTCCCGCAAATGCTCCGCATATTCTTCAAACGTTATCTCTTGTAGCTCTACCACAAGAGGGGATAATGAAACCAAACATTCGTTATTTGAATAATCTAGTGTTACTTTAACCACTTCATATCCATTATGGAACTTTGAATGGAAACCTGGGTCATGAATAATGTCACCAATTATAGGGCGGATATCAGATTCGTATGTTTTACCCATGAGTTCCTGTTTTGAGTGATCACTTGAGTGAAAAAAAACTAATAATTGAATGTTCATTCATAGTCCTCCTCATTCACATCTATTCTTCTACAATAACCTTAACCTCAAGCTCCACTTCCACATTTCCCTGAATCGCGCGACTAATCATACAGGATGTTTCTGCCTTTTCCGCAAGTTTATGAGCAAGCTCAATATCTTTTTCGGATGCATCTGCTTTTAGCACAATCTCAGGACGGTGGATGATTGTTTTGTAGGTAATTACACCTTTTGTGACATCTACAATTCCCTCGGATGTCATCGTGAGCCCACTCTTATCAAGTTTACTTCGCTCCATCATCGCGGCGAGGGTAATAATATAGCAGGTGGCTGCGGCTCCAAGTAGCATTTCGTCAGGGTTGGTCCCCACACCTGGTCCGTCCATTTCTGGTGGAATGGAGATCTTAGTCACGAGATTACCTGATTCTATTTGTCCCACATCATTTCGTAATCCTGGCCAGTTGGCTTTTAAATGAAAGCTATGTTCTGCCATCGTTATTCCTCCTTACGTAGTAGGTGCTTTTATTCTATCATTTGGTCATTTTAAAAGATAATAAAAGGGAAAGCCTGTGATGTTGTCGAAACGGGTAATGATCCATCAGAGTTCGTAAACTATGGGGGAGCCATCTTAATGAAAAAAATCCTATCAATTTTAACTCTTTTGCTCATTTTAAATGGTTGTCATTTCTTCAACAAAGAATTACCGAGAGAAAAACCGGATGACTTTGCCTTTTCTTTGAAATATGGAGTGACGCTTGGGAATGAGTTAAATGCCTATAACGATACCTACACAAAGGACTTAGTATCTGATGGCAAAGCAACAACAGATATGGAACTATCAAATGAAGAATTAGTTATGATCTATGAGGAATTTCGGGAAGTTGATCTATTTACGTTATCAAGTGAAGCAGGTTCTGGTTGCTCTGAACCTAATGATAAGTACGAGCTATCAATGACAGCAGATGGGGAAGAATATCACTTATTTTGGAGCACAGCTTGTGACACAGAAAAAGTTCATGAATGGCAAGAAGCTATGAACTTTCTATATACTGAATTGATTTATCAAAGAGAGGAATATCAAAAACTCCCCGAAGCGAATGGTGGGTATGAGTGATTTTAATATTCTCAGTTCTATCCCCGCTAAGATAGTGCAATCAGTAAGCACAGTATACATAAAAGACCTGATAGTGGAGTCATGACTAGTCTTTCTTTTTTACTTCTTGATACGAGGTTAGCTAACGTGTTTAATCCTAAGAATACAGTAAAAAACCAGACTAATAGTGTAGTAGGTATAAAGGAGAAACTCGATATCACATTTGTATGGACTAAAAACACCAAACCAATAAATAACAACATAGCAGCATTAAATAGGCTTATCAAGCGCAACTTTTTAGGTAGAGTTTTATGGAAGCCTCCCATTGCAAATTCACCAAGCGGAAAGCCAAGTGCGAGGGTCAGTTGGAAACATGCGATCAGCACAAACAAACTCATAACGACGATAGCTAAGATATAGGTACTTTCCATGCTTCATTCCTCCTAAATAATAGATGTAACATATTTACTTTTTAGGTTATTATGAATATAGATAATCTAAATGCTGAGAGGAGAGCTTATGAAACATTTGTTGTTCTGGTTTTTATTTGTTTTGGTTTTGAGTGGGTGTGAATCTTCTTCGCAAGATAGTTTACCAAAACAAAAGCCAAACGATTTTGCCTTCTCTTTAAAATATGGAGTCAGGATGGGCAATGAATTAAATACATTCGATCATACGTATACAAAAGATTTAATCAATGATGGTTCGGCTACAACTATAATGGAGCTTTCTGATGAGGAACTTGATGCGATCTATGAGTTGTTCCAAAGCGCAGACCTCTTTCACTTACCAACAGAAATAGGTTCCTTATGCAGTCAGCCTTACGAAAAATATGATTTGACCATGATTGCTGATGGGGAAGAACACAACATTGAGTGGAATACCTCTTGTGATACAGAAAAACTCAATAAGTGGAATGATACGATGAATCATCTTCATAATAAGATCATTTATCCAAGAGACGAATACCAAGAGTTACCAGAGACGAACGGTGGTTATTTATAGTTACCTGCGTCTAGTGTGAGCATAAGTAGTTAGGAACGAAGGGTCGAGGTTGGGTCCTTCTAAAATCATCACAGTCATTCCTGCATCTGATCCTGATTCATGTTCCTCGCCCACTTCCCAGAATGCAGCAGTCCCTTTTTGTATATGTATTTTCTCGTTTCCAGGAGTTTTAACCCACCCCTCACCGGATACAACTAAGAACAATTGATTACTTGCTGCGGGATGCATACCTAAAACACTGTCCTCCCCCAAATACATGGTGCCAACAGAAACGGGCTTATTTCTGGATAAAGGGACAAACGTGCTATTCTTGCTGTTAAAATGAGTTACGTTTTTACCTACATCAGAGTCGAAACGGTATAATTTCATAAAAAACCCTCCTTTTGGAATGAGTATATCATGTTTATGAGACGTGATCTCTAGGCTAGACAGATATAGGAAGGGCGTGCGCGAAAAAAGAGTCCGTGTGCGCGAAAAACAGTAGAGAGTGCTCAAATACTTAAAAAATGCGCGAAAACGCCTTCCGTATGCGCGAAAAAAATGAATGATGCGTAAAATAAGGTAAAATGCGCGAAAGAGAATGGATTATGCGCAAAAATAATAAAGAGACACCAATCCTTGTTCTTTAAGCATCCATAAATTAAGCACCAGTTAAAAAACTGTCACCACCCAAAATGGAGACAGTTTTTTTTATGCGGAAATCACTTCATTTGAATCAACGTTTGCTTCGAAATTTCAAATACGTGATCAGCGACACGGTCGACAAATCTGCGATCATGAGAGACAAGAAGCACGGTTCCTTGATAAGCTGAAAGGAATGATTCTAGTGCTTCGAGACAGCTGATGTCTAAGAAGTTTGTAGGTTCGTCAAGGACTAGAACGTTGTAATTGCCAAGAAATAATTCGCATAATACGAGGCGAATGGCTTCTCCTCCACTTAAGTCTTGTACATTCTTTTTCAGATCATTACCACTTAGATCCATGGCATGTAGGATAGATCTTATTTTGCTCTCATCATAGTCACTTTTACTTTTCATAAAAGCCATAACTGTTTGTGGTTCTGTGAAATGATACGCATGTTGAGTATAGATTCCAAAAATCACTTTTGGAGAAAGAGTGATTGATTCTTTTTGTTCGGTGATATGTTTGATGAGTGAGCTTTTACCAGAGCCATTGGCCCCTTGAATAGCAATCGTTCTCCCTAATGGAAATTGAAAACGCACATCTGTTAATAGAGTTTTCTCTCCAGCAGTGACAGTCAGTTGATCAGCCATTATTGGAAATTTATTATGCAGCTTTAATGTAGGTGATTGATAGAATCGAATCTGCTTGATGACCTCTGGTGCAGGCACATCATCCAATTGTTCGACTCGTTTTTCAATTGCTTTTGCCGCACGTTGCATTAATTTTTGGCTGGTATCCTTTGATTTTGTCATGAACATTCGATTCGCTTTCGCTTTTGTTTCTTTTTTAGACATAGAAGAGTTTGCTTGAGTAATTTTTTCAGCTTTTTTCATTTTTTCTTCAGCGGCACTCAGCAAACGTTGTTTATCCTTTTGATATTTTTCGTATGTTTCCTTCTGTTGCTTTGATTCAAGTTGCTTCTGTTTCTCATAGTCTGTGTAATTCCCAACATATTCGGTTACCCGCCCATCAGCAACTTCCCAGATTTTTGTGACCAATTGATCTAATACATACCTGTCATGGCTGATAAGAACGAGAGATCCATAATAATATCTCAATTGTTCCAATAAAAAATGAGTACCCTCAGCATCTAAATGTGTCGTTGGCTCATCAATCAAAAGCCCCTCGTAATAGTGAGAAAATAAGCTAGCTAACTTAAGGCGAGTTTGCTCTCCACCACTTAAGCTGTCTACCTCTGAATCAGGGATTGATAGTCGAGCTAGTAACTCGTAATCATCCACATGGTGATCTGGCTTGGTTGTCTGTTCAAAATAACCAAAGTCAACAAATCGTTGAACGTTCCCACTTGTCGGATTAAGCCCACCCTGTAAAACGTTCAGTAACGTACTTTTTCCACTTCCATTTTTGCCTACAATGCCAATTCGATCAAACTGATAAATGGACAAGGACTGTAAGTCTAATACCTTCTGATCTAAAAATGTGACCTCAACATTGGATAGTTCTAAATTTAATTGTTCCATTAAACGTTTCCTCCCGATACTTTTCATCTTTTTTTAAAAGACATCTGGTATCAAAAAAACCACAGACCGGCGTCTGTGGTTAGCGAGTAAACAAAAAATGTATGTCAGGTAGCTATCATAAATAGTCTTACCAAAGTAAGATATATAGCCATACCTATGCATGTAATTTATAAGAAATAGTCGCACAACAAATATGCAAAATAGGTATTAAAAATGACCATACTACTCCCATGTTTACTCTGTAATGATGAACAGAGCCTTTGAACGTATTTAATTACTTGTTCAAAGTATGGAAACGTAATCTTAGTAATAAAGTCATTTTTAACAACCCTCCTAATAATTGATAGTTTTACTATACCTTATGAATTATTTGAATACAACAACCAAAGTAGGGTATAGGAAAAAAGATTGATAGTATATAGAAAAGAGGGGAAATATGTTATTTGACTATACAGCCCCTGCTATAGGGAGAACAGATAAGTCATTTATTATCGAGCATGATCAAAAAGAGATTGGACAAATGGAGAGATACTTTACGAAGCAAACAAGAAACCCTCAATATGATGTAAATATACTAGCCAAAGATTTTACTAGTGATGATGACTATAAAATTAACCAAACAGAGATTAAGTTATTCGGAGGGACGAAGTGGGATATTTATAAAAATGGAGAGATCATAGGAAGAGCAGAATATCCGAAAGGTTTCTTTAAAGCACATCAAGTAGTAGTGAGGTTAGATAATCACCCCATGTTAACGATGAAGGTCAAATTCGATCGGACAGCCTCCCTGTTGAATGAATACGAAGATGAAATCGGCAGGATGAAACGCACCACGTCTTTCAAAAGAACATATGAAGGGGAAGTGGATGATCAGTATATAGATATGCCGCTAATGCTATTTTATAGTCTTCTACATACGTTTTGGTGCTCTTCTCATATTGGGTGACATCCCTGGTACAGAAGCTGGAGTAAATTTACATATCAAAGGGTGTGAGATGTATTTTTAGAAAGTTATATTTGAGAGTATATTTAGTAGTAATTAAACATGCATTAGACATGTTTATAAGAAGAAGAAAAATAAAACCAAAACATGTAAGAGCAGTGAATAAACTAATGATTTCATTTGAAGGGGATTTAATTCGAGATCAAAGGCTGCTTAAAAATTATATGAAAGGACCCCGGCCATCTGTCCCTAAACAAGTTAATCAGATTGTAGATGCATTTGTGCAAGTAAGGCATTTAAAAGAAGAAGATGACTTCTACTTAGAAGTTGCTAAAGCGTGGGTAAAAGATCGAGCAAAAATTCCTCATCTAGTTTCCCTTGCTTCATATATTAGTTTTCTAACGTTATGGCTTGGTCTGTTGCTTATTATGTATTTCGCTGAACGAGTTTCAGGAGTGCCCTTCTTTTTGTTTCTATTTGGGTTCATATTTTTACCGATTATAGGGTTGCTCAGTGCATTACTAGGTAGAGGGTGGAGGAAGGCTATTCTTGCAATACTTAATTTGAGCAACATTGTGATAAGCGGGATGATTCTCATTCAATAAAAGAAGGGTTCCAGTTGCGCGGAAAATGAGCAGATGTGCGCAAAAAGTTCAGGTTCGTGCGCAAATAAATGGATAATGCTCAAAAATAGACTCCATGCGCGCGGGAAATTAATGTCTATGCTCGAAACGTGTCAAAATGCGCTAAAATGAATTGATGATGCGCAAAACTGAATGCCATGTGCGCAAAAATGTTGCAAATGCGCAAAAACACCTCAACAATGCTCAAAAAGGTATCCTCACTCCGCGCCTCAAGTACCACTTAAGACATTGACCCTCCCTCTCCCCACGTATTAATATGATAAACTAAAGACATAACTTGGAAGAAAGAGGGAGCGTTCATGTACATCCTGCTTGTTGAAGATGATCAAACGATTGCTGAGGGGCTTAGCTATTCACTTAAGCAAGAAGGGTTTGATATTAGGTTGTGTGCAAATGCAACGGATGCTAAAACGGTGATCAGTCAAGATCTTGACGTGTTTTCGTTATGTATTTTTGATCTGTCGTTACCTGATGGAAATGGATATGAGTTGTGTCAGCTTGTTAAAGAGAAGGCAGATACTCCTGTCATTTTTTTAACGGCGATGGATGAGGAAGTAAATGTAGTGATGGGTCTCGATATGGGGGCTGATGATTATATTACGAAGCCATTTCGGTTAAGGGAACTCATTTCGCGTATTAAAACGGTGCTCAGACGTTCGGCTAAACAGGCCTCTTCTTTTCAAAAACAGATGCTATCTATCGGTCCTATAAAAATACATACGCTCGAAGCGAAAGTCTATAAGTATGAGGAAGAGATTGTGTTAACTGCACTTGAATATCGTTTGCTGATTATCTTCGCAAACCATGTTGGTCAGGTTTTAACTCGTTCTCAATTGTTTGATTTGATTTGGGATGTTGGTGGAGGATTTGTGAATGACAATACACTTACTGTCTATATAAAACGTCTTCGAGAAAAACTTGAAGATGATCCACAGCGGCCTGTCATCATTCAAACCGTTCGTGGACTTGGATATAAAGCAGGTGAGTTCCATGCTACGCGATAAAGAAGTACAAAGATTTCTTCTCATTCTTTTAATTGTCACCTGTGCAGGTATATCAGCTGCTTATTTTGTGTCGACTGTTGCTTTATTCATTGTTCTGGCTACCTCCATTTTATTAGTGGGTGCTTTTTTTATGTTTACTATTAGAAGATATAAGCAAATAGAGCGATTGTCTGAGTATCTTAGAAGTATTGCTGCGGGAAACTATTCGCTAGATGTTCGTGATAATGAAGAGGGTGAATTAAGTATCCTGAAAAATGAGTTATATCGGGTAACGACGATGCTTTCTGAACAGAGTGCAGACTTATCTCAAGAGAAAGGTAAGCTTACAGATGCTATCTCAGATATCTCTCATCAATTAAAGACACCACTTACCTCGATGACTGTTATGGCTGACTTATTAAGTGAGTCATCAATAACGGATGAAAAGAGAGTAGAATTTGCTCGTCATATTTTAGTTCAACTTGAACGAATGGAGTGGCTGGTGACCTCCTTATTAAAACTTTCTAAGATGGATGCAGGGACCATTGAATTTAAAAAACAATCAATTAATGTTCAAGAGCTACTTGAAAAAGCGGTACAGCCGCTCCTTATCCCCATTGAATTAAAGAATCAAACGTTACAGGTCGAGCAAAACGAGCATGTGCACTTCATAGGTGACTTTCATTGGAGCATAGAAGCAATAGTGAATCTGTTAAAAAATGCGGTGGAACATACACCGAATGATGGAATCATTTCCATCAGTTTTTCAGAGAACATCTTGTATACGGAAATTAAGATTAAAGATAATGGTAATGGTATCTCAAAAGAAGATCTTCCATATATTTTTAATCGTTTCTATAAAGGAAAACAGGCGAAAGAAGGCAGTGTTGGAATCGGATTAGCATTAGTACATCGTATTATTAGTAGTCAGAATGGAGATATCGAAGTCAACAGTGATCACGGAGAAAGTACGGTCTTTTCAATTAAATTTTATAAGCGATTGTCTAAGTGACTAAATTGTCACCTGAAAAGTCACGGGAGAGTCATGTTCACCTTATACACTAAGGACATCAACAATTGGAGGTATATACAATGGAATTATTAAAGGTTGAGAACTTGTCTAAGGTGTATGGTAAGGGTGAAACAGCAGTAAAAGCGCTTGATGATGTCTCATTTTCAATTAAAAAGGGAGAGTTTGTAGCAATCATAGGCCCTTCAGGTTCGGGAAAATCAACAT
Organism: Alkalicoccobacillus murimartini; assembly: GCF_030813245.1. GTDB lineage: Bacteria > Bacillota > Bacilli > Bacillales > Bacillaceae_D > Alkalicoccobacillus > Alkalicoccobacillus murimartini. The sequence goes on along the minus strand of NZ_JAUSUA010000005.1, from coordinate 143,262 downwards.
TGCTTCATTTATTAGGGGGCGTCGATCAACCATCAAGTGGCAATGTATTCATTAATAACACAAACATCTATGAGTTAAATGAGACGCAGCTTGCAATATTTAGACGAAGACAAATTGGGCTCATCTATCAATTTTATAATTTGATTCCAATCCTATCTGTTGAAGAGAATATTACATTACCCCTTTTACTCGATGAGCATAAAGTGGACCAGGAGCAATTCGATCAATTGGTTGAACAGTTAGGCCTTGAAAAACGATTAAATCATCTACCAAATCAACTTTCAGGTGGGCAACAGCAACGGGTATCGATTGGGCGGGCGCTTATAGGTAATCCCGCCATCATGTTAGCAGATGAACCGACGGGTAATCTGGATAGTAAGAATAGTAAGGAAATCATTGATCTACTTAAACTATTTAATAAAACGTATAAACAAACGTTAATTATCATTACACATGATGATCGCATTGCATTGCAAGCAGATCGAGTGATTACAATAGAGGATGGCCAAATCGCAAAAGATGAGGTCATTCGCCCATGAACATTGTTAATAAGTTAACGATTCGTCATCTAAAAGAGAATAAAAGGAGAACGCTAGTAACGATACTAGGTACAATTATCTCCGCTGCAATGATTTCGGCAGTAGCAACATTAGGTGTGTCTTATGCAGACCTTTTAAAGAAAGATCATATCGAAGCAAATGGAGATTGGCACGTAGTCTACAAGGACTTGTCGTTTGAGCAGACCGAGGGGATTCGAAACGATTCGGAAACAGAAATTCTTTCACTTATACAAGAAAGTGGATTCGCGAAATTAGAGGACCCTCCTACTAAGAACAAGCCATATTTATTCATTCAAAAGATGAACGAAGAAGCCTATGAACAGTTTTCTGTGGAGATTAGTGAGGGTAGGCTGCCTCAAAGTGAAGATGAGCTGATTATTAGTGAGTCTGCAGAAGACGTTCATTTAGAAATTGGCGATACCCTCACCTTGGAAGTTGGTACTAGATATTCTGATAGTACATGGGCAGTAGAACAAGGTGAATTTCTCACCAATGATAATCAAGTAGATATGGACGAAGAGGGAAACCAAATCGAAACCCTTATCGACACAGAAGAGATGACGTATACCATTGTCGGATCTTTTGAAAGACCTGGCTGGGAGCGGGGATGGTCTCCTAGTTATATGGCTTTGTCATCACTTGATCTGACTAAACCGTTGATGAGTGAGACAATGGATGCATACGTTTCCTTGAACAGCTTGAATCGATCTCTTTATGATCATGCTAGTGGACTAGCTGAAGAGCTGGATATTAGTAGTGTGAGCTTTAATGGTGGATTACTTCAACTCTCTGGTATAACCGCAAGCGACACTATGGACCGAACAAGGCTAGGATTGCTTGTTGTGATTATCTCTATCATTATTATTGGTTCAGTCGCACTAATTTTTAACGCGTTTGCTATCTCTGTATCTGAACGATCGAGGCATTTAGGCATGCTCTCAAGTGTTGGGGCAACCAAAAAACAAAAGCGTAACTCTGTATTTTTTGAAGGTTTTATTGTAGGGATCATCAGCATCCCTATAGGCATTTTGTCGGGCATTGCAGGAATTGCCGTGACCTTTGCAGTCATAAACCCAATCATTGATTCAATCGGATTAGATGAGTCTTTAAAAGTAGTTGTTACGCCATTTTCAATGGTCGCTGCAGTTTTGATTTCCGCTGCAACTATTTTTATCTCAACATGGCTTCCTGCACATCGTGCCTCACGTATTACAGCGATGGATGCGATCCGACAGACCCACGACATTAAGTTAAAGAACAAAACGGTTCGTACTTCTAATTATGTACGTAAGTGGCTTGGGTTAGAGGCAGAATTGGGATTAAAGAACTTAAAACGAAATAAAAAACGGTACCACATAACTGTTTTGTCTCTTATTGTGAGTATTGTTTTGTTCCTTAGTGTTTCATACTTTACGCAAAGTCTAAAACAGTCCTATCAATTAGCTGAGGACACTGTTAATTATGATGTTCAGGTGTATACAACGGAAGAAGAGATCCTGCCAGAACTGCTAGAGCGTATAGGGGAGCTAACGGATGTTACGGACTATCAACTGCGCAAAGAGACGAATCTAACGATGTATGTAGATGAAGACGAAATCGCACCTGAGATAAATAAGTCACATATAATGCAGGATGAGGATGGACGATATATCTATTCAGTCAATTTAACTGCACTGGATGAAAAAAGTTTACATGACTATGCAAAGCAAGCAGGCTTTGATGGCAATTTGAATGATACTGAATTAGCTGCTATTGTAGTTGATGATATTTCCTATGAAGATTATGAGTTGGGTAAATACATTGAGACTAAAGCGATTCGTACAGAGGTCGGGAGGACACTTCCTTTGTTTGAGGAAAACTGGGAAACCAACAAAAGAAAGGACCTTCCTCCTTTAACTGTTTCTGTGTTAACAGGCGAAGTGCCAATGGGTCCTAAAAATCAAGGCCCAGGGAGTCTTGAAGTGATAGTATCTGAAAGTACATTTGAATCGATCTTATCAGAAACAGAAGAGGCATTTGTGAATCAAAGTGTTTACATGACATCAGATAATCCGACAGTCACACAGATGGAGCTGGAACAACTAGAATTCTTTAACCAATTTGCTATTGATAATTTGCACGACATAAGGGAATCAGATGCACAAATGATCACGGTTATCTCTGTATTTATCTATGGATTTATTACGCTGATTACGTTAATTTCCTTAGCAAATATTTTAAATACAATCTCAACCGGAGTCGCTTTGCGCAAGCGCGAATTTGCAATGCTTCGATCCGTTGGTATGACACAAGCTTCCTTTAAGAAGATGATGATGTATGAGAGTGCTTTTTACGGAATTAAATCATTATTTTATGGCATACCTATCAGCATTGCCATTATGTATTTGATCTATTACCAGACTCAGTATGGATTCACTTACACCTTCCAAGTACCTTGGCTACACGTACTTGGAGTGATTGTTGCTATATTTGGCATTGTTTCATTAGCCATGCTGTATTCTCTTGCGAAAACAAAACAAGAGACCATTATTGAAGGACTCACTCAAGAAAATCAATAGACTACATCTATAAAGAATAACCTTCCAGGTCTGCAGACACTGGAAGGTTATTTTTTATTTGAGGAAGGTGTGCGGAAATATTGAAAATGCGCGAAACTGAATGCATAGTGCGCAAAAACGTTGAGAATGCGCGAAACTGAATGCGTAGTGCGCAAAAACGTTGAGAATGCGCGAAAAAGAATACGTAGTGCGCGAAAACAACGAGAATGCGCGAAAATCGAGGCATTGCGCGCAAAAAAGAACAACGCACAGCCCACCACCCCCCAACACAGGAGACACACCAAAAAATAGATCTACGTCTCTCACGACGTAGATCCACATGTCCTTCATAGTCTCTTTCCATCAAGTCGAAAACGAATAGAGCTTAACAACAGAAAGACAGCTGACGCGCAGCCCCATAATAGAATTGCAGTTCCGACTGTATAAACTGGTTCAGATTGTATTGCGGCTATTTCCCCATTGATCACTCTATGAATATCGATGTAACTGATAGGGTTATAGGGATGGGTAAACAAAGCTAAACTTGTAATGATCAATGAACTCATCACAATCATTGCAATGAAAGGCTTACGAACAATGCTTACAATGAACATGTAAAACGAGTGTAGGAAGATTGTAAGACCAAGTGTCATCCAGACAACGTTGATTAAGTACTCCCCTAATAAAATAAAATGAAATGAATCATCATAAAGATCCAATGATGTATGATTAACATTTTTAATAATGGGTCCATCATACACGAGGACAGGGTACTCTAAGCTGCCTAATCCACCTGAAAACAGGCTAGCTACGAGTGGGACAAGTAATAGTAAGAACGTAAATCCAATTAAACTCAATAGACTAGCGCAATATTTCGCTGCAAATCGTTTGGTCCATGAGAGCGGCAGTGATGCATTAAAGTGATATCTTCTAATCATATTGCCGAATAAAAAACAGCCAATTATAATCACAGCAGGAATGTAGAATAGCGGAATGATCTGATAAAGGTAAGAAAACCCCATTTGGCTGTAACGTTTGGTCATGGATGCCCATTCTGCTGCTGCATCTCCTGTGAAGTCTTCATAAATATTATCCAAATAAGGTGTGTAATAATATGTAGGTTGGAATAGTGGTTCTAATTTGTATTTTTGTAGATGTTTTATTTCTTCCATGGTGACTAAGTAAGTAAAATTAGACATTTCCTGGTCGACAATATACATACCATAATTTTGAGGATCATGTAACAAATCATGTAGATAAACAATTTGTCCTTGGTACAATGGTTCACTAATTGAACTTTCTTCATTAGGTAAGTGTTCGTTATAGTCAGCTGCCCATTCTTCATGCATTTCAATTTCTTCAGTTAACTGATCAGTTTGTTGGGTGTCCCCAGCTTCTTCAGCCTTCATACGTTCTAGTTTTAGTTCTTGAATATAACTTTCATTTTGTAATTCGTAATTCTCGATCCCTTGTGTTAATAGTATGTCTTGATCATGAGTTGCTCGCGAGTACGAACTTGAGTACAGCCAAACCGCACTCAACATGCATAGACAAATTGCAGCTACTATAGGTCTCTTTTTTAATAATTTTTTACATTCAAATATCAATGAAGCGAGCATTTATAGTCTCCTCCTATGCTGATAAGTAATTGTGACATAGAGTAACAAACAGGCTGTTACAAGGAGGATCACTTCACCAATGGGAGAAAATTGAAAGCTCAGCACAATACGATCAATCGTTTGAAAAGTGAATGGATAAAGAGTAGGAGTCAATATTACGTCTGTAACAATAAAATAAGAGAGAAAGATAAGAGAAATAACTAAGTATGTCTTAAAGGTTTGTCGGAAACGATACGCAATGAGTAAAAGCAGTGCACAAGTAAAAATAATCAAACTCATACTCATAAAAGCAGTATCCTTTAGATAGCTACTCACTTCAACGAGTCCTCCAGCAGCATGGATGAGAGGATAGGAGAAGATAAATTCTTTTGGTTCTGTGAATATCATTGGTAAAGCATAGGAAAGACCGAAAACGGTTACTAGCCAAGTAGTACCAGCAAGGACGAGAGCAACCATTTTTATAAGGATATTATTTGTCTCTGAGATTGGAAGTGCATGTACCATCTGTTTGGGTTGGCCCCCACATTCTTTTGTTATATAAGCCATTAATGAAATAAGAAAGACAAAATACCATAATGAGTTAAGGAAAAATGAAATCACTTTTTTCATAAAAAGAGGGGGTTGCGTTGAATAATCTAGATGTTCTTTTGCTATATTTAAGCTTATTAATTCCGAAGTTAATTCAATACCTGCTTCTATCTCATCATTACTCATACCGAACGTGCCACCAAGCTCTTCGTAGTGCATAGCTGAATAATAGATTTGTCTTTCCGTTAGCAATTCCATTGTCCAGTTACTATACTGAATTTCATTTGTAACCATCTCAAGGTTTGTTTGAAGTTCTTGACCAGTTGCGATCCGTTCTAACGTATCAGGGTCTAAACCGTTTTCTTGTATATATGCGTAGTCTTCTAAGTTTTGTTCAATGATTGACTGATAAATTGTTGATAGTGGCTCAACCTTTTTTGTTCGAGCCGTGTCTTGCATAATAACAGTGTGAATAAATAAACCGCAGATTGCTAGAATGGTCAGTAGTAGGAAGAGTGGAAAAGTCCTGGTGTACATGATTTTCTTTAATTCAAATACTAATATACTCATGTCACTGGTCCTTTTACCTCAAAGTACTCGTCGTAGAGTCTTTGCGCACCTGATATCTCTTTATGCATTTCAATGATACGAATATCGTGAGAAAGAAGTAGTTGAATTACTTTTTGTAAAGGTCGGAATTGAAGTTGAACGAACAGACCAGATTCTGTTTCTTCGACATAATAATCTTCTTGATCCAAAAGTTCTTTGGCTTTTTTTGGATCAGACAATAGAAATCGGTAGTAGACGGCCTCATGATCACGTATACTGACTTCAGTTAGCTTTCCTAAATGTAGAAATAGGATGTTTTGCGTGAGTTGATCCACATCGGATAAGGCGTGAGAAGTCATAAAAACAGTTGTACCCAATTCTTTTAGTTCAAGAAGAATCGTGCGAATATGTATGGTATCTGCAGAGTGTAAATCATGGAAAGGCTCGTCTAGGAACAATAGCTTAGGTTTGTGTATAAGGGCCATTGCTAAGAGAAGGCGCTGCTTCATTCCAAATGAATACGTTTTAATTGGTTTTTTGAGGTATTTCTCCATGCCAACGTACTGAGCGACTTCCTTTACTCTTGTTTTTCTAAGGTTATAAACTCCCCGCAGGTAGTTCAGATGGTCGTACCCTGATAAATAATCAAACAAGATAGAAGGGTCCTGAAGATAGGCCACTTCTCTGAAAACAGATTGATCACGATTTGATTTCCCGACAAGCTCGATGTCTCCTAGGTCAGCCCGAACCATATTGGTAAGTACATTCAAAAAAGTTGTTTTACCTACACCGCTTGGTCCGACTAGTGCCCATATGCCTGGAGAATCAATGGTTAGTGAGATATTGTCTAAAACATGCTTATTTTTATAGCTTTTCGAAAGGTTTTTTATAGAAAGAATCGTCAAAGCTTAGCACCTGCTTCTTGTAGGTAGTAGATAGATATAGATTTATTGTAATCGTGCGAATTTGTAAAGTAAATCAGTTTTTTTCCTTAATATAAGTGGTAAGGGTTTTTATGGTATGATGGTAGTACTAATTTCTCGGAGGTAGAAAAAATGGAGAATCAAACACTGGGAAAGCGACTTGCTCTAGCTTCAATTGCATTGATGCTGATAAGTCTGTTTTTATTTTACACGCAACTCATCGCAGATATAGGTATGTTCACGGAAACTCTATTATTCTTATTCATGTCAGTCGTTGGAATTCTACTTGCTGCTTATTCTGGTAAACTATCAAAACAGTCGAAGCTTTTTATAGTGGGTGTAGCTGGAAATTCATTTATGTTAATGATTAGTAGTTTCTTATTAATTATCTCTATAATCATTGAATCTCAATAATTAAGTAGGGTGAAAGGTGATGTGATGAAGAGTCAGTATATGGACCAATATTTTGATCAACTCATTGAGCAAAGAACTCATTTTTTTAATCAATTTGATAGCCGAGTCGTTTGGCTAAGACCCTACGAGGATAAATGGTCCATTGGAGAGACTCTGTATCATGTCTATCTGCTATTAAAAAGGTTTAGACAATTAAATATAAGCTATATACCTTTAGCCACACCATTTGCGAAGCTAAGCAGACATAAACCTTATCTGACCGCTAGTCCAAATATTTATGAGCAATACAAACAAACACACAAAAAACCTATGAAAGCACCACCCCTACTTATTCCTCCTAAACACATCCAGCGCAAAGTGACATACAGTAAAATGATTCAAACGCTTGAACTAGAGACAAAGCGTTTAAGAAATAGGGTGGCTGCGCTTGATGAGGATCTTGCTGGTCATATTCGTTACCCTGATCCACCTGCCCACTATCCAAATTTGATTCAAGGAATCCATTTGTTAGCTATTCATGAAATGCACCATTTTGCATTGTGTCAGAATTATTATGAGGCAGCAGAATTAAGATAAATGTGGAATACGTGATGTTATGTAGGAGGAGAGCCAATTGACTATGAATTCAAAGGTAATCGTATCGCCTTTACACGCTTATGTTGATGAGCAGACGACCATTCAAATAAGTGGCTGTAACCCAAAAGATAAGGTTCGCATCGAGTCTAGTATGTTGGACCAAAAAGGAAATGTATTTAAAGGATGTTCTACCTTTCAAGCAAACGAACAGGGAGAGGTTGACCTATCTAAAGCGGACACTCAGGCTGATGTAGCTGAGTTATTTTGGGCTGCAGAAAAAGAGAATACGAGACATGGAGATTATTTCTTTAAATCCGATGCATCGGAAGTTGAAATTGAGTTACAGATAAAGATAAATGATCAATTTAAAGAGACTGTACAGTTGAAAAGGTATTTTTATAAAGAAGATATTGTGAGAGAAGGTATACATGAGCAAGGGATTGTAGGGACATTATTCTATTCTGCCTCGGAACTAGCACAGCCAGCTGTCTTACTTATTGGAGGGTCTGATGGTGAGATTCAGGAACATGCAGCGGCTCTGCTTGCCTCAAAGGGATACACTGTTTTTACGTTAGCTTATTTTGGACAACAAGAGGGTGTACCAAAGGACCTTGAAAAAATTCCATTGGAGTATTTCTATGATGCGGTTCAATGGTTAAAAGCTCGAGCCAATCAGGAGAAAATCTCATTAATAGGGTATTCACGTGGAGCAGAATTAGCTTTACTACTCGCTTCTACATACGATGAATTTACTTCAGTTGTTGCTGGAGCACCAGGAGCTTATATTACATCAGGCTTAAAAAACGGTATTTATGCTCCTATTCCTTCATGGACCTTAAATCAAGAAGAATTGCCCTTTCTCAAATTTAAGTACCGTTTCGCACAGATGTTTGCGATGGTTGGAGGCATGGTCAAGAAAAAACCAGTATCGTTCCTAAGCATTTGGGAGAACAGCTTGCAGTCTCCTGAGAAAATAGAGGACTGCCGTATTCGTGTAGAGAACATAAAGGCTTCTGTCTTACTAATTGCTGGTGGACAGGATCAAATATGGCCGGCCTCACAGTTCGCCACTCAGGTAGAGGAGAAGATGAACGATCAAAATGTACATGTTCTCCATTATAAGGAGGCCGGACACTTTCTTGGTTTTCCATATGCTTTACCAGGAATGCCCGCTAACGTAAATGAGCATGTTGGGGGTCGGTTGATTATGAATTGTGGTGGATCAAAATCTGCAAATGCGGCTGCAACGAACTCTTCGTGGAATGAATTACTGAATTACTTAAGAGATTACGCGAAATAAGTTGGATGAGGCAGAGGAATTTTTTAAGACTTGTAATAGAAGTAACCCCCTGACAGCCACTGTCAGGGGGTTACTCTTTATATTTTGTCTATTTCAAATAAAAGGATTTAAAGCGAGTATATAGAATGATAAAGTGGGTGGAAACATACTATGGGGTAGTATCAATTTGAAAAAAGATTTGTCAGTTTTGTTATGGATGGCTCGTCTTAACTACGTCTAAGACTCAGTTTTGGTAAAGGGAGAGGAATAAAATGTTTGCACCTTTATACTTCATTTATGGGATCATAACGTTTTTATTGTATTGGATTGTGATGTTCCTGTTACCTTTATACGGTTTTATTGGAGACGTAATGATGACATTGATAGTTAGTTTCATTATCTGTACCCCCATCACTTTGCTATACATGATTCTATTAGAACTAAAGGCAATAAAGGAACTAAAGATAGAAGAGCTACGACAGACACAAAGAAGAATAAAAAAATCGATAAAAACCCCTAACTGATGGTAGGGATTTATGTAGTTTTTCGGATACCTTCTGAGTATACATTTAGAAAGAATACTAGGACTATACCCATCACGCTTCTAAAGGATATTCTCAAATTGTGGAATGTGACTCTCGAAAAGAGTGGGTACCTAACCACTTTGTAGCCGCTTTAATTTTTTTACTAGTAGTAGCTCAACTTGACTTTTTATTAAAAAGCCTTCAATGTTAGTCTATTCGGGTCAAAAAAGGTAGGTGTACGCTGCGATTTGCAGCACAAGATGAATGAACAATGGTCTTCTAAATTAGGTTTTATTCTTGCGTCCGCAGGAGCTGCCATAGGACTTGGCGCGTTATGGAGGTTCCCATATCTTACAGGTATGAATGGCGGAGGCGCGTTTTTTTTGCTCTTTATTTTCTTTACGTTATTAATTGGTATGCCACTTTTAATTTCTGAATTTATCATTGGACGAGGTTCTAAAAGGGAGGCTGTATCGGCTTATGCAAAGCTTCAAGCGACTGGAGTTTGGAAATGGATTGGTCGCTTTGGCTTAGTAGGATGCTTTTTACTTCTAACATTTTATGCGGTGATCGGAGGCTGGATTCTTACATACTCCATTCTTTCTCTAACTGGTTCCATTTTGCGACCAGGAGGAAATTATGAGGAATTATTCGGATACATTGTAGGGAGCCCCCTTATTAGTATTGCAGGCCTCGTTGTATTTATCGCAATAAATGTAGCAGTGCTATCCTTTGGTATTAAAAATGGAATAGAGCGAGTGAATAAATACTTAATGCCACTTCTCTTTGTCTTCCTATTCATTATTATAATACGTAGCTTAACATTAGATGGGGCAATGGAGGGTGTTCGCTTCTTTCTCGATCCTGACTTTAACAAAATTACTACAGCAGGAACATTAGAAGCATTAGGCCAATCATTCTTCTCGTTAGCAGTAGGTTTTTCATGTATGGTCACGTATAGTTCCTACTTAGGTAACAATCAAAGTTTACCAAAGTCAGCTGGATCGATTGTTATTCTTAATCTGCTTGTTTCACTTATGGCTGGGCTTGCTGTTTTTCCAGCAGTATTCGCCTTTAATTTGGAACCAGATTCGGGTCCAGCTCTGTTATTTGTCGTCTTGCCATCGGTTTTTGAACAGATTCCTTTAGGTGGCATGTTCCTAAGTTTATTTTTGCTATTATTCTTTTTTGCGACACTGACCTCATCATTTAGCTTATTGGAGATTATGATTTCTGCATTTACACAGAATAAGCGCTACAAGAGAAACCGAGTCGCGATGATTTCAGGTTTGCTTGTAACGGTAGCTGGGATACCGGCAGCCCTCTCGAATAACCTACTTAGTGATGTGTCGTTGTTTGGCAGAAGTGTATTTGATCTAACTGATTTTGTAGTATCTAATTTGATGTTGCCAATTGGTTGTCTATTTATCGCTTTGTTTGTGGGATATAAGATGAATAAAAGTATTCTCTTTGAACAGTATCAATTGGCAAGCGGAGGACTAAGTAGAACAGCGGGTCTTTGGTATTTGCTCATGCAAACGATTGTCCCGACAGTCATTGTGATTGTTTTTATATTTGGATTAATTCCTCTATAAGAGTTGTTTTGGCGTAGTGGTTATCATTTGATGACCCTGCGCTTTTTTGTAGGTCGTTCTTGGTTAAGAGGATGCTTAGCTTGGTAAGAGCTTCTGAATCACATTCCATCTTGAAGAACGCCTGATTAAGGGTGGAGTTGACTATGAGCTCTTCTTGATAATTTGATGAACGATTAACATGTAGAACGTTCTATTCCGTTTCCCAGGTTTCATCAAGATGCTCAGCATAAAATCCAAGTGCTCTTTTGTAATTCTGAATCCATTCGTCTGAAGAGGTTTCAACGAGCAAATTCAGTAATAACTGTGTAGAGTTTTGATGCGTGTTGAGATTATATTGTGTAATAGCAAGGAATGTTTTTATCGCTGCATTGTTTGGGAATTCTGTGAGTCCTTCTTGAAGAATAGCGAGTGCTTCATTGTAATTTCCTATGCAACGCAGGCTACTTCCAAGCTGGACATAGGCTCTCTGTCGAAGTTCACTCTTAAGTCCATTAGCTAAGGAAGCCTGATAATAAGGAATGGCTCCTTTTTCAAGACCAAGTGCATCAAAGGAGCTAGCCGTGTAAAAGTTGATCTCAGCATCATCTGGATTCGCTGTTGCTAAAGGCACTAAAATACTTTGAGCTTTTTTATATTCTTGGGTATCTAAATATGTTTTTGCTTCATCAAGCATAGCGCTCACTCCTTTTCAAATTGATAAAATGCAGACTTGCTTTCATTTATTTCATGAAGTTGTAAGGAAGCGTATAGTTCAGGCATCCATTCTTTTGCAGATACATGTTCAACCCATTGAATGTCTACAATGTCCTCATCAGGATCATTATTCTGCATCATTCCACCAGTAATCGTTGCATAAAAGGAGAAAATCATCGCATGTTCATTCATTTCATGAAATAACTTTTCACGTACAGAATGAATTCGTCCGATGTTTACGTGAAAACCTGTTTCTTCAAAAACCTCACGAATAGCGGCTTCTTCTAGTGTTTCCCCCGCTTCAACAGCTCCACCAGGCGGCGTCCAATACGTGACGGTTCCTTTTCTATTCTTCACTAATAACATTCGCCCATACTCATCACAGATAATCGCAGAGGCAACATCTACTCGTTTCATCATTCTCTCAACTCATTTCTTTTATGTACAAAGTTTACCATGTAGTGTGCGCGTCCTAATCTGACAAGTCTATATGAAAGAGATTGAACATGAAAAGCAAGGAGTTCGTCTACTTGTGGAAGAAGATTTATACACACTTCATGCAAGTTATTCTCACATTATTATAGACAATCTTTAAAATTTTCTCTATAATTCTCTCCTTATAGGAGGCGAATATGAAAAAACCATTTCAAGTACCTCATATTTATGTCATTTTAGTTAGTATTTTAGTTATTGCGTTTGCAACAACTTTTGTTGTTCCATCTGGATCTTTTGAGCGTGAGGAACTTGAAAGTGGAGCAAATATCTTAATGCCGGGAACGTTCTCATATGAGGACAAAACGTACTTATCTATCTTTGATTTAATGTTCGCGATCCCGAGTGGTTTAATAGAAGCGGGAGAAATTATTTTTGGAATCCTTATGATCGGTGGAATGTTCGCCGTATTAGAAAGTAGCGGATTAGTTGGCCTCGGAATTGGTAGGCTCTCATCAACCTTTAAACGTACACCCATTTTGGTGATCCCTGCATTAATGATTCCCCTTGCATTACTGACGACGTTTACCAGTGCGATTGAATTATCGTTAGTCTTTGCTCCTGTGGTCATTCCATTAATGCTGCGGCTTGGGTATGACAGGATGACAGCATTGGCTGTTGTTTTGGTGAGTACAGTGGCAGGATTTACTTCTGCTATCACAGGTCCTGCAACGGTTGGGGTCGCCCATGATGTGACGGGTATTCCATTGTACGAAGGGGTAGGGTACCGCAGTATCATCTTTGTTTTTGTACTAATAACGGGTGTTTTATTCGTTTGTCTGTATGCTAGAAAAGTGAAGAAAGATCCTTCAAAAAGTCTTTTACATAATGATCAAATGGACGCATATTTTTTAGAAGAGAAAGAAAGTGAAATGAAAGCATCTAAGCGACAGTTGTTGGCGGCGGCAGTTGTGTTTGCAGGTGTGCTACTTATGATTTACGGCCTGATCGAGTGGGGCTGGTATTTCAAAGAGCTAGGAGGACTTTATGCTACGATAGGTATTCTTGTTGGTGTAATCACAAAAATTCGCGCCAATGATTTAGCCGAGGCATTTAATAAAGGCTTCCAATCGATTTTACTTGGTGCATTGGTTGTAGGCATTGCACGCTCAATCTCCGTCATATTAGAGGAAGGCGAGATATTAGATACAGTTATACAAGGCACGAGTCAGGTTGTAAGCTCGATGCCAGAGCCAGTAACGGCTGTATTTATGATGTTTGTACAAGGAGCCTTTAACTTTCTAGTTCCATCTGGAAGTGGGCAGGCGATGATTACCATGCCAATTATGGGAGGCCTCGCAGATATAGTCGGCATAACCAGACAGACTGCCGTACTTGCGTTTCAGTTTGGAGATGGCTTTGCAAATATCTTTTATCCTACATCTGGTTATTTTATGGCGACGCTGGCGATTTCAAGAATACCATGGGATAAATGGGTAAAGTTTATATGGCCATTACTCGCTGTGTGGTATGTGATGTCGATTGTTTTTCTAATTATTGCTCAGTTAACAAACTGGGGAGCCGGATTATAAGGTAGTGAAAAGCTATCATCAAGAAGAATGCCGTTTTAAGTAAGACGCATGAAAATCTATCAAGATACAAAGGGTGTTAGCAAGAAAGAGCTTAGTCAGTCCAAGCCAGATCCGATTTTAGTAAGAGATGAAGGTCATGACTAAGAGCTACGCGATATTTAGTAAGAGGCTAGCTAACTTTACTAAGACCCTCAAACAAACAAAAGACGAAATAGACAGTGTGGTGTAGCACTTACGCCACATCATGTCCATTTCGTCTTTTTTTACATTTGGAGCAATTCCTTAATTTCATCTGCTGTGAGACTTGTTCCTTTTTGTTCGCCAGACTGAATAACTTCTTCTATTAAGTGCTTTTTCTTTTCTTGAAGTGCAAGCATTTTTTCTTCAATGGTTCCAGTTGAAATGAGCTTAACGACTTGAACATTTTTCTTTTGACCAAAACGATAGACACGGTCTGCTGCCTGTTGTTCAACTGCTGGATTCCACCATGTATCATAAAGGATGACGGTGTCTCCCCCTGTAAGGTTTAGACCCGTTCCTCCTGCTTTCATAGAGATCAAAAAGAGTTCGTGTTCTCCTTCGTTAAACCGTTCGGTAAGCTGTAATCGTTCATCGGTTGGTGTTTGGCCATCAAGATAATGATAACGCCATTCTTTTTGATCGAATGTTTCACGAATAATCGCAAGCATCGAGGTGAACTGAGAAAAGATAACCATACGCTGTCCCGCAGCTAAGCCTTCCTCAACGTATTCAACCAAACGATCTAGTTTGCCGGAAGTATAGGACTTATCCGTTGAAGTAATTAAATGTGGGTGACAGCAAATTTGCCTAAGCTTAGTCAGCCCAGCTAAGAACTGCATACGTTTTTCCTGGAACTGCCCTGTGCGAGATGCTTCTTCTACATCCTTTGTTAATTCTTTGACTTGAACAGCGTAAAGCTTTTTTTGATCATCGGTTAAATCAATATACTGTGTCTGTTCAATTTTATCCGGTAATTCCGTTAGAACATCCTTCTTCATCCGACGCAGGATAAAAGGTCTGACTCGTTTCGCTATGTCCGCACTTTCCATTTCTTTAAATCCTTTTTTGGTGCCAAGACTGCCGGGAAGTAATGTATGAAATAGTGAATATAGTTCGTCTAGACGATTCTCAATGGGTGTACCTGTTAAAGCAAAAGAACTACTTGCTTGAATGGAGCGAACCGACTTTGCTGTTTTGGACGTATCGTTTTTGATTGCTTGAGCTTCATCAAGGATCAGGACATCTAGTTGTTGATCTGAGTAAAGCTCGCTGTCCCTTTGGATTAAAGGATAGGACGTGATCCAAACAGATGCAGTGGATTCAGATTTCTTCTTACTACGTTCAGCTTTTGAACCAACCAAGAGCTCAACATCAACTCCAGGTGCAAATCGCTCGAATTCTCGTTGCCAATTATAAATGAGACTGGCAGGAGCAATGATCATGATCCTAGCATGAGAACGTTTGGCTAGAAGACCTTGAATAAACGTAATCGTCTGTAATGTTTTACCTAACCCCATATCATCTGCTAGAACGCCCCCAAGCCCCACACTCTCAAGCGTAGTCATCCATCTATACCCAGTGAGCTGATACTCTCGTAGATCTGCTGTGATCCCATCTGGCTTATCACCCTCCATATAATCCGGTCTTCCTATATTGCGCAACAGATCTCTAAGCTGAGAGGAGAGCTTCATTGCTGCAGCTGACTCTTCTTCCAAACTTAACGCCTTATATAGTGGAACAGAGAGATGTTCAGATAGGGCTGCTTTTTCTGGTCCAAACTGAGTTAGAGCATCCTTCATACTGTTAAATTGATTATCTTTAAAATTTATAAAAGCCCCACTGTTCAGTTTGTAATACGTTTGCTTGTTTCTAAGGGCTTGAAGAACCTCAGACATTTCATCCGCAGGAATGCCATCCAGTGAAAACTGAATATCAAGCCAATTAGATTGATCATTTTTAGCAATTGAAACGACAGGTGGCTTATTAAGCGGAGTAATCATTTGTCTAATGCCTGAAGTAGTGAATACCTCCATGTACTCCTGAAGCACAGGCACCTGCTCGAATAAAAATGGAGCAAACAAATCATCATCATCAAGTAGGTATATATTATCCATTCGTGTAAAAGGATAGGCATGTAACAAATCAAAGATGACAGCTTCCTTTTTAATATCCCGCACTAGAATGACCTGATTATCTGAGTTTTCTTCTTTTGATTCTAGCGGATGTATGGTGTGAGTTCCGTATTGAAACGTCAGATCAGCTGATAAAAGTCCATTTTGAGTATCTAAATGTAGCTTCGCTTGAAGAGGTTCACTTTGAATAAGAGATGCCAGTTCCTGATCAATCTCAACATTAGCTACCTGTTTAATTTGTGGAAGGATGATGGAACAGAATGCTTCCATCTCACTTTGATGGAATTCAGCCAACGTTCGATTTTCATTAAACTTTTTATTGATAACCAGTGTTTCAAGCACGCTTGCTTGATCTTTTGTTAAAAGGAATAGCGTGTTGTTGCTCATAATGGCCTGAAATTCTTTACTAAAGAAATCATAGTCTTGTAAAAGCTGCAGTGAAGCCAACTCGTCATTTTCCAATTTCGTTAGTGCGATGTCAATTGGCTTGTACTGTTCGGCTGAAAGAATGTTCAAGGGCTGTGGACGAGGACTTCTATAGCTTGTCACAACATTTCTTTGGGTAAGCAGTTCGAATAATTCATGGATAAACCATAATGGAATACTGTAATTCTTATTACGTGAGCTTTTGTACATATGTGTTGATTGCTTAGCAGTGTCTATTTTCATAATTAATTCTAAAATGGCTCTATCTTCAGGTTGAATCTCATGAATGAGTGGATCAAGTGTAAAGTTCTTCGTGAACTCTCGCCGAATGTTCAAATGAACGCTATGTACAAAAGAGGCTAGATCCTGAATAACGTAAAGTCTCTTCTCACCAACTCTCGCCCGGATGTCTACCGTTTCAATCAGTTGATTATAATAATCTGTGCTAAAAAACAACTCAAATTCTATGATGAGAGGAACTCTTTGTTGTTGATTGGACTTAGTTACTTGGAATTGCTTTTGAAAAGCTGATATGAGTTCCAATCCTGTGCTTGTTTTTGGTTGAGCTAATGGTGAAGTAGGCTTGGAAACAAAATAATTAATCTCAAGTAATGTAGCTACTAGGTGTTTGCACAATCCCTCATAACTACTAAAAGCATAGCAAGTACACTCTGGGTATTGTATGTCGCCTTCTTTTGAAAACGAGACATGTGTATTATATACCTCTGAACCAAAAACCTCCGCTTCAACAAGGAGCCGATCATCGTTCCAATCAAGCGCTCCAACATTATCTCGATTGTAATAGCTGACCCCACGCTTAAAGACTTCTTCACTGGATGCAAGGGTTTCAATGTTTTTTTCAGATACTGAATCTTTTTTTATAAAAAACATACTATTCCTCCGTAAAACAGTTTACTACTTAAATCATACCTCACTTTTACGGTGATTACACGCGCACAGAATCATTCGGAGCAGTTTCATACACTGCTCCGAATCTATTAAAAACATTGAAAGGAACGAATTTGTCTTTGTTCAATAATGTAGTTAAACCAGCCAAACCTGCTCCAACGGTATCCAATTACACTCTGCCGACCAACAAAAGTAGGGAAGAACCAAAACTGATTCCCGTTAAATAACCAGATGTAGGTGGGACGATACAAACAACGTCTAATACCGGTTGGCCCCACCTGAAAAGCAGGTAATGGTGGAGAGAAGGGTGGAGGTGCTGCTAAGCCCTGAGGCGGTGGAGCAATACGATTACTAAAAGAATACAAGGATCTCAACTCCTTTATCAGCTTTCTTTAGGGTATGTTTAGATGCCTATAGAAGTGAGTCTCATGTTCATGTAAAATTAAAACAAATCTAAGCTATATGTAGCTGGCTAGCACTCAGCTGTGATGATCTGATTATTCGAATGGATGGCTTTGAAGACGACATTTATATAACAGGAAAAGCATGTCGTATGAGGAAATTAAGGCAAAAGTATAGGGAAGCAATGGGAATGACGTATGAAATGAGGGATTTCCCTGATGTATTTTGCCGATTACACCAGTTTGAAAGGATAAAAGCGGACGGGGAGTTAGATCATAATGTCATGATGGATGTTGATACAGATTGGATATGTAGGGTTTTTTAACTGAAGAAAACAGTAACGTTCCTGGAGCATTGGATGCCTAGGAACGTTTTTATTGATTTGAAAACGTGCGTTCACTCCGGATATGCCTCTTTCAAAAAACGAATGGACTGCTTAATCAATTGTTTCAACACATCTTCATCCACGTCTGCTAGCTTGTTAATATAGACGCAGGCTTTGCCAGACGTGTGTTTGCCAAGTTTGCTCAACAGCTGTTCACGTTCTGAATCACCTGTAGCAAAATATAGACTAATTTTTGCTTTGCGAGGTGAAAACCCAACAAGTGGCGCTTCTCCTTCGTGTCCTGATTCATACCGATAATGATAGCGACCAAATCCAATGATGCTTGGGCCCCACATTTTTGCCTCATGTCCACTCGTCTCGATGAATAGATCTAAAAGCTTGTAGGCGTCCTCACGTTTCTTGGGACTTTCAACTTGTTCAATGAACTCAATGACACTATGATCCGTTTCCTTTGTTTTTTGTTTATACATACGAATTACTCCTTTCGATGTTTAAGAAAAATGCAGAGATGGTAAAGTAGAGTATATGTTCATTATGAGGGAGTGAGCGCGTGAAATCTATTTATCTTATTCGTCATTGTTCGGCAAGTGGACAGGAGCCTGATGCAGAACTTACTGGTGAAGGATCGCAGCAAGCAGAACGATTAGCGGAGTTTCTCTCACAAGAAAATATTGAACGAATCATATCAAGTCCATTTACACGGGCGGTTCAATCCATTGAGCCGTTAAGATCTCAACAAGGGATTGAATTAACCTTAGACATGCGTTTAACAGAACGAATTTTAAGCAAGCAGCCTCTAGAGGATTGGCTTGAGAAATTAGAAGCTTCTTTTTCGAATATGGATCAAGTTGTTGGAGAGGGTGAGTCTAGTCAAATTGCTCAGAATCGCATCGTTGAAGTGTTAGAAGATCTCTTAAGAGGTCCGGAGCAAAGAGTCGCTCTTGTGAGTCACGGGAACTTACTTTCATTGCTTCTAAACTATGTAGATCCTAGATTTGGATTTAGAGAGTGGCAGTCATTAAGTAATCCAGATGTTTATTTGATCACATCTGATGAAGATGGCTCATTAACGATGACTAGACTATGGAAATCATAAGGAGGTCCTGTATGGCAAAAAAACACCTAATATTTTATGATGCGGAATGTCCGCTATGCCAATCGGTGAAGTCACTTATTATCAAACTTGACTGGTTTAAGCGTTTTGAATGGCATCCAGTTCAGGGTATACATCATACAAACTATCGGTTTTTACGAAACCGAAATTTGTATGAAGAGATTCACATGATCACATCAGAAAACGAAATAAAGACCGGTTTTTATACCGTTCGAAAAATATTACTAAACGTACCGGTTACAGCGGGACTGGCTCTTCTACTATTTATGCCACTTGCAGATAAGCTAGGAGTACCGATTTATCAATTCATTTCATCCAATCGATACGAGTGGTTTGGTCGAATTCAAAAAAATCCATCATGATGATGGATTTTTTTATTTTAAACTTTGCAGAACAAGCTCGAACAGCGTATAATGTTAGAAAACTCAGAAAATAATACGGGGAGGTAAGTAGAATGACACATTTTACAAACCTAAAGAGAGAACATCAATTTTTGCAACGACCAATGGAGAATAAAGAATTAAAAGCTGATTGGTCTAATCAAAAAGTTGAGCATGCAGCGATCCATGATTTGGTGTTTCAGCATTGTGATTTAAATAACGTATCCATTGAGAATTGCAGTGTACGAGGCCTTAAGATCAATGGAATTCATCTTGAAGATCTATTTAATTCGTATTATGCAAATCAAAAAGCCCCACTTATAGATATGGCTCGTGAATTATAATTTTAATTAAAGGGTGAGTTGATGGACCTTCAGATGATTGAGGTGACAACACTCAGTGAAGCCTCCTATATATTTATTCCTCCAACTTCCACATTACAGTTGGAGGGAGTATCAAAAGGAAGGCTATATGCCTTACATGGTCAAGGAGACAACTATCATATTTTTGATGATGAGGGGAACTGGAATACCTCGATATTTTCCGACCCCTCTATTTTGTACTATCAGTTAGATAGGGAGGTATTCCTGGAGAAAGAATTAACCGATTTGATCCCCGAAATTTGTTATGTAAAGGGAGGCATCATTCCTAGGCAAGCACTTAAACGAATCCGATCATACAAACAAAAAGCTGTTCCTTATTTGCTACCTTTAGTCCAGAATGCAGAAGAACAAGATAAAAACCCTTACTATGTTGGACATGTCTATGCAATTTATTTGTTAGCAGAGCTTGGGTCAACTGACTTGTTTCCTTTTCTTATTGAATCATTTATGACAAACGAAAAAGAAGAAGAGCACCCGCTCGCGCATTTTTTACAGGAGGATGGTGCAAGAATCCTTGCCTCTGTTTTTAATGGGAACCTATCATCCATTAAGCTCATTATTGAAACGAAACAAGCGTACCCCTATGCTCGGGGTCAGGCTGTGAGATCGTTAGTGATCTTAGTACATGCAGGAGAACTCGAAAGGGACGGTGTCCTGCAATACTTTAAATACCTCTTGAAAATGGAGACAAACTGGTCCGTTACTACACAACTCGTTATGGCTTGCACTGCCCTCTACCCAGACGTTGCATATCCTGAAATTAAAGCGGCGTATCAACAAGGTAAGGTGGACGAGTGGCTAATCAAATTAGAAAATGTAACTCAAACCCTTGCTCTACAAAAGGATATCGTGCTCCACATCTCAAAGCAGGATTCGCGCTTGCAAAAAATCCAATCCGCAACGGAACGGTTTGGAGAAATGTAATGAAAACAGCAGGATCTTTCTGCTGTTTTTTTTGGGTGGAAAAGTAGGGGGAGTGCGCGGAAGGTGTGAGTAGTGCGCAGAAATCGTGAAAATGCGCGAAAAACTCTAGGTAGTGCGTGAAAAACTTGGGATGCGCAAAAAAGTGTGGGCAGTGCGCGGAAATCATGAAAAGTGCTCAAAAATCCTGAGAATGAGCGGAAAAGCGCAGTAGATGCGCGAAAAACTGTGGGTAGTGCGCAGAAATCCTAAGAATGAGCGAAAAAGCTTGGCTGATGCGCGAAAACCTCGGATAGTGCGCAAAAATCCCGGAAATGCGCAAAAAACTATGAACAGTGCGCGAAACCCAACACACACAAAAAAACCATGTCCAACAAGGACATGGTTTTTAACTTATCTAAAGGAGCCTATACTCCAACAAAACCTTATTCAAATCCGTATCTCTCTTTAAAGCTCTTCGCATAAATATCAACAGCTTTAATCGCTTGTACTACGTCATCTGCTGTGACTTTTTGAGGTAGGTTATGAATGGTTTCGCCTTCTGCTGTAGCTAGTTCAGCGATTTTTAGTAGATCTTCGTCTGATGCATCAGCTAAGTGAAGCTCTTCTAATGTTACAGGAAGACCTAGTTGAACATACAGCTCAAGGTAACGATCTAGTTCATCGATTGTTTTGTTCTCAAGCACTAGCTGAGCAATTGTACCATAAGCTACTTTTTCACCGTGAGTGAGGTTATGAATGTCACCATGGATGGCGGTGAATCCGTTATGGATGGCGTGGGCTGCAGCGAGTCCTGCTGTTTCAAAGCCAAGTCCACTTAGTAGTGTGTTTGCCTCAATAATTGATTCTAAAGCTGGAGTCACAATCTTATTTTTGTTAGCTTCCACAGCTTGTACACTGTATTCAAATAATACTTCTTCTGCTTTTTCTGCAATGGCCTGACCAGCGATGGTAGGTTGTCCACCAGACATAATTTGACCGTTAGATTGTTTAACGGCACGAGCTTCTACCCAAGTAGCTAGGGCATCGGCAATCCCTGAAACGAGAAAGCGTGGTGGTGCACCAGCAATGATTTGAGAATCAACAATTACTAGATCTGGGTTTTTATCGTAGAAGGAGTATGATTCAAATACTCCTTCATCTGAATAAATAACAGAAAGACCCGATGTTGGGGCATCTGTTGAAGCGGTTGTTGGGATGATAGCTACAGGGTACCCCAATTTATCAGCAACACCCTTCGCTGTATCTAGCGTTTTACCACCGCCTAGACCAATGACAAGGTCTACAGAGCTTTCCTTGCCGAGTTCTATAATACGATCGATTTCATTAAGGGAAGATTCTCCACCAAATGTAACCTTTTCGCTATCGATACCATCTTGCTTTAATGTGTCCACGAGCTTATTCCCGGCCATATCCCAAACAAATTCATCAGCAATAAGCAACGCGTGCTTTCCTAACTTCTGTATGTAGGAGCTTGCACCACTCTCTAAAATGTTTTTTCCTTGAACATAACGACCTGGACTAATAAATACTTTTTCCATTTTGCATCCTCCTAAAACTTCTTTCTCCTTAATGTATTCCTCGAATTTGGTAACTTAAACATAAAATTTTGCTCTATTAGCGTGTCCCTAGTTCTCATTGTTATGTGAAAACTAGATTAAATCGTAAAGAAATCTAGATTATCCATTCAAAATCTGATAAAATAATTTCGGTTAAGGAATTAAGATTAGAGTGCTTGGATCATACTGATGATTCAGCGAGCCTAAGATTTGTATCCTGCAAATATAAATGAATAGGTGGTTTAAATGATTATGAACGTAAATGAAGAAGAGTCTTTTCAGGTATTATTGTATTATCAATATGTAACGATTGAAGATCCAGAGGAATTTTCGGCTGAGCATCTTGCCTTTTGTAAGGAGCTTGGATTAAAAGGTCGTATTCTTGTGGCTAATGAAGGAATTAATGGAACGGTTTCTGGAACGATTGAGCAAACCGAGGCTTATATAAAAGCAATGCGTACTGATTCGCGTTTTGTGGATACTATATTTAAAACTGATGAGGCACCAAAGCACGCATTTAAGAAGATGCATGTTCGCCCCCGCAGTGAGCTCGTGAATCTTTCACTTGAGGATGACATTAATCCAAAAGAGCAGACGGGAACGTATTTAGAACCTAAAGAATTTTTTGAACAAATGCAGGATGAAAATACAGTGGTTATAGATGCACGTAATGATTATGAATATGAAATTGGTCACTTCCGTGGCGCGATTAAACCGGATATCCGCACTTTCCGTGAGCTTCCGGACTGGGTTCGTGATAATAAGGAAATGCTTGAGGGCAAAAAGCTACTTACGTACTGTACAGGTGGTATTCGTTGCGAGAAATTCTCAGGTTGGTTAAAGCGTGAAGGGTTTGAGGATGTATCTCAGCTTCATGGTGGGATTGTCAGTTATGGTAAAGACCCTGAAGTTCAAGGTGAGCTATGGGACGGTCAGTGCTATGTATTCGATGAGCGACTAAGCGTGCCGATCAATCGCAAAGAGCACGTAGTAGTCGGCAAAGATCACTTTGATGGAGAGCCGTGCGAACGGTATGTTAATTGTGCGAATCCTGAATGTAACAAACAAATTCTTGCTTCAGAAGAAAACGAGCACAAATATATGCGTGGCTGCACGCCGGAATGCCGTGTACACCCGCGTAATTTATATATTAACAAAGAGCATAGCCTTACTGAAGCAGAGATTGATGAGAGACTCGAAGCTATTGGTGAGAAACGAGTAGTAAATAGATAATGAATTGAAAAGCCGCAGAAGTGGATGTATTCCGCCCTCTGCGGCTTTTTTATACTTCATTTTTCTTTTCAAACAAATAGATTACATACCTTTAACGATTTTTGGGAATAAGGGTGATAGAGGGGGAGATCGAATGAAAAATATGCAGGAAGAAATGCTGAAATATCTAGAGAAAATAATAGAGGAAGAGAAACAAGTTGCTCGAAAAGGGGAAATTCCTGATTATATAGAAGCAGTTGATAATAATGATCATGGTGCTGTAACAGTATCATTAACGTCCATAGATGGTACAACGGTTAGAGCTGGTGATCACGAAGGACGATTCTCCCTTCAGAGCATTTCCAAGCTTTTCCCTTTAGCCTTATCTCTCATGGATTATGGAAGCGAAGAAGTATTTAATTATACAGGAAAAGCACCGACGGGTAATGTCTATCACTCATTAATTCAAATGGAGATGCAAGAGAAGGAAAAACCATTAAATCCAATGGTAAACTCAGGCGCCATTGTTATGTGTGGTTTAATGAAAGGCGATTCAGCAGATGAGAAATTCGAAAGAGTCTTAGCCCTTGCACGAGATTTAACAGGTAATCAAGAATTGACTTACAATGAAAACGTATATCAAGCAGAGAACCAAGACCTTAATCGATCGTTATTTTATTATAATCGCCATAATGGCTACATCGACGGAGAATTTGAGGATGTAATGCCTGTTTATTGGAAAATGACATCGATTGAGGTCACCATTGAAGAGCTATCAAACATGGCTGCTGTAATTGCTAATCACGGAAAGTGTGTGCATAGCGGAAAGGAAATTATCCCTTCTGATATTGTGACAACCTTAAAAGCCTTTATGGTTACGTGTGGAATGTATGATGAATCGGGATCGTTCGCTTTAGAAGTAGGTATTCCAGCTAAAAGCGGGGTGTCTGGGAGCATTGTTGCTGCCATACCAGGTAAGCTTGGTATTGGCGTAATGGGTCCAGACTTAAACAAATACAGTAATAGTATCGCAGGAATTCGGATGTTGAAGAAAATATCGAATAAGTGGAGATTAAGCTTATTTAGTGAAGATGGCTCTTCGTAAGGGTGGAAAGCGAAGCGCCCACACTCACTCTCTTATTCTCAATAGACAAAAACCCGAATCATTATGCTCATTAAACGGCATCATGATTCGGGTTTTCTTATCTTAGTAGCCTTTATTATAATCAACTAAATTAATAGAAGGAGATTCACCTTTTATGAACTGTTTAAGGTTAGGTATGAAAATCTCCTCGATAACTCGCTCTTGGTAATGTTCCGTAGCGCCAGCGGTGTGAGGGGTAATGATTACATTTTCCATGTCCCACAATGGGCTGTTTTCTTCAAGAGGCTCTTTTTCGAATACATCTAAGCCAGCACCTGCCAAGTTTCCTTCACGAAGCGCATCAACTAGATCTGCCTCGTGAACAATCTCCCCACGACCAATGTTAATAAAAAACGAGTCTTTTTTCATTAGTTGAAAGACTTCTTTATTAAATAGGTGGTGTGTATCTGGTGTAAGAGGCAAGGTCACCACTACATAGTCACATTGGGGAAGAACCTCTGCTAGCTGGTCTGGTGTATACATCTCATCCACATACTCTGCTTCTTTCCCGGAATGTCTTACACCAAGTACGTTCATCCCGAATGCTTTTGAGATCTTGGCTGTTTCTTTTCCAATCTCTCCAACACCAATGACTCCGATGGTTTTTTCATGAATTTCTAATTTAAGATTTTCATGCTCCCACGTTTTTGTTTGTTGGTTGCGAACATAAGCGTGAATTTTACGCGTTAGTCCAAGCATTAAGGCAAATATCGTTTCAGAAATAGGGTAGGCGTGAACCCCATTTGCACTAGTTACGGCAATGTTTCCTTTTTTCATTTCTTCAAGTGGCAGGTAGTCGACGCCAGCACTCCACGTTTGAAGCCATTGTAGTGTTTTAGGTTCAGCAAAGTTTAGATCTTGTAATTGTTTTTTCCATCCAACAATAATGGTTGACGTGTCTAGCTTCGACTCCCACTTCTCAGAATCTTTACCATGATAGAAAGACCACTCAGGGATGACTTCCTGAATTTGTTTAACGGATTCTTCTGATAGATCGTGTGTAATGACTAGTTGTTTGTTTGTAGACATGTCGATTCCTCCGGCTATGTTGTTTTTGTTTAGTGTAACAGAATAAACAGAGAAATTCGTCTATTTGAAGCTTTATGCATTAAGTCGGTGTCGACGAACATAAAAGAATACACTTGTTAACACAAGGACCTCAGCAATCGGAATAGCAAGCCAAACACCAGTTACACCGATAAAATGAGGGAGTGTAAACAAGATAATCAGCATAAATAAAATCTCACGAGCAAACGTAATCCAGGTCGCCATTCTTACGTTTCCAATGGATTGATAATACGTCATCATCACAAAGTTAGCACCCATAAAGAGATAAGCGAAAAAGAATATTCGTATGCCTGATGTAGCAAGAGATGTAACTGTTTCATCAAAGTTACCGAATATCGAAACAATTGGGCTAGCCGCAATTTGTCCGATAAGGAAAAAGACAAACCCTGCGATTCCAGCTGTCCACAAAGCAATTTTGATCGTTTGTAGCTTTCTTTCTTGTTGGTTCCCTCCATGGTAATAGCTAATTAATGGCTGAACGGCCGATCCCATTCCTAGAAACATCAGCAACATTACACCATGAACATAATTTAAGACAGAGAAAGCGGCAACACCATCAGTCCCTGCTAATCGTTCTAAGGTGACATTGTGAGAGACAGTGAACACAGAAATCCCGACTTCAGCTAAAAAGCTTGGAAAACCTAACATAATCGCTTGCAGTAGTATAGGTCGATCTAGCTTGAAGCGAACAAGCCGAAGCTGATTGTTTTTTCTGAAGAAGTGAAGACTTAACACAACTATACCTAGTGCGGCAGAAATAATTGTTCCATACGCTGCTCCAGCGACACCTAAATTTAAGATATATAAAATAATGTAATTCAAAATCACATTTGATACGGCCGTCACAATAAGGGCAGCCATTGCTAAGTTAGGATTACGATCATTTCGTACAAACACACTTGTCGCATTTTCGATCGTAAAAACAAAGCCCAATAGAAGCATGACATTTAGATAAGCGGAAGCGAATGGATAGGTTTCTTCATTTGCTCCTAACGCATAGACAAGTGGCTCTCTAAAGATAAAAGCAATCAAGCCAATAATTAAGGTTGCAGAGAAAATAAGGATAAGAGATTGGGTAAAGATAAAATGGGCTCTTTCAGGTTTTTTGGCACCCATTGCTTGAGAGAATAAAGTAGCACCACCTATGCCGATCCAAAGAGACATGGCGACAAAGACAGTATAGACGGGCCCAGCTATACCCACTCCAGCAAGAGCGACAGGACCTAAACGATTTCCAACCATAATACCGTCTACAACAAAATTCAAAGCCATTAGCAACATACCGACTAGTGAAGGTACGAGGTATTTGACAAAGGTCCGGCCAATCGGTTGAGTGTCAAGCGGGTTAAGTGATTCATTGGTAGTTTTCATTGTTCCATCTCCAAAACATTCATTTATCTTACTTTGCTATGCCTCGCCAATAAATTTTCCAAATGGCGTTCATTTTTAAGGTGGCACGTTCTGTTTTTCCATAAACTAATTCAACAAAGATCGCATCTAATATGGATAGATAAGCAAGAACAGCTGACCTCGTATCTTCAATGTGAATCGTTTGATCATTCATCGCATGGTCGAATTTCAGAATAAAAATTTCCTCACACCGACTTTCAAACGCCATAACCATCTCCATTACATCATCATAAAGATGATCGGGTGGAAAAAAAGAGATCCGTAATCCAAAACGAAAGCTGTCTTCCTCTTCAAATCGTTGACTGAGTTGTTGCAGGTAACTGAATAAAAAATCATGTAATGATTCCTCTTTATATTGCTCCGCCCAATTGGTTAAGTAGGTGAGATCATTGTTTAACGAATCTTCTAAAACAGTAAGAAATAAATCGTCTTTGCTTTTATAATGTGTGTAAATCGATTGTTTCTTAATCCCTACTTCTTCAGCGATTTTGGATAATGATGCACCATCAAAACCGTTACGGCCAAAAGAAAAGAGCGCCGCCTTTTTTATCTCATCTGAAGTCATAATCATCAATCCCTTCCGAACGTTCGTCAGGAGATCTTAACACATCTACTTTTAAGATGTCTATACTAAAATATTATTTTGTTTTAGACACAGAACTGTCACAATATAAAATGGAAAAGAAAGGTCTATAAAGCCAATTTTTTGTTTATAATAAGTAATGAGAAGAATAAGAGAATACTAGATAGAGAATCAGTAAAAAAATAGATAGAGAAGATGGTATAGGAGGGTTTGAAGTCTTGAAGGGTGGTCTTGGAATAAAAATTATTTCTGTTGTATTTCTTGTTGGAGTAGTGGGAATGGTCATTATGGCAAGTGTGCAAACATCTTCATAATGGTCGTGATGCACGTATAAATGAATAGATCGGTAGAAAAGGGAAGTGGACACATTGTTCACTTCCCTTTTGATTTGTCATGAGCTGCGTGATCAGCCAGCGGTTCCTTACACAGATGTAAGATAACTGAAAGCATAATCGATATCTAAGTGTTTATCTGGATCATATACTATGGGTATACTAAAGAACAGGAGTTGATCTCTATGAGAGGCAGCTTAGGAATTAAAGTGTTGTCTGCAACGTTTATTATTGGTGTTATTAGTATTCTGTTTGTAGCAGCAAACGTTCAAGCATAGGAGGGTTATCATGCTGACGGTTAATAATGTGTCAAAAACATATAGTGGAAAAATGGCTTATAGAGCACTAGAGGATGTATCCTTCGATGTGAAGGAAAGTGAATATGTCGGGATCATGGGGCCGTCTGGTAGTGGAAAAACAACGCTTTTAAATATCGTTGCAACGATTGATTCGCCAACGTCTGGAAGTGTCTTATTAGATGGAAAGAGCCCACACGAACTAAAGGAAAAAGAACTTTCTTCATTTCGAGCAAAACAACTAGGCTTTGTATTTCAGAATTTTCAATTGCTCGATACATTAACAGTGGCTGAGAATATTGTATTGCCGCTTACGTTAGATGGTCAGCAGTCAATCGAAGAGATGAAACAAAGCGTAGAAGAAATCTCACTGAAATTAGGCATAGATGACTTGCTTGACAAGCGTACATATGAGCTGTCAGGCGGACAGTTACAGCGCACAGCTATTGCAAGAGCGCTTATTCATCAACCGAGGTTGTTGCTGGCTGATGAGCCCACTGGCAATCTTGATTCCAAGGCATCTGGTGATGTGATGAACATGCTTAATAAAATGAACCAAGAAGAGAGAACAACCATTTTAATGGTGACACATGATCCTGTGGTTGCAAGTTATTGTGACCGTATATTATTCATTAAAGATGGAAAGTTATTTAACGAGATTTATAAAGGCGACAATCGAGAAGCCTTTTACCAAAATGTTGTCCAAGTCCTTTCCTTAATGGGGGGAGATAACCGTGACCTTTCGTCAGTTCGCCTATCGTAATATTATCAGAAACAAACGTACGTACTCAGCTTTTCTTTTAAGTTGTGCTTTTTCTGTTTTTGTTTTCTTTGTATATGCAGTTTTTCTCTATCATCCAAATGTCGAGGAAGGCTTAATCACAAATGTTGCTGTCACAGTTATGGGCGCTTCGCAGTATGTGATATTTGGGTTTTCATTTTTATTTGTGCTTTATTCAATGGGGTCCTTTTTAACGTCGAGGAAACAAGAATTTGGTATCTTGGTTCTACATGGGCTAACCAAAAGAAAACTAAGAAAGCTGTTGTTTTTTGAAAGCATCCTTATAGGGTTTGGTGCTATTCTTATTGGTGTTTTAACTGGTTTAGCTTTTGAAAAACTTTTCTTAATGGCTTTTAGTAGAGTCATTCTTCTTGAAGAAATGTCCTTTTATATGCCCTGGAAAGCTCTTGGCTTAACCGTTGGAGCGTTTGTTCTATTATTTGTTAGTATTTCGTATTTTACCTCTTTTATTGTACGTACCTCTAAGGTAGCAGAATTACTTAGGGCTTCATCGGAACCTAAGTCCTTTCCAGTTACATCTAAGCTGCTAAGTATACTAGCTCTTCTTCTGATTGGGGGCGGCTATATATTAGCCATTACAGCGAATGAAGTGCAGGTAGCCGTTCGTTTTCTCCCCGTTACGTTTATGGTTATTTTGGGTACCTATTTTTTGTTTACTCAACTTAGTGTTTTTAGTATGAAGCAGCTTCAAAAAAAACCAGAAAACAATTGGAGAGGAACGAAGCTAATTAGTCGCGCGAATCTAATGTATCGATTAAAAGATAATGCGCGAATCTTTTTTTTAGTATCCATTGTCTCAACGATTGCCATTTGTGCAACTGGTACAATTGCCACGTTTGGCAATTGGAATGAAAGGAACTATGAAACGCCGTTAGCCATATCTTATTTGTCAGAAGATAAAGAGGATGCGCAACAAGTTAATCAAACGCTATCTAGTCAGCTAAAACAGAAAGATATAGTATATAGTTCAGTAAGTCTTCACTTCAAGGAAGTAGCAGGTACCTATCAAGAAGGTAATTCTGCGTATAGTGTAAACTATCATGTTCTTTCGCAGTCTCAGTTTAATGAATTGGCTCAATTGTTAAACAATCCAATGGTGGAGTTAGAGGATCATCAAATCCAGCCTGTTCCTATTTATGATGAGCAATGGAAAAATGCAGGAGAGCTATACTCAGATTATCAAATTAATTTTCCAAATATAGAAGAATCTTTTACAGGACAACCTATGCTTCCTTACGCTGTTTTTAATCAGTCCTATTATTTAAACACAAATTCAATGGTTGTCACGGACCAAATGTTTCAGGAACTTCAATCGACGAATGACCAATTTATGATTGGATATCAGATAGATGAATGGGAACAGACAGAATTAATTGGAGCAAATATTGAAGAAAAACAACATCAAGTCGAACGTACTTATTTTAACAATGCAAGCAATAAAGCTCTTGAACCGACATTTGAGTTTCACTCTAGTGGGCTGAACTATATTCAAGCAATTAGTTTATATCAAACCATGCTTCTAATGGGATCAGTCATTGGGATTGTGTTTTTTATAGCAACAGGAAGCTTTCTCTATTATCGACTTCACAATTATCTGCCACAGGATGGAGAACGTTTCTTAATTCTTCGAAAGCTTGGCTTACCCTACAAAAAAATGAATCGAATCGTTACAACGGAGATGAGTATTTTGTTCTTTGCGCCATTTGGTTTGTCCCTTATTCATTCAAGTGTGGCGTTTGTTGCTCTTCAATCAATGTTTGTTCAAGAGACAAGGATCTTTAACTCTGTTGTGTTGGTAATCGGTGGATTTATCGTTGCTCAAATCATTTATTTCCTTCTCATGCGTAAGCAATACTTACTCGGGTTGCGACGATTAGTTGAAAAGAATTAATAGGCGTTTTATACTCGAAAAATAAGAGGCAGAGAGAGGAAGAGGCGAAATGGACGATTCGGTATTAATTGTAGAGGATGATGAGAAGCTTTCTGCGGTGTTGAAGGAAAAGCTAGAACGTTATGGGTTTAACGTACATGCCCATAATGGCGAGGCTGATCTTCTTTCATTTTTTGAGGAAGTGCAGCCAAGTATTGTTTTGCTCGATATTAATCTTCCCACCTTTGATGGATTTTATTGGTGTAGGCAGATAAGACAATTATCCACATGCCCAGTTATTTTTATCTCTGCAAGAAGTAGTGAGATTGATCAGGTTATGGCTTTAGAACATGGTGGAGATGATTATCTGCCCAAACCATTCCATACAGATGTTTTGGTCGCGAAAGTAAGAAGTCATATTAGAAGAGCATATGGGGAATATTCTTCAGCTCCTGAAGAGAAATCAATTGAGATTCATGGACTGGTTTATCACTCAGATAGAATGGAGCTAACGTTTAATGGCGAGACCCTACTGCTTTCAAAAAAGGAATGCCAGCTCATGGAACTACTAATGAAAACCTACCCTAATGTTGTTACAAGGCAAGCTATCCTCGATAAACTGTGGGATGACACGGATTTTATTGATGAAAATACGGTGAATGTGAACATGGCTAGGGTTCGTAAACAGCTTCAAAAGCTACAAATCTTTGATGCAGTTGAAACGATCCGGGGTGCTGGTTATCGTATGCACCTCACATGGGAAAGACCTTCATGACTTTATTTTGGAGAGACCATCGCCTACTAATCATTGTCCACATTCTTCAAGCCTTCATTGTAGGATCTGTTCTATTTCTGGATCCAGGAGCGCAAGGGTCGAGCTTGATCTATGCTATCTTTTTGTCCTTTCTACTATTGACAGGGTATCTGGTGTATCGTTATTTTGTCCTTGCTCCGTATTATCGAAAGCTTTCAGAAAGCAAAAGTGGCCATCATGATTTTAAGATAGAAGGCAATCATCCATTGATACTTGCTCATAATCAATTGCTTGCACATTATTACAATCAGCACCAGGCTGAGCAGCACCAATTGGAGATTCGAAAAAATAAGCAGGTACAATTTATGACCCAGTGGGTTCATCAAATGAAGACACCTGTATCAGTGATGAATTTAATTACGCAAAACGAAGCTGATTATCATGAGTACCCAGCATTACGAACGGAATTAAAACGAATTGAAAAAGGCTTGGATCTCGCTTTACATACAGCAAGATTTGAGCAATTTGAACAAGATTTTCGGATTAAGTCTGTTCACATTCAGTCTCTAGTTCAACAAGTGATTCAAGATAACAAACGACTGTTTATTTTAAAAGAACTGTATCCAAAAATTAAAATGAACAAGGAATTGTATGTTTCCACTGACCCTAAGTGGCTCCTATTCATGCTCGACCAACTCATAGTTAATGCAATCAAATATACAAAAGACAAAGGAACTCATTTATTGATTGAATCAGATCTAATAGGGGACTGTCCTACGCTACGTATTGTGGATCAAGGCGTAGGTATACAGGCTGCAGACCTACCGATGATTCAGCGTCCATTTTATACGGGCGATAATGGCCGGAAATATGGAGAATCAACCGGAATGGGACTGCACTTAGTCTACGGACTGTGTGAAAAATTAAATATTACGATTGATATCCAATCAGAAGTTGGAAAGGGTACAACAGTAACCTTACAATTCCCGAAAAGTTAAGCTGACACTACGTCGGCTTTTTTTGTTTTTAAGTCATAATCGTGTTCTCTTATAAAATAAGATATAATTAGGAAAACGAAATATGTGCCGGGGGTTTGGGTCAACTAGGAGTAGATAGAATGAAACTTGTATTCTCGTATTTAAAGCCTTATCGAATCGTTGTTGTTATCGCGTTGGTACTAATGTTGTTGGAGCTTGCAGTTGAGTTAACAGCACCGCTTATATTAGCCAAAATAATAGATGATGGCGTGGTCGCTGGAGATATTAATGTTGTTCTTTTTTGGGGAGCTATCTTAATGGCAAGTTCATTTCTTGCTTTTTTTGCAGGTATTATTAATTCTTTTTATGCTGCGCACGCGGGGCAAAGTACGGGTCTCGATCTAAGGGGAGCTATGTTTCGCAGAATTCAATTGTCCTCTTTCGCAAAGTTAGAAAGATTTACAACGTCATCACTTATCATGCGACTTACGAATGACGTGACTCAAATTCAGAATACTGTGTTTATGGGACTGAGAATTATGATGAGAGCCCCATTATTAATTTTGGGTGGAGTGGTCTTATCATTTTTTGTTAACGAGCGTCTAGCTCTTGTGTTCCTCATTGTGATTCCGCTATTGGTGATAACAATAACGATTTTGATGAAAAAAGGTGCATTATTTTTTGGTTGGGTTCAACGAAAGTTAGATCAGGTTAATCACGTAACAAGGGAAAATTTAATGGCTTTGAAGCTTATCAAGGCCTTTGTAAGACGGACTCATGAAGTCAAACGTTTTGTGGCAAATAATGAGCAACTCAAAGACAATACAATGAAGGCATTACGCCTGATGGAAGTTACGCAGCCTGTTCTGTTATTCCTAATGAATGGGTCGATTATTGCGGTTCTCTGGTTTGGCAGTTTTCAATTGAATACTGGAGGAGCTCAAGTTGGGGAGATTGTAGCCATTGTGAACTATGCATCGCGTATTACTGGAGCCTTAACAGTACTCTCCATGATCATTATGGTGCTCTCAAGAGCAAAGGCATCAGCGGGGCGTATTGAGGAAGTTCTTACTCATTGTGATGCAGATGAAGAGACGATAAATCAACAGAGCAATCAACAGCTTTCTGGACTGATTGAGTTTGATCAGGTTTCATTTTCTTACCCTGAATCGAAGCAAGAAATTTTAAGTGACGTTTCTTTTACAGTGCCTGCGTACAAAACGATCGCTGTGTTGGGAGCGACAGGCTCTGGAAAATCATCATTGTTTCAGATGATTCCGCGCTTGTATGAGCCAACAAGTGGTGCCATCCGCATTGATGGTGTGAATATTGATGACTTAGACCTCGGTGAATTAAGAGAATCGATCGGTTATGTATCACAGCAGACCATGCTATTCTCAGGCAGTATTCGTGAGAACATATCATGGGGGAAACCAGAGGCTGACATGGATGAAGTGATCAATGCGGCTCAAGCTGCGCAGATTCATCAAACCATTATGACTTTGCCGGATGGGTATGACACAAGGATTGGTCAACGTGGGGTCAATCTATCAGGTGGACAAAAGCAGCGTATTGCCATTGCAAGAGCGCTTATTCGAAAGCCTCAGATTCTTTTGCTAGATGATAGTACTAGTGCATTAGATAATCGAACAGAGGCCGCTTTTTTTACCTCATTACGACACTATCCTTGTACGACAATTATCATAACTCAGAAGCTATCTACTGCCATTTCAGCAGATTCGATCTTGCTGTTTGAGCATGGAGAATTGCTGGCTGAAGGGCAGCACGACACGTTACTAAACCATTCTGCCTTTTATCAAGAACTGTATGCATCTCAATATTGAAAGGAGGCGTAATTCATGTCTTCCCAACTTAAAGAGCCTTTTAGGTATCAGAAAATAGACATCAATCAAGCTCAAAAAGAAGGACAATCGAAAGGGAAAGGGAAAAAAGCGAAGGACTGGAAAGGGACGCTTCTCAGAATTTGGGCATTTCTTTCTATCTATCGTTTTAAGCTGTTTTTAGTTATCACAATGGTCATCTTAAGTTCTGTTCTAAGTTTGCTTGGTCCTTTCCTTGTAGGAATGGCTATTGATGATTATTTTATTGCTCAGAATCTTGAAGGGTTGCCATCGCTTTTGGTTGTGTTAGGGGGTATATACATACTCTTATCCGTAGCGACATGGTTACAAAACTATTGGATGATCGGTATTTCTCAACAGACCGTTCAAGAAATGAGAACCACACTATTCTTGCATATTCAACAGCTGCCTCTATCTTATTTCGATAAAAGGCAGCATGGGGAATTAATGAGTCGGATGACAAATGATATGGAGAATGTGAGTAATACGTTAAATAGCTCTATCATTCAACTGCTTTCGAGTATCATTACATTTATCGGAATTCTTGCTGTTATGCTTTGGTTAAGTCCACTTCTAACCGTGGTGACGTTAATGGTGATCCCACTTATGTTGTTTGGAATGAAGTGGATTACAAAAAGAACGTCTGTGTTTTTTAAAGAACAACAACGTCACTTAGGTGATTTAAATGGATATATCGAGGAAACGATTGCAGGTCAAGCTATGGTCAAAACGTTCTCAAGAGAAGAACCTATTATTGCTGAGTTTGAAGAGAAGAATCAAAAATTACGTACAGCTGGGTTTTGGGCACAAACGTATTCTGGATTTATTCCAAAATTAATGAATGTGTTAAATAACGCAAGCTTCGCTGTCATTGCCGGGGTGGGTGGACTACTTGCGTTGAATCCACAAGCAGGTGTGACTGTAGGTACAATTGTTATCTTTGCTGAGTATTCAAGACAATTCACTCGTCCATTAAATGATCTTGCGAACCAATTTAATACACTACTTTCTGCGATTGCTGGTGCAGAGAGAGTATTTGAAGTCATTGATGAGCCACTGGATACGGATCACGAAGGGGCTAAACCTATGAAACAAATTAAAGGCGATGTCCAATTTGATCAAGTTAGCTTTTCATATGATGACGAACCGATTCTGAAGAACATTTCCTTTGATGTGAAGGCAGGTGAGACGGTTGCTTTTGTAGGTCCAACCGGTGCGGGAAAAACAACCATTATTAATCTTCTCTCCTATTTTTATGAATCAAATGAAGGACGAATTATTATTGATGGTCAAGATACAACAACAGTCCAAAAGGAAAGCTTACGTTCTCAAATGGGATTTGTGCTCCAAGATTCCTTTCTTTTTCAAGGGAGCATCCGTGAGAATATTCGATATGGACGTTTAGAAGCGACCGATGAAGAAGTAGAGGAAGCAGCTAATCGGGCAAATGCCCATGATTTTATTAGTAGAATGTCTGAGGGATATGATACGTTATTAAAACAAGATGGTGGAGGAATTAGTCAGGGGCAAAAGCAGCTTCTTTCTATTGCTAGGGCGATCCTGGCAGATCCAGCTATTCTGATATTGGATGAAGCAACGTCAAGTATTGATACCATTACTGAAATGCGCATCCAAGAAGCACTTCAACGTCTAATGGAAGGACGCACAAGCTTTATGATTGCTCATCGACTGAATACGATTGAACAGGCAGATCGAATCTTTGTTTTACAGGATGGGCAAATCACAGAGAGTGGAAGTCATCATGAGCTAATGGGCATAAAAGGATTCTATTATGGGCTTCATCAGAAGCATGAGCAACAGACAGGCTAGGCTTTAACTAAACAAATGCATTCCTATTTCTCTTTTATTAGACAAAAACAGGGATTTTGTCATCTCTGTCGAATGCATAGGGAATAGGATAATTGTTTCTGTTTACTAAGTGTAGGGAGAGCCAACAACATGATCATTGAAAAGCTGTTATTACATGTTCTTATTGTGTTATCACCAATTATCATATTTCTCGTTTTATATGAAGGGAAACCTGAAAAAAGGAATAGTAGAGTGCTGATGATCTTTATGTCTATATCAGCAATGCTTTGTGTCCTGTTTCCCTTTAATGATTATGGTGTTCTCTGGGACCTGAGGTTTGTTCCGATCTTGATTGCTTTTATCTACGGCAGCCGAACAGCAGGTCTCATTGTAAGTTTAATAACGTTGATTGTGCGTATCTATGTAGGTGGAGATATGGTGTTGTATGGCATCATAGGCCTTGTTGTTAATCCATTATTTTTCTATTTTGTCGTTCGTTTTGTTAAGGAAAATAAATATAAGAATAACCGTTTAAAGCTGATCATGGTCAGTATGTCTTTTCCTGTTCTTTTGCAACTTGTATTAGTCATTTCAAAAACTATAGTAGACGGAATTTTAAATACGGAGATACTCGAATTAATTTATTCATATGTAATCTACTTTGTATTATTTATGCTGTCTGTCATTGTAGCTTCTTTGTTATATGAGATGCTTCTGAAAAGAGAACGAATGCAGGAAGAGCTTATTTATGCTGTAAAGCAACAATCAATTAGTGAGCTGTCAGCATCGATTGCCCATGAAGTTCGTAACCCGTTAACTGTTGTCAAAGGATTTCTTCAGTTAATGAAAGAGGATCAGGCTAACGTTAAATCTGAATACTACCATTTGATATTGAGTGAATTAAATCGTGCGGAGAACATTATTCATGAGTATTTAAATTTAGCTAAACCACAGTTGGGTGAGAGTTCGGTTATACCTGTGAAAGAATGCGTATCGCACATCATTACTTTGCTTAATCCTTATGCGTGTAGAGAAGGCGTGGTTTTAAAAGATCCAGAGATTGAGCAAGAGGTATATATTGAGACAAATCGTTCAAAATTTAAGCAGGCTCTTATAAATTTTATCAAAAATGCAATTGAAGCTGCCTCTCCTGATGGAAGTGTAGAGGTCAGTATTCATTCGAAGAACAGAATGGTTGAAATTCTTATTTCTGATACAGGAAAAGGGATGAACAAAGAGCAACTTGATAAAATTGGAACGGTTTATTATTCAACAAAAGAAAAAGGAACCGGGCTTGGCACGATGGTCTCTATCCGTTTAATCGAAAAAATGAATGGAAGCGTCGTGTACACAAGTAAGCCTGATGTAGGAACAACGGTGAGGATTATGCTTCCAGAAGGATATGATGCTTCCTAAAAGAAAGGGTTTACAATATAACATGAATGCGTTATATTAGACCTAAGTTTATATAGCCAAGCTGATGAGCCTATGAGAGCAGCTTTTTATTCCGTAGTGAAAATGACTATGGGATAGAAAGCTGCTCTTTTTTTGTGTTACAAAGTAAACGTATTAGGGTAAGTTATATTCAAGGGGGAGTATGGAATGTTAGCAGAGTTTTTGGCTGAAATGATTGGAACGATGGTATTAATTATTATTGGTGGCGGTGTAGTAGCTGGTCATCTATTAAAAAAATCAAAAGCTGAGGGATCGGGTTGGATTGCGATCTCAGTCGCTTGGGGTTTAGCTGTTACAATGGGTGTTTATGTATCAGGAACAGTAAGTGATGGACACTTAAATCCTGCTGTAACCATTTCTTTTGCAGCAATTGGTGAGTTTCCATGGAGCATGGCTCCAGCATATATAGCAGGTCAACTTCTTGGAGCATTTCTAGGAGCATGTGTTGTGTATTTGAATTATTTACCACATTGGAAAGAAACAAAGGACAAAGGGCTTAAGCTTGGTGTGTTTGCTACGGATCCGGCTATCCCGCATTATCCTTCAAATGTCATTAGTGAAGCTATTGGAACCGCTGTATTAATTTTTGGACTTTTAGCTATAGGGGCAAATCAATTTACTGATGGATTAAATCCATTTATCGTTGGGTTACTAATTACTGCTATTGGCTTTTCTTTAGGAGGAGCTACTGGGTATGCAATTAACCCAGCACGTGATCTAGGACCTCGAATTGCACATTTTCTACTTCCGATTCATGGAAAAGGGTCATCAAACTGGAGTTATTCGTGGGTACCGATTATTGGACCACTTCTTGGTGGGGTTATCGGTGCAGTATTCTATCAATTTGTTTTTCTAGAAAGTTCAATCATTGGTGTAATTGTAGGTGTAGTTGCGATTCTAGCGCTTGTTGTGATCTCAACCACTTTTTCAATTGCCAAATCAAATCAATCAAAAACATTAAATCAGTAAGCTTCGTTTTACAAAACCATTAAGGGGGAATTAATCATGGAGAAAAAATACATTTTATCATTGGATCAGGGGACAACTAGTACACGAGCTATTCTATTTAATAAAAAAGGGGAGATTGTGCATTCTGCTCAACGAGAATTTACACAGTACTTTCCAAAGCCAGGCTGGGTAGAGCATGATGCCAATGAAATTTGGGGGTCAGTTCTAGCTGTTATTGCTGGTGTTTTATCTGAATCCGGTGCTACCGCAAAAGAGATCGCTTCTATTGGAATAACCAACCAACGCGAAACAACGGTTGTCTGGGATAAAGAAACAAGTAAACCAATCTATCACGCACTTGTATGGCAATCACGCCAAACAGATGGAATTTGCCAAGAGCTTCGAGCTGCAGGCCATAATGATGTCATTAGAAATAAATCAGGTTTACTAATAGACGCGTACTTCTCAGGGACAAAGGTCAAATGGCTTCTCGACAACGTAGAAGGTGCACGTGAGAGAGCGGAGAAAGGCGAGTTGTTGTTCGGAACAATTGATACGTGGTTGATTTGGAAGCTGACAGGTGGAAAGAAACACATCACAGACTATACAAATGCATCGCGTACAATGATGTATAACATTTATGATTTAAAGTGGGATGACGAGCTATTAGAAATTCTAGATATTCCACATAGCATGCTTCCGGAAGTTCGTTCTTCATCTGAAGTGTATGGTGAAACAGTTGGTTATCACTTCTTTGGTGAAGCTGTACCTATTGCCGGAGTTGCAGGGGATCAGCATGCAGCACTGTTTGGTCAAGCTTGTTATGAGCCTGGAATGGTTAAAAACACGTATGGCACAGGATGCTTTATGCTAATGCAAACAGGCGAAAAAGCTGTGAAGTCTGATAATGGACTTCTGACAACGATTGCCTGGGGAATAGATGGAAAAGTAGAGTATGCGCTTGAAGGAAGTATTTTTGTTGCCGGATCAGCTATTCAATGGTTGCGAGATGGCTTACGCATGTTTAATGATGCGAAAAGTAGTGAAAAGTATGCTGAGAGGGTTTCAAGCACAGATGGAGTGTATATGGTCCCTGCATTTGTAGGACTTGGAGCACCTTATTGGGATAGCGAGGCGCGTGGAGCGATTTTCGGCTTAACTCGCGGAACGACAAAAGAACATTTTGTCCGTGCAACGCTGGAATCACTTGCTTATCAAACTCGTGATGTTATGAGAGCTATGGTAGCTGATTCAGGTATTGAAGTGAAAAAACTTCGAGCAGACGGAGGAGCCGTGAAAAATGATTTCCTCATGCAGTTCCAAAGTGATTTATTAAATATTCCGGTAGAACGTCCGGTGATTAACGAAACAACGGCTCTTGGAGCAGCTTACCTTGCTGGACTCGCAACAGGCTTCTGGGAAAGCAAAGAAGAGATCGCGAAAAATTGGCAAGTAGAAAAATCTTATGAAGCATCTATGGACGAAGAGCAGAGAGAAGCACTATATGATGGATGGAAACAGGCAGTAGAAGCAACCATGGGGTTTAAACCAAACATCAAGTAACGTTGGACATCAGGACTGTGAGTAGCCTCATCTTCATATGGAATGATTCCCTTAGGCAAATCGCTTTACGGAATCGTACATTTGGACTATACTAAAGATAAGTTAATAACGGTCTGAGATGATGAGGAGGCCACAGCATTCCAATGTTCCTAGAGATAGGACTAAGGATTTGCTGTGGTCTCCTTTTGTCATTTTATCGGATACGAATGATAGTAGGGGTGGAAAGAATGGGATTCTCATACGAACAACGGACAAAAAATGTACAGGAAATGGGAAGCAATGAACTAGATGTATTAATAATTGGTGGAGGTATCACCGGTGCAGGGATTGGATTGGATGCATCTTCACGTGGACTTAAAACAGGATTAATTGAAATGCAGGACTTTGCGGCAGGAACGTCTAGCCGATCAACAAAATTAATTCATGGTGGGTTAAGGTACCTTAAACAGTTTGAGATTAAATTAGTAGCAGATGTGGGGAAAGAACGTGCGATAGTCTATGAGAATGCGCCGCACGTAACAACGCCACTTTGGATGATGCTACCTTTTTATAAAGGCGGAACGTTTAACTACCTGACTACATCTCTTGGTTTAAAAGTGTATGATTTCCTTGCAGGAGTTAAGAGAAATGAACGTAGAAATATGCTTAAGTCTGAGAACGCAATTTCGAAAGAGCCTTTATTGAATAAAGAAGGATTAAAAGGTGCCGGTGTGTATGTTGAGTACCGTACAGACGATGCTAGATTAACGATTGAAGTGATGAAAAAAGCGGAGGAGCATGGATTGCTAGCTTCTAACTATGTAAAAGCTGACACATTCCTTTATAAGGATAAAAAAGTGGTTGGTGTACAGGTAACAGACCTATTAACCGGGGAAAAGCAAGACATCTATGCGAAGAAAATTGTGAATGCTACTGGACCTTGGGTTGATCTATTACGTGAAAAAGATAACTCGAAAAAAGGCAAAACGATTCATCTGACAAAAGGTGTTCACTTAGTTG
This sequence comes from Alkalicoccobacillus murimartini, assembly GCF_030813245.1. GTDB lineage: Bacteria > Bacillota > Bacilli > Bacillales > Bacillaceae_D > Alkalicoccobacillus > Alkalicoccobacillus murimartini. The sequence continues at coordinate 101,764 of NZ_JAUSUA010000005.1, read as the reverse complement.
TGAGCGGCGAACGTTTCCCACTTCGTAGTGCGCTGTATTTCGATACACCGTTTAAAGATGGACGGATGATGTTTGCTATTCCACGTGAAGGCAAAACATATATTGGGACAACCGATACAAACTACAAAGGCGATCAGGCTGATCCAGGGGTAACAAAAGAAGACGTGGACTATATCTTAAACGCGGCAAATGGAATGTTCCCTGAATTAGATCTTAGTGCAGAGGATGTTGAATCTAGTTGGTCTGGTTTACGTCCACTAATTCATGAAGAAGGGAAAGATCCTTCAGATATCTCACGAAAAGATGAAATCTTCCGTTCAGATAGTGGCCTATTCACGATTGCTGGAGGAAAACTGACTGGTTACCGGAAAATGGCTGACAGCGTTGTAAAAATGATGGTTGCAGAGCTTCCAGGAAACTACCCTGAGTGTAAAACGGAGAAGATGCTTCTATCAGGTGGAGATGTAGGTGGATCCGATCAATTTGAAACCTTTGTCAAAAAATATGTTGCTGAAGGACGCGAGCGTGGGTTGTCGGAGGACGAGGCAGTAGAACTTGTTCATCGATATGGATCGAATATCCATCAAGTATTCTCTCATCTAGAATCAGCAAAAGATAAGGCACTTCCACCTTACTTGCAGGCGACACTTGATTATGCACTTGAGAATGAAATGACAGCAACACCACTTGACTTTTTTGTTCGCCGTACCGGTTACCTTTACTTCCATATTGATAAAGTACTAAAATATAAGGAGCTAGTGATCAATGAGATGAACGATCGCCTTGGCTGGAGCCCTGAACAAAAAAGTCGCTTCACTAAAGAGTTAGATCAACAAATTGATGCGGTTTCCTTTAAGCATACCGTTCAATAGTTAATCGCTTTTTAAAAGCAAAGAGGAGAACGGTTGTTATATGTTTGAAGGACAGAAAATTCTACCTGCTATAAAAAAGATGAAGGATTTTGAAAAGGTTCTGGAAAGTGATTACACGTACATTGTGATGCTTGATCTTCATATCTCTCAGCTTGTAGGGGTTGCAAAATATGCGAAAGAACATAACAAGAAACTCCTGCTACATGCAGACATGATACAAGGACTAAAGAGCGACAAGTATGCAGCAGAATTTTTGTGTCAAAACCTTCGTCCAGCAGGATTAATCTCCACAAGAGCAGAGGTACTAAAAACGGCGAAGAAGAATGGGTTAATTGCCGTTCAGCGTTTGTTCCTACTTGATACGATTGCATTAGAAACAAGCTATAAATTAGCCGAAAAAGTTGAACCTGATTTGATTGAGGTCTTACCTGGAGTTGTTCCTGAACTGATCTCAAAGGTACAAAAGGCAACAGGTATCTCTGTGATTGCTGGTGGTTTGATTGAAAATGAACAAGATATTAAAAACGCGTTAGACGCAGGAGCTCATGCTATAACCACTTCTAGAAAGCCTTTGTGGGAATAAGAATAGAGTCACTGTTTTGGGTTTATGCAAAACGATCACTTCTTTATTTATGGGTTGTACCCATATTTAATGGACATCTCTCATATATGTAGTATGAGAGATGTATAAAGGAGTGGACGTGAGCATGAACCCTTTTTTTCGTGGAGCCCTTTTATTAAGTACGGCGGCTCTTGCAGGAGAGTCTTTGGAATTTCTTATTAATGTTGTTCTTGCTAATGAGTTAGGTGAACACAATTTTGGACTATACATGGCTATTTTGCCTACGTTAGTATTTGTTGTGGTCTTATCGAGCCTTGAGTTACAAGTATCTGTTTCAAAGATGATTGCAGAGCGAGCAAGCTCGGAGCATATAAGCTTGTTGAAGGGTGCTTTAAAGCTAGCCATCGTAGTGGCCGTTACATGTATAACCGTTGCTTTTATTGTACTTCCAAACCTACCTGTTTTGAACCAGTATCACCCTTTTGTCAAATGGCTCCTCATCCTTTTGGTTCCGGTTGTCACCTTTTCCTCGGTAGCTCGTGGGTATTTTGTAGGGGCGCAGCACACTAAAAAGATTGCGGTTATTAATTTGCTTAAACGAGGAGCGCAGTTAGGGTTTCTGTATGGTGTGTTTCAATTATTTCAATTTCAAAGTCAAACAGCTATTTTTGTTGCATTAGGTACCGTAGTCTTAAGTGAGATTCTTGTTTTATTTTATATGGGAACTGCCTTTGTCTTACAAGTTAATCGTTTACGAAGAGATGAACAAAAACCAATTGAGAATCAAGAAGTGTACCAATCGTTGTTAGCAGTATCATTACCAACTACAGGATTACGGGTCTTTCACGCCATAACCTTTGCCATCAAACCGTTTCTCATTACAACGGCCCTATCAAAAGCAGGTTTGATGGAAGGCATGGCATTAATCCAATACGGGAAACTTGCAGGCGTAGCGTTTACCATTGGTTTTTTTCCAGCCTTTATCGCACACTCTCTTTTGACGGTGATGGTGCCGCTTGTGTCTTCTGGCTACTCAAAAGGAGATATGAGCTCTCTAGCTAAGCTGTTAAGGCAAGCGATGGGAGTGACACTTGCCTACAGCTTGCCGGTTGTGATGATCTTTTATTTCCTGGCAGAACCACTAACGGACTTATTCTTTGAGCATTCTCCGGCTTCAGGTTATCTGACCATGCTTGTTCCATACTTTCTCTTTCATTATTTTGCGATTCCAATGCAAGCCTATTTGATTGGAATTGGTTTAGTACGAGAGGCATTTATGCATTCGGTGTGGTCTACAGGGGTATCTTTTTTGCTAATGTTTACTCTGGGGTCACTACCAACCTTACAAATGGATGGAATCATTATTGGCATGAATGTTGGGGCTGTTTTATTAACGTTGATGCATTATGTGACCATCACGGATAAGCTAGGCTTAACCTTAGTTCTAACTCAGTCATCTAAACATCGATTGAGTTAGAAGGGGGGCAAATGTTGAGCGGTGTGAATGAAATGATTTGCCCGCTCAAATAAATAGAAAAAGGTAGACGAATTATACTTGTCCGTATAAGATGAGAGTATAAATGAAAGCGCTTATAAAAATTGTCGCTAGGAGGAAGTGAAAATATGAGACACAAAGCTATCGTTCAATTTGATGGAGAGAAAGCACAAATTAACCGAAATATTCACGGACATTTTGCAGAGCATTTAGGAAGATGTATCTATGAAGGGATTTGGGTTGGGGAGGACTCTGATATTCCCAATACAAAAGGAATTCGAAACGATGTGCTACAGGCACTAAAAGATTTAGAGATTCCTGTCCTGCGCTGGCCAGGAGGCTGCTTTGCTGATGAATATCATTGGAAGGATGGAATTGGACCAAGAGAAGGTCGCAAACGTATGGTAAATACACACTGGGGTGGAGTGGTTGAAAATAATCACTTCGGTACACATGAGTTCTTTCTACTATGCGAATTAATTGGTGCAGAGCCTTATGTGAACGGAAATGTGGGGAGTGGAACCGTTCAAGAGATGCAGGAATGGGTTGAATATATTACATTTGATGGTGAGTCACCAATGGCTGGTTTACGACGTGAAAACGGACAAGATCAGTCATGGTCACTTACTTATTTTGGAGTAGGTAATGAAAATTGGGGTTGTGGTGGTAATATGCGCCCCGAATATTATGCGGACCTTTATCGCCAATTCCAAACATACGTCCGTAATTATGGAGAAAATAAAATCTACAAAATAGCATGTGGACCTAATGGTGACAATTACCATTGGACAGAGGTGTTAATGAGAGAGGCCACTCCTTTTATGGATGCGCTCACTTTACATCATTACACGATTCCTGGTCCGAGCTGGCAAGAGAAAGGATCTGCCACTAGATTCACCGAAGACGAATGGTATACGACAATCGAACGTGCTTTGTACATGGATGAATTGGTCACAAAGCATAGTACAATTATGGATAAATACGATCCTGAGAAAAAGGTTGGTCTCATAGTAGATGAGTGGGGAACGTGGTTTGATGTGGAGCCTGGAACAAACCCAGGATTTTTATACCAACAGAATACGATCCGTGATGCACTGGTAGCAGGTGTCACACTAAATATTTTTCATAACCATTCAGATCGCGTACAGATGGCAAACATTGCGCAAACGGTGAATGTCTTGCAGGCCATGGTATTAACAGAAGGCGATCAAATGCTACTGACGCCAACGTATCATGTATTTGATATGTATAAGGTTCACAAGGATGCAACGGCGATCCATGTCCAAGAGAACACAGACAACAAACATCTGCATCTGAGTGCGTCCAAAAATCAAGCAGGTGAAGTACATCTATCCATTTGTCATTATGGATTAGAAGAAGCAGCTGAATTTGAATTTGAGTTACGAGGATGGGAAAAAGCTGCAGCTCATGCAACAGGTACAATCCTAACGGCAGATTCAATGAACGAGCACAATACCTTTGAAAATCCCGAGGTGTTAAAACCAACAAGTCTTGACGGTATAAACCTGACAAAAGATAAACTCTCAGTCACCATTCCTCCAATGTCTGTTGCCGTTATTAAACTACACTAAGGAGCTGTCGAAATGGCTTGTAAGGGATGCTTATTAGAAGAGGATTGGAGAAAGACATCAGTCCAAACCCTAATTGATGAACAACTAGCCTTCGAGACGGATGTAGTTAGTGATGAGTATTACAGGGGACGTCTCACATTATGTGAGGCGTGTCCGTCCTTGGTTAGTAATACCACCTGCAAACATTGCGGATGCTTTGTTGGATTCAGAGCAAAGCTTTCGTATAAAGGCTGTCCATATCCAGGGACAGATAAATGGAAAGAGGCTGAGATAGAACGGATATAGTTACCTTAAAACCCAAAATCATTATGATTTTGGGTTTTTGTCATTTGAACATTAGAGAGTTGGGCTACCGCTCCGGACATACACTCCGCTTTCCATGGGTGGCTGGTGAGCCACCTTTTGCTTACGCACTGCGCAGTCTCACCCTAGCCTTTGCTCCCATTGGAGTCTCCATGTATATCCTACGCTGGTTTAAGCTTATTTGTAAGAGATTGAGTGACTGACAACTCTCTTAGTATAGATTATTCCCACTCTAGTTCGTCGATGAAATATTGAGGCATTTCCTTTGCACCAATTACACCTATTTCTTGTTTTGAGTTGGGATCAATTTGACTATAAATGAAATACCAAGAATCATTTAATCGATAGAGACTAAAATACCCAGTGGTTTGATCAGTTGGTTCATCTTCATTATATTCTTTTGGATAAAACGTAATTAATTCTTTATTATTCACGTCTATAGAGTCTGCGTCTATACCGTATGTATCTACTAAAATATCTTGAGAAAGTGTAGGGTCAAAATCTGTATCTAACTTACCAAATGAATAAAAGCTGTTGTCAGTTGGATCTTCTGAAATCCTCCACTCTGTAAATCCTTCTTGTTCAATACGATTGATGTCCGCATTTTGAGGTATATAGGTAGAAAAGTTTAATTCGTTATTTTCATATAGAGTAACGGTTTTTTGCTGGTAGTCATCAAAATCTATACTTGTCACAACTTCTTTCGTTAACGGACGACCATTTTCTGATACATCTTCACTTATATCTAAGACATAAGGTGATTCTTCTGGGAAAATGTTCGACATAAAATAATATGACTGAGCCCATTTATCCGGTTCATCTAATGGGAAATCTGCAAATAAGACGATCCTTTTACCATAGAGTTCTGAAGAGAATAAATCATAGAATCGATTCGTATTCTCATCTTTAAGAGAATAAAAGAATGATTGGTCGTTAAAAGAAAATCCAACACGATCGTGTGATAAAATTAACCGAGCATTAACCACATACCTATGAACATCATCTGTTGGTAATTGAGTTACAGAAGTATATGTATGCTTCAAAAGCAACTGATCGATCTCACGCTTAATGAGATTCTCTGAGCTACTTTCATCAAATAATAGAAACGTCAGCTCTTCCGACTCTAGACCTGAAAGAGTTGTTTTTGTACCTCCTTCAATGGACTCCTCATTAATTTTCCAATCAGGATTAAGCGTGATCCAAAACTCCTCGTTATGCATAAATTCAGGCTGTATAGGCGAAAAAACATATGGACCTCTTGGGATTAATTTATTAGCTATCTCTGAATCGACTTCAATGTCTTTAAGAGCTTCAGGCAATTGGTATTTATCCTCATTCTCTTCGTTTATGATAAGCGGGGCATCTAACTGCCCAGTAGGTGTAGGCGAATCTACGAATGAGAAGAAAAGAATAGCAGCTGCCAAACCTGCTCCTGCCAATGAAAAGCTTGCTAATAAGTACGGCTGTTTTTTTCTTTGGTTAGATTCCTCCAACCCTTCTCTAAATGCATGAAGACTTTTATGGTATGTACGATTAGACATCTCTACATACTCTTGTTTAGATGATTTCTTGTACATGTTCCTGCACCTCCACTCCAATATCGTCCTTCAACATTTTTTGTGCACGTTTTTGTAATGCCTTAATCGAATAAATTGTTTTTCCCATAACGGATGCTGTTTCTTTTAAGGTAAAATCTTCGATGTAGCGAAGATATAAGACAGTACGATAAGATAAAGGTAACTTATTTATCGCATGATGAATGAATTCAACCTGCTCATGTCTGATGGCTGTTGCATCGGCGCCCTCGTGATTACCATCATTATGTGATTGATACTCGATAAAGTGATTTCTGATATAAGCACTTTTGTAATAATCAATAATGGCGTTTCGTGCGATTTTGAAGATCCATGTTTTAAATGAAGATTTCTTTTTAAAGTGAGACAGGTTTGAAGCTGCCTTGAAAAAGATGTCCTGAATGAGTTCTTCAGAGTCATGATAATGATTGGTTTGAGAATAAATGTAATTAAATAATTTCTTAGCATACCGTTCATGTAAAGTGTTTACAGCTAATTGATCCCCTTCTAAAATACGTGTAACAAGTTCGTTGTCGTCCATAATTTCCTCCTCTCTACTTTAATAGACGATTTACTTTCAAAAAAGAGTCGCGGAAAGGTGATAAAATGAAGTTTATTTTTGTTGCAATCGCTGTTTCTTTTATTTTTAGCAGTATTGAGCAACCAGAACTCATTCAGTCCTATGAATTTTGGTTTGGAATGGGCATATTTGCTGGAATGGCTAGCAGTAGACCTTTGTGGCAATCTGTCTCTATGTTCTATAGTATACTTGCTTTTATCTACAGCTTCTTCCATTTTATTGTTTTATCGGATGGAATGGTCACACCTTATTTCATCTATAGTATTCTCGCAATCGCTGTTAGTTTTGAAGACAAGAAATCGTATAATATTCCATTGTATCTTCTAGGATTGTTCCTGACCCTTCACTCGTTTTATTTTATTGAAACGATTTCTTTTTCGATTTTAATGATTTCGCACTATATCTTATTATTATTTGCTCTCTTATCTATAAAAAAATTAACAGTACAGAATGAGGAATACATACAGGAAAAGCAAACATACCTTATCGAATATCGAACATTAAACCGTCAACTTAGGGAACAGGAATTAAACACAGCTGCAAAAGAAAGAAATCGAATCGCACGTGATCTTCATGATTCTGTAGGCCATCAGTTAACTGCATTAATGATGCAGCTTCAAGTAATCGAAATGCAGTTGGAATCTATGCCTGAACAGCAGAAATTGATTAAACAAACGAAAGACCTCGCGCGGAACAGTCTGAAGGAAATGCGTGAGTCGGTTAAAGCCCTGCAGAAAGATTCAATAAAGGGACTTGAAGCGGTTATTCAGCTCATTCGTAAATTAGAAGCTGAGAGTCATGTCCGAATTCAAATGGTCACAAAACCTGGTGCCATGTCCGTTGTTTTAAATGATGAGCAGAGTGTAGCAGTCTATCGATTTATTCAAGAGGGTTTAACGAATGCCATGCGGCACGCGTCCTCAAGAGAAGTTGAGGTTACACTTGAAATTTTAGGTGAACATAGTTATGTAATGAAGATGTCGAATCGAATACACCAATCGAGTCAAGGTGAGGGATTTGGGTTACGTAATCTTCGCACTCGGTTTATCTCCTTAGATGGGAGATTTAGTTCAGGGGTACGTGGTGATCAATTTGTGATTGAAGGTGTATTCCCTCTTATAAAAAGGGAGATTGGAGGTAGTTAAATGGCATCGATCCTTTTAGTAGAAGATCAAGTACTTGTTCGACAAGGATTAAAAATGATGATTGAATCAGATTCAAATTTAGACGTACTGTTTGAGGCAACCAACGGGGAGGAAGCTGTACAAGCGTATAAACAGCATCCGGTTGATCTAGTACTCATGGATATCCGAATGCCCGTCATGACAGGACTAGAGGCAACTAAAAAAATAAGAGAGTGGGACACAAATGCGCGTATTCTTATTCTGACTACATTCTCTGATGATGAGTATGCATTAGAGGCGTTAAAGCTAGGTGCGGTCGGTTATCTGCTTAAGGACGCAGATAGCGAAAAGCTTATTAACTCCATACATAGTGCCCTTCGCGGTGGAATGAGTCTCGATGAACAGGTAGCTGCTTCTGTGGTGCCAAAACTACTCAAAATGAAAGGAGAAAGTGAAATTTCGATTGATTTAACGGAGCGAGAGGTGTCGATCCTAAAATTAATTGGAGAAGGCAAAAGCAATCAAGAAATTTCAGAAACTCTCTATCTAACCGTAGGTACCGTTAAAAATTATGTCAGTCAGTTATTAACGAAGCTGGATGCGAGAGATCGAACTCAGCTAGCGATTTTTGCTATACGTCATCATTTGGTTTAAGTCGATAAGCACAAGCGTCATCACTAAAGATGACGCTTGTGCTTTTTTGTTATGACTTAAGTCATAACACTAACGCATGTTTTTATGACTTTTAGGAATACGCAGGGAACAAGATCTAACGTACACTAGAGAAAGAGATGAGGAGGCGGTTACATGCTTGAAGTAGTTAGCTTGTCAAAACGGTTTAAGCAACTAGAGGCAGTAAAGGGAGTAAGTCTGTATTTAGAAAAAGGTGAGTCTGTTGGTTTACTAGGGCCAAATGGAGCGGGTAAATCTACAGCAATCTCCATGATATCAACGCTTATTAAACCGACAGAGGGAAATGTTCTTTTTCTTGGTGAGAGCATGATTAAGCACCCAAAAAAGCTTAGGGAGGCAATTGGACTTGTGCCTCAGGATTTGGCTGTTTTTCCTCAACTAACAGCAGAGGATAATTTGTTATTCTTCGGAAAGATGTATGCCATTCCAACCAAACAATTAAAGCAAAGAGTGAATGAGCTGTTAATAGAGGTAGGGTTAGAGGAACGAAAAAAGGATAAAGTAAAAACGTTTTCTGGAGGGATGAAAAGAAGGCTAAACATTGCGATTGCACTTATTCATCGACCTGAGATCTTAATTATGGATGAACCAACAGTTGGTATAGATCCGCAATCTCGCAATTTTATTTTAAAGATGGTCCGTCGTCTTCAAAAGGAAGAGCAAATGACGGTTTTGTACACGAGTCATTACATGGAGGAAGTAGAGTATGTTTGTGATCGAGTCTACATCATGGATCGAGGCTCTATGATTGCAGCCGGTACAAAGGATGAGGTAAAGGGAATTCTTCGATCAGAGGAAACGATAGAAATTCATGTTAATGAAATGAGCCAACATCTTGAACAAACACTACGTAGTCATCCAAATATATCGTCAGTGGTAGCAGAACAACCCACGTATACAATCGTCACCAATCAAGCAGATATGTTTGATGAGGTTATTGAGATGGCAACGGAAGCAAAAGTTAAGTTGATAGGCATTCAAGCAAAGCCACCAACCCTTGAAGATGTCTTTCTTCATTTGACTGGCAGAAAGCTAAGAGATTAAGGAGGTGAGACCATGCTGTGGGCTCTAATTAAAAAAGATCTACAACATCTTCTAAAAGAAAAATCAGTCTTAATTCTATTATTTATCATGCCAATTGGTCTCATTTGTATCCTTGGGTTTGCCCAATCAAATAATGAACTTGAACCATTTTCAATTGCTGTGGTGAATGCAGAAACACAAACAGAAGAACTTAATCGGTTTCTAGATAAAGCAGAAAATAACGGAATTCCACGTGAAGCGGCAAATCAATTTGCGACAGAATTTAATCTGAAAAATATTTTAATAGAAGACGTACTTGAATCCGGATTAGATACACAAATTTTGCTAGAAACGTCTGTACCATTAGACGAGGCTCTAGCAAACAAAGAGTATGCTGCTATTATAGAATTTCCTGATGGGTATCAGGAAAGTATTTGGAAGTCTATTTTTCTTAATGAAGGCGATCAAAAAGAAGTCATTCTGCATCTGAATGAAGAAAAATCTATCTATTCTCAAATGGTAGAGGGCATTATTCACTCATTTTATGAAATGATTCGTATGCAGAGTTTGGCTGGAGAGACAGAAGGAATGGCTATTTTACAACCGGGGGAAGTGGACCATAAAATTATTGAAAGTCAGACTCGTCCAATTGATATATTTGATTATGTAGCCGTTGGCATGGCTTGTATGTTTGTTTTATATACAGCGGGTTTAGTATCTCGTTATGCAACGGATGAAAAGAGAACAAAAGTGTTTGATCGGATGATTCTTTCCAGTGCGCCTGCTTATATATATGGCATTAGTAAATGGATAACAGGAACAATAACAGCAGCATTTCAGTTATTTATTATCTTTCTTATTTCGTATATTGCATTTGATGTAGCATGGGGAAGCCTCCTGCAGTTTAGTATAATTACGTTAGCTATTAGTATGACCGTAGGTGGTTTGTCTGTATTATTAACTTCCTTCAACTTTCGATTTGATTCTTACAAAGCATCCACCTTGTTTACAAATATCATCGTAACAATGTTTGCGTTTATAGGAGGCAGCTTTATCCAAACGGATATGCTCCCACCTCTTATTAGTAAGCTTGGAGAGTTTACACCAAATGGAACAACCATGACGGCTTATTTTCAGGCATTTCAAGGTGGTACATTCTCCTCTATTTTACCGAGCGTGGGTATTCTAACTACCTATAGTGTAATTCTTGTAGCCATAGCCATTATGTTGTTTCCGAAAAGGAGGGGACAATAATGAAAGGAATCATTTGGGGTTTGATAAGAGAAACAATCAGAAATCCGTGGGCCCTCATTGCGATGTATGCCCTCACCATATTATTTGTGTTTATGATTGGTCAAACAGATATGAGCGGTTCCATAAGTATTCCTGTGTATTCAGAGGAATTAAGTGAATCAGAAGTTGATGATGCAGTAGCTATTTTAAATGCTGATCAAACAATTGATTTTTATTCAATTAATCAAGGTGAGGTACAGGATGTATTAAACAGACAATCTGCGGAAGTAGCTGTTCATTTGCAGTCTAACCGGTACGATTTATTAGTAGCCAGAGAATCGTTTGCTACTGATATTGTGGAGTCTGCAGTGAATACTTATTATGTGAAAGAACAATTTGTGAACGAGGCTGTTGCGGCAGGTGTGGGCAGTGCGTCAGAAATAAGAGATGAGATTGGCAATACCTCTGAAGCATATCCAATCTCAACAACAAGCTTTACAGTTCAACATACAGAGAATTGGACCTATGATCAATCTTTACAAGCTGTATTTGGTTTTAGTTTATTCTTTGTTATTTATACAATCACGTTTTCTGTGACCTCGATCATCGAACAAAAACAAAATGGAGTCTGGGACCGATTGATTTTATCACCCGCTTCAAAAACGAGCATTTATTTAGGAAATCTTATCTATAGCTTTTTAGTTGGTTACTTACAAATTTTTATTATCTTTATCTTATTTGCCACCGTCTTTCAATTTGATTTTCAGGGAGGGTTTTTACTTAGTTTGATTGTTGTCATCCCATTCATATTTTCATTAGTTTCTCTTGGCATTCTTCTAAGTGGAATTGTTACTTCAATGAGACAATTGGATGCGATTGTCCCATTCATTGCTGTGAGCTTCGCAATGCTTGGAGGAGCTTTCTGGCCAATCGAAATCGTCTCTTCAAAGGCAATCTTAATCCTTTCAAAAATAAGCCCCATTACGTACGGGATGGAGATGCTAAAAGGAGCTACTCTATATAATTGGAGTTTTGAACAATTTTTATTGCCAGCGTCTATACTCTTTTTCATTGGTGCCCTTTGTATGGGCGTAGGGTTGAATTTGATAGAGCGACGTAGTACTACGTAAGCATTACCTGCCCGAAAAGAAGATGACAATTGTCATCTTCTTTTTTAAAATGATGTATACCATCATTATCTCTGATCTGCTATGAGCTCTTTTTCTCTTGAAAGTATTGGCAATACTGACTAATAACGCACTCAATACATTTTGGGTTCTTTGCCATACATATCTTCATCCCGTGCTGAATTAACCATTCATGTGCATGAATTTTATATAGATTTGGTGTGACTTCATTTAAAACGTCTGCTGTTTTTTCTCTATCTGTGGTGTCAACAATTCCTAAACGATTTGCTAGACGATGAACATGAGTATCAACCGCAATTGAAGGTGTATCGAACATGAAATGCATCATAATATCGGTGCATTTTCTTCCTATTCCTGTTAGTTTCATCAATTCCTCTCTTGTGTTAGGAACCTCGCCGTCATGTCGTTCAATGAGTTCACTGCACATCTTCTTTAAATTTTTTGTTTTTCTATTGTAATGAGCTACGGGTTTAATACATTCCCTTAATTCCTCATCATTCAGTTCTAATAATTCTTGTGGTGTTGAAATTCGTTCATAGAGAGCTATACACGCTTTTACTACTCTTTTATCATGAGTCATGGCCGATAAAGCTACCGACGTTAGCGTTTTAAACGGGGTTGCGTTTAATCCGTTGTTACTCCAAGGATCGTCTGATTCCTCGAAAGTGGGATACGTTTCACTCAGAATCTGATAGATTTTCTTTAAATGCTTGTTGCCCATTTATAAAGTCATCCTCTCCGCTAAAAATTTTGTGCCTTTTTCATTTTGTCCTTCAATTGGAAACCAATCTGCTTCCAGTATGTTATTCCATAATGGCTTAGGAATTGTTCATTCAAAAAGCATCTCCTTTTAAGACATAAGTATTACAATTAATTGTTCCTAAAATAAAATTGGATGAAAATCCCAATATATTCATTGAAAGCGGTTAATATATTGATTTATAAACGTTTTATTTATTACTATACGAGATATTCGACGACAAGCTCGTCAAGGTAGAGATTTATTTTTGTCACCACTAGTTTTCCTCTTTCATCTCCTAAAACTGTACCTTAGATTAGTTGCTGAATCTATGTCATCTGAAAGCAAAAAAAATTTTTTCAGAATTTTTTTTGTCATTTTTATGAATCTTTTAAAGCCTTATACTAAAGGGTTTTCCTAATTAAAATACGAAATATCACAACTGAAATTGTTAATTTGTTTGCGGTTTCATGTGCGTAAAAGACTTGACAGGAGGATGATATAATAATTATTAGAATGAAATGAGGTGAACGAATGCTAAAGAAAGGGGACCAAGTAGTTTACCCTTCAAATGGTATCGGAGTTGTACAAGATATTGAAAAAATCTTGTTAAACAATGAGAATAATTTATGTTACCTGATCTTTATTCCTAAACAAAATTTAAAGATTTCAGTACCAATTGATCATGCTTTAAAAATAGGAGTTCGTTTGGTAACAACAAAAAGTTCTTTGAAAGACTTACTCAAAGAGTCGTATGATCCGTCTAAAAACTTTGATTTAAACTCTAATCGGAAATATGCATACAATCTTAAATCTAATTCAGGAGAAATTAAAAACTTACTTGAATTAACACGTGATTTAGAATGTGCCTCCTTATTTAAAGTCCGGTTGAAACCTGTTGAGTTAATTTTCATGCGTTCTGCGAGAGAAGAGTTAATTAAAGAGCTTATGGCTACCCTAGACTGTTCAAAAAAGGAAGCTGAAGCCTTATTACAAAAAGACATACAAACAAAAATAAAAGAATTGAATATAAAACCGTCGAGAGATGCCCAATAAGATTGGAGATCTTACAATGAGTAATTTAATAAAAATAGTTGGTGCTTCAGAGAACAATTTAAAAGAAGTGAACGTAGATATTCCTAGGGATCAGCTTGTCGTTTTAACTGGAGTCAGTGGATCTGGAAAATCAAGCATAGCTTTTAATACCTTATACGCCGAGGGGCAAATGAGATATGTGGAGTCACTCTCTTCCTATGCTCGTCAATTTTTAGACCAAACAAGTAAACCCAATGTCTACTCGATAGAGGGTCTTTCACCAACTATCTCAATAAGTCAAAAAACGACGTCAAATAATCCTAGATCTACTGTAGGTACACTCACAGAAATCTATGACCATTTACGCTTGCTTTGGTCTCGAACTGGTGTTCCTTATTGTGTGCAATGTGGAACGGAAATTAAGCGACAATCAGTAGATGAAATGATAGATGTAATTGAGAACCTCCCACTAGGCACAAAAATTGAAGTCCTCGCACCTCTGATTGATAAAGCTAGGGGAGATTTCACAAAAGAGATCAGTAAGCTAAAAAGAGAAGGGTTTCATCGAGTGCGAGTAAATGAGACCTTATATAACGTCACAGAAGATGAGATTGTGTTTGATATTGAAAAGCTAACTAATATTGATGTTGTCGTTGATCGAATGCAGGTAAAGCCTGAGAATAGAAATCGACTTGCAGATTCTATAGAAATGGCGCTAGGTCTTTCAACGAAAGGGAACAACGTAGCAATATACAAACATGATACACATGAGAAAATAACATTCACAGAAGATTTTTCTTGCCCAAATTGTGAGGGGGTAATTCCTGAATTATCGCCTAGGATGTTCTCTTTTAACAATGCTTATGGCGCTTGCTCTACATGTACTGGGCTTGGGTTTCATTTAGATATCGATCCTCATAAGATCATACCCAATTTGAATTTATCTTTTGAACAAGATGCTATTAATGCAAATGGTTGGAGCAGCAACAGCGAAAGCGCCCGAGCAATTTTCCAAGCACTATGCAAAGAATTCTCATTATCTCTTACGACTCCTTTAGCGAAGTACTCACAAGAAGCTTTAAACGGTCTATTATACGGATGTGATTTAAAAACTAAGGTTAGCTTTTCAGGTGTGATTGGTGATTTAAGAGATCGCTACAAACAAACACATTCTGAAAAAGTAAAGCACCAGATTGAGTCATTAATGAGCCCTTTAGAGTGTAGCAGCTGTCAAGGTAAGCGCTTAAAACCATTCATTCTAGCAGTTAAGCTTAACCAATTAAGTATTTCTGATTTCTGTTTATTACCTATAAACCAAGCGATCGTATTTGTACAAGATCTAAAAAAGGATCGACGAATTGTAAGCATTGCCAAAGACCTCTTAGTTGAATTAGAAAATAAACTACGCTTTCTCATTGGAGTAGGATTAGATTATCTTACGATTTCTAGAGGAGCAGCCTCATTATCTGGAGGAGAAAGTCAGAGGATTCGTCTGGCGAGTCAATTAGGATCAGCTTTGACTGGCGTCATCTACGTATTGGATGAACCTTCCATTGGACTTCACCAAAAAGATAACGACAGATTATTACGTACATTAAATGAATTGAAAGAAGCCGGGAATTCCCTCATTATCGTAGAGCACGATGAGGATACGATAAGGGCGGCGGATTACATTATAGATGTAGGACCAGGAGCGGGGAATCATGGTGGGGAAATTGTCGCTACAGGTAATGTGAATGACATTATTTCAGTTCCATCTTCAATAACGGGTCAGTATTTATCTGGTCGAAAAGAAATACCTACACCCATCGAAAGAAGAAAAGGAAATGGACACACGTTACTAATAGAAGGTTGTAATGAAAATAACTTAAAAGGAATGGACGTAGCAATTCCACTTGGAACATTCACTTGTGTGACGGGTGTATCTGGTTCGGGTAAATCAAGTCTTGTCAATGAAATTGTATACAAGAGGTTAGCTGCTGATTTGAATAGAGCAAATTTAAAAGCAGGCAAACACGATAAAATGCATGGTATAAAACATTTAGATAAGGTTATAAATGTCGATCAAAGTCCAATTGGAAAAACACCTCGATCAAATCCATCAACGTATACAGGTGTTTTTGATGATATAAGGAAACTTTTTGCCTTAACTCCTGAATCAAAATTAAGAGGGTACAACCCTGGAAGATTCTCATTTAACATTCTAGGCGGACGTTGTGAAGCTTGTGCTGGTGAAGGATTAATGCGGGTTGAAATGCATTTCTTACCTGATATATTTGTTAACTGTGACATTTGCCAAGGAACAAGGTATAACCGTGAAACTCTAGAGATTACCTATAAAGGCAAAAATATATCGGAAGTTCTTAACCTTTCAGTTGAAGAAGCTCTTTTATTTTTTGAAAACCATAAGAAAATTAAAAGAAAGATCAATGCTCTATATGATGCTGGTTTAGGCTATGTGAAATTAGGCCAATCATCGACTACGTTATCCGGAGGAGAATCTCAACGAGTAAAGCTCGCATCTGAATTATTAAAGCCATCGACAGGCTCAACGATTTATATACTTGATGAACCAACAACTGGCTTACATTTCGCAGATGCTCACCAATTAATAAATGTCTTACAAAAACTTGTTAATGAAGGGAATACAGTACTGGTTATCGAACATAACTTGGATTTAATTAAAAATGCGGATTACCTTATCGATCTAGGACCCGAAGGCGGAGAAAATGGAGGATACATTCTATCTGTTGGAACACCTGAAGAAGTAATGCTATGTGAAGAAAGTTTTACAGGAGAGTATCTGAAAAGGGCTTTAGAGATACAAGTAAAAAGTTAGGTGACTAGATGACCAATTTAAATAGCCGAGTTACACAAATAAATCAGCTAAATGAGAAAGATGCTAAAGCAATTTTAAAAGTAGTTTTTAGTCAACTAGAAATCTATAAAAAAGATAAAGATCGTTTTACATTAGATCGTTTTCTTGATGATGTTGGAGAGTTACTAGATGAATTTAAACTAGGGTAAATATTTGTAGAATCATTTAGATTTCTATTAATCAGTTGAAGCATTTAATATAGACCTCTGACTAAAGCTGTCAGGGGTCTATATTAATTAGAATCGAGTCCGGCTACGTGCTAATCCTCTAAAAATAAGTTAGCCTTCTCTCATCATCTTATCATTGATTAATTAAAGGAATTTTCTATAGGCTCAATTCAACTAATTTAGGATTAAACACACCTTTTCTTAGCATCGCAATCTCTTTTTTATCTAGTGGTTTCCCATTCACAAAAGGTGTTTCTAGAATTTTAGGTATGTCTTTTAATTGCTTATGAGATGCTACGTAGTGAAGACTTTTAAAACCAATTAAACCAAATCCAATATTTTCATGTCTATCTTTACGAGAGCCTTTTTCATTTTTACTGTCATTCAGGTGAATCACTTTTAATTTATCAAAACCAATAACTTTGTCGAAGTTGTTAAGTACGTCGTCAAAATCATCTTTTACATTATATCCACCATCGTGTAAGTGACAAGTATCTAAACAGACAGAAAGTCTACTATTATTATGGACCCCTTCTATCATCCTTGCTAGTTCTTCAAATGTCCTTCCACACTCTGTTCCTTTTCCAGCCATCACTTCAAGACAAATTTGCACGTTATTTCTTTCATGTAGCACTTCATTTAATCCAGAAACGATGTTCTGTATTCCAGCGTCATAACCAGCACCAACATGGGAACCAGGATGTAAAATTAATTGCCTTGCCCCAATAGTTTGAGTCCGACTTAATTCAGCGTGGAGAAATTCAATAGAATAACTAAAGAGTTCTTTATTAGAAGTATTCGCTAAGTTTAGAATATAAGGCGCATGTACTACGACGTCATCAGGTTTTATATCTTTTGTTTCTAATAAAGCAGTGGCTTCATTCACTCGAAACTCTTCTATGGGTTTACGTCTCGAGTTTTGAGGTGAACCAGTATACACCATCATAGTATTTGCTCCGTTTGAAATAGTTTCTTTGGATGCGCCTAAAAGCATTTCTTTGCCTTTCATGGGTACTTGTGAACCTAATTTCAAGAAGATCATGTCCTTTCATCATTCGTTTTCATTAAATATGTTCCATCTACAGTATACTTAATTCTGTTTTCAAGCTAGCACATCACCTCTTATCTATAATGTTTTAATAAAATAAACACAGGGTATCGTTTCATTGAGAAAAAATTCAAGTTCGCATTTATAGTAAAAATTATTACAACACATTTGTACAAGAACACAAAGTCTGAAATCAAAGTGAGAGAGGAGAATTACATGAAATTTTTGAAGAAGATTGGATTTTCGTTTCTATTTGGCTCCTTGTTGGTCTTTGTTCTTGTTACTGGAAATGTGTTGGCAACAGCAGGAGAAGAGGGAAGTATTGAAAGTGAAGAAGTAGAGATGAACTTGGAATTACCTGATCTATATGAAAACACCATTATCTACAATGGCACAGTTAATCCAGAGTTATTGCTGGCAATACGTATGCCTGATGAAGATATTGTTGATTATCCATATGTTAATGAAGATGGCCAGTTTTCAATTAATTTCACTCATGAGGAATTTGTAGCTGGCGATGAAATTTCGTTTCTTTTAGGGAAAGAGAGTTATGAAAATGAGGAAATTGGGATTACGATTCAGCCAAAGGAAGAAGACATGGAAGTCGTCCAAAGCAGTGCTGATACAAGTGCGGTAGAGGAAGTTATCATAGACGGCACCGAAATAACTTGGCCAGAAGGTGTTGGTTCTGTAAGAATGAATGTGAGTACGATTGGGGACTTAGATGGGGCCCCCTATTATGCTCGAGAAGGAATGACTATTAATGAAAATACTCAATTAGAGTATGTAGGTGAAACAGGTTTTACAGCCTTACTTAATATTGCAGAGAATTATGAAGAAGCAAATGATCCTGATTTCCCACAACCCGGTGAAAAAGTGACGGTGTATATTACTGCTTTAGGAGTAACTGCAGAAGTAGAATCTGAAATCTCAGAGAAACTAGATGCTTGGTACGTTGATGAAGCTAATGCTGAAGATAGCCAATCAAATAATGATGATAATGGAGAAGGTTCAATAGAAAATAACCAGAGTGAGTCAGATCATACCGACTCTGTGGATGAGCCAACAACAGATCATACGGATCCTAGTGATTCTGAAGATAATGAAGTAGTTGAAAACGCCGCAACAAGTTCGAATGTTAGCAATGCTAATGGAGGAACCACATCGCCAATTACCTGGATTTTAATTGGAATCTTGGTGTTAGCAATCCTTTTTGTAGGAATATTTATTGTAAGAAAGCGACGCAAAGCCTAAGCGGAAAAGCTAAAATAGTGTTTAGTTATTAAGTGTTATTTAATACTATTAAGTTATCAGGATCTTTACGGAATAAAAATTGATCACATACTAAAACACAAAAGGAGAAAATAGTGACCATATCTATAGCTTATGGAAAATCAGAAAATGTAATCAACTATTTAAGTGGGTTGAATATAAAACTGAACAAAGGTGAATTGGAAAACTACAATCGAATGGTGTTTCCTGATATTCGGAGAGATTACCTTGCCGCACATTTACTCTCTCGTTACTGTATAAACAATCTTACAAGTGTAGATATCCATGAAATAGAATTGAACCAGCATTGTGCTTCCTGTGGTGGGAAACATGGCAAACCTGAAGTGATATATCCTGTAAACACTTTTGTATCTTGGTCACACACAAGAGGCTATGTGGCATGTATTTCAGCCTATAAACCAGTAGGCATAGATATCGAAAAAATGGATGAAGCATTAGATGTAAAATTTGGAGAATCGTTCTTATCAAAATTGGAGATAGAGAAGATTTCTTTAACAGATAATAAAGAAGTAAGCACTAATTTGTACAAGATGTGGGTTAAGAAAGAAAGCCTTATCAAGCTAGGATTATATGAAATCGATCAAATGAGAGAAATTTGTTTGACTTCTAATAACAATTTTTATTTTCATGATAGAAAAAAATACGCTTTTATAGATATAGACATGAATTCAAATTATTTTATTGGATCTGCTGTATACGAAATCGAAAAAGATGTTATAGAAAAGGTATTGTTAGCTCATCTATAAAAAATAAACTATTCTTTCTACTGGTGTTAATTATATAGTTTCTGGACTCTTGTCCCTTAATCGAGCTCTTTTTTGAATGGCCCCTTGTAGTGATTGGTAGATTAGACTTTTCCCAATATTGACCTTGCATATTAAGAGGTATACTTGTTAAAAGGACTATAAGTATAGAATTAATATCATAACAGGGAAATGTATCTATTAAAAAACTAAAAGGGGATATATTATGATGAAGCAAAGTCTAAAGGATATTTTCTCAATGCAGGTATACGAGAGACCGGAGCATATCGCGTTAACTTTTGGTCATACACAAATGACTTATGAAGAGCTAGACAAATCTAGTAATCGCCTCGCTAATTATCTTCTTGAACACGGTGTGAAAAAGGGCCAATTAATCGGGTTTTCCCTAGATAGATCTCCCCAGCTGATTGTAGCAATATTAGCTACAGTAAAGATTGGTTGTATTTACGTCCCCATCGATTCAAAATACCCTCAAGAACGTATTGAATTTATGAGCGATGACTCAGGCATCACTATTCTTATAACAACATCTTCCACTCTAGAGCAAATGCCTTACCTTCAAATCGCTACAGTCTTACTTGACCGAGAAGCAAATCAAATTAATTTAACTAAAGCAACGCCTCCAAATATTAATATTGAACCACTTGATTTGGCTTATATTATGTATACTTCTGGTTCGACCGGAACTCCAAAGGGTGTAGCGATACCAAATCAAGCCATTATACGACTAGTGAAAGAAACAAATTATTTTCAAATTGATCACCATCAAACCGTGGGTCATTTTGCGACAACTTCTTTTGATGCATCCACCTTTGAAATCTGGGGAGCATTATTAAATGGTGCAAAATTAGCGATTAGTAAACCTGGGCCAATTACACCTGAAAGTGTCGGTGAGATAGTACGTGATAATAACGTATCAATTATGTTTTTAACTACGGGTTTATTTAACCTTATGATTGATGAACAAATTGACGATTTAACAGATGTTAAATACTTAATCAGTGGTGGTGAAGTGATGGCCCCCCATATTGCCAAAAAAGCAGTGGAAATATTGCATAATACACAGATATTTAATGCTTATGGTCCAACGGAAAACTGTGTCTTCAGTACGGCATTTGAATTGACAGATAACATGAATTTCAGTGATAGTATCCCTATTGGAAAGGTTATTAATGGAACCTCAATGATTATCGTGAATGAGCAGTTGAACATAGTAGATGATGGTCAATTAGGCGAGCTTCTTTTAGGTGGTAAAGGTCTTGCGAGTGGGTATTGGAATCGAGAAAATTTAACAAAGGAAAAGTTTATTTCTCTAGAAAGTGAGACTTTTTATAGAACGGGGGACCTTGTTCGTAAGCTTCCAGATGGAAACATTGAGTATTTAGGTAGGATGGATCAACAAGTTAAAATTCGTGGTTTTCGAATAGAACTTACTGAGATCGAAAATCACATTATGCAAAATGGTGACATTAAACGTTGTTCAGTTAATGTTCAAGAAAGTATTCCAGGAGATAAACGCCTCGTCTCGTATTTAGTACCATTTGATCAAAAAACTTTTGATCTAAAAAAATTAAAGTTCTATTTGAAACAAAAAATGCCCGACTATATGATTCCCTCTAATTATGTAATACTAGATAGCTTGCCCCTGACGAATAATGGTAAAGTGGATCGCGATGCGTTGTCGAATATACTATTTACTCGTCCCAACTTTGAAGTACCCTATAAAGCTCCACATACAGAAATGGAGCAACATTTGGTTCAAATATGGCAAGATATATTAAAGATAGATAAAGTCGGGGTTGACGATGATTTTTTTGAACTTGGAGGAAATTCTCTTCTTGCAGCTCGAGCGACTATTAGTATGAAAGAAGTACTCCACACAACTCTCCCTTCAAGCGTGTTATATAAGCATTCTACAATTTGTAAAATATCCAGCTTCATAAATAATCGATCTACAGAAACCTATTTAGAAACACTGAATTTGAACAATGAAATACAATTGGAAAAACGAATTTCACCACCAACTGAATTTATCCCTACATTATACACACAAAAAGCCATCTTCTTGACGGGAGCAACTGGATTTTTAGGAGCATTTTTAATTAAAGAATTTCTGGAGCATAACGAGGATACGGATATTTATTGTTTAGTACGTGCATCTAGTGCAGAAGAAGGTCTACGACGCATTAAAAATAATATGGAGAAGTATGGTATTTGGTTGGATACTTACGAGCCGAAGATCATACCGATTGCTGGCCATTTAGATCGACCAATGTTCGGCCTAACGCGAGAAGGTTTTGATCAATTAGCGAAAACAATCGACGTGATTTATCATAATGGGGCAAAAGTAAACTATGTTCATACATACGATTTGCATAAGAGTGCAAACGTTACCGGTACACAAACGATCCTAGAACTTGCGTGCACGTCAATTCTCAAACCGGTTCACTATTTATCAACGATTTCTGTATTTGGTCCTATTGGTTATTTTACGGATGTTAAAGAATTGAAAGAGGACAGTGATTTGGAGATAAGTGAACCATTCATTTATAAAGACATGGGGTATGCGCAGAGCAAATGGGTTGCTGAAAACGTGATGTGGGAGGCAAATAAAAGGGGTATACCGATGACAGTATTTCGTCCAGGCTTTATCATGGGTGATAGTAATACAGGTGTAAATAACACCGAAGATTACGTTGCTAGAATGATAAAAGGCTGCATCCAATTAGGCACTTACCCTCATTTACCTAGACAAAGAAAAGAGTTTGTACCTGTAAATTTCGTGGCCAAAGCTATAAGAGAAATCTGTCTTAATCCAAATAACTTTGGAAAAGCATATCATCTTACTCCACCAGCACAAAGTATCGATCTTGAAGATTTTTTTATTGAAATTAACTCCACATTTGGTTATTCGCTTAAGGAAGTTTCCTATAAGGAGTGGGTGAGCCAACTTATTCAAGATACTAAGAACTCTAGTGATAATGCTCTGACTCCGTTTCTTACACTTCTATCTGAAGAACTTTATAAAGGAAAAACTGCCTTTGAGCTTTATGAAAATATGCCCTCATATAATTCAATTAATACGATAAAGGCTCTTAGTGAGAGTGGGATGACTTTACCAGTAATGGACAAAAAGTTGTTAATTACTTACTTTAATTACATGAAAAAAATAGGATTTATTTCATCGCCACTTTTACGAGTATAAAGAAAATAGGGTTTTATGAAATCAAATTTTATACAAAAATATAGAATCATATTAAGCTCACAGGTGCGCAAGACGTACTATCGAAGCTAGAAACCTATCTACAAAAGGAAGGGGCTGTTTAAGCCTCTCCTTTTGCCTATTATGATTAATTTCATGTACCTTATTTTAATAAAGATTCTAATTCACCAACAGTCGAATTATCTAACTATTTTTACAAAAATCAATCTTTAATAACCAACGGAAACGTTGAAATAATACTTTCCGTTTCATTCACAATTTTAAGTTCATCTACTTGAAAGTCCATCGCAGCTAATTGAAGAACTTGTTCGAAGTCTTTTCGTTCTTGTTCTGGTGCCTCTATTCCATCTTTAGTAGTATATCTAACAGTCGCCTGATCTGATTCTATTGTTGCTTCTTCAATTTCCAAACCTTCATAGATTCCAGAGTAATAAGAGGCTTCATCATTCTCGACTGTAGCCATGGCTTCTACCGTCTCACTAAAATCCATTAGTTCTCCTTCTGCCGTGTATATCTCTTCTTCTACTGTAACGACACCAATATAAGTATTTTCACCACGTTCAGTCTTTTCAGGAGACATTACATAGTAACCACGATTTGGTTCTTGCTCAATATTAATTGGTTCTTCCCAATCATTCTCAGCAAATATAAGACCTCTCTCTCCGTCTTGATTAAAGAGGTTCACTTCATCAATATCATATCGAAAACCAATTTCATCAACTACATCCCAGAATTGTGATGATTCTGTCGATGCCGTACTTAACGTATCATCTTCATTGTAATATAAATTGGCTACGTTTCCTTTGACCTCAAAATCAGTTACTGCAGAAAAAAGTTCATTCTGAGATGGGTCACTTTCAATAAATGATTGATGTAAAAGCTGTTCGCGTGTCATATCATCTGTTGTACGAGTGAAATGGTACATAATATCAATGCCATCCAATCGTTCTATATAAATTAAATAGTCACCTGAGACTTTTTCTTCACTATAGTCAGTCTGCTCATCCTGATCTTCCTCATTGTCTGTGTTCACTGCATCACTATTAGAGGAAGGTTCTTCTTCAATGTTCTGTTCATTCTGATCATTAGTTACTTCATCTTCTTCCTCAGCTATTTCTACCTCATCATTATTTTCATTCTGAGTTGATTCAGAAGGAGCAGTTGGTTCATTCGTATTATTACAAGCTAACAGTGTCAAGCTAAATAAAGAAAGCGCCACCATCAAACCTACATTCTTCATAATAAAAATCCCTCCATAACCAAAAACTGTTTTAAAACTCGTTCCCTGGTTCTAAAAAATTAAAACCTTAGAATGTGCTTCAAAGGCTTCAATACCAATAGATAGGGTATAGATAGCAGAGCTCATGAGCATAGCTACTTACACACGTTTTTTAACATCTTACATTCCGGACAAACGAAATCTATCACTTTTTGTCGAAACTTATGTTTTTCAGTTGACTAATTTGTATATACAAGTTATGATGAAACCGTAATCATTTGTATATACATGTTGAGAGTACGAAATGAATATAAGTAAATGATTTGATAACGATCACAGGAGGGTATAACAATGAGTGATAACCGCAAGACGGCAAAGGATATCCTTGAAGCCATTGGTGGAAAAGAGAATATTTCTTCTGCTACACACTGTGTCACAAGATTACGACTTGTGCTACATGATGAAAGCAAGGTAGATAAAGAAACACTAGAGAACATTGACCCAGTAAAAGGCTCGTTCTCAGCTAACAATCAATTCCAAGTAATTCTTGGTCAGGGACTTGTAGATAAGGTGTACGCAGAATTTATTTCTGAGGCAGGTATTTCTGAGTCAACGAAGGAAGAGACGAAAAACGAGTCTACAAAGAAAATGAATCCGTTACAAAAAGCTGTAAAAGGGTTATCAGACATTTTTATTCCTATTTTACCAGCCATCATTACAGCAGGTTTACTACTAGGTTTAAATAACGTTTTAACAAATGCAATTTTTACAGATCAACCAATTATTGAAATGTATCCACAATGGGCAGGTCTTGCTGAAATTATAAATACGATTGCAAGTACAGCCTTTGTCTTCTTACCAGCTTTAATTGGGTGGTCAGCGGTTAGGAAATTCGGAGGAAGTCCGCTTCTTGGGATTGTCCTTGGACTGATTCTTTGTCACCCTGATCTTTTAAATGCTAACGATTATGCTGCTGCTGTTGAAGGTGGAACACTTCCATTTTGGAATTTGTTTGGATTTGATATAGCTGCAATGGGTTATCAGGGTCAGGTATTACCAGTTTTACTCGCATCTTATGTGTTAGCTAAAATAGAAAACTTTATGAAAAAGATTACACCAGATTCGTTCCAACTATTAGTTGTAGCTCCAGTAGCTCTTCTAATTACTGGTTTCCTTGCATTTATCTTAATTGGTCCAGTAACATTTGCGATCGGTAATAGCATTACTGGAGTATTTGTTTCCTTATTTGATCAATTTGCAATTGTAGGTGGAGCGGTTTATGGTTTGTTCTATGCCCCACTTGTTATTACAGGTATGCACCACACGTTCTTGGCTGTAGATTTCCAGTTGATTGCTAGTCAAGGTGGAACATTCCTATGGCCGATACTTGTTATGTCCAACGTGGCACAAGGTTCTGCTGCACTAGCAATGTATTTCATTCTCAAGAATCAGAAAATGAAAGGTCTATCTCTTACTTCTTCTATCTCAGCTTATCTAGGTATCACGGAACCAGCACTATTTGGGGTGAATCTGCGTTATCGTTTCCCTTTCATCTGTGCAATTATCGGTGCTTCGATTGCTGGTGCTTGGGTCGCTGTGAATGGAATTGTTGCTAAAGTAGGTGTTGGTGGTCTACCTGGGATCGTCTCCATTGTTGGTGAGCGACCTGATTATATAAACTTCGCCATCGGAATGGTCATTGCAATCATCATTCCTGTTGTAGCAACAATTATTGCTTCTCGTTTCCAAAAAGATTTCCAAGACAGATAATTAAAAACTTCAAAGAGCCGCTTAGCAGAATTCCTCTGTGTAGGCGGCTTTCCTACTTGAAAGGGTGCTTATAAATGAATGAATGGTGGAGAAAGTCCGTTGTGTATCAGATTTATCCAAAGAGCTTTAATGATACAACAGGTAATGGTGTAGGAGATATTCAAGGTATTATTCAGAAGCTGGATTACCTTAAAAAGCTAGGAGTAGATGTGATTTGGCTCACTCCCGTTTATTCGTCACCTCAACGTGATAATGGCTATGATATTAGTGATTACTACAACATTCATGACGAATATGGAACGATGGAAGATTTTCAGGAGCTATTAGATGAAACGCATAATAGAGGCATGAAGCTCATCATGGACCTTGTGGTGAATCACTCCTCAACTGAACATGAGTGGTTCAAGCAAGCATCATCCTCAAAGGATAATGAGTACCGCGATTTTTATATTTGGAAGGATGCTGTTGATGGACAGGAACCGACAAATTGGCTATCTAAATTTGGCGGATCAGCATGGAAATGGAGTGAGGAGACGGAGCAGTATTATCTTCATTTATTTGATGAAACACAAGGTGATTTGAACTGGGAAAATGAAAAGCTGCGTAATAAAGTCTACGAACTGATGCGATTCTGGTTTGAAAAGGGTATTGATGGATTCCGGTTAGATGTAATTAATCTGATTTCGAAGGATCAAAACTTCCCGAATGATGATGGATCAGTGGCACCGGGAGATGGACGTAAGTTTTATACAGATGGTCCTCGTGTCCACGAGTTCTTACAAGAAATGAATAAAGAAGTGCTGGCACCTTACGAAGCAATGACAGTTGGAGAAATGTCATCCACTACGTTGGACCACTGTGTGCAGTATTCGCATCCAGATAGCAATGAGCTCAGTATGACGTTTAACTTCCATCATTTAAAAGTAGATTATCCAAATGGAGAGAAGTGGGCATTAGGTGAAGTAGATTTCTATGCATTAAAACAAATTCTCTCAAAATGGCAGGTTGGTATGCATCAAGGCGGAGGCTGGAACGCATTGTTCTGGTGTAACCATGATCAGCCAAGGGTTGTCAGTCGCTACGGAAATGACGGAGTCTACCACCAGGAATCGGCAAAAATGCTGGCTACTGTTATGCACATGATGCAAGGTACACCGTACATTTACCAAGGTGAAGAATTTGGAATGACCAATCCTAAGTTCGAAACAATCGAAGAATATCGTGATGTTGAGACCTTAAATATTCATCAGGAGTTACGTGAAAAGAACATGGAAGAAGAGGAAATCATGGAGATTATTAAGCAAAAATCTCGTGACAATTCCAGAACTCCGGTACAATGGAATGCTGAGCCTCATAGTGGATTTACGACAGGCACTCCATGGATTCCTACAGCGCGTAATTACGAGCACATTAATGCTCAGAATGCGTTAGAGGATTCGAACTCTATTTTCTATTTTTATCAAAAGTTGATTGAACTAAGAAAAAGTCATGATATTATAACCTTTGGAGACTACCAGCTGTTGCTTGAAGATGATCAGCATCTCTTTGCCTATGTTCGTGAATGGCAAGGTGAAAAACTATTGGTTGTAGCAAACTTCTCTGAACAGAATTCACAATTTGCTGCGCCAGCATTTTTAACTGAGAACCATGCTGATGTATTGGTATCAAATTATGAGCAAACAAACAATCCTACAGCGGAACTGACACTTCGACCTTATGAAGCGGTTGTGTATCATGTTCCTGTGTCTTCATAATAAGTAGAATAAGTACAGGCGGTGTATTTGTTGAAAAGCAAATTCCAATTGGTGTATGAAGAGCTGGCTAATCAGATTCAAAAGGGAGAATGGCGGCCAGAAGAGCTACTTCCTTCAGAGTTAGAGCTCGTGAAAACCTATCAGGCTTCACGAGAGACGATTCGAAAAGCACTCAAGCTTTTATCAGAGCGTGGGTATATACAGAAGATCCAAGGAAAAGGGTCTGTTGTGCTTGATCGATCAAAAATTGATTTTCCTTTCTCAGGTGTATCGAGCTTTAAAGAATTAAGTGAACGAATGAATATGAAAGTTGAAACAGATGTTGTCGCGTTTGATGAAGTGATACCGGATTTGGATCTGCAGGATAAGCTGCAACTAACGAGTGAGCAACATGCCCTTCGTATTAAACGAGTGCGTAAGGTGGATGGGGAACGGGTCATTTTGGATAAAGATGATTTGGTTAGCGCAGTTGTTCCTGGATTAACAGCGAAGATCAGTCAAAATTCAATTTATGAGTATCTTGAGAAAGAATTAGGACTCATCATTAGTTTTGCCAAAAAGGAAATCGTCGTTGAGGAACCAACAGTAGAAGATCGAGCACTGCTTGATCTTGATAGCTTTACAAATGTCGTTGTGGTAAGAGGTAGAACCTATTTGGATGATGCGAGAATCTTTCAGTATACAGAATCGAGACATCGTCCTGATAAGTTTCGTTTTGTGAACTTTGCTAGAAGAGAACAGCTATAGGCAAATCACTAGTAGATGGGATGAAGACGCGGTATAATGCAGACAGATGCTTGATAATAGGAGGTTTGCTTATGTCTGTTTATGATTTTACGGTGAAATCTTCTAAAGGCGAAGAGATCCCATTGTCGAAGTATGAAGGAAAAGCCTTACTCATAGTGAATACAGCAACAAAGTGTGGATTTGCTCCGCAATTTGATGGTCTGGAAAAGCTTCATCAAGAGTATGCGGACAGGGGATTTGAAGTCCTTGGTTTCCCTTGTAATCAATTTATGAATCAAGAGCCAGTAGAAGATGATGAGATGGAAAATGTATGTAAAGTGAATTTTGGAGTGAGCTTTCCATTGTTTGCGAAGGTAGATGTGAATGGTGGCAATGCCCATCCTCTTTACCAATATCTCAAAAAAGAAAAAAAAGGAACCATCGGGTCTGATGTGAAATGGAATTTCACTAAATTCCTAGTCAATCAACATGGTGAGGTCATCGAGCGTTTTGCTCCAACGACAAAACCTGAGAAGATTGAACCTGAGATCCAAAAACTACTTTAGTAAGATGTTTATAGGTTAATGGCTGTGCGGACACCCTAGGTGAAAGCACAGCTTTTTCGAGATAGAAGAGAGAATATATCGGAGGATCAAGATGAGTGAAGCAAATGAAATCTACGAACAAGCAGAAGAATTTCTCATTCAGTGTTATAGTGAGTTAGAGAAATCAAGAGAGGAACTCATTAATCGTTTAGCAAAAGTGAAACAAGAGATTAGTGAAACAAGAACCTATACACATACATACGAAGAATTAGTCCATGGAGCGAGAATGGCTTGGCGCAATAGCAACCGTTGTATCGGTCGTTTTTTCTGGGAGACGTTAAAGGTGATAGATGCAAGACACCTTCAAGATGAAGATTCAATAGCAAACGTGCTATTTGATCATATTCAGAAGGCTACAAATGGGGGGAACGTGGTCCCTTATTTAACGGCCCTTAATCCAAATCATAATGATGGAGACATACGGATATGGAATCATCAGCTGATTCGTTACGCGGGATATGAGGAGAACGATGGAACCGTAATCGGAGATCCAGCTTCTTTAACCTTTACAAAGGCATGTGAAACCTTAGGGTGGAAAGGCAAAGGCGGACAGTTTGATATACTTCCACTAGTCATTCAAATAGGTGAGAATACGCCAAAATTATTCCCTATCCCTCATGATCTTATTGTAGAAGTGCCATTAACTCATCCAACTGAATCAGCTTTTGAAGCTTTAAATCTCAAGTGGTATGCTGTGCCTATTATTTCCGATATGAAGCTTGTTATAGGTGGAGTAGAGTATTTGGCCGCTCCTTTTAATGGGTGGTATATGGGGACGGAAATTGGTGCTAGAAACCTTGCTGATAGTGATCGTTATAACATGTTACCTAAGGTTGCTGATGTATTTAACTTGAATACAACAAGAGAGTATACGTTATGGCGTGATGAATCGTTAATTGAACTGAATAAAGCCGTTCTGTATTCATTTAAGGAAGCGGGGGTCAGTATCGTGGACCATCATACCGCAGCAAAGCAATTTGAACGATTTGAAAAGAGAGAACAAGACGCTAATCGAGATGTGACGGGCAAATGGTCTTGGCTTATTCCTCCCATTAGTCCAGCCACGACTCATATTTTTAGAAAAAGCTATAAAGATCAAAAGGTGCTGCCTAATTATTTGTACCAACAAGCACCCTACGAGTAACTACAAGGAGGCAGGAGCACATGAGTATGTTAAGGGTTGAAAACCTGCGTAAGACATTTGGAGAGAAGACATTATTTGATGGTCTCTCTTTTACAATAGAAGATAAAGAAAGAATTGGCTTAATCGGCGTCAATGGAACGGGAAAGTCGACCCTTTTGAAGGTGCTAGCTGGTATTGAGGGAGCAGAGGAAGTGAAGCTTTTTCATGCCAATGACTTTTCCGTGACTTATCTTCCTCAGCAGCCAGAATTAACAGAGGATCGAACGGTTCTTGAACAGATTTATCATGGTGAGTCTACCATCATGAAAACGATGCGGGCATATGAGCAAGCTCTTATTGACTTGGAACTGAAACCTGAGAATGAGAATGTACAGAATCGTTATATGAAGGTGCAACAAAAAATGGACGAGGAATCTGCCTGGGAAGCCAATACTACAGCTAAAACCATCCTATCTAAGCTAGGTATTCAGGATGTGAGTCAGCAAATTGGTGCGCTTTCAGGTGGTCAGAAAAAAAGAGTGGCCATTGCAGAGGCTTTAATACGTCCCGCTGATTTACTTTTACTTGATGAGCCTACCAACCACCTTGATCATGAGACGGTAGAGTGGCTGGAAGGATATTTAGCGAATTATAAGGGTGCGCTTATTGTCATTACCCATGACCGTTACTTTCTTAACAGAGTCACAAATCAAATGTATGAGCTCGATCAAGGGAAGCTTTTTCAATACGAAGGGAATTTTGAGACGTATTTGCAAAAGCGAGCAGAGCGTGAAGAACTGGAACAACAAACAGAAAGTAAGAGACAGAATTTGCTTAAACGTGAGCTAGAATGGCTTAGACGCGGAGCAAAGGCTCGCACCACGAAACAGAAGGCACGTGTTCAAAGAGCTGAAGGGTTACGAGACGAGGAAGGTCTTGCTCAGAAAAAGAATCTTGATTTTTCAATTGGGTCACAACGACTAGGTAATGACGTCTTGGAGTTAAAAGATGTTAGTAAGTCCTATAAAGGCAAAACTCTATTTGAACAGGTGAATTATTTAGTGATTCCTCACCAACGCCTTGGAATTATTGGGTCAAACGGAACAGGAAAAACAACGCTGCTTAATATCCTCGCGGGTAGAATTACACCTGATGCAGGAGAGGTTAGCAAAGGGTCGACGGTTAAGATTGGGTACTACACTCAGGATGACCAAGAAATTGATGGTAATTTGAAGGTCATTGAGTACATAAAAGAAATTGCTGAAGTAGTCTATACAGCCGATGGACAAACGGTTACTGCAGAACAAATGCTTGAGAGATTTCTTTTTCCAAGAAGCATGCAATGGACGTTTATTAGAAGACTATCTGGTGGAGAGAAACGTCGTTTGTATCTATTAAAGGTTTTAATGGGTGAACCAAATGTTCTCTTTTTAGATGAGCCAACAAATGATCTTGATATTCAAACCTTATCTGTATTAGAAGATTACATTGATCAATTCCCAGGCGTTGTCATTACCGTCTCACATGATCGATATTTCCTAGATAAAGTGGTGGATCATCTGCTGTATCTTAGTGGTAGTGGTGGTGTCGAACGTTTCCAAGGAGATTATAGCGAATTTCTTGAGCAGAAGCAGCTGCAAGATGCCAAGCAGCAAACCGTTCAATCTGAGAGCGCAAAAGGAAAAGTCAAAACTCAGCAAGATCGAAAGTTGACCTATAAGGAAAAGCAAGAATGGGAAAACATCGAAGAGAAGATGGAGCAAATTGAGCAGCAATTAACGGATATCGCTCAATCCATTGATCAAGCTGGCAGTGATTACACACAAATCGAGAAGCTTTTAGCTGAGAAAGAGCAGCAAGAAAAAGAATTAGAGGCGACAATGGAACGCTGGACGGAGCTATCTGACATTGTAGAAGCAATGAAGGAATAAGTTTCATTCTCCTGTAAACAAAGTGGGCAGTAACGTGCTCACTTTGTTTTTTGTAGTGTTTGATGCTTAAAGGTCTTGGTAGATGAGTGACCTTTCTTGAAGAAGAAGCGGATTTCTTGATAACAGGGGTTCGGTCTTAATAAATTCGATACAGTCTTGCTACTTTGGAGGGTTCTCTTGGTTAACGTACCTGCTACTTGATGAAATCTGAAGTGTCTTGATTATGCTCATATTCCTCTTGGAAACACTCCCTAAAAGGATTTGATAAGTTACAAGGATCTAATTATTTTGTTCGGATGAATGTTTTTGATTATTTATGATTGATTATGATTGTTTAAAGAGGTATACTATGTTCGACGAGAGATAGAGGTGATGAAATGCTTACTGTGGAACGTCAAGAAATGATTGTTCATTTAATTAAAGAACGAAATATAGTAAAGCTTCATGAATTAATTGAAGCGACTGGAGCATCTGAATCAACGATCCGCCGAGATTTAACGGAGCTTGAAGATGCAAAGAAATTAAAGCGCATTCATGGAGGGGCTACACTTTTTCAAAAGAAACGAACAGAGCCTACTGTCGTTGAGAAATCATTCAAAAACAGTCAGGAAAAACGTAAAATCGCTCAGTTCGCGTCAACATTTGTTGAAAAGGGGGACTGTATCTTCTTAGATGCTGGAACAACTACTGTAGAAATGATCCCTTTTCTAAAAGAAAAACAAGTAGTCGTTGTAACAAACGGATTAACAAATGTTGTAGAACTCGTTGATGCAGGTATTGAAACACATGTGATAGGTGGTCAGGTCAAACCAGGCACACGGGCTTTTGTTGGCAGAAGTGCCATTGAGACGCTTGAAACGTTTCGTTTTGATTTAGCATTTCTCGGAACAAACGGGATTACACCTGAAGATGGCTGTACAACACCTGATCCACAAGAAGCTTTTGTTAAAGCGTATGCGAAAAGGCGTTCAAGACAAAGCTATGTGCTAGCAGACCATACGAAGTTCGGTGAGCTTTCTTTTGCAAAATTTGCTGAGTTACACGAAGTAACATTGCTTACAAGCTCATTTCTTGATGAGCAACTGCAGGAAAAATACAGAGAAATAACAGATATAAAGGTGGTTTCTATATGATATACACGGTCACACTTAACCCGGCTGTTGATTATTTTGTGGAGCTGGATGACCTGAAACCAGGTCAGGTGAACCGATCCAGGAAAGAGCACAAAGCTCCTGGAGGTAAAGGAATTAATGTATCACGCGTGTTAAAAAGACTTGGTCATTCTAGTCAAACTCTAGGCTTTATTGGTGGATTTACAGGTGACTATATTATTCATACGTTACAGGAAGAAGATATTAAAACAAGCTTTGTAGAGGTTGATGGAGATACACGAATCAACATTAAAATGAAAGGCACGGAAGAAACTGAGCTAAATGGTACATCACCAGAAATTACGCAAAGTCATTTATCTCAATTAAATGAGCAGCTTGACCGATTAACAGAATCGGACATTCTTGTCCTTGCAGGCAGTGTGCCTGGCTCTTTGGAAAAAAACATTTACACAGAATGGATTCATCGAGTGAAGAAAAATGGTGTGAAGGTATTTCTTGATACGAGCGGACATCCTTTGATTGACGCTGTTGAAGCGGCACCTACATTCATTAAACCAAACCATCATGAGCTTTCGGAACTAGTAGGTGCAGAAATTAACACACCAGAAGAATCTCTTCCCTATGTGAAGGAACTAACTGCTAAAGGAATTGACTATGTATTTGTCACTTTTGCTGGTGATGGAGCAGTTCTTGGAACAAAGGAACAGGTATTATTTGCAACAACGCCAAAAGGAACGGTACAAAATTCTGTAGGTGCTGGTGATTCAACTTTAGCTGGCTTTCTAGCTGCAAGTCATAAGGATGTCTCGTTAGAAGAAGCATTTCGCTTCGCAGTAGCTTCAGGTAGCTCGACTGCTTTTTCTAAAGGATTTTGTGAGTTGTCGCATGTTGAAGAGCTGATGGAACAAGTAAAAATAACTGTGCTCAAATAAAACGAATGAACATAAACGGGGGAAAGGGGGATCTTTTATGAAGATCTCAGAACTACTAAAAAAAGATACAATGATTTTAAATCTAAAAGCGTCAACTAAGGATGCAGTGATTGATGAATTAGTTAATAAGCTGAGTCAAGCGGGGCGTCTGAATGACAAACAAGCATATAAAGAAGCCATTTTGGCGCGAGAAGCGCAAAGTACAACAGGGTTAGGCGAGGGTATTGCCATTCCACATGCTAAAACATCTGCAGTACGGACACCAGCGATTGGGTTTGGTCGTTCAAAAGCAGGAATCGATTACGAAGCATTGGATGGTCAGCCAAGTCAGTTATTCTTTATGATCGCAGCAAGTGAAGGGGCAAACAACGAGCATTTAGCGACTCTTTCACGTTTAACTACTTTTTTGATGGATGACGAGTTCCGCCAAACAATCCTTCATGCATCAACAGAAGAAGAAATCTTATCAGCTATTGATCAGAAGGATGCTGAGAAGGAAGCGGAAGAAGCGGCTGAGGCTGAAGCGGAGGCGGCGAAACAAAGCGAAAAGGCTTCAACTGGCTCTACATCATCAGATAGCCCTCGTATTTTAGGGGTGACAGGCTGTCCTACTGGAATCGCGCATACGTATATGGCAGCAGATGCATTAAAGAGTAAAGCTGCAGAGCTGGGTATCTCAATTAAAGTTGAGACAAACGGATCTGGTGGAGTCAAAAATAAATTAACAGCTGCCGAGATTGAAGCAGCAGATGCAATCATTGTTGCAGCGGATACAAAAATTGAGATGGACCGCTTTGCAGGCAAAAAAGTCATTCAAGCACCTGTTGCAGACGGTGTACGTAAACCAAAGGACTTGATTGACAGAGCCTTATCAGAAAATGCACCGATCTATAAAGGATCTGGAAATGCAGGTGGAGGATCAGATTCATCTGATTCAGGTAAAAAAGGTCTAGGAATTTACAAACACATTATGAATGGTGTATCCAATATGCTTCCATTTGTTATTGGTGGCGGGATATTAATTGCCCTTTCGTTCTTGTTTGGTGGTATTAATGCTGAAGGTACATTTGCAGAGATGCTAGATACAATCGGAGGAGGTACTGCTTTTAAACTATTAGTACCTGTTCTGGCTGCTTTTATCGCGATGAGTATTGCAGACCGTCCTGGATTTGCTCCTGGTTTAGTGGCTGGTATGATTGCAATGAATGGGGAGGCTGGATTTCTTGGTGGTTTGATTGCAGGTTTTCTTGCAGGGTATATCGCCTTACTTGTTCGTAAATTAATTAATGCTTTACCACAGATTCTTCAAGGAATCGGAAATATATTATTTACACCTGTGCTTAACTTATTTGTATCAGGTATGCTGATGCTTTTACTTGTTGCACCGCTTGCAAGTATTAACCTGGGGTTACAGAACTGGTTAAGCGGATTAGGTACCGCAAACATGATTATTTTAGGTGTGATTCTTGGTGGGATGATGGCCGTGGATATGGGCGGACCTGTAAACAAGGCTGCATTTACATTTGGTATTGCGATGATTGAAGCCGGAAATCTTGCACCTCATGCTGCAGTAATGGCTGGCGGAATGGCGCCTCCTATCGGAATTGCACTTGCAACAACGTTTTTCCGTAGTAAGTTCTCTAAAAAGGATCGTCAATCTGGTTTAACGAATTATCTACTAGGACTTTCATTTATAACAGAAGGAGCAATTCCTTTTGCGGCGGCTGATCCTCTTCGTGTAATTCCGGCGGCAATTGCTGGTTCGGCTTTAGCAGGTGGACTAACAGCATTCTTTGGAATCCTTCTTCCTGCTCCACATGGTGGTATATTCGTAATGGGACTTGTAAATAGTCCTCCAGTTTGGTCGCACTATGCTTT
Source organism: Alkalicoccobacillus murimartini (assembly GCF_030813245.1). Taxonomy (GTDB): domain Bacteria; phylum Bacillota; class Bacilli; order Bacillales; family Bacillaceae_D; genus Alkalicoccobacillus; species Alkalicoccobacillus murimartini. The sequence continues at coordinate 65,368 of NZ_JAUSUA010000005.1, read as the reverse complement.
TCTATACCTACTAGCAGTAGTACTAGGTGCAATTCTCACAGCTATTCTGCTTGGTATTCTCAAAAAGAAAGTAGTAGAAGAATAATATATAAAACAAGAAAAACGATCCTAAATATAGGGTCGTTTTTTGTTGTTTTTTAATTAGATCCTTTTTAGCAAAAGGAGGAGCCATTAGCTCATCCACTTTTCATAAAAAAATTTTTACCGCCATGAGCGTACTTACAGCATAATTTGTCAGAAAAGCATGTTTACTATTAATTGTGAAAGGGTTCTGTATACAGTGTAGTTGAAATAAGGGAGGGATTGCACAATGAACATGTGTTGGTGCTGCTATTTATTTTAGTGGTGACGACAGCATTTTTACTGTCGAATAGTGTATTTCTACAACCGAGATATCCACATAAAATTTGCATGAACAAAATAACCAACTCGGGCGTTTACTAGGAGGTAAGTAAGATGGACATGAACATTGATTTGTATCCTTCAAGGGTAAGTAGTGCAGCAAGTATTAAAGAAAGAAAAGATCCAATTATTCATTCGAACGGTGAAGGACCCCTTAATCAACTAGAGCTTCAGTCATATGAAGAGAACGGATATTTGATGAAGGAAAAGTTATTCACGGATGAAGAAGTGAAGCTGATGACAGAAGAGCTTGAAAAAACGATGAAAGACAATCAATCTAAAGATACGGCTGATGTTATTAAAGAACCAGGCAGTAACGAGATTCGTTCTGTATTTGAGATTCACAAAGATAGTGGTTTCTTTGAAATGCTAGCGAAAAATGAGCGTATTGTAAAAATTGCTGAGCAACTGTTAGGCAGTCAAGTGTATATAAATCAATCAAGAATTAACTTTAAACCTGGCTTTAAAGGGAAAGAATTTTATTGGCACTCAGATTTTGAGACGTGGCATGTTGAAGATGGGATGCAGCATATGCGGGCTGTGAGCTGCTCTATTATCCTAACAGATAATTATGAGTTCAATGGACCACTTATGTTGATCCCAGGCTCACATAAATGGTATGTTTCCTGCGCTGGGGCCACACCTGATGATAACTTCAAATCTTCTCTGCAAAAACAGGAAGCAGGCACACCAGATAATGAAAGTCTAAGTTGGTTAACAGAAAAAGCAGGAGGGCGTATTGATCGGGCGACAGGACCAGCAGGGTCTGTACTATTCTTTGAAAGCAACACGATGCACGGATCAAACGGGAATTTGTCCCCATATCCACGAAGTAATGTATTTTTTGTGTTTAACTCGATTAAGAACAAAATTGGTAAACCTTATTCAGGTCAGAAACCAAGACCAGAGTTTTTAGCAAATCGTGATAACAACAAAGCCATTGAAGCTGTACCTTCAAACTCTTTAGTGGGTAAGCAAGAAGTTAATTAACTTTTATTGAGATAACAGGAAGCATCGACCAGATGCTCCTGTTTTTTATTGTTGCCCGGGAAATAGATTTTGCTGTAATTTAGGTTACATTAGCGAATATTTAGGGAAAGGAAAAACAAGTGGAGGAATGATTATGAAACTTATTTCCTATTCCTATCAGAAAAAAGGAAAGATGAAAGCAATCTATGATCGGTTTTCTGAATCTCCAGTTATTTTTTGTAAAATAAATGGATACTACTTTGTGTATTTCGTTCGATGGTCTGAAAATGATCCGATCGTAGTGACTCAAGATTTAGTGGAAATGGAGATTCAGTTAAATGAAGAAATGGATACCATTGAAGCTTATCAAAATAGAAAAAGAAGTCATTAAAAAAACCACCGCAATGACGCGGTGGTTATAACCTTATACAGTTGCTTTTTGAAGTTTGTCGATAAATTTTAGAGAGCGTCCAGTACCAATGGCCACTGATTCAAGTGGGTTTGGCGCAATGTGAACGGGAACAGAGATTTCAAGTGATAACCATTCCTGAATACCATTAAGTAGTGCACCACCGCCTGTAATTAATACACCACGATCCACAATATCTCCACTTAGCTCTGGAGGGCAGTCTTCTAATGTTGAGCGAACAGCTTCAAGAATTTGAAGCATATGTTCACTAATGGCGTGACGAATTTCATCAGATTGAAGGGCCACTGTTTTAGGAAGACCATTCACAAGGTCACGACCTCTAACTTCCATACTTAATACTTCATGATCAATAGGTGCATAGCCTATTTCCATTTTAATTGACTCTGCTGTGCGCTCACCAATTAGGACATTGTAATGTTTACGCACATGTTGAATGATGGCTTCATCAAGCTTATCTCCACCAATACGAACGGAATTACAAGATACCACTCCACCAAAAGAAATGATGGCTACTTCTGTAGTTCCGCCTCCGATATCTACTACAACATTGGCAGTCGGCTCTTCCACTGGAAGGTCTGCTCCAATTGCTGCAGCAACAGGCTCTTCAATCACATGAACATTTTTGGCTCCACAGCTACGAACCGCATCAAGAATTGCGCGGCGTTCAACAGATGTTGAACCAGATGGCGCACAGACAACAACATTTGGTTTACGTAGTGATAGACCAAGTTGCTTGCTCGCTTTTTTCATAATGGCTTTTAACATACTGCTTGTTACATCAAAGTCCGCAATAACCCCGTCTCTAAGAGGTCTAACAGCTACAATATGAGAGGGCGTTTTACCTACCATATTTTTAGCTTCAGTTCCTACTGCAAGTACATCACGCGATTCTGTATTTAGTGCTACAACAGAAGGCTCATTTAGAATAATCCCTTTATCTTTACTATATACAAGAATATTTGCAGTTCCTAAATCAATACCAATCTCTGCATTTGAAAACATATAGGTTCACCAACTTTTCTTAGAAATACTCATTAGGCTTCATTCTATCAATTTCTAGTCTGTAAAAAAAGGGTCGGAACGCTTATCTACTATGTAAGAATGTGAGATTAGCTGAGGATAAGTTCATAGGACTGTGTAGGTAGATAAAGCATTTGATTAGATAATCATAGGATTTTGGGAGGAGATTCATTTTTGTTATAATAAACTAATAAGAATATAAGAGTAGGAGGGTGAGTTCATTGAAGGATCAGCGAGGAATTATTTTATTTGATGGAGTGTGTAATTTGTGTAACAAAGGCGTAGATTTTATTATTAAGCGAGATCAGAATAAATATTACTACTTCTGCTCCATTCAATCGGAAAAAGGTCAGAAGTTGATGGAAACGTATGCAATCGGGGATGTCGATTCTATGATCGTGATTGAGAATGACCAAGCTTATACACACTCAGATGCTGTATTAAAAATCGTTCGGAAACTTCCTTTGAGGTGGAGAGTATTATTACTCGCATATGTGATTCCACGTTCATGGAGAGAAAAGCTGTACCAACTGATTGCCAAACACCGGTATCGATTCTTTGGCAAAGCAAGTGCCTGCCGCTTGCCAACTGCAGAGGAAAGAGCTCAGTTTCTATAATACTGTGAAAATTTATGATTTCGTTAAACAGGATATTTAAGCTTATTGCCTAATCGTGATATAATAGTGAAAAGATGTAGCTTGGTTTGACCAAGTATAAGCATCATCAGGAGGGGACAAGAATGGAAATCAACAACATGCAAGTGTACTTCGAAGAGAAGCTGGTTAATTCCAAAATCCAATTTGAGCGCACGATTGATTGCAAGCATACGGAGTTTGATGACCTTTACCCTTATATGACGGAACAGCCACAGTTCTTTTGGTATAAGCGCTATGTGGCATGGCAGGAGCTTTTAACACTTGTTCAAGTTGCAGAAGACTTTGAGTACGATTGGGTGAAGGCTTTCACTGAAAAACAAAAAGCGTATATTCAATCACGCATTTTGGATGCGAAAGTGTTGGATGATTGGTATGAAGAACAAGAGCTTGAAGCAGAGCAGGAGCAATCTCAATAAACATCAATAAATAATTCAAAGGATGGTCCGGTCAGTTTTCGGACCATCCTTTAATGTTATTAGGAGAGATATTGACCGTTATGCAATGGTGATTTTAGAATATTTGTGATGATGAACACTTTCTATCTCATCCTCAATATCGATGCTGATCTCCTCATTGGTTGGCAAATCATCGTAATATTGCACGATTTCTAAGTTTGTTAAACAGAGTAGTAGATAGGGATAGCGTTCATCAAGATCCTCAATTAATGCAAAAAGCTTTTTGCTTTTTGAAAATAGTAATTCTCCAGCTTGTCTTTTCTCTTCTTTACGATTCATGAGAACATCCACTTTGTACATCTCCTTTCAAGGTTTCATAGAAAAAGATCGGGCGAATCTTATTCGCCGGAAGATTTTTGGTTCTTTGATTGTTTGTGATTTGCTTTGTTCTCGCCATTGTCTATCATTTCGCTAGACACTTCTTCATTAAACAATGTTTCAGTGGGGGTCTGATTATTCGTTAACGCTTTATTTTTTTGTTTGTTGCGTTTGGTCATGAAGGTAGCCTCCTCAAAAAGTAAAAGTACGTAGGTAATAGTATCGGTTTATAGCCGTCATTTCATACAAAGAAGGTGGATTTTTTGGCAAAGAGTAAATTTTATGTCGTTTGGAAAGGGATTCAACCTGGCATTTATACAAGCTGGGCAGAATGTGAAGCACAAGTAAAAGGGTTTCCTGGTGCAAGATTTAAATCGTTTCCGACAAAAACCGAGGCAGAACAGGCTTTTCACTCAAAGCCAGGATCAAAGACAAGTCCTAAAAAATCAGGAAGTTCAAAGCCTAAAACAGATAAAGTAATAAGCCAGGATCAAATTATTTGGGAAAGTGTCTCTGTTGATGTTGGATCACGTGGAAATCCGGGTATAGTGGAGTATAAAGGTGTAGATACAAAAACAGGAGAAATTCTATTCTCACATGGAGAAATACATATTGGCACAAATAATATGGGGGAATTCCTCGCTATTGTCCATGCTCTTGCTTATCTAAAAGAACGAAATGACACAACCACACCTGTCTATTCAGATTCACGAACAGCGTTAAAGTGGGTCAAGGACAAAAAGGCCAACTCAAGTTTAGAACGCTCGCTTAAAACAGAAGAAATGTGGTTATTAATGGATCGTGCGGAGAAATGGTTGCAGACGAATACGTATTCAAATCCCATTCTGAAATGGGAAACGAAGCATTGGGGAGAAATTAAAGCTGATTACGGTAGAAAATAAAGGAGGACTAAGATGTATCAAACATTACGCACGGCTCAAAAACAATATTTTTATAGCGGGATCACCCGATCGTTAGAGTTCCGACTTAACCAGTTGGATAAACTGAGAAAAGTAATCAAACAAAACGAAAATAGGATTTTGCACGCTTTAAAATTAGATTTGAATAAGTCCAAAGAAGAAGCCTTTACAACTGAAATTGGCTTTTTATATGCTGAAATCACTCATTTTGAAGCATCCTTAAAAGAGTGGATGAGTCCTCAAAAAGTTAAGTCACCCGCTTCTCATACAGGGGCTAAAAGTTATGTTATCCATGAGCCGCGTGGGTCAGTTTTAATCATTGCACCATGGAATTACCCATTTCAATTAGCCATGGCGCCACTAGTGGGTGCTATGGCAGCAGGGAATTGTGCGGTTGTGAAGCCATCTGAGCTGACACCACATACATCAGCTGTCATTGCTGAATTATTAGGAGATACTTTTTCTGATGACTATATTGCGGTCGTCGAAGGTGCAGTGGAGACTAGTACGGAGCTTCTAAATGAACCATTTGATTATATCTTTTTCACAGGTAGTGTAGGTGTCGGTAAAGTAGTCATGGAAGCAGCGGCAAAGCACCTAACTCCGCATACGCTTGAATTAGGTGGGAAAAGCCCAGCAATCGTTCATCATGATGCAAAGCTTGATCTTGCGGCTAAGCGTATTGCGTGGGGGAAATTTCTTAATGCCGGTCAAACCTGTATAGCACCTGATTATGTGTTAGTGGATGAGCAGGTTAAAGATGAATTTCTGAAGAAACTTGAGAAGCATACAAATGATTTATATAAGAAACCCTGGAAAAAAGGTCAATACCCACGAATCGTCAGTGATAGACATTTCGACAGATTAGTTAAGTTTCTTGAGGACGGTAGAGTATTGGTTGGTGGTCAATACAAACGGGATGACTTAGCTCTTTCCCCAACAGTATTAGATGATGTGGAGTGGGACTCACCAATTATGCAGGATGAAATTTTTGGTCCAATCCTACCGATTCTTACGTATTCTTCTACTTCTGAAGCACAATCATTGATTCGAGATCGTCCAAACCCACTTGCGTTGTATGTGTTTACTGAAAGCAAAGAGGTGGAGGCGCAATTTGTTGAAGAACTCTCCTTTGGTGGTGGGTGTGTAAATGATACGATCATGCACGTGGCAAATCCGTATCTTCCATTTGGTGGCGCAGGGACAAGCGGTATTGGAGCGTATCATGGATATGATAGCTTCCTTACGTTCTCTCACAAAAAAGGCATGGTTAAGCAATCAACCGCATTTGACCTGCCTGTACGTTATAAGCAGGGCCCAATCACTCACAAACTAGTACGTAAGTTGATGAAATAGGAGGAACCACTGTGCACATCAAGGAACATGTTGACCTTCTTGGAGTAGGTATCGGCCCTTTTAATCTAGGATTAGCCGCTTTGCTCGAAGAAGGTACGAATTTAACCTGTCGTTTTTTTGATCAGCAGACTAGCCTTCGATGGCATCCAGGCATGCTGATTGATCAAACGGACTTACAGGTGCCTTTTTTGGCTGATTTAGTGACATTTGCTAATCCCAAAAGCTCTTTCACATTTTTGAATTATTTGCATGAACAAGAGCGTTTATATGCGTTTTATTTTTTTAAGCGTTTTGATATTCCTAGAAAGGAATATAATGCGTATTTGCAGTGGGCGGCTGCTAAACTTACTAGCTGCCAATTTGGTGTGCGAGTCGATGATGTGGAATATGATGAAACAAAAAAGCATTATCTGGTTACCTGTACAAATAATCAAAATGAGACGAAGTTTGCTGTTACCTGTAAGCACATTGTGATGGGAACTGGAAGTGTTCCTCTCATTCCAGGCTCTCTGAAGGATACGGTATCAGGTGAAGACTTAGTTCATTCAAGTGAATATCTGCAGAATAGTGAAGAGTTAAAACGCTCCAAATCAATTACAATTGTCGGTTCTGGACAAAGTGCAGCTGAGATTTTTTATGAATTGTTAGAGGATCAGGATCAATTTGGCTATGAGCTTAGTTGGTTTACTCGTTCGGCTGGTTTTTTTCAAATGGAAGAAGGCAAACTTGGTTTGGAGATGTTTTCACCTGAATATGTTGAGTACTTCCATGAGCTTCCCTTTTCTAAGAGAAAAGAAGCACTTCCGATGTTAGGCGGGATACGAAATGGGGTACAGGTGAAGACGCTGAAAAATATATATGATCTACTTTATCATCGTTCTATTGGTCTTGGGCACTCACCTGCGCGTATTCAAGCCATGTCTGAGCTAGATGACATTAAGAGATTTGACGCGACAACCTATGAGCTATCATTCACCCAGTCGCAGACTGAATCAAGCTTTACGCATCATTCTGAGAAGATTGTGATGGCGACGGGATACGAACCAAATGTACCAAAATGGTTTCACAAAATGAAAGAGGACATCATTTGGGAGAGTGATACTGAGTTTGCAGTAGAGCTTGATGGACGTGTCCAATTTAAAGAACCGAGAGAAGCAAATCTATTTGCTTTAACAAATGTGGTTCACGCACATGCAACAAGTGCAACGAATTTGCAATTAGCCGTACAGCGGAATCAACGTATTATTAATCAAGTGACGGGCGAAGAAACGTATCCAATTAGCAGAGGGAATACCTTTCAACAATTCTTCTAGAAAGCAATCACTAGTGATTGACAGTCTAAGAAAGAATGGATAAAATGAAAGTAGTTAACGATAATGATTATTATGAGATAATTATTATCGATTGATTTTTTATACTTTTTATTAGAGAGGGGAATACCGATGAAAAAGCTTACGACAAACCAAGGTCAACCGATATATGATAATCAGAATTCCCGAACGGCGGGACAACGTGGACCCACTTTACTTGAAGACTATCAACTGATTGAAAAGCTAGCTCATTTTGATCGTGAACGTATACCTGAACGTGTTGTGCATGCACGTGGCGCAGGGGCGCACGGAGTTTTTAAGCTTTCTAACAGTATGAAACGATATACAAAAGCAGGTTTTTTGCAGGATGAGGGAACAGAGACTCCGGTTTTTGTGCGATTTTCAACGGTTATACACGGACAACATTCACCTGAAACCCTTCGTGATCCGCGGGGATTCTCTGTTAAATTTTATACAGAAGAAGGTAACTGGGATTTTGTAGGGAATAACCTTCCTGTCTTTTTCATTCGTGACTCGATTAAATTCCCTGATATGGTCCACTCTCTAAAACCAGACCCACGTACAAATGTACAAGATCCGAATCGTTATTGGGATTTTATGTCCCTTTCACCAGAATCGACGAATATGATGATGCATTTGTTTACAGATGAAGGAATTCCGGCTAACTATCGTGAAATGCGCGGTTCTAGTGTACATGCCTTCAAATGGATTAATGCCTATGGCAACACCGTCTATGTGAAGTTCCGTTGGGTTCCTAAAATGGGACAACGAAATCTATCGGCTGAAGAAGCAACGGAGGTTCAAGGACAGGACTTTAATCACGCATCGGTTGATCTCTATGAATCTATTGAAAAAGGAGATTATCCGGAATGGGATTTTTATGTTCAAATCCTAGATCCAGCTGATATGGATAACTATGACTTTGATCCGCTTGATGCGACAAAGGATTGGTTTGAGGAAGACTTTCCTTATCATCATGTTGGTACAATGACATTAAATCGTAACCCTGAGAATGTGTTCTCTGAAACAGAGCAAGTTGGATTTAATCCTGGTGTGGTTATTCCTGGTATCGAACCATCTGAGGATAAATTACTTCAAGGTCGTCTGTTTTCATATTCTGATACTCAGCGTTACCGGATTGGTGCTAACTACTTGCAGCTTCCAGTTAACTGTCCATTTGCTCAGGTAAATAATTATCAAAGAGATGGTGCGATGCCATTTAAGCAGCAAACTAGCTCAGTGAATTATGAACCAAATCGCTACGAAACAGAACCAAAAGAGGATGAACTTCACGTAGATTATAAAGCACCTAATGAAGGTGAAACTCGTGGACGTCAAGCGATTGAAAAGAAAAATCATTTCGGTCAAGCCGGCCAGGTTTGGCGCCGCCATAGCAAAGAGATGCAGGATTCTCTTGTGAAGAATCTAGTAGCTGACTGGCAGGACGTTGAACAGAGAACCGTTCTGTTGCTACTATGTAATTTTTATCGTGCAGATGCTGATCTTGGTAAACGACTAGCAAAAGAAATGGGCGTAGATTTGTCTCCGTATCTTGAAAAACTTGAACAGATGTAAGTTTGTTCATTTAGAAGCCTTTCCTCTTTAGAGGAAGGCTTTTTTTGTTAGATATGAAAACTGTTTCTTTTTATTTACAAATGGAAGGAATATTCATACAATTATAAGAGATTGTGTTTTATAGAGAGGGGAAGATGTTCAGCGTGATTACATATGAAATTATTGAATATAAAGAAACGTTTGCAGAGAAAGTTGCACACATGTGGAACGAAAGTCGAGAAGGCTGGGGTGGAGATCAGGAAGTTGAAACAGAAGAGGAGCGAAGACAAGCCGAAGCAACAAATGGCAACATCCTTACACTTTTAGCGTATGACGGAGAAGATGTGATTGGTTATTGTGGATTCTCCGAATTTAAAGGAGATGAAGGGGCTCTTTATATTCCTCTATTAAATGTTCATCCAAACCACCATGGAAAAGGCATAGGAAAAAAACTTGTATTAGAAGCATTAAAACGCACAACAGAACTTGGATGGCCACGTCTCGATTTGTACACATGGCCCGGTAATACAAAAGCTGTCCCGTTATATAAACGGTGTGGGTTCTTCTGGGAAGAGCGAGATGATCGTGTTCATTTACTTAATTTTATCCCTAAAATTATTACACACCCTGTACTCAGTCAATATATAGATGATTCTAATTGGTATGACAGTTTAAAAAGAGAAATCTCAATTAAACCAGACGGCGATAAGGAGAATGGCTTCACCTATTACTCGTATCATTTTGAAACAGAAAAAGGAGTTGTACACGCTCGAATCGAGCAGAGTGGAAGAGGCATTTCTTCGTTCTCGACTGAGCAATATGAAGTGGAGTGGACACTTCCTTCGCAGCAACTTTTATTGTCAGGTCAATATGAAGGCCATGTCCATATCCGAAATAAGCAGACAGCTGCCTTAAAAGTAAATGGTAAGCTTGTGGATCATCCTTACATAGAGGGTTCTTTAGTTATGAACGAAAAGGTTAAAGACACACTAAATGTTAAGGTTCCTTTTACTGTTGTGAAGGCTCCTGACTTTGAACAGTCAAAGTGGAAAACGCATCCACGTCTCTGCATTGAGATGGAGATAGATGGTGAAGAATTTGAATTGGAACTTGGGACAGTCATTCAAAAACCTGTTAAATTAGAACCGTTTCTAATGAATACAAAGAATGTGAAGACAGGGCAGCGCAGTGAATATTATGTACGTGTCAAAAATCAATTAGAAGAAAAACAAACCGTTCACTTAAAGATATGTGGTGTAGAAACACCATATATCGTAGAGCTTTCGCCTGCAGAGAAACAAGTGATAACCGTGCCTTTCACTGTTCAATCAGCTGGTGTGATGAATATAGAGATAGAGGTACATGCTACGTTAGACTGGTTACATTCAACGTATGAAGAACAAGTAGCGGTGGCAGTTCCATCTAGAAATGTTTCATTTGTTATGGAGACACCAATCTATTTATATGTATACCACGGCTCAAAATTGATGAGGTGTAGTAAAGAGGACCATCAAACGATTCTCATGGATGCTTTTACAGGTGAACGGATCCCTCTTGTCTTTTTACATCCATTACTAGGTAAACCCTATTCACACTATCTAGCAAAACAAACATGGACTAGCTATACCTTTGAACAGGATACACAAGGAGTTTCACTCAAGTTATCTTATGGTCTTGAACAGCCTCAATGCACCATTAACCATATGTTTACTTGGACACATGATGGACAGTTAGCATCGGCACTCGAAGTTACAAATACAGGATCATCTGCTTTAACAGATTTGTATGTGGGGCAGTTATTTTATTTAGACGAAGAAAGGGTCATCCTACCTTTAGAGGAGTCTTTATTGGAGGCAGATGAGTCTGTAAGTCTTGATCTGTTACCACTTGATCAAATCAGTGAGCCTTGGCTTTTTATTGAAGGTAGATCTCATACGTTTGCCTTACAATGGCCTGAGGGTGCTACTTTGTATACACCTAGTTGGCAGGCTCTTATAGAGCAGCAAACAGAAGTCATTCAACCTGGGGCCAGTCATCTTTTTGAGCCTTTACGAATTGATATTGACGTCTATGCAAACTGGCAGACATTTCAACAAGACATGAAGCCACAGGCATTACGAAAAATTATTCATCTCGCTTTTTCCAAGCAGCACGGCTTTTATGTGCCTGGTGAAGAACTAGAGCTTGAGTTATCTCAGCAATCGAAGCAAGTGACATCGGGAAAAGTGAAAATGACTGATGCTGATGATGAACAGTTGAAGCTGGAAGGTGTTTCAAATCAGAGAATTAGTCAGACACTATCATTAGACGCTATTACAAGTGTGGACGCATCTATTTTAACTGGAGCAAGCAAAACCAGCTATTCAGCTAAAGCCATCCCAATACAAGAGACAGCCGTCGAACAACAGATTACCCAAGAGCAGGGACATGACGTTTGGACCGTGGATAACGGTGTGTTAACCTTTAAAGTAGCTCCAGGTTATTTTCCATCCATGTACTCTTTGACGACTAAAAAGAAAGAATGGCTGGATCATGTGTTTCCAACTCCAGGCCCAAAATCTTGGTGGAACCCATGGGGAGGCGGCATTCATATCATTCCGTCTGAGATGAATCTATATACGCTTCTTAAGCAGACATCTACGGCTACATTTTGTGCGCGTTTTGACCAATGGGGGCATAAATGGGAAGGGATTCAACTAGATGTGGACTTCACCGATCATGTTGAATGGAAAGGCATGAAACTGCGACAATACTTTCTAACATTACCTGGAAGTCCTATTGTTGCAACCTATTATGAGGTCTGGCATTTGGATCAATTATTAGTAGCCGATGTCTTTAGGTCTGTTTGCTTTTTAAATAAAGAAGCAGGTTTGCTTACTTATTATCCTCATGATGCCAACGATCAATGGAAACTCTCAGGTCAAGAAGGTACAGAGTTATCTGGGAGTCAGCTTAGCTCTATTATTCGTGTGTGGGATGAAAAGGAATCGGAGGGGCTTGTTATTGTGCCTACTGATTTATATTTGGATGCTACGGTTTATTCTAATGCCGAAGCGTGGACTTGGTCTTCAAACCAAACATACACGGCAACACCACAAACCAAATACGTTCGGTCTCATACAACGTTTTTCTGTGTGACAGACAAGCATCAATCTACATCCGGTTGGGAATGGCTAAAACATCTTAGATTCAAGGAGGTTGACCATGAAAGTCATTGATGCACATTTGCATTTTTCAAATATCCAATCCTTTAAAGATACAGCATCAGACTTGGCTGATATCTCTTACAACACAGAAGGTCTGCTGAAAGAATACAAGGATGCAAATGTTGTCTTAGGTATAGGCATGGGTGTGGAAGAAACGGTAGCTGGCGAATTTCCAGACCGTGCAGCACCGGCATTAATGGGTCTTGATCTTGAAACAAGACCCAATCAAATTGTTTGTTGTATTGGAATTAATCCATTTTTATTTACGGAAAATTCGTTGGTACAATTAGAGGCTGAGCTTCAGAAGGATTGGATCGTAGGAATTAAAATCTATCTAGGATACTATCCATATTATGCGTATGATGAGGTCTATCAGCCCATTTATCGACTGGCAAAAGAGTATAGTGTACCCATTGTTTATCATACTGGAGACACGTATGCTGAGAAAGGCTTGCTTAAATACTCTCATCCGTTAACCATTGATGAGGTCGCTGTTGAACACCGGGATGTTCAATTTATGATGGCTCATTTTGGAGATCCTTGGTGCTTAACGGCCGCAGAAGTCATTTATAAGAACCGCAATGTTTTTGCCGATCTTTCTGGCCTTATTGTTGGAACGGGTGAAAGAGTGGGAAGACATTTTGATCGGGACAATCGCTATTTTGATCACTTAAGACAAGCATTAGTATACTGTGATAGCTATGATCGATTATTGTTTGGGACAGACTGGCCACTCGTACAAGTGAAGCCTTATATGGAATGGCTCGCCGATATGATTCCGGAAACTTTCCACGATGACTTTTTCTATCACACCGCAACTCGTGTGTTTCCTAAAATTCAACGCTTTTTATAATCATAGAGTTCAAAGGACGTTTCTCTCCCTTATCATTGGGAAAGGACGTCCTTTGTTTGTCAGAAACTCTTCTTTGCATTAGTATTAGGGAGAATTATGTTAGTAAGGCAGGAGGAAAGAATATGAATTGGAAGATGCAAAAAGATCTGTTTATTGCTTTTTTCAGATCGACGATGCTTGGCTACGGTGGTGGACCTTCAACCATTCCACTGGTTCATGATGAAGTCGTGAAGCGATACAAATGGATGGATGATGAGGAGTTCGGTGATATCTTAGCTATAGGAAATACCTTACCCGGACCCATTGCAACAAAGATGGCTGGTTACATAGGTTATAGACTTGGTGGATGGGCTGGTATGCTTAATGCGTTATTTGCTACAGTCATCCCAACCGTGGTGATCCTAGCTGTATTACTTGGTATTTTATCATCGTTTAGTGAATCGTCTATTGTGCAAGGAATGACTCAAGCTGTGACACCTGTAGTTGGCGTTATGCTTCTTGTGATGACCTACACATTTGTGAAGCAATCTGGAAAAGGTTTAGGGTGGATTGGAACGGTTATTTTAGGGGTTGTTAGTTTTGTAGGAATGCAGTTACTAGGCATTCATCCTGCAATTATTATTGTTGTACTTATTGCGTTTGCATTATTAAAACCGGTTAAGAAACAAAATGAACAGCAAGCAAGCTAGAAGGAGTATCTAATGGTTTATATTCAATTATTTATTGCGTTTTTTATACCTGGAATTGTTGGATATGGGGGAGGACCTCCATCTATTCCTCTTATTCAGAATGAAGTCGTCAACCGGTATGGCTGGATGACGAATCAGGATTTTAGTGAACTTGTCGCATTAGGAAATGCACTCCCGGGTCCAATCGCAACAAAGCTAGCTGGTCAGATCGGCTATGAAGTAGCCGGCATTCCTGGAGCTGCAGTCGCACTCTTTGCTATGGTTGCACCAACGGTCTTATTGATGATTGTTCTATTAAATATTTTATTAAAATATAAAGATTCACCGAAAATTAAATTACTGACTAAATTAATTAAACCAACTATTGCGATCCTGCTTGGAGTCCTTGCTTATGATTTCTTTGCTGAATCATGGGGAGCAGCTGGAGCGATTCAAACGGTTATTCTGATCGTAGCAAGCTTCTTATTATTGGAGAAGTTCAAAGTCCACCCAGCTTTTGTTATTTTAGGATCCCTTTTATATGGTGCAATTTTTCTCGGATAATTAATAGATGCTATCTTCTGAAAAATTTGATAAACTAAGTATTACGTAATCCGAAATACTTAGGAGGAGATACATATGCATTATCCTGAAAATTGGGACCTAGAAACTTTTTTTGAAGGTGGAAGTGATTCTGCTGAATTCCAACATTTCTTAGAAGAAACAAAAGCCCAGCTATCACAGTTAGAAGCTGAGCTGGAAGGGACGTTATCAGAGGACCAGCTAGTCAAAGGCCTTGTGCGCATCCAAGAGATTGGTCTAAGAAACCAACATGCCGGTGGTTTTGTTAGTTGTTTAACCGCACAAAATGTGAAGGATAAACAAGCATTGATGTTGCAAGGGCAGCTTTTAGAAATTAGTGCACAACAACAAAATCTATTAGCAAGTCTTGAGCAGGAACTTGCCGAGTTAAGTGAAGCAGAATTTAAACAAGTGACAGAACGTACTGAACTAAATGAGGTCACGTTTAACCTTGAAGAAAAACGCCAAAAGGCAAAAGATAAGCTTTCACCTGCTGAAGAAAAGCTTGCGGCTGGCCTAGCGATTGATGGATATCATGCGTGGGGTAATTTTTATAATCAAGCCGTTGGACGTCTTGAAATTCCATTTGAAGAAGACGGCGAAACAAAACAATTATCTGCCGGTCAACTCCAAAATCGCATGAACAGCAGTGACCGTTCTGTTCGCGAGAAAGCATTTAAAGCAAACGAAGAAGCATGGCAAAAAGAATCGGATGTGTTCTCACAAACGATTAATCACTTGGCTGGCTTCCGCTTAAAATTATACGAAGCAAGAGGCTGGGAGAACGTCTTAAAAGAACCACTCGCCTATAACCGTATGCAAGAAAAAACACTGAACGCCATGTGGGACACAATTACAGAAAATAAGCCTGCATTTTATAAGTTTATGTCTAAAAAAGCAGAGCTACTTGGTGTGGACACTTTGTCTTTCCATGACGTAACAGCTCCCCTTCCAGTTGAAAACGATAAGAAGATCAGCTATCAAGAAGCGTGTGATCTTATTATTAAGCATTTCCGGACATTCAGTCCCGAGCTTGCTGATTTCACTGAAGGTGCCCTGCGTGATGGCTGGATTGAAGCAGAAGATCGTCCAGGCAAACGTCCAGGAGGATTCTGCACAACATTCCCTCTTAAAAAGCAGTCACGTATCTTCATGACCTATGATGGCTCCATGGCAAACGTAGCCACACTCGCGCACGAACTAGGACATGCCTATCACAGCCATTGCCTAAAAGAAAAGCAGCCATTTGCCCGACAATACGCAATGAACGTAGCTGAAACAGCATCTACATTCGCCGAAACCATTGTAGCAGACGCACTCGTGGCAGAAGCAGAAGACAAACAGCTGAAGCTCTCTTTACTAGAAAATAAAATTTCGCGTGCCCTTGCATTCTTCATGAACATACACGCCCGTTTCCTATTCGAAACAAGATTTTATGAAGCACGTAAAAAGAAAAGCCTATCAGCTGAAGAACTTAACGCACTCATGGAAGAAGCCCAACGAGAAGCCTACGGAAACCAACTCTCTGAGTATTCACCAAGCTTCTGGGCATCGAAGCTTCATTTCCATATCACACACGTGCCATTCTATAACTTCCCATATACCTTTGGCTACCTATTCAGCCTTGGTATCTACAAACAAGCAGTCGACGCAGGAGGCTCCTTCGAAAAAGCCTATATCTCTCTACTAGAAGACACAGCGAGCATGACAGTAGAAGACCTAGCACAAAAACACCTGCAAGCAGACCTAACAGACTCCGCGTTCTGGCAACAAGCCATTGACGTAGTACTAAAGGACGTAGAAGAATTCATACGTTTAAGTGAAGAAAGATAAGTAGGATACGAGAAACGCAGTGATGACTGCGTTTCTTTGTGGTTTTGGGGGAAGAGGGTGTGAGCGATGGGGTCGCGTGCGCGGAACTGTTGATTATGCGCGGAAAAGGGACCGCGGTGCGCGGAAAGTAAGGGCGTGTGCGCGAAAACATTGATTATGCGCGAAAAAGAGACCGCGGTGCGCGGGAACTAAGGCCGCGTGCGCGAACCTGTTGATTATGCGCGAAAAAGGGAGTGCGGTGCTCAAAAAGTTAGGTCGCGTGCGCGAAACCGTTGATTATGCGCGAAAAAGGGATCGCGGTGCTCAAAAAGATAGGGCGCGTGCGCGAAACTGTTGATTATGCGCGAAAAAGAGACCGCGGTGCTCAAAAACTCTACCCAGACACCAATCCCGCGCCTAACCCCACCACAACCAACACGTCTGCACAGAAAAATTAATTCATATGATACACTATAAAAAAAGAGAATCGTTAGTAGGAGAGATTCCATGTTAGTTACGCTAAATCGTATGCTTGAGCGAGCATTGCCTTTTTTGACGCCGATTGCTGTCATCATTGGTGTATGGTTGAGTTCGTTTTATTCAAATTATGTTTTTCTTGTTCCATATATTTTTGCCTTTATTACGTTTGCTAGTAGTTTAGCTATTAGTCCAAAGGATATCCGAAACATCATTCATTACCCAATGCCTATCTTAACAAGTATGATTATCCTCCAGGTGATCATGCCTCTCGTTGCTTTTGGAGTAGGGCATCTATTCTTTTCAGGTAACTTTGAGACGATCACTGGCCTTTTGTTAGCTTTTACAATTCCGACGGGCGTAGTGACCCTCATGTGGGTGTCCATTTATAACGGAAGTCGATCTTTGACACTAGCTATCATTCTTATTAATACATTACTTTCTCCATTTATCGTACCATTCACATTAAATCTACTAATTGGCGGATCGATTTCCATGGATACATGGGGAGTGATGAGTGGATTAATCATGATGGTTATGCTTCCATCAGCTGTAGGCATACTCGTTAATTATTTGAGAAAAGGCAAAATCATGACGATGAGCAAATCACTCGCCCCATTCGCAAAACTAAGTCTATTAACAGTCATTATGTTAAATGGCTCAATTGTTGCGCCGTATTTATCTTCAATTGATTCAAACGTCGTCCGTATCTTCTTAGTTGTTCTACTATTGGCCATATCAGGTTACCTAGTAGGCTTCCTGACCTCAAGAAGACTTGGTTTCTCAGCTGAAACATCAATTAGTATTATGTATAACTGCGGCATGAGAAACATCGGCGCAGGCGCAGCCATCGCCGTTGTATACTTTCCACCAGCCGTTTCACTGCCAGTAATTATGGGAACGCTGTTTCAACAAATCCTCGCTGCCTTATTCGGTAAAGTAATTTCAAAACGATTAAAAAGAGATTTACCCAATATGAATGAATCGATTGAAGCTAAATAAAAAAAGCTCCTGCCAGTGGTAGGAGCTTTTTTTAAAAGCTGTTTCAGGAAGGGCCAGTAAAATTAATTCTCTATGTAACGAAATACGCCCATATATTCCATGAAAGGAATTACTCCACCAGCAAATAAAAGGATACTACTAAAAAGTATAGACCCGTAAATTAATTTCACTTTTATAAACGAATACCTTTTTTCTAACTATTAACAAACAGTCTTAATTAAGTATTGATTATCTTTCTAAAGATTCAAATGCCCCGATATATCCCAGAAAAGGCATGATTACTCCCAAAAAAACTAACATAGAAGCTAAAAGAACAGATCCATAAATCACTTTTACTTTAATAAATGAATATTTTTTTTCTAAATATCGATAAGAAGCATGAGGAACAAACAAAAAACAAAGATAAATTAGATTTAAAAACTTTTCATCCCATTTTTGGGGTTTTGGAAATCGGAAAAGTTTGATAAGGGTTTCTAAATATTTAAAATTTCCTACAAGTAAAAATGTTGCACCGAACCCAAAGTAACAAGCTAAAGTGTAACCTATAAAAGCTAAAAAAAGGAAATACATCGTAACCTCCAATCAAAATATATATATTCGTGTATATTTCTCACTCAAATAAATTCTATTTTGTGTATAATTTCTCGATTTCCTCATCAGCTTAATTATGAGCTAATGAGAAGCTATATCTCACGCAGTACAATAATTCTTATAGCTCTAGCTGTTTAAGGGTGACCGCATAAAGAGAGGATGAGTAGGATGAGTTCTTCTGTCGAGTAAGTTAATATTGGTTTAATGGTCTTAATCCTTTTTTATTTTAGTTTATTTTTGTGTATCCTCAATGAGCTTGAACAAACCTATATGCTCCATTAAAAGGAATAAAACTCCGAAGAATAAAATTATACTTACGAAAAGCACAGCCCATAAATTAATTTCACTTTTATAAACGAATATCTTCCTTCTAAAAATCGGTAGGATATGTGTGGAACACTAAAAAAACAAAGATAAATGGGATGTAACAATTTTTCCTCAAAGGTAGAAGGGTTCGGAAATCGGAAAATATCAATTAATTTTTCTAGTGTTTTAAGGTTTCCAACGAAGAAAAATGTAATTCCGAAAGCAAAATAACAGGATATAGTATAAAGAAAAAATACCCAAAGATAGAAAAGCATACTTTTCTCCGATCTATACATTAATTTAGATATATCAATATATTTAATCTCTCAATTAATTAACAGTACTCTAGCGGATCTGAAAACCCTATGTCCTCCAAAAAAGGAAGGACAACTTCCCTAAATAAGGTGTTATTTAAACAAAATTATGTTTCTCTATACTTCAAATTCACTAATGCCTTTTATCCTGAGATCTTTCTAGGATTGATCATTGATTCACTTACTAATAACACCTAATAACTTTTAAGTAGAGTGATAGTGTTCTCAGTATTATGTATGTGTACTCAAGTTAATTTTTCTATGTTGTTTGACCATCTATCCTTATAGCTACGCCAATAATTTCTCCTTCAGAAATGACCTTTATGAAAGAATATCTCAGCTCAAGATATATATAAGTATTGGATCTTAGTTTTCACCCTTTTTTTAAAACGCAATTTCGAAAAAATATAAGATTAATCCTCTAACGGATTGAATACACCTATATATCCCATGAAAGGAACAACTACGCCGAAAAACAAAATTATACTTACAAAAAGCACAGATCCATATATCAGTTTTACTTTTATGAAAGAAAATCTTTTTTCTAAGAATCTATATGAAACTCGAGGGACACTAAAAAATAAAGGTAGATAAGATTTAAGAATTTCTCATCCAATTTTTTCGGATTTGGAAATCGGAAAATATCAATTAATTTTTCCAATGTTTTAAAGTTACCCACTAAGAAATAGGTAATCCCGAAAGCAAAGTAACAGGCTACTGTATAAAATATAAAAGCTATAAATAAAAAATACATTTGTTCTCCAATCTCAATTGTTAAATTTACTGCTCTCTTCTAATCTTTAATAGTAATTCGATTCTTAGCTGCAATTAATTATTTTTATATTTAAATATTGAAGCTTTAATTCAAATCAAAAAAATTTGCTATGGCTGGTGCTATAAATGCCACAAAGATAAATGTTAAGAGTATAAAAATCGCTCCATAAATTAAACTTGTTTTCCATGGGGAATATCTTTTGAATAAAAACATGTAAGGAGGATAAACAATACTCATGGTTAAAATATAAACAAAATTAAATAGCCATTCATCTATTTTTTTGGGATTGACCGTCCAAAAACCTTCTATATAGCGTCGATATATTGGACCTACTAATGTTAAACTAAATGCATTTATACCTTGAAAAGCAAGTATCATCATAAATATTAGAAATAAAATATCTTTAGATTCCATTATCTACCACCCGATTGAAAATATTATGAATTAATATCTATTCTAATTAAACTAACTAACATTGTTATTTAAATTAATTCATGTTCTATCTATAGAATTTAACGCGCCAATTTCCTCTAAAAAAGGAAGGATGAAGGTTAAAAAACTTACATAGAAGTAAAAAGTATAACCATAGATTAATTTGACTTTAATAAATGAATAACTTTCCTCTAGGAAGCGATAGGAAGCGTGAGGAACATACAAAAAACAAAGATGTATAGAATTTAAGAATTTTTTCTCAAATGTTTTAGGGTTCGGGAATCGAAATATGCCGATTAGTTGCTCTAAAGTTTTTAAGTTTCCTACAAGGAAAAATGTTGCGCCGAATCCAAAGTAACAGGCTATTGTATAAGATATAAAAAACAGAATAAGGAAATCCATGCTTTTCTCCTATCTTAGGGGGCGTTATATTGTAATCACCCTCAATACGTAATTATCTAAACTTCATTATTTTACTCTTGTATTTACATCTGCTAATTCTTTATATCCTGATATTTTCCTTTGATTGAACAACGATACACTTACCTCGAGCAAGTGATAACTTTTTCCGTCTTCATATTTGTGCATCTAACAAAAAAACTCCCATCACCTGGGAGTCTATTTATCTTTAGCTAATTCTCGATCTAAAGAACTTCTTAAAGTCTGAAGTCTACTAGTTTGATCCGTAATTCGATCCTGTGAATTATTTATCGCTTGTTCTACTCGGTCAAGTGCGTCGTCAACTTTATCAAGGAGTGAGTTATACGTATCAACGACTCCACTTTCTCGATTTTCATCAAATTTGTCAGCGTGGGTTCCCCTCCAAGTAGACATGGTTAGTTCAGGCTTGCTAAAATTAGGCTTGGAGCTTTGCATACTCGCTCTTCGTGCCTTAAGGTTGCCTCTGCAGTCTCTTAAACGCTCATTCTCATCGACTGCTGAAGCTAAGAAAAATTCAGAGTTTTTAATCTGGGAACGAAAAAGGGCTTCGGACATTGTTATTACCTCCGTTAAAATGGTTCTTGAGATCTTGTAAGGTTTGGAACTTTTTCCTGTAATTCTTTTATGAATTGTTCCTTATCTTTCGGAGTGATCTGAACAAATGGTCTTTTATCATCTTTTAAGATGATCGTTACACCTTCACTAAAGTTTGTATTAACACGTAAGCCAAAAGAGTTAGCGGACTTTGCGATATTTTTTATGCTAGAACTAGTTGAGTGCACGGTATTCATTGTTTCATATTTAACGATAAAATCCTTAACTCCTGTTTTAATTAAAAGATGATCGTCATTTAGATTATACGAAATTTTAGGGATTTTCCTAATTATCATGGGAACGCCTATACCTACAATAGGTATACCTATTGTTCTAAAGAACAAACCTCTAGGGGAATCGTCAAAAAAAGTATAGATAAACGCAGTAACAGCAGTAAGTAAGAATAATGTTAAAAATATGATGAATTTCTTGTCAAAACTTGTTTTATACAATTCATTCACTACCTTTACAATGTTTCTAGTTGTACAAAGTGTTTTTTAACTAGTTTCATACACTTACTTAACCAGTCACTTGAGCTTTTCAAAGTGAAATGAACCAGTATATCTTCATTTTCTTCAATATATTCCACACACCAAATACCATCATTCGAATTCATGAAAAATAAAATATCGGTCATTTGTAATTCATTTTGATTTTCGCCTAAGTAGAATCGGCTAACATTCTGAAGTTCCCAATTATGTTCTTTTAGTACATGAATGAATTGATCAAACGCTCTTTTTTCATCAGGCTTATCAATTTCACTTTGAATATTTTCTGAATTTGATGATTCGCTCAGTAAGTCAAATTGCTCTGTCGAGAGTGTAAAAGACAATTCTTCTATAGTTGAAGGATCTTTAAAAGCATAAAACGATTTAAGATCTTTGTTAGCATCTGAGACAGTTACTTGGCCAAATTCGTGAATGATATCATGTGAAACCACATGCTCTATCCAATATTCTTCCGTTAATGAATGAAGTAGGAAAGAACGTCCTGCTTGAATATCTACAAATCGTAGTAAATAAGAAGAAGTAGCATAGTCCCGGATGAATTCTTGCAAATCTTCACTTAGAGGAATCTCATCATTAGCCGACTTCTCAAGATCCCAAACTCCTTTTAGAATAAGTTGATGCGAGGCACCATCAATTAATGTATTCCAAGATTCTTCTGATTTCTCTCCAAGCATACTTTCTCCTAAACCTCTAGCTGTTTCTGAAAAACCGCAAAGGGTGAGGAGGAGGATAAGTTCTTCTGTTGTGCAGGTTAGTAATGGTTTCATAATCATCATCCTTTTTTAATTTGAAATTAGATGTTTTCCATAAATCTAAGTAACCCAAAAGATTCAGCTATAGGCATTAAAACTCCAAATAGAAGCAAAAATGATATAAAAAATCCTATACAGTAAAATAATTTTGTTATCCAAAATGAATATCTTTTTTCAAGTGCTTTATATGATAGGTAAGGTAAACTAAACAAACAAACATAAATAATATGAGCAATCCAATCTGATATATTTTGAGGATTCTCATTTCGAAACATATTTATGAAATTTGTAAGTATTTTAAGATTACCTAGAAAAAGAAATGCTAATGCAAAACTAAAATGACTTGTTACTAAACCAAAAAAGACAAGTACTAATAAGTAATTCATTTAATTCTCCAATCTAGAATTCTATAATGCAAAAAGTTAGCCAATCTTAATGAATCTAAAAGTAGATCAAATTTGTTCGAAAATCACATCTACTTTTAGTTCAACCAACTTACTACTGAAGATCCTAAATCTCCAAGTTTATCTTTTGCATCAGACAAGGCTCCTTTTGCATCAGACAAGGCTCCTTTTGCAGCATCTTTAACTTTACTTGCTTTTTCTCCTACGTAATTAACAGCCTTTTCAGCTGCATCTTTAACGTAAGGTGCAGCTTTGCTACCAATCTTTCCTCCTATTAAAGAACCGAAATAAGCCCCCGCCGCAGTACCTAATACTGGAATTGGAATAAATGATCCTACTGCTCCACCTATATATCCTCCAATTACAGCTCCACCAACTTCTGTAACAGCCCCAGCTCCAGCTCTTGTTCCTTTAACGGCAATTGTTTTTCCATCGTTACTAGGGTCGGTTAGTTCGCTTAGATGAGTCATTCCTGTTAAAGTATACCCAGCAGGACCAAGTAATTTTACAAACCTAGAGTTTACTAATTTTCCTCCCTTATCAACTAATTGATCTTTTGTAGTGTTTAAACCTTTTGATAGAGCATTCATTCCTTTATTAATATAAGGAGAAGCGGCAGTTTTAACACTATTAAAACTGTTTTTGGCGTGGTTAATACCTTGGATAGTATTTGTTTTAAGAGAAGATACTTGATTTCTAAAAGCTTGAACCTTATCATTATTTAAAAATCGAGAGACTGCATTATCTGTGAAGGTATTAATCGTATTTTTTAAATAATTTTTTTCTATATCATAAATTCTACCTCCAATATTCTTTGCTGAGTTAAATCTGTCTTTAGCCTCTCCTAATACTGATAATCCCTTGCTTGTAGCACTATTGAAACTGTTTTTAACTGTATTTAATAAAGAAGGAATAGGAGCAAAATTATTCTCTAAAGCATATTCTAACAATTTAGAGCTATTATCAAGATTATTAACCCATTTCTTTGCAACATCAATCGCCCCATACACATCAAAATCATTCGCTTTGTTAGCTAACGCTTGCGCATTAGGATTCAATGCCAGCTGAGCTGCGCCTTGTAATAAATAGCCTGAAGCCACGCCAGAAACGCTATTCATTACATTTTTTGCTAAATTTACTTTATGACTAAATTGTAGGGCAGCACCTGCAGCGTCTTTTGCTTTCTGGCTAAGTATATCCTTCGCTCCTGCCTTAAACACGTCTGCAATTTTATCAGAGTTTTTCATGAGAACTCCGAACGTACCTAGACGACGCATGTACGATTGTCCGAATTCGGTACTAGCCAGAGTAGATGCTTGGTTTATAATAGATGATCTGGCCGAAGAAACGGCACTGTAAAGGATTTTGTCAGTGGTTTTCAAGCCAACACCAGAAGCAGCCAAAAAAGCCTTTGCAACAGGGTGAGAGGAATTAGCCAAAAAATGATTAGCACCCATTAAGGTAAGAGCTTCTTGGTATCTTCTTACTAGGTTTTCTTTACGAACTTCCTTCCATTCGGCGGTATCTTTTACTGAGGAACTATTAAAGTTAGATATAGAGATACTTCCAGATGTTAATTTCGAAGTCATAGTAGTTAGATAGTTTTCTAGGGCTACTATACTATTACTAATATTCTGCTGAGTTTGATTAAAAGACGAATCTTTACTATACAATAATTCAAGAGTAGTATTTGCTTCTTTAATTGAATGGTTTAGACCGTCAATGATAGAGGTGTAGTCAAAGTAAGGCAGACTTATCACGTCACTATACTCACTTGAAAGGCTCATTAATCCTTCACCATGATTCTCCGCAGTACGCTTAAGGTTCTCAAGTTGATTTTGAAGGTCATTTGAAAGAAAGTCTTCTCTAATTGCAGCCATACTAGAGAATTCACCATTCAATTCACTATTCATCGTTTGCAGACTCGTTGCAAATTCATTCATGACACTATCAAGCAACTCAATAAATGGGTAGTGGACTTCTCTCCAAAAAGCAACAACATTTCTAGAGGTTGCCCCTTTTTGGCTACTTAAACCAGTTACATTCGTTTGTAAGGTAGATTTAAATGCAGTAAGTTGTTTGTTCTGGTTGTTGGTTTCTGTTGATATAGACTCTAACATTGGTAATACGTTAGCTGCATCGAGTGATTTTTGGCTCATTATCTTTTAATCCCCTCCGCCACCTGCTCTTCTGCTTGGCTAAATTGTTCTACGAGTGATTCGATTTGCGTGCTATTGGTTTCTACTAAGGACTTATATTGTCTAACGACTCTTTGTAAATCAACTAAGTTTTGTTTGACTAAGGTGATGGAGTCGAGCTCTGTCCATCCCTCGTTATAGACGGTTGCAGTAGGTTCTAGGTTCTGGGAGCTGGTTCGGATGTTGCTTACGTTTAATTTTTGTAGTTGGGGGTCTAATTTAATTTCATCGCTCACCTCGGGGTAACTCCTTCCACTGATATACAGTTACTGTACAGTATTTCCTTCATTGTATTACCTTAATATTCATATCTAAACCTAATTTTTCTATTATTTTTATATTACTGGATAATAATGATGTTTTCTATCGTGCAAATGTCCTTTTTAGACATTATTTGTCATGTTTTAGGGGGGCTTTCATCCCATACAAAAATAAAAAACGACCGAACTTTGGGTGAAAGTTCGGTCGTTTTTCCTATTACTTCGAAAGATACTCTCAGTCTTAACATAATTTTTTGGAATAGGCTTCTGCTTTTAATCGAATTTACCTGTACTTTCTAAGTAAGGAGCCACCACACCAAATAGAAATAATCCCAAAATAAAAAGCAAGCGCTATAAATTAATGAAGTGTTTAAATTAGAGAACCTACTAAATAATAACCTATATGGCGGGTAAACAAGGCTCATAGTAACAATATAAACTCCATTACATATACATAATTATCATCCTCATAAATCAAAGAATATTATTTAAAACAACCAACTACAGTCGAACCATCACTGTTTCTTGGTAACCGCAATGGTTAAGGGGGAGAGTTATTTCTAATGTGTTACAGATTAGTTTACATAAACTGATACTCCCTATAAAATTTAATAGATAAGATTCAGTTAAAAATAAAAATATGTCCTTTGATTTATCAACGATACATTTACAATGAGTATGTGATAACTTTTTTCGTCTTCGTATTTGTGCTTCTAACAAAAAAACTCTCTTCACCTGAAAGTCTATTTATCTTTAGCTAATTCTCGATCTAAAGAACTTCTTAACGTCTGAAGTCTACTAGTTTGATCCGTTATTCGATCCTGTGAGTTTCTTGCAGGAGCCGGTAATCATATAGCCATTAGCGAAAATGCTCAAACCCTTATGAAAAAAGTAAATAGATTTCAGGCATTGATGAGTAACCCGGCCATGATTGCAGATGGGCTTATGGCAAAAGGAAAAAATATTTTAAATAGCAGAGCAGGTAGAATAATTACTGATATGATTGCGTTAGATGAAAGAGTAGAGCACACAAACAGGCAAGGTTTAATGCTGCCAAAGATGCAACAGCTAGCTATATAAATAAAACGCAATCTAACTTATAGTTAAGGATATTGTAGGTGACAAGTCCTCTCAAATTTTAATGTAGGCGATGCTACCAAAAAAGGATTAAATAGTTTTAATAATCAAGTTAAATCAACCTTCAATAACGCAAAAAATGCAGCAGCTCCTTATATTGATAAAGGTAAAAATGCAATAGGGAGAGGATTGAATGCTGCTAAGAATCAAATTGTTGATAAAGGTATTGAAAGATGTCAGGGCGGTAGGTCCGGTTGGTAAAGGACTGTGTTGTCGCACGGATCAGAATTTAAAGAAGATAAATCTTTTGGAGTTAACTTTTCTAGGTTTAGTGCTGGAGCAGTTACTGATTTAGGTGTAACTGGTGTAGGTGCAGCGATTGGAGGCGCCTTGGGTACACAGCTCTCATTCCGATTCCTGGAGTAGGGACTGCAGGAATTGCATTTGTTGGTGGTGCAGTCGGAGGGAAAGTTGCAGACAAAATCGTTCACATGCGAAAGATGCTGCTGAGTATCTAGTTTCTGGAAAAGCTTTTAATGATGCAAAAACTGCTGTGACTGAAACGGCAAGTAAAGCTGGAGAAGCTTTAGGAAATTTAGGTTCAACAGTTACTGGTTGGTTTAATTAAATTAATTTGAGATTGGAGAAATAAATGTACTTTCTATTTTTAGTGTTTATTTTTTATACGATATCTTGTCATTTTGCTTTTGGATTTATTTTTTTCTGTGTAGGTAATCTTAAAACAGTTGAAAAATTTATTGATATTTTTAGATTTCCAAAGCCAGCTACATTAGAAGAAAAGATTTTACACCCTATTTACCTTTGTTTTTTTTGTATTCCACATGTTTCATACCGGTACTTAGAACAAAGATATTCGTTCATAAAGCTAAAGTTAATTTATGGATCTGTACTTTTCATTAGTATAATTGGCTTCTATGGAGGGGTTGTCCCTTTCATGGAATATATCGGTGTATTCAGCCCTCTTGAGGATTAACTTAAAAATATTATAAAGTTCAAATTTATAAAGTACGATAACTATGAAACCAATATTAACCTGCTCGACAGAAGAACTTGTCCTACTCCTCACTTTATGCGGTCACCCTGAAACAGCTAGAGGTATGGGAGAAAGTATGCTTGGTGAAAAATCAGAAGAAGCGTGGAGTATAGTAATTAATTGAGCATCTCATCAGCTCATTATGAAAGGTGTATGGGATCTCGAGTAATCAGCTAAAAATGAAATTCCTTTGAGTGAGGATAGGCAAGAATTTATTAATGATTACGCAACGTCATCTCATTTATTACGCTTTGTAAATCTAGAGACGAGACGTTCGTTCTTACTTCATTCTTTAGCAGAAGACTATTGGTTTGAACATGTGGTGTCTCATGAAATTATTCATGAATTTGGTCAAGGTACCAGAAGCTAAAACAGACCTAAAGGCATTCTATTCTTATCATGAGTCACCCTCACTCAAAGAGTTGTCCTGTACACTCTCAACTGAGCAATTTGATTTACTTAGTGAATCAACGAATTTAGATACTGTTCAAAGAGGATTTGATAATCTTAATGAAAAAAAAGCATTCAAATCAGGTAATATTATTTGTTACTTTTAACCAATTTTAACACAAAGCATACTCGTAAGAAACTCTTGATCTGTGACAGCATCGTCAGAAAGTTTATCAGATACCTGTTTTAACATACTTAACACTTTTTTAGGGGGGCTTTCATCCCACACAAAAATAAAAAACGACCGAACTTTGGGTGAAAGTTCGGTCGTTTTTCCTATTACTTCAACAAGTACCTCTTATCCTTCATAAACAGTCTCCAGAACCAGATGAAAACGGGGATGAGCACAGCCATTCCTCCAGCGTAGCCGAAGAGAAGGAGCCTGAACATAGTTTCATTGGTAAAGGCCTCTTGCACTGTTACATCAGGATAAAGTAAGTAAGGGAGCTGAGCAGAGCTGTAAGCGAAGCTAGCTAGTCCAAATTGGATAATGATAAAAATTACTGCGTAGCGTGGCTGTCCCACTTTTCGTTTGGTTTTGGCGGGCCACCATAGAGCACTATAGCCAATGATGAAGGCAAGGAACGATAAGCCGAGTAACACTAAGCGCCAGTTCTCTGTAATGTTTTCAAACATCCAGGGAGCGTGGGGGATGAGTGTAAAGATGGCCGCTACGGCAAAAGCAAGGGTGATGGGACCGAGAGTCATCGCATTTCGTCTGTAGGTGTGATACGTTTCCATCGAGTTTGCTTCACGTGCATAGTCACTTAATAGAAGAGACGAGAGAAAAAGCTCTGTTGCAAGGCCGAATCCAATATGAGTATAGAAGGTAGAGCTTGAGAATAAACGGTCTACTAAAATATACTGATTGACGCCATCGTCCATAATATAACCGCCGATTGCAGCGGGGAGAATGGTGATTAGCAAGGCTGGAATTAAAAGGCCTGTAGTACCAGAGAAGATTGTAAAGAGTCTCGAATATTTTTTTACACTGTGAGAGTACACCATAAAAGCACTACGAATGGTGAGAAGGATTAACACCAAGCAGAAAGGCACAATCATCAGTGTGCCGAGAGATGAGGCACCACCAGGGAAAAAGCCAACAAAGGCTACAACCAACAAAACAAGAAAAACATTGGTCACTTCCCAAGAAGGGGAGAGGTATCTGTTGGCAATACTTGATGATTCCGTATCGGTTCTATTCTGGTAATACATAGCCCAAAATCCGGCACCAAAGTCAATGGAACCTGCTATGGAATATATAAATAGAAAGGCCCAAATGATGATAAGGGCAATGTACATGGAGTCCATCATTTTCGCTCCTTTTTTTAGCTGTTAAGCTGTTCACCTGAAGAATGGAATTCGTCTGACACGGGATTACGTTTAAAGTAGAAGTACATGACCAAGGCTGTAAGGACTAATAAAAAGATATATAGCACGGAGAAAAGGAAAAATAGAATCCCAAGGTTACCCGAATTGGTTGCAGCATCTGCCGTACGCTGAATGCCATAAATGGTCCAGGGTTGTCTTCCGGTACAGCTATAGATCCAGCCTGTTTCAATGCCGATGACAGCTAAAGGTCCACAAGCAACAAATGCGGCTAATAGCCATTTTGGATAGATGATGCCTTCTTGCTTGCGTCTAACAAACCAAATAAGAAGCCCAATTCCTGATAGTCCGAGAAGGGTGAATCCGATGGCTACCATCACGTTAAAAAGAGTGTGAATGAACAAAGGTGGCCATTCATCTTGTGGAAATTCATTCAGTCCTTGGATGACCCCATCTGTCGAACCAGTTGCAATCCAACTGAGCATACCGGGTATCTCAATTCCGCCAATGACACCTTCTGCTTCTATACTAGGTGTGCCAAATATGGTGAGGGCAGCATTGTCTGTTGTATTAAATAACCCTTCTGATGCAGCAAGTTTAATAGGTAATTCCTCATAAAGCATGACGGCCGTTTCGTGGCCTGATAATGCTGTGTAGGAGGACATGATAAAGGCCACAATGAGGGATAAGAATAGACCTTTTCGATGATAAGATGTTTCTCTTTCAGTAATGTGAGTGTTTAGCAGTCGATAGGCCGCAACAGCAACAAGCACAAAGGCTCCTGTCATAAAAGCTGTGCCGACAACATGGTTCGCTGTAACTAAAAAGCTTGGGGCTTTGATTGCAGCAAGTGGGTCAACATTCACCACCTGGCCATCCACTAAGTCAAAGCCACGTGGGGTATTCATCCAGGCATGTGCGTTTGTAATAAGAATAGCGGAGGCGGATGCACCAAATGCGACAAAAAAGACGGCAATCAAGCGAGTTACTGGTCCAAGTCGATCCGCTGCATAGACATAGATTGAAAGGAATAGGGCCTCTAAGAAAAAGGCAAAGATCTCAATCTGAAAAGGTAACGCAATGACCTCGCCTACGATCTCCATAAAATGTGGCCAAAGTAGTGAGAGCATAACGGCAACAATCGTTCCAGATGGTATCGCCACTCCGAGTAAGACAGCTGCTCCTTTTGTCCAACGCTTGGCAAGCAAAGCATAGTCATCATCCTTCTTAACTAATCTCATGATCTCTGCTAACAAGATCATAAGAGTAATGCCAACCGTTAATGTAGCGAATATAATATGAAAGGCCATGGATGATCCAAAAAGCATTCTTGACAGTAGCACACTATCCAACGTATTCAACCCTCTCAAACGTAGTTGATTTTACCTTGTGTAAAAGAAGGGTAAATATGCACAGAAATAGGAAGTTGATTTAAAAAGGCATCAAATTCTATAAAGAAGCACACAAAAAAAAACGCCTAGATCCAAGGATCTTAAGACGTGTTTGACTATTTTTGTTCTGCTTTTCGAAGTTTTTGCAATTCTTTTTTGGCATTTCGTTCATCTAAACGATCATCCAGGCGATTCAGTGCATCTTCATCATTTAACAGTTCTAAGCGATTCTGATCCATAAGATCCTCAAACCGAACAAATTGTTTTCTCATATCTATCACCTAACCATTATTTTAGTGTATAGATACAGTATAGCACGTAAGATTATCTTTCAAACATAAAATTATGACAATTTTTAAAATTAACTAACAAAGTCGAAAAAGCGCGAAATAACAACGTGATATTTAGGCTTTACAAATTGAGCGAAAATTGGTACTATATTTTTAATAGCAAATGGAAACGGTCTTTTTTTATAAAAATGATCTGAGCGAGTGTTCAGTCAGATGAGGTGGAGGAGATTACATGACCATGTCAGAGAAAAAGCGGATTGAACTAATTGAGAAACAAATTGAGCAGATGTCTTCAGAGTTGAAGGAACTAAAGAACAAGTCACACAATCAATTCGAGACATTAGAAACAGATGAATTGCTTGTTCAAGCTTATAATTAATAAGGATAAGAGCAACGGCTTAAGAGTAAGCTGAGTTGCTCTTTTTTTGTTGCTAAAAGGGACATGCCTTTCTTTTTGTATTGAATTCTTGATATGATAAAGAAAGAATAGGTCTGAGGAGGAATCATAGTTGAAGAAGAAGTCATGTTCATCTGGAGTATGCAAGTCTTTAATTATTGGCGGAGTAGCAGTTATTGGGATTGCAACCGTCTTATCAAAGAAAAAATGGCGTGATCAGCTCTGTGAAGAGGCTCAAAACTTAAAATCAGCCACTTCCGAAACCTTTGTTTTTATTCGAGATAATCGAGAAGAGATCATTGATCAGGTGAAAGA
This sequence comes from Alkalicoccobacillus murimartini, assembly GCF_030813245.1. GTDB lineage: Bacteria > Bacillota > Bacilli > Bacillales > Bacillaceae_D > Alkalicoccobacillus > Alkalicoccobacillus murimartini. The sequence goes on along the minus strand of NZ_JAUSUA010000005.1, from coordinate 33,478 downwards.
GACAGCTAATGAGGTGTCGGTCATTATATCAGATCTATCCGCCGATTTTAAAAAGCTTTCAGACACAGCTAATCATATTCGTATCAGCTCAAAAGAAGCGATTGGATCGGCTAGGGAAGCTGCATTGGAAGTTAAATACTTAAAAAATCATCAGGATGAAGAATAATAAAATCAAACACGCACATACTATTTTTACGGAAGGCGGTTTAACTGCTTCCGTACCTGATTTCGTTTATGTTGATGTTCAATATGCAATAGGATAGAACCGTTTTGTTAGTACTACTTCTTACGAGGTGATACGAATGTACAGAGACGATGAAGTTCAACATTGTTTTTAACAAACAATGAAGAAGTGAGGTGTCCCTGTGAAGGACAATAATCGATTCGACCCCAAATTGTAAACTGAATAAGTCTTCATACTTTCGATTCAGGAATAAGAAACGGCAGCTATACGCTGCCGTTTTTTTTTTTGATTAAATTGTTTGTTCGACTGATTTCTGACGGAAAAGAAACCCAGACGCCACAAGTAAAAGTAGCATGCTGCCAATTGAATAATAAATACTTCCTTGGTCAAATAAATCAATGAACCAACCACCAATTAGAGGTCCGGTCATGCTTCCAAGTCCAAAGCTAACAGCCATCATAACATTAGCTGTTGGCAAAAGCTGAATCGGTACCAGGTCAGCCATATAAGCGACACCTAAAGAATAGAGTGACCCAACGCAGCCTCCACCTGTTAGAAACAAGACAAACAAAATAGTGGGTGAGTGCTCAACGGCAATCATAAGGAAGAAGCAGACGCTTCCTAAGAGTGCAATCGTAATTATAATGATTCTCCGACCGAATTTATCACTAGCAAGGCCTAAAGGAAGTTGCGTCAGTAGTCCTCCAACAACAAAAGCTGGAAGGAGCAAAGAGACCTGATCTATGCCGAGTCCTGAGCGGAGGGCATACACAGGGAAATTTCCATGGAGTGAGGCTTCTAAATACCCATAAGCAAATCCAGGGAGTAAAGAGAACCAAGCCACTTTCACCACGGCTCGATATCGTTCCCACGTGGTTTTGGGTCCTCGGGTATCTATATCCTCACTTGGGAATTCATTAACCAGTCTGGAGACAAACAACCATGTCACAAACGTTAAAGCAGCAGATATAACAAAGGGTAGCCACTCAGCGATCAGTAACAGGTTGATCATCAAGGGACCGCAACCAAATCCAAGTCCAAAAGCAAGCCCATATATTGAGATATTCCGGCCACGATTTTTGGCTGTGCTTGTTGATGTAATCCAAACTTGTGTCGCAAAATGAACCATATTATCAGCTATACCTATGATTAGACGCAAGACAAACCAGAACCAAAAGAACGTCCATAATGGAAGCAGAAGCAAACTAATTGTCATGACAATTAGTCCGAGGGTAATGACAGGCTTGTATCCAAACGTGCGCACAGGTCGTTCAATAAAAGGGGAAGCAAGAAGTATACCAATGTATAACGCCGTTGCATTTAACCCATTTAATGAAGAAGATACGCCGGCTTCTTCTAACATTATTGATAATAAAGGCAGTAGCATGCCTTGAGCAAAACCCGCAATCGCCACCATAACAATGAGCATAGCAAACCGATAACCGGGATGATTTTTCTTCATCTAAATAAACCTCCATACAGACAATACGGACGATGGATCCATTACATATTTTCTGGTGACTTGGTGAAAACTACTTCCATAAAAAACAGGAGGTAGAGATCGTATGAAACGACTTGCATTGATACCCTTATTACTAACGTTATTGCTTCTCTCTTTTCAACCAATTGCTCATGCAGAGGAAAAGGAAAAAGCAGAAAATCCATACAACATTCCTGATTCAGCTTTATCTATTTCAAAAGAAAACACATACTCAAATGGCACACAAGACCTGCCTTATTTACAGCCAAGTGAGCTTGCACAGGAGTTTCTTGATTCAATTGAAGAAAAAATCACAAATCCAGACCTCATTCGATTACTCAATGAATCTCATGTAGGCAACCCATGGCTTGGACTTGGACTTAGAGTTTCTGTCTATCTTGGAGACTGGCCACTGGCTTATGAGTCAGCGGGTACAGAAGTGAACTGGCAATACCAAAAGGTTAATACGAATTATTTAGATAATCGTGGTGCTAGTGCTCCCGCGCAAATGACCTATGCTCAGGATCAGCAGATGAAAGTATCAGGTGGATTATCCTCTTCCATTCCGAATGCAGAAGCTGTGCGTAAAATGATGATGATTCATGCTGGTGAAACAACGGGATTGCCATTATCTTTTGATACGGTGATTGGTCAAGGCACACGTAAAAACCAGACCTACAATGTATCCACACAGCAGGTCGGTTATTTGCATAGTTACGTCCCAGCTGTTCGAGAAAAAGGAAATGTAACGTATGGCGAGGTTTATGTTGTTGTTAAAGGCGGCAAAAAAAGATTAGAAATTAAAAACATAACCGAACAGGGAATAGGAGCTTGGATTCCAGTACAGGACTATCTTTCATTTACGTATATGGCCAAGAATTAACCACACATCAATTAAAGAGAAAGATTTGAACTGCGTTTTAAGAAATCGACAGTTGGATAATAAGCATCTTTTACTAAGATATTAGGACCAAGACATTGCACAGCAGGACAGTGGCATTGAATAGAGCGACCGATGTCTGAGCTCATCCATGTGTCATAAGCCTGCTGTAATGATGTAGTCTTTACATTTCCAAGTTCAGGTGTATCACCAAAATCAGTGACAATGATAGAGCCATCAAATATATTAATATTTAATCTTGAACGCCCATCAGGGTCATTACGAACGGTCACATTTTTAGCGCGATATAGCTTCTCTTGTAAAGCCAAATCATCAGGGTGATCACTACAAGGATAAAACGGAAGGGTACCAAACAACATCCAAATATCAGGATCTCGTGTATCAAGTAGTGTGTGTATGCCTTTCCGAATATCTTTAAGTGATGCTGCTTCTAATGCGCTAGCAAAGTCAGCAGGGTACATCGGATGCACTTCATGGCGCTGACACCCCATCTCAACAATCTGTTCATGAATTTCCTTTAGATGAGGAATGGTGCGTTTGTTAATCATCGTCTCAGCAGAAACGAGTACACCACGACGAGTTAACTCTTGAGCATTTTCCACCATTCGATAAAAATAAGCCTCACGTTGTTTTAGACTTGGTTTCTTCTCCATCATCGCAAAACCTATTTCAGTGAAATCTTCAACACTACCATAATTATGAGAGATATGCAGAACATCAAGATAAGGGAGAATGGCTTCATACCGTTCCAACTTCATGGTAAGGTTAGAATTTATTTGAGTGCGAATTCCGCGACTATGCGCATATTGAAGCAACGGTACCACATATTCCTTGACTGATTTAGCAGAAAGCATAGGTTCACCGCCTGTAATACTTAGGGCGCGTAAATTTGGAAGCTCTTCTAAACGATCAATAAATACTTGTAAGGGTAATGGATCTGGATCTTTATGACTTAATGTATAGCCAACTGCACAATGTTCGCATCGCATATTACAAAGTGTTGTTGTGGTAAATTCAACATTTGTTAAGGCTAAATGTCCATATTCTTTTATATCTAAATAGGCTTCCCATGGATCGTTCTCGGGAGTAATTGGATTATTTGAGGTCTTTAACACAAAAAGGTCTCCTTTATTAGCCGTTATGATGCGGCTTGTAACAAGATATCTGTTATATCATAACGCAAATTATCGGAAGTTAAAAGTTCTCAATATATTTGAGCTATGTGTATGATTCTGTTAAGCTTCTTAGAAGTAAATAGCTTAAGAGCGTTTAAGTACAAAGGAGTGTCGAGTATGGGTGGAGCGGTACATGATAAGGATCAACAACTTCAATATTTAAAAAACAGACTTCAGCTTATGATCACTTCACTTGATTCAATGGATCCAGAGGCAGCAGAGCCAGGAGAGTTGGAGCGTTTTCTAGAAATGATTGAACAGATTGAAATGAAAGCTGTTCAATTTAAAAAGGAATGGGAGAGGGAAGGGAAGTCTACATGAAATTATATTTAATTCGACACGGAGAATCAGTGGGAAACCTTGAAGGGAAAATTCAAGGATCAATGGATTTTCCGTTGTCCGACCTCGGAAAAAAGCAAGTAGATCTTATTAGTGCGTATTGTAAAGAAATTAAATTAGACTACATATATAGCAGTGATTTGTCCAGAGCTCATGAAACAGCAAAAAAAATCGGTGCAGCAACGAATCTAGAGGTAGAAACGTGGGACAAAATCCGAGAGGTCTATTTAGGGCCTTTACAAGGACTAACTCGAGATGAAATAAAAGAAAAATACCCCATTACGATAAAAAAATCAATCATCACCTCAGGAATTACTGGAACTGAGTCGGAAAAAGAATTAACCGAGCGGTGCCGAGTGGTATTAGAGCAACTGAAGCAAGCTTATTCTAATGAGTCGGTTGCCCTTGTTTCTCATGGAGGCTTTATCAGTATCCTGTTGATGTACATTATGGCAGGAGATAACTGGCCAAGCTTTCACCGTCCATTTGTGATTGGCAATACAAGTGTCACTCTTATTGAATGGCCAAATGGTGAGGAACAACCTTACTTGCATTACACAAATAGAACGGCTCATTTGGACTCATTGGAAGCGGAGCAACACGCCAAAAAAGGCATATTATAAAGAGCAGATGGCAGACTGGACATAACCATACTTACGATATGAAACGACGAACAATTTGAATCGTGCATAGCTAAAACCAGCGTAGGACATACATGTAGACTCCTATGGGAGTAAAGGCCAGGGTGAGACTTCGCAGTGCGTAAGCACAAGGAGGCTCACCTGCACGCCCACGGGTGCGGAGTGTATGTCCGAAGCGGTAGCCCCACTCTCTTATTTTTAAATGACAAAACCCGAATCATTATGTGAGTTAAACAACATAATGATTCGGGTTTTTAGATAGCTAAAACAGTTCTGTCCGAGCCCCTTTTTCTTGATTCATACAAGAAAAAGATCCCTGTCCTAAGACAGAGACCCAGTTCCTTACGTAGAAGCTAATTGTTCAGCTAGATGCTGATCTTTTTCCTTCTTCATAATTTCTACTTGTTTCACTTGATGGCTATCAAATTCAATAACCGTAAACGTGAACTCTTCATAATTCATTTCTTCGTTAACGCCAATGTCATATTTCTCAGTCAGTAACCAGCCACCGATTGTATCAACATCCGTTTCATCCAACTCGACATTCAATAGCTTGTTTACATCGCTGATAAGTGTTTTTCCATCAATGATGTAATGGTCATCATTGATTTTTCGAACGAGCGGATCTTCTTCAATATCAAATTCATCATTAATTTCTCCAACGATCTCTTCAATGATATCCTCTGCAGTAATTAGTCCAGCAGTTCCACCATACTCATCAAACAGAACGGCCATATGAATTTGTTGTTTTTGCATCTCAACAAGCAAATCATTGACTGGAATGGATTCAATGACTGAAATAATTGGTCGGATATAATCGTTTAAGACAACTTCTTTCGTCACATCTGGGGAGACGATGTCTGTTAACACTTCTCGAACATTAATGACACCGAGAATATGATCTTTGTCTCCATCGACAACCGGAAAACGAGTGAAGCGTTCTTTACGCATAAATTCAAGGTTTTTGCTAATTGGATCATCAACCGAGATCGCTGAGATTTCCGTACGTGGTACCATAATCTCTTTAGCAACACGGTTATCAAAATCAAATATTTTACTTACATATTTGAATTCAGACTGATTAATTTCTCCACCCTTGTAGCTATCTGAGAGAATGAGACGTAACTCTTCTTCCGAATGAGTCACATCATGCTCAGACATGGATTTTAAACCTACAGAACGAGTCAAAAGACGCGCAGCTCCATTTAAGAACCAAATAAGAGGGTACATAAGCAAATAGAACGCACGTAATGGTCTTGAAACCAAAAGTGTAATTCTTTCTGCTTTTTGAATAGCCAACGTTTTAGGAGCAAGCTCCCCTACAACAACATGAAGAAATGTCATAATCGCAAACGAAACGACAAAACTAACCGTTGTCACAATGGCTCCGCTGTTAATGGGTAACGTCTCAATAACAGGGTGTAACATCCTTTCAAACGTTGGTTCACCTAAACGACCGATACCTAGTGCGGTAATGGTAATCCCCAATTGACAAGCAGATAAATACTCATCTAAGTTAGTGGTTACTTTTTTAGCTAGAATGGCACTCTTATGACCTTCCTGAATAAGTTGATCAACCTTTGTACTCCTGATCTTGACAATCGCAAACTCAGAGGCCACAAAAAAAGCAGTGAGAGCAATCAATAAAGCCACAAAAAACAAATTTAAGTATATATTATTGTCCAAAAAGATCCCTCTGATATAGAGGGGTCACCTCCTATTTTTTAAAGCAAACTAAATAATTGTTTATTAATCATCATCATTGTCCGTCCTGTTAAGGCTATACGTGACTCGGTTGCGCTGTGTGTGAACCTGAAACTGATTGGCAAACATTCGTCTACTATAAACCGTTATAACATTAAATCCTGCCGCAAGTTTGCATATTCTATTCACTGCCCCATCGAATCACCCCTTTAGCTAGTTAATGTATATATATTTTATTTTATGTACTTCATGCCGTCAATGTTTACATGAGTGAATATGAAAATGAATAGGCAGCGGACATCTTTAAATGTCCGCTGCCTACGTTCAAAAAACTATTTTTTAATACTGCCCAATAAATAGGCAACAAGCAAACCAGCAATAAAGGTAATCCCACAGCCTATGAGAGAACCACCTGGCTCAACATTAGAATAAACAACGATAATAGAACCAGCTACAAGGCCAATCATGACCGCATATGTATAAATCGTATAGTTAGCAAACAAATAACGTACGAGCTTACTTGTCAGAATAAGTCCAATGGCAATTCCTGAACCTACAACTAGTATAACGGAGATCTGAATATTTGCGATTGCAGAAGTAACCGTTGCGTATACACCTAATAAAAGAAAAATTAATGAGCCACTAATGCCAGGAAGAATTAAGGCTGCACTTGCCAACCATCCCGAAACAAATAAAAGAATATAATCTCCAACACTTAGATTAGTCATAAGACCGGTTTCATTTGGTATTAAAGATGTTAAAGAGATTAAAATAAACGCAATAACTAATAAGACATAATGAATAGGTTTAAATGAATTTTTGACGTCAACCTCTTTAATTAAAATGGGGACAATGCCTATAATCAATCCTAAAAATAAAAACATAGTGACAGGTTGATGGTGTTCTAACAGCCATTCAATAACCTTAGAAAATATAAGTAATGCACTTCCAACACCAATGCCAAGAGGAATCAAAAAGCCTAGGCTTTTTTTCCACTCTTTTGTTGTTAATCCATTTAAAGAAGCGATGAATCGTTCATAAACCCCAAGAACCATTAGAATCGTACTGCCGCTAATACCAGGAACTAAATCGGTAATACCCATGGCAATACCTCTAAATATATTTTTATATTCAAACAAATGTATATACCTCCATTTATAGCGTTCATATGTACTTGTTAATCAAAACACACAATAAAAAAAAGGGCAAGCAGCTGTCATAACAAGTTCGTTAACAAAAAGATCAAAAAAAGTTGCTCGTAGGTGATATACGATGAGGTTTTTTGGGCGTATACTGTTATGGGGACAATGTATAGAGTTGGAGGTATTATAAAATGAAATTAAAGCAAATGCTGTTTATTTTAGTAGCCCTTTTTCTCCTAGTGGCGATTACCGCTTGTGGAGCGAGTGGCAATGAGGAGTCAGATACGAACGAGGCTGCAGAAGAAGTATATGACGAGCAGGTCGTTTTAAAAGCAAACAACTGGGATTTTGATCAGGAGACCTATGAGGTTCCGGCAGGAGATGTAACCATTTCACTTGAAAACGTAGAAGGCAATCATGGCATTGCGATCGATGGTACGGATGTAACATTGAATGGCGAAGGGAACTTTAACACAACCCTTGAAGCTGGAGAATACACCATTCGTTGTACGATACCTTGTGGAGCGGGACATGCTCAAATGGTGGCTACACTAGTTGTTGTATAGCAGTAAATAGAAGCTGTCTCATCTGTGAAGATGAACGGCTTTTTTTGTCCAAAAAATGGGTTAATGAAATCTCACCGTTGATGCATCCTAAAGATAAAGTAATGCAGAGGTGATAAGATGAGGGCAAAATGGTGTATTGGAATCTGTATGGCACTTTGTATAGTACTAGCAGGGACGGTAGAGCAGGCACAAGCTTTGACTAATGATGTTCTTCATTGGAGCTTTAAACCCGCGAAGAATCAAGAACCTGTAACAACAGAACCTGAATTTATTAGACTGCTTGATAACGCAGGCGGGTATTTTATTGGAGATACCGAGCAGAAAGTGTTGTATTTAACGTTTGATAACGGGTATGAGAATGGCTATACAGAAAAAGTTCTTGATGTCTTAAGGGATAAGAAAGTACCAGCCGCTTTTTTTGTGACAGGTCACTATCTTGATTCAGCTCCCGATCTCATTAAGCGAATGGTCGCAGAGGGTCATATTGTCGGGAACCATACGTGGTATCACCCTAGTCTACCAGCAATAGATGATGAGCGTTTGGCAAGAGAACTACTTAAAGTAAAAAAACGGTTTACGGAACTTACAGGAATTGATTATATGACCTACTTACGTCCACCTCGAGGAGAGTTTAGCGAGCGAAGCTTAGAGTTGTCTGAAGCAGAAGGGTATATTAATGTATTTTGGTCACTTGCTTATGCGGATTGGGATGTCAATAAACAAAAAGGCGCTGATTATGCCTACAATAAAATAATGGATCGTATCCACCCCGGTGCCATAATGCTGCTTCACTCCGTTTCAAGTGACAACGCAGAGGCCTTGCCTAGAGTCATTGATGAAGCAGTGAAGCAAGGATACACATTTAAAAGCTTAGATGATCTGACAGTAGACAAACTGACTCAATGATGATGAAACATACTAAAGAAGCCCAGGTTATCTACCTGGGCTTCTTTAGATACATGATTGTATTAGTTAACAAGTGTCTCCTGGCCAATTGCTGCTGCAATTGTTTTTAACGTAGATACATCAGTCACATCAAAAGCAATGGATTGATTGCTTCGTACAATCATTACGCCAATTTCTTGCTCTAAAGAATCTTTAATAGGAAACTTTAATTCACCATTACATGTCCATTGTAGGTCATTCTGGAAACATGAAGCTGCTACGAGCTTGTGGTTTAATTGTTCATAAAGGTAGATCCCAACCCAATCAATATAGGGGACTGAGCTAACCAAGCTTTCTACTGTTTTTTCAAATGTAGATTGGGCGCTTTTACGTTTGTATACATGCGCCATAATCTGTAAAGACGCTACATCCGTAGGTATAGACAATTTCATTCACTCCTCCACTAGCCATTACTTTTACTATTCTATCAGAGAATATGACTCAAATGTTTAGTAAGTTTAGGAAGATCCGTGAACATGCTATACTTCATATAAGAAGCTGAAATATTGGAGTGTCGTAAATGAAATCAACAAATCAAACGAATAAAAGTAATCAGGTTGATAAGAAAGCAACAGGTGTATTAATTGAGACGGGTCAGCAATTTCCGTTAACGATAAAAAGATTAGGCATTAATGGGGAAGGGGTCGGGTACTTTAAGCGCCATGTGGTGTTTGTGCCTGGAGCCTTGCCTGGAGAAGAAATTGTCGCTAAGGTGACGAAGGCAGGAGATCGTTTCTCAGAAGCAACCATCAAAAAAATTCGCAAAAAATCTACGGAGAGAATCACAGCCCCTTGTCCAATATATGATCAATGTGGTGGCTGTCAGCTGCAGCATATGGAATATGAGGCTACACTTCGTGAAAAGGCGGATCTTGTTCGCCAAGCATTTGAGAGGTACACACACGTTCCAGAAGGCAAGCTACCGATCCAGGAGACCTTAGGGATGGACAACCCTTGGTATTATCGTAACAAGAGCCAGCTCCAAGTGAACAAATCCAAAGGAGAAGTGAAAGCTGGGTTATACGCTCAAAATTCACATACGCTCATTGATTTGTCTGCCTGTATGGTTCAACACAAATCATCAAATCATGTGACACAAGTGATGAAGGAGATTCTGCAGGATTTAGATATTTCTATCTATAATGAACGAAAGCATCGAGGTGCTGTGCGAACAATCGTAACAAGAGTCAGCTTTAAAACTGGAGAGGTTCAACTTGTCCTTGTCACTGCGGAAGAAACACTGCCTAAACGAAAGCAGATCATTGATGAAGTGAAGAAACGATTACCTGAGGTTACATCGTTTATGCAAAATATTAACGATCAAAAAACATCTCTCATTTTTGGTGATGAAACGAAACTGGTGAATGGCGAAGAAACCATTCAAGAAACACTTGGAGATGTGTCCTTTTCTCTTTCAGCGAGAGCGTTTTTTCAATTAAATCCAAAGCAAACGGTTGTTTTGTATAATGAGGCAAAAAAAGCTGCAAAGTTAAGTGGCATTGAAAAAGTGGTGGATGCTTATTGTGGAGTGGGCACCATTGGTTTATGGTTAGCAAACGAGGCTGCTGAAATTAGAGGCATGGATATCATTGAAGATTCAATTCTTGACGCACGACATAATGCAGCCAAGAACAACGTACGTTCTTATCAATATGAAGTTGGAAAGGCTGAGGAGTGGCTACCAAAATGGAAGAAAGAAGGGTGGATTCCAGATGTGGTAGTTGTCGATCCGCCACGAACTGGTTGTGATGATAAGCTGCTTGATTCGCTGAAACAAACAAAGCCAAAACGTATTGTCTATGTATCCTGTAATCCATCTACCCTTGCTAAAGATGTTGGACAGTTGCAGAAAGCAGGCTATCAAGTAAAGAACATTCAACCCGTTGATATGTTCCCATGGACCGCTCAGGTAGAAAGTGTGACTGAGTTAGAGAAGCTAAGCTAAATTAAACAAATAAAAAAGACACGATCGTTGTGGGAAGAAATATCTCCAATCTCGTGTCTTTTTTTATACTATTTTTTTGCCTCTGACACGGCTTATTTTTCATCAAAGGGTAAATAATAATAGTTTCTGTTTGTTTTTTTGACAATAGAGATGATAGACTGCTTGTGAATAAAAAAGTGAGAAGAGGGTGGTTAAACAGATGTCATGATTGTTTAAATTGTAAGCGTTACCTATTTCAAGTCAGTGGATGTCTTAATAGTAAATAGTCTAGAAAAATACATATAAAGGATGGATATTGATGAAAATTACAAGCTATGAATTATTTCAAGTTCAGCCAAGATGGTTATTTCTAAAAATAGAAACAGATGAAGGGATTACTGGTTGGGGAGAACCTGTCATTGAAGGTCGTGCTGCAACGGTTAAAGCAGCAGTAGATGAGTTAATGGAGTATTTAATAGGTAAAGACCCTCTACAAATTGAAGATCACTGGAATGTCATGTACAGAGGTGGATTCTACCGTGGAGGTCCTATCCTCATGAGTGCAATATCCGGTATTGACCAAGCTCTTTGGGATATCAAAGGAAAATACTTGAATGTTCCGATCCATCAATTACTAGGTGGAAAAGCAAGAGAATCTATTAGGGTTTATTCATGGATTGGTGGAGACAGACCATCCGATGTAGGTGCCGCGGCGAAATCAGTTGTGGATCAAGGATTCACAGCGATCAAAATGAATGCAACGGACGAGCTTCAATATATTGACTCACATGAACAAATTGATCGTGTACTAGAAAATGTCTCAGCCATTCGTGATGCAGTGGGCCCGTATGTTGGCATTGGCATTGATTTTCATGGACGTGTGCATAAACCGATGGCTAAAATGCTGGCAAAGGAACTGGAACAGTTTAGACCGATGTTTATTGAAGAGCCTGTTCTTCCGGAAAATAATGAAGCCTTGCGTGAAATCGCAAATCACACGGTTATACCTATTGCCACAGGAGAACGGATGTATTCGAAATGGGACTTTAAAAACTTACTTACAGATGGATACGTTGACATTATTCAACCAGATTTATCACACGCAGGAGGCATAACAGAGAACAAAAAAATCCTTTCAATGGCTGAAGCGTTTGATGTAGCCGCAGCTCCTCATTGTCCACTTGGACCCATTGCATTGGCGGCTTGTCTTCAAGTTGATGCCACATGCCACAATGCATTTATTCAAGAGCAAAGTCTAGGAATTCATTATAATCAAGGTTCAGATTTACTTGACTACTTAGTAGATGGAAGCGTTTTTAACTATAAAGATGGCTATGTGGACATTCCAAATAAACCTGGATTAGGAATAGAGATTAATGAGGACCATGTACGAAAAATGGCTGAGATTGGCCACAATTGGAGAAATCCAATCTGGCGCCACAAAGATAATAGTGTAGCAGAGTGGTAATTCGCTTACTTTAGGATTTGGGGGAGACATCATGTCAACTTTAGGCTTAATCATTATTACGATACTTGGAATTGCTGTACTGCTTTATCTGATTATGCATTCAAAGATGCAGGCATTTCTTGCGCTTTTGATCGCTAGTATGTTTATAGGACTATTCACAGGAATGGAACCTACCTATTTACTTGAAACTATAGAAGAGGGAATGGGCGGTGCATTAGGCTTTATTGCCATTGTTGTCGGACTCGGGGCAATGTTTGGTGAAATACTAAGGTCTTCAGGAGGGGCAGAGCGCCTAGCCTTCACTTTAGTAGATAAATTTGGTGAAAATCGGGCTCAATGGGCACTTGGTTTAACAGGATTTATCATTGCTATTCCAGTTTTTCTCGATGTAGCACTTGTTATCTTAATTCCTATTGTCTATAGTCTGGCTTTACGTACAGGAAAATCTTTGTTGTATTATGCCATTCCGCTTTTAGCAGGTTTAGCCGTGGCGCATAGCTTTATTCCACCTACTCCAGGTCCAATTGCCGTTGCATCCATACTTAATGTTGATTTAGGATGGATGATGCTATTCGGTGTAATTGCTGGTATTCCAGCTATGATTGTAGCAGGACCCATATTCGGACGTTATATTGGTAATAAAATACATATCAAAGTGCCATCACATGTTATTGAGGCTGCTAATAATGAACCCGACGAGAAAAAGGAACTTCCAAGCTTTGGATTAATTAGTTTTATCATTTTATCTCCATTAGTTCTTATCCTTCTAAATACAATTAGTGGGTTATGGTTAGAGGAAGGGAACTTGTTAAGCTTTTTAACCTTTATTGGACACCCCTTTGTGGCCTTAATTATCGCAACCTTACTTGCTATGTTCTTTCTAGGTAAACGAAGAGGTGCTTCAAAAGAAGACTTGCAAACGATGACAACAAAAGCGCTTGAACCGGCTGGAATTGTTATTTTGATTACTGGTGCAGGTGGAGTTTTTAAAGAAGTACTCATTGAAAGTGGAGTTGGTGATGCTATGGGCGAACTAATGGCATCCTCAGGTTTCCCGCTTGTCTTATTAGCTTTTCTAATCTCCACATTTGTTAGGGTTGCTCAAGGTTCAGCAACGGTTGCCATGATCACGGCGGCAGGATTAATATCGCCTATCCTTGATATGGTAGACTTGTCACAGCCTTCGTTAGCATTAATTGCTATTTCAATTGCGTGTGGTGCAACCGTGCTATCCCATGTGAATGACTCTGGGTTTTGGCTTGTCAATCGCTTCCTTGAGATGTCTGAAAAAGACACACTTAAATCTTGGACCGTGATGGAAACAATCATAGGTTTGGTTGGATTTTTCGTCGTATTTGGTTTAAGCTTCTTCTTTTCTTAAGAACAAATACTCGTTAGGCAAAATCTATATTGTATGAAAAGACTCGATCAATCTCTACTTGATCGAGTCTTTTATGCCTGAACAAAGGTCTCTGCTATATTAAAATCTCCACTTAAGCTTTATACTAGTGGTGCCAGCGTGGTTTAGAAAAGGTTTATTATAAATGAAATGAAGGTATTAGGTCATTAGCTGAGATCATCGAAGAATAAGTAAAAGGTTTAGCACAAAAATACAGGATCATTGTAAACTGTTTAATAACATAATGGTTATTTCAAATGAGCTTCAAGTTATAAGGGCTCATTGAAGGAGGGGAATTCAGTGAACTTATTTAAAGCACATATTATTCATCCACATACAAATGTTCCGCTGATCGTTTACTTTAATCAAAGTGATGGCTTTGTTAGTTTTGAGAAGGATGAAAAGGTACTGCAGGCAATCTATTCTGTGAAAAGTGAATTGGCACTAAGTGAATCGTTTCAAGCTAGTTTGAAACGAACCAGTCACCTGTGTCACACTCAATATCCTTTAGATACGATGGCTGAAGTGACAGAATTTCTCGGCAAAATCGGAGTAGACGCTAAGGATATTGAATTCGAACAGGTCTTTGTTCATTAAATGAAGAGGGTAGCCTCACTCTCAAAAAAACCGAAGCACTATGCTCTTTAAACAGCATAATGCTTCGGTTTTTTATAATGTATAAAATAGTTCTGTCCAAAGCTCTAATTTTTAATATAAAAAAAGAGGGGGAAATCCCCCCTCGAATGTCTACCTATTAATCTTCATCTACAGGATAAACACCGTTCTCATCATGATGTTCTTTTCCTGTTAGCGGTGGATTAAAGACACAAACCATACGCATATCGCCACCTTCATGTGCACGTAGAAGATGCTCGTCATGCTCGTCAAGTGCATAGATATCACCGGCTTGAATTGGCCATACTTTGCCATCTTTAATCGTTTCTACTTCACCAGAGCCTTCGATGCAATAAACCGCTTCAAGGTGATTTTGATACCAGATGTGTGTTTCAGTTCCTGCATGAATAACTGTGTCATTTACTGAGTAACCCATGCCATCTTTTTTAAACAATAGACGACGACTAACCCAGTTTCCGTTTTCTGCTTTTACTTCATTTTCTGATCCGATTACGTCTTTTAGCGATACTACTTTCATCTTCTTGACCCCTCCAGTTTCGTTTATGCGTTTGCTACAAGTTCTTTAGGATTTACTGCTGATTCTACGGCTTCTTCAATGATACGGAATCCTTGCTCAAGACCTTCATCAGTGATGGTTAGAGGAGGGAATAGTTTGAAGACCTCGTCATTTGGTCCAGCTGTTTCCATAATAAGTCCGCGAGCAAATGCTTCTTTTGCTACGCTCTCTGCAAGACCTTCTTTAGCTGAACATACTCCAACCATAAATCCACGACCGCGAACTTGGCCTTCTAGCTGTGGATATTTTGCCACGATCTCTTCTAGGAATGAGTAGATACGCTCAGATTGCTTAGCAATTTTCTTTTCAAAGCTGTCATCTTTCCAGTAAGAAAGAGCAGCCGTTGCTGTAACGAACGCGTGATTGTTTCCACGGAACGTTCCGTTGTGCTCGCCAGGCTCCCAGATATCATATTCTGGTTTGATTAATGTTAATGCAAGTGGAATTCCATAACCGCTGATTGATTTTGAGAGACATACGATATCTGGCTTAATTCCTGCTTTTTCAAAGCTGAAGAATGTACCAGTTCTACCTATACCTGCTTGAACATCATCAACAATCAGAAGGATGTCCCAACGTTTGCAGATGTCCTCCACTTTTTTAAGCCACTCGAATCGGGCAGCGTTAATTCCGCCTTCACCTTGGACTGTCTCGAGAATAATGGCTGCCGGAATGGCTACACCGCTACCTCCATCATCTAGGAAGCGCTCGAGATACTCCAGAGTGTCGAGTTCCTCGCTGACAAAATTGTCATAGGGCATTGTTACTGTATTAGTAAGAGGAATACCTGCACCCTTACGTTTAAATGAATTACCTGTTACTGATAATGCTCCGATTGTCATACCATGAAAACCGTTTGTGAAGCTAATGATATCGGTACGGCCAGTTACTTTTCGAGCAAGCTTTAATGCACTCTCTACCGTATTCGTTCCAGTTGGTCCAGGGAACATTACTTTATAATTCATGTCACGTGGTTTTAGGATCGTATCATTAAACTCTTGTAGAAAAATAGCTTTTTGAGTAGTTCCCATATCAAGAGAGTGAGTAATGCCATCACTCATAATGTAGTCAACTAGCTTCTCTTTCATCAAAGGATCGTTATGACCATAGTTTAGTGCACCGGCACCTGAGAAGAAATCAATATATTCCTTTCCTTCCTCGTCCCACATTTTATGGCCTTTAGCCTTAGTAAAAACGGTCGGAAAGCTACGGCAATAGCTGCGAACCTCGGATTCCATCTGTTCAAATATGTTCATATCCGTTTTTTGAGTCATGTTAGGGTGTACTCCTCCTTTAAAATATAAAACGTATCATTAAATCTTAAATGGACCTACTCTAAACATTTGTTCTTTTTCGTGACTGTCATCAGGAAATAAGGAAGCGGAAAAGTGATCTGAGATCTCACATTCAGTGTCTAGCTCACGTCCAAGCTTATTAAATAATGCACGTGATGCTTGATTAGAAGGTGTAACAGTTGCCTCTAGATATTTAATATCCTTGGCATTCCAGGTAATTAGCTCTGTAATCATCTTAGAAGCTAACCCTTTTCCACGTTGTGATGCGTCTACACCAACTTGCCAAATAAATAAAGTATCTGGACGTTCTGGTTGAATAAAAGCTGTGACAAACCCAACAAGTTCATCATCCTGTTTGGCTACCACACACGTATCGGTAAAGAAATCAGCCATCATCATATACTTGTAAGGTGAGTTCTGATCGAGTGTGGATTCATTCACAAGGTTCCACATTGCGGAACTGTCTTCTTTTTTTGGTTTCTCGAATGTAACTGGAACGATGGTTGCTGTTTGTTTGCTCATTGTCTTCACCCCTTTTTAAACATCCGTATTTTATTATTTAGATGCATTTGGAAAGAAACTCCACTCACAATAGTAACGTGAACCAAACATAGAGGCAAACGAGTTAATAAGCCATTAAACTGTATTAAAGCCTCTTAGTCTGAATGAGCAGACGTAGCCCCCTGCATCATGTTGATTCCTGTATATAAGTACCCGATGTGCTAAGGTTTAAACCACAAAAGTAAGAATTTCTCACATTGCTACGAATACGCTTTATTATCCTAATAAATGCTCTAAAGCAGGCTTCAGCTCGCTATAGGTAAATGTATATCCAGATTCCTTCGCTTTTCTTGGGAATACTTTTTGTCCATCTAGCAATAATGTGCTCATTTCTCCTAGCGCGATGTTGATTGCCATAGAAGGAGCTGGTAGCCAATGAGGTCGTTTCATCACTTTTGCGATGGTATGACCAAATTCAATCATTTGCATCGGATTAGGAGCAGTAATATTAAAGGCTCCTGAAACTGAGTCATTTTCTAAAGCAAACTGATACATAGCAGCAAGATCATTAATGTGAATCCACGATACCCATTGTTTGCCGGTTCCGAGTGTCCCCCCAGCTAATAGCTTATATGGTAGTACCATTTTGGGTAGAGCTCCTTCATTTTTATCAAGAACAATTCCTATACGACCATAAACCACTCTAAGTCCAAGCTCACTTGCTTTAGCAGCTTCAGCTTCCCATCTCTCAGTGACATCAGATAGGAAATTAGCGGTCTCAGGAGTCGATCCTTCTATAAATTCTTTGGTTTCTGATACTCCGTAATAGCCAATAGCTGATGCATTCACTAATACTTTTGGTTTTGCTTCGAGATTTTTGATGATCTCTAATACAGCTTGAGTCGCTTCGATTCGGCTATTCATGATTTGTTGTTTCTTTTTATCTGTCCAACGTCCCATGATCGATTCGCCTGCAAGGTTTACGAATGCATCGATTCCCTCTAATTGCTTTTCTGGCTTCGCGACGTCCGTTAACCATTCTACGTAAGATACGTGTTCGCTTGGGTTTTTCCCATCAATGTTTCTTGTTAAAATGAATACCTCATGGCCAGATGATGCTAATTGTGAGGTCAGCTTTTGACCAATAAATCCGCTTCCGCCTGTAATTGCGATCTTCATATAAACTCTCCTTCAGTGTATGATGTTAAAGTGAGTATACCCGAATTTCTTATAACTAAAGATAATTCTTTTCTAATGAACAAGGAGGTGCGTCATGGCTGTTATTAGTCGCATAACTATGCAAAAACGTAACAAAGACCGTTTAAACATCTATTTGAGTAAGGCAGGTAAAGAAGAGTTTGGTTTTGCTGTCGATCAAGATGTTTTTGTCAAATATAATTTAAGCAAGGGCTTAGAGATTAATGAGAAGGAAATTAAAGAACTCATTGAAGAGGATGAAAAGAAAAAGACGATCAACCTTGGACTTCATTATCTCTCGTACCGAATGCGCACGGTTCATGAAATGACTGATTACCTTGAAAAAAAAGAGAGACAACCTGAGCATATAAAAGCCGCGCTCGAAAAATTTAAGGAGCTTGGCTATTTAGATGATCAAGCGTTTGCTTCTTCCTATGTAAGGAGTAAGTCAGCCACCCAAATTAAAGGACCGATGAAACTTAAGCAGGAGCTGAAGCAAAAAGGGGTAGGTCAACATGTAACGGAAGAAGCCATTGACCAATTCAGTGAAGAGAGTGAGAAGGAATTAATCCAAAAGTGGGTGGACAAGCAAACACGAAAGACTGCTAAGGAGTCCAGATCAAAACAAAAACAAAAATTATATCAGCAGCTTCAGGGAAAAGGCTTTTCATCTGGGCTGATCCAAGAAGTTCTTCAAGACATGGATCCAGCAGAGGAAGCTGATGAACAACAAGCATTACTTTTTCAGGCAGTTAAATTAGAACGAAAATACGCATCAAAGTATACAGGAAAAGAATATAGGCTTAAAATGAAACAGGCATTGTATCAAAAGGGGTTCTCAGTTCAGTTGATTGAAGCCTATTTGGATGAGCATGAAAGAGAGGACGATGAGACATGAGCGACAAACGTTTTAGTGACATGACAAAACCTGAATTAAGACAAGAGATCACGGCACTTAATGAGCGGGCAAGAAAAGCAGAACAGATGGGGATGCTCAATGAGTTTGCTGTGTACGAACGAAGAGTCCTATTAGCGAAGGCTTATCTTCTTGACCCGAATGATTTTAATCCAGGAGAAACGTATCAATTAAAAGATGGAGAAACCACTTTCTCTATTTCATATATGAATGGGCAATTTGCATGGGGCTATAGAAACAACGAGTCCAAACTAGAAGGAATTCCAATTTCTTTGATTGAGCAATAAAGCAATAAAGCAATAAAGCAATAAAAAGCAGGGAAGTATATTCCCTGCTCCAGACGAATGGTGTAGCTTACGTTCGGGTTCTCATTTGCTTCTCTAAAATGATGTTGTGCTGACTCTGCTCGGTTTCGCCATTTACTTGATTAAACGATTTTTTGGCGTTAGCTCGAGGGGATTGGAAAGGATCTTTGTAGTGAGATGTGAAAGATTGTTTCTTACTCATTACACTTGCCACCTCCGTCATCATTTGTTTGAATGATTGGTATTGGAGCTTAACATACGCTCCTGTGGTCGATCCGCAATCGTACCATCAGCACGTTTTGAAGAGAACTCCGGTTTTGCTTTTGGCTCTCCTGATAAGGAGATCCGTCCCGGAAAATGAGATGCTTTGTTCCTCATGCTGCAGCCTCCTCTCCTGGTGGCCTACTTGTATTGTGTGCGGATCACATAGAACTATAAGACGTAATTTTTGTAAGGAGGATTGAATAATGGAAAGCATATTTGAACAGCTGGCAGAACGACTACTTGCCCGTAACTCAGAACTCTCGCATGAACAGGCAAGAACGTGGGTGGAAAGCCTTTGGGAAGACTTTGATGCCACCCGTGCTAAAGCAGGCAGACCTTATAGAGGTCCAGAAACGACAGAAGCTGTCGTTATCAAATGGATTGATCAATATGGTCCGTATTTACACCGCTATAAACCCGGACAGCAGAAGTTTAATCATTTGAACGGATAATTGACCACAAAAAAGGAGGGGACCATGATGGTCAACCTCCTTTTTACCGCTTAAGTCACGACCTTTAATTTTTTTTGTAAAGTTTCTTCACTAAAGACCCAGCCTGTATAGGATGAAACGATGGAGAAGTTTTCATCCATTTGTACAATAGCAACAAAAGGGTAATGTCCTTTGCTTCGATATCGTAAATCATAGAACCGTACTTCTTGGATGCCTTCATTGCTTTCATCTACTTCCCATCTGTACGTTGGTGAGAAGGAAAGGAAGGCAGAGAGGTTCGGATCTTTTCTTGCTGCATTAATAATCGTTGTCTCAGGAATCGGAACAAACTGGTAGCGTTCAAAAAAGTTAATCGTTCTTTGTTTCGATTCGGCTACATGCAGCATGTTCGGTGTTCTAATAACTAAATGCCACTGATTCCAACGAATCGATGGTGACACAAATATATGTGTGGCATCCGGGTGTAGTTCTTTCGCGTTTTGAACGACTCGACGTTTCTCAATTATTCTCCACCCATAATAGAGGATTAACAATCCGTACAAGCCAAGAAAAACAGGCCCTGCTGGCGCCAGCTCACTCCACCAAATAAGAATAGCAATTAAATGAGCTGAAAAAATGAATGGATCAAAGATATTAATAATTCCTAATGCAATCCATCGATTTGAGAAAGGTCGCAAAGCCTGGGTTCCATAGGCATTAAAGATATCAACAAATACATGCAAAAAAACAGCAATAAAAGTCCAAAGAAGTAATGTGGGCCAATTAGACCCATTTACAAACAAAGCAATAATACTTGATATAAGAAAAGACCAGATAACGATGGCTGGTATGGAATGTGTCAGTCCTCGATGATTCCGTATATAAACGGCATTATTTCGCAATTTTAAAATGGTATCAAAGTCAGGAGCCTGAGAGCCAATGATAGCGGCAATCATAACAGCACCTGGCATTACAGGGTTTGTGGCGACGGCTGGATCTATTGTAGCTAGTCCACCAAGGCCAATTCCCATCACTATATGTGTACTTGTATCCATGTAACTAGGGAGCCCCCTTTAATGGTTGTATCTAAAAAAAAGTTAAGGATGTTATGCTATGGATAAATCAATTCGAGTTTTTATTGAATATAAAGTTCAAGGAGAAGCAAAAGAAGCGTATGAGCAACTCATGCCTTCTGTAATCAAAACATTATCTGAAGAAGGTGCTTCTCAGATTGAATGGTTTGAAGCTGCTGATCAACCTTTGTTGTATGTTGAAATGTTTGAGGTTGCATCGTTCTCCCATTATCAGCGTTTAAAAGAGCTGCGTCAAACCAAAAACCATCCTTTATTTTCAGAATTAGACATTTATATAGAAGGTGGCTTAACTAAATTGCATTGTTGGGCCTTTCGTCAAAAAGCATAAGGAGTGAATACAGTTGATATTACACTGTACAGATCAAATAAACATCAATGAATTCCGCTCCAATTTAGTCACTTGGTTTTATCAGAATCAACGTGAATTACCCTGGAGAGAGAATAAAGATCCCTACCGAGTCTGGGTATCTGAAATTATGCTACAACAAACACGAGTTGATACTGTTATTCCATATTATCTGAACTTCATGCGTCAGTTTCCTGAATTAGAGAATCTAGCTGAAGCATCAGAAGATGAAATTCTTAAAGCATGGGAAGGTCTTGGTTATTATTCCCGCGTACGGAATTTGCAAACCGCCGTTCGTGAAGTTGTCTCTCATTATAATGGAGTAGTTCCGGATACAAGAGAGGAAATATCAAATTTAAAAGGAGTTGGCCCATATACAGCAGGAGCCATCTTAAGTATTGCTTATGATAAAGCGGAGCCGGCAGTAGATGGCAATGTGATGAGAGTCTTATCAAGAGTATTAGTCATTGATGAAGATATCGCAAAAGTAAAAACACGTAAAACATTTGAACGTGAGTTGTACGAATTAATTGATCCAGAAGATCCATCTGCTTTTAATCAAGGGTTAATGGAATTAGGTGCTCTTGTCTGTACACCAACATCTCCTGGGTGTTTGCTTTGCCCAGTACAAAGTCATTGTGGAGCGTATCACCAAGGGTTACAAAATCAATTACCTGTTAAAACCAAAAAGAAAAAAGCTATACCAAAAAACATGGCGGCATTTCTGATTAAAAATAATAAAAATGAATACCTCATTGAAAAACGTCCAGAGACAGGCTTGCTTGCTGGTCTTTGGCAATTCCCTAACTTCGAAGTATCTTCCGTTTCTGCCAAAGAGGAGTTAGAGGAGGCTTTAATGAATGGATATGGGATTGAGACTTACACACACGGGGAACCCATCCAGTATATTGAACATGTATTTTCCCATATCATTTGGAACATCTCGGTTTTTGAAGCAAAAGCAAAACAAGCGGAGAGTGCATCGGGTACAAGTTTGAAGTGGGTATCACAGGGTGAGCTTGAACAATACGCCTTTCCGGTTTCACATCAGAAAATTATTACACACACGATAAGAGGTGAAGCGTAATGAATTTACATTTACAAGATAGGGTCGTATTCATAACGGGTGGTTCAAAAGGTATTGGACGAGCCATTGCTGAGGCATTTTTACATGAAGGAGCAAACGTTGCGGTTGCGGCCCGTGGCAAGGAAGAATTAGAGACCTGTCAAAAGGAGCTTGGAGTCTTGGCGATTCAAGCTGATCTTGCGGTAGAAAGCGAACGTGAACGTGCATTTGCTGAGGTTCTAAAGAAATACGGACAGATCGACATCCTAGTAAATAATGTTGGTGGTAGCAATGGAACCACCATTGATCAGACGGAGCTACAAACGTTTCAAGAGGCGTTTGACCTCAATTATTTCTCTGCAGTTCATTTTAGTAAGCTAGCCATTCATGAAATGAAAAAGCAGTCATCAGGCTCCATTATTAATATCTCATCTATTTTTGGGCGAGAGGCTGGTGGCAAGCCAACGTATAACGGGGCAAAAGCTGCCTTAATTAGTTTTACAAAGTCACTAGCTGATGAAGTCATTAAATCGGGCATCCGAGTGAATGGTGTAGCACCCGGATCAATTCTTCATCCCTCAGGTAATTGGCAAAAGCGCATAGATGAGGATCCAGAAAAAATGAAAGCATTTGTGGAAGCCGAAATTCCAGCAGGACGCTTTGGCTCAGCAGAAGAAGTCGCAAACACCGTCGTGTTTCTTGCATCAGAAAAAGCGAGCTGGGTCGTTGGAGCTACACTAAATGTCGACGGAGGACAATCTAAGTCAAATTTTTAATTGAAATGTATCACACTTTGAAAGGAACTTTACGAATCCTCCTTTCTAATATATCCAACTCAAAAGCAAAGACGATAGGTTCTATCTAGAATCCTTCGTCTTTTAATTATTCATATCACGTATCCTATGCTTACTCGAAATCAGTTAATGTATTTTGAAGACTCTCTCTCCAAGCGGACGGGATGGGGAGGCCGACTCCAGTGGGATAAAAAGGCAGGGTTGAAATACACTGGCGCTAGCCAGTTTAGTTCAACGCCTCCCACGGAAAGCGAGCCCCCCATCCCGGGAGCGACGAATCTAAACAAACCTACATCTCATCATTAATCAGATGAATCTCTTTAATCTTTGCTTTGGTTTCTTCCGTACCCAGTCGATACAACGCATCAAAAATATCATTTAGACCACGCTGGTATTCATTTTTATCCGCATCACCCTCCGTATCATCAAAATGACGAAAGCTTATTAAATTACCTAGCTCTACGTCATGTGCCTGAACTTCGTGTAACAAATGCTCAAGATCCTCTCGTTCACTAAGAGAAGCTGCGATTTCATATTCAATGAGTTGCCCATCGTTTACACGCACCGGACTAATGGTATCCATACTAATCGGATTTAAATTCACATAATAAAGCTGTTTTTCCTCCTCGTTAGTCAAAATGAACCTCCGTCCCTTGAGTATAGGTTGCACTCTGATGCAATCCCCCTCTAGATTCAATCTCTTTAATAATTTGAATATGAATGGCGGCACCTTCTTGATTCAAATATGGAGTAATCTGACCCAAACTATGGTGAAAAAAAGCAAGCTCCTTATCCGTCCATTTTTCTTTTTCCATCATCGATAGTTCTGTCATATCGCGTCCTACATACATAAGCAGTCTCCTTTTTACTTTTTATACGATGTAGTGTGGCTTTCATGCTTGGTAGCTATGCGCTATAATAAATGGGCATATTTGATTGGAGGAGAAAGAATTGAGTCAAAAGGTAGCACTTGTTACAGGAAGTAGCCGAGGCATTGGAAAACAAATTGCTTTACGGTTAGCTGAACGTGGATATGATTTAGTTATTAATTACGCAAGAAGTAAGCAGCCAGCATTAGATACAGCGGCTGAAATTGAAGCATTAGGACAAAAAGCCATCGTTGTTAAAGCGAATGTTGGTAAGCCCGAAAAAATAAAAGAACTGTTTAAAGTAGTAGATGAAGAATATGGTCGTTTGGATGTATTTGTGAACAATGCAGCATCTGGCGTTCTCAGACCATTAATGGAGCTTGAAGAAAATCATTGGGATTGGACAATGGATATTAACGCTAAAGCTCTTCTGTTTTGCGCTCAAGAAGCAGCGAAAAGAATGGCTAAAAATGGCGGCGGACGTATTGTCAGCTTAAGCTCACTCGGTTCCATTCGTTATTTGCCTAATTACACTACGGTTGGTGTCTCAAAAGCAGCAGTTGAATCATTAACTCGCTATTTAGCAGTTGAGCTTGCGCCAATGAACATTGCCGTTAATGCGGTTTCGGGTGGTGCCGTTGATACGGATGCACTAACCCATTTCCCGAATCGTGAACAACTATTATCGGATGCTGCAGAGCGCACGCCAGCTGGGCGAGTAGTCGAGCCTGCAGACTTAGCCAATGCAGCTATCTTCTTATTATCTGATGAAGCGAATATGGTTCGTGGTCAAACATTAATTGTCGATGGTGGAATTTCACTTCTAGCCTAAAAAAATGTTGTATAAGACAATCACCTTCCGGACATCTTAATGTTTGTGGAGGTGATAAACCATGGCGAACAAAACAAATACAAACGCTAAGACTGTTAAGAAGCAAAACCAAGCTTCTGAACAAGGTAACTACAACACTGAATTTGCATCTGAAACAGATGTGCAAGAAGTGAAAAAACAAAACCAACAGTCTCAGTCTAAAAAAACACAACAATAATACTCTGGTTTAATTAGCAGAGTAAACGCCCTCTGACCAATCGGTTTAGAGGGCGTTTTTACTACATATAAACTTAATATATTAGCTTGTTTTATGAATTCAGGCGCTTACCGTTTCAAAACGATATATAAAACTGTATAATGAAAGTGGATAAAAGGATGGTTGGTATGTAATTTATTGCAGTAAACAGGAATGATCCTGTTTAAGGCGTCCGCAGCAAAGAGAAAGGAGCCATTTATGAACTTTCCCAAAGTAGGAAGCAACATTCAAATCCATAGCTATAAACACAATGGATCACTTCATCGCATTTGGGAAGACACAATTGTGCTTAAAGGGACGTCAAAAGTCGTAATTGGTGGGAATGATCGAATTATCGTAAAAGAGTCAGACGGACGAAATTGGCGGACAAGAGAACCGGCCATTTGTTATTTTGATTCTGAAACCTGGTTTAATACAATAGGTATGATTCGTTCTGACGGTATTTACTATTATTGCAATCTTGGAACTCCATTTACGTGGGACGATGAGGCAGTAAAGTATATAGATTACGATCTCGACATAAAAGTGTTTCCGGACATGACCTTTAAGCTTTTAGATGAAGACGAGTATGAGCTTCATAGCAAAGCGATGAATTATCCTCCGGAGCTTGATGGTATTCTTAGAAGAAGTGTAGATGAACTAATCTCATGGATTCATCAGAGAAAAGGACCATTTGCTCCACAATTTGTAGAGAGCTGGTACGAGCGTTATCTGCAATATCGATGAGTAAGAGGCCTGGATTCCAGGCTTTCTTTCTTTTATGAAGAAGGTGTAAGAAATTTGGGTAGTATCCGTAGGTATATGGAGTTTGTGAAGCCATATTGGAAACAGATTGTAGCGACAATATTAATTGGTATCTTGAAATTTGGGATACCCTTACTACTGCCACTAGTTATGATGTATATCATAGATGATCTCATTCTTAATGACGCTTTAAGTCAAGCCGACAAGCTTTCCACTCTTTATTGGATTATGGGAGGCATGTTTTTTCTTTTTGTAGTGGTCCGTCCACCAGTAGAGTATTATAGACAGTATTTTGCTCAGTGGATTGGAAACAGAGTCCTTTTTGACATTCGTGATAACTTATTTCATCATATTCAAAAATTGAGTCTGCGCTTTTATTCGAATCGAAAAGTCGGAGAGATTATTTCGAGAGTCATTCATGATGTGGAGCAGACGAAAAACTTTGTTATAACAGGGTTAATGAATATTTGGCTTGATTTATTTACGATTGTGATTGCCATTATTATTATGATGAATATTCATTTTTGGTTGACGATCGTAGCGATTTCGATGTTCCCTCTGTATGGATTCTCCATTAAATATTTTTATGCAAAACTACGCAGCTTAACGAGAGAGAGATCTCAAGCACTCGCAGAAGTTCAGGGGCATTTGCATGAACGTGTTCAAGGGATGAATATTATTCGTAGCTTTGCACTTGAGGAACATGAACAGAAATCATTTGCTAAGAGAAACAATCATTTCTTAGATAAAGCGATTGACCATACGAGATGGAATGCGAAAACGTTTTCAGTTGTTAATACGATTACTGACTTTGCTCCTTTGTTAGTATTAATTGTTTCTGGTTACTTTGTTATTACAGAGTCACTTGAGGTCGGAGCTATGACTGCATTTGTCCTTTATATGGAGAGACTGTATAGCCCGTTACGCAGATTAGTTAACTCATCTACCACATTAACTCAATCTATTGCTTCAATGGATCGAGTGTTTGAATTTATTGATGAGAAATATGATATCAAGGATACGAACGAAGCCGTAGGACTTGATGACGTGCAAGGGGCCGTAGCATTTGAACATGTGTCCTTCTCGTATGAAGAACAAGATAAGCATGTTCTAACAGATATTAATTTAGATGTTAAACGTGGCGAAACCATTGCTTTTGTAGGAATGAGTGGTGGAGGGAAAAGTACATTAATTAGCCTAATCCCGCGTTTTTATGATGTGACGGAAGGTCGTATTCTAGTTGATGGTCAAGATATCCGAGGATTAAAGGTACGAACGTTAAGAGATAAAATAGGCATGGTACTCCAGGATAATATCTTGTTTAGTGATACGATAAAAACAAATATTAAAATGGGAAATCCAGATGCAACAGATGAAGAAGTGACGCGTGCAGCTAAAGCGGCAAATGCTCATGACTTTATTCAAGAGCTCACTCATGGCTATGATACACAGGTTGGGGAGAGAGGCGTTAAGTTATCTGGTGGACAGAAGCAACGAATTGCGATAGCACGTGTCTTCTTAAAAAACCCACCAATCTTAATATTTGATGAAGCAACTTCTGCTCTTGACTTAGAAAGTGAACATTACATTCAAGAGGCTTTAGCAACATTAGCCAAAGATCGGACAACTTTTAT
Organism: Alkalicoccobacillus murimartini; assembly: GCF_030813245.1. Classification (GTDB taxonomy): domain Bacteria; phylum Bacillota; class Bacilli; order Bacillales; family Bacillaceae_D; genus Alkalicoccobacillus; species Alkalicoccobacillus murimartini. The sequence continues at coordinate 5,874 of NZ_JAUSUA010000005.1, read as the reverse complement.
TGTCGCGCACCGTTTATCAACGATTACGACAGCAGATCGAATTGTAGTAATCGAAAACGGGCAAATTACAGAGAGCGGTTCGCATCAAGAGTTAATCGAAAAAGAAGGAAGCTACCATAAGTTGTTTCATGTTCAACAGCTTAGTTAAACGAATGACAGTAAAAAAAGGAAAACCCTCTCTGCAATAGAGAGGGTTTTCCTTTTTTTAAGGTGCTATTTCATTATGTGAGGTTAAGTTTTCGACTAATGTATCTAGGTATTCAAGTTCTTCTTGATATTCAATGACCTCTGAAATAGCAGGTAGAAAATGATGCCATTGAGCTAAATCAAACTCAGGCTCTTCATATAAAGTTACAAACAAATCGGTCAGCTTCGCCTGGCCCTTGTCAATATCACTGATCAATTCCTCAGAAGGGTTTTTGTTCACCTTACCTGCATATCTCATCATAATACGACTGTGATAGGTGGTTAAATGCTCCAGTTGAGTTTGAATTATTTCTCTTACTCGAGGAGGAAGCTCATCTAACTCTTGGAGGCGTTTATCAAAGCTGCTTAGAACATCAAGTGCTTTTTTGGATGTGTGCACCATTTGCCTAAATGCGACAACACGTCTTGCTTTTCCAAAGCTTCTTTTTAGGAAATACGTCCGTTCTTCTTTAAATAAATCAAAAAGCGTGTCTAGCTTCTCCATTTCTGAATACAAGCGATCAATATCTTGTTTAAGCATTTTTAAGTCTGCATCCTTATGCACAAATAATATTAACCACTGTATTGTTTCATCCACGGCTTTGGTCATACGCTCGTACAGCTTCAATTCATAGCGCGGAGGTATAAAGATCAGATTGACGATAAAGGCGGCAAGAATCCCAAGTATAATTAAGAAAAACCGTCCAGCTGCAAATTGTAGGAAGTTCTCACTAGGTGTCTCCATTATAATAATAATCGTAACAATGGCGATTGGAATCGTCGCTGATTGTAGATTTAACTTTAAAATAATAGCAATGGATAGTGCCACAACCACACCTACAACAAACGGTTCATTACCAAACGTGATAACAAAGATCACTCCGAGTGCTGCCCCAATTGCATTCGCTTGTGCTTGATCAAGAAGTGTTTTAAATGTCCGATAGATAGAAGGCTGAATGGCGAATGCCGCTGCAATCGCAGCGAAGGTCGGTGGTTCAAAACCTAACCACTCAGCCAAATACAAAGCAAGAATAATGGCCAATCCAGTTTTAAATATTCTAGCTCCTAGTTTCATCTTGGATGAATCCTTTCCACATTAGTAAACGGTCAGAGGATATTAAAATGTCGCAGCCACCTCAGCTAATGCAAGGTCTGCGGCCTCTAATGTTTTTGTGATGTCTTCCTCAGTATGGGCAATGGTTAAAAACCATGCTTCAAACTTAGAAGGGGCTAAATTGATGCCTTGATCTAGCATACTTTTGAAAAAGATAGCGAACTGATTCGTATCTGTTGCATTTGCCTGGTCATAATTTGTGATCGTTTCTGAACCAAAGTATAGGGTCAAAGCTCCTTTTATGCGATTAACTGTACATTGAACATGGTGTTTACGTGCAAGGTGTAATAGTCCAGTCTCAAGTCTTTCCCCTAGATGATCCAAATGCTCGTATACCCCTTGTTCTTCCAACACTTCTAAACAAGCAATACCTGAAGCCATAGAAGCTGGGTTACCTGCCATCGTTCCTGCTTGATAGGCAGGTCCAAGAGGTGCTACTTTTTCCATAATGTCTATTCGACCGCCGTAAGCGCCAATCGGTAGACCGCCACCGATGATTTTTCCGAGTGCAGTCATATCTGGATAGACGCCGAGATAATCCTGTGCACCTCCATACATAAATCGGAAAGCTGTTATGACCTCATCATAGATGACCAACCCACCATATTGATGTGTTAGCTCATTCACTTGCTGCAAGAAACCAGGAGCGGGCTCAACCATCCCGAAGTTACCCACAATTGGTTCAACCAAGACAGCGGCTATTTCGTCTCCCCAACGTTCAAGCGTTTCACGGTAAGCGTCTATATCATTAAAAGGAACAGTAATCACTTCTTTAGCAATACTTTTAGTTACGCCAGCAGAATCAGGTGTTCCAAGTGTTGCAGGGCCAGAACCTGCTGCTACGAGAACTAAGTCAGAATGACCGTGATAGCAGCCGGCAAACTTTACAATTTTGTCTCGCCCTGTATACGCACGTGCGACTCGAATCGTAGTCATAACGGCTTCAGTACCAGAATTCACAAAGCGAACTTTTTCTAATGAAGGAATAGCTGTTTTTAATTTAGAAGCGAACTCATTTTCTAATTTTGTAGGTGTTCCGTATAATACACCATTCTCAGCAGCAGTTTGAATGGCCTTTGTAATAGTGGGGTGGGCATGTCCAGCGATGATTGGACCATAAGCTCCTAGAAAATCAATGTACTGATTATCATCTTCATCCCAGAAGTATGCACCAGACCCTCGTTTCATAAAAACAGGGGTTCCTCCACCTACTCCTTTGTAAGCGCGCGATGGGCTATTTACCCCACCAAGTATATGTTCTTGTGCTTCCGTAAATAATTGTTCTGATCTTTCTCTTTTCATTAAAGGGTTCCCTCCAGCAGTCTAAGTCTCTCATAGCCATTCAACCATATGCATAAGTGAACAGCAAGTTTTTAAAGGATGAGAGGGGTTATCAGTTCTATATTTAGGGTACATACTGAGTAATATGTTCGTGAACATTGATAAAGAGAACGGAATCGGATACGATTTAATAACTAAAATGATAAAGGAATGATTAGCATGACAGCAGAAGTCGGGAATACAGCACCAGATTTTACCCTACCAATTACAACAGGTGAAACCAAAGCTCTCTCAGAATATAAAGGTCAGCATATTGTTCTTTATTTTTATCCTAAGGACAATACACCAGGGTGTACAACGGAAGCGTGTGACTTTCGGGACTTAACGGGTCCTTTAAAAGAACAAGGAGCTGTTGTCTTAGGCGTAAGTCCAGATTCAATAAAAAAACATCAAAATTTCACGGAGAAATATTCGCTACCATTTCCTTTGTTTGCTGATGAGAATGCAGAAGCTGCTGAAGCGTATGGTGTATGGCAATTAAAGAAAAACTTCGGAAAAGAATACATGGGCATCGTTAGGTCGACATTTGTCATTGATAAAGACTTTAAAATAGTGAAGGAATGGCGTAAAGTAAAGGTTAAGGAGCACGCAGATGAAGTGCTTGCTTATTTGAAAGAATTAAATGAAGCATAATAAGCAGTAAAACAAGGAGGCCTTCATGAAATTACTTGTATGTATTTTGGATGATTTCTACAAAGATCAAGTAGAAAAAGAGTTGCGCGAAAAAGGATATAGAATGACTGAACTAGCTAGTTCTGGAGGTTTCTTAAGAAGAGGAAGTACTACGTTTCTATTTGGGGCCAATGAAGACGACTTACCAACGTTGCGTGATTCTCTAAAAGAAGCTTGCCTAAACGTTGAGAAAACAAAACAACGAAAAGATAAGAAGACTCATAGGTATACATCGTTCTTGATTCAGTCAGGTGATTTATCACACTTGTTAACAAATAGGTAACGCTGCCTAATTGACAGGGTGTTTCGTCATAGCTTATAATTATTATAAAGTAATAATAGGTTTCGAAAGCGAGGTGCGTGACGATGTCAACTAATCATCGCCTGCATGATGCAGTTGAGGCTCTGAAAAGTACGCGTGTCCGAATGACTCCTCAACGCCACGCCATTTTAGAGTATCTATATGAATCATTGATCCATCCTACTGCAGACGATATATATAAAGCACTTGAAGGAAGATTTCCAAATATGAGTGTTGCGACTGTTTATAACAATCTACGGGTTTTTAAAGAAGTCGGCATTGTTAAAGAATTGACGTATGGAGATTCCTCCAGTCGGTTCGACAGTGTGACAACAGATCATTATCATGTGATTTGTAACGAGTGTGACAAAATAGTTGATTTCCATTACCCGGGCTTGAATGAAGTCGAGTCACTAGCTGAGCATGTTACTGGATTCAGTGTCAGTGGGCACAGAATGGAAATCCATGGTATCTGTCCAGAGTGTAATGGTAAGGTCGAACATTAATAAATAAAAAACAAAGCCCATCAGTATAATCTGAAGGGCTTTGTTTTTTTTTACTTTACGTTTTGCTAGATTTTCGATTATAATTTTCATCAAAGTCGAGGCCTTCAAGATCTTTGTCTACAGTTAAAGGCTGGTTACAATGCATACAAGCATCTACTCGGCCAAGAACTTTGGTATGCTTATCACAGCTTGGACATTGCACAGGTACTGCGCGGGTGGATAACATCCCAATAAAGAAATAAACAACGGTACTTGAAATGACAGCCAAAAAACCAATAATCATAGAGATGGTCATTATTATGGCATTGCCTCTAAAGAAGATACCGATATACATAATGAGAATTCCGATGAAAACCAAGGAAAGAGCAAAGGTTCTAATTTTATTTATTTTGTTTGAGTACTTAATGGCCATTTCTCCGCCTCCTCGACAAAAAGTATATCATAGAAAGCGTATACAGACATTGATTTTTAAGTTGATGGATTGAGAGGGAGGATGTTGGCTGTTTCGTGTTGAATTATTTTGGTACATCTTTTTATATAAAAGAGTCTTTTCTCTACAGGAGGGTACATCATGGACATGCTGTTAAGGCAACTCTACCAAGATCAAGCGAGCAAGGATCATACATGCGCTATTATGGTATTAAAGAAAGATGATTCATCTTTTTTAAGTACAGATGGTTTTGATGCGATTATTTTATTGATATCTGATGAAGCAAATGAATTACATAGTAAACATTATGAAGCGATGGGAAAGCGAGTCGCATTTCACACGATGAGTCAAGACATGATGCATCATTCATTGATAACAGGTAACCAAAGGCGTTTAATTGATTGGCTTGTAAATGGTAAGATAGTCTATGATAGAAATGAATTCATGCAAGATGTCAAAATACGAATTGATAGCTTCCCTCCAGGTGATCGCTCAAAGAAGCTAACTATGCAATTCGCTAAGCTTCTTCGTAGATTTGAAGAAGGTAAAACTTTGTTTAATCAAGGGTTTGTTCTTGATGGGTTTAGTAATTTATTTCATGCCTTACACCACCTTGCTAGGATTGCTGTTATTAAGGACGGGTTTTATCCAGAGGTGACAGTCTGGGAGCAGGTGAAGAAAATTGAACCTGAGATTCATAAGCTTTATCAAGAAGCGTTAAATAGTGAAGAGGGTCTTGATAAGCGAATCGAGTTACTCATTTTGGCTTTGGAGGTCGCGATTATTTCAAAACTGGAATTAGGAACAACGCATTTTCTTGAGGTGCTTCGTTCTATAGAAGGAGAAGCTTCAATTTCTGACCTATTAGTAATCCCTGAGGTGCAAGAGTATCGAATTGATTTAGAGTTAGTTTTAAACGTATTAATAGAAAAAGGATTCGTTTCTATAGTAAAGAGAGAGACACCTGCTAAAGCTATCTTTCAAACAAAATATAAAATAAATAACTTTCTTTAAGAAAGTTATTGACTCATTTGTTGTGGCGTGTTAAATTATTACTTGTCGCTGCGGAGGAAACATGCAGCTGGCAAGCAAAACTTTTTAAAAAAAGTAATTGACATTAACAGCAACAAAATGTTATTATTTAAAAGTCGCTGATAACGACAAACAAGTTCTTTGAAAACTGAACAAAAGCCAAGCGTACGAAGAGATACACAGTATCTCATAGTAACAAAAAAGTCGCAGTTCATTCTGTGCAATTGGAAAGTTGATGGAGACATCAACGCCAGCAGTTGAGCAATCAACTCACCACTTTTATGGAGAGTTT
>NZ_JAUSUA010000004.1 GCF_030813245.1 Alkalicoccobacillus murimartini | reverse complement strand
TCTATGCCAGAAGAAATGCCTCAAACAGGATTTGGTGGCGCAAGTAACGATTCTTCCATGATGGTTTGGTTAAGCGGATTGGCAGCAGCTGCACTAGCTGGACTGTTTGTATTCCGTCGTAAAACGAATCAAGATCAAGCATAACGTTTAAAATAGATTCTGGTAAAGTGAGTTGATTGAGATGAAGTGGTTATCTACTTTTCTAACAATAGCTATTCTGCTTACAGGGCTTGTAGCCTTTAGTACGGCATCGACACCTAGCCCGGGTCAAGGCACAAATATGCCAGAAGTTGCTCATCAGGATGAGTCTGAACAAACAGGTTCAGAGGACTCTAGTGAGCAAGCTGATCAAGAGACTGATGTTGAGCAGGCATTAAATATTCCTGGAGAAGGTGATTCAGAATTCACCTTTGTAGATACGGCTATTTTAGAAGAAGTAGAAGCCATTCAATCTCAGATTAAAGATCACGAGCAAGAAAAGAATCAAGGAGTGGACCCAGTAGAAATACGTATACCCTCAATTAACGTAGAAGCAACGATAGAAGACGTAGGGATACTAGATAATGGGCAAATGGGAGTACCAGAGGATGTCGATGGTGTTGGGTGGTTTGAGCCTGGTACCAATCCAGGGGCGATTGGTAATTCGGTCATGGCTGGACACGTGGATAGTAAAACAGGTCCAGCTGTATTCTTTGAACTTGAAGATCTAGTTGAAGGTGACGAGATTATTGTTTTAGACAGTGATGGAAATGAGCTTACATTTGAAGTGAAAAGCAAAGAGAGCTACGATCGCAATGATGCGCCGATGAATGATATTTTTGGAGCAACCGATACTCGAAGTCTTAATTTGATTACTTGTTCTGGAACATTTAATCGTGAAGCAGGAACGCACGATGAACGATTGGTTGTCTACACAGAACTTGTAGAAGAAGATTTTGAATTAGATGTAGATGTTCCTCAAGCACCAGACAATGTAAAGGTTCAAGGGGCTTTCCTGACATGGCATGCTGTGAGAGACGATCTTATTGCTGGATACCGTATCTACCAAGAAACGGATACAGATCAATTTGAGCATATTGAAAGTCTTTCTGCACATGAAAGAAAAAGCTTCACATTGCCTGAGGATCAGAGAGAAAACGGATATTATATCACGTCTGTAGATCTATATGGTCAAGAATCAGAGCGATCAGAACTAGTGAATACAGATGAATAAAAGTAAAGATCAAGCCTTAGAGATCATATAGGGCTTGGTCTTTTTTTTCATTCTCCTCATATAGTAAGGGGAAATAGTAGTCAAGACCTTTGATTTTTCATATAATAACTGAAATGCCTCTGTGGCTTTTGAGACAGAAAACGTACTCAAGTTTTGCCAGAGGCACAATAGTACACATTAAATCACTATGGAGGCTCATCATGATACGGTTCGCAACCGAGAATGAGAACGAAGAAGATATACGACAGATTAATGAATTGACCTATTCTATTCTGGAAACACTTGATCTTAAAACTATTCGTGAAACACCAAAAGAGAGCTACCTAGACTTCCTTGCACATCTATTTGCAAATGAAGGGAATCGCTTCAGTTATCATAACTTCTTGATAAGTGAGCTGGAGGGACGAATTGCTGCTATAGCCATTGTGTATCATCACGATGATGCACATTATTATGACAAGAAACTAAGTCAAGAGATGGGAGAATATTTCTCTGTTTCACCCCCATCTATTCAACCTGAAACAAAAAACGATGAATATTATATTGACTCCATTGCTGTGGCTGAAGATTTCCGAAATCAAAGAATTGGTTCGATGCTACTGGAAGCGATTGAAGAAGAAGCCTATGATAAAGGATACACATATCTTTCGCTCAATGTAGATGAATCGAATGAACATGCCATGCGTTTGTACAAGCGATTTGATTTTACCGTGCATGAAACGTTTGAATTATATGGTCACCCATATTATCATATGATAAAAAACTTAATCGGCTAAATGAGTCGATAGATTAGGTGGACATTTTGAACCAGGAACGTTTTACATCAACTGAGAACAAAAATGCTTGGAATGAGCAATCCTATCAAGCTTGGATTACTCGCTTTGGTCCTCCTGAGGAAGCGGCTGCGAAAATAGTGGACCAACCGAAGAAACCACTGCTCACCTTGTTAGATCATTTTGGAGACGTGAAGACTAAAAAAATCATGAATCTTATGGGGTCGAACGGAACAAAGGCTGTTCCCCTAGCCTTATTAGGAGCAGACGTGACTGTGGCTGATTTCTCTGAAGGAAATCAACGCTATGCACTAGAGCTTGCTCAAGCGGCAGATGTTACGATTACTTATCTCCTTTGCGATGTTTTGGATCTTCCAGATAAGGATCTTGATTGCTTTGATATCGTATTTGCCGAGATGGGAATTCTTCATTACTTTAATGATCTTGTGCCATTTTTTAAGATGATTCATTCCATACTTACGAAGCGTGGAAAGTGTATCATTCGGGACTTTCATCCGGTCTCAACAAAGCTTATTACGTCAAAAGGAAGTACGGCAAAAGTTCGTAAACATAAGGTGACAGGAGATTACTTTGAAACCGCCTTAATCGAGCAAGATGTTTCTTTTTCAAAGTATGATTCAAAAGAAGCCTCCTCCGTCATGCTTAGACAATGGACTCTTGGTGAAATTGTTACGGCAGCAGCCAGTGCTGGGTTGGTGATTAGCCGATTGCAAGAAGAGCCTAATTTATCAAGTGATGTGTATGACAAAGGCATTCCAAAGACATTTGTGTTAGAAGCACATAAACCATAAGAAAAGCGAGGTGGCTAATGCCAACCTCGCTTTTTTTATGAAGACTTTCTATATAATGCGGAATGGACTCTTTCAATCTCAGAAAGAGTTAATTCATACAGTTGCTGACCATCTTTCTTATAGATGTGATGCTTAAGTAACTTATGAATCAACTGTTGTTTTCGTATTTCTACAGCATCTTCAAGTCTCCCCACTTAGCACCCTCCTTTTCTTATATATTATTCCTTTCGGTTGTCCGGTAAGTTTGGTATACTCACTATAAACAATCTATTCCTATCAGTCAAGTGCGAATTAAAATATGTGGACTTTTCTGGGTGAATTACGTAACCTAGAAAGAATCAATGGGAGAGAGTTTAGAGGAGAAGGAGAGATACATATGTCGACATTGTTAGTGAAAAAGCTTGAGGATGAGAAAGAACAGGTTATTAGCTGGAGAAGGTTTTTACATCAAAATCCGGAGCTTTCCTTTCAAGAAACCAAAACCGCGGCTTATATTGCTGAGACGTTAAGGAGTTTTGATCTTGAGGTGAAAACAAATGTTGGCGGTAATGGAATCCTTGCCTATGTTAAAGGAGATCAAGAAGGACCAACTATTGCATTGCGTGCTGATTTTGATGCCTTGCCGATCCATGAACTTAACGACGTTCCTTATCGTTCAACTGTGGATGGAGTGATGCATGCTTGCGGACATGACGGGCATACATCTGCATTACTTGGAGTGGCAAAAGTTCTTGCATCTGAAAAAAAGCGATTAAAAGGTACGGTTGTCCTAATCTTTCAACATGCTGAAGAATTGTTACCAGGTGGAGCTAAATCAATGATTGAAGCAGGAGCGCTTCAAGGCGTAGATAAAGTATTTGGTGCTCATGTCTCCTCTGATATTCCTTTGGGGAAAGTAGCGATAAGAGAAGGGGCGGTTATGGCTGCTGCCGATTCTTTTTCCATTACGATTCAAGGAAAAGGTGGGCATGGAGCAAAGCCTCATACAACAGTTGATTCAATTGTAGTCGGAAGCCAGCTCGTCAATTACCTGCAACAAATTGTCAGCAGACGTGTCAATCCAATTGATCCAGCTGTGGTCACAGTTGGTGTGTTTCAAGCGGGCACGGCATTTAATGTCATTGCTGATACGGCAAAAATCGAAGGAACTGTACGCACATATAACCCAGATACAAGAGTGTTTATTGAACAAGAAATGAATGATATAGTCAGCGGATTATGCCAAGCATCGCACGCAGAATACACAATGAATTATACAAAAGGGTATCCTGCGGTTGTGAATGATGCAGCAGAAACAGCAACCGTTCGTGAAATCGCAAGCACACATCTTGGAGCTGATGTACCAATCATTGTGAACCCGTCACTTGGTGGCGAGGACTTTGCTTACTATTTAGAGCAGAGACCCGGTGTGTTTTTCCATGTTGGCGGAAGAACAGAGGATAGTAGTACCCAATTCCCTCACCACCATCCGCGTTTTGATTTTAATGAAGAAGCTCTTCATAACATAGGAAAAATGTTTTTGGCGATCGTTGATGAGTATGTTGGTTTTACAGAATAAAAAGAATGAGAAGTTCCAAAGCTATATGGCTTTGGAGCTTCTTTTGTACTATTCCCCCTCTATTCTAATCCCTTCACTGCAACAAACAACCAAACATAAGCATTAAGCGGTTTAACTGTAACGGAGAAACCAGCTTCTTCCGCCATCGCTCGAATTGTAGGCAATGTCGTATAAAATTCACTACGTAAATCAGCGGCTAGCCGGTCATAGCCTTTTTCTTCTGCAGTATCAATTTTTTTCTGCTTTGCTTCTTCTGATTCAAAGATTGTATCAGCAAATACAATACGACCTTTCTCTGATAAGAGAGCCGCATAACGCTTAAAAGCAATGGCTTTTTCTGTGTCGGTTAAATGATGAAAAGCATACGTGCTAACAATACTGTCTATTTGATGTGCTAAAGGAGGAAAGTTTAGAAAATCTCCTTCAAGTAATGAAAGTGTAGGTAGTTTGTTAGTTGCCTCCTCTCGCATCTTACTAGAGGGTTCAATTCCAGTTAGTTTACATCCTTTTTCAAGTAGCTTCTTACTTAAGTTTCCTGTTCCGACTCCAAATTCAAGAATATGTCCTTTCGCCTCTCCTACAACTGCATCAAGTATTGCCGCGTACCCTTGAAAGACCTCTTCGTATTGAGTGTCTGATCCTGCAACGGTTTGATCATATGAAGGTGCCCATTGATTAAATAGCTCAGTAAAATCAGTTCCCACTTTATGTTCACACCCATCTCTAAAGTTGATATTGATAACGTATGTATAAAACAAAAAAAGGGAACAAAACCGATTGGAATGTATATATATGTGAAGTAAAGGGGGGCGTTTCAACTGGTTCATAAAAGTGTTCATACATTGATTGGTTGGACTCCTATAGTTGAGATTAGGTATGTCCCGTTACCAAATCGAGTGAGGGTACTTGCAAAGCTTGAATATTTAAATCCAGGCGGGAGTGTGAAAGACCGTTTGGGCGCCTACTTACTTAAGCATGCACTAAACGAAAAGCACATCTCTCCGAAAGGAAATATCATTGAGCCAACTGCAGGCAACACAGGGATTGGGTTAGCTCTTGCAGCTGTAGGTACGGATATTACTGTGTATTGTATTGTTCCGGAAGGCTTTAGTCTCGAAAAGCAACAAATGATGAGGGCATTGGGTGCCAAAGTGATTCAGACACCACGGTCTTTAGGGATGCAAGGAGCCATTGATTATGCACATTCATTATCACAAAAGCTTCCGGATAGTTATTGTCCCGAGCAGTTTAGCAATACAGCCAATCCACTAACGTATTATGAAACGTTAGCGCCAGAGCTTTGGAGTCAAGTAGATGGAGAAATCGATATTTTTGTTGCTGGGGCAGGAACTGGAGGAACATTTACAGGCACAGCTAAGTATCTGAAGGAAAAAAATGCCGCCATTCGAACTGTGATTGTGGAGCCTGAGGGATCGATATTAAATGGCGGGAAACCTGGACCTCACAGGACAGAAGGTATTGGTATGGATCGAGTTTCACCGATTATTCAGACAGATTTGTTTGATGGAATTCACACCATTCAAGATAAAGACGCATTCCAAATTGTGCGTGAGTTAGCTCGGAAAGAAGGTCTGTTAGTAGGTAGCTCATCTGGAGCAGCCTTTCAAGCTGCTGTACGCGAGGCGAAATCCGCTCCGGAAGGAACAACGGTGGTAACGATTTTTCCTGATGGGAGTGAACGTTATTTAAGTACAGGTATTTATGAGGAGGAGAAAGATGAGAAAGAAAACTAAGTTAATTCATGGCGGGATTCCTCAAGATGAGCAGACAGGTGGAGTCAGTTTTCCTATACATTTATCTAGTACATTTAAACAAGAGAAAGTTGGCCAATTTTCCTATGAGTATGCGAGAACAGCTAACCCAACAAGGACAGCTCTAGAGCAACTTATTGCTGATTTGGAAGAAGGAAAGGCGGGGTTTGCGTTTGCTTCTGGCATGGCTGCGATTACTACAGTCCTCAAGCTGTTTTCTAGTGGAGATCATCTTCTTTTATCAGAAGATGTGTATGGTGGAACATATCGACTAATCGTGAAGGTCTTATCTAGAGAAGGTATTACTGCGGATTTTATTGATACCACTGATTTAGACAAGGTCGCTTCAGCTATTCAGCCAAAAACAAAAGCTATCTTTCTAGAAACACCGACAAATCCTTTATTGTCTATTACAGACATAAAGAAAATTAGCCAGCTAGCAAAAGATAAAGGATTACTAACCATTGTGGATAATACCTTTTCGACTCCTTATTGGCAAAATCCACTTACACTTGGCGCAGATATAGTCCTTCATAGTGCAACTAAGTATCTTGGAGGACACAGTGATGTGTTAGCAGGGCTAGTCGTGACGAATTCAAAGGAACTGGCTGAGGAATTAGCATATCTCCAAAATGCCATTGGGGCAGTATTAGGTGCTCAAGACAGCTGGTTGTTAATTAGAGGCATCCGAACATTAGGGATACGCATGGAGGAAATTGAAAAGAGCGCCAATGAAATTGCTCGTTTTCTAGAGGCACACTCAACTGTTTCAAAGGTATATTATCCGGGGCTCCTTTCGCATCAAGGTCATTCTCTCCACAAAAGTCAAGCGGGAGGATTTAGTGGCATTCTTTCATTTGAGACTGGAAGTGAGCAGCGAGCCGAAAAATTGATAGGAGCAACCACATTTTTTACTTTAGCAGAAAGTCTTGGAGCAATTGAAAGTCTAATCTCACTACCGGCTAGAATGACTCATGCTTCAATCCCAGCTGATCGTCGTAAAAAGTTAGGAATCACAGACGGCTTAGTTCGCTTATCAATCGGATTAGAAGACACAGCTGATTTATTAGAAGACTTAGATCACTCTCTAAAACAATAGATAAAAGGTGGAGGGAGTGGTTCTATAGAAAAAAGACTCCCTCCATTTAAAAAAAGGCGCAAATTCCTTTGCCTGATCTCAGGCTCTGTTATACTAGAGATAAAGAAGAATTTTGGAGGGATTTGCGTGTTACCAAAAGTTATTGTTTACAGTCGTATACCTGAAGATGTACTTGCTCGTATTCAGGAGAGTTGTGAAGTTACATATTATGAAAAGTTAAATGAAGAAAATCATTCTTCATTTATGAAAGAGCTTACAAATGCGGAAGCGGTTCTTGGATCTGGTTTGAAAGTGGATAAAGACCTTTTAGCCAAAGCTCCTAAATTATCTGTAGTGAGCAATATTACAGTGGGCTATGATAATCTCAACATTGATGATTTAACAGAGCGTGGCGTATTGGCTACCAACACACCTACTGTTCTAGATGATACAGTGGCTGACACAATGATGTCACTTATCTTGGCGACCAGAAGAAGGATTGTTGAATTAGATCAGCTTGTGAAAAGTGGGAACTGGAAAGCAAATATCTCAAAAGAGCATTTCGGTCTTGATGTTCACCATAAAAAGCTAGGTATTATTGGGATGGGACGAGTAGGACAAACTGTGGCCAAACGTGCAGAAGCCGGCTTTGATATGGAGATTATATATCATAATCGTTCGAGAAACGAATGGGCAGAACAAAATCATCATGCAACCTATTGTTCGTTAGAAGAATTATTAAAGGAATCAGATGTGGTATGTCTTTTAACACCTTTAACCAAAGAAACGTATGAATTAATGGGCAAAGAAGAATTTCAGCTTATGAAAAAAACGGCTGTGTTTATTAATGGCTCTAGAGGAGCAACAGTAGATGAAGATGCACTAGTCCAAGCGCTTGAGACAGGGGAGATTTATGCAGCTGGCCTAGATGTTTTTAAAGAAGAGCCTGTTCCGGTTGATCATCCTTTATTAACAATGAAAAATGTTGTAACTCTTCCTCATATTGGTTCTGCTACTCATGAAACTCGCCACAAGATGGCCGAGCTTGCTGCAGATAATATGCTTGCTGCGCTTGGAGGCGCCTGTCCACCAACCCCAATTAATGGGGAGGTCCGTTCATAATTCGCTCCTTATAGTTAGGAAAACGAAACTCTTGCAATCAATAAAAAAGAGCGTATAATACACTTGGCAAGTGAATCTTTTCACAACTTCTGGATAGCATCTTGTCAAAAAGTATTCACAAAGGTTTGACAGGTTTTTGGAATGTCTAATGTGAATCTAGCAATTGTGAAGGATTATGATAGACTAAATAAGTGAGCCAAACGGTTTTAAAAAGTGTCATTTAGCCAAGAACAAGAAAGACTCTTTTTTGAATAAATCAGTGGCTTGACTTTGCTGTGGCGGGCAAGTCTTTATACTGAGAGAGGAGTCCCAAATGAAAAGTGTGAAGTTAGAGAAAACAGTTGAACAAACAACTTCAGTTTCAAATATATCCTATTATGCGGGTATTCTCTTTGAAACCATAAAAACAGGAATCATAAAATCAAATGTACTTGCTATGTTTGCGGGACTTTGCTTAGCATTGTTTATCCATGGTGGTTCTTTGTTTGATCATATGGGTTCAATTATATTAGCGTTACTTGGTAGCTCCTTAGTGATTGGTGCTGCGGGTACATTTAACAATTTATATGACCGTGATATCGATGCAAAAATGGAACGGACCAAAAAACGTCCAACTGTGACCGGATCCGTCTCCACTAAAAACGGCCTTATACTTGGTATTTCATTTGCAGTAGTGGGTATGATTTTGCTAGCATTTGCAAGTCCATTAGCTGCTTTATTAGGTTTCTTGGGATTGTTTTTATACACCGTCCCCTATACGATTTGGACTAAACGAAGTACGATTTATAATACAGAGGTAGGAAGCTTGTCTGGTGCGGTGCCTCCACTAATTGGTTGGGCTGCTGTATCATCTGATATCTATCATCCCGCATCAATCGGTCTATTTGTCCTTATGTTAATTTGGCAAATGCCGCATTTCTATGCCATTGCCATTCGCAAGCTTGATGATTATCGGGCAGCAGGTGTACCTATGCTTCCAGTTGTAAAAGGAATTCGTCGGACAAAAATTCAAACACTGGTTTATCTTGTCGTTTTACTGGCATCATCTGTGTTATTTCTTCCCTTTAGTAAAACAATTGCAATCACTTCTTTTGTGCTGACACTTGGATGGATGATTCTAGGTATTGCTGGTTACAAAAAAATGAGTGATTACAAATGGGCAACAGCTATGTTTATCTACTCTTTAAATCACATTACGATTCTTTTTGCATTAATTATTGGTTATTCGCTTATCCTAATGTATATAAATGGCTAATGTGAGCATTCCTGTTCTGCAGACAATTTTGTTTGCGGGACAGGCTTTTATGTTTCACTACACTTCATTTAAGTGAATTTAAATTGAAAAGGGGACGCCAAGTTGGATAATATGTTACTCCTCATTCCAATTGTTCTTGCTATCGTGATGGGTGGAATAGCGCTTCTTGTTCGAATGAAAGCGTCTAAAAAACCAGCCTCACTAAAAAAAATTATTCTTCCTCCAATCTTTATGTCTACTGGATTTTTGATGTTTTTGTATGAACCAACAAGACCTGCTTCTTTACAAATTGCGGAAGCGCTTGCAGTTGGAATGATTTTTTCTATTTTTCTAATTGCCACCTCGAAGTTTGAAATAAGAGATGGTCAGATTTTTCTACAACGCTCAAAAGCATTTATGTTTATATTGATGGGTCTATTAATTATTCGTGTCGCCTTTCGTGCCTTTCTTGGTAAAGACATTAACCCAGAGGAATTATCAGGTATGTTTTTCCTTTTAGCATATGGCATGATTTTACCTTGGAGAATTTCCATGTATTTTTCCTATCGTAAAATTGAAAAGCAATTGCACAATTCAGGTGGACCAACGGTTATCTCAACGAATCGTGAACCTGCACCGTACAAATAAGATCGGATCTTTCTTTAGGGTGTAGTTTAATAAAAAAACCTCTATAATAAGAAGAGGATTAAATTAATAAAAGGAGGTGGACTAAATGGATACATTGTTAAATATCTTCTATCAGTCGCATGCGGGTTCGTGGGCTTTTCTGATTCTATTTTTTCTAGTTGCGTATTTCTTATATCGCTGGGGTAAACCTAAAGCCTCAAAAATTGTTTATATGATCGTACGTTTATTCTACATAATTATGCTTGCTTCTGGTATAGGTATGCTTGTCATTTATCTAAACCTTAGCCCAAGTCTAGGTAGCTTTGTGAGTGCTTACATTCTTTATCTTGTTAAAGGCTTACTTGCTATTATGCTAATCGGAATGATGGAAGTGATCATGGGCAGAACCAAAAGAAAAGATACTACCGGTTCGTTCTGGATTATCTTGATTATTCTTATCGTTACTGTTGTTACATTAGGATTCATTTAATGACAAAAAGTGCTGCGGAGAGTGAATTTCCGCAGTACTTTTTTTATTGTTGTGGAGAAGGTATGATCTAGTAGAACAGATAGATGTTGAAATAGCAGATTACGAATATCTATTTGTTGGCGTAAACTCTGAGTGGTATACTTATTTTCATGAAAAAAGCCCATGTGTAATAGGAAGAGGAATGAAATGAAAAGAAAATGGACATTACAGCGACGACTTGCAATTTTTGTCACATTAATTGTGTTAGTTTCACTGGCTGTTACATTTTATATGATAAGCTTGGAAACCACTCAAACCATTCAAGAGCAAGAAGAAGAAATTGCACTGAATACAGCACGTATGGTTGCAGGTACAAGCATGGTGCATGACGCATTAGAGCAAGAACTAGAGCTGAACGAAGAACTACAAAACTATACAAATTACGTAATTGAGGCAACAAATACTGATTTTGTTGTTGTGCTTGATCGCGAGGGCATAAGGCGCTCTCATCCTAATCCTGATTTAGTGGGGCTTCCTTTTGAGGGTGGAGACGAGAAAAAAACATTAGAGCGACAGGAAGAATATGTATCGACAGCTAGAGGAACGTTAGGTGAATCCTTACGAGCCTTTAGTCCTGTCTATAATGCTGATGGTGATTTCATAGGGGCTGTTGCTGTTGGGATCACCTTAAATCAGATTGAGGATATTATTGGAACGATGCTACGTCCGCTTTATATGGGAATGATCTTAAGTATAATAGTTGGGGTAATCGGAGCGGTTCTTCTCGCTAGACGGGTAAAGAAGCTAATGTACAACCTTGAACCTGAGGAAATCGCTACTCTTCTTGAAGAAAGAAGTGCTATGCTTGAATCGACAAAAGAAGGTATTGTTGCGATTGATAAAAATGGATTAGTACGACTAACAAATGCAGAGGCAAATGAAGTCTTTAGGAAGATGGGGTTAAACAAAAACCTCATTGGACAAGACGTAGAGCAAGTATTGCCTGGAACAAAGTTAAAGGATGTCTTAAACACAAACACACCAATTCTCGATCGGAAAATTAAGATGGAAGGCTTTGAACTGTTAATTAATGAAGTACCCGTGCGCATCAAAAATCAGACGGTTGGAGCCATTGCAACGTTTAAGGATAAAACGGATGTAGCCATGCTTGCTGAACAGCTGACTGGAGTTAAGCTTTATGCCAATGCATTAAGGGCTCAAACCCATGAATTTATGAATACAGTCCATGTCCTCCAAGGCTTGATTCACCTTAAACAATTCGATCAGGCAGCTCATTATTTAGCTCGATTTACAGAAGTAAGTGGGCATGAAACCGAACAAATTATGGGAAATGTAAAAGATACAGTTTTGGCAGGCTTCTTAATAGGGAAACAAAGTTATATACGGGAACAAGGCGTAGACTTCAACCTAGAAATTCAGGAAAGTATTCCTAAATATCGAGATCCCGATGTCGTTTATGAACTCGTCACAATCATCGGAAATTTATTAACGAATGCTGTAGAGGCTGTAAGCCGTTCGGACGAAAAATTGGTAGAACTTTCGCTTAAAGTGAAGCAAGGTCAATTGAGGATTGAAGTGAGTGACTCAGGACAAGGAATGAATCAAGAGCAACAGGAGAAAGTATTTAAAAAAGGGTATTCAACTAAAGGAGAGGACCGTGGATTTGGATTAGCACTAATTGAACAAAGTGTGACGAATCTAAAGGGGGATCTCCTCATGACTAGTGATGTAGGTATAGGAACAATTTTCACGATTTATATACCATTCAAAGAGCAAGGAGACAGCGAAGAATAATGATACATGTATTAATTGTAGAAGATGACCCAATGGTAGCAGATCTGAATAAAAGGTACATTGAAATGAGCGAGGGATTTTCATTGGTTGGAATCGCACCCGGTGTTGAAAAAGCATGGGATGTCATTGAGGCTGAGAAAGTAGATTTAGTTCTTTTAGATATCTACATGCCAGGAAAAAACGGAATCGATCTTTTGAAACGAATTAGGAGGAAAGATCTAGCTGTTGATGTCATGATGATTTCTGCAGCTTCAGAATCTGATACGATTTCAAAAGTGCTACGTCATGGGGCAGTCGATTATTTAATAAAACCCTTTACCTTTGACCGATTCCAACATGCTTTGCACATGTATAAAAGTCGTATGAGCAGAACATCACAATCAGAAGTATTGAGCCAGCAAGAATTAGATAAGTTAATGCAGAATACGTCTACACATATTGAAAAGCCAACATTACCTAAAGGATTAACTCGCTCTACTTTACATGTTGTATGGAAAGCCATTCAGAACAGAGGAGATTCGGCTTTTTCAACTGAAGACATCGCAAACGATACAAATATATCTCAGGTCTCTATTAGAAAATACCTAAAACTACTCGAGGATTCGGAAGTACTGCTTGTGAACATGGTGTATGGATCTGTAGGCCGACCGGTTTTTCGTTATACATGTAGTTCTCGCTGTGATGAGTTGATCGAACCTTATCTTTAAGATTTACTAAATAAAGGGGGAGTACAAAATGGGAGAGACGTCTTTTCCACTTATTTATTCATTAAATGAAACAACAATGGTTGTTCAATTTGATAACAAAATTGATTCAGACACACACAAAAACATCCTTGCGCTGATTGATCTCCTTGAAGCATCTCCCTTTCCAGGTTTTGTTGAGTGTTTACCAAGTTATACAGGTGTAGCTGTTTTTTATAATCCTGCCCTTGTATTATCAGCAAACCCGGCTTCCTTGCTTAGTCCGAGTGATACAGTACGCCAATTACTGGACGAGTTTATTGAGACTAGTAAAGATACTTACACAAATAAAGATTCAGAAACTGTTGAAATTCCAGTCTGCTATGATTCATCTTTAGGTCCTGACCTTGAAGAAGTAGCTGCTCATAATCAGCTAACAGTGGAGGAAGTGATCTCCATTCATTCTAGTGGCAGTTACCAGGTGTATATGATTGGTTTCGCGCCAGGCTTCCCGTTTTTGGGAGGCATGTCAGAATCCATTGCTACCCCCCGTAAGCAACAGCCACGATTAGAAATTCCGGCTGGTTCAGTTGGGATCGCTGGTAAACAAACCGGTGTATATCCAATGGTTACACCTGGAGGCTGGCAGTTGATTGGTCGGACACCAATAAATATGTTTGACTTAACCAGAGATGAACCAAGCTTGTTAAAGCCAGGTCATACTGTCATGTTTAAACCAATCTCCTTAGAGGAATATCATAGCTTAAAGGAGCGTGTCTAAATGAATATACAAGTTGTGAAACCTGGGTTGCAAACAACTATTCAAGATTTAGGACGTATCGGATATATGAGCCAAGGTGTATCTGTAACTGGAGCAATGGATACTCGGTCTTTACGAATTGCGAATATGCTTGTTGGTAATGCAGAACATGAGGCCGTCCTCGAAATGACAATGACGGGACCTTCTTTAAAGTTTGATGAAGAGCAACTTATTGCCGTAACAGGTGGAGGCATGCTTCCGGTTATGAATGGAAAGAGGCTTCATCTAAATACACCTCTATTCATCCCAGCAGGGTCACTTCTTCATTTTGAACCATTAAAAAAAGGTTGTCGTGCTTATCTTTCAATTGCAGGAGGATACGATGTGCCCGTTGTCATGGGAAGCAAAAGCACCTATTTACGTGCAGGAATAGGTGGATATAAGGGTAGAGCCTTAAAAAAAGGTGATACATTAACGGTCCATCCGATGTCAAAGGATGCAAAGCAATATATGAACCAGTTATCAAATCAGCAATTATTTCCTAAATGGCGTGTGTCTAATTCATTTGTTCCAAATCGTGAACAAACCACTATTCGCGTATTAAAAGGAACACATTTTGATCGATTTACAGAAGAGAGTCAAAATACGTTTTTTGACACAGCCTTTCAAATTTCTTCTCAATCCGATCGAATGGGGTATCGACTCGATACAGATCAACACATTGAATTGTCTGAACCATTTGAATTATTATCGGAAGCTGTAACCTTAGGAACTGTTCAACTTCCACCAGGTGGGAAGCCCATAATACTGCTTGCTGATCGACAGTCCACAGGAGGCTATCCACGGATTGCTCAGGTCATGATTGTTGATATTCCAAAGCTCGCCCAACTAAAGCCAGGTGAGTCCGTGCTTTTTGAAGAGGTATCTCTTCAGGAGGCAGAACAGATATATATTCAAGCTGAACGAGACATTGCAGAGATTAAAGCGGCGATTTCATTAAAAGGTGTAAAAGTAGGTTAATGTAGGGGGAACGAATATGACACAAATTGATTTAAACTGTGATTTAGGTGAGAGCTATGGTGTATTTAAAGTGGGTAATGACGAAGAGATTCTACCACTTGTTACTTCGGTAAATGTGGCTTGCGGATACCACGCTGGTGACCATAATACAATGGCCAAAACGGTGTTATCAGCTAAGGAACATGGAGCAAGAATTGGCGCACACCCTGGTTTTAGTGACTTATTTGGGTTTGGAAGAAGACCCATTCAAACAACACCTGAAGACATTTATAACTTTGTTTTTTATCAGATTAGTGCTCTTGAAGGCTTTTGTCGTCTAAATGAGCAAACGATGCAACATGTTAAACCACATGGAGCTTTATTTAATATGGCGGTTGTTGATCCAATTATGTCTGAGGCAATTGCCAAGGCAGTAAAAGATGCTAACCCGGATCTAGTTTTGTTTGGTTTATCGGGAAGTGAACTGATAAAAGCCGGTCAAAAACATGGATTAAAGGTAGCGAATGAGGTATTTGCCGATCGAACGTATCAACCGGACGGCACGTTAACACCACGAACCTCTGAGAATGCATTAATTACCGATCACGAACAAGCTGTCAAACAAGTATTACAGATGGTCACGACATCAACAGTCACAGCCGTAGATGGAAGTATCATCCCAATGAAAGCTGACACAGTGTGTGTTCACGGTGACGGCGAGCATGCCTTGTTATTTGTAAAAGAACTCAGAAACCACTTAACCAAACAAGGCATCGAAATTACCTCCATACTCTAATTAATATCCATAATACCTAAGCCCTTCTCACATCGAGAAGGGCTTAACTGCGGTGAAAGAGATTTTAGGATAAGAGGACAATCAATAACTAGTGTTCAGAATCCGCTACCGGGATTGGGGCACGCTTTCCGCAGGCGGGCGTGGAACTAACCGGCTACGCCGGTGGATTTCCACCTGCCCTCTCCTCCTGCAGGAGTCGGCCTCCCATCCCGTCCGCTAGGATAGAGTACAATACATGCAAATTTATAGTGCATAGTAAATGAATCTCAAAGAGCAGTGAAGAAACTTTTCGATGACTTATTTATAAATGTACTCGTGTACCGAATTGAAGTTAATGAATGTAATTCGCTAATAAATTCCTCTGTCTAGTTTAAGCTACAAAAGAATCATCAAATGAAGTTAAATTCATGGTTAACTACACTTTTTTTATGTACTTATTTTTAATAGCAATTTTAATTATTAATAAACTTCTTCCCTCTTATTTAGCGGACGGGACGGGTGGCCGACTCCGAAGGGAGAAAAAGGGCAGGGTTGAAATACACTGGCATAGCCAGGTTAGTTCAACGCCCTCCCTCGGAAAGCGTGCCGCCCGTCCCGAGAGCGACTTATATCCACCCAAAAGTTTCTTATTAATTTTAAGCCTTTCTCCAAGTGAGAAGGGCTTTTGGTTAATTTTAACTGTCGAATTCTTAATTAAATTATTTATTAAAAGGTTAAAATACTAAGAAAAAACGACAAACTAACTGGTGGCGCTTACACTGAAACTATATTAACCGGAGGTGTTTAGTAACATGGCTATGCCGAGTGAAAACGTGAGTAATATGAACAACCAAGATCCTAACAACAACGGCATCTGGGCAAAAATTATGGAGATTAAGGTAGGAGTTCTACCATTACCTTTGTATATTTTTATTGCTGCAGCCGTATTTTTAGCTGCTTATTTTAATGAGCTTCCAAGCGATATGATTGGTGGATTCGCCGTCATTATGGTTATTGGAATGCTGCTTGGAGATATAGGACTAAAAACGCCTATTCTTAAAGATATCGGTGGACCGGCTATCTTATCCTTACTATTGCCTTCAGTCGCAGTATTTTTAGGATGGTTTAACGCACCTGCTATTGATGCAGTTGATACATTAATGAGTACATCCAACTTCTTATATGCCTACATTGCTGTTCTTGTAGTAGGTAGTATCTTAGGTATGAGTCGTGTGGTTCTTCTTCAAGGCTTTGCCAGAATGTTTATTCCACTTGTAGCAGGTACACTTAGTGCAATTGCTGCCGGACTTATTGTAGGTTCACTATTTGGATATGAGTTATATCATACATTCTTCTTTATTATTGTACCCATCATTTCAGGTGGAATTGGCGAAGGAATTCTTCCGCTTTCTATCTCATATGCAACGATGATTGATCAACCTTCAACAGAACTTCTTGCTCAATTAGTGCCAGCAGCTATTATTGGGAACATTGTTGCGATCATTTGTGCAGGAATGATGAAAAAGCTTGGGGAAAAACGCCCTGACCTTAATGGTAATGGCGTACTAGTTCGTGCAAAAGGTGCGAATGATGTCTTTACAGAAAAACAAAAAGAGGCTCCTGTAGATTTCCGTCTGATGGGTGCCGGTGTGCTAGTAGCATGTACATTCTTTATCTTTGGTGGGGTTCTTGAAGGCTGGGTAGGAATCTCTGGTGCTGTTCTTATGATTGTATTGGCCGCACTTGTAAAAGTCCTTAACATTATGCCAGCTCAAATGGAGCTTGGTTCACATCAGCTTTATAAGTTCGTTTCATCATCATTTACTTGGCCATTAATGGTTGGACTAGGAATTATGTTTATTCCATTGGAAAGTGTAGCAGCTGTATTCTCTATTTCTTACGTTATTATCTGTGCGTCCGTTGTCCTTGCAATGGTTGGTTGTGGTTTCTTTGTAGGTAAGCTTATGAACATGTACCCAATTGAAGCCGCTATTGTAACGGGTTGTCACAGTGGTTTAGGTGGAACTGGTGATGTTGCCATTCTTTCAGCATCAAATCGCATGGGTCTTATGCCATTTGCTCAAATCTCAACACGTCTTGGTGGAGCTGCAACCGTTATTGGTGCCACACTCCTTATGAGATTTTTTGTAGGATAAGTATGAAAAGAAAAAAGAGATCAATGACATTGTCATTGATCTCTTTTTTAGGTTTGTTGTTTCTTATCATTCATTAAACTGTGATATAAGTGATCAATCTCAGCCATACTTAGTTCAAACAGATGGCGATTTTTTAATTTGAAGACACCTAATTCAATGATTCGAGAGATTAGGTGATCTCTGCGATCTGGTTCAGAAGAAAACTTGTTCATAAGTCACCTCTCTATTTTATTTTTGTCATGTATTGTGGTCAGATCTGATAGAATACTTCGTTTTTTTCCGTTAAAGTTAAACTGGTGAATGCAACATACATCCACACTTTCCTGTTGTTTAAACTCATCCGTAAGATTAATCAATTGATTCTCATACTGAACCAACCAGCTGACTTCTACCAATCTTTTTGATCCGTCTGCATAGCAAGCAACTGCTTGATTGGGCAAGTGTAGTGGATTCTTGTTCAGTATCGGCAAATCCTGAGCCTCAAGTTCTAGTGGAACGTTTTTAATATGCTGAATGCAATCCGTAATTAAGCCAGAAAAACCTAAGGACCAATACATGTATAGCTCTTTCTTGGTGGTTAAAGTCCAGGTAAACATTCGCAAATGAACACTTGAGTCATTCATGTTAAGGCGTCTTGGTACTCTGCGCATTTTTACATTCAAGGAGGCTTGTGTGTGTTTCAGGGTTTGTTTTACTTTAGCCTGGGATAACTGATTCTTAGACCATTTATTGTGTGTATAAAGTAGGCTAATACCGATGGATCGATTCAAGGTTTGAACGTTTGTTAGAGATACTGGATCAAAGCTTTGTATATGTACTCGTTGCTCCATTTGTAGAGATTCAACCATTCGCACAATTGGCAGTACGGTGTGTCTTTCTTTAATCTCAATCAACAAAAGCTGCGGTGAGTGTTGATAGTGCTTAAGAAAGGTCTCTAACTCAACAACAGGATGAATATCCTTTAACTGATTAAGTGTATAGGATGACACGAATCCTTTTTTTGAGGTGGTTCGGTTAATATCTGGGTCATGAAAAAGGATCAGCTTCTTATCCTTGGTTTCACGTATGTCGGTTTCTAAAACGTCTGCCCCAAGTTCCACCGCTTTCTCGAAAGCAGCTAACGTATTTTCTGCATCAAGCTGAGGGGCCCCACGATGTGCTACAAAAACCGGTCGTTCCAGTAGATGAAGACGTTGGTAGGCATCAAACAATTGAGCACTATCATGTTCAATTGGACATGTGATAGCATCAACACCTGCAACATGTAACCGGTGCATATCTCGAGCATTCTCTCCATGGCTCCACACAGAAATAGCATGTTTGTGTAATCGTTTCGAGAGCGCTACAGCATGATCTGGTTGAAGCCACACCGTTCGAATACCTTCAACGTTTACATAGGCAATGAATTCATTTGTATTCCAACTATATTCATTTATTTGTAGGATAGGCTCGCACAAAGGGAGTTGGTTACGTGCTTCTCTTAAGATCAAGCGATCGGATGAAATAATGGCTATTTTAGAGTATTGATGAGAAATCAAGCTTTCATGGATGAACCGAAAGCGTTCTTCATTCTCTATATGAAAGACAATGGTGCAAGTAGTAGTCATCAATTGGTGTATATGTTCAAGAGTTAATTCTTGAACTATATCCCAAGACAGTAAGATTCCTGAGGACAGAGCTTTTGTGGATGGAAGTTTCTCAATTTCATTGAGTTGAATAATGGGGCGTGGCTTATTTTCTTCAAAACGCGAGATTTTTGCCCTCTTCTTCTGAAACATTTTTATTACCCCAGCTTCCGTTGATGTTCATACTTCACTTATTATTACCCTAATTATTTGTATAAGAAACATAATTAATTTTACTAATAAAAAGGTTTGTCAAACGCGGTCAAACTATGTAGAATTAGCTCATTGTATTGAATGAAGAGGGGATAAGAATGAATCACAAAAGAAACTGGTTATGGCTAAGTTTAAGTACATTTTGTCTTTTTATATTTCTTTCTTTTACATATAATTCGTATTACTTACAAGCGATTGATGTATATGTTGTTGAGGGGGTTCCGTCTCTTCGAAATGATTGGATGACAGAGTTTATGCTTTTATTAGCCTGGGTCGGTGGAACTCGTGTCATGGCTGTTCTCACATTGTGTCTGATGCTCTTTTTAGTGTACAAAGAAAAAAGGATAAAGGCTGCGCTTTTACCCGCTTTAGTTATGGGAGGCACAGCTATTTTAAATGTTGTGGCTAAACAACTCATTAACAGATCAAGGCCTGATATAAACTATCTATTAGATCAACCAGGGTTCAGCTTTCCAAGTGGCCACACGATGGCTGCTGTCTCTCTATGTGGCTTATGTATCTATTTACTTTGCAAAAATATGAGAGCAGGTGCAGCACGTTTGAGTCTGATAGTCGCTGCAAGTATCTTAGTGATCCTGATGGGTATTAGCAGAATGTATTTAGGGGTACACTTCTTTACAGATATCGTCGGTGGAGTATTGTTCAGTTTTACCTGGGTAGTGGTTGCAATCGTAATAAATGATAAAATATTGGGTCAAATGAATAAGGGAGAGACAGGTTCTACTTAATCTTTTGTTTATAGATAAAATTTCCAATTAACTAAACGTATCTACCTAATCATTTATTCATTTACTGAGTGTCGACATGTTGATAACGGATAGGCTATCAGTAGAGGGTATCTCGGAGGTACATCAACGGTTAGATCATTTAGTAAGATTCCTATATTCAAAAAAAACAACGCGATTTCGACAAATTTGAAATCGTGTTGTTTATTTTTTTTGTGAGAGGGTATATTAACTGAGTAATTTGACTCATGTTGTAGAACGTTCTTATGTCTTAGGTTATTTCTTTGGAATTAAGTCAAAGATTTTGCCGCTCTCGAATATTTCAGTGACCTCAGCTAACCAATTATAGTAGTTCTCGGCATGTTGAAGTTTTTCTAAATCTCCTGCTAGTGTATCCAAGCTATCTTGGTCTTCTGATTCATTCACTTGTTCTATTTCATGAAGAGCAGCCCTCATCTGATGCACGGCTTGAAGATTATTCTCTACAGATGTTTTCCATCTCTTCACAAACACAGTTGAGAATGATTTGTACCAATCATCAACCGGTTGATAAAGGTCTTTACGAACGCCCTTTTGCCATGCTTTATCTACCATATTTGCTTCCATAAGTACTCTGATTCCAGTGCTCATGCTGGTTTTGCTCATACCAAGCGACTGGCTCATTTCATCTAATGTCATTGGATGATCAGCAAACAAGACTGTACCATATAAACGGCCGATGGATTCAGATATACCGTATAGGTGCATGTTCTGTGAAAGCTCATGGATGAAATTCTCACGTGTTTGTTTAATCTGATCACATGTTTCTGACGGACGTTTTACCATGTTTCGTGCCCCCCTTATCTTACTCATACTAAAGTGTAGCAGATAATATGAGGCGGAAGAACTGATTAATGTAAGACGATAACAGAGGAATAAGGAGGATATGAAAGGATTACCAACTTTTATTGCGTACAGTTTAAACTGTACATAAAATACAATCAATACGTCCAATATATCAAAATTGCTCTATATAAATTAAAAATGTATAGTTAGAGAGTTGAATATTACAGGACGATGACAAAGAGGTGAATAGTCTGTGGCGAAGATTAAAGTTGAAGGACTGACAAAAGTCTTTGGAAAGAAGCCAAAACGTGCCTTGGACTTACTTGCAGAGAAGAAAAGTAAGGATGACATACTGAAAGAAACAGGAATGACAGTCGGTGTTAACCAAGCAAGCTTTGAAGTACAAGACGGTGAAATATTTGTAATCATGGGCCTATCAGGTAGTGGGAAGTCAACGATCGTTCGTTTATTGAATCGATTGATTGAGCCAACTACAGGTAGTGTCATGATTGATGGGGACGATCTTGCAACAATGGATGATAAGAAACTCCGTGAAGCAAGACGTAAGAAAATGAGTATGGTGTTCCAAAAGTTCGGTTTATTCCCGAACCGCACCATTCTTGAAAATGTAGAGTACGGTCTTGAAATTCAAGGTGTACCTAAAGGAAAAAGAAGAGAGACAGCTACAACATCTTTAAATTTAGTTGGACTTAAAGGGTATGAAGCCAGTTACCCAAGTCAACTTTCTGGTGGGATGCAGCAGCGTGTTGGATTAGCAAGAGCACTAGCTAATGACCCGGATGTTCTATTGATGGATGAAGCATTCTCAGCACTTGATCCATTAATTCGTAAAGATATGCAAGATGAACTTCTTGATCTTCAAGAAACCATGAAGAAAACCATCATCTTTATTACACATGATTTAGATGAAGCGTTACGCATTGGTGATCGCATTATGATTATGAAGGATGGAGCGGTTGTTCAAATCGGTTCACCTGAAGATATACTTACAAATCCAGAGAATGATTACGTAGAGAAATTCGTTGAGGACGTCGATCGCTCTAAAGTATTTACAGCGGAGAATGTGATGATTCGCCCAGAGACTGTGAACTTTGAGAAGGACGGACCACGTGTTGCCTTGCAGCGTATGAAGGATGCTGGAATTTCAAGTATCTTTGTTACAAGACGTAACAAAGAACTAGTAGGAATTGTTCATGCGAAAGAAGTGGCAGATCTTATTAAAACAGGTGAAACTTCAATTGAATCGATTGTTAAAAACGATATTGCTAGGGTGACACCAGAAACCACGCTTTCTGATCTATTTGAGCAGGTATCAACAAGCCCTGTGCCACTCGCAGTTGTAAGTGATAATAAATTACGCGGAATTATTGTTAGAGGAGCTGTCCTAGGAGCTCTGTCTGGAAGTGAGGTTGATTTTGATGGATATACTACCACGTCTACCCCTGTCTGATTGGATTGATTGGATCGTTGATTGGATTAAAGGAAATGGTGTTTTTAATGCTATTTTTACTGGAATCCGTAACTTAATTGGGATGACTGTAGATGGAATTGGCTGGTTATTAGCCTTACCTCCATCTTGGCTACTTATTATTCTTATTACAGTAGGTACATTTTTGCTTCATAAGAAAAAATGGGGTCTCGCATTATTTGTATTAATTGGATTACTGTTAATAGATAATCTTCAATATTGGAGTCAAATGATTGATACGTTATCACTTGTATTAACAGCTGGACTTATATCAATTATTGTAGGAATTCCCGTAGGTATTTGGATGGCAAAAAGTTCAATTGTCGAAAGTATTTTCAAGCCGATCCTTGATTTTATGCAGACGATGCCTGCATTTGTATACTTAATTCCTGCTGTTGCTTTCTTCGGAGTTGGAATGGTACCAGGGGTTGTTGCATCCGTTATTTTTGCAATGCCACCAACGGTTCGTCTTACTAATTTAGGAATTCGCCAAGTATCAACTGAATTAGTTGAAGCAGCAGATGCGTTTGGATCTACTGGTTCACAAAAACTATTTAAGGTTGAATTACCGATGGCTCGAGGCACGATTATGGCTGGTGTAAACCAAAGTATAATGCTTGCTCTATCAATGGTCGTTATTGCTGCTATGATTGGAGCACGTGGTCTTGGTCAGTCTGTGTATACAGCTGTTGGACAAAATAATGTCGGTATTGGTTTTGAAACAGGTCTTGCCATTGTTATCGTAGCTATCGTTCTTGACCGTTTAACTCAGGTGTTTAACAACAATGGTAATCAAGGACATTAATTTATTCTTCGGAATTGATTAAAATATATATAAAGATAAAAGGAGAGGTACAATTATGAAAATGGACCCTAAAAAGTTAGGACTTGCAATTGGTTTAACGTCTGTTCTAGCACTTGCAGCTTGTGGAGACAGTAACGATGGAGATGCAGAAGGTGGTAGTGCTGCTGATGTGTCTGATCTAAATGAAATCACTGGTATTGATGGTGGAGCAGGTATCATGGCTGCAACTGAAAGAGCAATCGAAGCTTACGATTTAGATCTTCCGCTACAAGTAAGCTCAGGTGCTGCTATGACTGAAGCTCTAGCTAATGCTATCGCTAACGAAGAGGCAATTGTAGTAACTGGTTGGACACCACATTGGAAATTTGGTACGTATGATTTGAAGTATTTAGATGATCCAGAAGGTATTTATGGAGATGCTGAGAATATTCATACATTCACGCGTGAAGGATTAGAAGACGATGCTCCAGAAGCTAACATGGTTTTAGATAACTTCTACTGGACAGAAGATGATATGAATGAAGTAATGGTTGCTATCCAAGATGGTACGGATCCTGAAGAAGCCGCTGCTGATTGGGTCGATGGTCATTCGGACGTTGTTTCTGAGTGGACTGATGGAGTCGATCAAGTGAATGGTGAGAGTGTCTCTCTTGCATATGTTTCATGGGACTCTGAAATTGCTTCGACAAACGTTGTGAAAACAGTACTTGAGTCAATCGGATATGAAGTAGAAATTTCTCCAATGGAAAGTGCGTACATGTGGACTGCTATTGCCGAGGGTGAGCAAGATGCAATGGTTGCTGGTTGGTTGCCACTAACACATGAAGCGTTCTATGAAGATTATAAAGATCAAATCGTAGATCTTGGAGTTAACTTTGAAGGTGCAAAAACCGGATTAGTTGTTCCAGAATATATGGATATTGATTCAATCGAAGATTTGAAATCAGAATAAAAAGCTTTATACTAAAGAGTGCTAGCCATCAGGCTATGCACTCTTTTTTAAGGAAGGAAATAGGTTATGCTGTTTGGTGAAGGCAATGGAGCTTGGATTTTTATCGTAAGTATACTAGTAGTGGGCGGTCTTGTCTGGCTGGTTCTACGTCTAAAAAAGAAAAAAAGATACGATGTTGCAAAGATTACGTTAAAGGATATAGATGCTATGTCAGGTCATGACTTTGAAGACTATTTGCAGGTTTTGTTCACTGCCATAGGGTATGAAACCTATCTAACGAAGAAAAGCCGTGACTATGGAGCAGATTTGTTATTCATAAACGAGCAGGGGAGTAAGATCATAGTACAAGCCAAACGATACCAAGCAAAATTAGGTTTGACTTCTGTTCAGGAAATATTCGCTGCTAAATCTTACTATCAAGCAGACGCAGCGCTAATTATTACCTCCGCTGAAGACGTCACAGACTCTTGTTGGAAACTGGCAGGAGCAACAGATGTAAGCTTTCTTATGAGAGAAGAACTTGAGGAAATCCTGAAGTTTTGTAAGCATGGAAAAATGGAAAAAGCACGCGACGTTGTTGACAACCCTCAATTACCAGAGATGACAAAACAAGAAGGAATGCTTGAAGCAGTGCACACCTCAAGGAGCAGAATTGAAGCCGGAGAGTATTTCTATAAAAAATAAAAAGTACATATAATGAAGAAAGTAGGAGCATAAACATTCAACTTGTTCATAAAAATCAATTGATCAAAAAAACCCCACCTTTTAAACACACAGAAAGCCACTAAAGATTAATACTGTAGTGGCTCTCTAAACGTTTGAAGGTGTTTTTTCTATTCCAATGTCTTCTAACTATGCTCTATCTCAGCGGACGGGATGGGAGTCCGACTCCAGCAGGAGGAAAGGGCAGGTGGAAATCCACCGGCATAGCCGGTTAGTTCCACGCCCGCCTGCGGAAAGCGTGCCCCCATACCGGTAGCGAGGCCAGAACACTTATTACTGGCTACAAACTACACATTGCTCTTAATTAGACAAAGCTCCAGGACGACTAATCTTATCGCCAATTTTCGCGATAATAGGTTCCAATGACTGTTGATCCTGTAAAAGGTCATACTCATTGATGTTTATCTTTAGAACCGGACAGGCATCAAACTCAGCAATCCATTTCTGGTAGCGTCCGTACATCTCTTCCCAATAGGAAAGTGGGGTCTGCTTTTCCATTTCCCGTCCTCGAAGTTGAATTCGACTCAAGATATCTTCTAGGCTACCATCTAAGTATATTAACAAATTTGGATGTGGGAAATAGGGAGTCATGACCATCGCGTCAAACAGACTCTTATACGTAGCATAATCGACCCCAGACATTGTGCCTTTATCTGCATGCATCTTGGCAAAAATACCTGTGTCTTCATAAATAGAGCGATCTTGAATAAAGTTTCCACCAGCTTCAAACATAAGCTTCTGCTCTTTAAATCGTTCCGCTAAAAAATAGATTTGTAGATGAAAGCTCCAGCGTTCAAAATCAGCATAGAACTTGTCCAAATATGGGTTATTATCCACTTGCTCATAGGAAGTGCGAAACCCTAATTCAGAAGCCAATGCTTTGGTTAATGTAGATTTACCGACTCCAACGGTACCAGCAACGGTGATTAATGCATGATCAGGGATGTTATATTTCTCTCGTAAGTTCAATGTGGTGAGCTCCTTATTATGAAATCTCTCGAATTAAATGATATATGTACTCAAGATCCTCAGTTTTTTCAACATAATCGTATTGATCTCCATCTATTTTAACAATCGGTACATGAGGATACATTGCAGCCATGGAAGAGATGGCATCTTCATAATCAAAAATAAGCTGTTGTAGATATTCAGGATCAATATGCTGTTCAATACTTCGCCCACGTTGATTAATACGTTTTAATAAAGTAGAAAGACTAGCATGAATATAAACAATGACTGTAGGTTCAGGCACTTCCTCCGTTAAAATATTATAGATTCGGATATACTTATCCAACTGCTCAGCCGGCAACGTACGTCGAGCAAAAATTAAGTTTTTAAAAATATGATAATCGGCTACAACGGGTACACCAACCTGTAGTTTTTTGGCGGTATCCTCCAGCTGTTTATAGCGATTACAGAGGAAGAACATTTCAGTTTGAAAGCTCCATTCCTCGATGTTTTCATAAAACTTGCCGAGGAATGGATTCTCTTCCACAATCTCAGTGAGACTGGCAAAGCCAAACTCAGCAGCAAGTAATTTTGTTAGGGTGGTTTTACCCACCCCAATGGGTCCTTCAACTACGATAAACGGTGTATGTTCAGACATCTTATTTCCCCTTATAACTTGGTATATAATCTTAGATGACTTTTGTGGTCCAATCTTCACAGTTCCATATGTCTGTGACCAATCCTTCATAAAACTCAGGTTCGTGGCAGATTAATAAAACCGTTCCTTTGTACTCTTGTAGGGCTCTTTTTAATTCTGCTTTTGCATCAACATCAAGGTGATTGGTTGGCTCATCCAATATAAGAATGTTCGTTTGACTGTTCATTAGCTTGCAAAGACGTACTTTTGCTTTCTCTCCACCACTCAACACCATAATTTTGCTCTCGATATGTTTAGTCGTGAGGCCACATCTAGCTAATGCAGAACGTACTTCTTGCTGAGTAAATGATGGGAATGTGTCCCATATTTCCTCGATACATGTCTTATTTGAATCCTTTACCTCTTGTTCAAAGTAACCGACTTCTTGGTAATCACCTCTAATGACATTTCCAGAAAGAGGCTCAATTAATCTTAGTAGACTCTTTAATAAGGTTGTTTTACCAATACCATTCGCACCTGTTAAGGCAATCTTTGAATTGCGTATTAACTCGAGATCTAAGGGTCTTGTTAATGGTTCGTCATAACCAATAACTAAGTCTTTTGCCTCAAATATATATTTAGAAGGTGTACGTGCAGTATGGAAATGAAAATCTGGTTTTGGTTTTTCTTTCGCAAGTTCAATGACGTCCATCTTATCTAGCTTTTTCTGACGGGACATGGCCATATTTCGAGTAGATACACGAGCTTTGTTTCGTGCTACAAAATCTTTTAGTTGAGAAATCTCTTGTTGCTGTCTTTTAAAGGCAGACTCGAGTTGTTGTTTTTTCATCTCATGTACTTCAAGAAAATGTTCATAATCCCCTACATAGCGGTTTAGTTCCTGGTTTTCCATATGATAGATCAAATTAACAACACGATTTAAGAAAGGTATATCATGAGAAATAAGAATAAAGGCATTTTCATAGTCCTGCAAATATCTTGTTAGCCAGTTAATATGTTGTTCATCAAGATAGTTTGTTGGCTCATCGAGAAGTAGGATATCTGGTTTCTCAAGTAGGAGCTTAGCTAATAAAACCTTTGTTCGTTGTCCTCCACTTAAATCTGTTACATCTTTGTCGAGTCCAATTTCTTCCAATCCAAGTCCGCGGGCAATCTCGTCCACTTTTGTATCGACAATATAAAAGTCGTTATTTGTCAGTGTATCTTGGATGACACCAACTTCTTCTAATAGCTTTTCGAGTTGTTCAGCATCGACCTCACCCATTTTTTCATATAGGGCGTTCATATCAGCTTCCATATCAAAAAGATACTTAAATGCGCCTTTCAGCACATCTCTCATGGTTTGTCCTTTTTGTAAATTGGTATGTTGATCTAAATAGCCGATACGAACATTTTTGGACCATTCAACCTTACCTTCATCTGGCATCAGTTTGCCGGTAATAATATTCATGAAGGATGATTTTCCTTCACCATTCGCACCAATTAAACCAATATGCTCTCCTTTTAATAATCGAAAAGAAACGTCTTGAAAAATAGCACGATCACCAAACCCATGGCTTAGTTTACTAACAGATAAAACACTCATCTTTAACACCCTTCTTTGCTACAATCTTTACATCCTAGTTTATCACACTCATTACTAGATGTCAGAGAGCAGCAAAAAAGCAGAATACAGTGTTTCTGCATCCTGCTTACATGAGGTTAAAATGTTGAAAGCTTCGTAAGTTTTTGTACCGTAAAGATAGCTCTTAGCCATAAAGATTCATCCTTATGTGTCTCATAATCGGCTGTGTAAATGCCATCTTCATTTGACCAGATTCGTTCAAAATACGTTCGAATGTCGTTAGCGATTTCTGCATCTGGTTCTGCTGATAGGTAAATGTTTGTTTCCAAATTAAGATCTTCAAGATTTCGACGTGTAAAATTGGCAGATCCGCTTAGAATCTGAGCTGAATCATCAGAATCAAGAAAAAGTAACTTCGGGTGATACTGTTCCTTATCTGATTCATACCAACGAATTTGAAGATTATCGTCTGTTTGATCTAATAATTGATAAGCGACAGGTTTATTAGGTAGACCAATCTTTTTGTTGCCAAATGATTCTATGTTTTGATCTAGGATGATTTGTACAGATACATTGCGATTGGCTGCGTAAACTAAGGCGTCACAAATGTTCGATTCAGACAAATACAGTAGACCGATCCAAATGGTATCTCCTTCTGCTGCTTCATTAATCATGGATAAAGCTCGCTCATGAATCTTACTTTCCGTTAAAATTTGCCCATATACGTCCGACTCTTCATCTGAAGGTTCAGAGGATGGATCATTTGTGGTGATAGACTGATTGGCTGAATAATTCGCAACGGCTTCTTCAGTGATCAATAAATCATCAACCAAACCACCTTTAAAAGCAATGGCTGTATTATTATGATAAGCACTCGCATCATGCGGGTTACCAGAGCTAATTAACCCCTCGCCATCGCTAATGATCACTTTACGATGATTAGCTTTTCCATTTAACGAGGTGAGATAGGAATGTAATGTGACGTCCTCGCCGTTTGAGCCTAATGGATTAGGTAATCCGCCCACCCATTCTAACGTACCCCATTGAAAAAACATTCTATAGATCCCTGAATAAAGCGGGTTAGAGTCTCGAAGTGTATCTAGATCACTAATGATCACTGGAATATCAGCATCGGTTAGGTTTTGAAGATGTTCTGGAAAGATCGCACTATACATTGTATTAACAGGGTCAGTGATTACGGTAATGTTAACATGTGGGTCATTTTGTTTCTTGTTGATTAGTTCGTCCGACATTTCTTTAGCTAATGCGGGGAAATTGTCTTCTTCTGCATATAGATTGTTAAACAGAAACATATCAAATAAGACAAAGTCATCAGCGCTTTGAATCATCTCTTTGATATACGTGAATATTTCCTCATCAAACATTCGCTCCTGATCTTGCTCATAAGCTAAGTCTTTTAGAAAAGTTGGTTCTATAACTGGTTTTAGTTCACTTTGGTAGGATAGATCTTCGTGAGGAAGAGGTCGATTTACACCATAAATAATAGTGCCTACATAAATAAGTACAAATAAGATTGGAATGATGACTAGTAGATGTCTTTTGCTAAAGAAATGTTTGCTCATGACCTGCTCCTTTTCGTTTATCTGACCTTACCATTCCTTTATTAAACAAGTCCTAAACAATTGATTTTTGATTACAAGCATGTGTAGAATGAACATAATCTAACCGAATACCGAAATTCGTCGAACGAAAGCTTTGAAGAAATGAAAGGAATTGCAAGTGTTTTATCGAATTAAAGAGATGGATGGCTCTAACAATGGATGAATGTGTTAGACAGAATGAAGGAGTGTCGAGATGTATCGTTTTGATGAAGTAATTGATAGAAAAGGAACAAATTCGTTGAAATGGGACGGTGTTGAAACACGTTATGGTGCAAGTGATTTGCTTCCATTATGGGTGGCAGATATGGATTTCAAAGCGCCTCAACCTGTTCTTGATGCACTAACCAAAAGAGTACAGCAAGGAGTATTTGGATATATAACACCTTCTTCTTCTGTGAACGAATCCATTGTCAACTGGGCAAGCCGTAGATATGATTGGGAAATTCATTCAAATTCAATTGTTCACACTGTTGGTATTGTGCCAACTATTAGTAATCTTGTGAAGGCTTTTATCAACCCTGGAGACGAAGTCATCATCCAAACACCGGTGTATTATCCCTTTTATGACGTAATTAAACAGAATGATCGAACAATTTTAAGAAATCCCCTTCTTCAAGATGAAAATGGTCAATTCAAAATGGATCTTACTCAGCTTGAAGAATCGATTTCAGAAAAAACAAAAATGCTTGTATTTTGTCATCCGCATAATCCCGGTGGACGTGTTTGGACAATACAAGAACTTGAGGATTTGGCTGCGATCTGTAAGAAATATGATTTGTTAGTGGTTTCTGATGAGATTCATGCAGACCTATTATTTGATGGATACAAGCATGTCCCATTTGCTTCTATTAATGAGGATATGGCAGATCGCACATTTACATGCCTAGCTCCAACAAAAACATTTAATCTTGCAGGGATTATTGCCTCTTACATTGTGGTTGAAAATAAGAAGCTTCGTCTTGATCTAAGAAGGTATTTGGAGAGTACATTTATGAACAGTCCAAATGCTTTTGCAGGAATTGCGACAGAAGTTGCTTACAATGAAGGCGAAGAATGGCTCCAAGAGTTAATGCAATATGTCCAACACAATTATCAGTTTACAGTAGATTTTATCCAGACACATATGCCTAAGGTGAAAGTAGTTAAACCTCAAGGAACCTATCTGCTTTGGCTTGATTTTAGTGAAATTCCGTTAACTGCAGATGAACGAAAGCAATGGTTGGTTGAAGAGGCAAAGGTTGCACTAAATCATGGTGCAATGTTTGGTGATGAAGGAGAGAATTTTGAGCGTTTGAATTTGGCGTGTCCACGAGAGACTTTACAAAAAGGTCTTGATCAAATCAAACATGCATATGACAATCATCAATTCTAAAAAATAGGAGTGTGTGGTGTGGAGGGCAAATGAAAAATTTAAATAATGAGATGTTGGTGGAGGCGTTTGTAAAAGCAAAAGAACTTAGCTTGAGTGAAGATTTTATTATGCTTCTACATCAAGAGCTTGAACAACGTAATTTACAGCATAAGCTAGATTCACATTTTGCAGCTTCAACCACTTAAAAACATAAGTATGACGTTGAGACAGGAAGTTGAATGCGGAATGAAAAGATCCATGTTCATTAAAAAGTCATATCGTCCACATTTGTGAATAAGTTGATGGAGAGGATGGCGCACTTTAGTCGCGATGCTTAGCTGTTAAGTTCTTGTAGAAATGGGGCATTTACTAATGACATGTAACAATTTATATGAAGAGTTGGTCGATGAATGTACGTCTAAGCTGGATAGAGAGTTAACAGTAGCAGAGAAAGACTTTATCAAGTGGATTGAGCAAAAGCAAATCGAGAATTTCTTTAAAGGAGCAAAAAGCTCGTAACAATCAAAAAAGGATAAAGAGTTCCTGTTATAGGAGCCTTTGTCCTTTTTTTATGTATACAGGTAACAGATTTACTTAAGATGCCTACTGTGTTTAAATAAGAGTATATGAGGTTTGTAATGGGAGGTGTCAATATGAAGACATTTAAGCTCTATGCGCTTTATCTATTAGCTGGAGACAATGAAACAATCAGGCAGGAAGCAATTCCATTAACAGATGGGCTCATCATTAATATGGAGAATAGCGAACGCACTTGGTTTATTGATGCGGTTGTACCAAAAGAGTATATGCATTTCTTTGAAGGTGAACAAAAAGCAAATCGTCATGTTTTCTTAAATGTAATTATTACGAGTAAAGATAACCATCCTGCTGCTATGATCACAAGTATTGAGACAATTACTGAGTTAAGTGACGGGTACAGTATTGTGTTTAAAGGTCGTATCGTTCTTGGACGAGATGACGTATTAGAGGATGTGCTCGAAGAACTTCTTACAGACGCTCATTCTAATGAGAATTTGCTCGAACGATTTAAGGAACGTACAGAAAATCTTGATTCATACTCTGAAAAGACTTTAAATGAAGTTTATAAGGATTTGAAAGAAAGTGGAAAGTACGTATTATTATAGAATTTTTGATCAAGAAGCTGTTGAAGGGGCATTTCCCTGAACAGCTTCTTTTTTTCTGGATGTATAGTTAAGGGTAATTTTTAAATACTAACAAGATAGAGATGATAAAAAAGGGGGAGTGGTCCGTGCAGCAAAAAAGTATCTGGGGAATCGTGTCCATTTCATCCATTCCCCTCGTCATGACGCTTGGAAACTCAATGTTAATTCCTGTTCTTCCTACGATTGAAAAAGAGTTAGGTATTAGTTCACTTCAGGTCAGTTTGTTAATTACGGTGTATTCAATTGTTGCGATCTTATGTATTCCTGTTGCGGGTTATTTATCAGATCATATCGGTCGAAAACAAGTGATTATTCCAAGCTTATTGCTTGCTGCAGCTGGTGGTGCACTTGCTGGATTAGCTGCGTGGAAATTTGATTCGCCATACTATTGGTTAATCGCAGGACGGTTGTTGCAAGGAGTCGGTGCAGCAGGCGCAGCTCCTATTGCCTTCCCACTTGTTGGGGACTTGTTTACGACAGAAAAAGAAGTCAGTGCAGGGCTTGGCCTTGTTGAAACATCTAACAC
This sequence comes from Alkalicoccobacillus murimartini, assembly GCF_030813245.1. Classification (GTDB taxonomy): domain Bacteria; phylum Bacillota; class Bacilli; order Bacillales; family Bacillaceae_D; genus Alkalicoccobacillus; species Alkalicoccobacillus murimartini. The sequence goes on along the minus strand of NZ_JAUSUA010000004.1, from coordinate 366,543 downwards.
CTTTGGTAAGGTTATTAGCCCGATTTTAGGAGCTTTATTAGCTTCCTTTGTATGGTTTCTACCGTTTTTTTCGTTCCCTATATTTTGCTTGATATCAATCGTCATGCTTTTAGTATTTGTGAAGCTGCCTAAACGAAAGGACAAGCCGAAAAAATTTAAGGCTTTTGTCAAAATGATCCGAGAAACATTTAAGCGCGAAGGACGTTGGCTGTCTATTGTCTTTTTTATTGGTGGTTTAAGTATGTATTTAATCTTTGGTTTGTTATTTTATTTATCGACAAGCCTTGAAAAAGAATACGGTATACATGGTGTGAAGAAAGGGGTTGTCCTTGCTTTCCCCTTAGCTGCCTTATGTTTGTCTTCCTACGTAACAGGAAAGTTAATTGGCCAAGATAAAATGAAAATGAAATGGTATACAGTAGGAGGTTTAGCACTTCTGACCTTATCCATTCTGTGGATATCTTTATCTGAAGATATCTACGTCTTGTTAACGGCTTTATTTTCAGCTGGTCTAGGTATTGGGGCCGCATTACCAAGTCTTGATGCGTTTGTAACGGAAGGTATAGATCAAGAACAAAGAGGATCGATTACATCTTTATACAGCAGCATGCGTTTTGTTGGAGTCGCACTAGGGCCACCTGTTTTTGCTGCACTTATGAACTTTAATCATTTTATGATTTTCTTTTCGCATGCCATTTTTTGTGCGTTATCGCTTCTGTTAACTTTAGTAATGATTAAACCAGAAAAGCCTGTGAAGAGCACCTGGAGTTGAAGATGGACGTAAGAAAGGTAGAAAGGGTATACTGCTAAAAAAAGCAGGGGGTTTAGGACGTGGAAACATTTTTGGATTTTTACCAACGTGAAGTTCACCTCGCTTTTCGGGAAGATCCATTCTCTAAAGCACCAATGCATGTTTGGGTCATTTGCCGACATCAGGGACAATGGCTGCTAACCAAACATAAAAAACGCGGTTTGGAGTTTCCTGGAGGGAAAGTTGAAGAGGGAGAGCAACCGCTTGATGCTGCTTGTCGAGAAGTATTTGAAGAGACGGGAGCAAAGGTTAAAACGATTCATTATATTGGTCAGTACACAATCCCGACAGAGAAAATTTGTAAAAATATTTATTTAGCTGAAATTGATTTCATTGAAGCGCAGCCCAACTATTTAGAAACGGACGGTCCGGTTCTAGTTTCCGAACTTCCAGATCAGGTCGAAGAAGACGAGCATTACAGTTTTATCATGAAAGATGGCGTGTTGCGTTATTGTTTACAATACATAAATAAAACCAATATAGAGTAGAAAGGAAGGGTGCGCCATGATTATAGATAAACAGCGCATCCCGTCTCCTCACCCTGGCATTCGTTTATACCTCATCACTCATTTGAGTGGAGGGTTAAGAGTGAAGGGGTATCTAGCAGAACCTCTTTGGAGCAGATCTTTACCTGGATTGATTTATCTCCGCGGAGGGATTAAAAATGTTGGAATGGTTCGCATCCAACGACTGATTCAATGGGCATCAGAGGGTTTTGTCGTATTTGCCCCCTTTTATCGAGGGAATCGAGGTGGCGAGGGAAATGAAGACTTTGGCGGCCATGATCGCGAGGATGCGGTGAGTGCGGTAGAGGTTTTAAAGGAAAATGAGCGCTACGATCAGAAACAAGGAATTCATGTGATTGGTTTCTCTAGAGGAGGCGTCATGGCTTTGTGGGCAGCCATTGCTAAAGATGAAGTCAAAAGCCTCATTAGTTGGAATGGCGTCACAGATATGTTTCTCACATATGAAGAACGGGTTGATTTAAGAAGAATGATGAAACGTGTGATTGGTGGTACACCCACCAAATATCCTGAACGTTATCATTGGCGCACGCCTCAAGAGGAACTAGAGACGATGCAAGCCTCCGTTCTCCTTATACACGGAGTGAAAGATGAGCATGTATCCATCGAACATGCGTATAAGTTAGAATGCTTACTTAAACATAATAAGAAACCGATTGAAACATGGTACTTCCCAGATTATACTCATCAATTTCCTCTTAAAGATCAGCAGCGCATTTTACATGAGGCGGCTGATTGGATGAAAAATCAGGTAGAGAAGTAGTAGTAGTAGTAGATTCTTCACATGAAAAAAAGAAGCCTCATTAATTAATGAGACTTCTTTTTTTATCTTCTTATTTTGGTCCAGCTTCCACGATATCTTTTGATAGACCAGTGAATTTGGTGAAATTTTGTTTAAAATTATCAGCTAGTTCTTTAGCTTTTAGCTCATAAGCCTCAGGGTTTGGCCAAGTAGACTTTGGCTGAAGAACAATGTCTGGTACACCTGGGCAGTGTTCTGGAATGTGTAAACCAAAAACAGGATCCTCAGTTGTAGCAACATTCGATAATTCTCCCTGTAATGCCGCTTGGACCATAGAACGAGTATGAGCGAGCTTCATACGCTCTCCTACTCCGTATGGACCTCCTGACCAACCAGTGTTAACAAGAAACACATCTACATTATGCTTAGAGATGAGGTCACCTAGCATTGATGCATAACGATGGGCTGGTAGTGGCAAAAATGGAGCACCAAAGCAAGTAGAGAAGGTTACCTCAGGCTCAGTTATGCCGCGTTCTGTTCCTGCTAGCTTACTCGTATAACCAGACAAAAAGTGGTACATCGCCTGTTCAGGTGTTAACTTACTGATTGGTGGAAGTACACCAAATGCATCAGCTGTTAAAAAGATAATGGTACTAGGGTGTCCTGCAACGCTCGGCTCAAGTGCATTCGGAATATAATCAATTGGATAAGCTGCTCTAGTATTTTCTGTTAGAGAGATGTCGTCATAATTAGGTTCACCCGTTACGTCTGAGACGACAACATTTTCGAGCACCGTACCGAATTTGATTGCATTCCAAATTTGAGGCTCTTTTTCCTGTGAAAGGTTCACACACTTTGCATAGCAGCCACCTTCAATGTTAAATACACCATTTTCAGACCAGGCATGCTCATCATCGCCGATTAATAAACGGTCTGGTGATGCAGAAAGTGTTGTTTTACCAGTACCTGAAAGCCCAAAGAATAAGGCTACATCGCCTTCTGCACCTGTATTAGCAGAGCAGTGCATAGACAGGACACCTTCTTCAGGAAGAAGATAGTTCATAATAGAAAAAATAGATTTTTTCATTTCGCCTGCATATTCTGTTCCGCCGATCAGAATCACTCGTTCTTCAAAAGAGATCATCACAAAAGCTTCTGAATGGGTACCATCAATTTCAGGCACAGCTTTAAAGGTTGGAGCTGACACAATGGTAAATGGCTCTCGTTCTAATTTTTCGTCTGTAGAGCTTGGGCGAATAAAAAGCTGGCGAGCAAAAATTTGATGCCAAGCAAATTCATTAATGACTTGAATAGGTAATCGATAATTCGTGTCTGCTCCTGCAAAACCTTGAGAGGCAAAAAGCTCTTCTTTTTCTCCTAGGTGAGTCAGGACTTTATGGTATAAAGCTGTAAAGATATCTTTGCTTAAAGGTTGATTAACGGGACCCCAATCAATCGTATGCTCTACTAGACTTTCTCTCACAACAAACTTATCTTTAGGTGAACGACCAGTATAGGCACCTGTCTCTACACTAAGTGCTCCAGTTGATGTTAGGGTTCCTTCTCCGCGTTCAATGGATTGTTCGACCAGACGAGAAACAGACAAATCGTGCTTCATTTGTGGACTGGATAAAAGCTGCTCCAGTTTTATAGGCATATTCATGGTTTTCATATCGCATTCCCCTCTCGAATGATCATCTTATATTGTAACTTAATGCTAATTAGTATAACACATTGATATGATTAGTCTATACTTTTTAGCGTGATTTTTATGGAGTTTACTTTATAAGCGTAAAACCGTGGTGTAATTGACTTTTTACTATAGTTGTTATATAATTTTTCGCGAACGGATCTTATCGGAGAGCCGGCGGAGGGACAGGCCCAGCGAAGCCCAGCAACCACCATTTAACAAAATGGAAAGGTGCTAACCTGCAAGGCATTGCCTTGAACGATAAGAGGTTAAAGGACAACATTTCAACCCTTTTCCTCAGTACGGAGGATTTGGGTTTTTTATTGTGTATATTTAATCTCAACCTGGTTGATCAGGCAGATAAGAGAAGATTTAGATTGAGTTGGAAGGGTGATAAGAGATGACAGAAAGTAGAAGTAGACAACTTTTTACATCAGAATCGGTGACAGAGGGACATCCAGATAAGATGTGTGACCAAATTTCAGATGCTATTTTAGATGAAATTCTTAAGAAAGACCCTAACGCACGAGTGGCCTGCGAAACATCTGTTACAACAGGACTTGTGTTAGTTGCTGGAGAAATCACAACTAGTACATATGTGGATATTCCACGTGTTGTTCGTGATACGATAAAAGGCATTGGTTATACACGTGCAAAATATGGTTTTGACGCAGAAACATGCGCCGTTCTCGTTTCAATAGATGAGCAGTCAGCTGATATTGCACAAGGAGTGGACCAGGCTCTTGAAGCACGTGAAGGACAAATGACAGAAGAGGAAATTGAATCGATCGGAGCAGGTGACCAAGGATTAATGTTTGGTTTTGCGACGAATGAAACAAAAGAACTTATGCCTCTTCCGATCTCATTAAGTCATAAGCTTGCTCGCCGTTTAGCTGAAGTTCGTAAAGAGGAAATCGTTGATTACCTTCGTCCAGATGCAAAAACACAAGTAACAGTTGAGTACGATGAGCAAGGTAAGCCTGCTCGCGTGGACACCATTGTTATTTCTACACAACATCATCCTGATACGACACTTGAGCAAATTCAGCATGATATGAAAACTCATGTAATTAATAAAGTGGTTCCAACTGAGTTAATTGATGAACAAACAAAATACTTCATTAATCCAACGGGTCGTTTCGTAATTGGAGGACCTCAAGGAGATGCAGGGTTAACAGGACGGAAAATTATTGTCGATACGTACGGAGGATATGCGCGCCATGGTGGTGGAGCTTTCTCTGGTAAGGATGCTACGAAAGTAGACCGATCTGGCGCTTATGCAGCACGTTATGTAGCTAAGAATATCGTGGCCGCTGGTCTTGCTGACAAAGCTGAAGTACAGCTAGCTTATGCGATTGGTGTTGCACAACCGGTTTCTATTGCTGTTGATACATTCGGCACAGGTAAAGTATCAGAGGAGGAGCTAGTTACGCTTATCCGTAAGAACTTTGACCTTCGTCCAGCGGGCATTATTCGTATGCTTGATTTGCGTCGTCCAATCTATAAGCAGACGGCTGCTTACGGACATTTTGGACGCACAGATGTGAGTCTGCCTTGGGAAGAAACAGACAAGGCTGCTACTTTAAAAGAGCAAGCTAGTATTAAAATCAGCTAATTCATATAAAACGCGTCAACTATCGATCATAGTTGACGCGTTTTTTGCGTTCATTTATTTTGCTGTATTTGTTTATAGATCTGGCCTTTCTCTACATATTCAGTTCGAATACGCTCCATATCCGCTCGATCCGCTTCGTTCAGATCACGTATAACTTTAGCTGGGCGACCAAAAGCAAGAGTGTTAGGTGGAATCACTTTACCTGGAGGGACCAAGCTACCTGCACCTATGAAGGCACCTTCACCAATTATAGCTCCATCAAGTATCGTAGAGCCCATACCAATAAGTGCATTCTTTTCAATGGTGCAACTATGCAGCATCGCTTGGTGTCCAACTGTCACATCATCTTTAATCAAAAGTGGGTGATCTGGACTCTGATGGAGCATAGACTGATCTTGTATATTGACCCGTTTTCCAATGCGTGTAGGTGATACATCTCCACGAATAACCGTTTGAAACCAAATACTCGATTCGTCCCCTATTTCTACATCTCCTGTTATGGTTACGTAATCAGCAATAAAGGCACTTTCAGCAATTTGTGGTTTTTTGTTAAGATATGAATAAATCATAAGCCTCATCCTTTCAGTCTCTTTAAAAAAACGCTATACTTAATCATAACGTAAATCAGTTAGAAGGTAAAAATCATCGAGATTCTACTGTGGAACAAGGAGATGGTCATCATGTGGAAATGGGAAGTATCAGAGCCTAGAGGTGTGGTAGTCATCGTTCATGGAGCAGGAGAGCACCACGAACGGTACCGATGGTTGGCTGAAAAATGGAATGAACACGGATTTGATGTCATTATGGGAGATTTGCCTGGCCAAGGAAAAACACGAGGCCGGCGCGGTCACATCCAATCCTTTCAGCAGTACCTAGATAGTGTGGAAGACTGGCTGACTGAGGCAAGGCTAAAACAACTTCCAGTTCTCCTCCTTGGACACAGTATGGGTGGTTTGATTGCAATTCGTACCGTGATGGAAAGAGATAACTCTCAAATTCATGGATTAATCTTATCCTCACCTTGTCTAGACCTAAGCCACCCTCTACCTAAAGTAAAAAAAGCAGCATCTAAAGTTTTACAACATGTTGCTCCTACCTTTAGTGTGAACTCAGGCATTCGGTCAGATCGGGCAACCCGAAACCAAGAAGTGATTGAAGCCTATCTGACAGATCCATTAAAAGTCAGTAAAGTATCTGCACGCTGGTATCAGGAATTAGAAAAAACAATGCGCCTGACCAGACGCTATCCAGAGAAATTTCCTAATATCCCTTTATTAGTTCTTCAAGCTGGAGAAGACCACTTAGTTGATAAACATGCGACGCAAGAGTGGTTTAACCATCTCATTTTGACTCAAAAGTCTTATAAGGAATGGGAAGGCTTGTATCATGAACTATTTAACGAACCAGAAAGAGATGACGTTTTCCGTCATGCAATTGGATTTGTAAATTTAATGTTTCCATAAGTTTGAAACTTTTTGAAAAGCAGTGAGCATGTACGTGTGCTCGCTGTTTTTTTGTGGGGAGGATTAAAATGATTTTGAAGGGTTATCAAGAGGAACAGGTGTTGAGTCAAGGCGGATTGAGGTTAATCAAGATGTGAGGGGAGATACCAAGAGAGACCAGGTTGAGATCAAGAAAGAGAAGCTATTACCAAGAGGGGAAGGGCGATACCACGAGCGAAGCAGGATTTAGTAAGGGCGAAGAGGACTATACTAAGCCGGAGATGCGAAACAAAGGCAAGGTCAAAGGACGTAAGGAATAAAAATATTCATTTTTATTGATCTTATCGGGTTTTGGGATTTATCAAGAAGGATGGGCGTGAAATCAAAACGGATAGAGATCTACCAAGATGCGAGAGGTGATAGCAAGAGAGGTCGGGCTGAAATTAAGAGAGATAAGCTATTACCAAGAGGGAAAGAGCGATACCACGAACGAAGCGGGATTTAGTAAAGGCGAAGTGGACTTTACTAAGCCGGAGACGCAAAACAAAGGCACGTTCAAAGGATATAAGGAATAAAAATATTCATTTTTATTGATCGTATGGGGTTTTGAGGTTTATCAAGAAGGATGGGCGTGAAATCAACACGGATAGAGATCTACCAAGATGCGAGTGACGATACCAAGAGAGACCGGGTTGAAATTAAGAGAGAGGAGCTTTTACCAAGAGGGGAAGGGCGATACCACGAGCGAAGCAGGATTTAGTAAGGTCAAGGTCGACTTTACTAAGCCGAAGTCGCAAAACAAAGGCAAGGTCAAAGGACGTAAGGAATAAAAATATTCATTTTTATTGATCTTATCTGGTTTTGGGATTTATCAAGAAGAATGGACGTGAAACCAAGACACATAGAGATCTACCAAGATGCGAGTGACGATACCAAGAGAGACCGGGTTGAAATCAAGAGAGAGTAAATTTTACCAAGAACAGAAGTACGACACCAAGAGCAAAGCGCACTTTACTAAGAGAATCCCCCCACTTACCAAGCTCCATAAGAAATCTTGAACCACATAAAAAAACGAAGGGGACAGTGTCCTCTTCGTTTTTCTTGTATGTTACGATCTAGCTTCGCCTCTTATTAATAGTTCAAGCTCTCCGGTTTCTGGGTGGATGACTAATCCGTGAACTGGAATTTCTTTTGGCATAAGTGGATGGTTTTCGACGATATCGACGCTGTTCGTAACGCTCTCTTCTACGTTTGCAAATCCAGTTAAAAATTGTTTAACATCTACTCCAGCATATTCGAGTGGTTCGATGACTTTCATATCAATGCCTCGTGCTTCTGCTTTTTTGAGAAAGGCTTCAGACTCAAGTCCGGCCATTCCGCAACCATGATGGCCAATGATCAAAACTTCTTCTGCTTGAAGTTCAAAAACAGCTAGTAGGATACTTCTCATGATACTTCCGAAAGGGTGAGAAATGACAGCTCCTGCATTACGAATAATCTTTGCATCCCCTTGTCCAATATTCATGGAACGAGGAAGAAGCTCTGCCAAACGTGCATCCATACATGTTAGAATGACTAGTTTTTTGTTAGGGAATTTGTTGGTTTGATAGTTCTCGTATTCTTTTTTTTCAACAAAATGCTTATTATATTCAAGAATGTTATCTAAGTTGGGCACGTTCATCACTGCCTTTCAAATGTTTTAGCGTTTTTCGATCGCTACTATAAATGGTGGAGCGTTTTTTTGATTAACAAAACCATATTGGAGCACATGTGCTTTTTCCTGAGGCAATTGTCGTACATAGTCGAGAATGGCTTCTTTTTCAATGGCCCCTTCTGCATGACCGTGATAAACGACAAGGACAATGATTCCTTCTGCCGTCATGGCATGAAATAAACCACTGATCGCTTTAATGGTCGTCTCGGCATGAGTTGTAATGCTTTTATCACTGCCTGGCAGATAACCAAGATTAAAGATGGCTGCTTTAAGTGTTGGAAGATGTTCAGGTTGAATCATCTCAACGGCATGTTCATGACCAGTATGATGCAGATCTACACGTTCTAGTAGTTCTTCTTTGTGCAGGCGGGCTTTTGTGGCTTCGACCGCAGCTTCCTGAACATCAAAGCTGTAGACTCGTCCTTTTTGACCGACTAGTTTCGCTAAGTAACACGTATCATGGCCATTTCCCGCGGTAGCGTCAACAGCTGTATCACCCTCAGTTATGGCGTGGTCAAGCAGTTCACGAGCAAAAGGAAGGATTCCTTTTAGCTTCATGATGATGGTTCCTCAGCTCGATAGTGAATGCCCTGCCAAGTGCCGCGATCTTTTAATTCGTTTTCAATTCCATTTAATACGTCCCATTTGTTCATACTCCACATTGGGCCTATTAGGAGTTCAGGAGGTCCATCCCCCGTGAGACGATGGACAATCATGTCTTCTGGAATGACTTCGAGTTGATCAGCGACTAATTTCATGTATTCCTCCATATCCATTAAATCAACAAGGCCCTTTTCGTATTGTTTTACCATGCCTGTTTTCTTTAGTAGATGTAGTAGGTGAATCTTAATTCCTTGAACATCAAGCTTAGCAACTTCTTTTGCTGTCTCAAGCATCATCTCAGGTGTTTCGAGTGGTAAGCCGTTAATAATATGAGAACAAACACGAATGCCATGCTTACGTAGTTTCGCTACGCCTTCTTTGTAGCATTCATAGTCATGAGCACGATTAATGATGTTAGCTGTGCGTTCATGTACGGTTTGCAAGCCAAGCTCAACCCACAAGTATGTGCGCTCATTCAACTCAGCTAAGTATTCGACGACATCATCAGGTAAACAGTCCGGACGAGTCGCAATCGACAATCCTACAACGCCTTCTTGCTTAAGAATCACCTCAAAATAATTACGTAGTGTTTCTACAGGAGCGTAGGTGTTTGTATAGGCTTGAAAATAACCGATGTATTTTCCGGTTTTCCACTTTTTGTGCATACGTTCTTTGATGGAGTGAAACTGTGTGACAAGATCATCTGTGCGGTCACCTGCAAAGTCCCCAGAACCTCTGACACTACAAAATGTACAGCCACCATGTGCAACGTTTCCATCTCGGTTTGGACAGTCAAAGCCAGCATCTAAGGGAACTTTAAAAACCTTTGTCCCAAAATGATCACGAAGATGAGAACTCCATGTGTAGTACCGTTTATCTTCAAAGTGAGCTGGTTTCGCATTTACTGCTGAATTCATTTAAATCTACCTTCCTGTGTCACTCGATTTGAATCTTTTAGTAATTCATTAATTTTATCCTTCATTTTATCATGCAGGGATACGAAGAGCTACTGTATTTAAATAGAATCAGTTCCTTACTCGAAATAAATTGCTTTTCTCGACCGTCTACCATAGGATTACATCTGGGGTTTATTTAAACAGGATACTAGAGGAGTACAAAAAGAATGCCGAAGTCTATCTGGATATTATTAATTGCTATGACAATGAGTATAACGGGAGCATCTTTTTTGTGGCCGTTAAATGCTATTATTATACATGATGAGCTTGGAAAATCTCTTACGACAGCTGGTTTCATCTTACTGCTGAATTCGGCGGCTGGAGCTTTTGGGAATTTACTTGGTGGAAGGTTGTTTGATGGAATTGGCGCTTATCGAACACTCGTATTCGGGGTAAGTGTTGCCTCAATCAGCGCTTGTTTACTCGCTTTTTATCACAGCTATTATTTTTATATGTTCTTATTAATGGGTATTGGTTTTGGATCAGGTATCATGGCGCCAGCTCTTTATGCACTGGCAGGAACATTATGGCCAGAAGGAGGAAGGCGTCCATTTAATGCGATTTATGTAGCTCAGAATGTAGGAGTAGCTCTAGGCACGGCACTTATTGGTGTGATTGCGATGAACGAACTCACAGCTGTTTTTCGTGCAAGTGCGTTTATGCATGTAGCTTTGTTTCTGTTTGTTCTTATAGCTTTTCGAAAGCTTGAAGCAAAACCAACTGGTAAAGCAATCATGAAGCAAACGGAGAAGATCCCGTTCAAAACACATTATCGAGCTCACTCTTTAATTCTCATTAGTATTGCCTTTGTTATTTGCTGGATGGGATACACACAGTGGCAAGCAAACGTTTCGGTGCATACACAGAATCTAGGGATGTCACTTGGGTCTTACAGTTTATTTTGGACGGTAAATGGATTAATGATTGTTTGTGCCCAACCGCTTTTATCATGGGTTATCAAAAAATGGATCCATGGAATTAAAGCTCAAATGATTACCGGTGTGATATTGTTTATCCTTTCATTTCTTGTATTATCACAAGCAGGGCAGTTTGCAGGGTTTATGACAGCAATGATTATATTAACGATCGGTGAAATGTTTATTTGGCCAGCTGTACCAACCGTTGCAAGCCAGTTAGCACCTCCAGGCAAAGAAGGATTTTATCAAGGACTTGTGAATAGCGTTGCTATGGTGGGGAGAATGTTTGGACCTTTACTAGGGGGTTTTATCGTGGATATCTCTTCTATCTACGTATTATTCTATGTGCTCGTGGCTATGCTAGTTCTATCCTTACCATTTTTGTATGTGTATGATTTTCCATTAAAGAAACTTAATGCTGCATCTAGGCAGGAGCCTTAATTTTGATAATTCTGAGCGCCCGCTTGACAGAGCGGTTTCTACTACATACAATACTAGTAAGTTCATACGACATGTTGATGTTAACGAGGACTAGTAGATCTATCTGGGAATGCAGAGAGTTGGCGGAAGGTGCAAGCCAGCCGAACAGGTAAATTGAACTCCCCTTCGAGTCTTGATGGTGAAAAGTGAAGTAGCCTTCAACGGGTCACATCCGTTATTTGTGTAAAGAGTGAACAGATAAGTGTATCTGTTAATCTGGGTGGTACCGCGGGATAAGCATAAATGCTAACTCTCGTCCCTGATAATTAATTTTATTAGGGGCGGGAGTTTTTTGTATGCAAACGGACTCATAGGCAAACAACTTACTGGACCATAATAGAAAACAGGAGGAAACGCAATGTCTTTTTCACATAATAAAATTGAAACAAAATGGCAAGCGTACTGGGAACAAAATAAGACGTTCCGTACAAATACATCTAGCGACAAACCGAAGTTTTATGCTTTAGACATGTTCCCATATCCATCAGGAGCAGGGCTACATGTTGGTCACCCTGAAGGAATGACAGCAACCGATATTCTTTCGAGAATGAAGAGAATGCAGGGGTATGAAGTGATGCATCCTATGGGCTGGGACGCGTTTGGCCTTCCTGCTGAGCAATATGCCATTGATACAGGCAATGCTCCTGCAGCTTTTACCCAGTTAAATATCAATACTTTCCGTAGACAAATAAAAGAGCTAGGGTTTTCATATGACTGGGATCGTGAAGTAGATACAACGGATCCAAATTATTATAAATGGACACAGTGGATTTTTATTAAGCTTTATGAAAAAGGCCTTGCTTATGTAGATGAGGTTGCTGTGAACTGGTGCCCGGCACTAGGAACTGTATTAGCTAATGAAGAAATCATTGATGGGTTAAGTGAACGTGGTGGTCATCCAGTAGAGCGTCGCCCAATGAGACAGTGGGTATTACGTATTACAAAGTATGCGGATCGTTTGCTTGAAGACTTAGAAGATCTTGATTGGCCTGAGAGCTTAAAAGATATGCAGCGAAACTGGATTGGTCGTTCAGAAGGTGCACAGGTTGAATTTCAACTTGATGGTTTCGATGATGTAATCTCTGTATTCACCACTCGTCCAGACACGTTATTTGGAGCAACCTATATGGTTCTTGCGCCAGAGCATAAACTAGTGTCAACGATCACATCAGATGAGCAAAAAGAAGCAATTGAAGCCTACCAAAAGAAAGTAGCAACTAAAAGTGATCTTGAGCGTACAGAGCTTTCGAAGGAAAAATCAGGAGCGTTTACTGGTGCATACGCGATTAATCCGATTAATGGAGAGCGTGTGCCAGTCTGGATTGCCGATTACGTGCTAGTCAGTTATGGAACAGGTGCTATTATGGCGGTTCCGGCACATGATGAGCGTGATTACGAATTTGCGACAGCTTTTTCATTGCCAATTCGTGAAGTCGTTGCAGGCGGAAATGTTGAGAAAGAAGCCTATACTGGAGACGGCGAGCATGTAAATTCTGATTTCCTTAATGGGTTAGGCAAGGAAGAAGCAATTACGACCGCCATTACGTGGCTTGAAGAAAAATCAGTCGGTACTAAAAAGGTAACGTATCGTTTACGTGACTGGTTGTTTAGCCGTCAACGTTACTGGGGTGAGCCTATTCCTGTGATTCACTGGGAAGATGGAACATCAACAACCGTACCTGAAGAGCAATTGCCTTTGATCTTGCCTGAAATGGAAGAGATCAAGCCATCTGGAGTAGGAGAATCTCCACTTGCTAATGCGAAGGAATGGTTAGAGGTTACGGATCCAGCTACAGGAATGAAAGGACGCAGAGAAACGAATACAATGCCACAGTGGGCAGGAAGCTGCTGGTACTACCTTCGTTACCTTGATCCTGATAATTCAGAAGCCTTGGCTGATCCTGAAATCTTAAAGGAATGGCTGCCTGTTGATATGTATATTGGAGGACAAGAGCACGCAGTTCTACATTTATTATACGCTCGTTTCTGGCATAAATTCTTGTATGACATCGGTGTGGTTCCAACAAAAGAACCGTTCCAACGCTTGTACAATCAAGGTATGATCTTGGGTGAAAACAATGAGAAGATGAGTAAGTCAAAAGGTAATGTAGTGAATCCAGACGATGTCATCAAATCACACGGTGCTGACACATTGCGCTTATATGAAATGTTTATGGGACCACTTGATGGAACCATTGCCTGGTCCACAAATGGTCTAGACGGATCACGTCGTTTCCTTGAGAGAATTTGGAGATTATTTATTGAGGAAGTATCTGGTGATTTGAGTCCTTCTATTAAAGACGGAGCAGGATCAGAGTCACTTACTCGTGTCTATCACCAAACGATCAAAAAGGTAACAGAGGACTTTAAGGAATTGCGTTTTAATGTCGGCATCTCACAGATGATGGTCTACATTAACGAAGCGTATAAGCAAGAGACACTGCCTAAAGAGCAGATGGAAGGCTTTGTGAAAATTCTTTCACCTATCGCTCCTCACTTGGCAGAAGAATTATGGTCTAAGCTAGGTCATACGGATACAATCACTTACGCCACATGGCCTGAGTATGACGAAGCGATGCTTGTAGAAAACGAAGTCGAAGTCGTTGTACAAATTAACGGCAAACTGAAAGCGAAACTCGTAATCCCAGCCGATTCTTCTCGTGAGCAAATGGAAGAGCTTGCTCGTGCAGATGAAACCGTACAAGAAGCAATTGCTGATAAAACAATACGCAAAGTAATTGCCGTACCAGGGAAGTTAGTGAATATCGTTGTAGGATAATAGGAAAAACTCATCAGTCCTCTATAAGGCTTGATGAGTTTTTTTTGCGTTAGATATGTGTGAGGATCTGCACTAATCCTGGAGAGAGAGGGGGAAACATCTAATAATCCGAAAACATACCTCTAAAAAAGAACGAACGCTGATCGCGTTCGTTCTTTTTTATGATTCACTAGGTCTTAACGCTGCTGATTTTCCAGCTGTGTATCCAGTAGAGAAGGCACATGTAATATTATACCCGCCCGTGTAGCCATGGATATCTAGTACTTCTCCGCAAAAGTAAAGTCCTTCTGCTTTTCTTGAGTGCATCGTTTTTGGTTCGATTTCTTTAACGGACACACCGCCTCCAGTAACAAAGGCTTTTTCAATGGAAAGTGTACCAGTGGCTTGAATGATAAATTGTTTCATTGATTTCGCCAATTGACGTAAGACATCGTGCGATATGTTGGCACAAGTTGATTCAGCGTTTATGGAATGGATGTCGTATAGATATGCTTGCATTCGCTCTTGAGTTGTTCCCTTTAGCACGTTCTTCAGTTGTTTCTTTGGCTCTGCTTTTACAAGCTTCCAAAGCTCTTGGAATAGATCTTCTTCTGATTTTGTAGGAAATAAATCTAGTCGTAACTGAATCGATGGGACATCAAATTTCTTTAGTGCTTTTACGACATATTGACTGCAACGCAATGCCGCTGGACCTGATACACCAAAGTGGGTAAAAATCATATCGCCTTCGTGTGTTTTGATGATCTTACCTTTTGGATTGATCACTGATAATTCTATGTCGCGTACAGAGAGACCTTGTAGAACTTTTTTCTTAACAAATGAATCGACGGAAGTGATGGGTACCTCGGTAGGATAGAGCTCGGTAATGGTATGACCTGCTTTTTTTGCCCAAGGGTATCCATCACCTGTTGAACCTGTGTGAGGAACGGATTTTCCTCCTGTAGCTACAATAACGGATCGGGTGTTAAGCACTTGACCATCCAATAACTTTACAGCCGCCACTTGTCCATTCTCATAGTCGATCGTTTTCACAGCTGAGTCAGTCCAGATTGTTACGTTTAATTCGCGTATTCTCCGAAGTAACGTATCAACAACTGTTTGAGCTTTGTCATTTACTGGGAACATACGTCCGCGGTCTTCTTGTTTCAGTTCAATGCCTAAATCTTCGAAGAAACGTATAATATCCTCATTATCAAACGTCGCAAATGGACTGTGCATGAACTTTCCATTACCAGGAATGTGTTCAATCAATTCCTTTCGTTCCATGCGGTTGGTTACATTACATCGTCCACCACCAGATATGGCTAACTTACGACCAAGTTTATTACCTTTATCTATTAAAAGCACACGTGCTCCGTTTTCTGCGGCAGCAACAGATGCCATTAGACCAGAGGGGCCGCCTCCAATCACGATTACATCATACATAGGGAATCTCCTTTATAAACCATGCTATGGCTTTTATTGCTGTTCCTATACTACCATATTAAAAGGATTTTGGATAAATAGCTTGAACAAACATATAGTATGTCACTTTTCTTCATAAATGATAGCCTTGTTTTGGATTAATCTGTTAGAATAATAAACATGGTATGTAAACGCTTTAATTTGAATGATCCTTTATGAGAGTGGTGGCGAAGGATGATTAAGTGGGGTCGTAGAAAAGGGAAGGGTATAAAAAATAAAATCATAACAATTGCTATCTTGCAGTTAGTGTTCTTTTGTTTGATGGGAACAATTAGCTTTCATTTCATAACCGCTGTCTATGAAAAACAAGTCTATGATGAATCAGCAAATACATTAAGCCTCACATCTACTGTTCTTGATGAGGAACTTAGGAAAATAGAACAGATATCATTCCAAATTAACACGGATTCCGTGATTCAAAACTATATGGAAGGCATCAATTATGAATACTTTGGATATGATGTGTACCGGACAAAACGACTGCTTATTGACCGATTGAATGCCTATTATTCTCAAGAGAAGTATATTTCGTCTATACATGTAGTAGATACGTTTGGGGAGATATACGTGGTTGGTGACAACCGAATTGGTCAAGAAATTGATCGAGAGTGGACAGAAGATATGAAAGAAGCAGGTGGGGCAAATACCTGGCAGTCTATTACAGATGAAGGGGTACTGGTTTCTACTAGAGAGATGAGAAAAATGAGTGATTTGAGTCTTGTCTATTTGGGTGCGGTTATTATCACTATAGATATGGGGGATTTTATATCAGGTTCTCTTAATTTTTCACCAGATAAGAGCTTTGTGATTATGAAAGACGAAGAAATCATGTATACAAATAATATGGAGGAAGGATCAGAAAGTCAGTTAGAGCCGACTGAGAGCTCAGGTTATCAGGTAATGGATCTAAGTGGAAGTGAGTATTTTATAACTTCACAAAGGTCTAGGCACTCTGAACTCTTTTATTATAATATTCTGCCCTTTGATCAAGTTACAGGACAGACTAAATGGTTAAATGGTCTAATGATTTTTTCATTCATCTTATTTTTAGCAATTATTCTTCTAATTAGTAGGAGTTTAGCAAGAGCGATTTCAAAGCCGTTAGAAGAATTAACAAGTAAGATGAAGCATGTGCAAGAAGGGAAATTTGAGAGCTTAGGGACAACTGACAAGCATTCTCCTTATGATGAGATAGGACAGCTTCATACAAATTTTGATTTGATGATTGAGAAAATTAACACGTTAATAAGAGAAAATTATACAAAGCAGCTCATAATTAAAGAAACGGAATATCGTGCGCTTCAGGCACAGATAAATCCGCATTTTCTTTATAATACACTGGATTCAATTAACTGGCTTGCCAAGATGAATAAGCAGTCAGATATCTCCCAAATAGCTGAAGCATTAGGTAATATGATGAGGAATATTATTAGTAAAAAGGAACCTCTCATAACAATTGATGAAGAACTCGATATTGTCCGAGCCTATATGGTTATTCAGAAATATCGTTATAAGGAGCGATTGCAATTTACCTTGGAGCACCCTGAGAATATGAGTGCGTATCGTATTCCTAAGTTAACGATTCAACCGATTATTGAAAATGCGATCCAGCACAGTCTTGAAGAAGTCATTTCAGTTTGCACAATTGACGTCAACATTCGGTGCACTGAGAGTAAAGTCACGATATCCATTCGTGATAACGGAGTGGGTATGGATGAAGCAACCATCCAGTCTATTTATGCAGGTAACGTAAAGCCTAAACGCTCAGGTATTGGTTTGTACAACATTATAGAACGAATTCATTTGATGTTTGGTGAGGCCTATGGTTTATCCATCGAAAGTGAATTGGATAAAGGAACAACGGTTTTCATAACCCTTCCTAATGTTGAGGAGTGATATGACATGTATAAGGTTCTTCTAGTGGACGATGAGATTAATATTCTAGAGGGAATTGCTGCTGTAGTGGATTGGAAAGCCTGTGAAGTGAAGTTGATGGCTAAAGCAAGTAATGGTGTGGAAGCATTTGAACTAATTGAAAAAGATATGCCTGATATTGTTATTACTGATATCAAGATGCCAGGTATGAACGGGGTAGAACTAATTAAGAAAGCTCATGCAGCCTATCCAAGTATTAAGTGGATGATTCTGTCTGGGCATGATGAGTTCGAATTTGCAAAATCTGCAATGGAGCACAATGTAAGACACTATTTGCTTAAACCTTCTAATGAAAAGAAAATTGAAGCTGCTCTGACGGATATCGTATCAGAGTTAAATGATCAGAATGCCAATGATTTATTTGTTCAGAACATGAAAAAGCGACTTCAGCAGATTATGCCAAAAGCAAAGGCGCAAATTTTGAAAGAGGTTCTTTCTGATAATTCGTTTGGAACTCTAGAGTGGGATCATTTTCAGCAATTGTTTGGCTCAGATTATACCTCAGAACCGCTCAAGTTATTAGTCCTGCAAATTGATGACTTGGTTGATAAGAAAAAGGTAGCTGGACCGGCAGAATTTGAGCACTTTTTTGCACTGAAAGAAATAGTCACTGAAAAAATGGAGCAAACACAGACCATTCTTTTATCGACAACGATTGGTGAGAAAGTCGTGCTAGTCATTGAAAGTGAATCCGATCAGGTACTAATTAAGACATTAAAAGAAGTAAAAGAGGATTTTTTATACTTTTATCAATTGACATTTACGAGTGCAATAAGTAGCGAAGAAAATGTCACGCAGCTTAGGAGAATGTATAGAGAAGCTCTTCAAGGGCTGGCGCAGCGTTTCTATGTAGGGAGTGGAGGAATTATTTCCACTGGTGAAATAGCCGAGCAAGGCTTTCGTTTTGATGAACTTCAGTTTAATCATGAAGACTTGCTGATGTACCTTCGAAGTGGAAACCTTGAAGAAACAAAAGAGTATTTGGATGAGTATTTTGCCTACGTGTCTCGGATGAAGTATGATGTGAGCATTGTCAAAGCACATAGCCTTGAGTTATTTATGTCCATTATTAGACAGACAAAAAAAGAGGTAATGGAATCTTTATTTAAACAGGTCATTCATTTTCAACAATTTCAAACACTTAAGCAGGTTGAAGAGTTTATTTATGAAGCAGCGATAAGCGTAGCACAAGAGAACTATACATCAACTAAACAACGCCTAAGTTCAACCATCCATCAAGTATGTGAATATGTTGATAGTCATTATTCGGATAGTGATCTGTCTCTCTTACAGTTATCAAATGATATTTTCTACATGAATTCAGATTATCTTGGGAAGTTATTCAAAAAGGAAGTAGGAGAGAAATTTTCCAATTATCTAGTGAAGTTAAGAATTGATAAAGCCATTGAATCTATACAAAAATCGGAACAACTAAAGATATCTGAGATCGCTGAGCAAGTTGGATTTGGAAATAACCCTCGGTATTTCAGTCAGGTGTTTAAAAAACAAACTGGATTTACTCCAAGCGAATACAAAGAAAATAATTTTAGCACATCAGATCATTAACTTAAAAATATGGAAATATTTGATTGCATCCCAAATTTAGATGGTGTAAGATATTAACTGTTAAAGAAAGCGCTTTCAAAATTATGAGGGGGGTTGCTTCATGAAAAAGAAAATGTTGTTTCTATCAGCTTCTATGTTATCACTTTCGTTAGCTTTAGCTGCATGTGGAGGGTCATCAGATGCAGGGGGAGACGCTAATTCTGGAGGCAGTGAAGGGAACGGAGATGATGAGCAGATCACATTAAGAATGTCATGGTGGGGTTCTCAAGAACGTCATGATATGACCTTCAAGATTATTGAAATGTATGAAGAAGCAAACCCTCATGTAAAAATCGAGCCGGAGTTTACCGGATTTGATGGATACTTTGAAAGAATGGCTGCACAAGCTGCCGGGAACAATCTACCGGACATCATGCAACAGAACTTTGGTGAATATCTAAACCTATATGCGAGTCAAGGGTTGTTGACGGATCTAAATGAATTTGTCGATGATGGAACCATTGATTTAAGTAAGGTGGATGAATCCATCGTTCAATCGGGTATGAAGGATGACCAATTTCTCGGTATGCCTACAGGTACAAACGCATTGACTGTAATGTACAATAAAGAAATGATTGAAGAAGCTGGAGCAGAGTTACCTACTAATGATTGGACATGGGAAGATTTTGATGAGATTGCGACAAAAGTACATGAAGAATTAGACACATATGGCACACGCTCATATGAAGCAGGAAATATCTTTGAGTACTTTTTAAGAGAAAATGGGTATGCTTTATTTAATGACGATGGAACAGACCTTGGATACGAGGATGATCAATTATTAACGGATTATTTAACTAGAGCTAAGACGGCAGTGGATGACGGGGTAGCTCCTGGGTACGATGTAGTCCAACAGATCCAAGGGATTGAAGATGAGATTATCGTTCATAAAAACGTACCATTTGATCTGAGATGGTCTAATCAGGTGAAAATCATGTCACAGGCAGCCGATTATTCATTTGATCTAAATGTACTACCTGGTGATAACATACAACAGGGAATGTACTTAAAACCGGCTATGCTATGGTCCGTTAGTGAGAATTCGGCACATAAACAAGAAGCTGCAAACTTCATAAACTTCTTTACGAACACTGAAGAGGTATTTGAAGCCATTGGATCAGATCGAGGAGTACCAGTCAATAATGAAATCCGTGAGAATATGCGTGCAGATTTGGATGAAGTGGAAACAAAGATCTATGATTATATTGATTTTGTTACAGAGAATAGCTCACCAATTGATACGAACTTCCCTTCACAATCATCAGAAATCCTACAAGAGTTAAATCAAATTGATGAGCGAGTGATGTATGGACAGATTACTCCAGAAGAAGGTGCTGAAGAATTTAGAAAAGCAGCTGGTTCAATATTGGGGAATTAACATAGTAGAAAGAGACTCCTTAAGGGGTCTCTTTTTTTGATGGAAACATTCTTACATGTATGGGAAAATACTTGATCAAAATCAGCACCTCTGATTTTTGAACATAAAGTATCTGATTATTTGATTACATCCAAAAAATAGATAGTGTACGATATTAACAGATCTAGAAAGCGCTTTCAAACATTAAAGGGGGTTGCTTCATGAAAAAGAAAATGTTGTTTCTATCAGCTTCTATGTTATCACTTTCGTTAGCTTTGGCTGCATGTGGAGGGTCATCAGATGCAGGGGGAGACTCTAATTCTGGTGGCAGTGGCAGTGATGGTAATGGAGATGATGAGCAGGTTACGTTAAGAATGTCATGGTGGGGTTCTCAGGAACGACATGATATGACCTTTAAGATTATTGAGATGTATGAGGAAGCAAATCCTCACGTGAAAATTGAACCGGAGTTTACTGGATTTGATGGATACTTTGAAAGAATGGCTGCACAAGCTGCTGGGAACAACCTTCCAGACATTATGCAACAGAACTTTGGTGAATATCTAAACTTATATGCAAGTCAAGGATTGTTAACAGATTTAAGTGAATTTGTTGATAATGGCACGATTGATACAAGCCAAGTAGATGAACTGGTACTTGAATCAGGTGTGAAGGACGATCAACAACTAGGAATTCCGAGTGGAATGAATGCGCTTACAGCTATTTACAGCCAGAAGATGCTAGATGAAGCTGGTGTTGAAATAAGTGAAAACTGGACTTGGGAAGAGTTTGAGGAAGTTGCGTATACGATTCACGAAGAATTAGATACGTACGGCACACGTTCATTAGATGTAAAAAACATGTTTGAGTATTATTTAAGAGAAAAAGACTTTACCTTGTTTAACGAAGACGGAACTGATTTAGGATATAGCGATGATCAATTACTTGTTGATTTCCTATCTATGTCTAAAAGAATGGTGGACGATGGTGTAGCTCCTGGTTATGATGTTGTTCAACAAATTCAAGGGGTAGAGGATGAATTGCTTGTGCATGGTAATGCGCCATTTGATTTTAGATGGTCAAACCAAGTGGTGGTTATGTCAAGTGCAGCAGATTATTCGTTTGATCTAAACGTACTGCCCGGAGCTAATAATGAGCATGCGATGTACCTAAAACCAGCTATGCTTTGGTCTGTGAGTGAAAATTCTCAAAACAAGGAAGAGGCAGCTAAATTTATTGACTTCTTTACAAACACAGAAGAAGTGTTTGATGTGATTGGTTCAGACAGAGGTGTTCCAATTAACGCTGAAGTACGTGCCTACATGCAAGAAGATCTAAATGAAGTTGAAACGAAGATCTATGAGTATATCGATTATGTCACAGAGAATAGCTCTCCAATTGACACGAACTTCCCAGCTGAATCTACAGAAGTGTTACAAGCACTAGAAAATGTAGATGAGCGCGTTATGTATGGCCAAATCACTCCTGAAGAGGGAGCCGAGGATTTCAGAAAAACTGCCAGTCAAATATTAGGGAACTAGGCTGAGATTAGATCCTGATAACTCTGGGAGTTACAGGATCTTTTCAATCATGAGACATAAATACGTATAGTAAGGAGTGGAGAAAATGGCTCAAAATCAAACGGGGCAGGAAGTTAAAGTACCAATAAAACCCCCATTCAAAAAACCGTTTAAACGTCCGAAAAGATTGCGTACAGGCTATGAAGAAACGGCTGGCTATGCTTTTATTTCACCATTTATTATTGGACTATTAGCTTTTACTCTCTATCCGATCCTTTATTCTCTTTACTTATCTTTCACCAATTATGGTATGGGTGGCGATTACAACTGGATTGGGTTTGCTAACTATGAGCGTATGTTCACAACAGATGACACATGGAGGCAATCTCTAAAAGTTACGTTTCTTTATGCCGGAACAGCTGTACCAATTAGATTAGTTTTTGCTCTTCTTGTAGCTGTAGCTCTGAACAAAATTGTTGAGGCTGTTGGCTTGTATCGAACATTATTATACCTTCCATCTGTTGTTGGAGGAAGTATCGGTATCTCCATCATGTGGAGACAGTTGTTTGGAAACGATGGAGCATTTAACTCTGTACTTGCTTCTATCGGTTTACCTACACATTCATGGCTTGGGGATCCAGGTACAGCCATTTGGACACTAGTTGCATTATATGGATGGCAGTTCGGTTCATCCATGCTTATCTTTCTTGCTGGTTTACGCAATATTCCAAAAACATTCTATGAAGCTTCAAGTGTGGACGGAGCAAAACCTTGGCAACAATTCTTTAAAATTACGATTCCTTTGCTTACACCGGTGATCCTATTCAACACGATCATGCAGACCATTCAAGGGTTTATGGCATTTACACCAAGTTTTGTTGTAACAAATGGCGGGCCTATGAATAGTACCCTTTTGTACGTACTTTACATGTATCGCCGTGCCTTTGAATTCTTTGACATGGGTTATGCCTCTGCTATGGCGTGGGTGATGTTAATAATCATCGCCGTATTCACAGCTGTTATCTTTAAGAGCTCTGATAAGTGGGTTCACTATAACGATTGATGAGGAAAGGAGAAAGCCATTATGGATACAAAAAGAAAAAAACTAACTCGTAAAATTGTTCAACATATTCTCATGATTATTTTCACTCTAATTATGCTGTACCCACTAGCGTGGATGGTAATGAGTTCTTTTAAAGAAAGTTCAACGGTCTTTGTTGATGCTCATACGCTCATACCAAGTGAATGGGCTTTTGAGAACTTCAGTGAAGGTTGGAAAGGGTTTGGTGGAATCACGTTTACAACGTTTTTCATGAACTCGTTCATTATCACGATTATCTCTACAATCGGAAGTGTCATATCATCAACATTTATAGCGTATGGCTTTGCTCGAATTAAATTTACAGGTAAGAAAATGTGGTTTGTCTTAATGATGATGACATTAATGCTTCCATATGAGATGGTTATGATACCACAGTACGTGATGTTCTCAGGATTTGGCTGGATTGATACGTACTTGCCTTTAATCTTGCCTACATTCTTCGGAGTTCCATTCTTTATCTTTCTGATCATGCAATTTATTAGAACGATCCCAACGGAGCTGGATCAGGCAGCGAAAATTGATGGATGTAATACATTCTCTATTTTCTTTAGGATCATCATGCCACTTGTTGTACCGGCAATGATGACAGCAGCGATCTTCTCATTCTACTGGCGCTGGGATGATTTTATGGGACCACTTATCTATCTAGTGACCCCAGAAAAGTACCCAGTATCATTAGCACTAAAGCTATTCTCTGATCCAAGTGCAGTAACAAACTGGGGAGCCATGTTTGCGATGACAACTCTCAGTATTTTACCAGTATTTCTAATCTTCTTTTTCTTCCAGCGTTACATTGTGGATGGAATTAGTACTAGTGGCTTGAAGTCTTAGATAGCAAGGAGTGGAAAGTATGAAACGATTTGCAGTGTGTGGTGTGAGTAAACGAGCGGTTGGTATGTTTATTAAGCCAATGTTAGAGACATTTTCAGAAACAAGTGAGCTTGTGGGTATGCTTGATCCCGATGTAAAGCGATTTGCTTTATGTAAAGAGGACTTTCCTCAAATTGCCCATGTGCAGGAGTATGATGAATCTCAATTCCACAATATGGTGAAGGACACGAAGCCGGATGTCATCATTGTGACTGGACGAGATGATACGCATGTGAAGTACATTATATTAGCACTAGAGTATGGTCTAGATGTTATGACAGAAAAACCAATGGCAACAACGGCAGCTGATTGTCAACGTATTATGGATGCAGAGGCTAAAAGTAAAGGACGAGTAACGGTAACATTTAATTACCGTTACAGCCCTTTCCATACGAAGATCAAGGAGATGATCTTAGAGGGCAAAATCGGCAGGATTACATCTGTTGACCTTAATTGGTATATCGATACTTATCATGGCTCTAGTTATTTCCAACGTTGGAATCGGATGCGCAAGTTCTCTGGTGGTCTTTCGATCCATAAGAGTTCTCATCACTTCGATTTGGTTAACTGGTGGCTCGATCAGACACCTGAAGAAGTATTTGCTTTTGGGGCACGTAATTATTACGGAGAAGAAAGCGTTCACAATCCGGAGAAGAAAGATGGCCGGGTGTGTGCAACCTGTGATGTGAAGCATTCCTGTTCTTACTATTCAAGATGGAATTCCAGAAGCAATAGCTTTACCGTTCAGGATGATCATATTGAATCAGACAAAGGCAGGAATGAAAGCTACACGAATTATCGTTCTGATCAATGTATTTTCGATTCAGAGATAGAAATTGAAGACACCTATACAGCGACCGTCCGTTATAATCAAGGAGCTTTATTAAGTTATTCAATCAACTTTTCACTTCCTTACGAAGGATATAGTTTAGCGATTAATGGAACAGAGGGCAGGATTGAAACGAAAGAAATCCATGCACCATCGCGTGTGCCTTTTCCGTTTGATGAGCAAACCATTGATTATTATCCATTGTTTGGTTCAAAAGAGATTATTCATGTTGTAAAACGAGATGGAGGACACGGAGGGGGCGATCCGGTCATCCAGGAAGATCTATTTATGGGTCCAGACCCGGCACGTCCATATGAAATTCTATCAGGAAGCCGGGATGGTAGTTATGCGGTTGCTACCGGTGAAGCGATTTGGCGTTCTGTGAAAGAAAAGAAACCAATCCATATTAATGAGCTCTTAGAAAAAACGTCAACGAAAGTATAGTAGATAGGAGAGATGAACATGATGGAGACGAACAGATTATTCACTGGAATCTTTAAATTATGTAGGTGGATCACGTATTTTTTCTGGCTGAATCTTCTTTGGGTAGGGGGCACGTTGTTAGGAGGGATTGTGTTTGGAGTTATGCCAAGTACAACTGCCGTATTTACGATTGCTCGCAAAACAGCTGCTGGGGAAGAAGATGTTCCTCTTTTCAGAACATACTGGTCTATTTACCGTGAATCGTTTGTTCGTTCAAATGGAGTAGGGGCACTCTTACTCATCATCTCTTTAATCTGGTATGTAGACTTCATGTTCTTTCGAAACATGGAGGGTGCTCTTCATTCGGCTCTCCACATCGTCTTAATTGCTGTTGGAATAGCGATAGGGATGTTACTACTGTATGTATTTCCGGTCATGGTTCATTATCAGGTAAGTATCATGGCAACGTTGAAAAAAGCTTTGTTTATAGGATTCTTGTTACCTGCTAATACCGTCTTTCTTTTCGTAAGTTTGCTCTCCATCTATTATCTACTCATTTATTTGCCTGGTTTAATTCCACTTGTCGGAGTGAGTTTTATCATTCATGTGAATATGTGGATTGCATACAAAGGATTTGAGAGACTAACAGAGATTCATCTAAAGCATCAAAAGAAAAACGCTTCATCGGAACGTTTACCAACAACGTGAGTCTGTACTGAACTTTAATAATTATCACAAAACCCGAATCATCATGCAGCTTAACAAGCATAATGATTCGGGTTTTTTTGTTCATTAAAATAGGAGAGTAAGGCTACACCTCAGACATACACTCCTGATCCTCATTGCCCTTCCACTTCATGGGCTGAGGCCGTTCTTGTGGGTGCGTAGGTTTCTCCTGGAGCGGTGCCTATGAACTTATTTCTAGCTGACTTTTTCAATGACCTTCGTTTACTCCCATTGGAATCTCCACGTATGTCCTAAAATAGGTTTAAACTGACTAGTAATCTGTTTTGAGTTACTGTAGCCATGCGTTTCATTCAGATAGATTGTTAGATCCCAAACCCATTCTAAGATTTTCCTAGATATATTATCTAACAAGAAAGGTGTCGGTACGATTGTGCGTGGGTATATTACATACATGATACGTATTTAGATTTTTCAGATAAATAGTATAGCTAGGAGGGAATTATATGCAGAAGCTAGAAGTTAAGCAATATCTAGATATACTTGAACTACAAGAGGAACCCCCATCATTTGCTTACTTATCTAAGCTTGTGCAGGCCCATGTGTACCGTTTTCCGTTTGAGAATATAGGAAAACTACTGAATAACCATAATCAATCATTTGGCAGACGAGCAATCCCTACGTTGAGTGAGTTTGTATCACAATTTAATGACTATCAATTTGGGGGTACTTGTTATGTATTAAATACAGTACTGAAGCAGCTATTAAAGGAATTAGGGTTTACTTGCTATAATATTCACTTAGGGGATGAGCATCTTGCACTGATTGTCCACCTGAATGGAGAGACTCTATTTGTAGATTGTGGTGTAGCGGCGCCTATTTTTGAACCAGTGCGCATTGAAAAGGAAGATACACACATATTCACTTATCATGCAGAAACGATCATTATAAAAAGACTCGATGACACCACATTTGAATTTGCTCGATACATTAAAGGAAATCTAACAGAGGATTGCTGGAGCTTTACTCCATATAAACCAACTAGCAAAGCGTTCATCAATAAGATGCTACTCCAATCACATAAATTAACAGCGACCTATATGTCTGAGCTCCGTTGTCAATTATGGAAGCCAGACAAAAACATGCGAATTCGAAACAATCAATTGAGAGTGTATTACCCTGATGGAACGACAGAAAAGCATGAGTTTAAAACTGTAGATGAAATTGAACATTGTATTCACAATGAATTTGGTTTTACGAAACTTCCAGTTAAGCAAGCGGTACGTATTCTTAATGAGTTAGGTGTAGACATTTTTGAAAAGAAACAAGCTGTCATTAAAAGTGTAGAGAAGAGTTAGGAACCGCAGATTTCTGTGGTTCTTTTTTGATCGTACGATTCTATTCGTTCAGTATATCCGCTTCTAACTAACACTTTCTAATTCTCATTTACATATGTTATTAGTGTCTCACGTTTTTTTAATTTGATGAGAAAGGAGATCATAATTAATGGATAGTCACAAACAGCTTATAGACGTCGCAGTTGGACGTATTCTAAACAAATATGATGTGACCCCTTCTAAAGATCTGTCTGTTTCTGAGAAAAACAAAGTGAAGCAAACAGTGTTAAGTATCCAACAAGAAGTGGAGCAATTCCTTGCACGTCAAAAAGAAGCCGCAGATGCTTCTGGGAAACCAAGTCTTGATCTAACTGGTTTAGACCTTTTAGGCTCTGCACCTAAGATTACACTAGAGCCTGAGGAAGAGGAAGTAGTTGAAGTAGTAGAAGTTGAGGAACCTGTAGTAAATAGAGTAAACCCTGTTGCCTCAGTAAAAAAAGCTCAAACGAATCGTATTCAAACGTTTAAACGTCCTAAACGTTAAGCATAAACCTAAAAAAGGGTATATGTACCTGATGAATTCGAACAGGCATAACCATCGCTTTGACATAGAGTAAATTAGAAAGGAGAGGAGATCAGAATATGAGTGAAGAATTGTTAAGAGAAAAAGATGAGTGTAAAGAAGAGGAAAAAGAGTGTAAAAAGTGGTCTGCTCTTGATCCCGATTCGTGTCATCCTTTCAGTAAACGTAATGATGGGATAACTCAAAAAGGAGATCAAGAAAACAAGACGTTACAGCTTACAGAAGAATATATCTTCATTAAAGATTCATGTGATGTTGATGTTTCATCTGTAGATACAAAAGCTGCGGTTTCATTACAGGCTGCATTACAAGCTGCAATCGCGATTCTAATCAGTATCTCAATTGCGGATAATGCAAAAGCTGACCAAATTACTCAAGAGCTTTTACAAAGCTCAAAAGTGAAACAAGTAAACTTCCAAAAAACAGTCGTTGAAAATTCAAGAGGTGTTACAGTTAACACGGTAGATACCCAAATCTCTATCAATATTCAACTTTTACTTCAAATCCTTATTGCTCTACTTGTAAGATTAGATATTCTATAGAATCTTTAATTGGGAAGAAGATGCCTATTTTCTTCCCAATTATTTTCTTTTAATCGAATGAGCGGGAAGCGGTTTTACTCTAATCGTTTCGGGAATAGTGATTATACATAGGTATGGAAAGAAGGGATTTAAGGTGCTAGAAAAGAAATCATTACGTACAACAAATCGAGACAGTATGGTAGATGTCTCTCATGAGGTACGCAGTACAGTTAGAGAATCAGGTGTGAAAGATGGACAAGCCATCATTTATTGTCCACATACAACAGCAGGTATTACGATTAATGAAAATGCAGATCCCGATGTGAAGCACGATATGTTAATGAGGTTGGATGAAGTGTACCCTTGGGAGCATAAGCAGTATCGCCATATGGAAGGTAATAGTGCAGCTCATCTTAAAGCAAGTACCGTGGGAACATCTCAAACCGTATTGATATCTGAGGGAGAACTTATTCTGGGACAATGGCAAGGGATCTATTTTTGTGAATTCGATGGACCTAGATCAAGAACGTATTATGTAAAGGTAGTAACTGACAACTAAGGAGGCGTTACGATGAAAGCGGAAGTTGTATGGAAAACGCGAGCTCAATTAGGAGAAGGACCCTTTTGGGATGAAAAAGAACAAGTTCTTCATTGGGTCGATATTGATGGGTGTAAGCTCAATACATATTCTCCTAGTCTTAATGAAAATAAACAACTTTCATTCGGCCAGCAGGTAACGGCAGTTGTGAAAAGGAAGAAGGGTGGTTTTGTTTTAGCAATGAAGGATGGAGTCTATCTATTCGAAGGGGATCGATTAGAAAAAGTAGCCTCCCCAGAGAAGGAAGTCTCACACCACCGATTTAATGATGGGAAATGTGATCCGGCAGGACGTTTATGGGCGGGGACAATGGTCACAAAAGGACAGCATAAGGATGCAGCACTTTATCGAATTGATACAGATTTGTCCTGTGAAAAAGTAATTAGTGATGTGCAAATTTCGAACGGATTAGCTTGGGATATGTCACAACAGCTAATGTATTATATTGATACAAAAACTCAACAAGTAGTCTCATATCAATATGATATAGATAGTGGAGAAATCCAACATAAAGAAGTCGTCTATACATTTGATGACAGAGACGGGCACCCGGATGGAATGACAATTGATCGTGATGGAATGTTATGGGTAGCGATGTACAATGGCTGGCAAGTCATCCAACTAAATCCACGTACGAAGGAAAAAGTAAACTCAGTAGAAGTGAACGCCAAGTGCGTGACCTCCTGCGCGTTTGGTGGAGATGATTATCGCACGTTGTTTATTACATCCGCTTCAAGTGATGATGAACAGGATGAGTTTGGTGGAGCGTTGTTTGCAGTGGAAACCGATTCACAAGGGATGAAGCCTGATGAGTTTGCAGGGTAAAGAAAAAGGATACAATAAACATCAAAGAGACGTATAACGTCTCTTTTTTTTACATGAATCGTCACGAATATCTTGTATTAAACTATGCTACAATTCAAGTTAGATATTTTTTTGCGGTTACAGCACAGGAGGAAAACATGGCAGAAACAAACTTGATGCGCGGGACAAAGATTTTAACCGTGGCAACTCTTGCTTCAAAAATTCTTGGTTTCATCTATGTTGTTCCATTTTCAGCTTTAGTTGGACAAACTGGATTGGGCCTTTATTCTTATGGATATACACCGTATACGATTCTTTTAAGTCTGGCTACATTAGGTTTTCCTTTAGCCGTTTCAAAATTTGTTTCAAAATATCAATCACTTGGAGATTATGAGACAGGCTATCGATTATTTAAATCAGGTCTACTTGTTATGAGCATAACGGGATTGCTTGCTTTTTTATTGCTTTTTTTTATGGCACCCGTCCTTACACCTTACATACTTCCGGATGAACAAGCAGGAGTCAATTCATACGAGGATATTATCTTTACCATTCGAATGGTGAGTGTGGCACTATTAATTGTGCCGATCATGGGTATGATTAGAGGGTACTTCCAAGGGTGTCAATCGATGATGCCTACGGCTGTCTCACAAGTCATTGAGCAAATTGTACGCATCGCTTTTATCTTGTCAGCGGCCTTTTTAATTATGAATGTTCAAGATGGAGATATTGGTTTAGCCGTTGGTTTTGCTACATTTGGTGCGTTTGTGGGTGGACTAGCTGGGTTAGCTGTTTTGTTGTACTTTTTATTTAAGAATCGTACAAATATGCTTGGTCTGGCCACAACGAATGCGTCATCGAAACCTTTGCCACTTAAGTCGATGTACAAAGAGCTTATTTGGTACGCCATTCCTTTGTCTATTGTTGGCCTAGCCATTCCTTTGTTTCAGTTAATCGATACGTTGACCATTAATGGAGCATTAGCGAAAATTGGGATGGGAGACATATCTGAGAATTATGTGGGTGTATTAACACAATCAGCACATAAAATCGTTTTAATTCCGATGGCATTAGCTACAGCCTTGTCGGTTACCTTAGTTCCAACGATTACAAACGCTTATACATCAAACGATTCTGTCCGATTACAAAAATTAATTACACAAACCTTTCAGCTAATTCTTTTTATAACGTTACCAGCAGCTGTTGGCCTAGCCGTTTTGGCTAATCCGATTTTTGTGGCGTTATTTGGTTTAGAAGATCTAGCGATTGGAGGAGAAACGCTTCGTTACTACGGACCAATCACATTGTTCTTTTCCTTGTTCTCAGTAACAGCAGCTATTTTACAAGGGATTAATCGACAACTACTTGCCATCACAGCTCTACTTGTTGGCTTAGTGCTAAAGCTCGCACTAAATAATTTGTTATTACTTCAATTAGGACCAAATGGTGCGATTTTAGCTACCTATATAGGATTTTCAGCAGCCATAGCTATTACAATTTGGGGAATTGGCAAGCATACATCATTTTCCTATCAATTAATTATCAAAAGAGCAGGATTGATGCTGTTGTTTGCTCTTATTATGGCCACCTCTGTTTGGATCATTGATACAGGGTTACGCATAACACTTCCTCTAGACAACCGGTTGAATAGTTTTATTCTTTCTGGAATAGGTGCTGGTAGTGGAGCTGTTGTATATGCGTATCTTGCATATCGATCACGGATGGCAGAAGTGGTTTTGGGAGCAAGGTTTAAGCGTCCAGATTAACGATTTAGAGAATTTGCGTCAATGGCGCATGATTTTCAACAAGTTATGACAGCTTCATCCTCTTTTTCAAAAGCCGTGGCTCTGCTATAATAAAAGAACTGACTATGTTCGGGTGAAGTGGGGGAGGCAATGAAATATTCATTTTTAAAAGACAATGATTGGCTGCTTATCCTGACCACCTATGCACTGGCTTGTTTTGGTGTGTTAATGGTGTTTAGTTCTAGCTATGTAGAAGCTATGTATATGGGAGAAGGAGGAACTGGAGATCCTTATTTTTTCCTGAAAAGACAGTCTGTTTGGTTTATATTAGCCACATTGTTTTTCATCTTTTTTATGCATCTTAATTATCAGCTATTCAAAAAGATGTCTCCGTATATTATTATTTTGTCCTTTGTTTCATTATTGCTAGTGATTTTTGGATTTGGGAGTTCAGGTGGAGGGGCTCAGCGTTGGCTTCAACTCGGCCCAATAAGGCTTCAACCTTCTGAATTTGTAAAGCTTGGTATGGTTATTTACCTTGCACAAGTTTATTCTCAAAAACAAGTATATATTCATAAATTCATCAAAGGAGTTGTTCCTCCTTTAATTGTTGTTGGTCTTGTATTTATCCTTATTATGAGACAACCTGATTTAGGAACTGCTACAGCCATTCTTATGGTCACGTTTTTTATCATCTTTCTATCAGGTGCTAGATGGACTCATTTACTTGGTTTAGGTGTAGTAGGAAGCTCACTTTTTATTGCATTAGCTGTATCAGAAACCTATCGTTATGAACGATTAACTTCGTTTGTGGATCCTTTTGCAGATCCGATGAATAATGGACTTCAACTGATTCAAGGGTATATTGCATTTGCTCATGGAGGTTTAACTGGAACTGGTTTGGGTGGGAGTGTACAGAAGCTTCTTTACTTGCCTGAGGCTCATACCGACTTTATCCTTCCTATTATCTCAGAAGAGCTTGGTATTCTTGGTGTCTTATTTGTAATCGGGTGTTATGGCGTCATTCTCTTTAGGGGCGTGGTCATTGGATCTAGATGCAGAACACCATTTGGAAGTTTGTTGGCATTTGGAATTGTGTTTCAAATAGCCATTCAAGTTGTATTTAATATTGGTGCGGTCAGTGGACTGTTGCCTATAACAGGTATTACACTCCCGTTAGTAAGTAATGGTGGCTCTTCACTTCTTGTTACGATGATCTCTATAGCGATTTTGGCGAGTATTTCAAGAACGAACATTCGTCAGAAACGTCTTAAATTGGATCAGGATGACGAATTAAAAACTGCCTGATAAGGGAGTAACCTTAGTTTTGGAGGCATACTATGCAAGAGAAAAAAACAAGCCTTCAGCAGCTTGACTATACTTTATTGTTTCTATTATTTATTTTAATGTGTATCAGTCTGATGGCTATCTATAGCGCTTCTGGGCAATACAGTGTTGATCCAAGTTTTTTTGTGATTCGACAAGTATTATGGTTTGCTGTAGGCGCAATAATTATTGTTGGAGTTATGTTAATTGATTATGATTTTTTTAAAAACTTAACGATTCCAATTTATTCTTTTGGAATGGTCTTGTTACTTGCCGTTGAGTTTTTTGGGGTTTATCGAAATGGAGCACAACGTTGGATTAACATTGGAATCACAGAAATCCAACCGTCAGAGTTTATGAAGATCTTTCTTATTTTAGCTCTTGCTCATTTATTATTTAAAGTGACCAGCAATCGGAAGGACACATCGATTCAAGGTGATCTGATGATTTTGTTAAAGGTCTTGGCGTTGGGGATCCCACCATTTTTCCTTATTCTCAAACAGCCAGACCTGGGTACGGCTCTTGTAATTGCCTGTATCATTGCGGTGATGCTTTTAATGTCAGGCATTAGATGGCGGATACTATTCTTCCTAGCTTTTATGATGGTGTTTGCTATTCTTGTCCTTGTCTGGTTGCATAACAATTACTTTGAACTGTTTAGTATCTTTATTGAGCCCCATCAGCTTGACCGGGTTTATGGGTGGTTAGACCCTGATGGAGATACATCGGGAATTGGCTATCAGTTAAATCTGGCTATGCAGGGTATTGGTTCCGGGCAGTTTTATGGTAGTGGATTTATGCAAGGTGTACAAACGCAAAGTGACACTCTTCCAGAAATTCATACAGACTTTATCTTTGCAGCAATTGGAGAAGAGTTTGGCTTCTTTGGTGCAATGGTCTTGTTAGTTACGTATTTCTTATTGTTTTATCGAATGATTATGATCGCTCTGTCATGTAACAATCTATATGGTTC
Source organism: Alkalicoccobacillus murimartini (assembly GCF_030813245.1). Lineage (GTDB taxonomy): Bacteria > Bacillota > Bacilli > Bacillales > Bacillaceae_D > Alkalicoccobacillus > Alkalicoccobacillus murimartini. The sequence goes on along the minus strand of NZ_JAUSUA010000004.1, from coordinate 332,594 downwards.
CTATTTAGTGGCAGCAGTCATCGGACTTCTAGTGTTTCAAGTGTTTCAAAACATTGCAATGACGATTGGTTTAATGCCGATCACGGGGCTTGCTCTGCCTTTTATTAGTTATGGAGGAAGTGCTTTATTAACGAATATGATTGCGATGGGTATTGTATTAAATGTGAACTTTAGAACTAAACACTATATGTTTGAAACAAAAGAATCAGCTGCTGACTAAAAGCGGCTGATTCTTTTGTGTGGATAAAAGGAAAAAAACCTGTGCAAATAACGCCTAAGTCGATATAATGAATGATAATTGGAAATTAGGTGGGTTTTTATGACGAAAACAAAAATTGATTATAATATTCTCTTTCTCTTATTTCTTTTTATGGTAATTAGCTGTTTTTACATATATGAAGCACAGGAAATGCAACAATACCTTGGAAACTTTATGCTAAGACAATTTTTATTTTATTTTTTGATGTTTCTTTTGGTAATCGCAATGTCCTATTTAGACATTGATTATATTAAACAGAGTCAATGGATTCTTTATGGATTTGGTATTGTGGTCCTCGTTGGGCTTTTAGTTGTACCCGATTCATTTGTACGTGGTGAAGATTCAGGTGCCATACGGTGGTATAGATTACCTATAATCGGTTCTTTTCAACCTGCTGAGCTAACAAAGATCTTCTTAATTATTACTTTTTCTTATGTGGTTAGTAAGCATAAAGAATGGTCAAGTAAATGGAAGGGAGATTTTTGGTTAATAATTAAACTTGCAGCTCTTTGTTTTCCGGTTGTGTTATTGTTAGTCGAGCAACCTGATATGGGAACAATTATGCAGATAGCCGCTATTGTTTTATCTATATTGTTAGTATCAAAAGTAAGTATGAAATGGACTTTAACCATGATATTGGTACCAATAACGGCTATACTTAGTTTTGTTTATCTTTATTTTGCTCGAATGGATTTAGTAGAAAAATACATATTCTCAAATCTTAAAGATTATCAGGTAAATCGTTTTCATGGTTGGTTAAACCCAACTGAGTATGCGAATGAGGCTTATCAAGTGAATCTTGCCATGAGAGCAGTAGGGTCAGGGCGTTTGAGTGGGACTGGTGCAGAGGATAATTTATATTATATCCCGGAAGCTCATACAGACTTTATCTTTGCAATTATTGCTCATACGCATGGCTTTATTGCTGCCTGTCTTTTAATTAGTATTTATTTTATCCTGCTGTATCAAATTGTGATGGTAGGCTTTCATTCGACGAATCAATTTGATTTAAGTATTTGTGCCGGAGTTGCTGGATTGTTTGCCTTTCAAATTTTTCAAAATGTCGGAATGAATGTTGGCCTTCTTCCCGTTACTGGGTTTTCGTTGCCATTAATCAGTTATGGAGGAAGCTCACTCATAACAGCAGGTTTGGCATTAGGCTTAGTCTTATGCGTCAAATCGAATCGGAAAGAATATATGTTTGAAAAGTCTGAGGACATGTAAGCAAAGGAGTTTGAGTAGTATGAGATTAGATAAGTTTCTTGCTGATTCCGGGTATGGATCCAGAAAAGAAGTGAAAAAGCTTCTGAAGTCTGGGCTCGTGTCTGTTGATGATGGAGTGGTAAAAGAAGCTAAAAGTCAGATTGATGTTGAGAAACAGAAAGTGACCGTTTCAGGTGATGTGATAGAGTATCAAGCGGAAGTGTACTTAATGTTAAATAAACCCCAAGGTGTGATATCAGCTACCGAGGATACGATGCATAAGACAGTCATTGATCTTCTTCATTCTGACTGGGAACGATTCAAACTGTTTCCTGTAGGTAGACTAGATAAAGATACGGAAGGGTTATTGTTGTTAACAACGGATGGTGCATTTTCTCATCAATTAATGTCTCCACGTCGACATGTCTCAAAGGTGTATGAGGCAGATGTGGATGGAGAGGTTACTAAAGAGGATGTAGACGCCTTTAGTGTAGGAGTAAGGTTAGACGATGGATACATGACAAAGCCTGCAGAATTAGTGATTAAAGAGGCAGGAACAACCTCCAAAATCGAGTTAACGATTACAGAGGGGAAATTTCATCAAGTAAAGCGAATGTTTAAAGCGCGAGGAAAAACAGTACTCACACTAAAGCGCAGGGCAATAGGCAAGCTGGAGCTTGATCCTAGCCTTGCTCCTGGAAGCTACCGACAATTAACCGAAGAAGAGTACAAATTGTTTCAATAAAGGCAAAAGAGACCTCGGTAATCATGATTACCGAGGTCTCTTTTTGATATAAAGTTTCATTATGAAACCCGTGTTTTTTTGTTTGTTGTGCTCCATTTTCCCCGAGTAGGACTTGTCACAAGTTTGTTGTACTCAAGTACGTTTAGGTCGCGTTGGATCGTTCGTTGTGTAATTCCGAACTCTTCAACTAATTCATTCGTCGTGACGGTCCCCCTTTGTTTAATGTAGAGGTAAATGGACTTGATACGAGTCAGCATGCGATCAGTTGAAGTTTTCAAAACACCACTCCTTATACATAATCATGACTAGATCCTATTGCTAAATCTATGCAGGATAATACTGCATCATGCACGGTTCTTTAATGATTGATGCGTGTCAGGGGATGTATAGTCTCTTTATCCGAAGAAAAACAGATCAATCTGTTGTCGATATAATCTGACATTTCAACGTCTTCCCTAGACGCTTATATTATACAAATACGTGGTTTTTTAATCAAGGGATTTAATGTGTAAAATTGTGTGATTGTAATGAAGGCAGACTAGGACGTTTTAGCTAACTAAAATCCGAACAGTTCTGCGGTTTAGCTCACATAACTGTTCGGGTTCTTGTCAATTAAAGATACGAGAGTGAGGCTACCGCTTCGGACATACACTCCGCTTTCCATGGGAGGCTGGTGAGCCTCCTTGTGCTACCGCACTGCGAAGTCTCACCTTGGCCTTTGCTCCCATAGGAGTCTACGTGTATGTCCTACGCTGGTTTTGCTTTCAGCTCATTTGTAAGGAATTGAATTACTGAAGATGGTTCCGTCCCAGTCCCTTAATCATTTATTCAAATGAAAATAAATCTGTTGATAAATAACGTTCACCAGTATCGCAGGCGATTGCTACAACGGTGTCCTCAGGAGTGAGCCTCTTAGCTACTTCCATCGCCGCATAGCAGGCTGCACCAGAAGATGGTCCAACGAGGATTCCTTCTTGTCTAGCTAATTCTCGTGTGATGCGATAGGCATCTTCATCTTCAATCTTGAGGATTTCCCCGTATACCTCTGTATTCAAAATAGGTGGGATAAAACCAGGACTTGTACCAACAAGCTTATGAGGACCTGGCTTTCCTCCAGATAGGACTGGGGACCCTGCAGGTTCAACAACATGAACTGAAACGCCAGGATAGATTTTTTTTAATTCCTCTCCTGTTCCCGTAACCGTTCCTCCTGTTCCAGAAGCAGCTACAAATGCGCTTAATTCTTTGTTTATTCCATCTAATGAACGCTTGATTTCAAGTGCCGTTGTTTTCCGGTGGGCGTCCGGATTTGCTGGATTCTCAAATTGCATCGGCATAAAGCTATTTGGTGTAGTAGCTGTTAATTCATGTGCTTTCTCAATCGCTCCAGGCATTTTTTTGTCGCCATCTGTTAAGACTACCTTAGCACCATACGCCTTAAGTAAATTAATTCTTTCTTGAGACATTGTATCTGGCATGACAAGTATGGCTTTATATCCTCTGGCAGCGGCATTCATTGCTATGCCAATTCCAGTATTCCCACTAGTCGGTTCTATGATGGTTGCACCTGGTTTTAAATGTCCGTCTTTCTCTGCTTGAAGAATCATATATAATGCTGCACGATCTTTTACTGAACCACTAGGATTTTGAGTTTCCATTTTTAAGTAGACTGCTGCGCCTTTATCTGATGCGATTCGTTGTAAGCGAACTAAAGGAGTATTGCCAATTAGCTCTGCCATATTTTGATAAACGTTCATGCTTACACTCCTTTTTTTGAAACTAAAGCTGACATTAGTTTATCATAAGATGAACGACAACCATGACAAATTTGATTAGAGATTCATTTGATGACAAAAAAGAAAGAAGGCAATACGCTTGGAAGCTCATTTTTTTATAGCATTACCATTACCTAAGCAGTTAAAACAAGAGATTCACGACCAAATGAACAAGCAATGGGACCAAGGGGATTTTTTGAAATGGGTCCACATGGAGGATTATCATCTTACTCTCGCTTTTTTAGGGTCCATTCAAGAAGAACAAAGGCAAACGCTCGCTAACAGGATTGAAAACCTTGTGATAACATGCCCGTCTTTCACCTTATCAATTAGTGACCCTGGAACATTCGGACGTATGGACCAACCGAGGATTTATTGGCTGGGATTAGAAGAAAACCAAGAGCTTAGAAAGCTTCAACATGATGTGCACAAAATAGTGAAAGATTGTGGGTTGAGAGTAGATACTAGGCCATATCATCCACATATAACGATTGCGCGAAAATGGAACAAACAGGCTTCATTTAAACATTCAGACGTGTCATTAAAGGACAAAACATTTAACGTATCTGAATTGGTTTTATTTAAAACTATGCTCCGCAATGAACCAAAGTACAAGCCGGTTCTTTCAATGCCTTTGGGACGTGATAAAAAATGAAAAGCGTAGGTAGGATTATTCTTCATTTACTCATATTAAGTGTATTTTATTGTATTGGAATGGCCCTTCAAACGTGGCTATCCATTCCTCTTCCGGGTAGTTTGGTTGGTATGATTCTTTTATTTATCTGCCTCTCTAGTCAAGTGGTACCGGTTCGATTTGTTGATCAAGGTGCTGAATGGATACTGAAGCATCTATCCTTAATGTTTATTCCTATTATTGCAGGTATCGTGACATTTCCTATCTTGTTTACAAGCAGAGGACTTTCACTGATTCTTCTGACGATGTTTAGTACGTTGCTAGTGATCGTGTTATCTGGATTAATTAGTCAATATTTAGCATTGAAACAAGAAAGGAAATCATCATGATCTTCACAATATTGGCCATGACTGGCCTAACCATTTTATGTTATGTAGGTGGGAAGTGGTTATATAGTCGATTCCCTTATCCTTTCTTACTCCCTTTAGTAACAAGTACTGTACTCCTATTAATGGTCTTGTATGTAGCGGATATTCAATATAATGATTACCTAGATGGAGCTGGCTGGCTTGAATCCTTAATAGGTATTGCAGTGGTTGCTTTGGCTTATCCGCTCTACAAACAGCTGCCTATCTTAAAAAAATATTCGTTGCCTTTATTGGTTGGTACGGCAGTTGGTTCGATCGTAGGTGTAATAAGTACGTTGATTTTATCGAGTTTATTTGGATTTAATGAAGAGATTATCGTTTCCCTGTTACCTAAATCTGTAACAACGGCTGTTGCCCTTGATTTGGCCGAAGCCTTTGGAGGGCAAACGTCACTTACAGCGATCTTAGTAACGGTGGCCGGTATTACTGGAACCGTCTTATACCCATATTGCTGTAAGCTTTTTCGGATCCATCATGTAGTAGGCAGAGGAGTAGGAGTTGGTAGTGCTTCTCATGCGATTGGTACAGCAAAAGCACTAGAATATAGTGAATTAGAAGGAGCAATCAGTACAGTTGCTATGACACTATGCGCATTAATGGTCTCGGTAATCATACCCATTAGTATTTTTCTATGGTTTTAAGTATTTGCTTTGTAAAAACAGAAGTTTCAGTTCCTCCAATGTTTTACTATGGTAAAATAAATAAAAAGAAAGCTAGCGAAGATAATGAGTCGCAAGCAGTCTAATGGAGGCGGAGCTGTGGCTCATATTATACGAATTATGGAATATCGATCCCGGTATCAAACAGATTTGCAACGATACCCTAGTCAGTTCACACGATTAAAAAAAGAAAGATGGCATTATTTACATGAAAGTTGGAAACGTGAATTTGCAGAGACTCTCCGACATGAATATGAAGATTTAACGGAGAGTTCACCGCTAGCTGGCATGTGGTCTAAAGCAGTGACTCATGTTCGGAAATGGACAAACACTGAGCAAAATGAAGTAGATGAGAAACAAAGAGAGCACGAGGCTTTCCAAAGGGTTAAAAAGCAATTCAAGGATGAGATGTATACGATGCAGTTAGAATGGGCTGGTGTCTTCTTGGAGGAGAGTGAAGAGCAAGTAGAGTCTAATTCGCTTTTCAAAAACACATGGCTTAAATGGCTGGCGTTGGATCTCCCTGATAATTGCTTTATCTTCTATAAACCGATTATGTACGTGAAAAAAGCAGAGATTGAATTAGACATTTTATTAATCACCCCAACTGAATTAGTTTGTATGACCATTCTTAAGGGTGATCCGTTAAGTGTATTTGAAGCTAGCTCTGAAAGGTATTGGATTGAATATGTGAATAAAGAAAGGCATAAACGATTAAGTCCTCTCCCATCACTAGAGAGAATGGAACGAGTAGTTAAGGCTGTTTTAGATCAACATGAAATTGATATGCCTATTCGCAGTTTAGTGGTAGCTCCTGATGCAATTATTGATCAACGTACAAGTGGCTTAAAATTTGATTGTGTTGATAAAAGGACATTCCAATCATGGAAAAATAAGCTCTCGCAATCAACTACACCGCTTAAATATCATCAGGTGAAGGCAGCAGAGTACTTGTTAAATGTTTGTGAGCCAAAGCACCTAGAACAAGAAGAAGCATAGCTTATTAGGCTTTTTTTAGCCTATACCATTGAAAGCGTAGGCAATGAGCCGTATAATAGAAAGTTGATTAAGCAATGTTCGTGAGAGAGATAGAGACTGTCCACGCAAAAATCGAGAGGAGAGTAGGTTACAATGAGGACGGAAAGCGATTTTCCGTATGATCATGTATGCCCTGAGGAATTCACTTGGTACCTACGTCAAGTTCCAAATTGGTTTGGCAAAAAGGAATACATGATTGAACTGGAAGGTATTGATGGATGCGTGAGCTTTGGAGATAGCGTTAAAGAAGCGAAACAAGGATTGAAAGAGGCATTGAGTTTATGGTTAAGGCGCTATGGAGAGTCAGCTCTCCCGGTGCAACGTGAAGGGGCACAGCTTATTCATATTCTCCCGGAGATGTCTAATCTAGACGTACAATATATTAACGAAGAACTTCAAAAGTTTATTTAATAAAACAAGCTGACTCCATTTGGAGTCAGCTTGTTCTTGTTTACCTTATGAAAAAACAACCGTTTTGTTTCCGTGAATAATCACACGGTCTTCGTGATGCCAAACCACGGCACGTGCAAGGGCAATCCGCTCTACATTTCGACCTGCTACTCGAAGCTCGTCACTTGAATATCGGTGATTAACTCGCATAATATCCTGCTCGATAATGGGTCCTTCATCCAAATCGTCTGTCACATAATGAGCGGTGGCACCAATTAATTTGACACCTCGTTCAAAGGCTTTCGCATAAGGATTCGCTCCAATAAAAGCAGGTAAAAAGGAATGGTGGATGTTAATAATCTTTTTGGGAAAAGATTGAACAAAGTTTGGTGAAAGAATTTGCATGTAACGGGCTAACACAATAAAGTCAGCCTCATGTTCTTTAATAAGTTGAATTGCTTTTTGCTCAGCTTCTTGTTTCTTTCCCTTTTCAACTGGAATATGAACAAATGGAATACCATAAGATTCAACTTCCTCTTGCTGATCTGGATGATTACTAATAACCAAAGGGATATCCACGTGAAGTTCACCGGCTTTCCACTTCCACAATAATTCGAGAAGACAGTGATTTTCTTTTGAAACAAAAATCACCATTTTTTTCTTTCGAGTGGCTCTTTCCATTCGCCAGTCAAATTGAAATGCCGAAGCAATGCTTTGGAAATCCTCTCTAATTTGATTAAAGTCATCACCTTTTGTTGACCAATCAAATTCAACACGCATAAAAAACATGCCGCCCTCGGGATCGGTTGTATATTGATCCGATTGAACGATATTTGCTCCTTGCTTTTGCAAAAAACTTGATATAGTAGCAACAATTCCTGGCTGATCTTTGCAAGCAACCAAAAGTCGTCCTCTATTATTTGGTAAAGATTGTATCATGATCTTCCCTCCACTAAATGAGTAGCAACCTTACGAAAAATAAGCGCATGATGGGTTATCTATAAACATAGGCTAGAGCACAACTCGTAATCGATCTCTTCTGTTCGAGAATGTACTTACCATTCCTCTAAACTTTATTTATATGTAAAAAAAAACAACGTTGCGACTTATATGGGAAGGAGCTTTTCTTATTGAAGCAAACGAAGACCCTAACTGTCAATTCTCTTTTTACGGAGGCAGCCTTGGTTAGTATGAGGTTAGTAAAGCTAACAAGTAGGAGAGCTCTTTCAGACTGCGAGCTTAAAACAGTGCAAATTTTAGTGAATGGAACGTTACTCCCGTCAAAGGTTCAGATGCATAGTTCAAATGAAGTATTGTTATATTTAGAGGAACCGTATCCATTTGGTCAGGTGACTTTGGCTGGGGTGCCAGGACAATTTTGCCCTGTGTTACCTAAAGAGGTGGTTCGAACTAAGGAATTTGATGATTTGTTTTATTATTCTGGGTCTGATTTAGGTGTTTGTTATAAACAGAAGCAAAGTACGTTTGTCATTTGGTCACCAACAGCCGTTAAAGTGGAGCTGATTATCTATAAACAGTGGTTTGATGAAAAGGGCACAATCATCTCATTCGATCGTGAAACCTCTGGTGTGTGGCGATCACATCTTGATGGCGATTGGCAGGGGTTTTGGTATCAATATATTGTGACAAACCCAGGTACTGATCCTGTACGAATTGTGGATCCTTATGCCGCATTCTTATCAATTAATGGGCAAAAAGCGATGATAGGTAGACTGATTTTAAAGGGTGATGACACCCATAAATTGAAACCATTAAAAAAGGAGCAATCCGTAATATATGAAGTGCATATTCGTGACTTTACGAGTGCTGCTTCGAGTGGAGTTGTTCAAAAAGGGACGTTTAGCGGACTCTTAGAACGAGGGACAAGAAATAGGCAGGGCTTAACTACTGGACTTGATTACATGAAGGAACTGGGTATCACTCATGTACAGCTAATGCCAGTCCAGGAATTCTCTACTGTTGATGAGAGCAATGCTTTGGAGACATACAATTGGGGGTATGATACAACACACTTTTTCGGTATTGAAGGAAGTTATTCAACGAATCCCTATAGTGGATATAAGCGAGTAGAAGAACTTCATGAGCTGATAAAAGGATTTCACAACGAGGGCATTCGAGTGATTCTAGATGTTGTGTACAATCATCAGTATATATGGGAGGATTCAGCGATTGAACAATTAGTTCCAGGCTATTTTTTTCGGTACAAAACAAATGGAAACATGAGTAATGGAACAGGTGTAGGAAATGATCTGGCAACTGAGAGAAGTATGGTACGAAAAATGATTGTCGACTCTGTGACTTATTTATTAACCACGTTCAACGTTGACGGTCTTAGATTTGATTTAATGGGCATCATCGATCTGGAAACGATGAAAGAGATTTCTGATCTTACCGATAAAATGAATAAGGACATTTTATTACTTGGTGAGGGGTGGAGAATGGATACCGCGTATCCAGACCATCAATTGGCCATAACGGAACAAGCAAATGAGTTACTTCACGTTTCTTTTTTTGAAGACCGCTTCAGAGATCTGCTAACAGGTCATCTCTTTTCCCACCAGTCAGGAGGATTCACTCTGACGGGAACAGACCCTAGTGCGATGAAGGATGCGATTTGTGGTAACCCTTCTCGGTTCAATCATCCCGCACAAGCTATTCACTATGCAGAAGCGCACGATAATTTAACCATTTGGGACAAATTCAGTCATCAACAAGCTGAGAGTGGCACAGAAGGAACAGAAAGACGCCATATCTTAGTTACCAGCATGATTCTTCTATCGCAAGGTATTCCTTTTCTACACGCAGGGCAGGAATGGTGCCGCACTAAATTAGGTGTGGAAAACAGCTACTGCACCCCAGATTGGATCAATGGGTTGGATTGGGATAGACGAACGGCTTATGATAACTATGCGCAATATGTCAAAGGAATCATTCAAATCAGGAAGGCATATTCAATTTTCTCATTGCCAACGTATCATGAGATCCATAAGAGAATAAATTGGTTGATTTGTGAATCGGACTTCTTGTTGTATGAGCTAAATTATGGGTTATCTGGTCATCAAGGTATACAAAAAATACTCATTGCACACAACGGAACAGAGCATAATAGGTCGTTTTTTTGTAAAGTTCAAGGAATATGGCAAGTTTGCGTTGACGAAAAAGCTGCTTCTTTGGTACCATTATATTCACTGCGTGGAGAAGAGCTAACTGTTTCTCCACTGTCCACGATGGTATGTCTTCAATGATGTATAAGCGGAGCCAGTCTTGCGAGCAGCTCTGCTTATTTTTGGTTGGGTTTTTACCATAACGTTCTTGGTTCATTTGATTAAATAAGATATACTACTAATAATGAAACCAATGTGTTTGAAAAGAAGAGGAAATTGAAGGTGAATGGGTTGGAAATGTTTTTAGGAGATGGCTGGGAGGTTCAACCAGCCGGAGGTGCAACAGGTGAAGCATATGTAGCCCGGTACGGTGACCAGCAGGTCTTTTTGAAACGCAATTCATCACCTTTTCTAGCGGTACTTTCAGCTGAGGGCATTGTTCCAAAGCTGTTGTGGACAAAACGTTTAGAGAATGGCGATGTCATTACGGCTCAAAGATGGGTTAAAGGTCAAGAACTTAAGGCCAATCAGATGAAAGATAGCCAAGTGGCAAATTTGCTCTCTACTATCCACGGATCAAGCGAACTGCTTGATATGTTTAAGCGAATTGGGAATGAACCACTTGTTCCTGAAGTGATGCTTGAAAACCTGCATATACAGACTGAACTTGCTGATATCGGATCGGATCGAATTCAATTAGGAATGGATTACCTGAAGAGCAATATTCATAAGGTGAAGGACTTTCCGAGTGTGGTCTGTCATTGTGATATCAATCATAACAACTGGATGATTGATGATGCGAGTCGTAACCTATATTTGATTGATTGGGATGGGGCAATGGTTGCAGATCCTGCTCTTGATATTGGATTATTATTGTATTCCTATATTGCCGAACAGGATTGGCCAGAATGGTTACATAATTATGGAATTGAGCTTGACCAATCTCTTCGTGACCGCATGCATTGGTATGTGGTTGCGCAGACAATCACTCTGATTACCTGGCATTATGAACGAGGTCAGCCAGAAGAGGCAATGAAGTTTCGAGAGTATTTGGTCACCCTTCTATAAATAGGAGAAGCTCATCCATAAAGTCGGATGAGCTTTTGTTATGAATGTTATTTCCTGAGAAATGATCAGTTATTCTGTCGTTTGATCGGATGAAAGAGTCATTACCCATCCAGAAACATCATTTGAAAAAGGTCTGTTATCTAATTGATGTTGTTCTTGAATCCGCTGAAGTGTTTGTAATAAAGTAGGATCTAAGGAAGTGTCTCTAGATAGAACTTGAAGCAAACGATCAATTTGATGGGCTTCACCATCGGTCATGTATTGCTCATCGGATTGATTTTGGAGAAGGTCGCACAATAATTGTAGTTTGTGTGAATTAGAGAGGGTCATGTCGAGACTCCTTTATACAATGGTGCTCTTAATGTAACCAAAAATATATGGACTATACAAAAATAGACAAGCAGGAGGAAGAACGAACATGAGATTACGTCATAAACCTTGGGCGTCTGATGAATTAAAGAAACGAGATCATATTGTGATACAAGATCCTAAAGACATAGCAGGAAAGTGGAAAAATTACTTTGGTAACTATAAGAAAATTCATGTAGAGGTAGGGACTGGAAAGGGGCAGTTCTTAACTGGAATGGGCCTTCAACATCCTGATGTATTGTACATTGGAGTTGAGAAATATCAAAGTGTACTTTACACGGCGATGGAACGCGTGGAAGAAGCAGGTCTGACCAATGTAAAACTGCTTAGTGAGGATGTTGCAGACATAGCTGACTTTTTTGAACCTGGTGAAGTGGATCAGTTTTTTATTAATTTCACAGATCCGTGGCCAAAATCACGACACGAAAAGCGTCGCTTAACTTACAAATCATTTCTGTCTTTATATGAGCGTTTACTGGTGCCAGAAGGTGAAATTCACTTTAAAACCGATAACCAAGGTCTATTTGAGTATTCATTGCACAGCTTTTCGTTATACGGTATGGTCATAAACAATGTTAGTCTTAACCTTCATGAGAGTGAGTTTGAAGGAAATGTCATGACAGAATATGAAGAAAAATTCTCAAAAAAACAAATGCGCATTTATCGCTGCGAAGCAAAGTATAGAGCAAAAAATTAGACTGGGACATAATCACAAAGTTGATTTTTAAAATGAGATAAAACTAGCGTAGGATATGCATCTAGCTCTCTATGGGAGTAAAGGCCAGGGTGGAGTTACAGTGCGGTAGCACAAGGAGGCTCACAGGCTAGCCCGTGGGAGTGTAGCGTTACTCTCTTATTTCAAACGACAAAAACCCGAATCATTCTGCGAGTTAAACCGCAGAATGATTCGGGTTTTTAGATAGCTAAAACAGCTTTGTGTCAGCGCCCATTTAGTACGTTAAGACTGTGTTAACTCTAATAACGTTCCGTTTTTCGTTTCACTAATAAAGTCATATTGAATGGTGCCGTCTGGAGTGGAAGTAGATATGCCTCCACGATAGATCTCATATTGAAGACCATATCTTTCAACGGTTTCAGGGTTCATATGAATCCAAGATCCACTAATTGTATGCTGTGAAGAAGCTGTTGCTTTTGCTTTTTTAAGGGCCTTTTCAGGTGAAATTCGTTCTTTTGTAATGGTCGGACGAAGAAAATAACCGAGTAAAAAGCCAACGCCTAATCCTAATGACAGTTTTTTCATGTCTTTTCATTCCTTTCATTCATAAGTAACATCGCTGATAACTTATATGTGTGTACGATTGAATGTCTATAATCATACCAGTAGTTTAAAAACTCTGCAAAGCTTGTCCATTGATACCATACCATACGAACTAGACTTACGTCATGAATATAAGAAATGTGGCATTTTAAAAGAAGATTCGATACACTAAGGATAGGGATAAAGGCTACATAGAAAATGACTAGAGCGAAGAAAGAGAGGAACTTTAAATGAATAAGGATACATTAGCATTATTTAAGACTTTAACAGAACTACAGGGAGCTTCAGGGTTTGAGCATGGGGTACGTCATTTCGTTCGAGAGGAACTAACGAAATACACCGACGAGATTGTTCAAGATCGTCTTGGAAGTATTTTTGGAGTTCAACGTGGGGACGAAGCTGGTCCAACTGTTATGGTTGCTGGCCACATGGATGAAGTAGGATTCATGGTGACATCTATTAATGATAAAGGCCTTATCAAATTTCAAACACTTGGTGGCTGGTGGAGCCAAGTTCTTCTGGCACAGCGTGTACAAATTATGACTGATAATGGTCCGATTATTGGAGTGATTGGTTCAACTCCTCCGCATCTACTTGAAGATAGTCAACGAAATAAGCCAATGCCACTTAAACAAATGTATATCGACATTGGGGCTGACGATAAAGAGGAGGCTGTGAAGCTTGGTATTATGCCAGGACAACAAATTGTACCAGTAAGCGAATTTACGCCTCTTGCTAATCCTAAAAAAATTCTTGCGAAGGCATGGGACAATCGTTATGGTGTTGGACTTGCCATCGAATTGTTAAAAGAGCTTCAGGGTGAGTCAATCCCTAACATTCTCTATTCTGGTGCAACGGTTCAGGAAGAGGTTGGTCTTCGTGGTGCTCAGACGTCCGCTCAAATGATTAAACCAGATCTTTTTTATGCATTAGATGCTAGTCCAGCTAATGATGCAACAGGTGGAAAAGACGCGTTTGGTCATCTGGGAAAAGGTGCACTTCTACGAATTTTTGATCGTACAATGATCACACATAAAGGCATGCGTGAGTTTGTTTTGGATACAGCTGAATCAAATAATATTCCGTATCAATATTTTATTTCTCCAGGTGGAACGGATGCAGGTCGTGTTCATCTAGTAAATGAAGGCGTACCTTCGGCTGTAGTTGGAATCTGTTCGCGTTATATTCATACATCAGGTTCAATTATTCATGTTGATGATTATGCAGCAGCAAAAGAGCTAATTGTGAAGCTTGTTAAAACGTCTGATAAATCGACGTTTGAGACTCTAATCGGCCACTCACTATGAGTAATGAAAAATCATATCAAGTCCTAGCTATTGGCACAAAGAATCCAGCTAAAGTTCATGCTGTCCAAGAACCATTAATCCGCGAACTCTTTGAGTTTATTACGGTGGATGCTCCTTCAGGTGTTAGCTGTCAGCCGTTTTCAGATGAAGAAACAAGGCAAGGAGCCATAAACCGAGCTAAGGCAGCCTTAATGGAAGCTAACGCAGATTTAGGGATTGGACTCGAAGGAGGGGTAAGTGAAACCGATTCTGGCTCACTACTCTTATGCAACTGGGGAGCACTTGTTGATTCTAAGGGACGAGTTTGGGAAGCGAGTGGACTGCGAATTCCAGTCCCGGCAGATGTAAGTGTTGCTCTTTCGAGAGGGCAAGAACTAGGTACCATCATGGACGAACATAAAAATGAAGAGGGAACCAATACAAGAGAAGGAGCTGTGGGGTTATTTACAGCTAATTGGGTTTCTCGAAAAGATATGTTCAGTCAGATTGTAAAGGCTCTGTACGGCCAATATCTTTTGTCAAAGTGAAAAGACTAAAAAGACATCTACCAACAAAAATGTTTGGTAGATGTCTTTTTTTATTCGCTCTCAAAAATATAGGATAACGCGGCCACTGCCTGTTGAGGTGTTTCTACAACAACCTGAGCTTTGTTAGATAGTTCTTTTAGTGCATGATGCAACGTATCTGGGCGAATGAGAATGAGTGGCTTACCTAAAGCAACGGCCGTTGATGCGTCCATTGCTGTATTCCACTGTTTATATGACTCACCAAACAAAGCGATTACTACATCTGATTTTTGCAGAAGAACTTGGGTACGCAAGTTGTTGAGGCTCGATGCCGCTTCATCTTTTGCGATTGCATTCGGTTGTGATCCCAATATTTCTTCACCGATGTTATCCGATCGTTCGTGATTTTCCATTGGACTAAAACATGTAATGGGAAGATCACTAGTTAACTGCTTGATTTCGTCTCTCCATGAACTATGAATTTCTCCTGCAAGATAGACTGATAAATTCATCTAAACATCCTTTCTTTGGTAGCATCTTCCTTTAGTATACCTAAGCAACTAAGTTAGAGCAAAAAAGAGAGATAAAGAGTTAACAGGTGTCTTGTCATATGTATGAACTGGATGTATGATGGGATAGGATGATCGACAGGGGGAGAAAAATGAATACGTTTCTTAGAAAAAAAGGAGTACATCTTCATTGGCGAGTGTATCTCATTGACGCAATGGGACAGATGGCCATTGGCTTTTTTGCTACGTTAATTATTGGACTTATTATAAGTACTGCAGGAGAACAATTTGGTTTACCTAGTTTGGTTCGTGTTGGTGAATTAGCAATGGGCATGATGGGACCAGCAATCGGTGCAGCTGTAGCTCTTGGTCTAAAAGCTCCTAGACTTGTTGTATTATCCGCTGTTGTAGCAGGTGCAGCAGGTGCAGAATTTGGTGGAGTTTCTGGAAGTTTTGTTGCTGCTGTCATCGCGACAGAGCTTGGTAAGTTAATCAGTGGTGAAACAAAAATGGATATCATCTTGGTACCCTTTGTTACAGTAGTCAGTGGGTATCTTACGGCAGTATTTGCAGGGCCAGGAGTTCAGACAACCATGACCACACTAGGTAAAGCGATGATGTGGGCTGGAGAACAACAGCCTTTAATTATGTGTATTGTGGTTGCCACCTTGATGGGATTAGTTATTACAGGACCAACGTCAAGCGCTGCGTTAGCCATGGTACTGGAGCTTGAAGGACCAATTGCGGGTGCTGCCACAATTGGATGTGCAGCGCAAATGGTTGGCTTTGCTTTAAGTGGGTACAGAGATAATGGATTTTCTGGGATCATCCCACTTGGCATGGGTACGTCTATGCTGCAGCTGCCAAATGTCGTGAAGAAACCAATTATTATTATTCCTCCATTACTAGCAGGTGCGATCCTAGCACCAATTGGGGTAATCGTTTTTGGTATCACAAATATTCCAGCTGGCGCAGGCATGGGGACAAGCGGACTTGTAGGACCGATTATGACATTCCGAGATATGGGGTTTAGCGGATCAAGTGTAACGGCTGTCCTTCTATTTTATTTTATTACTCCTGCTCTTCTCAGTCTCTTTTTCTCGGAAATTATGAGGAAAATGGGTTATATTAAAGATGGAGATATGAAAATCTATACTTTATCAAAAGAAAGCTGAGGAGATTAGACATGGAACACGTTAAGGATTTAGAACACTTTAAGCAAATTAGTGAAAAAGAAACAGCTGTATTTATGTTTTCGGCAGATTGGTGCCCTGACTGTCGTATCATAGAACCGATTCTTCCAAGAATTGAAGCTGATTTTCCAACGTTTAATTTTTATTATGTGGATCGTGATCAGTTTATTGATCTTTGTGGAGAGCTTAGCATATTTGGAATTCCAAGCTTTTTAGCTTATGCGAATGGTGCAGAAGTTAATCGCTTCGTAAGTAAAGACCGCAAGTCACAGGAAGAAATAGAAACATTCTTAACAGAAGCAGAGGCAAAAAGCGTTTAAATGGTTTTAGAGAGCCAGGAGCAAATCATTTGATTTGTTCCTGGCTTTTTTTGTTGTTGGATTAACGATCGAATGACACTTGAATGTAAGCCAAATATTCTGGAGATGCCCGTTTCGTTGGAATGTGAGTCATTGCATGATAGAATCTTATCTAGAAGAGTTCGTAACGGTCTACCGTTTGTTAGAAAGGAAGATATTAGATGAATATGCAGGAATTCAGAAAGAAAATAGAATCACAGCTTGAGCGACCAGATTGGCGTATTAAGTATGATCAAAAAGAAGCGACACTCCGAGTAGAGGATAGCGCTACCCAAAAGGGTGTAACCTTATCTCTACGCCCATTACTTGCTAAATGGGAAAGGGAAGACTATGCAGGGGTCGAGGAATCGATTCGCTATGTACAAGTAGGCTTAGAGTCTATGCGTCAGAAGGTTGAATTAAAGGGGAATGAGAGTAAGATACTCCCTGTTATTCGTGCTGCCTCTTTTCCTGAAGAATCAGCTGATGGGAAGAAGCTTGTGTTTCATGAACACACGGCAGAAACAAGAGTTTATTATGCGTTGGATCTTGGTGATTCCTACACATTAATCGATCATGCTCTTCTTGAAGAGAATGGCTTTACGGCTGATTCTTTAAGGGAAACTGCATTATTTAATGTCCGATCACTTCCACAACCGTTTAAACAGCAAGAAGTAGCTGGTAACACATTTTACTTTATGAATGCCAAGGATGGCTATGAAGCAAGTCGAATTCTTGATCAATCTCTCATTGAACGTATGGGAAAAAAGGTGCACGGCGAATTAGGCATTGCCATTCCTCATCAAGACGCACTTATGTTTGTGGATCTAGTGAATGATACTGGCTATGATGTCATGGCACAGACAGCTTTAACGTTTTTCGGACAAGGTAGAGTCCCAGTAACAGCCCTACCTTTTTTGATGAAAGATGGAGAGCTTGAGCCAGTGTTTATTATGGCGCAAAAAAAACCTAAAGGCCCATCTACTAAAAAATAACCTATGTTATACTAATAGGCAGAATAGAATAAAGGAGAACGTCCATGAATATATTTTATAATCAAAAAGGGATAGGCGATACGTTGTTAATCTCTCTTTCAAATAGTGAACCGGTAGAGCTAGCATATGAGCGTAAAGGGAATGTTTCTAGAATTTATGACACTTCAACAAAACAGACGACAGGATATAATATCTTTGATGCGTCTTCCTATGGAGAATTAACTGAATCAGGCGTTGTTGATCTGACAGAATCTGTGAAGGAATTGATTAATAAGGCGTTAAGCGGAGAAGGATTCGACATTAACTTTGAAGGCTCTAACAAGCCATTATTTGTTGTTGGCTATGTCTCATCAAAAGACAAGCATGAAAACGCTGATAAACTAAATGTTTGTCAAGTTAATGTAGGAAGTGAAACATTGCAAATCGTATGTGGTGCTCCAAATGTGGAGGCAGGACAAAAGGTTGTTGTTGCATTAGAAGGGGCTGTCATGCCAAGCGGACTCCAAATTAAGAAAGCCTCTCTTCGTGGCGTTGAATCGAATGGTATGATTTGTTCGGCAAAGGAATTGAATCTTCCGGATGCCCCTGAAGAAAAAGGGATTCTAGTTCTTGATGATTCATCAGAAATAGGTTCTTCATTTACACGATAAAAAAACAGCCTAACTGATGAAAAAGGCTGGTTTAGCAACGGGTCCATGTAACAGCCATTTAAGGTTGTCCTGGCGATCAGATGCTGCCGGCTTTTTTCTGTTCACAAGGTAGATGTGTTTAGAAAGCAGGTGGAACGAAAAATGGAACCTATACAACGCTTGCGGAAATGGATTCAACAGACATTTTATGGAGTGGAACAGAATGAAAAGGATGAGAATAAGAAAGAGACAGAATCGTCCAATGTTCAACAGTCTAAACAAGTTGATAGAAGATCGAGCCATACATACCCTTCCTATCAAGAACCCTCTGATAAAGGCCCACGAATTACGTATCAGTACGCAAGGTCCAACGGCATAAGGTTCCCATTAGAGGTTGAAGAACAAGCAAAAGAAATGATGCAAGATAGGAAGGCCGACACGCCTAAACCTGATAAATCGCATGAATCTGTAGAGAAGCATGTTGATCGAACGGGGAAGTCAACGAGAGAAGAGCCGACTAAAAAAGTAGAAAAAAAGGAACGCGTGAAATTTAATAATCCAGATTTTAAACCAACGTCGATTCCATCACCTATACACGGATTTAGGAAGGTCTTGCCAAGCCAACGGACTCAGCTTACCCTGCATGAGCCAGAGGTTGAACCGACAAAGATAACTGAAGAGTCAATTCCTCAAACGTTCTTCTCAGAGTCTACTAAAGAGGTACATCAAGTGGTAGATCATAAGGATGAAGAAGACGCGATTCAAGATACGACTTTTACGTTATCTGAGAGTTCCTATGCGCAGGAAGAGAGTAAAAAGGAAGAGATCGTGACTGAGCCGGTTCAAGAGATTGAAGAGGACATAGCTACTAATCCACATCCGGTCGAATCAAATGAAGAAGTGGTGTACATACCAGTTGAGAAGGTAGAAGAAATAGTACCTGAACAGGATGATACGTACACAGCTGAACCGATTGAGCAAAAGACTCAATCAACTCTTGAAGTCATAGAACCTCAGCCTGAAATACTAGAGCTAGAGGAGGCGGCCTCAGAGCAAAGTAGTGAGAAAGAGGAAAATCCTCATTCAGACTACGAAGAACCAATCGTAGAGGATGAATCACCTTTTTATGAAGAACCAACAATTGAGGTGAAAGAAGAACAGCAGCCTGTTGTAGAACCTGTTAAAACCAAGCAGCCTACTAAAGAGAATACCGCGTTCACATCCCAAACCAAGCAAAAGGCTTCTGTTCCTTTTAATGTATTAATGATGCCGAAGGATAAAAAGACTGCAACACCGTCTACAACAAAAGAAGTTGAGTCGAATTCTGGTTATATGAAGCCAAGCATACAACTTCTTCGTTATCCGGAGGCAAAGCGGGTGATGGATACGGAGTGGTTGGATCAGCAGGCCGTGCTACTTGAAGAAACGCTACAAAGTTTTCATGTCGACGCAAAGGTTGTTCATACAACCATGGGTCCTTCCGTTACGAGATTTGAGATCCAACCTGCACGCGGGGTAAAGGTAAATAAGGTGACCAATTTAAGTGACGATATTAAAATGACTTTATCTGCGAAAGAAATTAGAATTGAGGCGCCGATACCAGGTAAAAATACGATAGGTATTGAAGTGCCAAACTTACATCCGGAAGCAGTATGGTTAAGAGAAATATTGAGACGTGATGTATTTATTCAACCTTCTTCGCCAATGACTGTAGCGTTAGGGCTAGATATTTCTGGTCAGCCGATTGTGACTGATTTGCGAAAAATGCCACACGGATTAGTTGCTGGAGCTACAGGATCCGGTAAAAGTGTGTGCATTAACTCGATTTTGATTAGTCTCTTATATAAAGCTACACCAGACGAAGTAAAACTACTCCTAGTTGATCCGAAAATGGTTGAGCTTGCACCTTACAATGATGTGCCCCATCTTGTAGCACCAGTTATCACGGATGCAAAACAAGCGACCATTGCCCTAAAATGGGTGGTAGGTGAGATGGAACGCCGGTATGAACAGTTCAGCCAAAAAGGTGTTCGTGATGTAGGCCGTTATAACGAGCTATATTCAGAAGAACCGTCTAAACCAGCCATGCCGTATATTCTTGTAGTCATTGATGAACTAGCTGACTTAATGATGGTCTCTCCTCAGGAGGTTGAAGATTCTATTTGCCGTATTGCTCAAAAAGCGCGTGCATGTGGAATTCATTTATTAGTTGCTACGCAACGCCCTTCTGTTGATGTCATAACAGGATTAATTAAAGCGAACATTCCAACTCGAATTGCCTTCTCTGTTTCATCTCAGACTGATTCAAGGACCATTCTAGATATGAATGGTGCAGAGCGTCTGCTGGGGCGTGGAGATATGTTATTTAATGAGAACGGATCGCCAAAGCCTGTTCGTGTGCAAGGGACTTTTGTGACAGATGAGGAAATTGAAGATGTCATATCTTATGTAAAAAAACAGCGCAAACCAGAATTTATGTTTGATACTGAACAAATGCAAAAGTCATATGAACAGAGTGAGCAAGAAGATGATTTATTCGAAGAAGCTTGTTACCATGTTATTAACCAAGGAACGGCTTCCGCTTCAAATCTACAACGCCGCTTCCGCATTGGGTATAACAGGGCTGCAAGATTAATTGATATGTTAGAAGCTCGAGGTGTTATTACTGGTGCAATGGGCAGTAAACCGAGACAGGTACTTATTGATGAGATGTCTGTCGATCAAGTGCTCGGATACACTGAGTAAGAAGGCTCTTGTCTAATCCTAACTTGTTCTATAGTATAGAGAATGTTCGTGAACGTTGCGAATCAGTGGAGTAGGTTGTCAGAGTCTTTTTACAAGCATGGCACATATAGTAATGGATAGAATCAAGCGAATGGGAAAGATAGGCGTGAGCCTGGAAATCATACGATGATGTACTCAAATAATATAAAAAAATGAATGAACGCTACTTCTCACTTTATAGTTGAAATAATAAGAGAGGCAGCGGGGAGGTTTACCTATGAGCAATTTTCATTTTGTTGGAATAAAAGGATCAGGGATGAGTGCTCTGGCTCAAATCCTACATGATATGAATTATAATGTACAAGGTTCAGATGTTGATAAAACGTTCTTCACCCAAAAACCTCTTGAACAAAAAGGGATTCCACTATTACCCTTCGATAAGGCAAATATTAAAGAAAATCAAAAAATCATTGTTTCTGCAGCCTACAATGAAGACCACATTGAACTTCAAGAAGCTGCCCAAAAAGGAATCGAAATTGAGCAGTATCCATCTTTTCTCGGTCGGTTTATTAATCAATTTACTAGTGTTGCTGTAACAGGCTCCCATGGAAAAACCTCAACAACCGGTTTATTATCCCATGTGTTGGGATCAGTCCATCCAGTTTCCTACTTAATAGGGGATGGAACAGGTAAGGGAGAGGAAGATTCAAAGTATTTTGTATTTGAAGCATGTGAATATCGCCGTCACTTTTTAAATTACAAGCCTGATTACTGTGTCATGACAAACATTGATTTTGATCATCCGGATTATTTTAAAGATGTTCATGATGTGTTTAATGCATTCCAGGAAATGGCGAAACAAGTGAACAAAGCGATCATTGCCTGTGGAGATGACGAATATCTGCAAAGTATTCATGCGAATGTCCCTGTTGTCTATTATGGTTTCAAAGAGCATAATGACTTCCAAGCTTATAATGTGGTAAGTGGTGAGAATGGAACTACGTTTGACGTATATGTCCGTAACAGCTTATATGGTACATTTACAATTCCTGGTTTCGGAAATCATAGCGTATTAAATGCATTGGCTGTCATTGCGATCTGTCATTATGAGGGAGTGTCTGCAGAAGCGCTTGCTAAACACCTTCAAACATTTGATGGGGTAAAACGCCGATTCAGTGAGCAACATTTCGGAAGACAAATTCTAATTGATGATTATGCACATCATCCAACAGAAATTGCCGTTACGATTGAAGCAGCTAGAAAGAAATATAGTGATCGTGAAGTGGTAGCTATTTTTCAACCACACACATTTACGCGTACTAAAACATTCCTTGATGAATTTGCAGAAGCCCTTTCAAAAGCAGACTCAGTTTATTTGTGTGATATTTTTGGATCTGCAAGAGAAGATAAAGGTAGCTTAACGATTGGACATCTACAGCAGTTAATTCCTCAATCGGAACTACTCTCAGAAGAAGAAGTTTCTGTTTTGACTAAACACTCTAACAGCGTGCTGTTGTTTATGGGTGCAGGTGATATTCAGAAATTCCAAAAGAAATACGAACATTTAGTTAAGCAATAAATAATAGGTGTAAGGAGAGTACGTTTTTCTCCTTACACCTTATTTTTGATTAAGCGATACTTTTTAAAAAATTAATTTAAATTATAAAAAAACGCATAAATGGGGTAAGATAAAGGATAATCAAAAAAAATGTCGAATATATATCCATGCGCTTATGTTTAATCATGAAGCGTAATGGGTAAATCTTTGATATGGAGGAGGGATACATCATGGATTGGGCAATTCTTTTGTACATAAGTGCCCTGGTAGCAGCAGTTGCTTTTGCAGTATTAGTTATTTTTCTTGTTCGAACGCTGCGATCAGCCAATCGTACGCTTGAGCATACAGCTAATACCGTTGCCAATTTAGAGAAACAAGTAAATGGTATTACAAGCGAGACAGAACAACTACTTCATAAGACTAATCGACTTGCTGATGATATTCAGCAAAAGACTGAAGCAGTGAATACATTATTCACATCAGTAAAAGATTTAGGGCAATCTGTGACTCAGTTCAACCAATCAATTAGGCAAGTGTCTAACACTGTTTCAAGCCAAACGGTTGAACAATCTGAGAACATAGCTAAAGCTGTAAATTGGGGGACAACAGCCCTTGATTTGTATACGAAGTTTAAGTTAAGAAAACAGACTCTCGACGAACCAATAAAAACTCAAGGAGGAATTAATCATGGGAGACATTAATACAAAGGATTTTCTAATTGGAACACTAATCGGTGGAATTGTAGGGGCAACTACTGCTCTATTTTTAGCACCTAAGTCTGGTAAAGAACTTCGTAATGATCTTGGAGAGCAAGCTTCAATTGCAAAAGCAAAAACAACGGAAATCACTTCAAGTGCTTATGATAAAGGAAATGAGTGGGCTTCAATTGCTAAAGAGAAGTCTTCAAACATTGCAAAAACCGTTTCAGAACAATCAAACCAAGTTGCAGATAAAGTGAAAGAAGTAGCTGGTGGCATTAAGACTGAGGCAGATATTGCAAAAGAGAATGTATCTGCATTAACAGATGACTTAACAAGCGAAGTTAAGGATTCAAGTTCTAAGGTTTCTCAAACAGTTAAATCTGAAGTAGATGACCTAGAAAAAAAGGTTGAACAAGAAAAGAAGAATCTAAAATAAACAAAAAATAAAGGCGTACCAGCTCTTAGATGCTGGTGCGCCTTTTTTATCATTTTAATCTTGAAAAGGATAATTCAATTGTATCCCCATGGTTAATTACTGCTGTAAATTCAGCTGTTTGTTGATTACACGTTAGTGAAAACGTCTGGTTAGGTCCTGTTGGGATTTGAATATCTGTTACGGCAAAAAGATCTTGAATAACAAATGGAGTCAAATCTTCTGATTGGGTTACGATAGAATCATCGTGGTTTACAGCAGTTTCTGCAGACATTTTCTCAGATGATCGATAGAGCTCAGTTGTATTTTTATTTAATCGTAGTCGCTCTGAATTAAATAAGATTTCGATAGATTGCTGTGTATTTCCAAGGTGGTGTCGTACATCATCGGCAGTGATACTAGGATCACCCTTATCAGGATGATCCACAGTAATGTGATCTCCTTGTTTTATCGCATGATCTAAATGAACTGCACGTCCATTAACAAGCAACTTTGTTTTACGATGTAAAATACTCTGATCTTGACCATCAACTTTAATTTTTGTCGGTTTAAACCACTCTGTATTAAACTTGTTTTTTAGTAAAATATCACGTAATGAATAGTTGGTCCCAATGATAATCTCATCGCGATCAATTAGTTGTTGGTTAAGATCAGCACGTTGACCGTTTCTCCTAATTTCGGCTGTTAATTCATACAGATGCTCATTTACTTGGCAAGTAAAGACAGCCGACTGTTCAATGACATCACCAATGGTCGCAATTGGGGGAGTTCCATCTTCCCCTTTTTTTATGGTCAGCTGATCGCCTTCTTTTATTAAATCTGAAATAAGTGCAGGTTGACCATTTTTGCATATAGTAGGTGCTTTTCCTGGGTGCCCTGGTATGGATACAAGATTGCCATTAACTTTTACAACAATCGCAAAGCCGGGTTTTCCGTATTGTTTGACAACGTCAATGCCCGCGGAGACAAAAGCATCTCCAATCGTCAGTTCTTTTGCATCAAATAAACGTAACGTCCTGTCATTCACTTGCACACTGACATAATGAATGGGATTTTGTTTAGCTGCAATCGCAATTCCAACAGGCGTAACGAGTTCTGGCCCCATTAAGTCAGGGTCTAATGCAATGAAATTCTGAATCGCATCAATGCCACGAACGGCAACGCGTTCTGGTGGCAGCTGTAAAGCTTTAGCTAGCATTTGTGGAAGCATCGGCGTTTGACTGCCGCCCCCAACTAACATAACGGCCTTAGGTGGTTTCCCATTTAATTCAAGAATTTCATTTGCTATAGTGTGGGCTAAGTGTTGAATGCTTGGTGTAATTGGCTCAAATAGTTCTGAACTAGTGTAGTCCGTTGTAAGACCTAGAATATCAGTCATTGAAATTTTATCCGTTTCAAGAGACTGTCTTTTAATTTTTTCTGCTTCTGGAAAATCAAGCAGGTAATGATCACTGAGTGCTTCGGTAATCTCATCACCAGCTGTTGGAACCATTCCATACGCTTGGACACTACCATTAGCGGTAAGTGCAATATCAGATGTCCCTGCTCCAATGTCAACAAGCGCGACATTTAAGCGACGCATCGAAGCAGGAATTAATACATCGATTGCTGCAATAGGTTCCAGCGTAAGAGCTTCAAGTTGCAGCCCAACTTGATGTAAGGCTTGCAACAAAGACTCCACAACAACTTTGGGTAAAAACGTAGCAATGATTTCAATTTCTGCTTCCTTCCCATTTTGCTGAAGTAAGCTACCGATAGGCGTTCCATCTAAGCGATATTCAAGAACTGAATACCCTACACAATCATAGCGAGAGGCAGATGTATCATCAGATTCTAATGATAATTGATATTGTGCTTGTCCAACAGCACTTAACTCAAGGTTAAGAAGATCTTCTCGTGTATGCAACAATTGTTCATCTAATCGTACTGAGTATGTGGCTCTCTTGGTTAATAAAGAACGTCCAGCCGCAGCTACACATGCTTTTTCTAAAGGATAATGTCTTTCTTCAAGTTTGTTTTTAACTGCTTTAATAACGGATGCCACAGCAGGGATATTATGTATTTGACCATCAAGCATAGATCGTTCTTCATGCTCCATGATTTCAATATCAATCAGCTCATGTTGGGTTCCTCGTTGTCTAAGCAGGAGTCCAACAACAGAGCGTGTACCAATATCCAGGGCAAACAATGTAGGAGAATCTAATTCCAATGTAATCACCTATTACCTTTCAATTGAACTACTTCTATTTTACTAGAAAAAAGCAAGAAAAGGTATATAGAAATCAATATTCGCTTTAGCGCTTAAAAGCGTCTAAGAAATAAAGAGAAATTCCGTGACATTCATGATCACATCATTTATAATGAATCTAAGTTAAAGAGAACTTATTTTTTGAAGGAGTGGAGAAGATATGAGTAACGAACAATTAGAACAGCTAAGATCAGAGCTAGATGACGTAAACTTAAAGTTATTATCTTTAATAAATGAGCGTGCAGGTCTAGTACAAAAAATTGGGACAGTTAAACGTGAGTCTGGGGTCAACCGTTTTGATCCGGTTAGAGAACGGAAAATGCTAGATCATATCGCAGATCACAATGAAGGACCTTTTGAAACAAGTACTCTACAGCATCTATTTAAACAAATTTTCAAAGCAGGACTTGAGCTTCAAGAAGAAGACAACAGTAAAGCACTACTCGTATCAAGAAAGAAACAGAAAGAAAATACCATTGTAGATCTTAAAGGAGAAGCAATTGGTGACGGTCAACAGCGTCTTATTATGGGACCATGTGCGGTTGAAAGTTATGAGCAAGTAACGGCAGTTGCAAAAGCTATGAAAGCAAGAGGACTAAAACTTCTTCGGGGTGGAGCGTTCAAACCTAGAACTTCTCCATATGACTTCCAAGGGCTTGGACTTGAAGGACTTCAGATCTTACAACGTGTAGCGAAGGAACAAGACATGGTTGTTATTAGTGAAATTGTTAGTCCATCTGATATTGAAATGGCCGTTGAGTATATTGATGTTATTCAAATTGGTGCACGTAACATGCAGAACTTTGAGCTTCTAAAAGCAGCTGGCTCAGTGAACAAGCCTGTATTACTTAAGCGTGGACTATCTGCAACGATTGAAGAGTTCATTCATGCAGCAGAGTACATTGTTTCTAAAGGGAATAGCCAAATTATGCTTTGTGAGCGTGGAATTCGCACATATGAGAAGGCTACACGTAACACCTTAGATATCTCAGCAGTACCAATTCTTAAACAAGAAACACACTTACCTGTTCTTGTAGACGTAACACACTCTACAGGTAGAAGAGACCTTCTTCTTCCTACAGCTAAAGCTGCCTTTGCGATTGGTGCGGATGCGGTGATGGCAGAGGTACATCCAGATCCAGCTGTTGCATTATCTGATTCGGCACAGCAAATGGATATCCCAACGTTCAACACGTTTATTGATGAGTTAACTGCTTCAGGATTATATAAGAATTAATAAGTTTTTAAAGCAGCCCCTTCGATGGAAGTGGGTTGCTTTTCCTATGTAAGAGGATTAAAATGGTATGATGACCTTTTTGGTAAATTAAAGCATATAAAGCTGTAAATAAGGGAATAATAACGGTATTATACGTAAAGAATTATGTGGTTTCTCTTAAATGTCGGAGGAATTATCAGATAGTGTCGAATAAATTCGAAAGACATTGCGGAAGCTTGGTTTGTAGCGTATGATTAACGTACAAACTAGGTGTAAGGCATGTTACGAGGAGGATCAATGTGAATACAACAATTTATGATGTAGCACGAGAAGCTGGTGTTTCCATGGCAACGGTATCAAGAGTTGTTAATGGAAATCCGAATGTTAAACCAACAACAAGAAAAAAAGTACTCGAAGCCATTGAGCAACTTGGCTATCGTCCAAACGCGGTTGCGCGTGGTCTTGCAAGTAAAAGAACTACGACAGTAGGGGTTATTATTCCTGATATCTCAAGTATTTTCTTTTCAGAATTAGCTAGAGGTATTGAAGATATTGCCACAATGTACAAGTACAATATTATCCTTTGTAACTCTGATCAAAACAAAGAAAAAGAAATTCATTTGATTAATACTCTTTTAGAGAAACAAGTAGATGGTATTGTTTATATGGGTGGAGAGATTACAGAAGAGCATGCAGAGCAGTTTAAGCGTTCACCTGTTCCAATCGTTCTAGCGGCAACTCTTGATCAAGAAAAGAGCTTCCCATCTGTAAACATTGATTACAAACAAGCAGCAGAAGATGCAGTAACGACATTAATTGAAAAAGGGCATAAGCGTATTGGTATGCTTAGCGGCTCACTTGATGATCCAATTAATGGTTTCCAAAAATTCGCTGGTTATCGCTCTGCGTTAGAGAATAAGAACATTGATTTCGATGAGAATTTGATTGTACTAGGAGACTATACATACGATTCTGGAATCGAAGCAATGGAATCCTTTATTGAAATGAAAGAAATGCCTACAGCTATTTTTGCTTCGTCTGATGAAATGGCCCTTGGTGTCATTCATGGAGCACAGGATAAAGGCTATCACGTACCTGAAGATTTTGATGTAATTGGTTTTGATAACACAAGGTTATCTGTCATGGTACGACCAACACTGACAACTGTTGTACAGCCAATGTATGATATCGGAGCTGTATCTATGCGTCTGTTAACGAAGTTTATGAACAAAGAAGAAGTTACGGATCACACGGTTCAATTGCCTCACCGAATTGAATTTAGACAATCTACAAAGAACAATTAGGTTTGGATGGGGAACATGACAAACAGAATTGGTCTGATTGGTGCAATGGACGAGGAGATACGACAGTTACGACTAGACTTAAAAACCGAACAGATTGACGTTCGGGCAGGCATTACGTTTTATATTGGCGAAATAAAAGGGTGCTCTGTGGTGCTTTGCCGTTCAGGAGTAGGTAAAGTAAATGCAGCTGTCACAACTCAAATTTTAATTGATGTGTTTGATGTATCTCATCTCATTTTTACTGGGATAGCGGGTGCATTGGATGAAAACTTACATGTCGGAGATTTGGTTATCTCGTCAAGCGCGATACAGCATGATATCGATGCAACGGCGCTTGGTTTTAAGAGAGGACAAATCCCAATGCAATCGACGTCATCTGTGTTTGAACCAGATTCAACCTTAGTTGAATTAGCTGAGCAGGCTGCAGCCAAGGTGCTCGATTGTCGAATTGTTAAGGGTAGGATATTAAGTGGAGATCAATTTATTGCCGATGTAGAAGTCGCCAAAACACTTCGTCAAGAATTTGACGGTAGTTGTGTGGAGATGGAGGGTGCTTCAGTAGCCCAAGCTGCATCGATGAGTGAACGACCGTTTGTGATTATTCGAGCAATTTCTGATAATGCCAATAAAGAAGCAACCATGAGTTTTACTGAGTTCACTGAGCTGGCAAGTAGACAATCCTATTTGCTAGTTTCAGAGATGCTTAATAATTGGAAAAGATAACCTACACACGTGTAGGTTATCTTTTTTGTGAGTAAGAGGATTGGTGAAATCTCTTCTCGTTTCGAATATAATATAATGCCTTATCTACAGTTTGTTGGTTTCTAGTCTCAATGATCGATTTTCTAGGAACTTCGGGTAACATTCCAGCTGGGTCCCCCCATGAATATGGAAGTGGTACATCCGCTTTTTCTTGCCATTGATCGATCCAAGAGGATGGAATAGGTAGCTGACTTATGTGTGTTTGATTGGTCATTTCCAACCAAATGCTTGCCCATGCTCGTGGAACTACTCTCCAATGGTCGTATCCGCCACCACCTACGGCAATCCATCGCCCCTCACAATAAGTATGTGCTAGTTCGTGCGCAAGTTTTGGGATAGACTGAAAGCTTTTTAGGGAGGTGTGCAGATGTGTTAATGGATCTAGGTAGTGGGAATCGGCTCCATTTTGAGTAAGAATGACATCTGGCTTAAAGAATTCAATGGCCTCTCTAAAAGCAGTCTCGTAGCTTTCAAGAAAAGAGTCGTCTTCCGTAAACGCCTCTAATGGAATATTTAGCTTAAAACCATATCCTTCCCCAGCCCCTTTTTCCGTCACACTTCCAGTTCCGGGAAAAAGATATCGCCCTGTTTCATGAATACTTAATGTGAAAACATCAGGATCATCATAGAAGGACCATTGGACACCATCTCCATGATGAGCATCAGTATCGATATACATGACACGAGCTTTATACTTTTGCTTTATATATTCAATCGCGATGGAGGAATCATTATATATGCAAAAACCTGAAGCTTTGCCTTTAAATCCATGGTGAAGACCCCCACCTAAATGAAGGGCATGAGAAACAGAGCCACTCATCACGGCATCAACAGCTGTTAATGTTCCTCCTACTAAAAAGGAGGCCGCATCATGCATCCCTTTAAAGAAAGGTGTATCATCCGTACCTAATCCATAACTGCGTGCCTTCTCAGCACTTAGCTGCTTTGAACCTGCCATTTGAACAGCGTCAATAAAAGCTTGATCATGAACAAGGGCGATCTCTTCATTGGTTGCTTTTCGAGGTGGTAGGACGTGACCATCCTCTAAGCTACCACATGCTTCAAGTAAATCTTTTGTCAGTTCAAGACGTAAAGGATTAAAAGGATGTTTTTCGTGAAATTGGTAGGCATGTTCCTCAAGGGAATAAACAAATACAGCATCAGCTGTCTTCATATAACTCTCCAAATGATGTAGGACCTTTCACATTAAAACCAGCTTCTTCGATTGCTTTGATAACGTGCCGCGCATCAATCGTTTGTGCTCTAAATAGCAGAGTCTTAGTCTGTTCGCTCTCAGAAGGGTAAACCATGACACTATGAATATTAATATCAAACTCTTTAAAAATGATTGCTATGGATGCCAATTGTCCAGGGCTGTTGCTCACCTCAACATCAATCTGAGTGCTAGGTTGATCTGCGCCCATTAATTCAACAAATGTGTGCAGTAGGTCCGTTTCAGTAACCATACCAACTAAACGGTCTTCTTCTGTGATCGGTAAGCAGCCGATATGGTATAAGTAAAATACAGAAGCTACTTCTTGAACGAGATCATCTGGTTCTGCTGTAATAATTTTTGTAGACATAACGGTGGTGACCGGCTGATCTAGTTCGGGTGCATCTGTACGCTGTTCGAAAATAGAAGGTCTAGCATCGCGAATATCCCGATCAGAAACGATGCCTTCTATTTGTCCTTTATCATCCACAATAGCAATATGGCGAATGCGATTTTTCTCTAGTAAATGTAGTGCATCCTTTATCGTGTGATGAACTGTTAAAGTGACTAAATCTCGCTGCATGATATCTTTTACTTTCATATGGACAAGACCCCTTTATGTAGAGTAATTAATACATAAACCGATTGTGAAAACGAAGTAAATCAAATTGTTGAACAGATTCTTGATCAACACGTGAGCCAATTCGTGCCATAAGACAATTAGCAGGGTGGGAGCTAATCTCGGGATCATCTGTAGCAAACCATTCAAGTCCGCCATTGCCCATCATTTTCTCCATAACTTTTCGATATTCCCAAACATCTAAGCCGCTTCCTTTTAGGTCCCAATGCCAATAATATTCTGTTGTGATAATGATATAATCCTCCATGGCTTGATCAAGCATGGACAGTTTAATTAAATTCTTTCCTGCAGCAGCTCCTCGATAAGGGGAAGCGATTTCAATTGCACCTAGCTCAAGTAAATTTTCCATATTGCCTTCAGACCAACGTTCCATAGGGTCAGGGTATAGGAAGGTGACATATCCAACAACAACTTGATTATCGACCACCACATTAATACGACCTTCTGGTAATTCAGCAATTTCTAACAGAGCCTCTTTTTGTTTTTCAGCTGGACGGAATGACTCTAACCCTTCATGAAATCCATAATTGGAAAGAGTTTCACGTGTGATTGGTCCTTCGAGTAATAAAGATCTATCTTGAAATGGAATGTATGTTGAATGATAAGATTTAGTATGAATCATTGACTATTCACTCACCTTTGTAAGGCTGATACGTCCATTATACACAAATCTATGAATCTTGCAGTGAGTGAATGAACATTCGGACTATTTTTTTTAGCTCATTTTATAAAGCCACTTTCTGTTTGTGTTAATTTATCTTGTATATTATACTAATGATAATTCATTACGGAAAGGAAGAGAATATATGAATATGCAAGCGCTTCCACCTGAGAATGGAACTTATAATCTACAAAACTATAATCAGGAATATGAGAATTTTGAATGGAACTCAGTTGAAAAGGAATTCTCGTGGCATAAAACAGGAAAGTTGAATTTAGCATACGAAGCCATTGATCGTTTTGCTGAGGGTGATAGAGCAGAACATGTAGCGTTGTATTACAGTGATCAAAAAAGAGATGAATCATTTACGTTTAAAGAAATGAAAGCACTCTCAAATAAAGCAGGTAATGTATTAAAAGAAGCAGGAGTCCGAAAAGGAGATCGTGTTTTTATCTTTATGCCACGATCACCTGAACTTTATTTTGCCTTATTTGGTGCGATTAAATTAGGAGCAATTGTTGGTCCATTATTTGAAGCATTTATGGAGGGCGCAGTTCGTGACCGTCTTGACGATAGTGGGGCAAAGGTTCTAGTTACTACGCCTACATTAATGGAACGAGTACCTTTTGAAGATCTACCAGACTTAAAAAAGGTATTAATTGTTGATGATCAGCATGTAGAATCGGGTCCTTATTTAAACTTCACCAATCGTCTTGAGTTAGCTTCGGATCAATTGAAAATCGAATGGGTCGATCGAGAAGATGGGTTGATACTTCACTACACATCTGGATCAACGGGTAAGCCAAAAGGCGTACTTCATGTCCATAACGCTATGTTACAGCACTTTCAAACGGCTAAATGGGTTCTTGATCTTAAGGAAGATGATGTTTATTGGTGTACCGCAGACCCAGGTTGGGTGACAGGAACATCCTATGGTATTTTTGCGCCTTGGCTGGCTGGCGTAACCAATGTTGTTAGAGGGGGACGATTCAGTCCTGCCGATTGGTATGCAACACTTGAAAAGTATCATGTTTCAGTTTGGTACAGTGCACCAACTGCCTTTAGAATGTTGATGAGCGCTGGCGACGAAGTGGTGAAAAAGTATGACCTTACGAATCTTCGGCACATCTTAAGTGTTGGAGAGCCTCTTAATCCGGAAGTGATTCGTTGGGGAAGCAACGTGTTTAACAAGCGTATTCATGACACGTGGTGGATGACAGAAACCGGTGCACAGCTCATCTGTAATTTCCCGTCTGAAGAAGTGCGACCAGGCTCGATGGGCAGACCGATTCCAGGAATAAAAGCAGCTATTATCGATGACCGAGGAAATGAACTTCCCCCAAATCGAATGGGTAATCTGGCTATTCGAAAAGGATGGCCATCTATGATGAGACAAATTTGGAACAATCCTCAGAAGTTTAATAGTTATTTTGAACTTGAAGGCTGGTACATTTCTGGTGACTCAGCTTATCAAGATGAAGATGGTTACTTCTGGTTCCAAGGAAGAATTGATGATGTCATTATGACGTCTGGAGAAAGAGTCGGTCCATTTGAAGTTGAGAGTAAGCTAATCGAACATCCAGCAATCGCTGAAGCTGGAGTCATCGGTAAACCAGATCCAGTTCGCGGAGAGATTATTAAGGCCTTTGTCGCTCTTCGAGAAGGCTATGAGGTGTCTGATGAGCTGAAAGAAGATATTCGTTTATTCGTGAAACGGGGATTGTCTGCTCATGCAGCCCCACGTGAAATCGAATTCCGCAAAGGACTACCTAAAACAAGAAGTGGTAAGATCATGAGACGAGTTCTTAAGGCATGGGAACTTGATTTGCCAACTGGTGATCTATCAACAATGGAAGACTAATAGAGAAAGTGCAGCTGAGATCAGGCTGCACTTTTTTTCTATTCACCAATGAGAAGTAAGTAGAATCAAAGAATGGTTAATTAGAAAAAAGCATAAGGGCATCGTTTTGATTAAAATGATAAGAAGGGATTTATAACGGGGAGGAAGTAAAGATGAAAGAAAAATTTGCGGCTCAACTATACACTCTTAGAGAAGAAATGAAACGAGGTATTGCTCCTGTATTTGCTGAATTAAAACAAATGGGGTGGGCAGGGGTTCAACTTTCAGCCCTTCCTGAAGGCCATGATCCAGATGAGATAGCTTCCTATTTAAAGAAGTATCAGCTTGGCACAGCAGGAGTACATGTGGGGTTATCTAGGCTGGAAACAGACCTAGAAGCTGTTTTAAAGGAAACGAAGAACTATAACACAGTTGATATCGTCTGCCCGTTTCTTTCCTCAGAGTTACGAACCATTGATGGATATAAAAAAGTAAAACAAACGCTGAATGCCCTTGCTAGAGACTCAAAAGGGTTCCGGATTAGCTATCATAATCATGACTTTGAGTTCAAAACCACCGTAAACAATCAATCAGCTCTAGAGTTTCTCTTAGAGCCTTCAGTTGAAAATGAAATCTTAGCAGAGATTGATGTCTATTGGGTAAAAAAAGCAGGAATAGATCCACTTACTTTCATTCAACCCTATACACAGAGAATGCCACTCATTCATTTAAAAGACATAACAAAAGACGCGGAAGAAACGTTTGCAGAACTAGGAACAGGCCAAATTGATTTTAAGCCAATCCTCCAATGGGGCGAGCGTTCCGGTGTAGAATGGTATATCGTCGAACAAGATCTATGCGAAGGTGATCCAATGAAAAGTCTTGAAATAAGCCTCCAACACCTCAATGAATGTACGAAAGCCATCGAATAGAAAGAGGATGGGACACATCAATTTGTGTTAGATGAGATGAAGAACAATAAAGGCATAGATGAACGATATCGCTAAAGTAGAATCGTCCGCGCTCGTTACAAGGACGATTCTTTGAAGGTGAGGCTAGGTATGTTTTACTTTCTTAATATGTCATCCAGGGGCTACCACTAATCAAGCGGACGAAAATGGAGGGCCGACACCTGCGGAATATAATGAAGGTCACTAAAAAGTTAGCTAGAAATAAGCTCGTGTGTGCCGCTCCAGGAGAAACCTACGCTTTCCACGGGAACGGCCTCAGCCCTTGAAGCGGAAGGGCACCCCTTCAATGTCTTCAGACTCGTTCTGTTCCGTAGGAGTCTTCGGTTTCTCCTTCCGCTACTGATGAGATTAATTGTAAAAAAGCTATTTTATGTTTATAAGAGAAATCCTAAATACCTATCGATTCTTTTTCAATGCCTGCCCGCGGTAAGCGTGCCCCCATTTTCGGGAGCGGTGGCGAGGAACTCTTATTCGAATAACCTCCTAACCTTTTGTTGGTACTGGGTTAATTTATCGGCAGGGGTACTTCATTTTATAATAGGGCCGAAAAATGATGTGTCTGACGACGTCATTTTTCGGCCCTTATTGTGTTTAAAAGACTTCTTTCCCAGCTTTATATGTCTTAATTCACAAGCTGTTTACGATATTGTTCTGGTGTAAAGCCTGTTAATTGTTTAAAGACTCTAGAGAAGTGAGAAGGGTATTTGAATCCGCTTTGATAGCTTAGTTCAGTAATACTGATTGATTCATTCAGCATTAAACTAACCTTTGCCTGATTCACTCTTTTTTGATGAAGGTATTTGAAGATAGTTACACCCGTCACTTCTTTAAAAATCTTTGATAGATAGTATTTACTCACATGCAACTCTTCACCAAGTGCCTCTAAATGAAACTGAGTTTGATAATGATTTTCGATAAACTTGATCACATTTTGAACGTGCCATTCCTTCTCCGTCTGTGGGAGAACCGTGTCCTGTAATGACTCAGTACAATATGGAAAGATAAAGCTTAGCAAATCCATAAATAGAAGCTGATATCGAAAAGTAGATATCGAGCTATCTTCTTTTTTGCATTCATTCATGTCAGATAAGTAAGACTCCAGCTTCGTCCGATCGTCACCACTAAAGGACAAGTGGATAGAGGAAAGAGTGGAGAAGGGGTCCACTAACTTTTCCATACCCATTGGCTGAAGAAGTTTTTTGAAATAAGATTGATTAAAATGAATCGTTGAACGAACATACGGGTGACCTTCAAATAATTTTGGACGATGTAAGGTCAATCCATTCATTAGGATTAGATCTCCAGCAGACAAATGAATAATCTTGTCTCCAATCAGATAGGTACACTTTCCGTGATGGAAATAAAAGAGTTCCGCTTCTTGATGCGAATGAAAATGAATTTTATAAAGTTGATCTTGAGAAAAATTCATAGAAAGATGAGGAAACTGAAAAGGCGTGGTACTCATCTATGATTGTACTGTTGACTTAATTTCATTTGCTTGCTTTTGTGCCAAAAGACATAGCTCCGCTGCTTTAAATGCATGTTCTTGCGTCATAGCATGTTCTGTTCGATTGATACAATCGAGAATCAGCTCTCCGAAAAATGGGCAGCCTACTTTTCCTTGAACAGAGAAATGCTGTTCACCATCATCATTGACAAGATACACATGATCACCTGCTGAATCTTTTGCGACATCTATATATTTACGAATCTCAATGGTACCCTTCGTACCTGTAAGGAATAATCGCCCATCACCCCATACCCCTAAACCATCTGGCGTGTGCCAATCGACTCTGAAGTAATGAGTGGCACCATTCTCTCCAACTAGAGTGGCATCTCCATAATCCTCTAGCTCTGGATAATCAGCTGATGTGTAGTTGGCTACTTTACTATGCACGACCGTTGCATCCTTATTCCCAGTATAGAATAGAAATTGTTCAATCTGATGACTACCAATATCACATAATATGCCGCCATATTGCTCTTTCTCAAAGAACCAATCTGGCCGACTTGGAGCATTCAATCGATGGGGGCCAAATCCAGTCACTTGGATCACTTGACCAATCGCTCCTTCTTGAACGAGCTGTCCAGCATAAACCGCGGATTCTACATGAAGACGCTCACTATAATAAACCATATACTTTTGGTTTGTTTCTACACATACTTTTTTTGTTTCCTCTAGCTGTTCTAATGTAGTGAAGGGTGTTTTATCTGTGAAGTAATCTTTTCCACTTCTCATGACTCGATTGCCAAGTACACTTCTTTTATTAGGAATAGCTGCCGCTGCAACGAACTGAATGGATTGATCTTCTAGTATTTCTTCTTCAGATGAAGCGAGTTGTACAGAAGGGAACTTATTTTGAAACGCTTTCATTTTTTCCGGATCTGGATCAAATACTTTTTGTAAGGTTGCACCGGCTTCAATTAGGCCTTGGCACATTCCATAAATGTGACCATGATCTAATGCGATGGCTGCAAAGATAAACTCTCCGTCTTTCACTACGTGACGTGATTGTCCTTTAGGTGCGTAATTCATTCCATCTTTTCGACTCATAGAATCCTCCTTAGTGAGTACCTTTGACATTCAACGATTTGCCAGTGCTTACTTTTTGCACAGTTGATTGATCAATTTGTTCGTTAAGGTGTTGTAGATAGAGATCTTCATCAATAGGGAAAGTCACCCATGTATCTGTCCAAGTTGATAGCTGCATCGCATTAGAGAGACTGAGACCATATATTCCTTCAGATCCAGGCGCAACTAATGGCTCATGATCTTTAATGGCATTAACAAAGTTCTGCGTAATTCCTTCATGTGCGGTATTTAATCCTTCTACTGGAATGTCGCACTTCCAGGTCTCTGGTTTTCCGAACCCACCAGTATATTCTTGATTAAAATCTGTTTCTGACTGTCGCAGACGCCAAAAAGTCAACTCGTCATTTTCAATCACAATTTTTCCACGATCACCAGTAACCTCAAGTCTATTTGTACCTGGAGCTTCACCAGTAGTAGTGACAAATACGGCCGTAGCACCATTGTCGTATTCCGCATATGCAGTGACATTATCTTCTACTTCAATCTCTCTGTACTTCCCAAATTGACAAAAAGCTCTCATTCTTGAAGGCATCATCCCTGTTAACCAATACATTAGGTCTAATTGGTGAGGGCATTGATTAATTAACACTCCGCCACCTTCACCTTGCCAGGTAGCACGCCAGCTACTTGAATCATAGTAACTTTGAGAGCGGTACCAATCTGTAATAATCCAATTAAGCCTTCTAATTGAACCTAGTTCATTAGAGAGGATGAGCTCTCTTAGTTTCTGATAAATCGGGTTCATACGTTGATTATACATCATAGAGAAAACGAGTTGACTTTTTTCTGCGGCCTCATTCATTTCACGCACTTGTTTTGTATAGACACCAGCAGGTTTCTCCACAAGCACGTGTATACCTTGATTAAATGCACGAATGGATAAGCGTGGATGACTATAATGAGGGGTTGCAATCAGGATAGCATCAATTTGACTAGATTGAAAGAAAGCATCTTCATCTGAAAAGATGGTAACCTGATTCTCTGAAAATTGATCCTCAATTTCGGTGATTCGACTCACTCGTTCCTCAAGAATAGCAGTTAAGACAGCTCCTTTGATGCGACCTTCGTATAAATAATCTGCATGAGCTTTACCCATATTACCTGCGCCTATTACACCAACTCGAACCACATCGCTCATCTAACCAGCTCCTTATTCATCAATATAAAATAAGTGTAATTCATTGTTTATTGTCATGCTTCCCTCTCATTGATGAATGTTCAATACCATTTATATCTGATTGTTGTTTATGGGGAAGAAGAGGCTAATTTTATTCGGTATTGACGTGTTATGAGCATTTGTATAGTGAGGTAAGTTTAGACAAAAAGAAAAGTGCAATGAGGGATCTATTCCTCATTGCACTACATACGAGTCTATTCGTCTTCATTAGAATCTTCTTCTGAATTCTCATCATCTTCATTGTTTTCATCTGAAGAGTCATCATTTTCTGTTTCGTCTTCATTTTCTTCTGATTCATTATCTGAATCATCGTTTTGCTCTTGTTCAGCATCTTCTCTTGAAGTCCAATCATCCGCCTCGACGATATCAGAGGCACTGGATTCATTTCCAATAGAATCAACAGCTGTTACATAGAATGCATGTTTGCCGCTTCCTACGTTAAAATCAGTAGATTCATTTCCACGAACGGCCTGAACGGATTTAAAATCATCACTGCCGTCATCTGCCCGATAGATCCGGTATCCGACGATGTCGCTTGCGTCATGTTTAGACCAGCTTAGAGAATCTCCGTTAAGTGACACACCCGATACTTTCCCAGGTGTATTTCCGTTCTCAGGTGCTTCCTCATCTGCAACAATTCCATCTACGGAATCAGGAAGGTAAGATGATATGTTACCTACTCCAAAGAGATCACCAGAAAGTGATAGTCCTCTTTGTGTAAATTCATCCGGCGTTTCTGAACGTGCTTTGTAATTCTTCCCGTTAATTGTTACATAACGTTCTGATTTCAAGTCATCGCTTGAATCTGGAAGGAATTTTTTGTTGAATAAATCAGTCGTTACTAGATCAGCCTCTTCACAAGCCTTAGATGGTGCTGCACCGGTAAGACTACAAATCTTTCTAGATACCACGCCTTCTGGCTGATTAAAGGATTCGGATGGTGCCATTAACTCAGAGTCGACGCTATAGGCAGCATTAGCAATATCGGACCAGATTTTTTGGTTTCTTGGACCGTAACGTAAGCCGTTAACTGTCGTTTCAATGGAATGGTTTGAATCATAGCCAATCCATACGCCTAGAGTTACATTGGGATTCGTAGCTACAAACCATGAATCTTGTGTATCTTGGGTTGTTCCTGTTTTTCCTGCCCAATCAGCTGAAAAGTTTAGGTTGCCTGGGACACTACTTGCGGTTCCGCCAGTTTTCAGTACATCTCTCATCATATCAATCGTTAGAAAATTCGTTTCAGGAGTAAAAACGTCTGTTTCTTTTGCTTCATGCTCAAACACTACTTCTCCATCTACTTTTTCAATTCTTTCAATCATGTAAGACTCTACTCGTTTTCCTCCATTACCAAATGTTGAATAAGCGTTTGTGTTTTCTTCGACGCTCATATCTATTGTTCCAAGCACGGAGGACTCATGTGGCTGCTCAGAATTAATTGGAATACCAAGCTTTTGTAACGTCTCTCTAGCTGATTCATGAGCGACGGTATTGGCTGCTCGAACAGCAGGTACGTTTCTAGATTGTGCAAGTGATTTTCTTACAGACTGTAAACCTTTATGGCTACGGTCAAAGTTATTAATAGGTTTTCCATTTGATTTATAATTCATTGGTGTATCTGGAACTACTAGACCTGGTTGAACGGCTCCAATTTCCATTGCAGGTGCATAGCCAAGTAATGGTTTCATCGTTGAGCCGGTTGGTCTATTCGCTTGTGTTGCATGATTAAATTGCTTATCAGGACTTCCTTCTTCTCGTCCGCCAACAAAGCCGATGATGGCTCCAGTTTTGTTATCTTGAAGAACAGCTCCAACTTCTTCTTGTTCCCCTTTTTTTTCAGGGCCAAAAAGGTTGTCGTTTTTTACAGCTGATTGCATTTCATCGTAGATATCTTGATTAATGGTTGTATGAATGCGATAGCCGCTATTAGATAGATCATAGGAGGCAGCAGCTGCATAGGATTCAAGCGTCTCTGCACGTTTGGCATCACTCATCTCATCGAGGTTGACGCCATCTTCCTCCATTTTTGCTTGCGCGATAACAGGTGTTGCTCTCCTTAGGATTTCATTGGTTAGATAATGATACTTCTCTGTAATAGGAGGAGTACGATCTGTAAAATCCCCTTGAATATCATAATCTAATGAGTCCTGCAGCTCTTCATCGGATATGTATCCTTCTGATTCCATCCGATTTAAGACGGTGCTCATGCGATTTAACGCAGGATCAATAGATTCTTTGACTGCTCCATCTGAAAGAAAGGGTGTGTAACCAAATGGACTTTGTGGCAAACCAGCAATAAAAGCAGATTGCGCAAGGTTTAAATCCTTGGCATCCACACCGAAAATGCCAATCGCTGCAGATTGAACCCCAGCAATTTGATTCCCGGATGCATTCCGTCCAAATGGAACAACATTTAAGTAAGCTTCTAATATGTCTTCTTTGCTCATAAAGTGCTCAAGTCTCATCGCTAGCAGGATCTCTGTTGCTTTACGATCAAATGAAACCTCGCTTGTAAGGATCTGCTGTTTAATGAGCTGCTGAGTCAGTGTACTTCCACCAGTTTGTGTAGAGGCATTGGCAAGCTCTTGATATGTTGCTCGCATGATCGCCTTAGGTACAACACCCTCATGCTCATAGAAATACTCATCCTCTGTGGCGATAATCGCCTGCTTCACATAATCTGAAATATCATCGAGTGCAACCTCATGACGCTCAAGATCTGATGGTAATTCTCCCATATAGGTATCACCTGCGAAGAATACTTGACTCGTTTCTTCATAATTATGAATCTTTGTTGTCATCTCTTCTGCATTTTGAAGGGGTTCATCTTTCACGAGAGAAGCAAAGTAGCCCGCGGCTGTACCTCCAACAAAAAATAAAGACATCGTACCAAATACAATAAAAAGTAGAAATAGGTTCCAAAATACTTGATAGGTAATGCCTATTCTACGGAATAATTGAATGTCGTCTAGTTTTTTATACAATACGTGTATTCTCTCTTTAACGCGAGAAAACATGGACATAACATACCTCCCTAAATAATCAGAAACAGTATAGCATAGGTTTAATTCAGATGAAATGCTTTCTAGCAAGGTTTCACTTATTTATTGACTATGTCATCACTTTGTGTTAAAACTGTAACAATTGAATGAAATCACAAGCGCGGAAGGGTCGGAGTATTTCAGTACACATCGATTTCAGAGAGCTGGCGGTAGGTGCAAGCCAGTACGAGATGCTGAAAGAATTACAGCCTGGAGCTTTTTCTTTGCCTAGCAGCAAAGAACGGTTAATGCCGTTATAAACTGAGTGGGAAAGCTTTTTTGCTTTTCAACAAGGGTGGTACCGCGAGAACTCGTCCCTTTTTAGGAGACGGGTTTTTTTGTGTTCAAAAAGAGATACTAATCGGAGGGCTACAGGGATGGAAGAGAAAAAACAAGAGCTGACACAGGAACAAAAGCAGGCAGTTGATACACAGGTTAAGGAATTAATGAGAGGTGTTGTGGAGATAGCTCCGGAATACGCCTTTCGAGAAAAAATCGAAAAATCTGTGGTGACAGGTGTACCACTTAAAATTAAACTCGGAATGGACCCATCAGCCCCTGATGTTCATATTGGGCACACTGTGGTTCTTCATAAACTACGCCAATTTCAAGAGTTTGGCCATGAAATCCAATTATTAATCGGTGACTTCACAGGACGTATTGGCGATCCAACAGGAAAGTCAGAGACAAGAAAAGCTTTGACGGATGAGCAAGTAGCTGAAAATGCAAAAACGTATGTAGACCAATACAGTAAAGTTTTAGACATGGATAAAGTTACATTGATGTATAACTCCGAATGGTTAAAGCCACTTAACTTTGAAGATATCATCAAGTTAGCAAGTAACCTAACTGTTGCTCGTTTACTTGAACGTGATGATTTTGAAAAACGCTATAAATCTCAGCAGCCTATTTCCATCCACGAGTTTTTCTACCCACTCATGCAAGGGTATGATTCAGTCGCGATGAAATCAGATATAGAGGTAGGCGGAACAGATCAGAAGTTTAACTTGCTAATGGGTAGACAGCTTCAAGATGCATACGGTCAAGATAAGCAGGTTGCTATGACATTGCCATTAATTGAAGGCCTTGATGGCGTCAGAAAGATGTCAAAGTCTCTTAACAACTACATTGGTATCGATGAAGCGCCAAACGAAATTTTCGGAAAATCGATGTCTATCCCCGATGAGTTAATGGCGAAGTACTTCAGACTGGCTACAGACATTCCATTAGAAGAAGTCGATATATTGGAAAAAGGCTTAGCAGACGGATCGATCCACCCAAGAGATGCGAAGATGAATCTAGGGAGCAAGCTCGTTGAAATGTACCATGGTCAAGAAGCAGCAAAAGAAGCAAGAGCTTATTTTGAGACTGTATTCCAAAAGAAATCACTTCCAGATGACCTACCAGTTGTTAAATGGGAGAAAGAAACGCAGATTAGCGCAATTGATCTTCTTGTAGAGTTAAAGATGCTTCCTTCAAAAGGTGAAGCACGCCGAATGATTCAAAACGGCGGAGTCAAAGTGAATGAAGAGAAAGTAACGGATATTAAAGCAGAAATTACGATTGAAGAAGGATTAATCCTTCAAGTAGGAAAACGTAAATTTGTGCAGCTAACACTATAAGGAAACGCAGCGGGTGTCTTAGGATGCTCGCTGTTTTTTTGTTGGTTTGGAGAGGGGATATGTTTGGAGATAGAGGGTGAGTAGCAAGACGAAGTGAAAGAAGGGACTTTGAAATCGACGTGACGCAGTTCAAAAAGTGCTCTGACATCAAACGATCTTACTAAACGGTCTGTTCTTCTGTATGAACACAGGCTA
This sequence comes from Alkalicoccobacillus murimartini, assembly GCF_030813245.1. GTDB lineage: Bacteria > Bacillota > Bacilli > Bacillales > Bacillaceae_D > Alkalicoccobacillus > Alkalicoccobacillus murimartini. The sequence continues at coordinate 289,243 of NZ_JAUSUA010000004.1, read as the reverse complement.
GCTCGTGACTCCACCTTCTAGCTCTTGCTGAATTTTAATCCGTCTTGAAGAGGTGGCGCGCTCTCTTGAAGACAGCACTAACTTCTTGGTTGGATCTTTAACTATCTTGATTAAGATGTCATTTCTCTTTGTAAGTTCTCAAACAATAAGATAACAAAAAAACTCCAACACCTATAAGGTGTTGGAGTTGGCTTCTTAGATTAACGTGAGTAGAACTCAACGATAAGTGCTTCAGTAATTTCAGCAGGAAGCTCAGCACGTTCAGGAAGACGAATGTACGACCCTTGAAGTGTCTCAGCATCAAATGATACGTAAGAAGGGATGAAGTTATTTACTTCAATAGCTTCTTTTACTGCTGTAAGGTTACGTGAAGACTCACGAAGACCAATTTGTTGTCCTGGTGCTACGCGGTAAGATGGGATATCTACGCGTTTACCATCTACAATTACATGACCGTGGTTTACAAGTTGGCGAGCTGCACGACGAGTGCGAGCAAGACCTAAACGATAAACTAGGTTATCTAAACGAGACTCAAGTAAGATCATGAAGTTCTCACCGTGGATTCCGTTCATTTTACCTGCGATATCAAATGTGCGACGGAATTGACGCTCATTTACTCCGTACATGTGACGAAGTTTTTGTTTTTCTTGAAGTTGTAAACCGTACTCAGAAAGTTTCTTTCTTTGGTTCGGACCGTGTTGACCTGGAGCGTAAGGACGCTTTTCTAATTCTTTACCTGTACCTGTAAGCGAAATCCCAAGACGACGGGAAAGCTTCCAAGATGGACCTGTATAACGTGACATAAGGTGAATCCTCCTGTTATTTTGAATGTTGCAAAATAACAACCTCGTGGCAATCTCTCAGACTAGACGTTCTATTTTCATGCATCTTCGCTTCGACAGCAGGAAGTTACGCGATACACCTCAAAAACTCAGCCGCTTCGAGGAATAGAATCAATCTACACTAAGCTTACCTTGGCTGTCTCATTTCACACAAACTTGATTATATCTATTATTAATCGCGAAGTCAATGACCCAAAAACGGAATGCCTCGTTCAATGAGAAAAAAGTCATAGCATTATGGTAGGTATTACATTATAATTAGGTTTGATTATCACATAATATTGAAAATAATTAATCGGATATAACTATAAAATAGTCAGTAATAATAAAATTCATGTTTATTATATGACAAATGAAGGAATGAGTGTTGTAAGAACGAAATATAAATATACTCGAGACATTAGATCTTAGTTTGTGGTGGTGAGCGGATGACAGGTGTACAGGATATTTTCTATAATGAAGACTATTCACCTTTATGGGAGAAGGTAGTTTTATCAGAAGAGGGACCAATCAATCCAAAAATACCGTTGATTCTTACCTTGAGGTCGGAAAACGGGTTTGTTTCTGCCAAACAAATAGGGGCATCTTCAGAGGGTCTTAGATCAGCTTTTACGTTTTACTCTCAAAACCATCGCGAATTACCAATTATTGATTATGATCAGGACTATACATATATAGAGACTCTTCAGAAGTTTCCTACGAGAATAGGTCTTGTTACTCAGATGGTTGCGGGTGATCTCAAGTATTATACGAACCTTTTGGAATGGGTCCACACAATGATGTTTCAAGATACACCTTTCTCTTTAACAGCAGAGCAATTACTTGCAGGGGCAAATTATCGAATTCAATTCAACTCATTAATTGATTCATTGGTATTGAATAATAAAGAATTAGGTTCACCTATAACATTTAGTTTATTAGAACGGCAAGATACAGAATTCAAACACAAGTCAGGCTGGGAAACGAAGAAACCCCTTTTAATTAAAGTGGGAGAACGCATTGTAACAAGATTAATAAATGATCATCGTACGTCTACGGAGCTATTTACGTATTCAGGAAGTATTACTGATGATGGGCAATCGACTCAGCATGTAATCGTTCCTTTAATGAATCAAGGGAATTGTTTTGCTTGTCTTATTGCGAGTACTAATGAGGAATATCAAGACTCGTTAGAAACATTTAAGCAGACTTCTAAATGGTTGAGCTTACTCTTACAAAAAGGATATCAAGCAGATAAAGATGAAAACGAAGCAAAGAAAAAGGACTTGTTATTAGAAGTGACAAAGAAATTTCACTCGACGATGGATATTAGTGAGGTTTTGGCTAAAATCGTTTATGCGATTAAGCAGACGTATCCATCCTTTAGTGTGTATTTAATGCTTTCGCATGAGTGGGAGGTTCGTGAAGAGCTTCCTATTAAGCCTTTAATATATGGGGCGGAAGGTATGAACACAAAAGCAGAGCATGCCTTTCTAACTGGTATTAAACAAGTGGATAAAGACAGAAGAAATCAAATTGTTCATTTGTTTGTTCCATTACGGGGGAAGCAAGGAATATATGGAGTCCTTGAAGTTCGTGCGATTGATCTTGAAACGTTACCGGAAGAAGAGATCTCATTTATTGAGATGTTAGCTGATACAGGAGGCAATGCTTTAGAAAATGCCGAACTTTATCAGCAATCTCGTGATTTGATTCATGATCTTAAACTAATTAACAAGGCGACTCACCAAATTAATATGAATTTAAACTTAAACGATCTTATAGAAAGTATGACAAACCAAATTCAAGAAGCGTTTAGTGCTCAAGAGGTAGGATTTCTATTATTTGATCGAAATGATTCTTCTGTCATCCATCAAAGTGGAACCGAATTTTTTGAATCGACTCACAATGTAGAACAGCTCCACTCGCTTATCCAACAGATTCTACATAAGAAGGATCCGATCTATATAGGAGATACCGGACTTCATCAAGATATTGAAACTGGAAGCTTTCGTTCGTTACTTGCGATACCAATGCTTCAGAATCAAACCGTTCATGGATTGGTGTTTGTTTTACATCAGGAATCCTACTTTTTTACGTTTGAAACCTTTAAATTACTTCAGTCTTTGGTCCATCATTCTACATTAGCTTTTACAAACACCCTTTTACATGAAGAGCTTGAAAAGCTTGTTATTACTGATCATTTAACAAATCTTCATTCCAGAAATCATCTAGAAGCAAGTATGGACCAATCACTTCTTGAGCATGAAAATGGAACGTTTCTACTCATTGATATCGATGATTTCAAAAGCATCAACGATACGTATGGACACCAAATCGGAGATGAGATCATTGTTCAAGTTGCCAATGTGATTCGAAGTAACATTAGAGAAACGGACATTGCTGCTAGGTGGGGAGGAGAAGAGCTCGCTATCTATCTTCCTACTGTGAAGCTCGACATCGGAACAGACATTGCGAAACGAATCGTGAAAGCTGTTGCGCTAGAAACCAATCCGAGTGTTACGATATCCTGCGGCGTATCGTATTGGGATAAAAATAAGTCTGATACTCGTTCATCCGCTTCATTGTTTAAAGACGCAGATGCAGGACTTTATAAAGCAAAATACGGGGGCAAAAACCAAGTATTTTTAAGTGAATTATAAAAAAACCAGATCAAAGGGCAATGCCACTTTGATCTGGTTTTTTTCACGGAATTATAGATGTTTGATTAAAATATCAACAAATTGTTTGAGATATAACTCATCCTCTTCACTAAAGCGATCGAGGCTAGGGCTATCAATATCTAACACACCAATGGTTACCCCGTCTTTCACAATAGGAATAACAATCTCTGATCTAGAGGCTGCATCGCAAGCAATATGACCTGGAAATTGATGAACATCAGGAACTCGAATTGTCTGTTGGTCAGAAGCAGCTGTTCCACAGACTCCTTTACCAAAGGCTATTCTTACACAAGCAGGCATACCTTGAAATGGTCCTAGAACAAGCTCATCACCTTTAGTAAGGTAGAACCCAACCCAGTTCACTTCTTCAAGAAATTGATTCAATAAGGCACTTGCATTGGCTAAATTAGCCACCATATCAGGTTCTCCGTCAAGTAGGGCGTCTAGCTGCTTATGTAATAAAGAATAAGCGTCGGCTGCAACGGCCGAATAGGAAGAAGATTGAAACATGTCATTCACCCGCTTTCATCTTAATAATAATCGACTTTAGTTTACATGAAGCTGCGTGATTCAGCAAAAAGAATGTTTTTAGTACGGGAATTTGTCAGACGATTTATTGGGATCTCCTTTGAGAATAGGCAGGGCTTGTCATAAAAAGAGCGAATGTGTTAAGAAAGTAAAAAGTCTTAGTGGGGGGTCATATGAGCGAAGCAACCAAGGTGAAAATTTTAACATCGGCAACGGCATTGTTTCAGAGACAAGGGTACGATGGAACATCAGTCCGAGATATTGCGCAGGACGCATCTGTTAATATTGCTTTGGTTTCATATTATTTCGGTGGAAAAAAAGGGTTGTTTGAGTCGTTAATGATTCAATTTTATGAGGGATACATGCAAGAACTGGATAAAGGATGTAAACAAAGTGATGAAGAATCTTCATATGATTCATTAATTGATCTGGTCAGAGCATTAATTAATTATCAACGTTCGCAACATCAGCTTGCACGTATGGTTCATCGTGAAATGTCTTTTGATTCAACATTGGTCCGTGAGGTCATGGCGACCTATCTTCAAAAAGAGAAGCATGAGCTTTCACGTCTCGTTAAGCAAGGGATGGCCTCTGGGCAATTCCGAAAACAGCCTGTCGACTTTGTCATCATTCAGCTTCGAAGTATGATTACATTACCGTTTATGTCCCCCCAATACTTATGGGAACTCTTTCAATTGTCCCCTAAGGAATCATACTTTACAGATCGTTACATGGATCATTTAAAACAGTGGATTGCCTCAGGATTAGGGAATGGATCACTGGCTTTGCATTTGAATAAACCGACGATTCGAATTAAGCAAATGTATGAGTCAAGATAAATTCTTACTTTATGCCTTCGTCCTAATCCAAATGATTAGGGCGTATTTGATGTTATTAAATAATAGTGATTGACAAGATTGAATTAAATACTATATAGTCTATGTAACCGGTTACAGTATGTGAGGCGAGGATAGTATGACAACGATAAAAGATGTGGCAAAGCAGGCGAATGTATCAGTGGCGACAGTCTCTCGAGTGTTGAATCAAAAGGGCTACGTCAGTAAACAAGCAGAACGCTCTGTGAAAAACGCCATAAAATCTCTAAATTATAAACCAAATGCAGTAGCACGATCGTTATATCATAAAACATCTGGAATTATAGGATTATTCGTTCCTGACATTTCTAACCCCTTTTTTCCTGAACTAGCAAGGGCTGTAGAGGATGCGGCAACGTCAGAAGGTTTTACGGTTGTTTTATGTAATACCGATAGCAAGCAAGAAAAGGAAGAAAAATATATTCAAGTGTTACAACAGAAATATGCGGATGGTCTCATTATCGCTACAGGTACAGATTCAATTGAACACATTCTTTCGACAAACATACCGGTTGTCGCTTTAGATCGTTACATTAGTGATCATATTCCAACGGTTGTCTCAAGTAATAAAGCAGGTGCTATCGATGCGACTGAGCATTTGATCGCTCAAGGCTGCCAATTTATTGCGCATTTACGGGGACCAAAAGGAGTTACATCAGCAGATGATCGATATACTGGGTTTAAACAAGCAATTGAAGATCATTCCATTGCACACGTAGTAGTAGAAGCAGGTTTTGAGATCGGTCAATCTGAAGTGGCAACACGAAACTTGTTTGAAAAATATCCGTCCATTGATGGGATCTTTGCAGGAAGTGATGTAACGGCAGCAGGTGCAATGCGTGCGGCCTATCAATGTAAGCGAGCTGTTCCGAAAGACGTGAAGATTATTGGGTTTGATGGAATTTCTTTAGGAGAAATGTTGACCCCTTCACTTTCTACTATACAACAGCCGATATATGAGATGGGGCAGCAAGCAGCCAAGTTACTCATGATGATGATTGAAAAAAAAGAATTACCTTCATATTGGCATGAATTCTCAACAACGCTAAAGATAAGAGAAACCTCAACAGGGAGCGAGTAGCATGGCAAAGGTTACGGTGGTAGGCAGTATTAATATGGATATGGTGACAAGTACATCTGTTTTTCCTAAACAAGGTGAAACAGTAAAAGGAGAAAGCTTTATCACGATGCCTGGCGGAAAAGGGGCTAACCAAGCAGTTGCAGCAGCAAGATTAGGTGCGGAAGTCAACATAATTGGTCGAGTTGGCGATGATCCCTTTGGAAAGATACTTCTAGATGGTCTAGTAGAAGAGGGAATTGATGTGAGTAATGTGGAACCGGTTACAGGTTGTAGCACTGGCATTGCCTCTATTATTCTTTCTGATCAGGACAACCGAATTATTGTAACATCGGGTGCTAATGATTATGTCACTGTAGACTTCATTAATCAGTTTGAAGAAGTGTTGGCAGGTAGTGACATCGTTGTCTTGCAGTTAGAGATTCCTTTAGACGCAGTTGAACGAACACTAGAAATTTGCAACAAGCATAAGACTAAAGTCATTTTGAACCCTGCTCCAGCCGAGCGAATACCTACTGAAGTGATGGCCTTGGCGACTTATATTACGCCAAATGAAACAGAGTATGACATGTTGTTTCAAGATCATAGCGAAACTCCTGATCACTCATTAATTGTTACGGAAGGTAAAGCGGGTGTCAGCTGGCATGAACATGGAGTGAAAAAGCATATCGCAGGACATCGTGTAAAAGCTGTTGATACGACAGGTGCGGGTGATACGTTTAATGGAGCATTAGCCGCTTCATTAGCGAAGGGTCTTGATTTGTCTCAGTCTATATCCTATGCAAATGCAGCCGCCGCTTTATCTGTGCAGACATTAGGAGCTCAAAGCGGAATGCCAACTAATGATCAAGTTATTCAACAGTTAGAGAGGGAGAAAGAATCACTATGAAAAAACAAGGTGTATTAAACCGTGATATTGCCAGAGTGCTTGCTTCACTTGGTCATACGGATCAGATTGTCATTGCAGATTGTGGTTTGCCAGTTCCATTGGGAGTTGAATGTATTGATTTGTCATTAAAATATGGGGTGCCTAGCTTTTTAGATGTATTCACAGAATTGTTAACTGATATGGAGGTTGAGGCTTTTATATTAGCTGAAGAAATAAAAGAAGAAAATCCATTGATTAATCAGATGTTTGAGCTCCAAGCCATTCCAACGTATTATCTGCCACATGAAAAACTGAAAACGGAAACATCTAAGGCCAAAGTGATCATACGTACGGGTGAATGCACACCTTACGCGAATGTTATTCTCCGAGCTGGAGTCATTTTTTAGAAAGGGGGGCTTGAAGTGATCGTTCAAATGGATGGGATTCATAAAGCTTTTAGTGGCAATCAAGTGTTAAAGGATGTTTCGTTTAATCTGCAAAAAGGTGAGATTCATGCATTAATGGGCGAAAATGGCGCAGGTAAATCGACACTTATGAAGATCCTTACTGGTATATACAGCTATGATAACGGAACTGTATCGGTAAAAGGAAAAACGGTAGAGTATAAGCACCCTAAGGAAGCTGAACTTGATGGAATTGCGGTGATCCATCAAGAGTTAAATATCCTGCCAGAATTATCGATTGCAGAGAATTTATTTCTTGGGAACGAGCAAACATACGGACGGACAGGCTGGTTAAAAACAAAGGAAATGAATCGTCTTGCTGAGAGTAAGCTTGCAGAGCTGGGTCTTCATATAAAAGCAACGGAACGAGCAGGCAAGCTATCAGTTGGGAAGCAACAGCTAATAGAAATTGCTAAAGCTTTAATGACCAACGCCGATATCATCATTATGGATGAACCGACTGCAGCCTTAACGGATAGAGAAATCGATACGTTATTTGAAGCAGTGCGCACATTACAACAGAAGGGTGTTACCTTTGTTTATATCTCGCACCGCATGGAGGAGATTTTCTCTCTTTGTCAGCGAATTACGATTTTACGTGATGGACAATTTGTTGGAACAAAAGTCATTGCAGACACAAGCTTTGATGAAATTGTGAAGATGATGGTAGGTAGAGAACTTGGTGGTCGTTATCCGGATTATGATCTTTCGCCGGGTACTGTCAAGCTTGAAGTGAAAGGGCTTTCTCGTAAGGGAGAATTTGATGATGTCTCCTTTAGTGTTCGAGCTGGTGAGATCTTTGGAATTGCTGGTTTGATGGGAGCAGGACGCTCAGAAGTAGTCGAAAGTATCTTCGGTTATCGAACAGCTGATCAGGGTACCGTTTGGCTAGACGAAGCTGTAATAAAATTGGGCAGTCCAGCGGAGGCAATCCATCATGGCTTAGGATTTGTATCAGAGGACCGGAAAACAAAAGGACTTATTACAGATTTCTCAATAAAAGATAATATCAGTTTAGTTAATTTGAAAGCGATCTCATCATCAGGTTGGGTCCAATCTCGAAAAGAAAATCAGCTATACGAAGAGCTTGTCAAAAAACTAGGTGTTCGAGCTTCTGGAGCTTCTCAACGTGTTAAGTCACTAAGTGGTGGAAATCAACAAAAGGTTGTCATAGCAAAATGGCTTGGAACTCAGCCGAAAGTTTTAATTCTTGATGAACCAACTAGAGGCGTTGATGTCGGGGCGAAAAAAGAGATCTATCTCATTATGAATGAATTAGCAAAGCAAGGTGTGGCAATCATCATGGTTTCATCTGAATTGCCTGAGGTGATTGGATTAAGTACTCGAGCCGCCATCATGTTTGAGGGCAAGCTTATGAAAGTGCTAAACCGCGATGAACTAACGGAAGAAACCATTATGCATTATGCCACTGGAGGAGATAAACATGTTCGCAAATAAACACGTTAAATCATTGGCCGCAACACTTGGACCATTTATCGGATTATTTATTATCGTTGTGATTATTAGTATTTTAAACCCAGGATTTCTATCCTTTTCAAACTTACTGAATGTCTTAAGACAAGTATCAATTAATGCACTTATAGCTTTTGGAATGACATTTGTTATTTTGACAGGTGGGATTGACTTATCGGTTGGTGCGATTTTGGCACTTTCAGGTGCAGTAACAGCTACATTGCTTGCGGCGGGTGTAGATCCTGTCTTGGCCATTTCGATTGGTCTACTTGTCGGAGCGGCTCTTGGTGCCATTAATGGTCTTATTATTTCAAAAGGGAAAGTCGCTCCTTTTATTGCTACATTAGCAACTATGACGATTTATCGTGGGGCAACCTTAATGTTTACAGATGGCCGCCCGGTTACTGGACTTGGGGATTCTACATTGTTTCAAATGCTTGGTGGCGGTTACTTTTTCGGTATTCCAATGCCAGCGATCACCATGCTCCTAAGTTTTACGATTCTATATTTTGTTCTTAAGAAAACGACATTTGGCCGACGTGTATATGCAGTTGGGGGAAATGAGGAAGCTTCCATCTTATCTGGTATTAAAGTAGACCGGATTAAGATCTATGTTTATTCATTAACTGGCTTTCTGGCAGCGGTTGCAGGTGTGATTTTAACATCACGCCTAAACTCTGCCCAGCCAACTGCAGGTTCCATGTATGAGCTCGATGCAATTGCTGCCGTTGTCTTAGGCGGTACAAGTTTAACAGGTGGTAAAGGTTGGATCGTCGGCACTCTTATTGGTGCCTTGATCATAGGCGTGTTGAATAATGGACTTAATTTATTGGGGGTCAGTTCATTTTTTCAGCAAGTTGTCAAAGGTAGTGTCATATTACTCGCGGTCTTAATTGACCGTAAAAAAACAACATAAGGAGAGAGTAGAGATGAAAAAATGGCTAACAGCAATGGGAGCAGGGGCTTTATTAGTAATGGGAGCTTGTTCAACTGAATCACCAGTAAGTGAGGGAACTGATTCAGATAATGGTGATGCAGATGAGAACTTCACAGTTGGATTTTCCGTTTCAACATTAAACAATCCATTTTTTGTAACGTTAGAAGAGGGCGCAGCTACTAAGTCAAAAGAGCTTGGTTTAGAGCTTATTACAGTTGATGCACAGGATGATAATGCAAAACAGATTAGTGATGTAGAAGATTTGATCCAACGAGGTGTTGACTTAATTCTAGTGAACCCAACAGATTCATCTTCAGTAACAGCAGCTATTGAAGCGGCAAATGCAGCTAATATCCCGGTTATTACAGTGGATAGAGGAGCAGATAGTGGAGAGGTTGTTACACATATTGCTTCTGATAATATTGCGGGTGGTGAGCTTGCTGGAGAGCTATTAGTAGAGCTAGTAGGAGAAGATGCGATGGTAGCTGAGCTAGAGGGAATTCCAGGCTCATCAGCAGCACGCGAACGTGGCGAAGGATTTAACAATATTGCTGACGGTTCATTAGATGTTGTTGCAAAGCAAACAGCTAATTTTGATCGTGCAGAAGGACTTACGGTTATGGAGAATATCCTACAAGGAAATTCAGATATTACAGGTGTGTTTGCACATAATGATGAGATGGCATTGGGAGCATTAGAAGCAGTTGAATCCGCTGGACGAGATGACATTGTAGTTGTTGGCTTTGATGCAACAGTAGATGCAGTGGCTGCAGTTGACGCTGATCGAATGGCAGGAACCGTGGCTCAACAGCCGACAGTAATTGGCTATGAAGCATTAGAAGCAGCAAACAGTGTGCTTAACGGTGAAGAGGTTGATGATTTCATCCCGGTAGATCTAGAACTTATTCGTAAGTAAAGAATCGATTTAGAGAAAAAGGAACGGGATAGAAGAACAATTTATCGATTACACAGCTAAAGCTGAAATGTGCTCATTTGTCAGTAACTCAATCCTTTACAAATGAAGTAAAACCAGCGGAGTGTATGTCCGGAGCGGTAGCCCCGCTCTCTTATTTTTAAATAAAAAAAACCCGAATTATTATGTGAGATAAACCGCATAATGATTCGGGTTTTTGGCTAGCTAAAAAAGTTCTGTCCCAGCCCTTTTTGTTATCATTTTACAAAGGGATTCGAGAGCGGTAGATCGGTGTACTCATTCCATGCCAGAGGCAATTCTTTGGCTTGATGTGCGTCTGAACCAAAAACAAGAGGGATGCCCATACTTACAGCTAACCTAGCTGTAAGTATGGGGGGATAGCTCTCTTTGCATAATGGTTTTCGTATACCTGCAACATTGTAATCAAGAGAATAACCATGGGCTTTCATTGCTTGCAAAACCTTTTGTATCTCTCTTTCAAAGGACTGAGTTGTCGGAACCTTCTTCTGAAATTTATTGGCTAATGTGATATGGCCCATTCGATTCGGTTTATAGGCCCCCAAGTCTGCTTCTATCGATTGAAGTAAGGTTTGATAGTACAATTGATGTACCGCATCAACTGATCCAGTAGAGGTTGCAATCTCTAAAAACATTTCCGGACTATGATCCATACAATAAATAATGTCATTATGCTTCAAAAAATGGACAGATAAAATACTGTCTGTAAGCACGGGACCAACCTCATTAAGTAAGCTGGTTGTTTCTTCTTCAAATCCTTCTATATAATCAACTTCAAGCCCGAGACCTATCGTTAACTCGTTTTTATACTTTTCTTGTATAGATTGTACATGCTCTATGTATGAGTACAACTGGTCTTTAGACATCGCGCTGTCCTGATTTGGAGCAGGATCAACAAATCCTTCGGGTAAGGGAGCATGTTCCGTAAAGGTAAGACCAGTTAGTCCAATTTCAAGCGCTTTTTCGCAATAACTATTCAATGTGTCCTTCGTGCCGTGCGGGCAAAATGGGCTATGCACATGTCCATCATATTTAAGCATTTTCATCCCTCTTTTTTGAAATTTATGTTAAATCTAACGCATTCATGTAGCGCGATACAAAATAGACAAATGATAACTTTAAAAGAAGCACACAAAATCATGGTTTCATGGTATCATAATACATAATTAAATGTAGAAACAACTCGACAGAATCACGAAAAAAAGAGGAATTTGAGGATTTTAGAAGAACTTAGTTTATAATGATGGTTTAAAATACTTATTTGAATGACTAATGTATACATAATAATGGTTAATTGTTCTTAATTCACCCTAAATGGGCCAATATAGTTCAATACAAGCCTGCTTTGCTGGAGCAAGAGAAGGGAGTTCTCAAGTGGTTTATTTAATTTTAACGATCCTTGCGATTGCTGTGATTATCTATATCGTGGGTATGTACATACGGAAGAATATTTATAGAGATGTTGATAAATTAGAAGAGAAGAAAAATGGGATTATGAGTCGGCCAATTCCAGAAGAAATTGCGAAGGTTAAGCAATTACAAATGGCTGGGGAAACGGAAGAAAAATTTGAGATTTGGCGTAATAACTGGGATGAAATTATTGGACAGATTATGCCAGATGTTGAAGAGACATTATTTGATATTGAAGAATATACAAATAAGTATCAAATTAAAAAATCCAAAGAGCTTGTTCATTCTACAAATGAACGCCTGGAGACGATTGATAGCCAACTAGACATTATGGTTGATGAAATTGAACAGCTAGTAACAAGTGAGCAGAAGAACAGGGCTGAAATAGGAGAGCTACGTGAAACATATTCCACTCTGTCAAATAACCTTCTGAAAAAAAGAGGATCATTTAACGAAGCGATCCAGATGCTTGACGAAAAGATGGGACAAGTTAAACAAGGACTTGCGTCTTTTGATGAAGCTACAAAAGAGGGAAGCTATCTCCAAGCAAGACAGGAACTGATTCAGCTAAGAGACATTTTGCAGGATGTTGAAATGCAGGCGGAGCTTATTCCAAAGTTAATGGTTCAGATTCGTACAACGATCCCTGGTGATATTAAGAATTTAGAAAATGGAATCGCGGATATGAAAGAAAAAGGATACCAACTTGATCCTCTAGTTTTAGAACCAAAGCTAACCGATATGAAAAAAGAAACAGAAGATATTTTAGTTGAATTACAACATTTAAACACGGAACAGTCTGAAGAACGTATCACAGCTATCCAGGATCAGATTGAACGGATATATGATACGTTAGATGATGAAGTTCAGTCGAAGAAAAAGACGCTAGAAGAGCTTCCTAACTTAAAACACCAGCTTGACGTGACAGGTAAGGAACTCCATAAGCTGCTTCAGGAGCTTACACATGTTCAGCAAAGCTATCGCTTACCAAAAGAAGATGTAGATTCTCAAGAGTACCTCTCAAAACAAATGGCTGAGATGAATAAGCAATTACATGTCATTGTAGATGTGACTGAAAATGAAAAACAAACATTTACCTCCATTTATGAAATGGTTAAAGAATGGGAAGCAAGATTAAAAGAATTATCAGAGCATATCAAACAAAGCAGCGGTAAGTTATTCGAGTTACGTGAAGAAGAGCTTAAATCAAAAGAAACCATCTCTAGACTAAGGGCAATTATGTTAGAAGGAAAGCGAGTCGTTCGCAAAAGTAATATTCCTGGTTTGCCAGCTAGAGCCCTTGAACAATTGGAGTTAGGTGATCATAAGATTAAAGAGGCGGTTGAATTATTAAACCAAGCTCCTCTTGAAATGAATCAAGTAACGGATAAGGTTGAACAAGCGATTAGTGTAATTGAAAGTAATGATGAATTAATTGCTGAAACCATCAAAAGTGCAGAATTAGCAGAACGAGTGATTCAGTACAGCAATCGGTATCGTAATCGTAGTGAAGAAACGCGTAGCTTGCTTATCCAAGCCGAGCGATTATTTCGTCATTATGAGTATGATGAGGCAATTGAATGTGCGGTTCGTGCAGTAGAACCATTTGAAAAAGGTGTGGTAGAACGCGTATCTGAGCATGTATCTGCCTAGTGGAAGCTCCTTCTTAGTAAGGAGCTTTTTGCTTGTTTTTTATTCTTGGTTTCAGTCTTTGTCAATTGCATAAGATGATGCTACTATAAACGAATGCACGTGGTTGCCAGTAAAGGAGATCTTGACCCATGATTTATCTAGATAATAGTGCTACAACACGTCCTCATAGAGAAGTATTAGAAACGTATATAAATGTATCTGAACGTTTTTTTGGGAATGCCTCCTCATTACACCGGTTAGGAATAGAATCGGAAAAAGTGTTAAATCGTTCACGTGCCATTCTGGCCGAGCTGCTAGAGGTTGAGTCTTCAACAGTACTCTTCACTTCTGGTGGCACTGAAAGTAATAATGTGGCTATTAAAGGTTCACTCCTACATTCGCACCAAAAAGGAAATCATCTGATCACAACCAAAGCTGAACACGCCTCGGTCTATCAAGTGTTTAAGGAGCTTGAATCCGAAGGGTACCACGTAAGCTTTTTACCGGTAGATCAAGATGGTCTTGTATCTGTAGAACAGCTTGAGCAGGCCATTACAAAAGAGACGACTCTGGTTTCGATAAGCCATGTAAATAATGAGACAGGAACTATTCAGCCCATTTATGAAATCGGACAGCTTCTACACCGGTATCCCAAAATACGATTTCATGTTGATCATGTACAAGGTGCAGGAAAAGTACCGTTATCGATTAAGCAATCTCATATTGACTTATTAACGATGTCAGCTCATAAGTTTCATGGCTTAAAGGGTACGGCGCTATTGTATGTTCGACCTGGTTTACATCTGACGCCCCTATTTCATGGAGGCGAACAAGAATTTGGATTTCGTGGTGGAACTGAAAATGTCGCTGGCGCGGCTGCCATGGCAAAAGCGTATAAAATACATCTTGAAAAGGCTCCATCCGCAATGCCAGGCATGAAAAAACGTCGTGAACAACTGATCCACCATATCAATAGATCAGAAGGTATAACACTAAATTCGCATCCAACAAACGGAGCGCTGCATATTATTAACCTCTCAGTGCCTGGATACAAACCTGAGGTAATCGTGCAGAAGCTTGCAGAAAAAGAGATGTATGTGTCTACACAATCGGCTTGCTCTTCAAAGTTAAATGAACCGAGCCGTGTTTTACTTGCAATGGGTAAAGAAGAAGAATTAGCAGCTAGTGCAATTAGAATTAGTTTATCCTTTGAATCATCTGATGAAGAGGTCTACTCCTTTCTTTGTGCGCTCGATCAATTGCTTCCTAGTATTAGAAAAGTGGTGAAGAAATGAAATATGATCATATTTTAATTCGTTATGGAGAATTAGCTTTAAAAGGAAAGAATCGAGTGGCTTTCGAAAAACAGCTTCTTGCTAATATTCGTCAAGTACTTAAACCAATACCAGGTTTAAAAGTCAAACGAACATTTGGCCGGATTGTCGTTGAACTGTATGAAGTAGAACCTACTCCGGTTATGAAGTTGTTAAAGAATATCTTTGGAATCCATTCCTTTAGTTTAGCTATTCGAGTAGATAATGAGCTTGCGGAGATGCAAAAGGCAGCATTAAAAGCGGTGGAAGATTCGGAAGGAACGGTTCGAACATTTAAGATTATTACGCGTAGGGCGTATAAGCCATTTCCTATTGATTCGCAGACTTTAAATCACAAAATCGGCGGATTTGTATTAGCTAATACGAATGATATTACCGTGGATGTACATCAGCCGGATGCAACGATCCGAGTAGAAGTAAGAGAGACGGCTACGTATATTACAACGGATGCATTTAAAGGAGCTGGAGGCTTGCCTGCTGGTACAAGTGGGAAAATGTTGTTAATGCTTTCTGGTGGGATTGATAGTCCTGTAGCCGGTTATTTAGCGATGAAGCGTGGGGCAGATCTTGAAGCCATTCATTTTCACAGTCCTCCTTATACAAGTGAGCGAGCTAAAGAAAAAGTAATAGACCTAGTAAGGAAGTTAAATGAATTTGGCGGACAAATTAAACTTCATATTGTCCCATTTACAAATATTCAGACGCATATTCGTGATGAAGCACCAAGTAATTTTCAGATGACCATTATGCGAAGAATGATGATGAGAATCTCAGCAAAATTGGCGGAAGATAGAGGATTGTTGGGTATCGCTACTGGAGACAGTCTTGGACAAGTGGCAAGTCAGACCTTACACAGCATTCATACCATTAATGAGGTAACGAATTATCCAGTGATCCGTCCATTAATCACGATGGACAAACTGGAAGTCATTGATTTAGCTAAAAAAATTGGCACATATGAAACCTCCATTCTTCCTTATGAAGATTGCTGTACCATCTTTTTACCGTCAGATTCAAAAACGAAGCCTTCTCGCAAACACGCAAATAAATTTGAACAATACATTGAAGTGGACCATTACTTGAATGAGGCGATTGCTGGAATTGAGACGCTTGATTTAACGAATATGACTGAGGTTGAAAAATCAATCGAGGACTTATTTTAACAAAAATAAAATAAATCAATAATTACCATTTTTATCTGTGCATGTTTCTTCAGCCTTGTGGTCATTCTATTAGTACCGAAGGAGGTGAGAGACATGGCAGATAACAAAAGTTCAAACCAACTTGTAGTACCTGGCGTACAACAAGCTCTTGACCAAATGAAATACGAAATCGCTTCTGAGTTCGGTGTTCAATTAGGACCAGATTCTACAGCACGTGCTAACGGTTCTGTAGGCGGAGAAATTACAAAACGTCTTGTGCAAGCAGCTGAAAAGCAACTAGGCGGCAGCTATTAATATCATATGTTATGGATTGGAGGAAGCATTTATGCTTCCTCTTTTTAATTATGGAGCAAACATATTGCTGTTCGGACTTGAATCTGTCACGATAGACAAATAAAGTGCGAAGATTAGATGAAGGGAAGATGGAATCATGGGAACACTTTGGCATAATGGAACGTTTTTTACGCTAAAACAGCCGAATGAGGCGGTGGATGCCGTATTTGTGAAAGATGGAAAGATTGTGGCATTAGGTTCAAAAGATACGTTACTTCAAGACTTTAAGCAAGATATTACACATATAAAAGATGTAAAAGGTGGCTATGTTTACCCGGGTTTTGTAGATAGTCATTTACATATGATTGGTCATGGCGAAAAGCTACGCAGCCTTGATTTGTCTGAAGCTAAAACATCAACTGAAATGAAAGATTGGCTTGAACAAAAAGCACGTGAGTCAGGAGAAGAGGATTGGGTTCTTGCGGAAGGATGGAACGAGAATAATTTTTCTGATCGAAAAATTTTTACTCGTTATGAATTAGATGAGATAAGTCCACAAAAACCATTATACGCATCGCGTGTCTGTCGGCATGCGGCGCTTGTAAACAGTGAGGCGTTACGTCGGGCTTCTATTTCAAAAGACACACCTGATCCTGCTGGTGGAGTGATTGAACGTGATGAGTCTGGTGAACCAACGGGATATTTAATGGATGCAGCGGCTGATATGATTAAAGAGGTTATGCCTCCTGTGGATAAAGAGTATGTGTTACAGTCACTTAAACGCTCCGTTGAAGACTTGTTGGCACAAGGGATTACCGGTGGTCATACAGAGGATATGAATTATTATAATGGATTTTCCGAAACGATTGATGTCTTCCAAACGTTAATACATAAGAATGGGTATCGGTTTCGAACCAACTTACTTATTCATCATGAGCAGATAGACGAAATGAACCGTCAAGGATTCAGTCGAGGCGAGCTATCGCCCTATCTTGAAATTGGGACAATGAAAATTTTTGCAGATGGCGCCTTAGGTGGACGGACTGCTTTATTATCAGAACCTTATTCAGATGATCCCGAAAACTATGGTGTAGCCATGCATACCCATGAGGATTTGAAGATGCTTGTCAAAAAAGCAAGACAAAACAACATGCCTGTTGCGATCCATGTTATAGGAGACGCAGCATTAGAGCATGCGATTGATGCTCTAGAGCAATTTCCTCCAGTTGAGGGTCGTGATCGGCTAATCCATCTTCAAGTGGCTAGACCAGATCTCATTGAACGGTTAAAATCGCTAGCGGTCATTCTTGATTTACAGCCTCGCTTTGTGGCGACTGATTTTCCGTGGGTAGAGGAACGTCTAGGTGAACAAAGGCTCGCCTCATCCTTTGTTTGGAAAACGCTTTTAGATGAAGGGTTGCACTGCGCTGGAGGGTCAGATGCTCCGATTGAGCCACCTGGACCACTTCTTGGCATGCATGCGGCTATTACACGCCGTCACCCCGATCAAATAGACCATCCTGGGTATGGGCCCGAGCAGAAACTAAGTCGCTTCGAGGCGGTCCAGCTTTTTACGTCGGGTAGTGCATTTGCCACCGGTCACGAGCATCGTCGAGGTTTGATCACTGAGGGGTATGATGCTGATTTTACCGTATTATCTCATGATCTTTTTTCGTGCCAACTTGAAGAATATTTGTCTGCAGACGTGTTCATGACCATAGTGGATGATAAAGTGATGTTTGAGAAGGAGTAACCTGAAAGAATTAAATGGTAGTTTATGTTATGATATTGGATGGTGAACGGGCAGAATAGCAACGAGGGAGTGGGAGAATGAACTGGAAACGTTGGACAGCATTAGGGGTAGTAGCAGGATTATTAATCATCTCAACCATTACTAACTTGGCGGTAGGCCTAGCTTCTATGGATTTTGATGATTATGTGAGTTCGGATTTTTCTGAGACAACTATCCAAGAAGGTACAGAAGGAAAATTGGTTGTACTTAATTTGAGTGGAGTTATTCAAGACGTTGGTAGCCAAGGGCTGTTTGGCTCGGATATGTATGACCATCAAGCATTTTTAACTCAAATTAAGAGTGCGGGTGAGGATCCTACAGTTGATGGTATCGTGATTCGGGTGGATACACCAGGAGGAGGCGTGTTAGAAAGCGCTGAAATCCACGATCGTATTACAGAAGCGCAGGAGCTACATGATAAGCCAGTATACATATCAATGGGGAATATGGCGGCATCTGGAGGCTATTATATTGCGGCCCCAGCTGATCGAATTGTAGCGAGCCCTAACACGATAACAGGTTCAATTGGTGTCATTATGGAATCAATCAATTTTACGGAGTTTGCTGAAAATTATGGTGTAACCTTTAATACAATTAAGAGTGGTCCATTTAAGGACATCATGTCTCCTTATAAAGAGATGTCAGATGAAGAGCGTGAGATTCTTCAATCAATGGTTGATGAATCGTATGATGAATTTGTACGAATCATCTCTGATGGAAGAGATATGGATGAAAATGAAGTAAGAGATATCGCAGATGGTCGTATTTATAGCGGGAATCAAGCACTAGAAAATGGTCTAGTTGATGATCTTGGTGATCTGGAAGATACGATTGGCTTCCTAAGTGAAGAGCTTGGTGGAGGCGAATACCAAGTAGTAACATATGATTACGCAGCAGGTATGTACGACTTTTTTGGGATGACGGCTCAGAAGCTTTTTGGTCCTGATCCAGAAATAACGATGCTTCAGAAGCTAATTTTTGAAAATCGCGCACCATCACTTAAATATCTTTATGCGGAATAAGAAGGGGGAATAGTCGTATGATCCAACATAGCACGTATACGCCTCTTGCCCGTTCTAGAAGAACCCGCTTAAGAAATAGGGATCTCATGAAGACCGAAGAGGAGAATCAACATCAACAGCTACCAGAGCAACCTGTAGAAGAGGCCGTTGAAGTCCCCCATTATGCTGGATTTTGGGTCAGACTGTGGGCATTCTTGCTGGATTTGCTGGTCTTATTCTCGATAAACAGTGTTTTCATTAACTCTTGGTTTATCTTTCTTGATGATGGTTTCCAATCTATTGGACCATTTGCAACCTTAACATTTATTCATGCACTAACTTTTTTCTTATACTTTGCTATTATGACAAAGCTATTAGGAAAAACAGTTGGAAAAATGGTACTGGGCATCAAGGTTGTGTCAACAGACGGTTCACCTCTTACGTGGAAGCAAATGTTTTTCCGAGAAGGCGTTGTGCGCTTAGTGTATCATATCCAAATTTTTTGGTTTATGTTGTTTCTCTGGGTGTATATTCTGATCGCATTTGTACCAACCAAAAGGGGTTTACATGATCTTGTCGCAGATACAAGCGTCATTCACGATAAGAAATAAAATAGAACAAAACATAAACCTGTCGTCTAACGGCAGGTTTAATTGTGTTGTGGAAGGATAAGCTAAAAAAGGAAGGGGGCTGCTTATGACATGGTTGATTATCACGTTCATTGTTTGTGTCATTTTAATTTGTGTTTGGTTTGTGCGAATGAAAATAGATCTATACTACGCATATCTTCATAAAGAACAAAAACTCAAAATGAAGGTCACTATTTTTTCATTCACCATCTATTCGTATACAGTACCCAGTGTCAAAGTAGGGGAAGACGGTGTTGTTATGAAAGAACAAACGAAATCAACCACTTCGACCAAACGAAAAAAAAAGCGTCTTTCTTTAATGGAGTTTTTTCAGCACTTCCAACAAACTCAGGAGTGGATATCCTATTTAATAAGACTTCATGTCAGTGTTCATCCAATGTTAAAAAATATAAAGGTACATAACGTACAATGGAACACAGAATTTGGTTTGCATGATGCAGCCTATACCGCGCAGGCGACAGGCTATATCTGGTCCATAAAAGGAACGTTGTTTGGCCTACTTAGTCAATATGTAACAATGAAAAAACTACCCGTTCTTGCAGTAGCTCCTATGTATCAAAAAAACGTGGCTCATACGGAGCTTACCTGCATGTTTTCTTTTCGAGTCGGACATGCTATATACGCAGGAATAACTGTTTTGCGGCACTGGAGACAACGACCAAGACCTCTTCAGCAACAGAACGTGCAGGCAAAACAAACGTAGATTTAGTAAGAAAAAGGAGGTATAACAATGTCAGATCATCCGATTCAAGGATTAATGAAAACCGCCATGGAAAATTTAAAAGAAATGGTGGATGTCAATACGATTGTTGGAGATCCAGTTGAAACGCCTGATGGAAGTATCATTATGCCTGTTTCAAAGGTAGGATTTGGGTTTGCAGCTGGTGGTAGTGAATTTATTATTGATCACAAGGGACAGTCGTCTCCAGAACATACACATCCTTTTGGAGGCGGAAGTGGTGGTGGAGTTTCCATCACACCGATTGCATTTTTAGTTGTAGGAAAATCAGGAATTAAAATGATCCACCTAGATAGTCAGACGCATTTATATGAACGCTTGTTGGACTTAGCACCTCAAGTTGCCGAAAAGATTCAACATATGCTTAAATCGTCTTCGCATGAACACACAAAAGAATCTGATCAAGCTCCTTTTTAAGTGTGCACTTTCCTTGCCCCAAAGGTAATTCTTCAAGTATGATGAAGGTTGAAGAATTGAGAATCATGAAGGAGGAATTATCGTGGCAAAAATCACATTTAAAGATAATCCAATGACCGTTTTAGGAAACGAAGTAGAAGTAGGTCAAAAAGCTCCGGACTTCACAGTCTTAGCGAACGACTTATCAGAAGTGACCTTAGCTGATACAGAGAACCGTGTCCGCCTTATTAGTGTCATTCCTTCTATTGATACGGGTGTTTGCGATGCCCAAACTAGAAAATTTAATGAGGAAGCAGGCAGCATCGAAAACGTAGAAGTTTTAACGATAAGTGCAGACCTTCCTTTTGCGCAGAGACGCTGGTGTGCATCATCTGGTCTTGAGCATGTTCAAACATTATCTGATCACAAAGATCTTTCTTTTGGTAAGGCGTATGGAGTTGCATTAGAAGAGCTTCGTTTGTTAGCAAGGGCTGTATTTGTTATTGACTCTAAAGGCACTGTTGTTCATGCAGAATATGTCTCAGAGGCTACAAACCATCCTGATTATGAGCAAGCGATCACTGCAGCAAAAAACGCTAAGTAATCAAATTGGAAAATCCCGCTGGACTTCAGCGGGATTTTATTGTGTGTACATATAATCTCCTGTACAATTACGAACAGTGTAAGAAGATAGATAGAAGGAGCTGTATGAAGTGAGTATAACAACATTTAATGAATTGTATCGTTGTATAGATGAAGGCGCCATGTATTTGGAGAAACAAAAAGGGTTAACCTATTTAGAGGCTATTGCTGTTGTAGGAGAAGTTATTTTTCAAGAAACAGATCAATCAACCAACGCTGATGAAACAACTCAACATCTAAATGAATTGATGAAGGAAATTAATGTTGATTCATTAGAGCGAGAAACGGTTCGAAAAGCATTTCAAATGAGTGTACTAAAAGGAATGAAAGGGGCAGTCCAGTCTAACCATTCTATGACTCCAGATGCAGTCAGCTTGTTTGCATCTTATTTAATAAATAAAATAACTTCAGATAAGAAATCACCTATACGCGTATTGGATCTTGCAGTAGGTACAGGTAATCTTTTAACGACAGTTATGAACCACTCTCCTTTAAAAGTTGAAGCTAGTGGGTTTGAAGTGGATGAAACCCTTCTACAAATTGCGTTTGCTAATGCGAATCTGCAAAAACATACAATTGAATTGTTCCACCAGGATAGTTTGCAAATTTCTTTGAAGCCAAGCGATATTGTAGTAACTGACTTGCCAATTGGCTATTATCCAAAGGATGACGTGGCAGCAAACTATTCATTATATTCGGGTGAGGGACATGCTTATATTCATCACTTGATGATTGAACAAGGCATTCAGTCCACTGATTCAGGAGGCTACACTTTATTTCTAGTGCCAAACTTTTTATTTGAAAGTGATCAAGCGGCCGAGTTGCATACGTACTTAAAAGAAAAGACTACCATCTTAGCTTTGCTTCAATTACCTAAAACGATGTTTAAGGAACAGCAGCATGGTAAAAGCTTCTTACTTCTTCAGAAAAAAGGAGCCAAAACAAAGGTTCCTAGACACGCGTTGCTTGCTGATCTACCTTCATTTGACAAAAAAGAAGCATTAGCAGATATGATGAAACAAATTAATAAGTGGTTTGCTGAAGAATTAAACCTGTAATACAACACAAAAAGCTTTTCATAAAAGAAAAAGTAGGGAAGCGCTTTATATGCTTTTAGTAGGGCACTTTTATCAAATAGTAGAACAGATTTCATTTTAGGTGTATGTATTCAGAATTCACTGACTTCATTCCGAAATCGTCTGTAACACTTGAATTACAAGGGCTTCGGTGCTTAAATAATAGAAGAAGGACACCCATATTATAGAGAATTAGGTGTCAAAAAAAGGAGTGGACTTTTTTTATGTCTAAAATTATTGCGATTAATGCTGGAAGTTCATCGTTAAAGTTTCAGCTGTTAACGATGCCGGAAGAAGAAATTGTAACAAAAGGACTTGTTGAACGAATTGGTTTGGAAGATGCAATTTTTCAAATCTCTGTAGATGGAACAAAAAACGAGACCATTACAGACATCCCAAACCACGAAGTAGCAGTTAAGCTTCTATTAGATAAATTAACTGGACTTGGTATTATTGATTCACTAGATGACATTGACGCAATTGGACACCGTGTTGTACATGGTGGCGAGTTGTTTAATGATTCTGTTCTTATTACAGATGAAGTGTTAGCAGGTGTTGAATCTGTCTCTGAGCTTGCACCTCTTCATAACCCAGCAAATATCGTAGGGATTAAAGCATTTAAAGAAATCTTACCAAATGTACCTGCTGTAGCAGTATTTGATACGGCATTCCACCAAACAATGCCTGAAGAATCATTCCTTTATAGCCTACCTTACGACTATTATAAAGACTTTGGCATTCGTAAATATGGTTTCCATGGTACATCACACAAATATGTTTCTGAACGTGCGGCAGAGCTTCTAGATCGTCCAGTTGAGCAACTACGTATTCTTTCTTGTCACCTTGGTAATGGCGCAAGTATTGCGGCAATTGAAGGCGGCAAATCGATTGATACATCAATGGGCTTTACTCCACTAGCGGGTGTAACAATGGGAACTCGTTCAGGAAACCTTGACCCTGCACTTATCCCTTTCATTATGGAAAAAACAGGACAAACAGCTGTAGAAGTACTTGATACACTAAACAAGCGAAGCGGACTATTAGGCTTAACTGGTTTCTCAAGTGATCTACGTGATATTGAAGAGAAGGCTGCAGCGGGTGACGAGCGTGCTGAAATGGCTCTTAATGTATTCACATCTCGTATCCACAAATATATTGGTTCGTATGCAGCTCGTATGAGTGGAGTAGATGCGATTGTATTCACGGCTGGAATCGGAGAGAATAGTGACGTCATTCGTGAGCGTGTTCTACGCGGCTTAGAATTCATGGGTGTTTACTTTGATCCTTCCCTTAACCAAGTTCGCGGAAAAGAAGCATTTATTAACTTCCCGCATTCACCAGTTAAAGTCATTATCATTCCTACAAATGAGGAAGTAATGATTGCTCGTGATACGGTTCGTCTTTCAGAAGTATAATGTGTTAATCAACCTATTTCCTTGCAGATCCTCTGCTTGGGAATAGGTTGTTTTTTTCTATTAACATAAATCTATGTCTTCATTATTCATAGAAATAGAAAGTAAAAGATTTTACAAAGAAATATTCACTTTTCTCTTGCCAAAACCGCATTTCATTGTTAAAGTTATGTATATTAATAAGAAGAGATGAATGTTTTATGCAATTGCTTCTCTCAGTCAACTTTGTTTGGCTCATTTTTTTGAATGATTATGTATAAAAATAATAAAAAGAGTATGAATATTCATTGGAGGGACTAGTTATGAGTAAAGAGAAAGTGGTTTTGGCTTATTCTGGAGGATTAGATACATCTGTTGCAGTGAAGTGGCTAACGGATAAGGGGTACGATGTTATTGCTGTAGGCCTAGATGTAGGAGAAGGCAAGGATCTTGAGTTTGTGAAACAAAAAGCCTTAACAGTAGGAGCTATCCAATCTTATACAATCGATGCTAAAAAGGAATTTGCTGAGGATTTTGTGTTGCCTGCACTGCAATCACATGCAATGTATGAGCAAAAGTATCCACTTGTTTCTGCTCTATCTCGTCCGCTTATCTCTAAGAAGCTAGTTGAGGTTGCTGAACAGACAGGAGCATCAGCTGTTGCTCATGGTTGTACAGGTAAAGGAAATGATCAAGTTCGTTTTGAAGTATCTATTCAAGCATTAAATCCTGACTTAAAGGTTATCGCGCCAGTTCGTGATTGGGCTTGGTCTCGTGATGAAGAGATTGAATATGCAAAAAAACATAACATTCCAATTCCGATTGACCTTGATAATCCATATTCTGTTGACCAAAACCTTTGGGGACGTAGTAATGAGTGTGGAATACTAGAGGATCCTTGGGCAACGCCACCTGAAGGAGCTTATGAATTAACAGCACCTCTTGATAAAACTCCGGATGTTGCGGATATTATTGAAATTGGTTTTGAAAAAGGAGTTCCTGTATCGATTGATGGTGTGGCGTATCCTTTAGCTGAGCTAATCCTGACATTAAATGATGTTGCTGGTAAACACGGGGTTGGTCGTATTGACCACGTAGAAAACCGTTTAGTAGGTATTAAATCACGTGAAGTATATGAGTGCCCTGGTGCGATTACTCTTCTAAATGCTCACAAGGAGCTTGAAGATCTTACGCTTCCTAAAGAGATGGCTCACTTTAAGCCTGTTGTTGAGAAGAAACTAACTGAACTTATTTATGAAGGACTTTGGTTCTCTCCATTACAACCAGCTCTTCAGGCATTCTTAAAAGAAACACAAAAGTCTGTAACTGGAGTAGTTCGTGTGAAGTTGTTTAAAGGACACGCGATTGTAGAAGGACGTAAATCAGAGAATTCTCTTTATAACGAGAAGCTTGCTACCTATACACCAGATGATGAGTTTGATCACAATGCTGCTGTTGGATTCATTTCACTTTGGGGTCTTCCAACCAAAGTTCACAGCATGATTAACAAAGAAAAGAAAAAAGAGGTTACACTGTGACAAAGCTTTGGGGCGGCAGATTTACGAAAACTGCCGAAGAATGGGTGGATGCATTTGGTGCATCCATCGGTTTTGACCAGGCTCTTGTTATGGAAGATATACAGGGAAGCTTGGCCCATGTAACGATGCTTGGAAAATGTGGCATTTTATCTACGGATGAAACGAATCAAATTAAGGTAGGTCTTGAAACATTACGTGAAAAGGCTAAAGCCGGTGAACTTGAGTTTTCTGTACAAAACGAAGACATTCATTTAAACCTAGAAAAGTTCTTAATTGATGAAATTGGTCCAGTGGGTGGAAAGCTGCATACAGGAAGAAGTAGAAATGACCAAGTGGCAACAGACATGCACTTGTATCTACGTAACGAAACAAAAGAAATTATGGCTGCTGTTCGAAATGTACAACAGGCCTTACTGAATCAAGCGTCGGCTCACGTCGAAACGCTTATTCCCGGCTATACACATTTACAACGAGCGCAACCTGTTTCATTTGCCCACCATTTGATGGCTTATTTTTGGATGCTAGAACGAGATTATAGCCGTTATGAAGATAGCTTGAAGCGGGTAAATGTTTCACCACTTGGGGCTGGTGCATTAGCTGGGACAACCTTTCCTATTGATCGTGCATATTCAGCTGAGCTATTAGGGTTTGATGGTATTTATGAGAACAGTTTAGATGCCGTAAGTGACCGTGACTTCATCGTTGAATTTTTGAGCGCCGCTTCTCTGACGATGATGCATCTATCACGCTTATGTGAAGAGCTCATTCTTTGGTCGTCTCAAGAATTTCAATTTATCGAAATGGATGACGCGTTTGCGACAGGTTCAAGTATTATGCCACAGAAGAAAAACCCTGATATGGCTGAACTGATCCGTGGGAAAACAGGTCGAGTTTATGGCGGATTGTTCTCACTTCTAACAACGCTTAAGGGTCTTCCTTTAGCTTATAACAAAGACATGCAGGAAGATAAAGAAGGCATGTTTGATGCTGTTCATACCGTGAAAGGATCGTTGAAGATCTTTGCTGGTATGATTGATACTATGGATGTTCGTACTGAAGTTATGGAAAAGGCCGTTCATAATGACTTTTCCAATGCTACTGAATTAGCGGATTACCTAGCTTCAAAAGGCTTACCGTTCCGTGAAGCGCATGAGGTTGTAGGCAAGCTTGTTTTGACCGCCATTAATAAAGGTGTCTTCTTGCTTGGATTATCTTATGAGGACTACAAGCAAGCCCATGAGCTGTTTGACAAGGATATTTATGATGTATTAGAACCAAAAACGGTCGTAGCTAGACGAAACAGTGCAGGTGGTACTGGATTTGATCAGGTTCGTCTTGCATTAAAAAAAGCTGAAGACATTCTAAATGTCACAGCAGGCACATAATTAACAGAGCCCTTTGCCATACTAGTGGTGAACAACTACTAGCAGGCAGGGGGCTTTTTATTTTGGATAAAGAAAAAAATGAATTATCAGATGCAGTACAGCCAGAAGACGGCGAACAAGAGGTATATCAACAAATACTCGACTCTTATAACATGGGTACCATTGATCAAAGTAAACCTTCAACGAAGAAAACTGAAAGAGAGAGATTCTAAATCGAGGTGAGTGCAGTGGATTTGATCACACGAAAAATACCTTTTTTACTGATCGCTCTGTTGCTTTTCGCTGCCCCTACGACCACATACGCAGGTGGCTTTGAGCTAATGCAGACTTTTTCCCTACGGATTACCATTGTAGAGAATGGAACCGAGCACGAGTGGGAATACGATAGTCCGAATCACTATGAATATGAAGAGGGGTCAACCGTTATCAAGGGAGCGGCAGCCAAGAAGCAGGTCGATCAAATACTGAACACTTTACAAGTAGAAAAGGATCGGACTCGCAAACAATATGAAGAAGCATTAAAAGAAGAATATGCAAAACTTGAATCATTTGATATCCGTTTTATCGATGAGGATGACCACCTCTACACATGGGGTTGGCAAAATAAAAATGAGTAAACAAACCGATGAATTTGTTCATCGGTTTTGTTGTGGATGTGGATAAGAGAAGATCTAAGAGGGAAGAGCGGGTCTAACATGGGGAAAGGAGGATGTAAAGAGGGAAGAGCGGGTCTAACATGGGAAAAGGAGGATCTAACAAGGGAAGAGCGGGCCTAACATGGGAAAAGGAGGATCTAACGAGGGAAGAGAGCGTCTAACATGGGAAAAAGAAGATCTAATAAGGGAAGAGCGGGTCTAACATGGGAAAAGGTGGATCTAACGAGGGAAGAGCGGTTCTAACATGGGAAAAGGAGGATCTAACGAGGGAAGAGCGGGCCTAACATGGGAAAAGGAGGATCTAACGAGGGAAGAGCGAGCCTAACATGGGGAAAAGAAAGTTACAATATAAAAGCAGCCATCCCCATAGAGGATGGCTGCCATCGTAGCATTATTTGATAATCTGTAATTCTTTTGGGTAACTAGTTAAAAGCTCGTGTCCGTCTTCGGTGATGAGTATGTCATCTTCAATACGAACGCCGCCTTTATTCGGTAGGTAGATGCCTGGTTCGATTGTAAAGGTCATTCCTGCTTGGAGCTTGTCTTGATTGGTTTCGTTTATAGATGGTAATTCATGTACATCCGTTCCGAGTCCGTGCCCGAGGCGGTGGGGGAACCATTCTCCGTATCCGGCTTCTGTAATGATGGATCGGGCTTTGCGATCTAGGGCACCAAGCTCTGTTCCTGGTTTGCATAAGGATATAGCGCCAAGTTGTGCTTCAAGGACGGTGTCATAGACCTTACGTAGGGAGTCAGATAGATCTCCATAGGCTACGGTACGAGTAATGTCTGAGCAGTATCCGTCCAATACAACACCAAGGTCAAATAAGACAAGGTCACCATGTTCGATTGCTTTGTTACCTGGTTTACCGTGTGGATCAGCTGAGTTAGCGCCACTGATTACTGTCGTTTGGAAAGCCATTTCGGTTATGCCTTTAAGAGTGAGCTCATATTCAATCTTCGCAAGGATATCGATTTCTTTTCGACCTTCTGCTATTGCTTCTACTCCAATTTGTACACCTAAGTCAGCGAGTTGAGCTGCCTTGCGTAAAACGGTGATCTCTTCTTCGGATTTAATTGTTCGTAATTTCATTAAGGCAGGTTCTGCATCTACGAGCGTTTTTTGACCAAACAGGTATTGTAAATGTTCAGCACGCTCAAGTGGGAGTAGACGCTTCTCTACCCATAGGGAGTCACCTTGGAAGGTATATCTTGATAAAGTGTCCTGAAGCACAGTCCAAGGGTTATCTGTGTCGCTGTATGTAAGAATAGTATGTGTCCAGCCAGCTTTTTGAACAAGGGATTTTTCCATACCTGGAACAATAAGAAAGGGCTCTTCATCTGGTAATACGATGAGCGCAACGATACGTTCGTGAGGGTCCGTTCTAAAGCCGGTTAAATAAAATACGTTTTCTTTGCCTTGAATAAACGCTGCGGCTATATGTTGCTCTTTTAAAGACTGCTGAAATCTTGTTAAACGTGCTGATGTCATGTTAGCCTCCTGAAATCGTTTGGTCTATTTTATCATAGTGTTTTGAATTCTGTAAAAAGCGAGCGTTTTAACTGTGTGAAAATCGGTTACACAGACTAGTATATAGATAATGCTTAGAGGAGCTGAAGTAAAATGGACGTTAGCTATCATGGACATTCGGTTGTAAAGATTGAGACTAAAGGAAAAACGATTCTGATTGATCCTTTTATTACGGGTAATGAAAGCTCGGATTTAAAAGCAGAAGATCAAAAAGTGGACGTTATTCTACTGACTCATGGTCATGGTGATCATGTCGGAGATACGGTAGAGCTTGCAAAGAAAAATGATGCACTTGTCATTGCAACATTTGAACTGGCAAACTATCTTGGTTGGCAGGGTGTGAAGACTCAACCAATGCATATTGGTGGTGCTCGTGAATTTGATTTTGGTAAAGTGAAGCTTACGCAAGCTTTTCACGGGTCATCCGTCATTGATGAAGAGTCTAAACAAATTATTTACACAGGTATGCCTGCAGGGATTTTATTCACAGCAGAAGGAAAAACGATCTATCATGCTGGGGATACTGCATTATTTGGCGATATGAAAATTATTGGAGAACGCAATCAGATCGATTTAGCCTTCCTCCCTATTGGCGACACACTTACGATGGGACCAGAGGATGCGGCTGCGGCAGCAGAATGGGTACAGGCGAAGAAGGTTGTTCCGATTCACTACAACACCTTCCCTGATATTGATCAAAGTCCTGATGATTTTATTGCAAGACTCCCAGAGGGCATAGGAGAAGTGATGAATGCAGGAGATGTCATTACATTATAACGAGTAAAAAGATCAGCGATCTAGCTGGTCTTTTTTTGTACAAGCCCGCATACCTTATACAATAGGGAGTGATGACAATGAAGCAACGGTTTTTGATTTGTCTATTGTTGGCGGGGGTTTTATTTTCGTATGGAGTTCAATATTTACCGCTTGGCGAGGGTGGGATCACGGGTTGGTTTGCCTTTTGTTGGGTAGCGTTTGCTGCATTGGTATTGGTAAGTAATCTTCTGGCCTGGGTAAGGTCTCATCCAAAGCGTCAGGTGGTTAGACAAGAGGGTAGACGACCTGTCATGTTGCCAAAGAAAACAGCAGAATACGAATGAGCTTGAAGCCACATTCTTTCAGTCGTATAATAAAGAAAGTACAAACGGTTGATTATTAGTTGGAAGAATGAGGGCGTGAGAGCAGTATGGCTACGAAGCATGAGCAGATACTTGAATATATAACGCACTTGCATGTCGGAGAGAAGATTTCTGTACGTAGAATTGCTAAAGCCCTGGCTTTAAGTGAGGGTACAGCTTATCGTGCAATTAAAGAAGCCGAAAATCAAGGGCTTGTAAGTACAATTGAACGAGTTGGAACCATTCGAATTGAAAAAAAGAAAAAAGAAAACATTGAGAAGCTAACCTATGCGGAAATTGTAAATATTGTTGAGGGACAGGTTCTTGGAGGAAGACAAGGACTGCACAAGACGTTGAATCGTTTTGTGATCGGCGCCATGACGAAAGATGCGATGATGAGATATGTCACAGCTGGGAATCTGCTCATTGTAGGTAATCGCTATGATTCCCATAAGCTCGCATTAGAAGCAGGGTCTGCTGTGTTGATTACAGGTGGTTTTGATACCGATCCAAACACAGTAAAGCTAGCAGATGAGCTTGATCTTCCCATTATTTCAACAAGCTATGATACATTTACAGTGGCTGCTATGATTAATCGCGCCATTTATGATCAGCTAATCAAAAAGGAAATTGTTCTTGTAGATGATATTTTGATTCCACTTGAAGAGACTTTTTTGTTATATACACATGACGAAGTGCAGCGTTGGCATAAGCTGAATGAACAAACAGGACATAGTCGATATCCAATTGTGGACAAGATGGGCAAAATACA
Organism: Alkalicoccobacillus murimartini; assembly: GCF_030813245.1. GTDB lineage: Bacteria > Bacillota > Bacilli > Bacillales > Bacillaceae_D > Alkalicoccobacillus > Alkalicoccobacillus murimartini. The sequence continues at coordinate 258,064 of NZ_JAUSUA010000004.1, read as the reverse complement.
AGGTATGATTGCGGCTAAAGATGTTGTGGATGTTTCCAAACAAATCACTATAGATAAAGTCATGACATCTGACCCTATTACGGTTAGTGAGCGGACGTCTGTTGCCTCTGCTGCCCATGTTATGGTGTGGGAAGGCATTGAGTTATTACCAGTCGTGGATAGCCACAATCATCTAACAGGTGTTGTAAGTCGTCAAGACGTCTTAAAAGCGTTACAAATGATTCAGCGTCAGCCTCAGGTTGGTGAAACAATCGAGGATATTGTTGTGAGCAGGATGGAGCAAGTGACTGGTGCAGAAGGACAGTATCATTGTCACATTACACCTCAAATGAGTAACCATGTTGGGACTGTTTCGTACGGGGTGATAACAACCTTAGTTACAGAAGCAGGGAGTCGGATTTTACGGACAAGGTCAAAGGGAGATTTGGTTGTTGAGAATATGACCATGTATTTTCTAAAACCCGTTCAAATTGATAGTACGATTACTGTCATTCCTAAAGTTTTAGAAGTTGGAAGAAAACATGCTAAGATTGACGTAGAATTGTATCATGAAGAACGAATTGTCGGTAAAGCCCTCTTAATGGCTCAACTTATTGATTAAATAGGCAGGTACAAAAAGTTAAGACCCATAAGCCAAACGCGGCTTATGGGTCCATCCTGTTTTTATGAATTGCTTGGTTCAGCCTGAGCGATGTAATGCTTGTACGCTTTAAAGCCATAAATGGTGTTAGCTAAAGCAAACACCATTAAGACGATGCCTACAGCCATATCAATTCCGGATCGAGGATTGATGAGCAAGTTTAAACTAAACACACCCAGGAATAAACCAAGAAACAAGCGTGAGCGGGTCTCAAATATTTTCTTAAGCAGTGAATCTGGCTTTCTCCAAGCCTGAACTCGGTTATAAAAGAAAAAGACACCCATTAAAACAATGAGGATGATTAGCAATTTATCCATGAGTAGACCTCCTTGAGATACATTTACCTTATTTGCATTGTAGCGCGCATTTTGAAAAATAGCTAGATCGATTGTAAACACATACATAAAAGGAGTTCATTATGAAGCAGGCTATTTTAGACATGATTTCTCAACATAAAACCATTATTATTCACAGGCATGTTCGTCCAGATCCTGATGCTTTAGGGTCACAGCTTGGTTTGGCCACTATTTTAAAAGAAGCATATCCCGAAAAAGCAATTTATTCGGTCGGAGAGACAGAATCATCATTAGTATTTTTGGGAGAGATGGATAGCATTCCAGATGAAGCTTACTCAGAAGCATTAGTGATTGTTTGTGATAGCGCTAATCAGGATCGGATCAGTGATCATCGATTTAATCTTGGTTCAAAGGTAATCAAGCTAGACCATCATCCGAATGAAGAGCCTTATGGTGATGTCATGTGGGTAGACATCACAGCAAGCTCAACAAGCGAAATGATTGTGGAGCTTGTTGAGAACAGTGAACACTTAACATTATCTAAACAGTCAGCTTTACTTTTATATGCGGGCATTGTTGGAGACACTGGTAGGTTCAGATACCCTAACACTAAACCAGAAACGCTTCGTAGAACTGCACTATTACTTGAGCAAGAAATTGAAGTGAATGATTTTTATGCCGAGCTATATAAACGTGATCTAAAGATGACCCGATTGGAAGGCTATGTTCTTCAACATTTTGAAATACATGATCAAAAGGTTGGCGTGATGAAATTAAAGAAGGAGGTCCTTGAGTCATTTGGGGTCACTTCGAATGAATCCTCACAGCTCGTTAATGTATTCTCTTCAGTTGAAGGGTTAAAGACATGGGTGTTTTTTGTGGAAGAAGAAGATCGTATTCGGGTTAGATTGCGTTCACGTGGTCCAATTATTAATGGAATTGCTGCTGAGCATGAAGGTGGGGGACATACAATGGCTTCCGGTGCAACGGCGGCTTATTCATGGGAAGAGACAGAGGAGATTGTCTCTAAGCTTATCCGTATTAGCTAATAAAGACCAAATGAAAAGAGGCCTTCTTACTGAAGCCCTCTCTTTACTCTCTTATTCACTTTTCTCTGTCTGGGATTGCGGGATAAACCATGCACCTAAATCAGTGTCATCTTCTTCAAAAAGAACGCCTTCTTCTTTAGCATACTTACGCAAAAGATCGGCAACTTCTTTGGTCTCGGTGAAGGCACTTTGACCTGCTTTGAGCTTTGCAAGCTTTTTTCGTGCCATATCCTTACGATTGATGACCATATCTTTACCAGTCACGTCCATATTGGATGGCCTCCTTACCTTTCGTCTATTCTCTAGTATAAAGGAAAAGTTGGCTAAATCCAGTCCTTTGATGAAATTTCAGATAATTCATGTGTCCTCTAGACGAATTTCGGCGTAAATATGGAGTGTTGTGAACAGGTACACTTCATTGATTTGCACGTGATATCGTTTATCTTCAACGGAGAATCGTTTATTTTCAATTGTGCGGATCATCAGTTCTTTTGTATGGTGGACAGATTCAATATCCTTACGCTCTAAATAAGCTAATTCGGATAAGACTTTTTGACGAATCTCGTAGACGGTAAGCTGATCAAGATCTAAATCTGAATCGTCAGTAAAGTGAATCTCAATTTGTTGAATGGTGAGCTTCTTTTGATTCTCTTCATTTTGATTTCTCTGTTCACTAACCAGTTGTTCAATTCGTTCCTGTAGCGTTTCTATTTTTAAATTTTGTTGCACTCTAGTAACCATCATGCCTTCATATATTTGTCCATATTGGAACAAAAAGAATACCCATCCAAGAATACTTCCGATCATAATGCCAGCAAAAAACCGCAACCAACCTGGACGGGGGACGTTTGTTGGCATTCTCATTAGGAGAGTGGTTCTCCGACAATCCATTGAATTAAGATGGTTCCAGTGTGGGCACCACATAATGCGGCAAAGACCATGAGCAATGTTCGGTAAATGTCATCATGTATGCCGCTAAATAAACCACGCTCCAACGTGGTAATCGCATCAAATGTTCCTCCTAAAGCAGCAACGATAGCCCAAATTTTCAAGCTTCCTGCTAAGTTATGGATGGCTAAAAGTGGAGGTTTTCCTAGGATGAATGCACCTATGCCTCCGATTAGTGCACCGCCAATTATTACACCAAATGCAACAAAAAAATCAATGACTAAGGTTGCAAGCATCTCTCTAGTCAACACAGCCGCCTCCTTTTTATGGTCGTCTTCATGTATATGAGGTAGGTTGTACAAAGTATGCATCATTAATATATTTGAAGGGAGAATCAGCATGGGAATGGTCCAGACCTCGGTCTATAGTGAATACAGTCTATTACAATCAGCAAACCGGATTGATCAGCTCGTAAGCACAGCCAAAGAGCTTGGCTATCAGGCTTTGGCTCTAACGGATCATCATGTCATGTATGGTTCAATCCCTTTCTATCAATCCTGTCTGAAGCATGGTATAAAGCCATTGCTAGGTCTAGAAGTAACGGTTGCCGAATCTCGAGATGATGGGGAAGAGCAGTTCTTTACCCTTCGCTTGATTGCTAAGTCAAATGCAGGTTATACAGAGCTGCTTCACCTAGCTACGATGATTGGCATGAAGAATGATAAACAAGCTTTTGTAGAGAAACAAGAATGGCTGGAGGCATCTATCAACCACTGTGCGGTCATTATTCCCTATAAACAGGGGGCTGTATATGGTTATATCCAATCAGACCAAAAGGAAAAAGCCATTCAATGGTTACGTACTTGGAAAAGCGGAGAACTTTCCTGGTATTTAGAGCTTCAACATGACGAAGATACAACGTTCCAACGCCAATTAGACCAATTTTCTAAAGAACAAAATGTTCCCCTTATTGCTGCAAAACCGATCCGTTATATGCGTAACGAAGATCAATACTCTTATCAATTGTTACAGGCGATTGCTACTGAAAAAGGCCTGAATGAATTAAATCATCCTGACTTTTGTTTGCCAACTCCTGAAGAGATGGAGTCATTATTTCATTCTTTTCCACAAACGTTAAAAGAGAGTGAAATGCTAGCTGATTCAACGCATATCGAACTTGATTTGACCGTTCAGCTCCCTAAATATCCTGTAACCGATCAATCAGCCACCTCTTATTTACGGACGCTGTGTGAGAATGGATTGCAACAAAGGTATAGTGAACGGAATGAAGAGATCCAGAAACGACTTGATTATGAGCTTTCTGTGATTGAACAAATGGGTTTCAGTGATTATTTTTTAATCGTGTGGGATTTTATGAAGTACGCAAGGAATCAGGGGATTATCGCAGGGCCGGGTCGTGGATCAGCAGCTGGTTCAATTGTTGCTTACTGTCTGTATATAACGCATGTGGACCCACTAGCCTATAATTTGTTATTTGAGCGTTTTTTGAATCCAGAGCGTGTTTCATTACCGGATATTGATATTGATTTTCCGGACCATAGACGAGATGAAGTGATCGAGTATGTGCAAGGTCGCTATGGTGAGGATCGTGTTGCACAGATCATTACATTTGGAACCTTTGCAGCAAAAGCAGCGATAAGGGCATCGGCGAAGGTGTTAGGTACAGAACCGAATTTACTTGAACGAATTGTAAGAGAAATACCATCCACTCCTAAGATCACCATTGTTCAGGCGATAGAACAAAGTAAAGCATTGCAGCAACTTATTCAGGATCAAAGCGCTGTGGAAAACTTGATCAAATCCGCTCAGTCCATTGAAGGGTTACCAAGACATACTTCTACGCATGCAGCTGGTGTCATTATAAGTGCTGAGCCTCTTACAGAGCGAGTGGCATTAGAACAAGGTCGAGCTAAGATCCCACTTACTCAAGCTCCAATGGATGTAGTTCAGCAAGTAGGTCTACTAAAATTTGATTTCTTGGGTTTGCGTAACCTGACCTTACTTGAAACGATCTTGGCAAGTATAAATAAACAAGAAAATAAGTCATTGAAGATTAGTAGATTTCCTTTGGAGGACAAAGCCACTTATAAGCTTCTTGCTAGTGGAGATACAACGGGTGTTTTCCAGCTCGAGTCCGATGGAATGCGGAATGTATTAGCACGTCTAGGGCCAACAGAATTTGAAGACATTGTAGCGGTTAATGCTTTGTATCGTCCAGGCCCGATGGATTATATCCCTACGTATATCGAAGGGAAGCATAAGAAGCGCACCGTTACCTACTTGCACGCGGATGTAGAGTCTATTTTAAGTCCGACTTATGGTGTGTTGGTTTATCAGGAACAGATTATGCAATTAGCCTCAAAGCTAGCTGGATTCTCTATGGCTGAAGCAGATCTATTAAGAAGGGCGATTAGTAAAAAGAATCAGAGCGACTTACATGAACAAAAAAAAGACTTTGTTATACGCTCTACTGAACTCGGTTATGATCGATCGGTAGCAGAACATGCGTATGGTTTAATTGAACGCTTTGCTAATTATGGATTTAACCGTAGCCATGCTGTTGCTTATAGTTTATTAAGTTATCAGCTAGCTTACCTTAAAACGCATTATCCATCTGCTTTTTATACTGCACTTCTGTCTTCTGTATGGCATAATCAAGAGAGACTTTCATTTTATCTAAAGGAAGCCAAACAGCATAAGCAAGTGATCCTCCCACCTTCCATAAGCAACAGCCAGCATTTATTTACATATGGCTCGGATGGTATACGATTTGGACTGTTATCAATTGAGCATGTCGGTGTTAAGGCTGTTCAGGAGATCTTACGTGAACGAACGAGAAAGCCTTTTACGCATTTGTTTGACTTTTGTACTCGACTAAACGCTCAACTAGTTCCAAAACGAACAGTAGAGAGTTTAATTAAGGCTGGAGTCTTTGATGAGTGGGAGATAGAGCGGTCGGTCTTGTTACGATCTCTTGATGAGGCATTTGAATATGGAAAAAGTGTTAGGGAGTTTCAAGCGGAAACGGAAGGACTATTTACACTAAATCCTAAACCACCGTCTTATCTGGATGCAGAACCTCTACTTGCTACAGAAAAATTGATGTATGAGAAACAAGCGTTAGGCTTCTATTTATCTGGTCATCCTGTAGAAGAATACAAAGAAGTACTTCAGACTTATGATCGGATTTCTCTAGAAGAGGCATACAGTCACAAAGGAAAAGTACGAATTGCTTGTTTAGTAGAGGATTCACGTAGAATTACTACTAAAAAAGGCGACCCAATGGCCTTCTTAAAAATTGGGGATGAAAGTAGCCAGTGTGAAGCAACAGTCTTCCCGAAAGTTTGGAAGGAAAGCGGACATTTCTTAAAACCAAATCACCTGGTATTTCTAGAAGGACGGATGGATGATAGTCGGGATACGACTCAGTTTCTAGTTGATCGGGCCGTACCATTAGACAAGCTTCAAGATAGAGCACGAATGAAAACCTTATTCATTCGAGTTTCATCTCAATCTGACTTACTTGTGCAAGTTAAGGACCTGCTGTTGCAGTCAAACGGAAGTACCGATGTTATTCTATTCTTTTATGACGTAGACGAGAGGCGAAAGATGCCTGAGAATTACAGAATAGATGCATCTGGGCCTGTCATAGGGAGCTTGAAGGGCTTACTTGGCGAAGAGAATGTTGTGTTAAGATAGCTGATAAATGATCCTTTCCTGTGTAAAGGTGAAAACTGTTAGACTTTTTAAACTTAAAAAATAGAGATTTCACCTAACTTAGAAGTCCATGTACTTGGCTCAGCCTCTAGTTTTGTTTATAATTAATGTGTTTGTTAGAGGATGGGCCATTTATAGGTCAAGTATATATATTATAAGGAGAGTGGATATTTTGCCAACGACAAGAGAGGAAGCCCTACACATTCACAGATTGAATAAAGGGAAACTAGAATCGAAAGCGAAAGTTCCAGTCAGAAATGCTAGAGACTTAAGCCTTGCTTATTCTCCTGGTGTTGCCGAACCGTGTAAAGAAATTTTTGAAGATGTAGAAAACGTTTATGAATATACAATGAAAGGCAACATGGTTGCTGTTGTTAGTAATGGTACAGCTGTATTAGGCCTTGGAAACATCGGACCGGAAGCTTCATTGCCGGTAATGGAAGGGAAAGCTGTATTATTTAAATCATTTGCTGGTGTAGATGCATTTCCAATTTGCCTTCGTACGAATAGTGTTGAAGAGATTATTCAAACGGTTAAATTACTTGAACCAACATTTGGTGGAGTGAATCTAGAAGATATTGCTGCACCTGATTGCTTTGAAATTGAAGAGCGTTTGAAAAAAGAGACAAACATCCCTATTTTTCATGATGACCAACATGGTACAGCGATTGTAACTCTTGCTGGTTTAATTAACGCATTAAAATTAAGCGGTAAAAAGCTTTCTGAAATTAAAGTGGTAGCAAACGGCGCAGGAGCTGCTGGTATTGCCATCATTAAATTAATGCTTAGCCTTGGTGTTCGTGAAATTGTTATGTGTGATACAAAAGGAGCAATCTTTGAGGGCAGAAGCTATGGCATGAACCCAGTTAAAGATGCAGTAGCTAAACAGACAAATTCTAAGCGTCTTGAAGGTTCTCTTGCTGATGTAATCAAAGGGGCAGATGTCTTTATTGGTGTATCGGCAGAAGGCGCTGTAACAAAAGAAATGGTTGAGAGTATGAATGATGATCCAATCATTTTTGCAATGGCTAACCCGGTTCCAGAGATCATGCCAGAGGACGCCAAAGCAGCAGGTGCTTCTGTTATTGGTACAGGTCGTTCTGACTTCCCGAACCAAGTAAATAACGTGCTAGCTTTCCCAGGTATCTTCCGTGGTGCTTTGGATGTTCGTGCTACACATATTAACGAAGAAATGAAGGTTGCTGCCGTTTACGCGATTGCGAACCTAATTGATGAATCAGAGCTAACAACTGATTATGTAATCCCTGCACCATTTGATGCACGTGTTGCGCCAGCAGTGGCAGCAGCCGTAGCTAAGACCGCTATGGAAACTGGAGTTGCTCGTATAAAAGTAGACCCAGAAGAAGTAGCAGCGCGTACGAGAGAGATGACATTAATTAACGAGTAATACTACTTGTTTATTATATATACAACAAGCCGGAGGATAACCGCCGGCTTGTTGTATGTTATAATTGATTTTTTGCAGGAATGCTTGGGACAAGGATCGAATATAATGAGCTTATACTGTTTTTTTTTTTAGAGAGATTGAATTCCTGTCCTACTTCTTATATATTATCCATAGACTTTAAACACGTACATTGATTTGGGTATCTCATGATAGGGGACCCGCTATTACATGTTCAGCAATCGACACAAAGCGTAACGTATATAGGGGTCGATGCTAGTGAGGTGCAAACATGCTTAAGGATTTATTTTCAAAGAAAAAACGCTATGCAACAATACCATCTGAAAGAGCAAAACAGGAAGTGCCTGAAGGGCTAATGACCAAGTGTCAAAACTGCGGAACGATTTTATATACGAAAGATTTCAAGAAAAATCTTCAAGTATGTCCTTCATGTAAACATCATCATAGAATGGCTGCCTATGAACGAATAGACAGTTTGTTAGATGAGAATTCATTTACTGAGTTTGATCAAAATTTAATTGGGAAAAACCCTCTTAACTTTCCGGGTTATGAAGAAAAACTTGAAGCAGACCGGAAAAAAACAAAATTAAATGAAGCGGTAGTCACAGGAAAAGGAACAATGAACAGTTTCCCTGTTGTTATTGCCGTCATGGATTCACGTTTTCGAATGGGAAGCATGGGTACCGTTGTTGGCGAAAAGATTACAAGAGCCATTGAGAAGGCAATTGAATTAAAATGCCCGATGCTATTGTTTACCGCTTCAGGTGGTGCGCGTATGCAAGAAGGTGTACTTAGCTTAATGCAGATGGCTAAGACCAGTTCTGCACTACAAATGCTACATCGTTCTGGGGGCTTATACATCTCGGTTATGACCCATCCGACAACTGGCGGAGTATCGGCTAGTTTTGCTTCTTTGGGTGATTATAACTTTGCTGAGCCAGGAGCTTTAATTGGCTTTGCTGGTCGGAGAATCATCGAACAAACAACGAGACAAGAGCTTCCTGATGACTTTCAAACAGCGGAGTTTTTACTCAAGCATGGTCAGCTAGATCGAGTAATCTCCAGACATGAGATGAAGGATACACTGACTAAGATACTAGATATGCATACGTCGTCTTAGAGAAGGGGGTAAACGAAAACAAATGGTGAACGAAATGGTGTTTGAAAAGCCTATTAACGAATTAAAAGAAAAGATCGAGGAACTTCAATCTTTCGCGTATGAAAAGGATATTGATTTATCTGCTGAAATTAAGCGAATGGAAGATCGTCTGCACGAGCTTGAAAAAGAGATATATGGAAACCTCAAACCGTGGGAACGGGTTCAAATTGCTCGAAATAGCAAAAGGCCTACGACGCTAGATTATATCTCTCACTTGTTCGAAAATTTTATTGAGCTACATGGTGACCGTCTATTTAGTGAAGATGAAGCAATAGTAGGTGGGATTGCAAAGTTTAACGGACAGGCAGTTACGGTCATTGGTCATCAGCGTGGGAAGGATACAAAGGAAAACATCCGACGTAATTTCGGCTCCCCTCGACCTGAAGGGTACCGAAAAGCTCTCCGCTTAATGAAACAGGCAGAAAAATTTAAGCGACCAATTATTTGTTTCATAGATACCAAAGGGGCAGACCCAGGTAAAGAGTCAGAAGAACGTGGTCAAAGTGAAGCGATTGCCAGAAACCTACTTGAGATGGCTGGACTGACGGTACCTGTTGTATCCATTGTCATTGGTGAAGGTGGTAGTGGTGGGGCATTAGCGTTAGGTGTCGCAGATCATATTCACATGCTGGAGAACTCAACCTATTCGGTTATCTCACCTGAAGGGGCAGCCGCTTTGTTATGGAAAGATGCTACCCAAGCTCAAAGAGCCGCTGAAACGATGATGATCACAGCACCAGATTTAAAGAAACTAGAAATTATTGATGAAATTATTCTTGAGGCTAAAGGCGGAGCGCATTTAGATGTTGAGACACAAGCACACAATATCGGAAAAGTTCTTGCCCAGTCGTTAGCTGAATTAAATAGTCGAACAGAAGAAGAACTTCTCTTATCGAGACATGAAAAATATAAGCAAATGGGAAGGCATTCTATTGCAGTCCTGTGAATAGATAGGAAAAAGAAGGGTTCTTAGATATAAGAATGCTTCTTTTTTCGTTGAATGTTTGTATTCTTTACATGAACATGGTATTTTCTTTAGTTGAGAGCATGATAAAATAGAGTAGGAACATGTTTGATGTTTTACGGATGACGAAGGAGGAAGAAGTTTGAAAAGAATTGGTGTTTTGACTAGCGGTGGAGATTCTCCTGGTATGAATGCAGCTATTCGGGCAGTCGTAAGAAAAGCGATTTACCATGATATAGAGGTATACGGAATTTATTATGGCTATGCAGGTTTAATTGCGGGCGACATAAAGAAAATGGAGCTCGGTTCTGTAGGTGACATTATTCACCGCGGAGGCACAATGCTTTATACGGCTCGTTGTGAAGAGTTTAAAACACTTGAAGGTCAGAAAAAAGGTATCGAACAGTTAAATAAGTTTGGTATCGAGGGTCTTGTTGTCATTGGTGGTGACGGTTCTTACAGAGGAGCTCAAAAGCTAACTGAACATGGCTTCCCAACAATCGGTGTTCCGGGAACAATAGACAATGATATACCGGGAACTGACTTTACCATTGGTTTTGATACAGCCCTTAATACGGTTATTGATGCCATTGACAAAATTCGTGATACGGCTACTTCTCATGAACGAACATACATCATTGAAGTAATGGGACGTCATGCAGGAGATCTAGCTTTATGGTCTGGACTAGCAGATGGTGCTGAAACCATTCTAATTCCTGAAGCAGAATATGATTTTGAACAGATTACTTATCGTTTGAAGCGTGGACAAGAGCGTGGCAAAAAACACAGCATCATTATTGTTGCTGAAGGTGCCGGAAGTGGTATGGAATTTGGTCAAAAGCTTAAAGAAGCAACCAACATGGAAACTAGAGTGACTGTACTTGGTCATATCCAAAGAGGTGGCTCACCAACTGGTGCTGACCGTGTTCTTGCAAGTAGACTAGGAGCTAAAGCTGTTGATCTTCTACTAGAAGGCAAATCTGGTGTGACAGTGGGTATTCAGCAAAATAAACTTGTTCACCATGATATTAATGAGGCATTAGCAGAAACACACACAGTGGACTTAGATATGTATACTCTATCTCAAGAACTGTCTATCTAAAGAGAATGAAGCGTTGTTCTATGGAATTAACTAATTAATGTAACCAGGAGGAATTTATGCGTAAAACAAAGATCGTCTGTACAATTGGACCTGCAAGTGAAACGGTGGACAAGCTAGTTAAATTAATTGAGGCTGGCATGAACGTGGCACGACTTAACTTTTCACACGGGGATTTCGAAGAGCACGGTGCTCGTATCGAAAACATCCGTGAAGCATCTAAGATCACAGGTAAAACGGTTGCGATCCTTTTAGATACTAAAGGACCTGAGATTCGTACGCAAACATTAGAAGGTGGATTTGCTGAATTAAAATCTGGCCAAGAACTAATTGTTTCTATGAATGAAGTGGTTGGAAACAGCAGTAAAATCTCAATCACATACCCTGGACTCGTAAATGATGTACACCCAGGTTCAATTATTCTTCTAGATGATGGGCTAATTGGTCTTGAAGTCATTGAAGTTGGACATGAGGAATTAAAAACCAAGGTCATGAATAATGGGGTTCTTAAGAACAAAAAAGGCGTTAACGTTCCAAATGTGAGTGTAGACCTTCCAGGTATCACAGATAAAGATGCTGCAGACATCAAGTTTGGTATTGAACAAAATGTTGATTTTATCGCCGCTTCATTTGTTCGCAGAGCATCAGACGTTCTACAAATTCGTGAATTGCTAGAACAGAATGGTGCTGAAACGATTGGTATTATCCCTAAGATTGAGAATCAAGAAGGTGTAGATAACATCGATGAAATTCTTGAAGTGTCTGATGGATTAATGGTTGCGCGTGGAGATTTAGGTGTTGAAATTCCAGCTGAAGAAGTTCCACTTGTACAAAAGCAACTAATCAAAAAGTGTAATTTAGAAGCAAAGCCTGTTATCACAGCTACTCAAATGCTAGACTCCATGCAACGTAATCCTCGTCCTACACGTGCTGAAGCAAGTGACGTAGCAAACGCAATTTTTGATGGTACGGACGCTATTATGCTTTCAGGAGAAACAGCTGCTGGGGACTACCCAACAGAAGCCGTTCAAACGATGCACAACATCGCTACTCGTACAGAGCAGGCCCTTAATTATGAGGCTATTCTTCGTAACAAAACAAAAGAAGCAAAACCATCAATTACGAGTGCGGTTGGACAATCTGTTGTCTTTACAGCAGAAACATTAAGTGCAGCAGCAATCTTAACAGCAACGGAAAGTGGATATACAGCACGTATTGCTTCTAAATACCGTCCTAAATCACCAATCCTTGCTGTGACAGGTAATGAGCGTGAGTTCCGTAAGCTGAGCCTTGTATGGGGAGTTGAACCTCTTCTTGGATCGAGAGCAGGTACTACAGATGAAATGCTTGAATCAACTGTAGAAACAGCTAGAGCATCTGGACTTATTAATCAAGGAGACTTGGTTGTTATTTCAGCTGGTGTTCCAGTTGGTGAACCAGGTACAACAAACTTACTTAAAGTTCACATTATTGGTGAGGTTGTTGCCAAAGGACAAGGTATCGGCCGTCGTTCTGCATCGGGTAAGGTAGTTATTGCTAATAATGCAGAAGAAGCGAACAAAAAAATGGTTGAAGGCGCAGTTCTTGTAACCTATAGTACGGATAAAGACATGATTCCAGCGTTTGAAAAAGCAGCAGCTGTCATTACTGAAGAGGGTGGATTAACCTCTCATGCGGCAGTGGTTGGATTAAACCTTTCTACACCAGTTATTGTGGGAGTAGAAGCGGCGTTGAAACTGTTTGTAGATGGTGAAGAAGTGACCGTCGACAGTGCACGCGGAGACATTTACAGAGGTCATGCGAGTGTACTATAATAATTCTGGAGAAGGATTTCCTTCTCCAGTTTTTTTATCTTCATTTTGCAAAGGAGTAAGCGAATGAAAAAATATATGTTAGCTCTAGCGGTGTTAATTCCTGTTCTAGAAATAGCAGGATTTTATTTTATGATTCAATGGATAGGTATTTGGTCAACTCTTTCGTTAATGCTAGTGACAAGCTTTCTTGGGCTTATCCTCGCACGAAGAGAGGGTCTTCAAGCGATTAGAGTCTTACGATTGCAAGCAAGTAAGGGACAGCCGCCAACAGGTGTTGTGCTGGATGGTATCTGTATCTTTATTGGTGGGGCGCTTTTAGTCTTACCTGGTTTCTTCACTGATCTCATTGGGCTCTTTTTATTCATTCCGTTTACAAGAGCTGCGGTGAAGGCACTTGTTATTAAATGGGCGTATCATTTGTTCCGTAAAGGACAAGTGGTTGTCATGTCTAAACGCTAAAATGTTCAAAATCGTTACTTCTTTAGCCTGAATCTCTCGTGAATCGACAGATATAGCGGAAAGATTTAAACTATGATATGATAACTATGAATTGCTAAGAGGAAAGTTGGGGTCAGCATTTGATTTCTCATGCCACCTTGTTTATGTTGATTTTGATGGGTATTGCAGTTGTAGCGAGGAACCAATCGCTTATGATTGCTGTTTTATTTTTGCTTGTCGTCAAATGGGTGGGGCTTGGAGATAAGATTTTTCCACTTCTTCAGCAAAAAGGTCTGAATATTGGTGTGACGGTGATCACAATTGCTGTTTTAACTCCAATTGTTACTGGTGATATTGGATTCAGACATCTTGCTGAGGCAGTGCGATCCTCCTATGCGTGGATTGCACTAGGAGCAGGTATTTTAGTTGCCTTAGTAGCAGCCAATGGTATCGATCTTCTCCAAAATGACCCTCACATTACAGTTGCTCTAGTCATTGGGACTATACTTGCTGTTGCGCTTTTTAATGGTGTAGCTGTAGGTCCACTAATTGGAGCTGGTGTGGCATATTTGACAATGAAGGCGGTCACATTTTTTATGAATTTGGGTGGATGAAACATTTTGACATCTTCCCTAATCATAAGAATGAAGTCGCTTTAATTGAAGCAAGGATAGCCTACAGTGTAAAATAAACATGGTTGTGCATTCCGACTAGTGATCGTTCACTTACGAAATAATGAAATGAAAGCATTTACTTTTTAGTACACACAAGTTTTATTGTAAAGGGGAGATCCGCGTGACTAGTACCAAAGGATTAGAAGGTATCGTTGCTACAACATCCAGTGTAAGTTCTATAATTGATGATGTGTTGACCTATCAAGGCTATGACATTAATGATTTAACAGAGCATGCTAGTTTCGAAGAAGTTGTGTACATTCTTTGGAATGGGAAGTTACCTAATGAGGAAGAACTGAAAAGCTTCTCAAACGAGCTTGCTTCTCATGCTGAAGTGCCTCAACAGGTAATTGATCAACTGAAATCCTTGCCGCTTGATAAGGTTCATCCAATGGCTGTATTACGGACAGCAATTTCCACACTTGGTTTGTTTGACGAAGATGCAGACAAGATGGATGAGCAGGCAAATCGTACAAAGGCATTAAAAATTCAAGCGCAAATCCCAACAATTGTGACAGCGTTTTCTAGAATTCGCCAAGGTCAGGAGCCGGTTGCTCCAAATAAAGAATTAAGCTTTGCAGCTAATTTCCTTTACATGTTGAAAGGTGAGCTTCCTGAAGATCTAGAAGTAACGGCCTTTAATAAAGCGCTAGTACTTCATGCTGACCACGAACTTAATGCATCTACTTTCACAGCAAGAGTCTGTGTTGCGACTTTGTCCGATGTTTATTCTGGTATGACAGCGGCTATAGGAGCTCTAAAGGGACCTCTTCACGGTGGTGCCAATGAAGCTGTTATGAAAATGTTGTCAGAAATCGGCGAAGTAGATCAAGTAGAATCATATATTAAAAATGCATTCGAAAAGAAAGAAAAAATTATGGGCTTTGGGCACCGTGTGTACAAAAACGGAGATCCACGTGCAAAGTTCCTTCGTGACATGTCTAAACAATTAACAGATACAACAGGTGAAACAAAGTGGTATGATATGTCTATACGTGTTGAAGAGCTTGTAACAAAAGAGAAGGGTCTTCTACCAAACGTAGACTTTTATTCTGCGAGTGTTTATCATAGTTTAGGAATTGAGCACGATTTATTCACGCCAATTTTCGCAATTAGTCGTACATCTGGCTGGACAGCTCATATTCTTGAACAGTATGCAAATAACCGTTTAATCCGTCCTAGAGCAGAATATGTAGGACCAGGCAAGCAAAACTATGTAGCCCTAGAGCAACGATAAGTATGATGTTACAGGAGGGGTAATCCCTCCTAGTACATATAAGCAAATAATAAGCCCGACTTTTTATAAAAATTGTAGGGTCAAACTTTTCAGGAGGTCGAATAATATGTCTAGTGGAGAGATTATTAACGTAAACAATGGTGTGTTGGAAGTACCTAATCAACCAATTATCCCTTATATCGAGGGAGATGGAATTGGAGCAGATATCTGGAAAGCAGCTTCGCGCGTATTGGATGCTGCAGTTGAGAAAGCTTACAATGGCGAGAAGAAAATTGTATGGAAAGAAATTCTTGCAGGAGAAAAAGCTTTCAATGAAACGGGAAGCTGGTTGCCTGAAGAAACACTTGATACAATTCGTGAATATTTGATTGCTATTAAAGGTCCATTAACAACTCCAGTTGGTGGAGGAATTCGTTCACTAAATGTTGCTCTTCGTCAAGAGCTTGATCTATATACTTGCCTTCGTCCAGTTCGTTACTTTGATGGTGTTCCATCACCAGTAAAACGTCCTGAAGATGTAGACATGGTTATCTTCCGTGAGAACTCTGAGGATATCTATGCTGGAATCGAATATCAAGAAGGTTCGGATGAAGTGAAGAAGCTTGTTGAATTCTTGAAAAACGAAATGGGAGCTAAGAAAATTCGTTTCCCTGAAACATCAGGAATTGGAATTAAGCCAGTTTCTAAAGAAGGAACAGAGCGTCTAGTTCGTGCAGCAATTGAATATGCACTTGTTGAAGGACGTAAGAGTGTAACTCTTGTTCATAAAGGTAACATCATGAAATATACAGAAGGTGCATTTAAAGCATGGGGTTATGAGCTTGCTGAACGTGAATATGGAGATAAAGTATTTACATGGGCTCAATACGACAAAATTGTTGAAGCTGATGGCAGAGAAGCAGCTGATAAAGCGCAATCTGAAGCAGAAGCTGCAGGCAAAATTGTTGTCAAAGACTCGATTGCTGATATCTTCTTACAACAAATCCTAACTCGTCCGAAAGAGTTTGATGTTGTTGCTACAATGAACTTAAATGGCGATTACATCTCTGATGCACTAGCTGCACAAGTAGGTGGAATCGGTATTGCTCCTGGAGCAAACATCAACTACGATACAGGACACGCAATCTTTGAAGCAACTCATGGTACAGCTCCTAAATATGCTGGACTAGATAAAGTTAACCCTTCTTCTGTTCTATTATCAGGCGAGCTATTACTTCGTCACCTTAACTGGAACGAAGCAGCAGACCTTATTATGAGCTCTATGGACAAAACCATTGCAAGCAAAGTTGTAACGTATGATTTTGCGCGCTTAATGGATGGGGCTACTGAGGTTTCTTGCTCAGGATTTGCTGATGAGCTTATCAAAAACCTCTAAAAAAAGATAAGGAACTGATGATGATAACGATTGAAGGAGTGGAAGATAAATGGCAATACAACGTAGAAAGATCTCAGTAGTTGGCGGTGGATTCACTGGAGCAACAACAGCTCTCATGGTTGCACAAAAAGAACTAGGAGATGTTGTTCTTGTTGACATCCCTCAAATGGAGGGACCAACGAAAGGGAAAGCGTTAGATATGTTTGAATCGACACCAGTTCAAGGTACAGACTCAAAGATTATCGGAACTTCAAGCTATGAAGACACAAAGGATTCTGATGTTGTTGTCATTACAGCTGGAATTGCTCGTAAACCAGGCATGAGTCGTGATGATTTGGTCAGCACAAATGCCGGGATCATGAAGTCTGTGACTAGAGAAGTTGTGAAACACTCACCAAATTGTTACATCATCGTACTCACAAACCCGGCTGATGCCATGACGTATACAGTATACAAAGAATCTGGATTCCCTAAAAATCGAGTAATAGGTCAATCTGGTGTTCTTGATACAGCTAGATTCCGTACCTTTATTGCAGAGGAATTAAATATTTCTGTTGAAGACATTACTGGATTTGTTCTCGGTGGACACGGAGATGATATGGTTCCACTTATTCGCTATTCAGCAGCAGGCGGCGTACCACTGCAAAGCTTGATTTCTGAAGAACGGATTAGTGAAATTGTTGAACGTACACGTAAAGGCGGCGGTGAGATTGTTGGCTTGCTAGGTAACGGAAGTGCTTATTACGCTCCAGCAGCATCGCTTGCTCAAATGGTAGAAGCAATCCTTAAAGATAAGAAACGCGTTCTTCCAACGATCGCTTATCTTGAAGGGGAATACGGCTACGAGGATCTTTATCTCGGAGTACCGACAATCCTTGGCGGAGACGGTATCGAAAGAATCATTGAGCTAGAACTGACAGAAGAAGAGAAGAAACAGCTAGACCAATCAGCTGATTCTGTTCGAAATGTCATGAATGCATTACCAAAAGATTAAATTAATCAAAAAAAAGAGGCGCCCAGTGTGTCTCTTTTTTTGTTGTGTAAACATGATGGATCGTATCTAACCTTGACCTTGATCTTTTAATAGAAATACAAATTCCCCTAAATACCTCTAACGTAGCGAACGGGATAGGGGGCGACTCCTAGGCGACATATGGGATGCCACTGAAAAAGGGGTATTAAGTTAAGAGTTATCTAATGAACATAAAACATCCTTTTATTTTATTTACTTTGGAAATGAAAGAATGATTTATATTCTTATCGAAAATGAAGAGTCAGAGTAAAAGAGCATAGGCTGACCAAATGACAACTATACCTAAAAAGGAACGTTAGACATTTGGTTGATCAAAAAAGTAGCGGAAGGAGAAACCGAAGACTCCTACGGAACAGAACGAGTCTGAAGACATTGAAGGGGTGCCTTTCCACTTCAAGGGCTGAGGCCGTTCCCGTGGAAAGCGTAGGTTTCTCCTGGAGCGGTGTACATGAGCTTATTTGTAGCTGACTTTTTCAGTGGCCTTGAGATACGGACAAGATTGAAATAATACTGGCGATAAGCCAGTTTAGTTCAACGTCCGCCCCCTGAAAGCGTGCCCCTATCCAGGGAGCGTGTCGAAGTAGCAGAATAGACATCTCATATTTATTTTGTAAAGATTATCACAAGTTTTTATATAAAGTTTGTTATACTACATGTAAATAGAGAAAAGACCGTTCAATCTAATTGTTAGGAGTGTAGGGTATCCTTTATGGGAAAACGACTATTAGTAGTAGATGATGAAGAATCAATTGTGACATTGCTTCAATTCAATTTAGAGCAAGCAGGTTATGAGGTAGAGACAGCGAGTGATGGTGCAGAGGGATTAGAGCTTGCTCGTCAAAATAAATATGATTTGATTGTTTTAGATTTAATGTTGCCAGAAATGGACGGAATTGATGTTTGTAAACAACTTAGGCTAAGTAAGGTTCACACACCGATTCTCATGCTCACAGCTAAAGATGATGAGTTTGATAAAGTATTGGGACTTGAATTAGGTGCAGATGATTATATGACTAAACCATTCAGCCCAAGAGAAGTCGTTGCTAGGGTCAGAGCTATATTACGTCGCGCAGCTCAAACTACACAAAATTCACAGGCGACTGATGATGTAACAGAAGTCCTACGAATAGGTGAGGTAGAGATCTTTCCAGATAATTATGAAGTGAATTGTCAGGGACAAGCATTATCCCTCACACCAAAAGAATTCGAGCTATTATTATACCTAGCCAATCATAAAGGCAGAGTATTAACGAGAGATCAGTTATTAAATGCGGTATGGGATTATGAATTTGTCGGTGACACACGCATTGTAGATGTGCATATCAGTCATTTAAGAGAGAAAATAGAGCCAAATACAAAGAAACCTGTCTATATCAAAACCATTAGAGGATTAGGATACAAGATGGAAGAGCCATTGTTAGATGCATAAGCTTCGTCTCAGGTTTATTATCGTCATTACGCTGATTACCTTAATTGTGAT
Organism: Alkalicoccobacillus murimartini; assembly: GCF_030813245.1. Taxonomy (GTDB): domain Bacteria; phylum Bacillota; class Bacilli; order Bacillales; family Bacillaceae_D; genus Alkalicoccobacillus; species Alkalicoccobacillus murimartini. Next base: position 238,754 of record NZ_JAUSUA010000004.1, on the reverse strand, counting down.
GTCGGGATTAGGCTTTGCCATTGGCCATTGGTATAAGGACTTCCATCTTAAGACTGTGAGTGAAAGATTAGAGAGTGAAGCGAGATTAGGGTCGTATATGGCTCAAGAGCTCGCAGTAGATCCTACGTCAACTGCTGACGAAATGGACCAATTGGCGGAAACCATTAGCGAACGCATACTTGCTAGGGTGACCATATTGGATCTTGAAGGGCAAGTATTAGGTGAATCAGCCTCAACAGAACAACCAATGGATAACCATTTAGATCGACCTGAAATTCGATCAGCTGATTCGAATGAGGACGGGTATGAGATACGCTACAGCGAAACACTAGAACAAGAGCTATTGTATTATGCAGTACCTATTCTCGATAACAATGAACAAATGGTGGGCTATTTCCGTCTAGGTCTTCCAATGACAAGTCTTCAAGCTGTGGATCAAACGATTTGGGCGATGATAGCCGCGAGTTTTTTAGTAGCTATGGTGGTCATAGCTTTACTCATCTTCAAGGTAACACGTGAGATGATGAGACCGATTGATGAAGCAGTGAAAGTTGCCAAGCGATTAGCTAAAGGGGACTATTCTGCTCGAACGTTTGAGAATCAACATGCTGAGGTTGGTCAATTAAGCCGGTCATTAAATATGCTTGCATATAATTTGGACTACATTTCAAAACGACATCAAGCACAACAAGAACGGATGGAGACGCTGATTGAAAATATGGGGAGTGGTCTTCTCCTAATAAATGTGCGGGGCGACATATCTGTCATGAATAAAGCGAGCCGAATCATCTTTCAAGTGGGTGATCAGTCTTGGTTAAACAGACTGTATCATGATGTGATGGAAGAACCGAGTATGGTGCAATTTATTCAGTCTGTCTTTATCACAGAAACAAAGCAAAGAGATCAACTGACTCTTGGTGAAACGTATATGTCTAGGGTCTACGATGTATTTGGAGCACCTGTTTTAGATGCCTCAGGTAAAATACGAGGCATGACATTGGTTCTTCATGATATAACAGAACAGAAAAAGCTTGAACAAGTGCGCAAGGATTTTGTTGCCAATGTATCTCATGAGTTGAAGACGCCAATTACGTCAATCAAAGGGTTCTCAGAAACGCTACTGGATGGTGCGATGAATGAGGAACAACTACGTGAGAAGTTTCTTAAGATCATCTTAAAAGAAAGCGAGCGCCTGCAGAGTTTAATTCATGACTTGCTGGAGCTCTCAAAGATAGAACGATCTTATTTTCAAGTCCATCTAGCAAACATGACATTGTTTCAAGTGGCAGAAGAAGTCATTACGATGTTAAAGGATAAAGCGAATGAGAAGGGGATCCATTTGTCCTTGCATGCTGAGGGAGACTCGCGCATGACAGGGGACCCTGAACGAATGAAGCAAATTATCATTAACATTGTGAACAATGCGATTATGTACACACCCTCAAACGGCCATATTGAAGTATCGGTAAAAGGCAACGATTCGTCCGTAGAATTAAGTGTAGCCGATACAGGGATAGGTATTGAAGAGAGTGAAGTACCAAGAGTATTTGAACGCTTTTATAGAGTTGACCGGGCAAGAAGCCGAAATTCAGGAGGAACTGGATTAGGACTTGCTATCGTTAAACATCTAGCTGAAGCGCATCATGCTAATATTCATGTATCAAGTAAACAAGGAGAAGGGACAACCTTTACGCTCCTGTTTCCAAGAGAGCAACCAGATTCGTAGAGTATTCCTAAAAATAAATCTTTACAAAACATTTACAATGGCTTTATGACCGTTTAACAGCTTATCCTTATACTCAATAAGTGAACGGTCTACCACGAATAATAGATTTGCCCCAACTAACCCTGGCATATCTATTGTTCACCCCCTTGAAGGACGAAAGCTCCCCCTTATGCTTTCGTCCTCTTTTTGTGCAAAAAAATAGCCGCCTTTTTCTATTTGATATTGGCTATGGTACAATTAGTGAACGAACTGAAAGAGAAATGAGGCGGATGAATCATGAAAAAGCTGATTTTAATTGATGGTAACAGTATTGCCTATCGGGCATTTTTTGCGTTGCCTCTACTGACAAATGAAAAAGGAATTTACACTAACGCGGTCTATGGTTTTACAACCATGCTGCTTAAAATTTTAGAGGATGATCAACCGACTCATATTCTGGTTGCTTTTGATGCAGGTAAGTCTACGTTCCGACACAAAACGTATTCGGAATATAAAGGAACTCGTCAAAAAACACCACCTGAGTTATCGGAACAGCTTCCATTTATTAGAGAGTTACTGGATGCCTACGGGATTAAACGATATGAAGCCATTGATTATGAAGCGGATGATATCATCGGTACACTTGCAAACCGCGCAGAAAAAGATGGCTGGAATGTAAAGGTCATTTCTGGAGATAAGGATCTTCTGCAGCTTGTGACAAAGCAAGTTGAAGTGTATTTAACAAAAAAAGGGATCACGAATATGGATCGCTATGATCTAGCAGCGATAGATGAAAAATATGGGATTACGGCTAATCAGATTATTGATCTGAAAGGTCTTATGGGGGATTCCTCCGACAATATTCCAGGAGTTCCTGGCATTGGTGAGAAGACTGCATTGAAGCTTTTGAAGGAATTTGGTTCAGTGGAAACGGTTCTAGAATCAGTTGATCAAATTTCCGGAAAAAAAATGAAGGAACGATTAGTAGAACATCATGACCAAGCTCTTTTAAGCAAAAAGCTTGCGACAATTTATACAGAAGTACCAGTAGATCTTGGACTTGAGGAGCTATCCTTTGGTGAGTATGATGTACAAAAAGTTACCTCATTTTTTAAGGATCTTGATTTCTCATCCCTTTTAAGTCGCCTTCCAGATGAACATGGAGAAACAAAATCAGAAGAATTAAGTGAACTATCTATAGATATTGTTGAAACAATAACGGACGAACACCTAGCGAGTCCAGCTGCACTAGTCGCTGAAGTCCTTGGTGATCATTATCATCATGCACCGATTGAAGGATTTGCTCTTACTAATGACAATGGTACGTTTTTTATTCCAACTGAGATAGCAGTAACGTCTGACAAATTTGTAACGTGGGCAAAAGATGCATCAAAGAAAAAATGGGTGTTTGATGCGAAACGTACAGTTGTTGCACTAGGATGGCAAGATATTTTGCTTGAGGGTATTGAATTTGATTTGCTTATCGCTTCTTATCTTCTTGATCCATCAGTCTCTTCTCACGCTATTAGTGATATTGCTAGCCGAAAAGGCTTGTCGATCGTTGAAGACGATGAAAAGGTGTATGGAAAAGGGGCAAAGCAGCAGATACCTGAGCAAGAAATCTTAAGTCAACACTTAGGACGAAAAGCATCAGCCGTTTACTCCTTAAAGGCAGACCTTGAAGAGCAATTAGATAAAAATGATCAATCCTCTTTGTTTTTTGATTTGGAAATGCCTTTGTCTGTTGTACTTGGAAGAATGGAAACAACGGGAATTAAAGTGGACAAGTCTCAGCTTGAAAAGATGGGAGAAGATTTGTCTAATCGTTTAGAAACACTTGAACAGAAAATCCATGAGTTAGCTGGATCCAGCTTCAATGTGAATTCTCCTAAACAGCTTGGAGAGATCTTATTTGAAAAATTAGGTCTACCTCCTGTCAAAAAAACTAAAACAGGCTATTCAACGTCTGCAGATGTACTAGAAAAGCTTGCAGGCAAGCATGAGATTATTGAGCACATCCTTCTTTACCGCCAGCTTGGCAAACTTCATTCAACATACATCGAAGGACTGTTAAAGGTTATTGAAAAGGATACAGGTCGTATTCATACTCGTTACAATCAAGCATTAACTCAAACAGGACGATTAAGCTCAACCGACCCTAATCTGCAGAATATACCTATTCGATTGGAAGAAGGTCGTACAATACGTAAAGCGTTTGTTCCTTCTGAAGAAGGTTGGTCTATTTTGGCTGCTGATTACTCACAAATTGAATTGCGTGTATTAGCAGATATATCTGTAGATGACGGATTAATTGAGGCGTTCAGAAATGATATGGATATTCATACGAAAACAGCTATGGACGTCTTTCATGTAGAAGAATCTGAGGTTACCTCAAATATGAGAAGAAGCTCTAAGGCTGTTAATTTTGGTATTGTGTATGGCATAAGTGACTATGGTCTTTCGCAAAGTCTTGATATCAGTCGAAAAGAAGCAGCTGAGTTTATTGAACGGTATTTGGAGAGCTATCCAAAGGTGAAGGCTTATATGCATGATGTCGTAGAACAAGCAAGAGAAGACGGCTATGTCTCTACACTTATGCAACGCAGAAGGTACCTTCCGGAGTTGGTTAGCCGGAATTTCAACCTAAGAAGCTTTGCCGAACGTACCGCTATGAATACGCCGATTCAAGGTACAGCAGCTGACATTATCAAAAAAGCGATGATTGATATGGCTAATCGGTTAGAGCAGGAGAACTTAAAAAGTAGAATGCTTTTACAGGTACATGATGAACTGATTTTTGAAGTGCCAGAGGATGAACTAGAAATCATGCAAAAAATCGTACCTGAGGTTATGGAAGCCGCTCTAGAACTACAAGTTCCATTAAAAGCGGATGTGTCCGTCGGTGCCACTTGGTATGAAGCGAAATAGAATGAATTGAAAAGGATGCGTACAAACGAATGCCAGAATTACCAGAAGTAGAAACAGTTAGAAGAACGCTTGAGGAGCTTGTCATAGGAAAAACCATTCAAACAGTAGAGGTAGCTTGGCCCAATATAATCAAAAAACCTGCCGACACGGTGGAGTTTGCTGATGAATTAAAGGGACAAACCATTCAATCAATGCAAAGACGAGGGAAATTCTTACTTTTTGAGTTGGATCATATCATAATGGTGTCCCATTTACGGATGGAAGGTAGATATGGTGTATACAAAAAAGAGGACGAACCGGTGCCTCATACACATGTCATTTTTTCTTTTACGGATGGAATGGAACTTCGCTATCAAGATGTTCGTAAGTTTGGTACGATGCATCTTTTTGAAAAAGGTACGGAGGAAATGACCTTGCCTCTTTCACAGCTGGGTGTGGAACCTTTTTCGAATGATTTCACGGTTGAACTGCTTCAAACAGCTGCACAAAAGACAACGAGGAAAATAAAGCCTTTTCTGCTTGATCAAAAAACGGTTGTTGGACTTGGCAATATTTACGTTGATGAGGCCCTATTTCGCGCAGGTATTCATCCTGAACGCTTAGCTCATACTCTTACACAACATGAATACAGCAAGCTCCACCAAACGATTGTGCAGACATTAGATGAAGCAGTGAAACTAGGTGGATCTTCCATTAAGTCGTATGTGAATGGTCAGGGTGAAATAGGAATGTTCCAACAAACTCTTGAGGTGTACGGACGGAAAAATGAACCATGCAAGCATTGCCATGATACGATTGTGCGTATTGTTGTTGGAGGTAGAGGCACACACTATTGCCCAACGTGCCAGAAAGATAGATAAGGTACATGAGATAAGCCCCTTTCATATGATGATTTGAATGTTTAAGGAAGGGGCTGTGTGATCATGACTGGTCTACTTACGCTGCTAGTGCTGGCATTTGCTCTTAGTTTAGACAGCTATGGAGTCGGTATGACCTATGGGCTTAGAAAAGTAAAGATCCCTTTTCTATCTCTTCTATTAATTGCGTGTTGTTCAGGGTTCTCCATATTAATTGCGATGATTGTTGGAAAAACATTATTTAGTTATATTCCGCCTGATTGGGCAGAAGCAACAGGTGCTGTTTTATTAATTGCCATTGGGTTATTTACGCTTTGGCAAGTGTACGCACCTACCTCGAAAAAAAAGGCACCAGTGCGAAAAAAAAAGGAAAATCGAATCAGCTTTCAACTTCGTATTTTTGGATTTGTGATCCATGTTTTAAGAGAGCCATTAGAGGCGGATATGGATGATTCAGGAACCATTACCGGTAGAGAAGCTTTTTTACTTGGTATTGCTCTATCACTAGATGCTTTTGGTGCAGGAATTGGTGCAGCTCTTCTTGGATATGCACCGTGGCTACTCGCTGTATGTGTAGCCATAATGAGCGGTCTATTCTTGATGCTCGGAATGAAAAGTGGGTTTCGTTTCTCTGCTATTCCTTGGATGAATCGACTTTCATTTTTGCCGGGAGTCATATTAATTATTTTAGGCATTTGGAAGATATGAGGTGGTTTCAATGATAATCGGATTAAGTGGGGGAATTGCTAGCGGTAAATCCACTGTAGCCTCAATGATCAAACAGGTGGGCATTCCTGTTGTAGATGCCGATGTCATAGCAAAAGAAGTCATGCAGCCTGAAGGAGCGGCATATAAACAAGTTGTTTCGACTTTCGGTAGAGAGATCTTACATCAAGATGGAACAATTAACCGTGCGGCCCTCGGAGATCGGATTTTTACAAATGAAGAGGATCGAAAAACGTTAAATGCGATTGTTCATCCAGTCGTAAGAGAACAGATGCTACAATCCGCGAAGATGTATCAAGAGCAAGGGCATCGTCATGTTATATTGGATATCCCTCTTCTATATGAAAGCAATTTGTTTCATATGGTTGATAAGGTTTTGCTTGTTTATGTGGAACCGGATCTTCAGCTGAAAAGACTGATTTCGCGGGACCAGAGTGGTGAAAAACAAGCACGTGCTCGAATCTCTTCGCAAATCCCTATCGATCAGAAAGTAGATCGTGCAGATGGGGTCATTTACAATAATGGTTCTACAGAAGAATCGAAGCAGCAGTTACACCAAATTTTCATAAATTGGGATGTTATGTAACCTACTATTTCAGCCATTTGCTGAAATAGTAGGTTTTATTTATTTTAAAGGATAATCATTAACCTTAACTGATTATTTGTGTTATACTTATTTTAGATTAAACATCATATTGTATAACACTTTCGAGAGGTAGGGATCTTATATGAAACCTAGAGTAGCAATTAATGGATTTGGACGAATTGGTCGGATGGTATTTCGTAAGGCTATACTTGAAAAAAAGGTAACGATTGTAGCTATAAATGCATCATATCCAGTAGAGACGCTTGCTCATCTCATTAAGTATGACAGCATTCATGGAACATTCTCTGCTTCTGTCGAGGTTGTAGGTGGACGGCTTATGGTTGATCAAGAAGAAATTCTTTTGTATAAAACGCGTGATCCTCTTGAATTGCCTTGGGATCATCATGAGATCGATGTTGTCATTGAAGCGACAGGTAAGTTCAAAACGAAAGAGACGGCAGGATATCACTTACAAGCAGGAGCAAAAAAGGTGATTATCACAGCACCAGGTAAAAATGAAGACGCCACCATTGTAATGGGGGTAAATGAAGATGTGTATCAAGCAGACAAACATCACATTATTTCTAATGCATCATGTACTACAAATTGCTTAGCACCAGTTGCTAAGGTACTTGACCAATCATTTGGAATTGAAAGTGGTATGATGACCACCATTCATTCCTACACAAATGATCAAAAAAACATTGATAATCCTCATAAAGATTTGCGTCGTGCACGAGCGTGTGGACAATCTATTATTCCAACTTCCACTGGCGCTGCAAAAGCAATCTCAAAGGTCCTTCCACAACTTGAAGGAAAACTACACGGTATGGCTCTAAGGGTCCCAACACCTAATGTCTCGCTAGTTGATCTAGTCGTTCAACTTAAGCAGGATGTTTCGGCTGAGCAAGTAAATCAGGTGTTTAAGGATGCTGCTAGTGGAGAACTTTCTGGCATTCTGGGGTATACAGATGAGCCACTTGTTTCAATTGATTTTAATGGAGAGGAACAGTCATCAGTAGTAGATGGGCTTTCTACGAGCGTGCAGGGAAGTCGTCAGGTGAAAGTTCTTGCTTGGTATGACAACGAATGGGGTTACTCTTGTCGTGTTGTCGATTTAATGAATTATGTAGCTGGTAAAATAAAAAAAGAAGTGGCTGTTTAATGACTAAAGAGTAGGGATGAGACAATATAAAGCTGTGCCAACATGGCGCAGCTTTTGTCTATTTTAGTCAATTAAATAGATAAGTTTCTCAGGCATTCTATTGCATTGACTTCAAAAACAAAGTATACTAGTTTTCGTGAGCTTCAATAAGGGCGAACAAGGTATGATCTATGCTCATAAAGGGTTAGGACCTCATCGGACTAACTTTCCCCCGTGTGTATAGATGGTGCTGCATGCTTGGAAAGGCATGATTAATACAGTAAAGGGGGATTCAACTTATGGACACAATGGGTCGGCATGTTATTGCAGAACTATGGGGTTGTAATGTAGAAAAGTTGAATAATATGGACTTAATTGAGCAGGTTTTTGTTGATGCCGCGTTAAAAGCAGGAGCTGAAGTGAGAGAAGTGGCTTTTCACAAGTTTGCACCTCATGGTGTAAGTGGAGTGGTAATCATTTCTGAATCACATTTAACAATTCACAGCTTTCCTGAGCATGGCTATGCGAGTATAGATGTGTATACCTGTGGAGATTTGGATCCGCACTTGGCTTCAAATTATATTGCTCAAGAACTTCATTCAACTTCTAGCGAAGTCATTGAAGTACCGCGAGGAATGGGACCTGTACAGCCTAAGAAAGTGGCTGTGGAAGCTAACCAAACATGAAGAATGTAAGGAAGCGAGTCTGTCTATAGGCACATTCGCTTTTTTTTAGATCAATGAATGATAACGCTTTCTGTAGATGATATAAAAAGGGGAGTAGAATAATGGGGTTAAAAGAGACATGGCATTTTCTTACTAGAAGTTATGCGGAAACAGCAGAAAAGCACGGTATAGAAGAACTGAGAACTAGATATTATAAAGGGAATAAGGATAAGGTTATTGAAGCGGTAGAAGCTGTAGTTAAGGAAGAAGGCTATAAGCTAAAACGCACAGAGTTAGAACGAGGAGAGATCATCATCGAGCAGGCATCTGGACAATCTTTTTTGCTCGTTGCATCTGTAATTACGGTTAGACCTTTTAAAACGGCTGTCGATTTTTCATGCTCGTTTAATACCGTTCTACCATCCGATTTTGGTAAGAGCCGTAAGAGGCTCATTCATATGTACAATAAATTAGATAAAAAACTAACATACATCGGGTCTGGCTTAGGGGAAGAATTACTTTAACCGCTTGTCAGGTCCCTTCTTTTTTTATATGATGAGAGATAGAAAGAATGACTTGTGTTAGGTTGGAGATGATTACATGCGATGTCCGGCATGCCATTATAATGGTACAAGGGTACTTGATTCGAGACCTAGTGATGAAGCCCGCTCGATACGGAGACGTAGAGAATGCGAATCGTGTGGAACCCGGTTCACAACCTTTGAGACGGTTGAAGAAGTTCCGTTAATTGTTGTCAAAAAAGATGGAACAAGACAAGAGTTTAGTCGAGAGAAGATCTTAAGGGGACTCATTCGTGCATGTGAGAAAAGGCCAGTTCCTCTAGAAACCTTAGAGAATCTAGTCAATAATGTGGAAAGAGACCTTAGAGGATCTGGGAAAAACGAAATGCTTAGCCATGATGTAGGTGAGCTTGTAATGGAAAGACTGGCAGATATTGATGATGTCGCTTATGTGCGATTTGCTTCAGTATATAGACAGTTTAAAGATATTAATGTATTTATTAAAGAATTAACAGACCTCATGAACAAAGGCTGAATAGGAGCTTAAGCGCGCTGCGCTGTTAAGCTCCTATTTACTCTTTTCAGGACAAAATATGCACAGCAAAAGATGCGGCATGGTACACTATGCGTATGATTTTGACGCAAGGGGGGCTCTAAGTTGAGCTGGCATTGGAGAGAGCTGCTTCCTGTTGACAGATACACAGTAAGAACAGCAGATTATTTAACAGATATGGATCAAAAAGTTATGGTCCTCCTGTATCAACCTTTAATTGGTACCGTTGCAAACGGATTATATACAACATTGTGGGCTCATCTTGAGAGAGATCAGTGGTCAAGTACGGAGCAAACACATCGACATCTGATGCTAATGACAGAATTATCGCTAGCAAAGATTTTTGAAGAGCGAAAGAAGCTTGAAGGTATTGGTTTACTCAAAAGCTATAAACGTAAGGTAGACTCAGAAAGTCTATACTTATACGAGCTCCAACCACCTATGACTCCAAAGCAATTCTTCGAGAATGATGTTCTAAGCGTCTATTTGTTTAATCGATTGGGTAAAACTCAATATCGTGAATTACGAGATCGTTTTTCTGTAGATACAGTCCCATTAGATGAATTCACGGAGTTAACCTATTCTTTTGATGAAGTGTACACATCCTTACATCACTCGGAGATGGTTTCTAATTTGAGATCAGAGACAGGAGAGGCGTTAACCGCAGCCCAAGATAAAACCATCTTGTCGAGAACAAAGAAACAAGGCTTCCATTTCGAAGATTTTGATTTAGACCTGATGAGAAAGTCACTTTCAAGCTTTATTGTTCCTGAGCAAGCCATCTCAGCTGACGTAGAAGAAACAATTATTCGATTAGCCTTTGTTTATCGGATTGAACCACTTGAGATGAGTAAGATTGTGTCTCAGGCAGTGCTTCACGACGAGAAAGTAGACGTAGATATTTTGCGGCGTAAAGCACAGGACTGGTACAGGCTTGAATACGGCGGTACACCTCCTGGACTTGGTCTCAGATCGCATCCGATTGAACATAAGACGATGAATCAAAAAGAAGCCGTTACGGACGAAGAAAAAACCATTCAATTCTATGAAGAGACACCACCTTTAAGACTACTTGAGTTAAGGTCTGAAGGCGCACAGGTAGCACCGGCTGATGCTAAAATTGTAGAAGGTCTTATTCTCGATTATCAATTGCTACCAGGTGTGACAAACGTGTTATTAGATTATGTGTTGTGGCAATATGATATGAAGCTGTCAAAGCCTTTAATTAATAAAATTGCAGGACATTGGTCTAGGAAAAAAGTCAAATTAGTCCGTGAAGCGATGCAGCTTGCTCTAAAAGAACAACAGAGTAAGACGGAAGCTCAGCAACAAACATCTTCGAGTGGAAATCAAAAGCGCCAAGGCAAACGTAATCAGAAGAGAGACAAGCTGCCTAAATGGCTAGTCGAAGAAAAACAATCAAAAATGGCATCTGAAGCGACGTCTGCCGGAGAGACTTCAACAACAAAGAATCAACAATCCAAACAAAGTTTTGAGGAAATGCTAGAAGAACTTCGTAAGTCCAAACAACAGAAAGGAGGTCTAGAATAAAATGGAACCCATTAACACAGCGCTCTCTCAGTGGGATGGAAACAAGGAATTGCAAAAGCGACTAGATCAAGCCAAGCAGTCCTTGCTTAAAAACTCGTATATTACACAGTTTCTTGATGAGCACCCTGGTGTGACAGATGACATGCTGACGACTGGTATGACAAAACTGTATGAGTACAAAAAAGAAAGAGATCATTGCGATCACTGTCCGGGACTAAACCGATGTCCGAATTTGATGCAAGGATACCAACCAGAGCTTTATATTGAACGCAAGAATTTAGAGCTTCGTTATCATGCCTGTAGTTTAAAAGTGCAGCATGAGAAACAGAAGCAGGAGCAAGATTTGATCCGATCTCTCTACATTCCGAAAGATGTGCTATCTGCTAGCTTTAATCAACTTGATGCGGATACCGATCGAATGGAGGCAAGTAAGGCAGCCCTTCATTTTGCGATGAATGCGAATCCTGGCGAAGATGGAATGGGACTTTATTTCTACGGGAAGTTTGGTGTAGGTAAAACCTATTTAATGGGAGCCATTGCTAACGAATTAAAAGAGAGGAATATCGAAACCTTTATCATTTATACGCCTGACTTTTTTAGAGAGATGCGTCAGTCGATTGGCGACGGAACCTTTCAAGAAAAATTAGATGCAGTGAAAAAGGCTAAGGTATTAATCTTGGATGATATTGGTGCAGAAACAACTTCAAGCTGGACTCGAGATGATGTTCTAGGTGCCATTCTTCAGCATCGAATGCTTGAAAAATTACCAACCCTGTTTACATCCAACTATGATTATGATGAACTCGAAAATCATCTATCGTACTCAGACAAGGGCGGAACTGAAGAACTAAAGGCCATGCGAATCATGGAACGTATCAAACACTATACAAAGGTAATTACGGTAAAAGGGGAGAACCGGAGAGGGTGACGGAATCTCTCCTTTTTCAATGAGTTTAGCAATTGGATGTTTCTATTTAACTATGATACGATAAAACTATCCTGTGAAAGATGATGGGGGTTACACAGATGAGCGTCGACGAGATACTTGAACGCGCAGTGAATGGAGATCGAATCTCTATGGCTGACGCTGTAAAATTATATGAAAGTGATGACCTTGAAAAGCTAGGAAAAGCTGCCGACACAATTATGAAAAAGTGGCATCCTGATCCTGTGACTACGTTTGTGATTGGGCGTAATGTAAACTACACAAACTTCTGTGATACATACTGCAGTTTTTGTGCTTTTTATCGTCCTCCAAATTCCAAGGAAGGCTATGTATTGGATGATGAAGTGATCTTCTCAAAAATCCAAGAAACGCTTGATGTGGGTGGAACAGAGATTTTGATGCAAGGTGGAACTAATCCTAATTTAAAACTTGATTACTATACCAACTTATTAAAAGGGATTAAAGAACGCTTTCCTGATATTTGGATGCATTCGTTTTCTCCAGCTGAGATTTGGAAGATTGCAGATGTATCAGGTATAACGGTCGAGGAAGTCCTGCGGGAGTTACATGAAGCTGGCTTAGACAGTATGCCTGGGGGCGGAGCTGAGATTTTAACGGAAGAAACCAGATTACGTGTTAGTCGCTTAAAGGTAACCTGGGAGCAATGGATGGAAGCCATGACTGCAAGCAAAAAGGTTGGGATGTTTGGCTCAGCCACAATGGTTATTGGTTTTGGTGAATCATTTGAAGAAAGAGCGCTACACTTGCAGAGAGTAAGAGATGCACAGGATGAGACGGAATGTTTCACAGCTTTTATCTCATGGTTGCTTCAGCCTGAGAATACTGGACTCAAAAGATTGAAGAAGTTAACCAAAGAAGATTACTTGAAAAATGTTGCGATTTCTCGCATTTTTCTTGATAACATTCCGAATTTCCAATCCTCATGGGTTACAATGGGGCCGGAAGTCGGGAAGCAATCCTTACACTTTGGTTGTAATGATTTCGGTTCAACGATGATGGAAGAGAATGTTGTTTCTGCAGCTAATACAACGCATAAGGTGAATACGAACTTAACGCTTCGACTGATTCGTGAAGCAGGAAAAATTCCAGCTCAACGTACAACAGGTTATGATATTCTTCGAGTGTTTGACGGTGAAGAAACAGCAGAAAAAGACTTTATTATGCAAAATTAAATGAACCGATGTACTCCCCGCAGAAATGCGGGGAGTTTTTTTATGGATATGGAGGAATCTGTCGCACAAAAAACAATAGTACCTCGGCATGTTCTCACATTTGATACATAGGATGAGATAGAGCCCATGATAGGCATAAGGACGATCTTGTGAAGATAAGTTTGATATGGTAAGGGGGAGTTGACGGTTGATCGCTATACACTTTGAAGAAAAATTGGATTGTCGGAACCTATATGACGAAATAAAGGATTATGTCCAACGATTTCAGCCCTATGGTCTAGGAGTAGAGATAAAGGTAGATGAAGAAGGTGTGTTGTATGTGCATTATCAGGATGTCCAAGTCAGCTTTTATGACTCGTTTCATCCACTTCTTGCCTCTATACTCACGGAATATGTGATCGACAGTAAAGAAGAGGAATGGCTCTTATCGATAATTGAAACCATGTTTTACTTTACTGATAAGGAAGAACAGTTTCAAATTCTTTCTATCGCAAAGTTAATCCTTGATGGAGACCGACAAGACCTTCCTGATATTCAACTGTTTTTTAATCGTAAAGAATTTATCTACCGTGCATTCGCAACGCATATTGAACAAGAAACCTCTTTCTATTATGAACCATTCTTAACATTCCGCCTTCGTGAATATGGAGAACTATTAATTGATTGTGTGGAAATGGCCATCGATGAATATATGTTAGAGCAAGATTATCAAACTATGTTGGAGAACTATAGGCAACATTTACGGAAAGCACCGTCTAAGGTGAATCATTTGTACATTGTTCATGATCAAGTGTTCACTATTTATGATAGTCAGTTTCGTGAGTTAACAAAAGAAGAAATCCTTTTCTATTTAGAAGAAGACCTGATCTTTGAAGAAGGACTTGATGTACAGGACATGATGATCAGTCCCTTGGTCAGTATGGTACCGGCTGAAGTTCATGTATTCACGGATGAACCAGAAAATGGGGTCATTCTTTCCATTCAATCTATATTTGAAGAGCGATTGCATATCTACCCTTTAAGGGAGCAATCAGAAAAAAAACACGAACCCACTTGATTTTTCTTTAACGCCTCCCTATAATATACTACATATTAATCATTCGAATGATATGAATAGTAATGATAAGGATACGAGGCGTGTTTAGCTGGTTTTTCAGAGAATGAGGCGATTGGTGAGAGTCTCAAAACAAGGAATGCGACCTTACCACCTTTAAACTGCATTGGGGAACCTTTTTATTTAGTATCCAATGCCGGCGCGCAGCCGTTATCTGTAAGATAAGCCGTATACGTACGGACATTAGGGTGGAACCGCGAACCACACTCGCCCCTTCATTGGAAGGGACGAGTGTTTTTTTTGTGCTCGAAAATAGAAAAAAAGGAGCGAGTTAAGACATGGATAAGACGCTAGAACTGATTTTTCCTGATGGAGCAAAAAAAGAGTTTCCTGAAGGAACTACAACAGAAGATGTAGCAGCTTCGATTAGCCCAGGATTAAAGAAAAAGGCCATTGCTGGAAAGATAAATGGACAGCTCATTGATCTTAAACGACCAATTCCTGAAAATGGTGAAGTGGCGATCATTACACCCGAGTCAGATGAGGCACTTGAGATCTTACGACATAGTACAGCACACTTGATGGCACAGGCTGTTCGCCGTTTATTTAAAAACGTGAAGCTGGGTGTTGGCCCTGTGATTGAAGATGGATTTTATTATGATATCGATTCTGAGGAGTCAATTACTCAAGAGGATTTGCCAAAAATCGAAAAGGAAATGAAAAAGATTGTTTCCGAAAACCTTGAGATTCAACGTTTGGAAGTGAGTCGTGATGAGGCGAAAGTCAAGTTTGGTGAAGATGAATATAAACAAGAATTAATCGGTGTGATCCCAGAAGACGAGCAAGTAACGATTTATGAGCAGGGTGATTTCTTTGATTTATGTCGTGGGATTCATGTCCCTTCAACAAACAAGATCAAAGCCTTTAAGCTACAAAATTTAGCGGGAGCTTATTGGAGAGGGAACAGCGATAACAAGATGTTACAACGCATTTATGGAACAGCCTTTTTTAAACAAGCTGACCTTGACGAGCATCTAGAGTTACTTCGCCAAGCGAAGGAACGTGATCACCGTAAGCTAGGACGTGAGTTGGAGCTATTTATGTTCTCAGAAGAAGCGCCAGGGATGCCGTTTTTCCTTCCGAATGGTCAAACAATCCGCACAGAGCTTGAGAACTTCTCGCGCAATCTGTATAACAAAGCAGGTTATCAGGAAGTGAGAACTCCACTAATGATGAACCAACGTCTATGGGAGCAATCAGGTCACTGGGATCATTACCATGAGAATATGTATTTCTCAGATGTAGATGATAAACGTTTTGCCCTAAAACCAATGAACTGTCCTGGACATATGCTTATCTACAAAAACAAACAGCATTCTTACCGTGACCTACCGATTCGTATGGCTGAATTTGGTCAAGTACATCGCCACGAGTTAAGTGGATCTTTAAATGGTATGCTGCGTGTTCGTACGTTTACGCAAGATGATGCTCACATCTTTGTTGCACCCAATCAGATTGAAGATGAGCTGAAGCAAGTGTTTGGTCTTGTGGATCAAATCTATAGCACGTTTGGATTTGAATATTCTGTAGAGCTTTCCACACGTCCGGAAGATTCGATGGGAGCGGACGAGCTTTGGGAACAAGCAGAACAATCACTTGAGAACGTATTAAAGGATCTTAATGTTGACTACTACCTAAATGAGGGAGACGGTGCCTTTTACGGTCCGAAAATTGATTTCCACATTAAAGATGCATTGAAACGCAGTCACCAATGTGCAACGATTCAACTAGACTTCCAAATGCCAGAAAAATTTGACCTGACTTATGTGAACGAACAAGGTGAAAAAGATCGTCCAATTGTTATTCACCGTGCTGTATTTGGTTCAATTGACCGTTTCATTGCAATTCTTATTGAGCACTTCGCTGGAGCTTTCCCTACTTGGCTGGCACCTGTTCAAGTTCAAGTGATCCCGGTCTCTCCAGAAGCACATCTGGAATATGCGGAAAGTGTAAAGTCACTTCTTGAAGATGCAGGTGTTCGTGTGCAGTTAGATGAGCGTAATGAGAAGATTGGGTATAAAATTCGTGAAGCTCAAATGAAGAAGACACCTTATATGCTTGTGCTTGGAGACAAAGAGGTTACCGATGGCACAGTAAATATTCGTAAGTACGGTGAACAAGAACAACATGTTGTGAACAAAGAAGACTTCTTGAAGCAGTTGGTTGATGAAATTGCTTCTCATAAACTTTAATTCAATAGAGCTGGAGGGGAGAGACCATAATGGAATTTAACATGACAGAGAACGGCTTCCAACACAAAACAACCTTTGGTACATTGGATGTATCGGGGAATGAAGAGTATGAGTTTCGTCCCTATCAATTATTGGTCTCTTCCATTGCTGTATGTAGTGGCGGTGTATTAAGAAAAGTTCTTCAAAAGAAACGCATAGCTTACTCAGACATTACTATTGTAGCGGAGGTCACTCGAAATGAAGCGGGAGTTAATGAAGTAACTGACGTGGCTCTTCATTTCACCATAAGTGGAACAGAGGCATCTGAGGAGACGATAGCTAAGGCGTTAGAGCTATCAATAAAAAACTGCCCGATCGTTCAGTCCGTGAACAACAGCATCCGAATCACAGAAGACTTCACTTTAGATAATTAATCAGTTGACAGCCTGTATTGGTTATGATAATATTCTATGAGTGTGTTAAACAGAATATAAGAAAGCAGAGGCGCCCGCTTCTCACCTGATCGACATATGTTGGCAGGTATCATTCGTTTCTTGTAATTAACGAGTTATCAGTGTGGGCGCAGTGCGTCCGCACTTTTTTGTGTGGAATTTCTCAAAGCATACTGCTGCTACTTTCTTGTACACACGTCAACAAAAGATGACCTGTACTGACTATATATCTAGTCTGCAAGATCAAATCCAGTGGAGGTGGCTCATTATTAGTAAAGACATGTTGGTCAATGAAGGGATTCGTGCCCGGGAAGTACGTCTTATTGGTGCAAATGGCGATCAAATCGGTGTTAAATCGAAGTTTGAAGCGCTAGAAATGGCCCAAAGTGTTAACCTTGACCTTGTGTGCGTAGCACCAACTGCAAAACCGCCTGTTTGCCGCATAATGGATTATGGAAAATACCGCTATGAGCAACAGAAGAAAGACAAAGAAGCACGTAAAAACCAAAAGATTATTAACACTAAAGAAGTCCGTCTGAGCCCAACGATTGAGGATCATGACTTCAATACGAAGCTACGTAATGCACGTAAGTTTCTTGAGAAGGGCGACAAGGTTAAGGCAGCTATTAGGTTCCGTGGACGTGCAATTACTCATTCACAGATTGGTCGCGTAGTACTTGAGCGTTTGGCTAAAGAATGTGAAGATATTGCAACGATTGAAGCGAGACCAAAAATGGAAGGCCGTAGCATGTTCCTTGTGCTTGCTCCGAACGCGGAGAAATAACAGCCTGTCTTGAACCACATTAAAGGAGGATTAGTTTCATGCCAAAAATGAAAACACACAGAGGCGCTGCTAAGCGTTTCAAACGTACAGGAAGCGGCAAACTAAAACGTTCACACGCTTTTACTAGCCACATGTTCCGTAACAAGTCTCAAAAGCAAAAACGTAAGCTGCGTAAGTCGGCTATGGTTCATTCCGGAGACTTCAAACGCATTCGTCAAATGTTAACCTACAAAAAATAAGATCTTTTTCGGATTATAAAGGAGGGATTAGCGATGCCAAGAGTAAAAGGCGGATATGTCGCTCGTCGTCGTCGTAAGAAAGTATTAAAGTTAGCTAAAGGGTATTACGGTTCTAAGCATACGTTATTCAAATCAGCACAAGGTCAGGTAATGAAAGCATTACTTTATGCTTACCGTGACCGTCGTCAAAAGAAACGTGATTTCCGTAAGCTTTGGATTACACGTATCAACGCAGCTGCACGTATCAACGGATTGTCTTACAGCCGTTTGATGCACGGATTAAAGCTTGCTGAGATTAATGTTAACCGTAAAATGCTTGCTGACTTAGCTGTTAATGATGAAGTAGCTTTCACTGCTTTAGCAGAACAAGCTAAAACAAGCCTTAAAGGCTAAGTAAGTATATAGTATAAAAAGCGCAGTCATCAGACCGCGCTTTTTTTCATGCAGGATGGGAGTGGACAAAATGGATGACAATCTTGGTGTGTTACTAGGAGTGTATTTGACGATACTTACGATCGTTGGTTTTATGACTATGTATCGAGATAAACAACTTGCCATCAAACAAAAGAGAAGAACCCCTGAAAAGACCCTGATGCTCATTGCACTACTTGGTGGAAGTTTAGGTTCACTAGCTGGAATGCGTATGTTCAGGCACAAAACAAAGCATGCAAAATTTTCGGTGGGGCTGCCTGTTCTGCTAATTCTTCACATTAGCATTCTTTTGTTCATCCTTCTACCTATACAAGCATAATGTAAGGAAGGAAGAGGGGAGACTGTTGCGAATTGGAAGACTTCGTTGATCCACTATTACAATTTATCGAACAAGCTGGATGGCTTGGGCCATTTTTCTTTATTCTTTTTCATTTAGTTAGACAAGTTTTATTTATTCCAGTGTTATTGATTTGTCTTGCCGGAGGATTTATCTTTGGTGGTGTGTTAGGATCTCTGTATTCTTTTATTGGACTCATGGGCTCGTCCATTAGCTTTTATTTTTTGATGAAGTATATTCCTTGGTTGCATAAGAGGTTAGCAAGACTAAAAGAGAGAGTCCTCAAAAAAGATCCTGATCTTAACGTATGGCAGCTATCTGTATTTCGTCTTGTGCCATTTGTTCATTTTCATGTGTTGTCTTTTTACGTCATGGAGAAATCAGCTGACTTTAAAGGGTATGTAAGGCAATCCTTTATCATGAATATCCCTATGGCCATCGTCTATACAACGTTTGGAAACTTACTCTACGATTTAAATCCATATGGGCTATTTGCCCTTGCGTCCTTCTTAATACTTCTAATGATTATTAGTCGAAATTGGAGTGATCAGGCTGTCACTCGTTAGTGTAAAAAGTCATTAAATAATCTCCTCTATCTATTCGATATAGAAATGATGTGGAGATTCATTTTTTATATAAAATGAAAGCGCTTTACTTATTTGTTGACAGAGTGATCCTTCTTAACCTTAATCAAGAATGAAGAAATAGATTGGGACATTCGTCAGTGTATATCCGGAGCGGTAGTCTCACTCTATCACTCTCATATTTTTAATAAATAAAACCCGAATCATTATGCGAGTTAAAACAGCATAATGATTCGGGTTTTTTGATAACTTATTTCTTATCTCGTAGGAATTCTTTAATGGGTGATTTCCATTCAATTGCTGACTGAGGGTATCGAACGTGAATATCTTCTTCAATAAATTGAAAATCTTCTCGTGTTAACCCTTGTAACGCGTTATAATCCTTCGTCCATACATAAATGGTCACAATATCAAATGCAGTGTCTGTGGCACCCATGTATTTTTCTCCTTCAAACATGACGCCTTTATAGGTTAAAGAGAAGTTCTTTCGGACATCCTTTTGATCATCAAGAAAAAAGAATTGTCTTTGCCCATGTGCCTTCTCAAGCTTACGTAGAGGATGAAAAAAGTATTTTATAATACTAAATGCAACAATAAGTAGCGCTATAAGTAACATCAGTCTAAAAAGTATGACCATCATACGATTCAAGCCCCTTTCGGCCTCCCTCAAATAATGTATCTGAGTTTGTCTTATGATATGCTATACGAATCAGCTTGAAAATGGTTGCAGGGATTTCAAAAAAAAATAAAATTAATTTTAGAATGATCATATATTTTCTACAAAGTGGAGTCTGAGGTTTGAATACGCTATACTTTATGAAAAGAATAAAGGAGGTACAAAAGAATGAAAGAGGATCAACAGCTTCAAATGCTAAAAGCCCTAACTGATGCAAAAGGAATTTCTGGTTTTGAGGCAGAGGCTCGTGAAGTCATGAGTACGTACATAAAAGAGTATGCCGATGAGGTATATACAGACCGGCTTGGAAGCCTTGTAGCAAAGAAAACAGGGGATTCTGATGGTCCAAAAATCATGGTGGCGGGTCACTTAGATGAGATCGGTTTTATGATTACATCCATAGATGACAAAGGATTCTTACGTTTTCAAACGGTTGGTGGCTGGTGGGGGCAAGTAATGCTTGCACAACGCGTTACCATTGTCACAAAAGACGGTGAGGTTCCAGGTATTATTGGTTCAAAGCCCCCTCATATCCTAACGCCAGAAGCTAGAAAAAAACCAGTAGAAATCAAAGATATGTTTATTGATATTGGTGCAGAGAGTAGAGACCAGGCAGAGAGCTTTGGCATTCGTCCAGGTGATGCAGTGGTTCCTGTCTGTGAATTCACCGTAATGAAAAATGAAAAGCTACTTATGGCAAAGGCTTGGGATAACCGGATTGGCTGTGCGATTGCCATTGATGTGCTACGTTTATTGCAAGATGTAGACCATCCAAATACGGTATATGGAGTAGGCACTGTTCAGGAAGAGGTTGGATTAAGAGGGGCAAAAACATCTGCACACCTCATTCAGCCTGATATAGGCTTTGGAGTTGATGTTGGTATAGCTGGCGATACACCAGGTATTACGGAGAATGAGGCTCAAGCGAAGATGGGCAAGGGTCCTCAAATTGTTTTATATGATGCTTCCATGATTGCTCATAAAGGATTACGGGATTTTGTCGTACAAACGGCATATGAGCATCACATTCCATATCAATATGAATCCATGGCAGGTGGTGGCACAGATTCAGGAGCGATTCACCTGACTGCAAATGGTGTGCCTGCGCTTTCAATTACAGTGGCTACGCGTTATATCCATACTCATGCCGCGATTCTTCACAGAGCTGATTATGAGAATGCCGTCAAATTAATTGTAGAAGTGATTAAGAAGCTTGATCATGATACGGTACATGCTATAACCTATTCATAAGAGATCACACATAAAAAGGTCAGAGTCACGCTATCGTGTCACTGACCTTTTTACATTTAGAATGGTGGACATTTAGCTTTGTAGCCCTTGACTGATAATGTCGCATATTTCATTTTTTTGTTCTTCATTTGCTTCATTCCAGTATACTTCGAATAAAACACCTAGTCCTGGAAGCATTTTTTCTTCGCCGTTTTGGATGGCATCCACGATCGTCGCTTCTACTTCTTGTTCACTATTGCCTTGGATGTTAGCCATAATAGCTCCTCGTAAATTAAAACCCATATCATTATCTCTCCTTTTAATAAAATTCAGTGTACATTTTAGTATGGTTTGTTTAATGTAGAATATGCTTGAAAAAAATTATATGATAGACCATACAGTGAATGATAAATGTACGTATAGAGAAAAGAGGATCTCATGAAACGAATTGATTCAAGTAAAAATGAACTCATAAAACAATGGAAGAAACTACACAAAAAAAGAGGGCGCGAGAAATCAGGTCAATTTCTGATTGAAGGGCATCATCTGATTGAAGAGGCTCTTCGTGCAGGAATTGAAGTACATGCGATGATTATGACGGAAGAGGTCATTTTACCGAGTAGTTGGGTAGTAGATGAGGGGAAGTTAGTCTTAACGACAACGAGTGTCATGAAAGAGCTATGCGAAACAGAATCGCCACAAGGAGTAGCTGCAATTTGCAGCTTGCCGACTGATACAGATTTATCTCCTCAGTTAGGAAAGTACTTATTAATCGACCGAGTGCAGGATCCTGGAAATATTGGCACACTTATTCGAACAGCAGATGCTGTTGGGTTGGATGGAGTCATCCTTGAGAAAGGCTCTGTTGATATTTATAACAGCAAAGTGGTCCGCGCCTCTCAAGGGTCTATCTTTCATGTACCTATAGTGAAAGGGGATTTGTTGGAGTGGATTCATGAGTTCAAACGTGTTGGCGTGCCTGTTTTTGGAACAGCTCTTGAACAAGCAAGTTCCTATTCGGCTATTCAGCCACAGAAAAACTTTGCTTTAATCCTAGGTAATGAAGGAGAAGGAGTAAATAAGGAACTACTTGATAACAGTGATCAGAATCTGTATATCCCAATTTATGGACAGGCAGAGTCACTAAATGTTTCAGTGGCAGCGGGGATTTTGTTGTATCATCTTCGAAACGAAACTTTTTAACGACGATGGTTGCGAATAAGCCATGATTTCTCTATAATAAATAACAGATTCATACACAAAAATGCGAAGAAAGAGAGTAGTATGCCTTTTACCGCCTGACAGAGAGAGATGCGATTGCTGAAAGCATCTTAAGGAAATGGGAAGGTTGAATTCACTCTGGAGCAGACATTGGACCGCAAATTTATGCGAAGATGTTTCCGGCTAAGAAGCCGTTATCCGTCAGAGAGTTAAACAGGGTTTATTTCTGTTTTAAATGTAGGGTGGTACCACGAGTCTTTCGTCCCTTTCCGGGGAGAAGGCTCTTTTTTTATTTCATAGAAACGGGAGGAATGAATATGAAGGAAACATTAGAAGCCCTTTTAAAAGAAGCGCTTGAGAAGATACAAGCGGCTGAGGATGGTCGAGCGTTACAAGAGGTACGCGTTTCATATTTAGGTAAAAAGGGACCGATTACAGAGGTACTTAGAGGAATGGGTAAGCTCTCTGCTGAAGAACGCCCGGTTGTTGGACAACTAGCTAATGAAGTGCGTGATGAGATAAAGGCTAAGTTGGACAAAAAAGAACAAGAATTAGAAGAGATTCGGATCTCTAAGCAGCTTGCAGAACAGAAATTAGATGTCACAATGCCAGGGCGTCCAGTGCCTCAAGGCTCAAGACATCCGTTACAAGCTGTAGTTGAAGAATTAGAGGATATCTTTATCGGATTAGGCTTTTCTGTAGAAGAAGGACCAGAAGTAGAAACAGATTATTACAATTTTGAGGCCTTGAATCTGCCGAAGGACCACCCAGCACGTGATATGCAGGACTCCTTCTATTTCACAGAGGAACTACTTTTGCGTACACAAACATCGCCAGTACAAGCACGGACGATGGAGGCGCATCAAGGTGTGGGACCTGTAAAGATCATTTGTCCTGGACGTGTGTTTAGACGAGATAATGATGACGCGACTCACTCCCATCAATTCATGCAAGTTGAAGGATTATACATCGATCATAATGTAAGAATGAGTGATCTTAGAGGGATTCTTGATACATTTGTGAAGAGATTCTTTGGTGAAGACCGCGAGATTCGCCTACGTCCAAGTTTCTTCCCTTTTACTGAACCATCTGTTGAAGTAGATGTTTCCTGTGGAATTTGCGGAGGAAAAGGATGTCGCGTATGTAAGCAGTCTGGTTGGATTGAAGTGCTTGGAGCAGGAATGGTTCATCCAAAAGTTCTAGAAATGAGCGGATTCGATCCAAACGAATATAGCGGATTTGCATTTGGAATGGGTGTAGAAAGATTGGCCATGCTTAAATATGCCATTGATGATATTCGCCATTTCTATACAAATGACACGCGATTTTTATCGCAATTTAAAAGGGTTTAAGAAGGGGGAGATAACGTATGCTTGTTTCGTATAATTGGTTAAAACAATATGTAGACCTAAGTGACGTAAGTCCGGCTGAGATTGCTGAGAAGATGACACGTGGTGGAGTGGAAATTGATTTTGTCCACACGTTAAACCAAGGTGCAACATCCCTTGTGGCAGGATATGTTGAGTCATGTGAGCAACACCCTGATGCAGATAAGTTAAACATCTGTCAGGTTGATATTGGTGAAGAAGAACCTGTTCAAATTATTTGTGGGGCGGCAAATATCGCTGCGGGACAAACAGTTGTTGTGGCTAAAATAGGAGCCCGTCTCCCTGGAGATATAAAAATTAAAAAAGCAAAGCTACGTGGACAGCTTTCACAAGGCATGATTTGTTCGTTGCAAGAGCTTGGCCTAGATGCAAATCTTGTGCCTAAAGAAATGGCTGAGGGCATTTATGTGTTCCCGAATGACATCGCTCCCGGAACGGATGCTCTTGAAGCGTTAAATCTCACAGATGAAGTTCTTGAATTAGATCTAACACCAAACCGTTCAGATTGTTTAAATATGATTGGTGTTGCTTACGAGGTTGCTGCTCTTTATGGTAAAGAAGTGACCCTTCCCGATGAGGACGTTCAGCTTGATTCTGAAAAGGCAGATTCGTTCGTTTCTATAGAAGTAGAGAACAAAGAGGATGCAAGCTATTACGAGGCGATTGTCATTAAAGATGTCCAAGTAGGAGCATCACCACAATGGCTGCAAAATCGCTTAATGGCTGCGGGAATCCGTCCAATCAATAATGTGGTTGATAGTACAAACTATGTTTTGCTTGAATATGGCCAGCCGTTGCATGCTTTTGATTATGATAAACTAGCGTCCGATCAAATCCTAGTACGTCGTGCTAAGCAGGGAGAGGAACTTGTTACTCTTGATGGTCAGGAACGTTCACTTTCTAAAGAGCAACTTGTAATTACAAATGGTGAGCACCCAGTAGCCTTAGCCGGCGTAATGGGAGGAAAAAATACAGAAGTAGATGAGAACACTAAAACCGTACTTTTAGAAGCGGCCGTATTCCAATCTTCTTTAGTACGTCAGGCTTCGCGGACGTTTGGTCTACGTAGTGATTCAAGTACTCGATTTGAAAAAGGAATCAATCCAGAAAATACACCTCATGCTGCGAAAAGAGCAGCTAAACTGATCAAAGAGCTTGCTTCTGGCAGAGTCCTTTCTGGAGAAGTGCGTGTAGATGCAAGAAATCTAACTCAAACAAAGATTGATGTTCATTTGAAAAAGATGAATGAAAGACTGGGATTATCACTTACTGCTGAAGAAACAGGTGCGATTTTTGATAAGCTCAAATTTCACTATGATCAAACGGAGGATGGATTTGTTGTTGAAGCACCATTTAGACGTCTAGACCTCATGATTCAAGAGGACCTTTATGAAGAAGTGGCTAGAATTTATGGCTATGATAACATCCCGGCTACTCTTCCTGAAGGTGCGACAACACAAGGTACATTAAGTCCCTACCAAGCGAAAAGACGTCGTCTAGCGCGTTATCTTGAGTCATCTGGATTGAGTCAAGTGATGACCTATTCATTGACAAGTCCTGAAAAAGCTCGTGCACATAAAAAAGAAGATCAACTTTTGATTCAGCTTTCGATGCCGATGAGTGAAGAACGCAGTACGATGCGCACAAGCTTGTTGCCTCATCTATATGATGTTTTAACTTACAATGTTAATCGTAAGAATCAAAATGTACATGTGTATGAGATGGGATCCATCTTTCATTCAACCGAGCCAACGTTACAAACACAGCCTAGTGAGCAAGAGCTTTTAGCTGGTGCATTAACAGGAGTATGGCATGAAAATAGCTGGCAGGGCGAAAAGAAAGTCGTTGATTTCTTTGTTGTAAAAGGCTTAATTGAAGGAATTTTTGTTGAGCTAGGTTTAGACGATGTTGTTACCTACCAACAATCAACCCGCACACATATGCATCCAGGCCGAACGGCTGAATGTCTATTAAATGGAAAGTCAATTGGATATGTGGGGCAGCTTCATCCAGCCGTACAAAAAGAAAATGATTTACGTGAAACGTACGTATTTGAGCTGGACCTGGACGCATTATTAAATGCCGATGCGCCAATGGTACAATATCAGACATTACCTCGATTCCCTTCTATCAGTAGAGATATTGCTCTAGTTGTGAATCAAGATCAAACCGCAGGAGAACTAGAAGACATCATCCGAGCGGCAGGAACAGAGCTTCTCAAGAGTGTGAATCTATTTGATCATTATGAAGGAGAGCATTTGGAGGACGGTAAGAAGTCACTTGCTTTCTCATTATTGTATCTTGATCCTGAAAAAACACTAACGGATGCAGAAGTAGAAGAAGTCCATCAGAAGGTGCTTGATGGTTTAAAATCAGAAGCAGGAGCAACCCTGCGTCAATAGTAAATCGAGAAAGAGGCCTCCGTCGACACGGAGCCTCTTTTTTTAGCGAAAGAAGTTTGTTTTAAAGATCTGTGCTTCATGTTATGATGTAAGCTAGGATTTTCTCGCTTTTATAGAGTAGAGCAAGGTACACCACTTCCATGTAACTTGCTTAAGCAGGATTCGGAATGGTTTAAAGAGGAGGCTTTTTTGATGAAGAATCAAAATGATAAAAAGCAACGGACAACGGTCTCTATTTATGGGCAGCAATACACGATTGTTGGTCACGAAGATCCTGCACATGTTAAGGAAGTTATTCGACATGTAGATGAACAGATGAGAGAAATTAAGCGTAAAAATCCATACTTGGATGCAACCCGTCTTGCTGTATTGGTAGCGGTGAACGCAGCAAGTCAATATAAAAAATTAGAACAAGAGGTACATTCCGATCAACCTCATTCGGAAGAAAAATAGCAAGACAGGAGAGTACGAATTATGTTAAGTATTATTATTATGCTGATGCTTTTGTTTAGTTTTTTTGTAGGCAGAAGAAGAGGATTTATCCTTCAGCTTATACATCTTACGGGTTTTATTGTTTCATTATTTGTCGCATATAAATATTCGGGAGCTCTAGCTGATAATATACAGTTTAGGCTTATCATTCCTTACCCTGAGTTCGATAGTAATGGGATGGGTGGCATGTTGTTTCAAGCATTTAACGCAGAAGATGTTTATTACAGTGCCATTGCGTTTGCTCTGTTGTTTTTTGCTACAAGAATTGTTCTTCACATCGTAGGAACCATGCTAGATTTTGTTGCTCATTTGCCAATCTTGCGAACCGTTAACAAGTTATTGGGTGGAATTCTTTGTGTAGTAGAAACGTATCTCATTGTATTTGTTTTATTATTTGTAGCAGCAGTGCTACAAATTGACGTAGTTCAAGAATTGATGCAAGGTTCGATTGTTGCTCAGTTTATGATGAACCATACTCCATTTTTATCTGATTGGATCAAGGATCTATGGATCAGTCAAGATTTTTAGGGACATAAAAGGCTGGCTCTAGTGAGTCTGCCTTTTTCCTTTTGTTGTAGAAGAACATGATTGGAAACGAGGAATGTTAGATGAACAAGAAAAAAGTAATTCAAACGTTAGAAGCCATCGCCATATACATGGAGATAAAAGGAGAGAATACTTTTAAGGTATCTGCCTATAGGAAGGCCGCTAAAGCTTTAGAGTCTGTTCCAGAAACTCTCGAGGAAATTGAAAAGGTAGAGAGTCTTGATGGGATTGGCAAAGGGACGGCGTCTGTCATCGAAGAATTAAAACAAACGGGTCAATCTGGTCTTCATGATGAACTCGCAGCTTCATTTCCAGAGGGACTCCTACCGCTATTGAAATTGCCTGGGCTTGGTGGGAAAAAAATAGGGAAACTCTATCAAGAGCTTGGAGTAACAAACCTTGAGACCTTAAAACAAGCGTGTTTAGATGAGAAAATCCGAGGAATGGCTGGATTTGGTGCAAAATCAGAAGAGAAAATACTCGCAGCTATTGATGCATTTCAAACGCGACCTGAACGAGTAGGGATCGCAGTGGCGATTAAAGCAGCAGATTTTATTCAGGGGAAACTGCAACAGATGAATGGAATCATTCGATATGAGTTGGCGGGTAGCCTACGACGTGTAGAAGAAACCGTGAAAGATGTTGACTTTATTATTTCTACAGATAACCCTGAGCTTGTAAAGGAACAACTCCTTCAATTAGAAGGGATCCTGCAGGTTGTTGGCGCAGGTGATACAAAGGTATCATTAGAATTATCTGTGGATGAATTAATTATTGGTGTAGACTTTAGGTTAGTAAGTGATGATGAATTTGCGTCAGCTCTTCTTCATTTCACTGGTTCTAAGGATCATAATGTAAAACTAAGACAACTTGCTAAAGAAAGAGGCGAGCAGATCAGTGAGTATGGTGTGTTAAACAGAGAAACTGGTCATACAGCTGTTTTTAAGGACGAACGTTCGTTCTATTATCATTTTGGACTGGCTTACGTTCCGCCTGAAGCACGGGTTGGAAAGGATGAATTAGTTTTAATTTCAGATAAGAAAGACTATCCTGAGGATACATCTGCTCAATCAGACTTGCATATGCACACGGTGTGGAGTGATGGGGCACATTCAATTAAAGAAATGGCTGCTGGTGCTGAAAAACGTGGATATACTCATTTAGCCATCACCGATCATTCTCAATTCTTAAGAGTAGCGAATGGTTTAACGGTTGAAAGAGTGCAAGAACAGCATAAGCAAATAAAAGAATTTAACGAACAATCAAACGTCCATATCTTCACAGGTATTGAAATGGATATTTTACCTGATGGGACGCTTGATTATTCCGATGACATTCTAAAAGACATTGACTTTGTGATTGCATCGATTCATTCCTCTTTCTCACAAAGTGAAGAAACAATCATGAGCCGATTGAAAACTGCTTTATTTAACCCGCATGTTGATCTCGTTGCCCATCCAACTGGTCGAGTGATTGGAAGACGTGAAGGGTATGCTGTGAATGTGCCTCAGCTTATTGAGTGGGCAGCAGAATCAGGGACAGCTTTGGAGTTGAATGCTAGTCCAGAGAGATTAGATCTTTCTGCACACTGGGTTAGACTAGCTGCGGATCATGGCGTGCCGATTGCGATTAATACGGATGCACACCATGTTGATCGATTAGCGTATATGCGCTATGGTTTTGGTGTAGCGAGAAAAGCGGGAATTCCAACAGATTGCATCATCAATACATGGTCGTTGGAACGGTTAAAGACCTACCTTAGTAAAGACAAACGAGATCGAATCAATAGATAATAAAGGAGTCAATCCATGGAACATGTAATGCGTGTTTTAGAATATACAAAAATGAAAAGGCAGTTGTTGGAGCATGTGGCTTCTTCTTTAGGGAGAGAGAAGGTGGAAGCACTCGTTCCTTCTGTTGAGCTTGAAGAAGTCCAACA
Source organism: Alkalicoccobacillus murimartini (assembly GCF_030813245.1). GTDB lineage: Bacteria > Bacillota > Bacilli > Bacillales > Bacillaceae_D > Alkalicoccobacillus > Alkalicoccobacillus murimartini. The sequence goes on along the minus strand of NZ_JAUSUA010000004.1, from coordinate 209,372 downwards.
ATGGCAGGAAGAGACGGCTGAAGGAGTGGAAGTCCTTCGTCTGAAAGGCCACATCCCTCTGGGTGGCATAAAAGACGTTAAGACTGAAGCCAAAAGAGCACAAATCGGTGGGGCTCTTAGTGCTTCTGAGTTAGTTGATATTAGTTCAACGTTATATGGCGGTCGACAGATGAAAGGATTTATTGAAGAAGTGGCAGAGGAAGAAGATAGTCCAATTCCACTGCTTCTCGATTATGCGGAGCAAATTGAACCGTTAAGAGAGCTTGAACGTAGCATTAATCAATGTATTGATGACTATGGGCATGTGATGGATTCAGCGAGTTCCGAACTGCGAACACTGCGCCATCAAGTTCGAAGCTTTGAGTCGAATGTTCGATCGAAGCTCGAGTCGATGACAAAGTCGCAAAATACACAGAAGATGCTATCAGATGCGATTATCACAATACGAAATGATCGCTACGTTATCCCTGTTAAGCAGGAATACAGAGGATCTTTCGGTGGAATTGTGCACGACCAATCTGCATCAGGCGCGACATTATTTATTGAGCCTCAAGCAATTGTTGACCTAAACAATCAGTTAAGAGAATCTCGAATGAAAGAAGCTCAAGAAGTAGAACGAATTCTTGCTCTGCTTTCAGCTCAGGTGTCTGAGCACGCCGATACCATTTTAATCAATTTATCGATTCTCTCAGAATACGATTTTATTTTTGCTAAAGCGCAGCATGCAAAAAAAATAAAGGCATCTAAACCTAAACTAAATACAAATGGATACATTCAGCTGAAAAATGCTCGTCATCCATTACTTAATCCGGATTCAGTTGTTCCAATCTCTATGGAACTAGGTGCAGACTTCCGATCGCTTATCATTACAGGACCAAACACTGGTGGTAAGACAGTCACTCTCAAAACTGTAGGGTTGCTCACATTAATGGCTCAGTCAGGTCTTCAAGTACCCGCAGAGTTTGGGTCTGAGGTTGCTGTCTATACATCTATTTTTGCAGATATTGGTGATGAACAATCGATTGAACAAAGCTTAAGTACATTCTCCTCACACATGACCAATATTGTACGGATTCTTGATGAGATGAACGCAGATAGCCTTGTGCTTATTGATGAGCTTGGAGCTGGTACAGACCCCACAGAAGGGGCAGCGCTCGCTATCTCAATCTTGGATACCATTTATCGTCGTGGAGCATGTGTGATGGCGACCACGCATTACAGTGAGCTCAAAGGCTATGCGTATAATCGCGAAGGAGCCATTAATGCAAGTGTCGAATTTGATGTTGAAACACTTAGACCGACGTATCGATTGCTAATTGGTATTCCGGGTCGCAGTAATGCTTTTGCTATATCAAGACGCCTTGGCTTAAGTGAAGAGATTATTGAGAAAGCCAAAGAACAGATTGATTTGGATTCTACGCAAATGGAGACAGTGATTGCATCCCTAGAAGAAAGTCAAAAGACTGTCCAAAAAGAATCTGATGAAGCCACTCAACTACGGAAAGACTCTGCTAAGCTCCATGCTGAGCTTGAAGAAAAACTGGCAGAGCTTGAGGATCAAAAGCAGCATATCCTCAAAAAAGCTGAAGAAAAAGCAGCTCAGGCTGTAAAGGATGCAACAGAAGAAGCCGAAGTTATTATTTCTGAACTAAGGGATATGCAAAAGAAAGGTCTATCTGTTAAGGAGCATCAAATTATCGATGCAAAGAAACATTTAGATGAGGCGGCGCCTAAACTCACGAGTGGTCAAAAAAGAGTCAAAAAGATTGCTGAAAAGGCGAATCGGAAACCGACACCAGGTGATGAAGTAAAAGTGCTAAGCTTTGGACAAAAAGGAACCATCCTTGACGACCTTGGTAATGATGAATATCAAGTGCAAATCGGCATTATGAAAATGAAAGTAGAACGTAAGGACTTACAAATAACAGAAAAATCAAAGCCGATTGAAACAAGACCTATGGCAACATTGCGTGGAAATGGTTTTCATGTCAAACCCGAGTTAGATTTGCGTGGTGAGAGATTTGATGAAGCGATGCATAAAGTCGAAAAGTATATTGATGACGCTCTACTAGCCGGCTATCATCAGGTGTCCATTATTCATGGAAAAGGAACCGGTGCACTTCGTAAAGGAGTTAAAAAGTTGGTAGAGAGACACCCTCGTGTGAAAACAGCTCGTGATGCAGAAATGAAAGAAGGCGGCTTAGGGAACACCGTGATTGAATTAAAATAGGAGAGGCGAAAACTATGGAACAATGGATTCTTGAAAATGAATATGTTCGAACCCTCGCTTTTTACAGTGTAAGTATCTTAGCACTTGTTGTCTTTTTGGCTATTTTTGAAACAGTTACCTCCTATCGTAACTGGGAAGAAATTAAAAAAGGTAATTTGGCTGTGGCGATGGCAACAAGTGGAAAGATTTTTGGTGTAGCAAATATATTTAGTCATTCCATTCAGAATTCGGATTCGCTCTTACTTATGTTACTGTGGGGAGCAATTGGCTTTGTCCTGCTATTAATTAGCTATTTTATCTTTGAATTCTTAATGCCTTCTTTTAAAGTGGATGAGGAAATAAAGAAGGATAACCGTGCTGTGGGATTCATGTCATTAGTGATCTCAGTCGGCCTCTCCTATGTCATCGGAGCTGGAATTATTACTAGATAAAACGGAGGGAAGGTCTTGGAAAAGCTTGCTAAGGTTTTGTACGCCTGTTGTGGATTATTACTCATAGCCGGAGTCATATTTTTATGGATGAATTAATAGAATAGAAAAAAGCTCTTCAACAAGTAGCTGGAGGGCTTTTTTCTTTGGATAAAAAAATGGGAAAACGAAGACTTATTATGAATTAATATGGTTTAAACCTATTATTTCCTAAAAAGCATTGTCAGATTATTTTACTAATACTGTGTATTTAGAATTTTTTTAGTATATAAATAAATGTAGTTAGTAAATTAGATTAGGTCAGGGGGACCCTTACGAATGAAAAAATTATTATTTAATGGATTTTTATTATCTAGTTTTGCGGCCTTATTAGTAGCATGTTCAGATGAAACAGATGCTCCAGCAGATGGGGAAGCACAAGGTAACACAAACAGTTCAGGTGATGCTATCTCAGCAATACAAGATCGTGGTGAACTTATATTAGGAGCAGGGGATCAGCTTCCAGGCTTCGGTTATGTAGGATCTGATGGTGAGTTTGTTGGGTTTGATATTGAATTTGGTAAAGTGATGGCTGCTGCTATTCTAGGAGACGCAGAAAAAATTGAATTTAGACCTCTGTCAGCACAAGAGCGTTTTACGGCATTGCAGACTGGTGAAGTAGACATTTTAATTCGGAATACTACGTGGACATTAAACCGTGATGTTGAGATTGGTCTAAACTTTGGTCCTACTACATTTTATGATGGACAAGGGATGATGGCGCCAAGTGATAGTGGTATTGAATCATTAGAAGATTTAGAAGGAGCTCGTATTGGTGTTGAGCAAGGTACCACGACCGAATTAAATTTAGCGGACCAAATGAGTAAGCGCGGAATTGATTTCGAGACAGTTACCTTTTCAGATCAGGACAGCTTAATTGCAGCCTATGAATCAGGTACAATCGATGCTTGGACAACGGATCAGTCGGCACTCGTTTCAAGAATGGATACGTTACAGGATCCAGAAGGGCACGTGATCCTAAATGAAGTAATGTCAAAAGAACCACTTGGACCTGCTGTACTTGATGGAGACGATCAATTCTATGAGGTAATGTATTGGGCTACCAATGCAACCATCCAAGCTGAAGAATTTGGCATTACATCAGAGAATGTCGATGACTTCTTAGATACTGAAGATCCAGATATTGCCCGATTCCTTGGAGTTGAAGAGAATCTAGGGGAACAGCTTGGGCTTGAGAATGACTATGCTTACCAGATCATTAAGCAGGTTGGAAACTATGCTGAAATCTATGATCGTAACCTAGGTGCAGATAGTCCGTTTAATCTAGATCGTGGCTTAAACGCTCTATATTTAGATGGAGGACTTTTATACTCACCACCATTTAGATAAGTCATAGTGAATTTTCATAGAAATAGCCTGCTTCGTTTCTACTATAGAGGCAGGCTTTTCTCTTAAAAAGGGATCAAAATATATGTAACGATCATTTGGATAAAGAAAGGATGAATAGTATTGGCTCAGCCTTCTACCCAAAACCGCCCGCCGTTTTGGCGAAATCAAAAATATTTAAATATTATTTGGCAGGTATTGTTTTTAGGAGCCATTATCGGCGTTATTTATTTTCTTGCCACAAATGCCATTGCCGGTTTAAACCGAGCAGGCTTGGGATTAAGCTTTAACTTTTTAAGTAGTCGTGCCTCATTTCCAATTGGTGAATCGGTCATTAGCTTCGCCGCATCCGATACATTTTTAAGAGCGTTGTCTGTTGGTTTTCTTAACACGTTAAAGGTTTCAATTATAGGGATTGTCCTTACAACCATTGTTGGAGTCATTGTAGGTGTCTCAAGGTTATCAAGCAATTGGTTGCTACGAACAATATCAACCTGGTACATAGAAATATTTCGTAACACACCCGTTTTGGTTCAGATTTTCTTCTGGTATTTTGCTGTAATGCTTGCGATGCCACGTATCCAGGATGTAAATGCTAACTATGGCTTTATAGTCAGTAACCGAGGATTTGTATTTCCTTGGTTTGATGCCAATTCAACCTTATATATATGGTTAGGTCTTTTACTGATAGCATTAGTTGCCGCTTTTTTTGTTTTTAAATGGAAAAACAAACAGCAAATCGAAAAAGGCGTTAAGTTATATCCAAGTGTGTGGTTTATAGGTGTCATGGTTTTGACTATAGGTGTAGGGTATCTTATCTTCGGTGAATTCCCAGCATCACTAAGTATTCCTGAGCATACGGGGACTGGTTCATCGGGTGGTTATCGTTTCTCGCCTGAGTTTGCTGCTATTTTATTTGCATTAGTTATGTATACAGCTACCTACATTGCCGAGATCGTTCGCGGAGGCATACTTGCCGTACCAAAAGGTCAAATTGAGGCTGCAGAAGCACTTGGACTTAGTTCGTCTAAGATTTTAAGATTTGTAACCTTTCCACAGGCTATTCGCACGATTATTCCTCCAGTCACAAGTCAATATCTTGGTCTTGCGAAGAACTCAAGCTTAGCTGTAGCTGTTGGATACCCTGATTTGTTTAGTGTTGGAAGCACAACCTTAAACCAAACAGGTAGAGCGATTGAGGTCATAACGATTATGCTGCTAGCTTATCTAACCATTAGTGTGGTGACGTCGCTACTTATGAATCTCTACAATAAATACACCGCATTGGTAGAAAGGTGAGTAGACATGGATCTTGAGAAACTTCAAAAAGTAGAAGCTAAAGGACCAGCCCCAATGCCGGCTGAGGTAAGGCTTAGTCCTGCTGAATGGTTAAAGAAGAATTTATTTTTCTCCTGGTTTAGCTCCATTTTAACGGTTGTTCTATTAGCTGCTGCGATTTTACTATTAAAAAATGTACTTGGCTGGACATTTTTCACAGCAAGATGGGAAGTCATTTCTGCAAACTTTAAATTATTTATGGTTGGTCAATATCCGTTAGAGCAACTATGGAGAGTATGGACCTCTTTACTCCTTGTAAGCCTGTTTGTTGGGATTACATATGGTGCTAAACGAGGCATTTCAAATATTATGTTTTTCTCCATTGGAGCTGTTTTTCTCGTGGCCATGGCGCTTCCATTTATCTCTGGCGCATCACGAATTTGGTTAATAGGTGCAATCCTTGCTTTAGCAGGCGGATTTGTGATTGGTAACATGGTTCCTTTCTTAAAGAAATTTGCGGGATTTGCTTGGATCCTATGCTTTGTGCTTGTTTTGTTTTTTATCCAAGGGTTTGGCATTCTGCCTGAGGTTCGCACAAATACATGGGGCGGTTTAATGCTGACCATGTTACTTGCAGTGATTGCGATTGTTTTCTCATTTCCTATTGGTGTGATGTTTGCATTAGGACGCGCAAGTAAACTACCGATCATTCGAATGATAAGTGTAGTCTATATTGAGATTATCCGTGGTGTACCTCTTATCACGATACTATTTATGGCACAAATTATGGTGCCACTGTTCTTACCAGGCGGAGTGACTGTAGATAACGTGGTTCGAGCTATGGTAGGGCTTGTCATCTTTAACTCGGCATACATAGCTGAGAATGTCCGAGGTGGATTGCAGGCTGTACCAAACAGTCAAATTGAAGCTTCACATGCACTCGGACTAAGCACATTAAAAACAACGGTATTTGTTGTCCTTCCTCAGGCATTACGGGTCACTATTCCATCAATGGTTGGGCAATCCATATCTATCTTAAAGGATACAACACTTGTAGCGACGGTTGGATTGTTAGATGTTTTAGGAATTGGACGGACGGTTATCTCCAATCCAGAATTTTTAGGAACCCAAAAGGAAGTCTTTGTATTTGTAGCTCTTGTATTCTGGATCATCTGTTTCACGATGTCAGTTACAAGTCGCAAGCTAGAGCGTTCCTTAAGTGTTGGGCATAATTAAGAGGGGGGATTCAAGATGAGTAAAGAAACAGAAGTACTTGTAGAATTTGATCCGAATATTCCTTTACAAGAAAGAGAAGATATTATTGTCTGTGAAGGGGTTAATAAATGGTATAGTAACGAGTTACACGTGCTAAGAGACGTGGATGTCTCCATTAAACAAGGAGAAATTGTATGTATATTGGGGCCATCAGGTTCTGGTAAATCGACATTTATTCGGACGATTAATGCCCTCGAAAAAATCCAAAAGGGTCAAATCACTGTCGATGGAATAGAATTATCAGAAGACAACGCTAATATTGATGCGATTCGTAAGGAAACAGGGATGGTTTTTCAATCTTTTAATCTATTTCCTCACCTAACGATTTTAAAGAATATTACGCTATCGCCTATATGGGTTAAGAAATGGCCAAAAGCAAAGGCTGAAAAGATTGCCCTTGAATTACTAGAGCGCGTTGGAATTCCAGAGCAGGCCCATAAGTATCCTGGTCAATTATCTGGTGGACAACAACAACGAGTAGCGATCGCACGAGCGTTAGCGATGCAACCTAAGATTATGCTATTCGATGAGCCAACCTCTGCTCTTGACCCTGAAATGGTTAAAGAGGTATTAGATGTTATGAAGGAATTGTGTGACACTGGTATGACGATGCTTGTAGTGACACACGAAATGAGTTTTGCTCGTGAAGTAGCTGATCGTATTATTCTCTTTGATCAAGGGGAACTGGTGGAAATGGGAACACCAACTGAGTTGTTTGATAACCCAAAACATGAAAGAACGAAAACGTTCCTGTCCAAAATTCTCTAACTAAAAAGATGAATAGGTATGGTCATCCTCCAAAAACGTCTCTTGAGAAGTGTATCTCAGAGGCGTTTTGGTGATTTACAGGGGGAGCAGATCACTTACCCCTGTTCAGAAGTCGAAAAGTTTTAGATCAGTCTACCCACCGATTCAAGCTTACTCAGTTTTTCTAAGCAATAAATTAGCATCAGACTTTCTTGAATGCTATAATAATTCTTGTAACCAAGTTAATGGATTTAAAGGAGGATTTAATCATGGCAATTGTAAACGTAACAGACCAAACGTTTTCATCTGAAACAAGTAGTGGTGTTGTTCTTGCTGACTTCTGGGCTCCGTGGTGTGGACCTTGTAAAATGATTGCACCAGTTCTAGAAGAACTTGATTCAGAAATGGGCGATAAGATCAAAATTGCGAAGCTGGATGTTGATGAAAATCAAGAAACAGCTGGGAAATACAGTGTAATGAGTATTCCAACTCTTCTTGTCTTCAAAGATGGAGAAGTTGTAGATCAGGTTGTTGGATTCCAGCCTAAAGAAGCTTTGGCTGAATTACTAAACAAACATCTATAGGAGCATGCACGCATGCCAAATCCGCTTTCTCTTGGAGAGGGCGGATTTTTGTATGGATGCTTCTTGTAAACCAACAAGAAAACAGGCATGATGGTAGGTACTAAGTATTGTAGAAAAGGGGGGAGTACAGTGAGCCAGCTTAAAGAAAAGCTGACCATACTTCCTGATCAACCAGGCTGTTATCTAATGAAGGATAGACAAGATACGATCATTTATGTGGGAAAAGCTAAGGTGTTAAAGAATCGAGTTCGTTCTTATTTTAGTGGTTCTCATGATGCAAAAACACAAAGGCTCGTTAGCGAGATTGTTGACTTTGAATATATCGTGACTAGCTCTAACATTGAAGCACTTATTCTTGAGATGAATCTAATCAAAAAATATGACCCTAAGTATAATGTCATGTTAAAAGATGATAAATCATATCCGTATCTGAAGATTACCAATGAAAAGCACCCTAGGTTACTGACAACACGACAGGTTAAAAAAGATGGAGGAAAGTACTTTGGTCCTTATCCTAATGCCGGTGCAGCAAATGAAACGAAAAAGCTGCTTGATCGAATTTATCCATTAAGAAAGTGTCGGAACATGCCTGATAGTGTTTGTTTGTATTACCACATTGGTCAATGTCTAGCACCTTGTGTGTATGAAGTGACGGATGAACAGAATCAAGAGATGGTACAAGAGATCACACGTTTCTTAAAAAACGGCCATTCTGATGTAAAGAAAACCTTAACAGAGCGAATGATGAAAGCTTCTGAGGAATTAGATTTTGAGCGGGCGAAGGAGATTCGTGACACACTCGCGCATATGGATGCCATTATAGAAAAGCAAAAAATGACGATTAATGATCATGTCGACCGAGATGTATTTGCTTTTGCGTACGATAAAGGATGGATGTGCGTTCAGGTCTTTTTTGTTAGGCAAGGAAAACTAATTGAACGTGATGTGTCACTTTTCCCATTTTATAAAGAAGCATCAGAGGACTTGATGACCTTTATTGGGCAATTCTATCTTCAGAAGCAGCATATCAAACCTGCGGAAATTCTTGTTCCAAAGGAAGTGGATACTCAGTTGATTCATGAGTTACTTGAAGTACGAGTGTTAGAACCAAAACGAGGTCCAAAAAAAGATCTCATGGACTTAGCTTCAGAAAATGCTCGTGTAGCGTTAAAGGAGAAGTTCTCATTAATTGAAAGAGACGAAAATCGAACCATTCATGCAATTGAGCGATTAGGAAAAGCGATGGATATCGCGACGCCATATCGTATCGAGGCATTTGATAACTCGAACACTCAAGGGACGGACCCTGTTTCAACCATGATTACCTTTTTAGACGGCAAACCGAATCGGAAAGACTATCGCAAGTACAAAATAAAAACAGTTGAAGGACCTGATGATTATGGTTCGATGCGCGAGGTAGTCCGCAGAAGGTATGTAAGACTATTAAAGGAAAACAGACCGATGCCTGATCTGATTGTTATTGATGGAGGAAAAGGGCAAATTGCCGCAGCGCAAGAGGTGTTAGAGGATGAACTTGGACTGACAATACCTGTTTGTGGTTTAGCAAAGGATGATAAGCACCGCACATCACAATTGCTAAAGGGTTCTCCTCCAGTCGTTATTCCATTGGCTCGTGATAGCCAAGAGTTTTATTTGCTACAACGTATCCAGGATGAAGTCCACCGATTTGCCATTACCTTTCACCGTTCTGTTCGATCCAAGACGTTCTTCCAGTCCGTTCTTGATGATATACCAGGAGTTGGAGCTAAACGTAAACAAGCATTGCTAAAGCATTTTGGTTCGGTTAAAAAAATGAAGACGGCCACGATAGAGGAATTCATTGAGCAAGGTATCCCTCATACAGTAGCTGAGTCCATTGTAGATAAGTTAAAAGAGGGAACATAAAAAGGAGCCGCTTGGCTCCTTTTTCGTTGTCATTCACTTGGCTTTTCATATCGGTCAATGGTGACATGAATTTGAACGTGTTGACGTTTCTCGCTGAGAACAGCAACGGAAATCGAATGAGTCCACGCCTCTATTTGTTGTGCGAGAAATCCAGCCTCAAGCTGGTAACAACGGTGGTCTTGTTTTCCCATCCAACTTCCCTCTAATTCAAATGTTCGTTCGTATGGTTTTTCCTTCACCAAGGTCAACGTACCCCATTGAGCTTTTTCAAAAAATTGAATGGCATCTTCAATGGTCTCTAGCGGATGCGACCTGGCAACGGATTTGCCTAACCAATATAATAGTGATTCTTTCTCTGCCCCTAGTAGTTCTGATAAAACATCATTTCGTATCAAATTATAGCCGAAATAAGACTCTTCCTGTTCACTCTTCGAATCCATAACAAGTTAACACCTCACTATTATCTAGTATAAAGCACTCATACAAAATTTCTAGAGTCAGTAGTCTGATTTTTTTTTGTTCATTTCTGTGACACATAAAATAAATCGTCCGTTCAAATACGGAGCGTGTTATGGCTTAGCATCGCTTTAAAAGTTTAGGTAGAACTCTTAAAAGCTAGTCACGACAAAGGAAAGGTACATTTTATATATCAGGAAATTGTATACGGTTTCTTGACGGCTTTATCCGATCAGAGTACAATTAATTTGTCGGATTTTATTACTTATTTAATTATTAAAATGTAGCATATATGTCAGGAGGATCTCTATATAAGGAAACTAGAAAAAGAGAACATACGCTGATAGGGTTAAATTTTTTTAGTGGGGGGAACTAGTATGGCTGAAAATCGTGAATATTTGTTTCGAAGACTACATTCTTTACTAGGTGTAATACCAATCGGAGTTTTTTTAATTCAGCATTTTGTTGTAAATAACTTTGCAACAAGAGGTCCGGAAGCCTTTGATGCCGCAGCGCATTTTATGGAGAGCCTTCCTTTCCGTTATGCTCTTGAAATTTTTGTTATCTTTATTCCATTGCTTTATCATGCTATTTATGGCGTTTATATAGCCTTTCAAGCTAGAAACAATTCGTTTCAATATAGTTACTTCAGAAACTGGATGTTCCGTCTTCAACGTGTAACGGGAATCATTCTAGTAATCTTTATTTCCTGGCATGTATGGGAAACAAGAGTAGCTGCAGCGATGGGCGCAGATGTGAATTATGATATGATGGCTAGCATTTTCAGTAATCCATTTATGGTTGCTTTCTATATTGTTGGTGTTGTAGCTGCTACGTTCCACTTTGCAAATGGACTTTGGTCATTTGCTGTTTCTTGGGGAATTACGGTAACACCTCGTTCGCAACAAATTTCGACGTTTGTCACTCTAGGTGTTTTTATTGTTATGACATTCGTTGGAATCCGAGCAATCTTCGCATTTATGTAATTAGGATGAGCGTGAATAATAAAGGAGTGAATCTAGTATGAGCAAAGGCAAAATTGTTGTTGTTGGTGGCGGCCTGGCAGGATTGATGGCCACAATAAAAGCAGCAGAAAAAGGCGTACCAGTAGATTTATTTTCTATTGTACCCGTTAAACGTTCTCACTCTGTCTGTGCGCAGGGCGGTATAAATGGTGCCGTAAATACAAAAGGGGAAGGAGATTCTCCTTGGGAGCACTTTGATGATTCCATTTACGGTGGAGATTTCCTTGCTAACCAACCGCCCGTAAAAGCAATGACTGAGGCAGCACCAGGTATCATTCACTTATTAGATCGTATGGGTGTAATGTTTAACCGTACACCAGAGGGACTGCTAGATTTCCGTCGCTTTGGAGGAACTCAGCATCATAGAACGGCATTTGCTGGTGCCACAACCGGACAGCAACTTCTATATGCATTGGATGAGCAAGTACGTAGACATGAGACTAGTGGTCTTGTGACGAAGTATGAAGGCTGGGAGTTTTTATCAGCTGTAGTAGACGATGAAGGTGTTTGTCGTGGTATTACCGCACAGGAACTTAGTTCTTCAGAGATTCATAGTTTTCCAGCAGATTCAGTCATCATCGCAACGGGTGGTCCTGGAATCATTTTCGGAAAGTCAACGAACTCTGTCATCAATACTGGTTATGCAGCTGCAAAGCTTTATAAACAAGGTGTTGACTATGCTAACGGAGAATTTATTCAGATTCACCCAACAGCTATTCCTGGGGATGACAAGCTCCGTTTGATGAGTGAATCAGCTCGTGGAGAGGGTGGACGTGTTTGGACATACAAAGACGGGAAGCCTTGGTACTTCCTTGAGGAAAAATATCCGGCATACGGTAATCTTGTGCCTCGTGATATTGCTACACGTGAAATCTTCTCCGTTTGTGTGGATCAGAAACTTGGGATTAATGGAGAGAACATGGTCTATCTAGATCTCTCTCATAAAGATCCTAAGGAACTTGATATCAAACTAGGTGGAATCATGGAAATCTATGAGAAGTTCATGGGAGACGATCCTCGTAAAGTTCCAATGAAGATCTTCCCTGCTGTTCATTATTCAATGGGTGGTATGTGGATTGATTACGATCAAATGACGAACATTCCTGGATTGTTTGCTGCAGGTGAATGTGATTATTCACAGCATGGTGGAAACCGCTTAGGAGCGAACTCGTTACTATCTGCTATATATGGTGGGATGGTTGCTGGACCTAAAGCTGTTGAATATATGAATGGACTTGAAAAAACAGCTGACTCCATGCCAGAATCTTTATTTAGCGAAGAAGTTCGTAAAGAGCAAGCTGGATTAGATAAAATCTTAAGCATGGATGGCAAAGAAAACGCGTACGTTCTTCATAAAGAGCTTGGGGAGTGGATGACTGATAATGTAACAGTTGTTCGTCATAATGACGCGCTTCTTAAGACAGACGAGAAAATTCAAGAGTTGATGGAGCGTTATGAGAACATCAACATCAATGATACGGCTAAATGGAGTAACCAAGGGGCAGCATTTACACGTCAACTTAGCTCTATGTTTGACCTTGCCCGTGTAATTACTCTTGGTGCATATAATCGTAATGAAAGCCGAGGAGCTCATTATAAGCCGGACTTCCCGGAACGTAATGATGAACAATTCTTGAAAACAACAAGAGCGAGCTATAATCCTGAGACGAATGGTCCTGACTTCGTATATGAAGATGTAGACACGTCTCTTATTAAACCTCGTAAGCGTGATTATTCTCAAAAGAAACAAGGGGTGGCTAAATCATGAGTGAAAAACTAATTCATTTTAAAGTAACTCGCCAGGATGAGCCAAACGGAGATACCTATGTAGAGGAATTTCACATTCCGTACCGGGCGAACATGAATGTAATCTCTGCTCTAATGGAATTTAGACGGAATCCTGTCAATGCAGCTGGTGAGCCAACGACACCAATTGCATGGGATATGAACTGTTTAGAGGAAGTATGTGGCGCTTGTTCGATGGTCATTAATGGAAAACCACGTCAGTCATGTACGGCATTGATTGACAAGCTAGAACAGCCAATACATCTTGAGCCAATGAAGACATTCCCTGTCGTTCGCGACTTAATGGTAGATCGTAGCAGAATGTTTGATTCATTGAAAAAAGTCAAAGCATGGATTCCAATTGATGGAACGTATGATCTTGGTCCTGGACCAAGAATGGCGGAGTCTAAGCGTCAATGGGCGTACGAGCTATCTAAGTGTATGACATGTGGTGTTTGCTTGGAGTCTTGTCCAAATGTAAACAGCAAAACCGAATTTATTGGGCCGGCTGCATTGTCTCAGGTTCGCCTGTTTAATGCGCATCCAACAGGTGAAATGAACAAAGCAGAAAGATTAAATTCACTAATGGATGAAGGTGGATTAATGAACTGCGGAAATTCACAAAACTGTGTTCAGTCTTGTCCAAAAGGAATTCCATTAACAACTTCAATTGCAGCGTTAAATCGCTCAACTGCCTTACAGTCATTTAAGAACTTCTTTGGCGGTTGATCATATGAAAAGACTGGAGCCATTATGGCCCCAGTCTTTTTTTTGCCTCTAAAGGCCTTATATTGTTAATTCACCTAATCTAATAAGTTCAATGACTGCCTGAGAGCGCCCCTTGACTCCAAGCTTCTGCATTGTATTAGAAATGTGATTTCTTACGGTTTTCTCACTGATAAAAAGATCTTGAGCAATATCTTTGGTGGTCTTATCTTGAACGAGTAGCTCGAATACTTCACGTTCCCTTTTAGTAAGTAAAGGTTTAGGTCCGAATTCTGCTCCTTTCAATGAGTTCACTCCTTCTTGCTCGGGCTAGAGCTACCGGCTGGTTTACCGGTAAGGGTTAAGTCATCACAGTATATGAAAAGACAAAAAGAAAGGTGCGAACTCATTGAGAAGATGCACAGATTCACAAAAAAACTAGAAAATTATTACTTTATTTAGAAAGTTTATAAAAAAATTAGAATTATAATCCAAATTTATGTTGATAATTTGAAGCTTCTGACAGATAATTAGAAATGGAATTATTTTGAACATTTAAGGGGCGAAAGAATTGGGCAAACGAGCTTGGATTGTGTCTGGTATTATCTTGGCAAGTGTATTGGTTGTTGGTGGTAGTGGGGTAGGTATTTATTCCTTTATTGAAAACAGGCAGGCATCTGCTGGTTATGATGAAGAAATTTATCCAATGCAAGTATCTGATTTTGGCATGGGGATGGAGCAATATTCTTTGCAAGCCTTTACTGGAAAAGTAGAAGCTGAAAAGCAGGAAAAAGTTTTTGCGGATTCAGAGCTAGGAAAGATTAAAGAAACCTTTGTGCAAGAAGGAGATGAAGTGGAAGAAGGAACGCCACTCTTCGAATATGAGCCTCTAGAGATTGAAGATGTAAGCCTTGAAATTGAGCAAGCTCAAATGGAATTAGAAATGTCTTATCTACAGATAAATCAAACACAAAAATCTATTGATAAGCTGAATAAGGCTATCAAAAAAGCTGAAAAAGAAGAGAAAGAGCTTTTACAAGAAGAGCTGGATCAATCCAACTATGATTTAAAAGTAATAAATCTCGAAACCGGACAAGTTCAAAAAAGATTAGATGCATTAAAGAAAACAAGCGAAACAAATCCAAATGTGGTTGTTAGTAAAACGGCCGGCATTGTTCAATCTATAAATACAGATATTGCAGATGGTGCGCAAAATTCAAGTGAACCATTTATTCAAATTATAGCCCATGGCGATTACTTAATTAAAAGTCAAATTAATGAGTTACTCTTAGGATCGATTGAAGAAGGAACAGAAATTCTTGTCACAGCTAAGAATGGACAAGAAGGCGAATGGATTGGCACGATCACCGATATCGGCAAGCTTCCTGCTTCAAGTGAGGGGGATGAGTATGGATATGAAGAAACGAATCCTCAAACATCTAAGTATCCATTTACGGTAGTATTACCTGAACATGAAGGGTTGGAAATCGGCTATCATGTTAACTTGGAACCACTATTGGGAGAAGTTGAAGAGATTTCTGACCAAATTGTTGTATATCCCGACTTAGTTTTTGAAGAGGATGGTACTTCTTATGTTTGGAAGATGAGTGAGGAACAGACTTGGATGAAGCAAGAGGTTGAAGTTGGAGAAATAAATGATGATGCTTATACAGCGGAAATCCTTAGTGGTTTAACAAATGAGGATTTTGTTACGTTTCCAGATCCAGCTCCAACTGAGGGAGACGAAGTAATCCTTTTTGAGGACATGAGCTATGATTAAGCTAACGAATATCTTTAAGTCTTATAGATTAGGTAAAGAAGAAGTACCTATTCTAAAGAACATTAATGTAACTATTGAAAAAGGTGAGTTTGTCGCCATTATGGGGCCATCTGGGTCTGGAAAGTCAACATTAATGAACATTCTTGGCTGCTTAGATAAACCAACAGCAGGCGAATATACTTTAGATCAAGCGGACATGTTGACCGGAAAAGACAATTTTCTTGCAGAAATCAGGAATCGCTCGATTGGGTTTGTATTTCAGACATTTCATCTTATGCCTAGACTTACTGCGCAACAAAATGTAGAAATGCCTTTAATCTACAGTGGAGTGAAGAAAAAAGTTCGTCGGGAAAAAGCTAAAATAGTTTTAGAAAAAGTTGGTTTAGCTGATAGGACTGGATTTAAGCCATCAAGCTTGTCGGGTGGTCAAAAACAGCGTGTAGCTATTGCTAGAGCTTTAGTGAACGAACCCTCTTTTATCTTAGCGGATGAGCCCACTGGTGCACTGGATACAAAAACAAGTGAGCAGATTCTCAACTTATTTACTGAATTAAATGAGGAAGGTATTACGATTGTTATGATTACTCATGATAAGGAAGTGGCTGAAAAGGCTGATCGAACGATTTACATTCGAGATGGTGAGCTTTTTACCGAAGAGAAAGGGGAGCTTATCAATGCTTGAGAATATTAAGCTTTCCTTTCAATCTATTTTCTCTCATAAGATGAGATCTACATTAACAATGTTGGGTGTCATTATTGGAATAGCGGCAATCATTGCGATTGTGTCCATGATTCAAGGGCAAAGTGAAGTTTTAAAAAGTAATATAATTGGACTTGGTAATAATACGATCCAAGTATCATATGAAGACATGATGGAAGGGGGAGAAGGAGATTATTGGGGTGGCGATACCTATATCTCTGCTCCCCCGGTGACAGAAGAGACGTTAGATATGATCAAATCTGATCCTCTTGTAGACACAATTGCTTTATTTCATAAGTCCTGGAATGCGACGGCATATCATGAACTTAATTTTGCTTATCCAGAATCGTATGCAGTAGATTCAACTTACTTTGATATGTATCCAGTGGAAATTCTTGAAGGTAGGATGTTGAGAGAAGATGAATTAAATACTATGTCTCAACTGATTATGATAAATGAAGACGCCAGAACCGAATTATTTGATGGCGGAGAAGCAATTGGAAAGACCATTGATTTAGGTGGTATTCCTTTTAAAGTTGCTGGAGTTTTTACAGACATGAAAATGGACAATGATTCGTTCTATTTTGATGATTGGACAGAACCTAAGATCTTTATGTCAAAAATGATCTGGCCCTTAATTGAAGGGTTTGATGCTCCTACTCAAATATTAGTAAAAGCTGTTTCACCTGATGCGATTCAAGAAGCTGGTGAATTAACAGCTAGTTATTTGAATAGTGACTTACCATCTTATGAGACAGCTAACTATCGCATACCTGATCTTCAATCCATTGCTGAAGATCTGGAAGCGGCCAACCGGACGTTTGCACTTTTACTTGGTGGTATTGCAAGTATTTCCCTTTTAGTTGGTGGGATTGGTGTCATGAATATTATGCTAGTATCCGTAACTGAACGAACAAGAGAGATTGGTATTAAAAAGGCATTGGGAGCAAAACGCTATATGATCTTAATGCAGTTTCTAACGGAAGCGATTGTGTTAACAAGCGTAGGTGGGGCTCTAGGAGTATTACTTGGTATAGGTGCTGCAAAAATTGTATCAAACATCATGAATATGCCTTTTTATATTTCCATTACAGCCGTTGTTGGAGCATTAGTTTTCTCTATGTTGGTTGGTGTGATCTTTGGTCTGCTACCATCCATCAAAGCATCTAAACTACAACCAGTTGATGCATTGAAATATGAGTAAAATAGTGTGAATGAATCCCTTGTGTTGGTCATGACACAAGGGATCATTTTTTGTTTTTATTTAAAAAAAGCTTGAACACTGTGACTAATGATTGATTAATAAAATTTGTGTATGATATACTGTTCATGATCTACTGCTACACGTGGCTTCTAGGAGTTATTTTTAACCTTCTCATGCAGAAGAGAAGCGAAATACATGTACTTAGGTTATATAGAAACGTATGTCGATTTCAATTGAATCGTTTAAATGAGACTTATGGATCCCATAGGTGCCTTATTTAATGTGTTTGTTTTGAAGAAATATACGAATCTTTTTTAAACAAAATGGGTGAAAGTTGCGATGTGCCGCATACTATGAAGGAAGCATCTACATGAACCCGAAAATTAATCTATTTATAAGAAAAGAGGCTGATTCATTATGGCAGAAAAAACGTATAAGATTACAGCAGAAACAGGAATTCACGCTCGTCCAGCAACACAACTAGTAAACAAAGCTGGGCAATTCTCTTCAGATATCACGCTTGAATTTAAAGGGAAGTCTGTAAATCTTAAATCCATTATGGGTGTTATGTCTCTTGGTGTAGGCCAAGGTGCAGAAGTAACCATCAAAGCTGAAGGTTCAGATGCAGATGATGCACTAGCTGCAATTGAAGAAATTATTAAAAACGAGTTAGGGGAATAATACATGCCACATGTCATCACTGGCATAGCTGCTTCCCAAGGCATTGCAATAGCAAAGGCCTATGTTCACGAAGAGCCTGATTTCACAATCAGCTCTTCTGAAGCATCTGACCCTAACGCGGAGATTGAGCGGCTTGAAGGCGCTCTCAGTCTGTCTAAGGAAGAGCTTGCCGCAATTAAAGATAAAACTGAACAGAACCTAGGTGCAGATAAAGCGGAGATCTTTGCTGCGCATCTGCTTGTCTTAAGTGACCCAGAGTTAATTGATTCAGTTAAGGATAAGATTACGAATGAGAAACGTAACGCTGAATATGCATTAAATGAAGTAGCAGATCAGTTTATTACGATTTTTGAGAATATGGATAACGAATACATGAAGGAACGTGCGGCAGATATTCGTGACGTTACTCGTCGTGTAATTGGTCATCTTCTAGGTATTGAAGCAGGTTCTCTTGCTACGATTAGTGAAGAGACCATTGTCATCGCCGAAGATCTTACACCTTCAGATACTGCTCAACTAAATCCTGTCTTTATAAAAGGATTTGCAACAGATATCGGAGGTCGGACTTCCCATTCTGCAATCATGTCCCGTTCACTTGAAATTCCTGCAGTTGTTGGTACAAAAGAAGCCACAAAACTTGTTAAGACCGGCGACCTTGTAGTAGTGGATGGTATTGATGGTGAAGTTGTAATTAATCCATCTGAGGATGAATTGGCAAGCTTCGAACAAAAAAAGGCAGATTTTCAAAAGCAAAAAGATGAGTGGGCCAAACTTGTGAATGATCAAACGACCACGTCTGATGGTGAACATGTTGAGCTTGCAGCAAATATTGGTACTCCAAAAGACTTAGACGGCGTGATTTCAAATGGCGCTGAAGGCATTGGCTTGTACCGAACTGAATTTCTTTATATGGGTCGAGACAATCTTCCTTCAGAGGAAGAGCAATTTGAAGCATATAAAGAAGTGGTTGAACGTATGGAAGGAAAACCAGTTGTTATCCGTACGTTGGATATCGGTGGCGATAAAGAACTTCCGTACTTAGATCTTCCAAAAGAAATGAACCCATTCTTAGGTTTCCGTGCAATTAGACTATGTCTAGAACAACCGGAACTTTTCCGAGTTCAACTTCGTGCGCTTCTTCGTGCGAGTGCTTACGGTAACCTTAAGATAATGTTCCCGATGATTGCTGTTCTTGAAGAGCTTCGCCAAGCAAAAGCGTTGCTTAATGAAGAAAAGGACAAGCTTATATCAGAAGGGGTTCAAGTATCCGATTCGATTGAGGTAGGGATTATGGTAGAGATTCCGTCTACTGCTGTTGCTTCCCCTCAATTTGCTAAAGAGGTTGATTTCTTTAGTATTGGAACGAATGACCTGATTCAATATACGTTTGCTGCAGACCGCATGAATGAACAAGTGTCTTATTTATATCAACCGTACCATCCGGCAATTCTGCGATTGGTAGATATGGTAATTAAGGCTGCTCATAAAGAAGGAAAATGGGTAGGGATGTGCGGAGAAATGGCTGGAGATGAAGTGGCCATTCCGTTACTACTTGGCTTAGGATTGGATGAATTCAGTATGAGTGCAACGTCTATTCTTCCTGCAAGAAGTCAGCTTTTAAAGCTGTCTAAGAAAGAATTAGCAGACTTTGCTGAAAAAGCTCTTGAGCTTAATACAGCTGATGAAGTAGAACAGCTTGTAAGAGCAGAATATATTCCTGAATAATCTAAGTAAAAGGGGACAGCCAATGGCTTGTCCCCTTTTTTTTGATGAAAGCATGGACATTTCTTGTATCTTTAGCTGTAACACTTGAATTCCTATATGAAAAAAGAGAAAATGATGAGTAGACAAAGAAATAAAAGGGATAGGAGGTGCGATAATTGAACCATGAACAAATCGATGAAATTGAGCGATCATTACGTAGAGTAGCCGATATGGTTAAACAAAAAGGTAGAGTCATTCTATCTCAGTTCCCTATTACGCCACCACAGTTTGTTGCGCTGCAATGGTTAAATGAAAAAGGTGATATGACGATAGGTGAGTTATCAACGAGTATGTATTTAGCTTTTAGTACAACGACGGATTTAATCGATCGTATGGAAAAAAGTGAGTTGGTCACTCGAGTGAAAGATGTGAATGATCGCAGAGTGGTTCGTATCCATCTGCTAAAAAAAGGGAAAACGATTATTCAAGAAGTTATTTTAAAGAGACAGGATTATCTAAATGATATTCTTGTTGATTTTTCTGCTGAGCAGATTGATGTATTAGAGCAAAGCCTTAAGTTGCTTCATGACCAAATGAAAGTAGCGAATACAACAAAAACAACATAAATAGATGGTATAATTAGTTGGAGATTGAGGGAGACAAGTTGGATAGACCTATTGGA
Organism: Alkalicoccobacillus murimartini; assembly: GCF_030813245.1. GTDB lineage: Bacteria > Bacillota > Bacilli > Bacillales > Bacillaceae_D > Alkalicoccobacillus > Alkalicoccobacillus murimartini. The sequence continues at coordinate 188,817 of NZ_JAUSUA010000004.1, read as the reverse complement.
GTTATAGATTCAGGCCTCGGAGGATTAACAGTGGCAAAAGAAATTATGCGTCAGCTGCCAAAAGAGGAGATCATATATGTTGGCGATTCAAAGCGTTGCCCCTATGGACCACGATCACAAGAAGAGGTGCGAACCTTCACTTGGCAAATGATACAGTATCTACAATCAAAAAACATTAAGATGCTGGTTATTGCGTGTAACACCGCAGCGGCGGTCGTTCTAGAGGAAGTGAAACGTGCACTGGATATTCCAGTTGTTGGAGTTATTTATCCAGGGGCATCAAGTGCTCTGAAAGCAACAAAAAAAGAGCATATAGCGGTTATTGGCACTTCTGGTACGATTGCAAGTAAAGCGTACACAAAAGCGCTTAAAAACATAAATAGCAAGGTTCAAGTAGACAGCTTAGCGTGCCCACCGTTTGTCCCGCTAGTGGAGCAAGGCATCTTTGCTGGAGATGAAGCCAAGCAAATTGTACATCACACGCTTCAGCCTCTGAATGCAAGGGAATTCGATACACTTATTTTAGGCTGCACACACTATCCGCTTTTAGCGCCAGTTATTAAAGAATGGGCGGGAACAAGTATAACGTTAATTTCTTCAGGCGAAGAAACAGCTCGTGAAGTGAGTGGACTTCTGTATCATGGAGAAACTGCTTATACGGATGAACGCATTCCTACACACGCGTTTTATACAACGGGTGAAGAAGAATTATTTAAGAGATTGGCTGATCAGTGGCTTGAAATGGATGTGGGTCACGTTCAGACCATTACAATAGACAAATTATAGTTGATCAAGGCAAAAGCAGTGAACCTTTTAATGTTCACTGCTTTTTTCTGATTTCATGCGCTTTTACTGTTGGATCGTCCCTTTTCGTCAGAACGTCTTCCTTGAAAAAAAGAGTTTGTCTTAAAGTTGCAGGTCTAAATCGCTCAAAGGCTCGTATACATGAAAGTACAAACTGTAAAAGGAGGGAAACAGAATGCGTAAATACGTAAAAACAGGAGCACCACTTATCATTTTGGCTACACTAATTGCTACAGGGTGTTCCTTTGGATCAAAGGATGCTGCGACAAACCTGGATGCGCCTCCAGTTAATTATGTGGAGGAAGGGGAGATAGATTTAGATGAAACAGAAGCAGGGGAAGAAGGAGAAGAAGCGGGTGAAGAGGAGGGTGCTGAAAAAGCCGAACAAACTGCAGAGACCGTTGAGCGTGAATTATATTTAATTGATGCAAACGGTATGGTTGTGCCACAGACTCTCACTCTTCCAAAACAAGAAGGTGTCTTGAAGCAATCTCTTGAGTACTTAGTGGAGGATGGGCCTGTCTCTGAGCTGCTTCCTAGTGGCTTCCAAGCAGTATTACCGGCAGGGACCGTTGTGGATGTTAATCTAAAAGAAGATGAAAAAACAGCCATTGCTGATTTTTCGAAAGAGTTTGAGCTATATGATGGAAACAAAGAACAGCAGGTCCTCCAGGCTATTACTTGGACGCTTACACAATTTGAGTCAGTAGAAAAAGTTCAAATTCGTATAAATGGATATGATCAAGAGGTTATGCCACAACATAAAACACCGATTGGAGATGGAGTAAGTCGTTCAGATGGAATTAATCTTGAATCCAATCAGGTTGTTGATTTAGTGAATAGCGAAGAAGTTCTATTGTATTTTCTTGGACATCAGGGAGAGACTAGTTATTATGTGCCGGTCACAAGAAGAGTGGAGGCGGGAGATAATATACTAGCCGCGGCAGTAAATGAATTAATAGATGGGCCTTCCTTGGGGACACAGCTTCTATCAAGTTTGCAATCAGATGTTAAACTATTGGACACACCAGTTCCTAAGGACGGTACCCTCACGTTAAACTTTGACAATACCATTCTTGATAGTTTAGAGAATATGTCTGTGTCTCAAGAAGTCCTGAATATGCTTGCCCTTACGTTGACGGAGCAAGACGGGATTGAGAAAATTTCCATTGAGGTGAATGGAGAAGCATCCGTCTTGAACCAAGAAGGTGAGCCGGCTGAAGCTGTTTCAAGACCAAAGCAAGTAAATGACCATCCCCTTTAAAAATGTTTGGGTTTATACATTGCCTTTTTATGGGGAGACTTTATAATAGATAAAGGTAGAGAAGGAGCTGTTAGCCCTTCTCTTTTCATTTTGGTAAAAGAAAAGGATAGGATTAGAATGATAAGAATTGATGGACGACAAGTAGATGAAAACCGACATACTGAGATGGATTTGCATTTTACAAAGCATCCAGAAGGTTCTGTGTTGATTTCAATTGGAGACACTAAAGTAATTTGTAATGCGACGATTGAGGATCGTGTGCCTCCATTCCTAAGAGGAAAAGGCAAAGGTTGGATTACAGCTGAATATGCGATGCTACCGAGAGCAACTGCTCAAAGAACGATACGTGAATCCTCTAAAGGTAAGGTCACAGGAAGAACAATGGAAATACAACGGTTAATTGGTCGAGCATTACGCACAGTTGTTGATTTATCCGTCATCGGAGAAAAAACAGTTTGGATCGATTGTGACGTGATTCAGGCGGATGGTGGAACCAGAACCGCCGCTATTACTGGTGCATTCACTGCGATGTGTTTAGCTTTTGAAAAAGCTTTATTAAATGAAAAAATTACTGCGTGGCCAGTTACGGATTTTCTCGCAGCAATTTCGGTAGGTATAGATGATTCTAAGCAGGTCCTGCTTGATTTATGTTATGAAGAAGATGCAAAAGCAGACGTTGATATGAATGTTGTCATGACGGGAAGTGGAGCACTTGTTGAGATTCAAGGGACTGGTGAAGAGGCGGTTTTCACTAGATCTGAATTGACTACTATGCTGGATGTAGCTGAAAAAGGAATAAAGGAACTCATTTTGCTTGAGAAACAGAAGCTTGGACAAACAAGTGACCGAATCCTTAGCTTAAAAGGAGGACAATCTTCATGATGAATGAAATCATTATTGCTACCACAAACAAAGGAAAAATAAATGAGTTTAAGCAATTGCTTGAAGGGAATGGAAAAGTCATAAAGTCCCTATTAGATTATCCACATATTCCGGATATTCCAGAGGATGGACTTACTTTTCATGAGAATGCAGCAATCAAGGCCGAAACGTTAGCTTCCTTGTTAAACCGTACAGTCATTGCTGATGATTCTGGTTTGGAGGTAGATGCATTAAATGGGGAGCCTGGCATTTATTCAGCCAGATTTGCGGGAGAAGAAAAGAGTGATCAAGCAAATATCACGAAGCTTCTTCATTTACTTGAAGGGGTACCAGAAACTGAACGGACTGCACGATTTGTCTGCGTGATGGCTGTTGCACAACCAAAAGAAGAAACGATTTACTTTAAAGGGCAATTTGAAGGTACGATAGCTACAGAACCTTCGGGCGATCAAGGCTTTGGGTATGATCCTGTATTTTTTGTACCAGCATTAGGCAAAACAGCCGCAGAGATTTCTTCAGAAGAGAAAAATGCGCGTAGCCATCGTGGGAAAGCTATTCAAGAACTACTGAAATTTAAATACTTGTTTGATATGTAAGGAGGAAATGCAATGAAAGTTCTGATCATAAGTGATAGTCACGGCTGGACAGATGAACTGGAGCAAGTGCTCGCAAGTAAGCGGAACGAAGTCGATAAGATTTTTCACTGCGGAGATTCAGAGCTTGTCCCTAATCAAGGCCCACTTGCAGGAGTCACGTCAGTACAAGGTAACTGTGATATGGGACAAGATTTCCCCGAAGAATGGATAGAAGATACAGATCTAGGTCGACTATACTTCACACACGGACACCTTTACCAAGTGAAAAGTCATTTACAATCCTTGGTACGGCGAGCAGAAGAAGTGGGAGCAGATGTTGCTTCATTTGGACACACCCATGTAGCGACCTGCTTTGAGGAGAAAGGCATTGTTTTCATTAATCCAGGAAGTATTCGGCTTCCTTCTGGAAGTAGAGATCAAACGTACTGTATCTGTGAACTAACAGAAGCTGCAATCAACGTGACGTACTACACGTTTGATGGTCAGGAAATGCCAGAGCTTGGCGGAGAGTTTCCGCGCAAGAACAAGTAAGTGGAAGAGACCGACTGAGGTCTCTTTTTTCACAGTCAGTTTAAAAATCATCTCTAAAAGAATGTTCTTCATAAAAAATGAATTACGCAAAATATATTGACTTTCTTTAAATAATGGGGTATATTTATATTCGTCGCTGATATTACAAATTTGTTTTGAAGCACGTAAACCATGCGGGTGTAGTTTAGTGGTAAAACCTCAGCCTTCCAAGCTGATGATGTGAGTTCGATTCTCATCACCCGCTTTCTAATTTGTCCTAGTAGCTCAGCTGGATAGAGCAACGCCCTTCTAAGGCGTCGGTCGGGAGTTCGAATCTCTCCTGGGACGTCACGCATACATATGTTTTATATACAAAAAACGCCTTTTGCAGTTATGACTGCGAATAGGCGTTTTTTGTGTTGAAAGGATGTGTTGTAACAACTTGAAGCCAAGAAGGGTCGCTGTTGTTCACTATTTCAGAGGTATAGAAGTAAACAGACCAACCTTTCTTTTGGAGCACTCGTTTAATCCGATCCTGCTTAGCGGGTGAACTAGCTTTGACAAAAGCTAGTTTGTAAGGGATTAAAGCAACATTGGTTCGAATTCCATAAATCACTTTATTAGCTGATGGATAGAAGTTGCGCTGATGAAGAATTTCGCACAGCTTTTTATCCATTGAGTCAGAGCATTCCCTCCAACTATCTGTAACTAGAACTAAATGGTTTGGTCCCACTGGCTTAAAAACAATGGAAAGTTGTTTCATCAAAGAAACATTTTTAAAAAATGTCAATAATCGTTTCATTTTCATCACCTACATGTACTATGCCCACTTTTTCTGAAAAGTATGACAGAAATTTTGAAAATAGCTGAATCTTTTTAATGGGTGGTATGTAAACGCATACATAATATCTAATCTATCTAAATTATCTAATTATTTTCGCTAAAGTGGTTGACCCTTGCATATAAGAGGCGTATTATAAGTCTCAATAACGAAACACATTTACGCAATAACGTAAGAAATGTTAACAAACATTTTGTAACTGGTTGTTGAATAAAGGGAGATGGGAGCATGGAAGAGCAATGGATCTATATAGATGGTTCATTTGTACCTAAACACGAAGCAAAGATATCCGTTTATGATCATGGTTTTTTATACGGAGATGGTGTATTTGAAGGCATTCGTGTATACAGTCGTAATATCTTCCGGCTACGAGAACATCTAACAAGGTTGTATGACTCAGCTAAATCTATTATGTTATCAATTCCGTATACAATGGATGAGTTGATTTCGATTATTGTCGAAACATTAAACAAGAATCAATTGACAGATGCTTATATACGACTGATTGTATCAAGAGGTATAGGTAATCTTGGATTAGACCCAGCGTCTTGTTCAAATCCACAGTTAATTGTGATAGCTGAATCCTTATCGATTTTTCCGAGGGAACTCTACAACACTGGCCTTGAGATCGTAACTGTTGCAACACGAAGAAGTCGATCTGATGTGCTGAGTCCTAAAGTGAAATCACTAAATTATTTGAATAATATTCTTGTCAAAATAGAGGCCGGATTGGCCGGAGTGAACGAAGCGTTAATGTTAAATGATCAGGGCTATGTAGCTGAGGGTTCTGCAGATAACGTCTTTATCATTAAAGGAAAGAACATCCTGACACCTCCTGGTTATGTAGGTGCTTTGGAAGGTATTACGCGAAATGCAATTATGGAACTAGCTTCACGACTAGGTTATCAAGTAAAAGAAGAGCCGTTTACTAGACATGATGTCTATACTGCTGATGAAGTATTCCTCACTGGAACCGCAGCAGAGGTCATTGCCGTAATAAAAGTTGATGGAAGAGTGATAGGAGAAGGAATTCCTGGCCCTATAACAAATCAACTACTTGAGGCATTTAGAGAAATGGTCGTGATTGAAGGAGAGAAAGTTCCTTCAGTAAATGAAAACGCAACGGTGAGTTAACAGAGATTATAGTGATGTGGGAGCGGGTAGCAATGAGAAGTGATATGATCAAAAAAGGGATCGATCGAGCACCTCATAGAAGTTTACTAAGAGCTGCAGGAGTAAGCGAAGAGGATATGGATAAACCATTTATCGGAGTCTGTAATTCTTATATTGATATTATTCCAGGCCATATGCATTTGAATAAATTTGCAGAGGTTGCTAAGCAAGCTATTATCGAAGCTGGTGGAATTCCATTCGAATTTAATACCATAGGTGTTGATGATGGGATTGCAATGGGACATATTGGAATGAGGTATTCACTTCCAAGTAGAGAGATCATCTGTGATGCAGCAGAAACAGTTATTAATGCACATTGGTTTGATGGAGTATTCTACATTCCAAACTGCGATAAGATCACACCAGGCATGTTGATGGCGTCGGTTCGTACCAATGTTCCTTCTGTTTTTGTCTCAGGTGGACCAATGGAAGCAGGACGCACGAAAGAAGGTCAGAGCTTGTCACTTGTATCCGTTTTTGAAGGCGTTGGAGCTTTCTCATCCGGTAAAATGACAAGAGAAGAACTGCTTGAGATTGAACAGCAGGCCTGTCCAACTTGTGGATCGTGTTCAGGAATGTTTACAGCAAATTCAATGAACTCATTAATGGAAATGTTAGGATTGGCACTGCCGGGTAATGGAACGATTGTTGCTACATCTGAAAAGCGTCACCAGTTAATTAAGGATGCTGCGAAGCACTTGATGAACTTAATCGAAAAAGACATCAAACCAAGAGATATTATTACTCAAGAAACCATAGATGATGCATTTGCTTTAGACATGGCAATGGGTGGTTCTACAAATACAGTACTTCACACATTAGCCATTGCTCATGAAGCTGAAGTTGAATACGATTTGAACCGTATTAACGAAGTAGCTGAGAGAATTCCTTACCTTTGTAAAATCAGTCCAGCATCCGATTATTCGATGGACGATGTTCACCAAGCTGGTGGTGTAAGTGCAATTATCAAACAACTCTGTGAAATCGAAGGGGCAGTTCACCCTGATCGAATCACGATTTCAGGAAAAAGCCTCTATGAAAATGTCAAAGATGCAGAAGTTACAAATAAAGAGGTTATAAGGGACAAAGATACGGCATATAGTCCAGTGGGTGGATTATCCATTCTGTTTGGAAACCTTGCACCAGATGGCGCTGTTATAAAAGTTGGTGGCGTTGATCCTTCCATTCAAGTTTTTGAAGGAGAAGCAATTGTCTTTGAATCTCAAGAAGAAGCTCAAGAAAAGATAAATAAAGGTGAAGTACGAGAAGGGCATGTTGTAGTCATTCGAACTGAAGGGCCAAAAGGTGGACCTGGAATGCCAGAAATGCTTGCACCAACCTCAGCCATTCAAGGTAGAGGTCTTGGAACAAAGGTGGCACTCATTACAGATGGTCGTTTCTCTGGTGCTTCAAGAGGGATTTCAATTGGTCATATCTCACCAGAAGCTGCAGAAGGTGGACCGATTGCATTTGTTGAAAATGGAGATAAAATCAAGATTGATTTGCCAAATCGAGGCATTCACCTACTTGTTGATGAAGAAGAGCTTGCTCGTCGAAAAGTTGGTTGGACTGAGCCTGAACCTAAGGTGAAAAAAGGATATCTCGCACGTTATTCTAAGCTAGTAACTTCCGCTAATACAGGTGGAGTCATGAAAATATAATCATCAAATCGTTGAAGAGGAAAGTAAGAATAGACGTTCTGCTAAAGAGAGCCGTGTTGCTGAGAAACGGTGCAGAAGGTATTCTGAAACTCACCTCTGAGAGCCTTACTGAACAGACAGTGTTTACCACTGTGTTACTAGGGAGGCCGAGTGTACCAGCACTCGTTATCAAAACGGACAGACGTTTTTGTCCATGAGACCGGATTCAATCCGGTGAACTAGGGTGGTACCGTGAAAAGTAAATCTTTTCGCCCCTTCAGCTGCAGATGTAGCTTGTTGGGCGCGGAAAGATTTTTTTGTTTTTAATGTATCAATTCATACACAAAGGATCCGAAAAAGGAGGAGCAACGATGTCAACCAAAACAAAGAAACAGGAGTACGTTGCCAAGCACAACGAGGATGAGGCGCCAAAAGAAATGACTGGTTCAGGCATGTTGATTCAAGCTTTAGCAAAAGAAAATGTAGAGGTTATCTTTGGGTATCCGGGTGGAGCTATTCTTCCGACTTATGATGAAATCTATAAAACAGGTATTCGCCATATCTTAGCAAGACATGAGCAAGGAGCTATTCATGCCGCAGAAGGATATGCAAGAGTAGCAGGGAAGCCAGGTGTATGTGTCGTCACATCAGGACCTGGTGCAACCAATGTAGTAACTGGAATTGCTGATGCGATGATTGATTCCCTTCCACTTGTTGTTATCACAGGTCAAGTAGCTAAGTCAGTTATTGGCACAGATGCCTTTCAAGAGGCCGATATGTTGGGTATTACAATGCCAATTACAAAGCATAACTTCCAGGTTCGAAGTGTTGAGGAGTTTCCGAGGATTATAAAAGAAGCATTTCATATTGCGACAACGGGTAGACCGGGTCCCGTATTAATTGATCTACCAAAAGATGTCTCTCAGGAGTCTGGATTGTTCGATTACAGTAAAGAAGTAAATCTTCCAGGCTATCAACCAACTGTGATTCCAAACAAACAGCAGATTAGAAAGCTTGCAGAAGCTGTATCAAAAGCTAGAAAGCCAGTTATTTTAGCAGGAGCAGGCATTTTACATGCCAAAGCAAGTGAACAATTATTTGAATATGTCGAACAACAACAAATCCCTGTTGTAAACACATTGCTTGGATTAGGAAATTTCCCTGGTAATCATGAATTACATCTAGGTATGGCAGGTATGCATGGAACGTATGCAGCAAACATGGCTTTGCATGAAGCAGATCTATTAATCAATATTGGCGCACGTTTTGATGATCGTTTGACAGGAAAGCTTGATTATTTTGCTCCTTACGCAACCGTTGCTCATATCGATGTGGATCCTGCTGAAATTGGTAAAAACATCGAAACACAAATTCCAGTAGTAGGAGATGCAGGAGAGGCCCTAAGACTGTTAATTGCCGAGAACGGAGAGCAAGCAGACCATGCGGTTTGGAAAGCGGACCTTCAGAAAATGAAGTCTGACTATCCACTTTGGTATAAGCAAGAGGATGAAGTGATTAAACCACAGCATTTAATTGAAAAAATTTATGAGAAAACAAAAGGTGAAGCTATTGTCACTACAGATGTAGGGCAGCATCAGATGTGGTCGGCTCAATTTTATAAATTTGATAAGCCAAATCGTTGGGTTACATCAGGAGGTCTTGGAACGATGGGGTTTGGTTTTCCAGCAGCGATTGGTGCGCAAATTGCAGAGCCACAATCAACGGTTGTATCAATCGTTGGTGATGCTGGATTCCAAATGACGTTACAAGAGTTGTCGATTTTGCAAGAACTGAATCTTCCGGTCAAGGTTGTCATTGTTAATAACGCCTCGCTTGGTATGGTTCGTCAGTGGCAACAATTGTTCCATGGTGAGCGCTATTCCAATTCCTTATTCCCGATTCAGCCAGACTTTGTCAAACTAGCTGATGCGTATTCGATTAAAGCGATGAGGGTCGATGAGTTAAAAGATATGGAATCAGCTATTGATGAAATGCTTGCTCATGATGGTCCAGTATTAATGGACTTCAGAGTAGCAAAAGAAGAAAATGTTTATCCGATGATCTGTCCAGGCAAAGGACATCACCAAATGGAGGGGGTAACGCCATGAAACGGACGATATCAACACTTGTAAATAACAACTCTGGTGTATTGAACCGGATTACCGGTCTCTTTTCTAGAAGACATTTTAATATTGAGAGCATTACCGTTGGAATAACGGAGAACCCTTCTGTATCTAGAATGACCTTTGTTGTAGTGGCGGACACAATGAACAATATAGAGCAGGTTTTAAAGCAGCTGCACAAACAAGTGGATGTCTTGAAGGTCAAGGACATTACAGATGAATCCATTATTGCAAGGGAACTTGCTTTAATCAAAATTGTCGCCTTGCCTGAACAACGGGGTGAAATTTCGGCCCTTGTTAATACCTTTCGTGCCTCAACCATTGATATTGGGCGCGAGAGCATGACCCTCCAAGTGGTAGGCGATCATGAAAAAGTTGAGGCGTTAATTGATTTACTCCGTCCATATGGAATTAAAGAATTGGCAAGAACAGGGGAGACTGCTTTAAGCAGAAGTTCGAAAAAAGTCTTCACTGAGCCTAATCGTCTTAGCTTAATTAACTAAAGGGAACACGTGAAATTCCAAATATAAACCAAAAACCCAAACAAAAGAGGAGAGATTTTAAATGGCAAAAGTATATTATAACGGTGATGTTAACGAAGCGGTATTACAAGGAAAAACAGTAGCAATCATTGGATATGGTTCACAAGGTCATGCACATGCTCTAAACCTTCGCGAAAGCGGTGTTCAAGTAGTAGTTGGTTTGCGTAAAGGTAAGTCATGGGATAAAGCAGCAGAGGATGGGTTTGACGTACAAACAGTTAGAGACGCATCAGCTCAAGCAGACCTTATCATGATCCTTCTTCCAGATGAGCATCAACCAACAATCTATAAAAATGAAATTGAGCCTGAATTAACAAAAGGAAAATCACTAGTATTTGCACACGGTTTTAATATTCATTTTAACCAAATCGTTCCTCCGGCAGATGTAGATGTATTCCTAGTTGCTCCTAAAGGGCCAGGTCACCTTGTTCGTCGTACATTTGAAGAGGGTGCAGGTGTACCTGGATTGATTGCTGTATTCCAAGATGCGACAGGTCAAGCTAAAGACACAGCTCTTGCATATGCGAAACAAATTGGTGCAGCGCGTGCTGGAGTTCTAGAAACAACATTTAAAGAAGAAACAGAAACAGATCTATTCGGTGAGCAAGCTGTATTATGTGGTGGAACAGCGGCCCTTGTAAAAGCTGGGTTCGAAACATTGACTGAAGCTGGTTACCAACCAGAAGTAGCTTACTTTGAGTGTTTACATGAATTGAAGCTAATTGTAGATCTAATGTATGAGGGTGGACTTGAAACCATGCGTTATTCAATCTCTGATACAGCTCAATGGGGAGATTTCCAAGCTGGACCTCGTATCGTAACAGACGAAACGAAAAAAGCAATGAAAGACATTCTTTCTGATATCCAAACAGGGAAATTTGCAAAAGGTTGGATTCTAGAGAACCAAGCAAATCGTCCTGAATATACAGCTATTAACGAAGCGGAGAAAAATCATCCAATCGAAGTAGTAGGTCGTGAGCTTCGTGAAATGATGCCATTTGTGAAAGGTAAATCAAAAGGAGTGGTGGGCAGTGCGAAAAATTAATGTCTTTGATACAACCTTGAGAGATGGCGAGCAATCGGCAGGCGTAAATCTTAATTTAGAAGAAAAGCTTGAGATTGCTAGACAACTTGAACGCCTTGGAGTGGATATCATGGAGGCTGGTTTTCCAGCCTCTTCAAAAGGAGACTTCCAATCGGTTCAGCAGATTGCAAAAACGATTAAAAATAGTTCGGTTACGGGCCTGGCCCGTGCCGTACAATCTGATATTGATACGGCTTGGGAAGCCTTAAAAGACAGTGCAGAACCTCGAATTCATGTCTTTATTGCTTCATCACCAATTCATATGCAATACAAATTAAATATGACGCCAGATCAAGTGGTGGAACGGGCAGTACAAAGTATTAAGCTAGCTGCATCAAAGTTTCCACAGGTTCAATTTTCAGCCGAGGATGCAAGTCGTGCAGAACTTCCTTTTTTGGCAAGATTGGTTGAAGAAGCGATTCAAGCAGGAGCGACAGTGATTAATTTACCAGACACTGTTGGGTTCACAACCCCTCACGAAATTGGAAATATGTTTGCTTACATGAAGCAGAATGTTCCAAGTATCGAGAAGGTTATTTTATCTACTCATAACCATGATGATTTGGGTATGGCTGTTGCAAACTCATTAGCGGCTATTCAAAATGGTGCTGGTCAAGTAGAGTGTACGGTTAATGGAATTGGCGAACGAGCGGGTAATGCGGCACTCGAAGAAATTTCAGTTGCTCTTAATATCCGAAAAGACTATTACAAAGCCGATACAGGTCTAACATTAAAAGAAATCAAACGAACGAGTTCATTAGTTAGTAAGCTAGCAAACATGCCTGTACCGGGCAATAAAGCCGTTGTTGGCGCTAATGCTTTCGCTCATGAATCAGGTATTCATCAAGACGGGATGCTAAAGAACAAAGAAACCTATGAAATTATTACGCCGGAGCTTGTAGGTGTGAGTGAAAGTTCAATGGTTCTAGGTAAGCATTCTGGTCGCCATGCCTTTAAGGATAAATTAACCGAACTTGGATTTGCGGGAGACAATACGCAATTCCAACAGATCTTTGATGCTTTCAAAGATTTGTGTGATAAGAAAAAAGAGGTAACAGAAGACGACTTATATGCATTAATGACAGAAACGATGACAGATGCGATTCAAGAGTCTTATGAACTTCAAACGGTTCAGGTTAATTATGGCACTAATAATATTCCAACTGCAGCCATTACAATGAAGCTACCAACTGGTGAAATTACTCAGGAGGCAGCTACAGGATCAGGTAGTGTGGAAGCTATATACAATACGCTTGAGAGAATTATAGACGGGCCTGTCTCACTCCGTGACTATCGAATTCAGTCAGTAAATGGTGGTGGTGATGCCCTGGCAGAAGTGTATGTTCAAGTGAAATATGATGGCATCGAATCCTCTGGAAGAGGAACAGCTCATGATGTACTTGAAGCTTCTGCAAAGGCATATATTAACGCAGTAAATCGAACATTAATCCGTAAAGCCTACGGACAGGAACAGAACAATAAGGTGAACATATAGGAGAGCTGTCTCATATGAAAAAATCGATTACACTTCTGCCTGGTGATGGGATTGGTCCTGAAGTTGTGGCAGAGGCAACACGTGTCTTAGACGAAATTGGAAAGCAATACGGACATGAATTTACGTATCAGAGCGCGGCCATTGGGGGAACAGCCATTGATCAATTTAATGACCCTCTTCCAAGCGATACATTGGCTTTGTGTAAAGAAAGTGATGCGATCTTACTAGGAGCAGTTGGTGGACCGAAATGGGACGCGAATCCTGCTCACCTTCGTCCAGAAAAAGGCTTGTTACGAATTAGAAAAGAATTACAGCTATTCTCTAATTTACGACCTGTTTCGATCTATAATAGTTTGGTTTCAGAGTCAACTATAAAAGAAGAAGTAGTGCGAGATATCGACTTGTTAATCGTCAGAGAGCTGACGGGTGGTCTTTATTTTGGAGAACCGAGCGAGCGCTTGGACATCGATGGAGAAGAGGGTGCGGTTGATACACTCACGTACAAACGCAGTGAGATAGAACGAATCATTCGGATGGCTTTTCAACTGGCAGAGGTACGAGGTGGCAAGGTGATGTCAGTAGATAAAGCCAATGTGTTGGAATCAAGTAGACTTTGGAGACAAATCGCTAATGAAATCTCTGAAGAGTTTCCGAACGTGTCACTAGAACACATGCTTGTCGATAACGCAGCGATGCAGCTTATTCGAAACCCACGCCAATTTGACGTGCTAGTTACAGAGAATTTATTTGGGGATATTTTAAGTGATGAAGCCTCTATGATCTCTGGATCACTTGGTTTATTGCCGTCTGCAAGTCTTAGTGCGGATGGGCCAGGGATCTATGAGCCCATTCATGGTTCTGCTCCAGACATAGCAGGTAAAGGCTTGGCTAATCCCTTAGCTACAATTGCTTCTACCGCGATGATGCTCAAATATGCCTTTCATATGGAAGATGAAGCTCGTGACATTCTAAATGCAATCAATAAAGCCTTAGATTCAGGCATTAGAACGGCAGACCTTGTTTATGGAAATCAAGAAGCTGTGTCTACGTCTGAAATGACGGATGCAGTTCTTCAGTATATAGGATCAACGAAATAACCGATGTCAGAAAGAGGAGGAATGGCAATGGCACCTAAAACAATTATAGAGAAGATTTGGAATGCACATGAAGTAACCGCAGAAGAGGGGAAACCAAGTTTATTATATGTTGACTTGCATCTTGTACATGAGGTTACCTCCCCTCAAGCATTCGAAGGACTTAGACTTGCTGGTAGGAAGGTAAGGCGTCCAGATCTCACCTTTGCGACAATGGATCACAATGTACCGACAGTGAATCGATATGATATAACGGATATGATCGCACGAAAACAAATGGATACACTAGCTGAGAACTGTAAAGAGTTTGGAGTGGAAATTGCCGATCTTAAGAGCCCTGAAAATGGAATTGTTCATGTGATTGGTCCAGAACTTGGCCTAACACAGCCAGGTAAAACGATTGTATGTGGCGATAGTCATACATCTACTCATGGTGCATTTGGTGCCATTGCCTTTGGAATTGGCACAAGTGAAGTAGAGCATGTGCTAGCTACTCAATCTTTGTGGCAGTCAAAACCAAAGACGTTAGAGGTTCGCATCACAGGTACGCTAGGTACCGGTATTTCTGCAAAAGATGTCATTTTAGCGATTATTTCGAAGTTTGGTGTAGATGTAGGAACAGGATCGATTATCGAATTCACCGGTGAAGCCATTCGTGGTTTGACGATGGAGGAACGAATGACGGTCTGTAATATGTCTATTGAGGCAGGTGCCAAGGCTGGATTAATTAGTCCGGACCAAGTGACATTTGATTATTTAGAAGGCCGTTCATTTGTACCTAAAGGAGAGGCCTTTGAGGAAGCAGTTCAGTCATGGAGGGAGCTTGCGACGGATGAAGGAGCTGTATATGATCGTACAGTTACCATCGATTCCTCGGAAATTGAACCAATGGTGACATGGGGAACGAATCCCTCTCAAGGTGTACGAATTTCAGATACGGTTCCTTCGCCTGACGATGCAACAAGTGATTCTGGTCGGAGAGGCATTGAGCAGGCATTAGAGTACATGGATTTGACTCCAGGAACACCGATTTCTTCTATTAAAGTACAACATGTTTTTATTGGGTCCTGTACCAACTCCCGCATCACTGATTTGCGGGCCGCGGCGAGTATCATTCAAGGTAGGAAGGTTTCAGATCATGTTCGTGCATTAGTTGTACCTGGCTCTCAGCGTGTGAAGAAACAAGCTGAGAAAGAAGGCTTAGATCAAGTATTTAAGGATGCGGGATTTGAATGGCGTGAATCTGGATGTAGTATGTGTTTAAGTATGAACCCAGATGTAGTTCCAGAAGGACAGCGTTGTGCCTCTACCTCTAACCGTAATTTTGAAGGAAGACAAGGTAAAGGATCTCGTACTCATTTAGTCAGTCCTGAAATGGCAGCTGCAACAGCGATTGCTGGTCATTTTGTAGACGTCCGAACGTTTAAGACTGAAGCAACCGTACCGGAGAAAGGGTGAGATAGATGGAGCCATTAACTACACACACAGGGCAAACCGCTGCACTAAACCGAGTCAACGTGGATACGGATCAGATCATTCCAAAACAGTTTCTAAAGCGTGTGGAACGAACGGGCTTTGGGCAATTTTTATTTTTTGATTGGCGTTTTCAGCAGGATGGCAGTGATAATCCTGATTTTTCGTTAAACAAACCTGAATCGGCTAATGCATCCGTCTTGATTGCAGGTAATAATTTTGGTTGTGGTTCATCAAGAGAGCATGCTCCCTGGGCTCTTCATGATTATGGTTTCCGTGTTATTATTGCCCCGAGCTTTGCAGACATCTTCTATAATAACTGTGTAAAAAACGGAATGTTACCGATTCAATTAGATGAAGAGACAGTGAATAACCTTTTTACATTTGCTGAAAAGGACATTTATTCATTAACGATTGATTTGGAACAACAATTAGTAACGGGAGAAGGGTTTGAGGCTTCCTTTACCATTGATCCCTATTGGAAAAAGATGCTTCTAAATGGCTGGGATGAAATAGGCTTAACCCTTTTACATGAAAAAGAAATAAAAGCGTTTGAAGCATCTAGGTAAAGGGTAGCATTTACCTACACGAGGAGATATCTTTTTCGATAAAGATATCTCCTTTTTTCAAAAGGAACAATCGTAGTTTGTAATGAGAAGGAGGAACTGATACACTTTACCTAACTTTAGTAAAAAGACTAGTCCAATAGGAGCGGGAGTAAAACGAATGACCGACAAATCACACGAGCAAAACGAATCTAATATCGTTCTTTATCCTGGCTTAGTTCGTAGATTGCTTGAACTAGGTATGGACTCCTTAAAGGCAAAAGATGGTCAGGCGGCCTACGACTATTTTCAGCAAGCTGAAAAAGTAGAGCCTGAGAATCCAAAGGTCCGATTCGGGATGATGCTTAGCCTTGTGGAATTGGGTCGTCTAGATGAGGCTGTGCAAATGACGGATAAGCTACTCAAAGAAGGTACCGGTGATTACTTTGAGAATTTGCAAGTTCATATCTCTTTACTGGTGCAACTATCCCGGTACGAGGAAGTCATTGAGATTCTTGATGCGGTGTTGGCTGAAAATCGTTTTCCACCTCAACACGCGGAGACGCTTTATAAGCTCCTTCATTTTAGCCGGCAAATGACGGACGGTTACTTTTCAACTGAGTTTTACCCTACAGAAGTTGAGCCTGATGATTCGGGGATTCTTCAAACTGAACATCTTCAATCGGATTCTCCAGAAGTGCAATGGCAAGCGATCCAATCCTTAAATAAAGCAAATCTACACAAGGCGACACCAGAACTTATTACGTACATAGAAGACCCGAACAAAGATCTGCTTTTACGCAGCTATGCCCTGCAGCTTTTAATGAAATGGGAGATCTCGAGTGAGGTTACGATCTCAAAACTTGGTCGAACAAAAACCATTGTCCCAGCTAAGCTTGTGGGAAGTGATGGTATGACTGCATTCTCTAATAAGATAAAAGACATCTTATCAGAACAGCTTGAACACGAAAATCCTATTCTTCATGAAATGGCTACACAGCTTATGATTATGCACTTGCTTGTGCTGTTTCCTTTTTTACCCGAAGAGAACGAGGTAAATGTGTATGCAGCTTCGTTCCATTTGTTGGCGTGTGATCGCTTGGCTTTAGATGACCTTGAAGAAGAAATAGCCGATCAATATAGCTGTTCTGTCTCAGATGTTCTTGAGAAAGTAGCAGTAATTGAAGAATTGGAGCAACAGATATTTAAGCAGGGACCGACTGATTTTAGGGATACAGATACATAACAATTACGAACGTAGAAAAAAAATGAAAGTAGCTCCTGCTAATTCAGGCGCTTCCATTGAAAAGCAAAGGCTTTATGTTATAATAGTGTGGTTGTCAATCATGAATAACGGAAAATCAATCGTTTTAACGAACGAAGATATAGTTGGAGGGAACATGTATGAGTGCAAAATGGGAAAAGCAAGAAGGAAATCAAGGAGTCTTAACAGTAGAGGTTGAAGCAGAGAAAGTAACAACAGCTTTAGACGAAGCATTTAAGAAAGTATCTAAAAAAGTAAACATCCCTGGATTCCGTAAAGGGAAAGTTCCACGCGGTATGTTCGAAAAGCAATTTGGCGTAGAGTCTCTTTATCAAGATGCTCTAGATATTCTTCTTCCAGAAGCATATGCAGCAGCAGTTGACGAATCTGGAATTACACCAGTAGACCGTCCTGATATTGATATCGAGAAGATGGAAAAAGGTAGCAACCTTATTTTTAAAGCGACAGTAACTGTTAAGCCAGAAGTTGAGCTTGGCGAGTACAAAGGCTTAGAAGTAGAAGCACAAGATACAGAAGTAACAGAAGAAGACATTGAAGCAGAACTTAAGCATCTACAAGGGCATCAAGCTGAGCTTGTTGTTGTTGAAGACGGAGCTGTTGAAGATGGAGATACAGCTGTTATTGACTTTGAAGGTTTCGCTAATGGTGAAGCATTTGAAGGCGGCACGGCTGAAAACTATTCTCTAGAAGTAGGTTCAAACTCATTTATCCCAGGCTTTGAAGAGCAGGTAATTGGTCTTAAAGCTGGAGAAGAGAAAGAAGTTGAAGTTACATTCCCTGAAGAATATCATGCAGAAGAGCTTGCTGGCCAACCAGCGACATTCAAAGTGAAGCTTCATGAAATTAAGCGTAAAGAGCTTCCTGAGCTAAACGATGAGTTTGCTAAAGATGTAAACGAAAATGTTGAGACTCTAGATGAACTTAAAAAAGAAGTAAAAGAAAAACTTGAAAAGCAAAAGAAAGATACTGCTGAGAACACAACACGTGAATCTCTAATTGAACAAGCAACTGAAAATGCTACAGTAGATATTCCTGAAGCAATGATCACAACAGAAACTGACCGTATGCTTCAAGAATTTGGTCAACGCCTTCAAAGCCAAGGAATGGATCTTGATACGTATTATCAGTTCTCTGGTCAAAATGAAGAAGCAATGCGTGAGCAGTTCAAAGAAGATGCTGGCAAACGTGTGAAAGCAAATCTAGTACTTGAAGCAATTTCTATCAAAGAAGAGATTGAAGTAGAAGATGCAGACGTAGATAAAGAGCTTGAAAAAATGGCTGAAATGTATCAACGTTCTGTTGAAGAGATTCGCACAATCTTCACTGCACAAGGTGGCATTAACAACTTGAAAGAAGATCTAAAAATTCAAAAAGCTGTAGATCTATTATTAGAACAAAGCAAAACAGCTTAATGTTAATTAAAAATAACAAGGTGCGGACTTGGACGCACCTTGTTTTTCTTCCTTATTATGTTTAAAAGAATGTATGCCGAGCGGTTAATTTGAACATGCTTAGGAGACTATACGAAAAATCTTTTCGCAGAAAAAGGATTTTGAGGATGGAATCTTGAATGTATACAGTATCTAGACATACACTAACATATAACCATTGTTCATGTAGTACATGGTTAATGCAAAATCAATCGTACATAGAAGTTGTTATTGTGTGTAGTGCAATTCAAATTGTGCTACAATAGCTGGAACTCATTGCTCATAACATGAACAGATGACTAGAAAGTAGATGTTATGAAGTAAGTTTGAATTGGACCTATTTTAGGAGTGATCTCATAGTGAATAACAACAAAAAAGGACTAACTTGTTCTTTCTGTGGTAAAGCTCAAGATCAAGTTCGTAAAATTGTAGCAGGACCAGGTGTGAGTATATGTGATGAGTGTGTTGAGATGTGCACGGAGATTATTGAAGGAGAGTTTGGATCAAGAACTTAATGACCGCTATTCTTATAAAGTATGGCATGCATCATTAGTTATGGAGATAAGTTAAATCAATAGTCATGATACGTGCGCAAATGATACAATATTTTCTGAGGGGTGATCTCATGTTTAAGTTTAACGAAGAAAAAGGACAATTAAAGTGTTCTTTCTGTGGAAAAACTCAAGACCAGGTTCGTAAGCTTGTAGCAGGACCAGGTGTGTATATATGTGATGAATGTATTGAACTTTGCACAGAGATAGTGGAAGAAGAGCTTGGAACAGAAGAAGAAGTTGAGTTTCAAGAAATTCCAAAACCATACGAAATCTGTGAAGTATTAGATGATTATGTTATTGGTCAAGGGAATGCGAAGAAATCTCTTTCTGTAGCTGTTTACAATCACTATAAGCGAATTAACTCACTAAGCCGTTCTGAAGATGTTGAATTGGCTAAGAGTAATATTTGTATGATTGGACCAACAGGTAGTGGGAAGACGTTACTTGCACAAACATTGGCTCGTATTCTTAATGTTCCATTTGCAGTTGCAGATGCGACTTCTTTAACTGAAGCTGGTTATGTTGGGGAAGATGTTGAGAATATCTTACTTAAATTGATTCAAGCTGCTGATTACGATGTTGAAAAAGCCGAAAAAGGTATTATCTATATTGACGAAATTGATAAAGTGGCTCGTAAGTCAGAGAACCCTTCTATTACACGTGATGTGTCTGGTGAAGGTGTACAACAAGCTCTATTGAAAATTCTTGAAGGTACAACAGCAAGTGTTCCACCTCAAGGTGGGCGTAAGCATCCTCATCAAGAATTTATTCAAATTGATACGACAAATGTTCTATTTATTTGTGGCGGAGCATTTGATGGTGTTGAGCAGATCATCAAACGTCGTTTAGGTAAAAAGATCATTGGATTCGGTTCTGATGTGAAGCAAGAAGAGCTTAAGCCAGGTGAATATCTAGCGAAAGTCCTTCCAGAGGATCTATTACGATTTGGTTTGATTCCTGAGTTTATCGGTCGTCTTCCGGTCATTTCTAGTTTAGAACCGCTTGATGCTAAGGCTCTAGTTGAGATCTTAACGCAACCTAAAAACGCTCTAGTGAAACAATATCAAAAGTTACTTGAGCTTGATGATGTTGAGTTAGAATTCACTGAGCAAGCTTTAATTGAAATTGCAAATAAAGCGATTGAGCGAAAAACAGGTGCTCGTGGATTGCGTTCAATCATCGAAGGAATCATGCTTGATGTTATGTTTGACCTACCTTCGAGAGAAGATATCGTCAAATGTATCATTCATGATAAGTGTATCACTGAAGGTGAAGCGCCAATCTTGAAATCAGATGATGGTACGGAAATTACCATCTCCAATAAAGAACCAAAAGAAAGTGCATAAGAAGAAGGAGGAGCGAGTGATCGCTCCTCCTTTTTTTATTTCCATAAATAGATCTTCCATTAATTACTATAAGATAGTCTCATAAGGCGTAATGAGTCCCTTCGCGTTCGGTCATACTATGTAAAGATTCGACAGCGACAGGAGGCAATCGTGTGAACTGGACAAGTATTGTATTAATCGTACAGCTGTTTTTTGGTGTAGTCATTGGGATTTACTTTTGGAACTTATTAAAAGGGCAGCGTAGTCAACGAGTGAGTATTGACAAAGAGTCCAAAAAAGAAATGGAACAGCTAAGAAAGATGAGAGCTATTAAGCTTTCTGAACCTTTATCTGAAAAGGTAAGACCGGCCAGCTTTGATGACATTGTTGGTCAACGTGAGGGAATTCGGGCACTAAAGGCAGCACTTTGTGGGCCAAATCCACAGCACGTCATCATCTATGGGCCACCTGGTGTAGGTAAAACAGCTGCAGCAAGACTTGTACTGCAGGAAGCTAAAAAGCATGCGGACTCACCCTTTGCCACAAATGCTGTATTTGTAGAACTAGACGGGACAACGTCTCGTTTTGATGAGCGCGGTATTGCGGATCCGTTAATTGGTTCAGTGCATGATCCTATTTATCAAGGAGCTGGAGCCATGGGGCAGGCTGGAATTCCGCAACCGAAGCAAGGAGCGGTATCAAAAGCGCATGGTGGAGTGCTCTTTATTGATGAAATTGGAGAACTACATTCAATTCAACAGAACAAATTATTGAAGGTGCTGGAAGATCGTAAAGTGTTTTTGGAAAGTGTTTATTACAATGAAGAGAACCAACAGATTCCAAGGCATATACATGAGATTTTTCAGAAGGGATTGCCAGCTGATTTTCGATTAATTGCTGCAACCACAAGACGTCCAGAAGAGTTGCCACCTGCGATTAGATCCAGGTGTATGGAAGTGTTCTTTCGATCATTGAAACCAGAAGAGATACTAAGCATCGCACAAAATGCAGCACAAAAGATTCACTTTGAATTAGATGAAGAAGCAGGAAGTAAAGTATCAAAGTATGCAACGAATGGTCGAGAAACGGTTAATGTTATTCAGATTGCATCAGGTCTTTCATTAGCAGATGGACGCAAACGAATTACAGTGAGTGATATTGAGTGGGTGTTACATGCCGGTCAGATCTCACCGCGACCAGAAAAACGGATTCATGAAGAACCATCTATTGGTTTGGTAAATGGGTTGGCTGTATATGGTCCCAATATGGGTGCTTTATTAGAGATTGAAGTGAATGTTATTCCGAATAAACATAAAGGTACGATTAATATAACAGGAATTGCTGAGGAAGAGAGTACTGGGAACCAGTCCCGCTCTATTCGCAGAAAAAGTATGGCTAAAGGATCTGTCGAGAATGTTGTTACGGTGTTAAGAAGAATGGGTCTTCCTACCGCTGATTTTGATATCCATGTGAATTTTCCAGGGGGAGGTCCTGTAGATGGACCTTCTGCGGGTATCGCTATTGCTAGTGGCATTTATTCAGCCATTCATGACCAACCAATCAGGCATAATCTTGCGATGACTGGAGAATTGAGTATTCGTGGACATGTGAAACCAATAGGCGGTGTTGTCGCTAAAGTAGAGGCAGCAAAGCTCGCAGGGGTAACAAAAGTACTTATTCCTTTTGAAAATGCAGAGTCGATCCTTCAAGAAATTGAAGATATAGAAGTTATTCCTGTAAAAACATTAGATGAGGTTCTTGAGCTATCATTGCTTCCATCTGAAAAGGCAGAAACAATCCCTGCACAAGTATCCTTGAATGATTCTGTTGCGACATCTGTATAAATAGACAAAAAAACGTGGATAAGATAGAATTGAGAAAGTGCCTATCAGTGTATGATCTAAAGGCTGACAGCTATCAAAAAGAATTGATATTAGTGTGCGCGTAATACGTAAAGAACGCATAGACTACGATAACAGCACGAGGATTAGGGTCTTGGAGAAACTAATCCTCGTCTGATTTGTCTGGAACAGGATTCGGAGGTGTTTGCGGATGGTCGAAACAGAAAAGAAACGGCATATTCCGCTTCTGCCTTTGCGGGGGTTATTGGTATTTCCAAAGATGGTTCTTCATTTAGATGTAGGAAGAACAAAATCCGTAGAGGCCTTACAGCAAGCGATGGAAGATGACCAAGAGATTTTTCTGTCTACTCAGAAAGAAATTAAGCTAGATCAACCAACTGAGGGAGACATTTATACAGTCGGAACATTAGCTCGTGTAAAAGAAATGACGAAGCTATCTAATGGAACAGTAAGAATCCATGTAGAGGGAATGAATCGTGCCAAAATAGAACGGTACATTACTAATGAAGCCTACCTTCACGTAGAAATCTCTGAACTTAAAGAGTTGGATACAGAAGTTACGGCGGAAGTTCAAGCAATGATGCGTCATGTTATGTCGATGTTTGAACAATTCTCGAAGCTATCTAAGAAGATTTCTGCAGAAACGTTAGCCATTGTTGCAGATATTACGGAAGCTAGTCAATTAACAGATGTCATTGCAGCGAACCTGCCTCTTAAACTGCAGCAAAAGCAGGAACTACTTGAAACGAATTCCATTCACGCTCGGTTAGTCAAACTGATTGATATTCTTAACAATGAGCAAGAAGTTTTAGGCTTAGAGAAAAAAATCAGCCAGCGTGTCAAAAAATCAATGGAAAAAACCCAAAAAGAATATTACTTGCGTGAACAAATGAAGGCTATCCAAAAAGAGCTTGGCGATAAAGATGGCCGGACGGGTGAAGTGAGTAGCCTCAGGGAACAAATTGAGGCAATAGAGATGCCTAAACAAGTGAAAGAAAAAGCATTAAAAGAATTAGACAGATTCGAGAAGATGCCAGCTAGCTCAGCAGAAAGCTCTGTTCTGCGTACGTATTTGGATTGGCTTATTCAATTGCCATGGACTCACGAAACCGATGATCAATTGGATGTCATTCGTTCAGAAGAGATTTTAAACGAAGATCATTTTGGTTTGGAAAAGGTCAAAGAACGAGTTCTAGAATACTTGGCTGTCCGACAAATGACACAAGAATTAAAAGGTCCCATTTTATGTTTAGCGGGCCCACCAGGCGTCGGAAAAACATCATTAGCACGCTCGATTGCACGTTCCCTTAATCGTAAGTTTGTGAGAATGTCTTTGGGTGGAGTTAGAGATGAAGCCGAAATCCGAGGACATCGACGTACGTATGTAGGTGCGATGCCAGGACGACTTATACAAGGTATGAAAAAAGCCGGTTCTGTTAATCCAGTCTTTCTTTTGGATGAAATAGACAAAATGGCAAACGACTTCAGGGGAGATCCATCGTCGGCGCTACTTGAGGTGCTAGATCCTGAACAAAACAATACCTTTAGTGATCACTATCTAGAGGAGCCATACGACTTATCTAAAGTCATGTTTGTGACAACGGCTAACAACCTTAGTACTATTCCTGGTCCATTACTTGATCGTATGGAAATTATCTCAATTGCTGGCTATACAGAGCTTGAGAAAAAAGAAATAGCTAAAAGCTACTTATTTCCTAAACAAATCAAAGAGCACGGACTTAATGGCAACAAAATGCGTCTAACAGAAGATGCATTGCAAAAGGTCATTCGATACTATACACGTGAAGCTGGTGTTAGGAATTTAGAACGTGAGCTCGCTACCCTTTGTCGAAAAGCAGCTAAGATGCTTGTCACAAAAGAGAAGAAACGAGTGAATGTGACAGAGGCGATGGTTGAAACGATGCTAGGTAAACCACGTTATCGTTATGGCTTGGCCGAGGTAGAAGATCAGATAGGTGCGGCAACGGGCCTAGCTTATACATCTGCTGGTGGAGATACATTGTCGATTGAGGTATCTGTGGTGCCTGGAAAGGGTAAGCTGACCTTAACAGGAAAGCTAGGAGATGTAATGAAAGAATCTGCGCAGGCAGCTTTCAGTTACATTCGTTCACGCTCTAATCAATTAAATATTGACCCATCATTCCATGAGAGTATGGATATCCACATTCATGTTCCAGAGGGAGCTACACCAAAGGACGGCCCTTCTGCTGGTATTACTATGGCAACAGCCTTAATTTCAGCACTAACTGGACGTATCGTCAAACGGGAAGTAGGCATGACCGGAGAGATCACTCTACGTGGACGTGTCTTACCTATAGGCGGTTTAAAAGAAAAATCAATGAGTGCCCATCGTGCTGGCCTAAAGACCATTATTATACCTCAAGATAATGAGAAGGACTTGGATGATATTCCTAAAAGTGTACGCGATGAGCTCCAATTTATTCTCGTGTCACACCTAGATGAGGTGCTAGAACACGCTTTAGGAGAAATCAAATGAAAATAACAAAAGTAGACCTCGCTCATATTGCGGTAAAACCAGAACAGTATCCAAAAACCTTTCTGCCAGAGATAGCCTTGGCGGGAAGGTCCAATGTTGGAAAATCGTCTTTTATTAATAAAATGATTAATCGAAAAAGCCTGGCTAGAACATCAGGTCAGCCTGGTAAGACCCAAACTCTCAATTTCTATGAAATTAATGAGAAGATCCATTTTGTTGATGTTCCAGGGTACGGATTCGCTAAAGTAGCGAAGTCAGTACGGGACCAATGGGGAAAAATGATTGAGCAATTTCTCTCAGAACGCGAACAATTAAAAGGAGTCGTTCTTTTAATTGATTCAAGACACAAACCTTCAAAAGAAGACAAGCTTATGTATGATTGGCTTATTCACTTTGATATCCCTGTCATTCTTATCGCGACAAAATGCGACAAAATTGCTAAGTCAAAGTGGCAAAAACATTTAAACATTATAAAAGAAGAATTAGGGAAACGAGAAGAGGATCAGCTCATCTTGTTTTCATCAGAAACAGGCTACGGACGAGAAACAGCATGGCGTGTCATTCAAAAGACTATCTAAGCTAGTGTCTGGGACACAATCCTATTAATGAATGAAAAGGCCAATCATTTAAATGGGTCTCACAGCTACAGAACACTAATTCGGTTTACTGATTAGCTTAAACCAGTGTAGGACATACATGGAAAGCGGAATGTATGTCCGGAGCGGTAGCAATACTCTTATTATGATTGAACAAAAAACCCTAACCAATATGCTGTTTAATGAGCATAATGGTTAGGGTTTTTTCTTAAGTAAAATATCTATCCTATTTTTTCTTCTGATATAATAGCACAATTCCGATCAAGATAAGAACTAGAGGCCAGAAGTAATCTCCAAATGGAAGAAAGGCAGGATTCTGCAGATACGGTTTCCATGGGGACAGCATATATAATGCAAGTAAAAATAGAGCAATGCCTGGAATAAGTCCTTGGTGTTTTGTACGTGTATAAAGGAATAAAAAGGACATGCTAATGATTAGAAGATACATACCTATGTGACTGGGCCAAAAGGATAACCAATTTAACCCATGAAAATGGATAGCAAATCCGATAAGAATTGCTGCGGGAAATGACATCAATCCATCATATTTGCTTTGAAACAACAAAGAAATTCCAATGATGAATAGAATGGTCGGCCAGGTAAGAAGCTCGTTAGCATAAGGAATCTGGAACATTTGAAGCAAGAAATATGCTCCAAGTCCAATAAGTATAATACCAGGCATAATGTTTGTAGACTTTACTTTTCTCAGGGGACATTCCTCCGGTGATTATTTATAAGATAGATACCTAAAAGCAGATTATTTGCACTGATTCAGCAAAAGGCATACCATTAACTGTGGTTCGTTTGTTAGACTATTCGTTTATGGTAGCATAATGAACTAAAAAGTTCACATAAAAGTACGATGAGAATGGCTTGGTACATGTTATACTTATAACGAATGTAACCGAGTACAAAAGTTAGGTAAGCAGTATGGACCGTATTATTTTTGGGGGTGAGCGACACATGCACATAATACTAGTGGGATTAAATTATAAAACAGCCCCGGTTGAAATGAGAGAGAAAGTCGCATTTCAAGAGACGGAGCTCCCCGCAGCTTTAAAACAATTACGTGTGTCAAAAAGTATATTAGAATGTGTCATAATTACAACCTGTAATCGGACAGAAGTGTATGTCGTAGCAGATCAGCTTCATACAGGTCGGCATTTTACGAAAACGTTTCTGTCGGATTGGTTTAATATTTCGAAAGAGGAGATCACACCGTATCTCCAGATTAAAGAAAACGATGTAGCCGTAGAGCACCTTATGCGTGTTTCTGCAGGCCTAGATTCTATGATTCTTGGCGAGACTCAAATCTTGGGTCAAATCAAAAATCAATTTTTGCTTGCTCAAAATGAGCAAGTGACGGGCACGATTTTTAATGAACTCTTTAAGCAAGCTATAACATTTGCGAAGAAGGCTCATTCACTAACGGACATTTCGCAGCAGGCTGTTTCAGTAAGTTATGCTGGTGTCGAGCTTGGTAAGCGAATCTTTGGTAGCTTCCATGAGAAAAATGTTTTAGTGCTTGGTGCAGGCAAGATGAGTGAATTGACGGCAAAGCATTTGCATTCAAATGGAGCAGCTGAGATTACAGTCATTAATCGTACCGAAGAGAAGGCAAAAGAACTGGCTAGTCGTTTTTCTGGAACGGCAAGACCCTTTAATGAGTTAGCTGATGCACTGACTTCAGCAGATGTCTTTATCAGCTCTACTGGTTCACGTGATTTTGTTGTGACCAAACAAGACGTGGCTCTTGCTTTGAAAAAAAGAAAAGGCCGTCCGTTGTTTATTGTCGATATTGCTGTTCCACGTGATATTGATCCGGCTATTGCTGATTTTGATGATGTGTATTTGTATGATATTGATGATCTGCAGAATATTGTTGAATCAAATCTGGCTGAGAGACAAAAGGAAGCCGAAAAGATTGAGTTATTAATAGAAGCAGAGCTCGTTCAGTTTAATCAGTGGCTTACTACATTGGGCGTTGTGCCAGTTATTACAGCCTTACGCTCTAAAGCATTAGCTGTACAAGCTGATACGATGGAAAGTATTGAACGAAAACTGCCACATCTATCTGAGCGTGACCGTAAAGTCTTACGCAAGCATACGAAAAGTATCGTGAACCAATTGCTTCGTGATCCAATAACCCGTATTAAAGAAATGGCAGGCGAAGGTGAGTCAGATGAATCACTAGACTTGGTTACGAAGATGTTTGCTCTTGAGATGGAGTTAGCAGAACAAGAAAAGCAGGCCTGTTTGCGGGCAGCGGAGGATCATTGGGAACAAACGAAGCAGTTGGACTATGCTGCGGTTTCTACGGAAGAAAAGGCGGTTGTTCGCTCCTAAATAAGGAGTCTCTATTATGAGCTGGATTTATCCTATAACTGTTATTTTATACAGCTTTAGTGTCCTCGGATACTTTATCGATTTTTTGTTTAATAACCGGAAAGTCAATGTTGTGGCTTTCTGGTTGCTTTCTATTGTCTGGAGCTTACAGACAGTTTATTTTGTCCTGAGAGCACTGGAAGTGGGGAGATTTCCGATTGTTACCCCATTTGAAGGGCTCTTTTTTTATGCATGGAGCCTTGTGACAATTTCATTAATTATAAATCTGAGGTTTAAAGTGGATTTCCTCATTTTGATTATGAACGTTGTTGGTTTTAGTATGATGACTATTAGTTTGTTTAAGCCACATACGGAAGTGCCTAATTACTTAGCAAGTATGCTTCAGTCAGAGCTACTTGTTCTGCATATTAGTTTTATTTTGCTCTCTTATACGGCATTTACATTAGCTTTCTCCTTTTCGATTTTATATGTACTGCAGCATCAAATGTTAAAGAAGAAAAAATGGAGTAAACGCCTTCAACGATTTGGCTCGTTTCCTCTATTGGAGCGATACTCTTTTCTAACAGCTGCGATTGGTTTTCCTCTTATGTTAATTGGTGTGATCCTAGGTTTTGTTTGGGCGTCAATAGAGTATCATAGCCTTCCATGGCTTGATGTAAAGATTCTGAGTTCTTTGATGACCCTTATCGTATATGGAGCGTACCTTTACCAGCGTGTGGTAAACTATAAACGAGGGTATCAGATCATTTTATTAAATATTGGTGCATTTTTGGTGTTATTAATTAATTATTTTTTGTCAGGACAATACTCAAGTTTTCATATGTGGACTTGAATAGAGATGATCGCTGAATTGGATGAATGGAGGCAGTTATGCGTACAATTGTTTTAGGTACAAGACGAAGTAATCTAGCTTTAACACAGACAAGATGGGTGATTGATCAGCTTACAAAGCTCAATCTTAACTACGATTTTAAGATAAAAGAGATTGTAACAAAGGGTGACAGAATTCTTGATGTAACCTTATCAAAGGTAGGCGGTAAAGGCTTATTCGTAAAAGAGATTGAACAGGCGCTGGAGGATGGCGAGATTGATTTAGCTGTTCATAGTATGAAGGATGTTCCTTCTGTTATGCTAGATGGCTTTACACTGGCTGCGATTACAAAACGAGAAGACCCAAGAGATGCCATCATCTCCGAAGGTCATGTTAAGCTTAGTGATTTGCCTCCGGGATCTATAGTAGGGACAAGCAGTTTAAGACGTTCTGCACAAATTTTGGCGAAGCGTCCAGATCTAGAAGTACAATGGATTCGAGGAAATGTAGAAACAAGGCTGAGAAAGTTAAAAGAGGAATCTTTCAGTGCGATTGTGCTAGCAGCAGCAGGCTTAAACCGTTTGGGTTACACTGAGGACTTTGTTACAGAGTATCTTGAACCCTCTGTCTGTGTTCCAGCAGTTGGACAAGGAGCACTTGGTCTTGAGTGTCGGAGTAATGACGAAGAATTGAAAGAGCTTTTAGCACATATAAATGATCCCGTTACTTCTCTAACAGTAACAGCAGAGCGTGCTTTTTTACACAAACTAGAAGGTGGCTGTCAGGTACCGATCGCTGGTTTTGCTGTTGTGAATCAAGAGCAGATCGAATTAACAGGATTGGTTGGTTCACCAGATGGGAAAGTGTTAATACAGGAAACAAAAACAGGAACCTCTCCAATCGAGCTTGGTGAATCCGTTGCCCAGGCATTGCTTGATCAAGGAGCCGAAGACATTTTAGAAAAGGTAAAAAGTGAGCTTGACTCATAATTCACTTCATGGAGCAACGGTTCTTGTTACAAGAGCAGCCCATCAGGCTACACGTTTTGTTGAGCAAATTGAACAAGCAGGTGGAGTAGCTGTTGAGGTTCCGCTTATTCATGTAAAAAAAGCGACGAATCAAAAACGAATTCAACACGTTATAGCTACTTTAAAGTCTTACAAATGGGTCGTTTTCACTAGCGCAAATGGCGTTCGGTTTTTCTTAGATCAACTAACGGATGTAGAACTTCGACAGCTACGTCTTTCTGCGAGTATTGCTACGGTAGGGTCAAGTACAGCGAAGGTACTAACTCAATATGGGTTGGTAAGTAAACTAATGCCTAAAAAATATGAAGCACAATCATTGGCAGAAGAACTTCTGCAACAAACAAGCAAAGATGATTCGATTTTGCTTGCACGAGGCAATCTTGCTAGACCTATATTGGCCCAGACATTAGAGCAAGCGGGACGAAAGATAACGGATGTACCTGTGTATGAAACCTACTTTTCAACCGATTCAAAGGAAGCGATAAAAGCATTGCAAGACCAGGGAACACGGTTGGATTTTCTGACATTTACAAGTCCTTCAACCGTTAGTCGATATGTGGAGATTGCAAAGCAACTGACAGGAAAAGTGGATTTGTTATTTCCGAAAGCAAATGTTGTTTGTATTGGGACAGTGACAGCTGAGGAAGCTAGAAGAAATGGGTTATCCGTTGCAGCTGTTCCACGTACATTTACCACAGAAGCTATGGTAGAAGAGCTTGTTCGTTTAAAAAGGAGAGATCTTGTATGACAAAGATGGAGTTTGATCGGCATCGTAGATTAAGACAATCTGCTTCTATTCGTAAAATGGTAAGAGAAACAAAACTTGATCAGGATGATTTTATCTATCCGATCTTTGTAAAAGAAGCAGGAAGCGAAAAAACAGAAGTATCTTCTATGCCAGGAGTGTATCAATGGCCTCTTACTGAAGTATTACAAGAAGTAGAAGAGATCGTGAATTTAGGCATTCCATCGGTTATTCTTTTTGGCTTACCGATTGAAAAAGATGCTGTAGGTTCCTCAGCTTTTCATGATCATGGAATTGTTCAAGAGGCAACTCGCATAATCAAAGAAGCATATCCAGAGTTAACGGTTATTGCTGATACGTGCTTATGTCAATTTACGGATCATGGACACTGTGGAGTTATTAAAGGGAATGACATCGATAATGATCCTTCTCTTCAAATTTTGGCCCAGACAGCGATTTCACAAGCCAAGGCGGGAGCGGATATTATCGCGCCATCTAACATGATGGATGGATTTGTCGCAGTCATTCGCCAAGGCCTAGATGAAGCTGGGTTCGAACACGTTCCTGTTATGGCTTATTCAGTGAAATATGCATCTGCGTTTTATGGACCGTTTCGCGATGCAGCACATGGAGCACCATCTTTTGGAGACCGAAAGACCTATCAAATGGATCCAGCCAATCGTGAAGAAGCTCTTCGTGAAGCGCAATCTGACTTGAACGAAGGTGCTGACTTTCTTATTGTCAAACCGGCATTGTCTTATCTCGATATTATTCGCGAGGTAAAAGATTTTTCTGGTGTTCCACTTGTTGCGTATAATGTCAGTGGAGAGTATGCAATGGTAAAGGCAGCGGCACTGAATGGGTGGATTAATGAGCGCGAAGTAGTCCTTGAGAAGTTGCTAAGCATGAAGCGTGCAGGCGCCGATCTTATTTTAACTTATCATGCCAAGGACGCTGTGAAATGGATGAAGCAATCTATCGAGAAAGGGGATCAGTAGATATGAATTTTTCAAAATCAGAAGCTGCGTTTGAACAGGCTAAGCCACTAATGCCAGGAGGCGTAAATAGTCCGGTTCGTGCCTTTAAATCGGTAGGTATGAATCCTATTTATATGGAAAGTGGCAGTGGGTCTAGAATTAAGGATATAGATGGACATGAATACATTGACTATGTCTTATCTTGGGGACCACTTATTTTGGGTCATGCAGACCCGCAAGTTGTTGAGCAGATTAAGAAAACAACGGAAAAAGGGACAAGCTTCGGCGCACCAAGTGAGCTAGAAACTAAATTAGCTGAGCTTGTTATTCAACGTGTACCTTCTATTGAAGTTGTGCGTATGGTGAATTCGGGTACAGAAGCTACAATGAGTGCGTTAAGACTAGCAAGAGGGTATACAGGTCGATCCAAGATTCTTAAGTTTACAGGGTGTTATCATGGTCATGGGGACTCCTTACTAATCAAAGCAGGATCAGGAGTAGCGACACTTGGACTCCCTGATAGCCCAGGGGTACCTGAGTCTGTAGCTAAAAATACATTAACGGTCCCATATAATGATATTGAAAGCGTCCGGTATGCGTTTGAAGAATTCGGAGATGATCTGGCAGCTGTTATAGTAGAACCAGTAGCTGGAAATATGGGCGTAGTGCCACCGGAAGAAGGTTTCCTAGAGGATTTGCGAAGTGTGACTGAAGAACACGGCACATTGTTAATCTTTGATGAAGTGATGACAGGATTCCGTGTAGGCTATCATTGTGCGCAAGGTACCTTTGGTGTAACCCCCGATTTAACGTGTCTTGGAAAAGTAATAGGCGGAGGGCTGCCGGTGGGTGCGTTTGGTGGAAGACGTGAAATAATGGAGCAAATTGCTCCTAGTGGCCCGATTTATCAAGCTGGTACATTATCAGGTAATCCACTGGCAATGACAGCAGGATATGAAACCCTTTCACAATTAAAGGAATCAGATTATGAGGTTTTTGCGGCTCAGGCAGAAAGACTCGAAAAAGGTCTCTCTGAAGCAGCAAAAAAGTATGGAATTCCTCATCATATTAATCGAGCAGGTTCGATGATTGGGTTGTTCTTCACAGATGAGAAAGTAGATTGTTTCGAAAAAGCGCAAACATCTAATCTCAGTATTTTTTCTCAGTATTTTAAATTCATGCTTGAAGAAGGCATTTCATTGCCACCTTCGCAATTTGAAGGAATGTTCCTTTCAACCAAGCACACGGATGCAGATATTGAAGCAACCATTGCAGCTGCGGAACGTGCTTTTTCAAAAATTGAAGTTTGACTCTTCACAAGAGATCTCTTTGCTAAAACAAGCAAAGGGATCTTTTTTTGGTCATAAACTAGTTCTTATGCGCATAGGATTTCCATGTACGGATTGTATAGGTAACGTGTTGAAAGAATTGAATAAGGAGGAGTTATCATGACGCAGGAACATCCCTCGAAGTTGACGTTGACCGTTGAAGAGTCGGTGTGGTTAAACAAAGGCCAGGAGATAGAAGAAATTCTCGGTATGTCCCTCTCTCCTGAAATTTCAATTAAGGAAGAGGGCAATCAAGTAAGTATTGTAGGTGGGTTAAGGCTAGTAGGTGAGTATATACTTTCTGATTCAACCCAAACGCAGAATGAGCAAGATGTTGATGCGGCTTATCGGGACCAAGCTGCCTTTCGCTCGATAGAAGAAGTGAATGTCTCTGATAATGGTAGAGGAGCTCTAAAGCATTTTTTTCCGATTGATGTCACGATTCCGTTAGACCGAATTCAAAACTTACAGGATATCTATGTGGAAGTTGAATCCTTTGACTATGATGTTCCTGATAAAAGCTGCATTCAGTTAACCGCAGACATCACGATAAGTGGGATGACAGAGGCAGGAGAGCAACAACACGAAGAGGAACGACCGATATATGAACAGGTAGAGGAAGAACAAGCTGTAGATACCTCTTTCTCATATGAAGCATATCAGTTACCAACCCCTTCATCTCCATCACCAGAGCATGACTTGGAGCGAGTTGAGGTACAATTTGAAGAGCCAAGTGATATAGAAAATAATGCGAGTTATTCAGATTTAGAACGCATTACAATTGCCCCGCAACAACCAGATTTACATGAAGTGAGGGCAAATCACTCTCGCGCTGAAGAAGTAGAGAATGAAGAACAAGAGGAACCACATCAAGAAAGACCAGAAAGAGAAGAGAATGCTCTTTATTTAACAGGAATGATGGCTAAAAGTGATGAGCAATTCACGAGATGGAAAATGTGTATCATTCAAGAAGATGAATCCCTTGATACAATAGCTAGTCGGTATGATGTAACAACAAGTCAGCTTATCAGAACCAATCGTTTAGAAGCCGATCAGATTGAAGCTGGACAAATCCTCTATATTCCGGTCCAGTCATAGCGCCTTGAAGGGAGGGGGTTGTCATGGACTTGCTGGAAGAGCTGAAGCAGCAATATGGTTGGAATAAGGCTGTAGCTATAAATGAGGACATCGTGGAAACAGACCATGGATTAAAAAGAATAAGATATTGGGAGGATCAAGATCTTTTGGACTGGCACATTAACTGGCGCGATCATTGTACCATCGCTCCAGTTGTGCTAGCTGATCGTATGATTCGCACGAAGGATGGGGATTCGTTTATTCCATGGGAATCTTCTAAGGTTACGGTCCATGATGAACTAACCCAATCTTTTAGTCAAAGTGAAAATGGACAGGTTTGGGGTACGTTATTGGGGTTAATGATTCGCTATGGTGTGCAATCCAAGACGAAAATTGACGCTCAAGTCATCCAACAACCTGATCTAGTTAAACTTGAAAAGAGATTGTGGATGTTTCCAACTACCCTCCATGCTATGCTTCAAAATATCGTTTATGAAGGAAAAATCCGCTCAAAAAAAGCGAAAAAACTACGATCAAAATATTTGGAAGAACACCACTTACCTCTTTTAGATAAGGTAAGAATGGATGGGCAGGCGAAACATATTCATGATATGTTGCATTGGGCAGGTACAAGTACTTACCCAGAGCGAGGCTATCATTCTATACAGATCTTTTTGCGAGACTGGTTATCTCAGCACCATTCAGCAGAGTTACACACACTACTAGATGCCATTGAAGATATCTATCCGGAGTTTTCAACTGCTCAAGGTCCATTTCTTTTAGCTGAATGTCTTGAACCTTATGAAATTCTTCCTATTCTAAAGCTTGAGCCGCAAAATGAGTCAATAACTAGAATCGAAGAAGTGTTACACACTTGTACAGTAGAATGGGAACAATCGAAACGCATGGTGGAAGACCTAGCCAATTGGCTTGATGGGAGGATCGTACACACATGAATCAGTCTGTACAACAGCCTTTTGAATTCATCTTTTTTCACTATGACTTATATCCAGATAGCATCGAGGATATAGGGACTGGAAAAGTGAAAAGATTGACGACACAAAGAGGAATATTTGCCCTGAAAGAAACGACGATTGGTCAATCGCAAGCGGATGAGCTTGTTCATGCTATGCATCGATTGACAAAACTCGGCTACAAACAAGCCGTTCCAATCATTCCTACAAAGTATGGGGAATATACAATCTCAATTGGCAATACCAGTTACTATTTAATGCCATGGGTCGAGTCGCCTGAGTATACAGCAAGAGAATCGATGGAAGAGAAGCTAATCGACCAAATGGGCGTGATTCATCGAATTACGGTTAAAACACAGGAGCTTTCCCTCGAACAATTAGAACAGTCATACAGACAACTGTTATCTAAATGGGAAGCTCGCCAACTTGATCTGATTCATTTTGCTGATCAAGCGGAACAAAAAATCTATATGTCGCCTTTTGAGTTGACCTATTTAACGCATGTTCATACACTTGATCAAATGGCAGAAGTAGCAAAATACCAACTCAATCAATGGTACGAGGCCGCAAAAGAAAAAGGCAAATATCGCAGCGTATTAAATCATGGTCGTCTCTCGCGCAGTCATGCACTTTTTACCGTAGAGAACGAACCACTTCTTATTAATTTTGAACGAGCGAGTCTAGATACTCCCGCGCGTGATCTCGCGACATTCTGCCGTCATAGTTTCCCTTACGCCCAGTGGTCTGATGAAGAAGTTATGCGTTGGTTTGCACGATACGAACATCACTTACCTCTTCTTGATGAAGAAAAACAGCTGCTGTGCAGTTATTTAAGCTTTCCGGAACCCATTGTTTATGCAGTAGATTTCTATCGGAAAAAAGATAACCAATGGAGTGAAATTGAGCATGTGCAAAGGTTAGAAAAGCGATTGCTCTCTATGCGAAAAGCGCAACGGTTAGCAGGAAAGCTTTTGCCGATATCAAATGAATCCGTTTGATATGAGAAGTTGCGTAAATCAACCGATTTCCTTATACTGTATATAAAGAAGATACTGATTGAAACGGTTGATTGGAGGCGCCTGAGATGGGCAAGAATTCATACGAGAATCAGTCAGATGATAGACGTCTACTGCACATGCAAGATCAGGTGGTCTTTAACGAATTGAAGGATTATCTCCATACAAAAGAAATACCTAAGTCTATAGCTGATCAGCTGCTTCACTCATTTCAGAAGCAGCTCGTCACAGCACGAGAAGAAAATAAAGATATTCAAGACATCATTGGTGAAGGCATAGACACCTATTGTGACCGTGAAATTGATCTAGTAACCAACGTTGCATGGCGTTCTATTTTGTTATCTATGGTTGGGACCGGTTTTTTTATTTTATGTGCATTTTTCCTTTTGCAGGCGATTGTCCATTTTATTAGCTTTATGTCCTATGGAAATAGTGGGGCTACTCTAACACATGTATCGCTTATGCCTATGTTGATTTTTGCTGTTCTCGGTTATGGCGGACTTGCAATATTAGCTTATGTCCATACAAATCGATACAACGTAAAGAGACCGTTGCTTTGGAAAATCTCAGGCTGGGTCAGTTTACTTATTGGAACAGGGTTGTGTATGGCAAGTATGTCAATGTGGGATGAAGTACTCATGATTCCATTGAATACGAGCACTAGCCTTGTCATTGCTGTTGTGTGTTTCGTCATGTACAAATGGATGAAATCCCCTTTAAAAAAGGTTCAAAGAAATCGAACAGTAGAGAACAATTAAAGCAACTAACAGGAGAAAGTCCAACGTAGTAGGAAAAAGCAGCGTTCGGATTGCTTGAAAACAAATGATTGGCAATAGGCATTGATAACATACAGCTCGTAGATAAGACCAAAAGCCCCACTTTTTCTTGGGTGGACAATATGGTGGCCGATTATAACGACGGAACATGGAGATCCCCCTTTCATTCGCCCGATTTTTATACATACTATGCACGAATAAGATTGTTTGGGAAACAACAGGTCTAAGCTTCAGAAAAATAGGCCATCCTAATATTGACGAATGCTATCTTGACACGATAGAATGGAAGATATTCAAATAGACATGCAACGATCGGGAAGAGTATACCTAACCCCTCACAGAAAGAGAAGTCCTTTGGCTGGAAGATTTCTCAGGAAGGTTACGTAGAAGGTCGCCCGTGAGCATCTTTGCCGAACGTTAAGTAAGCAAGGACGGGACCTGGCCGTTAACAGATTGAGTGTGCATAATGTAGAGATGATCTGCCTTTTGCAAACAAAGGTGGTACCGCGAAGCCCTTCGTCCTTTGAGATGAAGGGCTTTTTTTTATGAAAAAAAGGAGGCTTCAACTATGGACCAGCACAAAAAGGAAATGCCAACTAAATACAATCCAAAAGACACCGAGGCAAAATGGTACGATTATTGGATAAAAGGAAAGTTTTTTGAAGCAACAGGTGATGAAACGAAAACTCCTTACTCAATCGTTATTCCGCCACCAAACGTAACTGGAAAGCTACACCTTGGACATGCGTGGGATGCAACACTTCAGGATATTCTAGCGCGTACAAAACGTATGCAAGGATATGACACCCTTTGGCTGCCAGGAATGGACCACGCAGGCATCGCAACTCAGGCTAAAGTAGAAGGAAAGCTTAAAGAACAAGGAATTTCACGTTACGACTTAGGTCGAGAAGCATTTGTCGAAAAGACGTGGGAGTGGAAGGAAGAGTATGCACAGTTTATTCGCGATCAATGGTCAAAAATCGGGATTTCTGTCGACTATTCAAGAGAGCGATTCACCTTGGATGAAGGCCTTTCTACAGCAGTAAATGAAGTCTTTGTAAAGCTGTATAATAAAGGCTTAATCTATAGAGGCGAGTACATTATTAACTGGGATCCGGCGACTAAAACAGCTTTATCTGATATTGAAGTGATCCACGAGGATGTTCGAGGTGCGTTCTACCATATGAATTATCCATTAACCGATGGCAGTGGTGTGATCGAAGTGGCAACCACACGTCCTGAGACTATGCTTGGTGATACGGCAGTTGCTGTACATCCTAAGGATGAGCGATATCAGCATCTAATTGGGAAGACGGTTACACTTCCAATTGTAGGCCGTGAGATACCAATTGTTGCAGATGACTATGTTGATATGGAGTTTGGATCAGGTGCAGTGAAAATTACACCGGCCCATGACCCGAATGATTTTGAGATTGGTAACCGTCACGAGCTTAAGCGGATTCTTGTAATGAACGAAGATGGAACAATGAATGAGAATGCTGCTACGTATAATGGATTAGATCGTTTTGAATGTCGTAAGCAGATTGTTTCTGACTTACAAGAGCAGGGAGTTCTCTTTAAAATTGAAGAGCATATGCATTCAGTTGGTCATTCTGAACGAAGTGGCGCAGTAGTTGAGCCTTACTTATCTACACAATGGTTTGTGAATATGCAGCCACTAGCTGATGCGGCAATTGAGCTACAGAAAACAGATGATAAAGTGAACTTTGTACCAGATCGTTTTGAAAAAACATATCTGCGTTGGATGGATAATATCCGTGATTGGTGTATTTCGAGACAACTATGGTGGGGGCATCGTATCCCGGCCTGGTATCATAAAGAAACGGGTGAGATATACGTTGGTCACGAGGCGCCTGAAGATGCCGAGAATTGGAATCAAGATGAGGATGTTTTAGACACGTGGTTTAGTTCTGCTTTATGGCCATTTTCAACAATGGGTTGGCCGGATGAAGAGGCCATAGACTTTAAACGCTTCTACCCAACGAGTGCTCTTGTCACGGGGTACGATATTATCTTTTTCTGGGTAGCTCGTATGATTTTCCAAGGCATCGAATTTACAGGAGAACGTCCATTTAATGACGTCCTCATCCACGGATTGATTCGTGCAGAAGATGGACGTAAGATGAGTAAATCTCTTGGAAATGGAGTGGACCCTCAGGAAGTAATCGACAAATACGGAACAGACGCCCTGCGCTTTTTCCTAACAACAGGTAGTTCCCCGGGAAATGACTTGCGCTTTTACTGGGAAAAGGTCGAAGCAACGTGGAATTTCGGAAATAAGATCTGGAATGCCTCTCGTTTTGCACTCATGAACATGGAAGATCTAAGCTATGACGATATAGATTTAAGCGGAGAAAAATCTGTAGCAGATAAATGGATTTTAACTCGTTTGCAGGAAACCATTAAAGATGTAACCCGATTGATTGATAAATATGAATTTGGCGAGGTTGGACGCCTTCTTTATACATTCATTTGGGATGATCTTTGTGACTGGTATATTGAGATGGCTAAACTATCCTTATATGGAGAAGACGAGGAAGCGAAGAAAACAACTCGTTCTGTCCTAGCCTATGTTTTGGATCAGACGATGAGAATGCTTCATCCGATTATGCCATTTATTACAGAAGAAATTTGGCAGCATCTACCGCACGAAGGAGAATCAATTACTGTATCAGAATGGCCAGTCGTTCATACTGAATTGATCTTTGAAGAATCAATTGATGACATGAATCAATTGAAAGAAGTCATTCGCGCTGTACGTGCAGTCCGTTCTGAGCTTAATGTACCAATGAGTAAACAAATTGAGCTTCTCGTTCGTCCGGGAAATGACACATTACAGAAACAACTGGAACGAGGCCAAGTCTTTATCGAGAAATTCTGTAATCCAAGTAAGCTCGAAATCTCTACAACCATTCAAGCACCTGAGAAATCGATGTCTCAAGTCCTAAGTGGAGTAGAGTTGTTCCTGCCATTAGCCGGATTACTAAATATCGAAGAAGAAGTCGCTCGTCTACAAAAAGAATTAACCCGTCTAACTAAAGAAGTAGAGCGAGTAGACAAAAAGCTTAGCAATGAAGGCTTTGTTGCAAAAGCCCCTGCAAAAGTAATCGAAGAAGAAAAGAAAAAACAAGCTGACTATGCTGAACAACGCAAAACAGTCGAAGCTAGAATAGCTGAATTACAAGCATAAAAGAAAGTCGGAGTTTCGCCAAAGGCGGTGCTCCGGCTTTTTTTGGTGGAGAGGGAGAAGAGATGTGAAGGTTTGTTTACTCATATGGAGGATCAATTGTGGATAAAGGGATCAGAATGATGATAAGTGCATTTCATTGCGGATAAAAGGAGCTAAATGATGATAAAAACTGATCATTGCTGATAAGAGGAGCTAATTACTGATAAAAGACACTCACCCACGATAAGATCGAATTAAATCGACAATATACAAAGTCTCCGCCAAAAATAATCATGCACTCAACAAATTCTTACTCTATGGCTATACATATTGAATTCATCCCCCAATTCTCGCTATAATAAGACAGAGTAGTTCAGGTACACGGAGTGGGGGAGAAAAATGAACAGCGGAGAAGAAACAATAGAGTGGATCCACAGTCTGCTTCCGTTTGGAATTAAACCAGGCCTAAAACGAATGGATTGGATGCTGGAGA
The DNA here is from genome assembly GCF_030813245.1 of Alkalicoccobacillus murimartini. GTDB lineage: Bacteria > Bacillota > Bacilli > Bacillales > Bacillaceae_D > Alkalicoccobacillus > Alkalicoccobacillus murimartini. Next base: position 148,420 of record NZ_JAUSUA010000004.1, on the reverse strand, counting down.
AATTGGGGAACCCAGAATCCAACTTAAATATGATACATGTAGCTGGAACAAATGGTAAAGGGTCAACCGTAAGTTTTATGCGTCATATGCTTGAAGCGAACGGGTATCAAGTAGGGACCTTTACTTCACCATATCTTGAATGTTTTGAAGAACGTATATCATTAAATGGTGTACCAATCTCAGAGCAGGATTTAGTAGCCGCAGCAAACAAAGTCAGACCACTTGTTGAGGAATTAGCGCAAACAGAGCTAGAATCGCCAACTGAATTTGAAGTCATTACAGCTATTATGTTTGAGCATTTCGCTCATGTAGCGAAACCTGACATTGTATTAGTTGAGGTAGGGCTTGGAGGAAGACTTGACTCAACTAATGTCATTAAGCCGCTTCTTTCAATTATTACATCCATTGGACACGACCATATGCACATACTTGGTTCAACCATTGAAGAGATTGCTGCAGAAAAAGCAGGAATCATCAAAAAAGGGATTCCTGTTCTCTCAGGAGTCACCAATCCGGATGCGTTAACTGTATTAAAAGAAACAGCGATTGAACGCGATACATCATTCTATCAATTAGATGAAGACTTTTATAAAATGGATATCCAAACGACACAAGAGAATCAACGATTTACGTTTGATTCTCCACTCGGACGATTCACTCACTTAAAAACAACCATGAAAGGTGAGCATCAACTAGCCAACGCGAGTTTAGCTATCATGGCTCTGCTTTACCTAAAGGAACATGCAAGCTATCAGATCACAGAAGCAGCCTGTAAAAAAGGATTAACCTTAACAAATTGGCCAGGACGATTTGAACAATTAATGCAGCAGCCTCTTGTGATCGCCGATGGAGCTCATAACGAAGAAGGCATGCAAGCATTAGCTGCAACACTTAAAAGTCATTATCCAAACCATAAAATTAGAATGCTTGCAGGGGTGACAAAGGAGAAAGATGTCGCTAAATTACTGGCTCCATTTAGCAAAATGGATATTCAGATTACCTGGACAAGCTTTGACTTTTTTAGGGCGGCAGATGCAGGAGAACTACTAGATGCAACTCCTGATGGGATAGAAGCTAATGCGGAGAAGGACTGGAAGAATGCGCTAGAGTTGATGATGAATCAGTGGAAAAGGGATGAATTAATTTTAGTAACAGGATCTCTTTACTTTATTTCTGAGCTGCGCGGAGCGTTAAAAAAGAATGAAGAGTTGATGAAGGTTAATTAGATATAAAGAAACATCCGCTCTATTGAAGGGCGGATGTTTTTTATCATTGAGGTTTACTTGGAGCAGCTGAAACGAAAGTAGCTGAGCTAAGCACATAAAAACGAAATTACGACGATGTCATCAGGCATTGGAAACGCATTACACTGATCACTTATAAGATTATCGAAAAGGAAGCAAAAGAAAGTGAAACCAGGCCCTATATTAAACTTATTTTCAGATCTTTACTAGAAAAACAATTGAATTTCCAATTAAAAACATTTATCCTTATAGGTATATAGTTTCGCGAATAAACGACTAAGTAAGCCATTGAGGTGGACAAATGATCGATAGTATCATGGTAGGCTATCTGGCAGTAGTAGGATTAGTATTTGGTTCCTTCTATAACGTAGTGGGTCTTCGCGTTCCGGTAGGTGCTTCCATCGTTAAGCCACGATCTCATTGCTCTAAGTGTGAGAGGACACTAGAGGCTAAAGAGCTAATACCAGTTTTTTCATTCCTCGTACAGGGAGGCTCCTGTCGAACGTGTGATACAAAGATTTCTTTTTTGTATCCGACAACTGAACTTATGACAGGAATTTTATTTGCGCTTTCATTTTATCTTTTAGGTTGGTCGCCAGAAACGATTGTCGCTTTATTACTAGTCTCACTGCTCGCCATCATTTTTGTGAGTGATATGCGATATATGCTCATACCGGATAAGGTTTTGTTGTTTTTTACAGTACCTCTTATACTCATGCGTGTGTTTGTAGCTCCGCTTACCCCTTGGTGGGATGCCTGGTTTGGAGCATTGCTTGGCTTTGGTTTACTATTACTAATTGCAATCATCAGCCGAGGAGGTATGGGTGGTGGCGATATTAAGTTATTTGCCGTATTAGGTCTTGTTTTAGGTTGGAAAATGGTTCTTCTAACCTTATTTTTAGCGTCTACTTATGGGGCTATTTTTGGAGGAGGAGCCTTGCTTTTGAGAAAAGTTAAGCGTAAGCAGGCTATTCCATTTGGCCCCTTTATAGCAGCAGGAGCATTAACGGCCTATTTCTTCGGTAATGATTTAATTCGTTTGTACATTGAATTAGTACTCTATTAATACGTAGTAGATAAGATTAAATATATATGGGAGACACGGGGTGGGGATTTGGTGGAAAAAAATAAAGGTTCAAGTGATTTGGTATGTTGGGAGTGAACGAGCAGGTTTAACAACCTTTCAATCGTTTGGTAAATGCACCTCCACCTCGTTTCACACATTTTAGAAAGAGGTACAACGTTTGATAGAAAAGAATGCCCCATTCCGTTCATACCCAGATATTTCTGAGAAAAAAGACCCGCTCTATCCAAGATAAACCTAACCATTACCTAAAACCGTGCCAGATGAACTGGTATGGTTTTTTTGTCTGAACGTTCTAATTCCTAGCTTGTACACATACATATCGTTTAAGAAGTGATACAGGGAGGGAGTCTTGACATGGAGCAGGACAAGAGAACCATTTCTATTCAGTTTGCCAAGGACGGGACAAGGCGAAATAAAGTGGACAAGCGTAAGTCTGACCCTATAAAGACGAAGCCAGAAATTGACTGGGTATTTCCTGAACCTGATCATGCCGTTGAATCCGTTCAGCCAATAGAGGTTCAAGAAGAGGAAAAAAGAGAGATACATTATTGGAATGAACATGATCAACAGCCTGTTGCCATACCAATTCCAACTAAAAAAAAGAAGCTACCCACTCTTAAAACAACCTTCAATATACCTTGGATGCTTGTTGCGGCGGTCGCATCAGCCGTTTTGATTGGTGTGTCCCTTGGTGTGGTCATGTTGACTTTTTCCACTGGAAGTAAGGATCAGCTGGCCGAACAACCGGCCGTTGAGGTGGGTACAACGGCTATGGCTCCAGTTGTAGAAGAAGAGCAGACTACTTCATTTGAATTATACGTGATCCAAGGTGGCGCCTTTTCTACTAAGGAAGCTGGTACAAAGTCAGCAGAAACCTTTAAACAGGATGGGCACGCGGCTGTCATTGAAACGGGAGGAGAATCCGATTATTTATATATAGGTGCTACTGGATCAAAAGAACAAGCTATTCAAGTGGTTGAACTCTATGAAAAAGCTGGCTATGATGCATTTGTTAAGAAATTTGCTGTTGATGAGGTGAAGAGTACAGATGAACATGAGGCAGCAACTGAATGGTTTCAACAAGCGGGCAAACACTTAGCTGAACTAGCCGAAGCCTCTGCTGCTAGTCTTGCTGGCACCTCGTTAGAAGACGAAGCACTCATAAAACTTACTAATGATCTAACGCAGCTAGAGAGTCAACGAGAAGTGGATATGGCTGAGCTATCTGATGAAATAAAAGCCAGTGCGCAGACTATAATGGCCAAACTAGCTGAATCGAATCAATTAATTGCTGGAATAACAGAAGAAAATCAAGAAGATGCATGGGTTGCACAGCAGATTGTACTAGATGCTGTTATGACTTATAAAAAAAGTGTGGGAGATTTAAGTGATGAATAGGCGTCAATTTTGTTCAAGAGATAAGAACCTGTTATTCTAGTAGTGTGAACATTTCGAGAAAAAGGATGTGCTGTTATGAGTAAACGGGTTGTAACACCAGAAGATTTGCTACAACTGCGCAGTGTGACCTCACCTGCGCTTTCAAATGATGGGGAACATGTTATTTATGTAGAAACGACTCTGCATAATGAAAAGGATAAGTATTCTGCTGAGCTTATTAGAGCTTCTCTTGCTAATCCAGACGATTCTCACTATGTGACTCAAGGTAATCACATAAATCGTTTGCCACGCTGGTCTCCAAAGGATGATGTAGTAGCTTTTCTTTCGAACCGAACAGGGACGTTTCAGCTCTATGTTTTGAGTAGCTGGGGGGAGCCTAAGCAGCTGACTGAGGAGAAGAAAGGTGTCACAGATTTTCGCTGGTCTCCTGATGGCAAAAGGATTGCTTACTCTAGTACTCAACTTTTAGAAGAAGAAAAAGAGGAAGATAAGCTTGAACCACTAGTAGTGAATAAGATGAAATACAAATCAGATGCGAGTGGTTTTTGGCATGGTGAGTACGTACATATCTTTACGGTGGAAGTAGACTCAGGAAAACATATACAGTTAACGGATGGTGAGTTCTCGTTCCAACTGTTTGATTGGACTGCGGATAGCCAGCAGCTGATTGTAAGCTCTGCCTATCAAGAGAATACAGATTTTGTCTTCACTAATGAATTATTACTTCTTTCAGTTGAAAGCAAAGAAATCATTCAGTTAACAAATCAGACTCATGTAATTAGTAACGCAAGTGCGTCTCCGGATGGTAAGTATATAGCGGTTCGAGCTCATGAGAGAGAATTTGATAATGCGACTCATTTTGAGATCTATCTGCTTGAGCTCGCATCTAATGAATGGACTAAGCTAACTGGCGGCTGGGATGTACAGCTTGGACCAGTTGTAGCTGCTGACTTCTTGCAAAATATAGTGGATCCTGGTTTGGTTTGGGCCGGTGATAGCCAATCATTAACTTTCCTTGTATCTGAGCAAGGTAATGTTGGGATCTACAACATCACTGTTGCTGGAGAGAAACAGGCGGTCCTTACAGGTGACAATCATGTGTATGGCTTCTCGATTAATTCGGAGGGGACAACTCTTGTAGCAGGCATTAGTGAATCAGGACATCCTGGTGATTTATACAAGGTGATCCCTGGACAAGGAGAACCAACACGATTGACGTCGAGTAATGATAAAGTCCTTGATGAGTTTGAAGTAATAAAAGCAGAAGAAGTACGTTTTCAGCATGAGGAAGGACATGAGCTACAAGGATGGCTAATGAAGCCTGCTGGATTTAAAGAAGGCCAGTCCTATCCTTTAATTGTAGAAATTCATGGTGGTCCACACGCAATGTATGCAAACAGCTATCTTCATGAATTTCAGACGTTGGCTGCGCGAGGTTTTGGTGTATTATACATTAACCCTAGAGGTAGTTTAGGATACGGCCAAGAATTCGTAAATGCTGTCCGAGGAGATTATGGTGGTGGGGATTATCGTGATATTATGTCTGCACTAGATTATGTCTTAGAGCAGCATTCGTGGATCGACGAATCAAGGCTTGGTGTAACAGGAGGAAGCTATGGTGGGTTTATGACTAACTGGATTGTTGGTCACACGAATCGCTTTAAAGCGGCTGTTACTCAACGCTCCATTTCAAACTGGACAAGCTTCTATGGTGTCAGTGATATTGGCTATTATTTTACAGAATGGCAAATCCAAGCGGACTTAAACGATGTCGATAAATTATGGAAGCATTCACCCCTTGCTTATGTAAACCAAATCGAGACTCCTTTACTAATCTTACATGGAGAAAAGGATTATAGATGTCCAATTGAACAGGCGGAGCAGCTTTACATTGCACTAAAACGTCGTGAAAAGACAACAACGTTCATTCGTTTTCCTGAATCGAGTCATGAACTGTCTCGAAGCGGAAAACCAAGTCTCAGACTCAAAAGACTTGAGGCCATTGGTGAATGGTTTGAGCGATATTTGTAAAACAATAGGGTTAGCAAAAAACACAGTCGTTTTCTCTCGGCTGTGTTTTTTTATGATTTAATTACAAAATTTTCAGATAAATAGATTGTCGATGAAAGTAGAGTTTGGTATTCTATAAACAAGCCTGTACAATAGAGGTAACAAAAAAATTGTAGAGGTGTGTCCCTTCATGAAACCACTTATTTTAGCCTCCAGCTCCCCCAGAAGAAAAGAATTGCTCCAACAAGTCCATTTTGATTTCAGTATTCAAACTAGTGAGGTTGATGAACAACTTGATCCGGATTGGCTACCAGAAGATGCCGTAAAGCATCTATCCAAAAAGAAAGCAGAAGCTGTCTTTTCAACTAACCGAGAAGCCGTGGTACTTGGGGCAGATACGATTGTTGTTGTCGATGGTGTTATTGTTGGCAAGCCTTCTAATCATGCAGCAGCGAAAGAAATGCTACAAACCTTGTCAGGGAGGAATCACCAAGTTCTATCGGGCGTTACGATCCTCTCATCTGAGAATATGATTTCTTTTTACAATGAGACAAATGTGTCTATGTATGAATTATCACCAAAAGAGATCGATCGGTATTTGGCAACAGGAGAACCTTTTGACAAAGCCGGATCCTATGGTATTCAAGGTATTGGGGCGACTTTAGTGCATTCAATACAAGGCGATTATTATTCGGTAATGGGCCTGCCTCTTGCCCAAACAACAAGAGCTCTTTCCGCGTTCTCTATCTACCCCACATATTAACGATACATGTTTCCTCAAAATTCGTGCATGTTAGAAAGGAGAAAACGGATTGTCCCTCCTCATTCGAGATGTCCCTATTACAGAAAGGCCCCGCGAGCGACTGCTTCATAATGGAGCAGCTGTACTTTCTAACCAAGAAATTATCGCTATTTTACTTAGAACCGGTTCAAAAAAAGAGTCCGTTATAGCATTAGCGGGGAAAGTATTAGCTCATTTTGATGGATTACCTCTTTTAAAAGAAGCGACCATAGAGGAACTTTGTGAAATTGATGGCATTGGTATAGCAAAAGCTGTGGAACTAAGTGCAGCTATCGAATTGGGTAGACGTATTCACAGTCTTCATACTGCAGAGAAATATGTCATTCGATCACCTGAGGATGTCTCAAATCTTGTGATGGAGGATATGCGTTTTTTAAAACAGGAGCATTTTGTCTGTCTTTATTTAAATACAAAAAATCAAGTGATTTTTAGACATACGGTATTTATTGGCAGCTTAAATGCAAGTATTGTTCATCCACGAGAGGTTTTTAAGGAAGCGTTAAGACGCTCCTCAGCCTCTATTATTTGTCTGCACAATCACCCAAGTGGTGATCCAACTCCAAGCCGAGAAGACATAGATGTGACAAAACGCTTGTATGAAGCGGGTAGAGTTTTAGGAATTGAACTGTTAGACCACATTATTATAGGAGATCGCACATTTATAAGCTTGAAGGAGCAAGGCCATGTAGGATAAGCTAAGAATATGTGAAAGTTAAGGCGAAAATGTGGTAAGATCTGAACGAAAAAGTCGATAATCTATCCTGGGGGAAGATAAGGCTATTTTTTTCCTTTGTTATTCGATATAATAAAGGTTATGATTTCGGATCTGTCATGAAGGGAGATACATAGATGTTTGGTGGTTTTTCAAGAGATATTGGAATTGACTTAGGAACAGCGAATACGCTTGTATATACAAAAGGAAAAGGGATCGTTTTGCGGGAGCCTTCGGTTGTTGCATTACGTACAGATACAAATTCAATTGAGGCAGTTGGTAATGATGCCAAAAACATGATTGGTCGAACACCTGGAAATATTGTGGCAATTCGTCCAATGAAAGACGGTGTCATTGCGGACTTTGATACAACTGCTACGATGTTAAAATATTTTATTCGTCAGGCGCAGAAATCTCGATCGATTTTTACACGTAAACCTTCTGTTATGGTCTGTGTACCAAGTGGGATTACAGCGGTTGAAAAACGTGCGGTTGAGGACGCAACAAAACAAGCAGGCGCAAAAGAAGCGTATACGCTTGAAGAACCTTTTGCAGCGGCTATAGGCGCTGATCTTCCTGTTTGGGAACCGACAGGAAGTATGGTTGTTGATATTGGTGGAGGAACAACAGAAGTCGCCATTATCTCACTAGGAGGTATTGTCACTAGTCAATCAATTCGTGTGGCGGGTGATGAAATGGACGATGCGATTATCCATTACGTCAAAAAGACATACAGTCTAATGATTGGTGAACGAACGGCTGAGACACTTAAGCTTGAGATTGGATCAGCTAGTGCTCCGGATGATGTAAATGAAATGGATATTCGTGGACGTGATTTAGTTTCTGGTTTGCCTAAAACCATTACAGTCACTGCTGAAGAGATCTCAAAAGCGCTCTCAGACACAGTCACTACAATTATTGAAGCGGTGAAAAATACGTTGGAGCAATCTCCTCCAGAGCTTGCAGCAGATATTATGGATCGTGGTATCGTGTTAACAGGTGGTGGGGCTCTGCTTCGCAATCTAGATAAATTACTAAGTGATGAAACAAATATGCCTGTGATTGTTGCTGAGGATCCACTTGATTGTGTAGCCATTGGCACAGGACGCGCGTTAGAGAATTTACATTTATTTCGTTCAAAAGCGGGAATTACCTCGCGTTCTGATCGTAAATCGTAAGTAGGTGTTCTAAATGCCATCTTTTTTCTCAAATAAGAAGCTGATTATTTTACTTGTTAGCTTGATCATCCTAGTGGCGTTAATTGGTTATTCAACAAGTAATAGAGAAAATCCAACAGGACCTGAAAAGCTCGTACGTGATTCTGTGGGTTGGGTTCAAAACCTCTTTTCAACACCAGCTCATTTTGTTGGAGGATTTATTGAAAATGTTCGTGATATTAAGGATCTCTATGAGGAGAATCAACTGCTGAAATCTAGGCTAGATGAATATGCGCAGATTTCAGTAGAGCGAAACCAACTTGCCAATGAAAATGAAACATTGCAAGATATGCTTGATTTACAGGATACGCTTAATGATTACGTTAAACGTCCAGCAACTGTGATTCACCGTAATCCAGACAGGTGGACACAGTATGTTGGGATTAATCTAGGAGAAGACAATAACATCACAACAGATATGGCTGTTGTGGATTCAAATGGTGGACTTGTTGGAAAGGTAAAACAAACCAGTAAATTTACCTCGTATGTGCAGCTTCTCTCTGATAATGATCCGTCCAATCAAGTGTCAGCTCAAATCATGGATGGAGAAGATATTCCTGGTTATGGATTTATTGAAGGCTACGATGAGGATCGAAATCTACTAATCTTACGAAAGATTGATGTAGAAGCAGACATCGAGCCAGAACAAACCGTAACAACCTCTGGACTAGGGGATGTGTACCCTGCAGGATTAATCCTTGGTGAAGTGGAAGAAGTTGAGCTTGATGAATATGGTCTTTCACAAACGGCCTATGTGAAGCCAGCAGCTGACTTTTCTGCGTTTGGTTATTTATATGTAGTCGAACGCGGAACGGACGCAATGGATCCTTCTCTTTTAGAAGAGGAGGACTAAGCGTGAGTCGTTATTATGTTGCTGCTTTGCTATTGTTTTTACTTGTGATTGAAGGGACGATCGTGCCAAATGCTGTGGCTAACTTTCTACAGATAGATGCTATTATGGTTCCTCGATTTTTAGTTGTAGTGATTGTTTTTATAGGTATCTACATTGGTCGGAGTCAAAGTTTGATTCACGGTCTGATCTTTGGATTTGTTTATGACGTTGTTTATACAGAGTTTTTAGGGATCTATATGTTTGGGTTTGCTTTTATTGGTTACATCTTTGCTTTCTCTACTAAACGGATTCAAGATAGTGTGTTAGTGCCCATTGTCTTGGCCTGTTTAGCGGTGGTGTTCTTTGAATATTACCAATATGGAATTCTACAGATGTTAGGTGTAACGAATATGACAGGAGGACACTTTGCGAATAGTCGTCTTCTTCCAACTGTATTATTTAATGGAGCGTTTGCTATACTCGCTTTATTTCCGATCCGTCGCCTAATTTATCATGTTAATCAGCAGACAGATCTGCGCCAACGTTAAGAATAAGTCTGAAAAAGAGGACTATATTCTAGCTGTGGCGAAATGAGTAAAGAATCTAACACCATTCGATCAAGACAGTCAAAAAATGAACTTCGTGTGTAGCGAGTGTGTCTGAGGTGAGCAAAAGGTGACGCAGAAAAAACAATATGTAACAATAAAAGGCACAAAAAACGGTTTGGTTTTTCTATTAGATGATCGATGTGCATATGATCAGTTAATAGAAGAGTTGACTGAGAAGCTAAATTCTAACTATTATCAGCATGAGGATGGTCCAAAGGTCCGAGTCAAAGTCGATGTGGGACGAAGGTTTTTGTCTGACGAATCAGAAGCTGAATTGCAAAAAGTCATAACTGAAGGTCGAAGCTTAGAAATTGAAACGATTGAATCGACCGTTATTTCTGTAGAAGAAGCAGAGAAACGTCAGCAGGAAAGTCAATTTCTGACTCTTACACGGATGGTGCGTTCTGGCCAAGTACTTAAGATTCGGGGAGACGTGTTGTTAGTAGGAGATATTAATCCAGGTGGAACGGTAATGGCAACTGGAAGTATCCATGTGCTAGGCGCTCTCAAAGGTATTGCTCATGCAGGGTATGAAGGGAACAAAAAAGCGGTTATTACGGCTTCATTAATGGCACCAGTGCAATTAAGAATTGCATCAGAAATTTATAGCTTTGCTGATATTGACCATGAAGATACGTTTATGGAAACCGCGTTTTTAAAGGGTGCGACCTCAGAAATTGTTCTGGAACGTGTACAGAAGCTGGTTCATGAGAGACCTGAACTAACATCTAACACGAATCAGCTTACAGAAGAGTAAAAGGATCCAGAGAAAGGGGAATAGACGTGGGAGAAGCAATCGTCATTACAAGCGGGAAAGGTGGAGTTGGAAAAACAACCACCTCTGCAAATGTTGGTACCGCATTAGCTTTGCAAAATAAAAAAGTATGTTTAGTGGATACAGATATTGGCTTACGTAATTTAGATGTAGTTATGGGGCTTGAGAATCGAATCATATATGATCTGGTTGATGTTGTAGAAGAGCGATGCCGCTTGAAGCAAGCTTTAATTAAAGATAAACGATTCGAATGTTTATTTCTTCTACCAGCTGCTCAAACAAAGGACAAGACATCCGTTGAACCTGAACAGATGCGTAAAATCATTGAAGAATTAAAGCAGGAATATGATTATGTCATCATTGACTGTCCTGCTGGAATTGAGCAAGGGTTTAAAAATGCCATTTCTGGAGCAGATCGTGCGATTGTTGTAACCACTCCTGAGCGTTCAGCTGTGCGAGATGCAGATCGAATTATTGGTTTGCTTGAAAAAGAAGATATTGAGTCACCTCGATTGGTTGTAAATCGTATCCGTGGCCACATGATGCAAAATGGTGAAATGATGGATGTAGATGAAATAGCAGCTATTTTGGCTATTGAATTAATTGGGATCGTCATTGATGATGATGAAGTCATTAAGTACTCTAACAAGGGTGAACCCATTGCTTTACATACTGGTAGCAAAGCCTCTATTGCCTATCGCAACATCGCTCGTCGAATTTTAGGAGAAAATGTACCTTTAATCTCATTTGAAGAGCAAAAAGGCGTGTTAGCTAAGATTAAAAAATTCTTCCGAGTTCGATAAATAATAGAGTAGTCTTATAGATAAAGCCTCTGAGAAACCATTTCTCGGAGGCTTTTTTTGTAGAAATGAGTTAACCAATCATACGTTTATTTTTTGTCTATTGCGAATATTAATTGGAGCTTTATCCTGTGTTTAGTTATAGATCTAAAGGGTACATTATTAGTAACAATCAATATAGGAGTGATAGTAAATGAGTAAACACATCGCCGTTTTAGTAACAGACTATTTTGAGGATGTTGAATACACAGATCCAGTGAAAGCATACAAAGAAGCTGGACATACAATCACAACGATTGAACATAAAAGTGGAAACACAGTAACAGGTAAACAAGGTGACGCTAAAGTCACGATTGATAAAGCGATTGGTGATGTAAGTCCAGCCGATTTTGATGCATTGTTGTTACCTGGTGGATTTTCTCCAGATATCCTGCGCGCGGATGATAAATTTGTCGCATTTACAAAAGAGTTTGCAGATGCTGGGAAGCCTATATTCGCGATTTGCCACGGTCCTCAGTTATTAATCAATGCAGATGTTTTAAAGGGTCGTACTGTAACAGGATTTAAATCAGTGTTAGTTGACCTTGAAAATGCGGGGGCAACGGTGAAGGATGAGGAAGTCATTGTATGCGGAGGAAACTTAGTAACAAGCAGAACGCCAGATGATCTTCCCGCTTTTAATCGTGAATCCTTAAAAATTCTTGCTTCTTAAAAATGTGCATAAGAAAGCCAGCAGTATGAAGCTGCTGGCTGTTTTTTCTTGGTTATGCATCGTCACTTTTACGTGAGAGGTATGTAGGACCAATGACAATACCTTTATCGTATTCTTTACATACATCAAATATAGTAAGGGCTGCTGTAGATACTGCAGCCATAGCCAACGTATCTAGTGAATTTGTAGCCTTTGCTTTAATTGACGCTTGAATGAGTAATGTATGAGCGTCCCATGAAAATTCAATGGTCAGCGTATCAATTGTTGTCGTGTGACAGTAAGGAATCCATTGCCCAGCATTTTTAGCAGCTAATGTACCTGCTACTCTTGCTGAATAACATAATTCATCTTCTTGAATTCGACCTTCTTGGATAATGGAATAAATCAAATCACTGCATTCGATTGTTGTATTAGCAATAGCTGTTCTTTCGCTGGATGAAGAGAAGGAACGGGCTAATGATAAAAAATTCGGTTTAGAAGATCGCTTTGGCCTGTTCATAGTTTCTCCTCCATTTCAGCTACTCCGAACAGAATAGACACTGTGTAATCATAATAGATAACTAGACAAACTGTCAATTAGAGGGGGATTTATCTCATGATTCAATCGAATCTTGTTGTAAGGTGTATGATCTTGACTGTTTCATCAACACGAACCTATGAAAACGATGTGAATGGTTCAACGATGAGAGAATTGCTAGAGAGTGATGGACATGCAGTCACTGAATATCAGATCTGTAGGGATGATTATAGCAGTATCCAGAGATGGCTGAAAGTAGCGGCCGCACGTGCTGATATTGATGTTGTGTTAATTAGTGGTGGAACAGGTATTGCTATTGAGGATACAACCTATGAAGCCGTTCGAGATAGTTTAGATAAGGAAATGCCAGGCTTTGGAGAAATTTTTCGCTACATGAGTTTTAGTGAAGACATTGGTACAGCGGCTATCACAAGTCGTGCGATCGCGGGTGTTCGAGATGGTAAGGCTATCTTCTCGATGCCAGGTACAACAAGGGCTGTTAAGTTAGGAATGGAAAAGATTATCGTGCCAGAACTAAAAAATGTGGTTCAAGAAATAATGGAAGGAAATCGTTGAGTTTAAAAACAGGCTGGGACAGAACTGCTTTATAAAGCTAAAAACCCGAATCATTATGCGAGTTAAACTGCATGATGATTCGGGTTTTTGTCATTTAGAAATAAGAGAGTGTCGAGGCCGCTCCGGACATACACTCTGCACCCGCGGGCTGGCTGGTGAGCCTCCTTGTGCTGATGCATTGCGGAGTCTCACCCAGGCCTTTGCTCCCATGGAAGTCTCCGTGTATGTCCTACGCTGGATTGAGCTCATTTTTAAGAGATAGCGTTACTGAAGAACGAGCAAATGTCAGCTTTGGCTGTGCAAACGATTAAACTTGTTTGTCTTTTCATATCAACTGTATGGTTCTGTCTCAGCCTCTTTTTTGTTTTATTACCGATGCTGCTCATACACATCAGCTTTTGTATGTTGTTTAAGCCAGCTAATTTCTTCTGAAGAAAGAGGTTGTGACTGAATAGCTTGTGCATTTTCACGGATTTGCTCAATGCTGCTTGCTCCTGCAATAACAGACGCAACAGGTGTTTGTGCAAGGTTATATTGGAACGCAACATCTACTAAAGATCTCTTTTGTGAAAAGTGTTCATTGAGTTGTTGACGCAGCGTATCAAGCTCAGCATACGTATAGTTCATGTAGCCTTTATCTGAAACCGACTGAATAGAATCCAATGGTCTATCACTTAAAATTCCCTTTGCGATAGGTCCTCGAGTGACGACACTGATTTTGTTTTTATCAAGAAGCTCAAACCATTCCTCGGCTCGACGATCTACCAAGCTATGCTGCATCATCACACTAACGATGGATGATTTTTTTACATATTCACGAATAACATTTGGTCGAATCGAAGAAATGCCATACTCGCGAATGACTCCTTCCTGTTTTAGTTCCTCAAACGCTTCAATGGTTTCATCGATTGGATCATCGATTGTGCCCCCATGAAGTTGATAAAGATCAATATAGTCGGTTTTCAGGCGGAGTAGGCTATCTTTTACTGCCTGTTGTATGTGTTTTTTTGATGGGTCCCATTCCCAGCCTTCTTTCCCTTGTTCAAAGCGATTTCCTGCCTTGGTAGCAAGAATGATGTCTTTGCGTCTTTTACTAATGGCTTTTCCAATCAATTCTTCATTTTCTCCCATATCATACAAATCTGCTGTATCGATATAGTTCACACCATGATGTAATGCTTCATCAATGATAGAAGAGGCCTTTTGAGCATCTTTCCCAAGCGACATGGCACCTAATCCGAGCTCGCTGACTACTAGATCAGAGTTACCTAGTTTTCGTGTTCTCATTATACTTTCACTCTCCTGTTTGTTTGTGTATATGTATCTGTTCCCTGCAACACGTATGATCAATCCTATTTGAACAATATATTCTGGAATGGACATACTCTCTCCGGACAAGTCATAGAGTAGAGTACAATCATTACGGCAATGATAAGGAGTGTTGGCAGAATGTCAAAGCAGTTAAAACAAGTTCGTAAGCGGATAGAAGCCAAGCGCAAAGCTTCAACAGGAAATAGAAAGACTCTATCCACCTCAACTACTACTTCAACCTTACAGAATCTGAATTCAGCTGAAAAGCCTTCACTTAATGTAGTAGATGATCAACCACCAAAACGAATAAGTGGATCTCTTGCTCTTCGAACGTTATTTTGTACATTGGTTTTTCTGTCTTTATTAATTATTTATCGTACAGATCAGGCGCATCTTGAACCTGTTCGAAAAGTTGTTGGGGAAACCTTTCAACAGGAATTTCAATTCGCTGCTGTTAGTCATTGGTACGAGACTAATTTTGGTCGCCCACTGAGCCTGCTTCCTCAAAAGTCAGGGGAAGATAAGCAACATACAAATGAAGAGTCCCCAATAGAATTAACGCCCTACGCTGTTCCTGCTACTGGAACCATCCGTGAGAATTTTGATCAAAATGGGCGTGGAGTGATGATTGAAACAGGAGAAGGCATAGAAGTGCAAGCGGCTACAGGCGGGTTTGTGACTGATATTACGGACAAGGATGATATCGGTAAAACCGTTGTACTTCAACATTATGATGGAACGGAGTCGACCTACGGAATGCTCGATGAGATTTCCGTGAATATTTATGATCATATTCAAGCAGGTCATGAATTAGGAACCGTATCTAAAGGAACTGAAGAGAATAAAGGTATTTATTATTTTGCGTTAAAAAAAGGAGAGGAATACATTAATCCAAATGAAGTGATTACATTTGAATAATATGTGGTCATTGATCTCGGTTATTCGATTGAATCCATTTTTCTGGGTTATTATTGCTATTGGAATCATCACAGGTTATTTTCGAGAGGCGCTCATGCTATTTGCCATCGTGTTTATTCATGAGCTTGGTCATGCATCTGTCGCTGTTCATTATGGATGGAAAATCCGAAAGATCGAGCTACTTCCTTTTGGAGGTGTAGCTGAAATTGAGGATAGTGGCAATAAACCAATTAAGCAGGAAGTACTGTTAGTCTTAGCGGGGCCATTGCAGCATGTGTGGATGATCGGTGCATCCTATCTTTTTGCAGGTACAGCCATTTGGTCGCAGTCTAATCATGAACTGTTCCTTTGGCATAATCTCGTCATTCTTTGTTTTAATTTATTGCCAGTCCTCCCACTTGATGGGGGCAGACTCGTTCAACTTTGGTTTATGGAACGTTTGGCCTATAAGAAAGCTCATAAATCTTCTATATTCAGCTCAGTTATAGCTTTATGTTTGATTTGTATAGCTACCTTATTTTTGCCTTTTCACTTGAATTTGTATGTTGTCTTATTTTTTTTAGTCATTAACAATTATCTTGAATGGAAACAGCGTCATTACCGGTTTATGCGCTTTTTAACAGAACGAGAAGCGTTACCTACTATTCACTCTCCGGAAACAGAACTTACTGTATCACCGAGCCTAATTGTTCGAGATGCTGTGAATCTTCTAAGGAGGGGGCATAGTCATCTTTTTACCATGCAACCAGGGCACGGGCAGGTGACAGAAAAAGATGTCCTACAAGCCCTGTTTAACCGCAAATTAACAGAGCCAATTAAAGATTTGATTGATAAACCTCCGCGTGTAAATTCCATTCGAACTAAGGTACAATAAAGGAAGATACGTAAAAGACGGGAGTGTCTTCTTTTTGAAGCAACTGATACTAAATACAGCTACTCGTGAGAAAAGGGCGGCTGTTATCGAGGGAACTCAAATAACAGAATTAATGATTGACCATCCAAACCAGGATCGAATAGTAGGGAATATTTATAAAGCAAGAGTGGAGAAGGTATTACCCGGCATGCAAGCGGCTTTTGTTAAAATAGGCAGAGAAAAAAATGCCTATTTATACCGAGATGACATTCTTAGCTATTATGTAAGTGATGAGGAAATCGAACAGAAAAAGAATCGAAGTATTTCTCACTATATCCAACAGGGTGAGGAATTAATTGTTCAGGTTACAAAAGAAGAGATTGGTTCAAAAGGCGCAAAGGTAAATGGAGTAGTGGCTGTACCTGGGCACCACTTAGTCTACCTTCCTCACAGCCAATATATTGCTGTATCCAAACGATTTCAAACAATGGAAAGTCGAGAACGCTGGAGAGCACTAGGTGAGAGTTGGACGGAGCAAACCGAGGGATTAATTATTAGAACAGCCGCTGAAAAAGAATCGCACGAAACGATTCTCCAAGAATTACATGTGTTAAGAAAGGATTGGCAGGAAGCTTTTGAGCGAGCTAAGACTCAGCCTGTCCCTTCCATCATCATGGAAGCTCCCAACTTTGTTGAGCAGCTCGTGAGAGATTATGCCTCAGAGGGAATCGACGAGATCATTGTGGATACGGTTCATGTGAAGCAACGAATTGACAAGCTGTTAGCACTAATTCATTTACCGGATGTCAAGACTACATTGTATCGGGGAAGAGAGAATATCTTTACTGAATATGGTGTAGACCGTCAACTCGATTTAGCTATGCGGAGACAAATTTGGTTGAAGAGTGGAGCCTTTCTAGTATTTGATCAGACTGAAGCCCTTACGGTTGTAGATGTAAACAGTGGCAAGTTTACTGGGAAGTCAACACTTGAAGATACGGTTTTAAAGGTCAATCTAGAAGCGGCCAAAGAGATTGCTCGTCAATTGAGGCTTCGAGATATTGGCGGTATTATTCTTATTGACTTTATTGATGTACGTAAGGATTCTCATAAAGAGAAATTGACTAAAGCTTTAGAGAAAGAACTAAGGCTAGATCGAACCCAAACAAAAGTGAGAGGGTTAACTAGTCTTGGACTTATGGAGGTCACTCGTAAGAAAGCAAAAGAAAATCTAAGAAATCAATTAACGACTGATTGTCCTGTTTGTCATGGCACGGGCAAGGTGCTATCGCCAGAAGCACTTGCCTTCCAAATTGAGCGCGAGTTATGGGAATATCGTGACCAAGCGGAAGCCGTCATTGTAGAATTACCGAAGACAGTTGAAACAGTATTATTTGGTGAACAGAAAGAACACAAGACACGATTAGAAGAGACCTTAGGATTTCAAATTTATAGCCTCAATCAGAGTAGCTGTCATGCGCATACCTATAACATACGATATGTAGGGGAAGAAGTAGAAGTACAACGCATGTTGAAGCAGGTTTCAAAGGCATAATTGCACTCAAATGTTTATTGACTTCGGAATTTTAATTGTGCTATGATGGGTAATGTTAGTGATTTGGTTGCACCCAAAGAACTACAACCGCGCGGAACAGGTTCAAATAGGATTTTTTCCTTACCTGAAATGGCGAGTCTGAGTATATAAGGAGGTGCAGATATGTACGCAATTATTGAAACAGGCGGAAAGCAGTTGAAGGTTCAAGCTGGAGACACGATTTACATCGAAAAACTTTTTGCAGATGTTGATGAAGTTGTAACGTTTGACAAAGTTCTTTTTGTTAGCGGAGACGAAACGAAAGTTGGAGCTCCATTAGTAGCAGGTGCTTCAGTTACAGGTAAAGTTGAAAAACATGGCCGTGACAAGAAAATCATCGTTTACAAAATGAAAGCTAAGAAAAACTACCGTCGTAAGCAAGGTCATCGTCAGCCATACACTAAAGTAGTGATCGACGCTATTAACGTGTAAGAGGTAGACATGATTAATGTTAGTATAAATCGACACTCAACAGGTCGCATTGTATCTTTTTCAATGTCGGGACATGCTGAATCTGGCCCATATGGGTATGATATAGTGTGCGCCGGAGCTTCTGCTGTCTCAATTGGAGCAGTAAATGCTGTTCAGGTGTTATGCCAAACAGAACTTATTGTTGACATGCAGGATAACGGAGGTTATTTAAGTTGTACAGTGCCTGAGTCTTTAAGTCAGGAGCAGCATAGAGATGTGCAGCTGTTGCTTGAAGGTATGGTTCTTTCTCTTAAATCAATCGAAGAAGAATATGAAGCATTCATATCCATAACGGACAGGAGGTGAATTTTCATGTTGAAAATGAATCTGCAATTTTTCGCATCCAAAAAAGGTGTAGGTAGTACAAAGAACGGTCGTGACTCTCAGTCTAAGCGTCTTGGTACTAAACGTGCTGATGGTCAGTCTGTAACAGGTGGCTGCATCATCGTTCGCCAACGCGGTACACGTATCTACCCTGGAACGAATGTAGGAAGAGGTGGAGATGACACTCTTTTTGCGAAAGTGGACGGCGTTGTTAAATTCGAGCGTGTTGGTCGTGATCGTAAGCAAGTTAGTGTATATCCAGCTTCTTAATAGAAAAACTCTATCACATGATGTGGTAGAGTTTTTTTGTAGTTGTTACGTAAGTCAATACATATAAGCCTAAAGACTCAATTCTAATAGCAAATAGTCAATTTAAAAGGAAATTTACTTTTAATAAGAAAAAAATGTAAGTAACCTGCTACCTTTCGGCTGTTAAGAGAGTATTTTCTTAAATCCTCTGTTAAAAGCCAAAGATGTGATATAAAATAAAAGGGCATACAATAAGTCACTTAGAACATTCCGTTTTCTAGTAATCGTACCTCTGTTGTAGCAAAGAATGCGGATCAGATTGAATAGAAGGAGTCGTGAATGAATATGAAATCAACAGGAATCGTACGAAAGTTAGACCAGCTTGGTAGAATTGTTATTCCAAAAGAATTAAGAAATATGCTCGAAATTGAAATTAAAACGCCTCTAGCTATTTTAGTCGATGGAGAGCAAATTATCTTAGAGAAATATCAGCCGTATCGTGCGTGTATGGTAACTGGCGAAAGTTCTGATGATAATATTTCTTTAGCTAATGGACATATCATCCTTAGTCCAGAAGGTGCAGAGAAAGTAATGAATGAACTAAAACAATATACAGAGCAAAAGTAAATCTATTAGACTGACTTTCATAGAAGGTCAGTCTTTAATCCAATGAATACTTCGGAACTCGAAGTAATGATAAATGAACATAAGGGGTGCACTTGAACATGAAAGCATATGTGAACGCACGAGTATGGACAGGCGAGCAGTACATAGAAAAAACGACAATTCTAGTGAATCAAACAGAAATTGTTGAAATAGGTGAAGACATTAGTGTGCCTAGTGATGCAGAGGTCATAGATCTTGAAGGAAAATTTGTGACTCCAGGATTAATCGATGTACATACTCATCTAGGTGTACATTCAGAAGGATTGGGTAATGCAGGGCATGACTTTAATGAGACCTCGGAGGCTTCTACTCCTTATATTCGTTCGTTAGATGGACTGAATCCACAAGATAATGGGTTTGCAGAAGCGATAAAACATGGAGTGACAACGGTTCAAGTGTTACCAGGTAGCGCAAATGTTATTGGTGGCGAGATTGTTGCTGTCAAAACTGTTGGAACTGTGGCTGATCAAATGGTGATAAAAAGTCCATCGGGAATGAAAGCGGCTCTCGGAGAAAATCCTAAGCGTATTCATGGATCAAAAGGAAAAGCAGCTGTTACCCGTATGGGCGTTGCGGGTCTTCTTCGTCAGGAACTTATGCGTGCAGAGGATTATAATGAGAGCTTGATTAATAAAACGGTTCACACGAGAGACCTTGGGATGGAACAATTAGCAAAGGTTATCCGTAAAGAAATTCCACTCCGAGTCCATGCACATCGGGCAGATGATATTGTCACGATTATCCGAATCAAAAAGGAATTTGATATCGACATCACTATTGAGCATTGCACAGAAGGACATCTATTAATAGATTTCTTAGTGGAAAATCCAGTTCCGATAGCAGTTGGACCGACAATGTCTGCCAAATCGAAGCAAGAGCTTGCAAACAAAGCATGGGATACAATGGTTCTTTTTGAAGAGAATAATATTCCTTTTGCTATAACCACAGATCATCCAGTTATTACGATTGATCACCTATTAACTACAGTTAAAACCGCTGTTAATCATGGTTTGTCTGAAGAAACAGCTTTACGTGCTATTACAAGTCAGGCAGCAATCCATATAGGGTTGGAGGATAAAGTAGGTTCACTTAAACCAGGTTTAGATGCGGATTTAGTGATCTGGACAGAATCCCCATTTAACTTGATGGCGAAGGTTGAGCAAACAATTATTAAAGGTGAGACGGTTTATAGTCAGGTTTAATATATTATTAGAAGGATATAATATAAGGGAAGCAATAAGTCTCATAAACGAGAACGAATTGCTTTCCTTGCTTTTGTTTGAGCTATGTATGAGTTATACTAGAATAAGGTCAAGCAAAGAGTTAAAAGCAGAGAGGAGCTTACAGGTGAGACACCTGGAATTTTTAAATGATGCTGAAACTGCTGATGTTAAGCGCTTACAAAGAAGATTTGTTGAATCTTGTGACGAGCAATTAAGAAAGCGGTCCATTACTCAAATGATCTTAATTATTGAACGAGCAAGACTACGTGAACAATTAGCTGAAACGGATCATTGCAATGTGTAATGAACAATGAATAAATAGAGATAGACCACCACCTACAAATGGGTGGTTTTTACTGTTTGGAGGGATTCTTTTGGACAAAAAGAGAAAATTGACAGAGGAATTAATAGAGATATGTAACAAAAGAATGGAGCCTTATGCATGCGAAGGGTTTCTGATGGGGGAAGGTAATCTAAACGCACAGGTTATGTTTGTTGGAGAAGCACCTGGTCGTCAAGAAGTAATTGAGAACAAACCGTTTATTGGTAAGGCAGGAAAGGTGATGGATCAGTACTTTGACTGGCTTAATTTATCTCGAGACGATGTCTATATAACAAGTGCTATTCGAAGTAGACCCTATAAATCGCTAAAGCCAGGTCAACATAAACCCATTTCTCAAAGGGGCAATCGAACGCCAAATCAATCAGAGATTCTTGCTCATGCGCCTTTACTTGATGCACAAATAGAGGATGTAGCTCCAAAAATAATTGTGACATTAGGTGGCGTGGCCTTACGAAGGTTAACAGGAATGAAAGAACGCTTAATAGATATTCATGGAACGGCTTTTACCTCACATCTACTTAAGCTACATTCTCTAGATGACAATCACTATGTTGAAACAGAGCAAACTTATACGATTTTTCCTACTTTTCATCCAGCTTCTATCTTTTATAATCAGAAGCTTGAAGCAGCTATTAAAAATGACATGGAAAAATTGAAGCACCTTATTGAAGAGATAGAATAGACTTTATCACATCTTCAATTGAGAGTAACACTATAAATAAGGCCCCCTTTCCTTTTGCTTAAAGGGAGAGGGGGCAAGCTAACGGCCTTACTACATATTGATCTTTGATTTAACCTTTTTATTTATAGAATGAAAGCTCTTCACTTAGCTGATGGTTTACATCAGTTAATCCTTCAGCCGTTTTCGCTACATTTGAGATCGCTCTTCCTTGTTCATCAAGAGAAGCCGTGATTTCTTCAATTGAAGCAGCGGATTCTTCGGAGACGCTGGATGCATGCTCAATCGCTTCTGCTATCGTATTTGTGTAGGATGTGACTAGGTTTAACTCTTTTTCAAGCAACGTAATAGATGTTGATGTATCATCAATTGCCAGCTCAATATTCGTAAATTCAGTCGCAGTTTGTTTCACTGCTTGGCTTAATTGCTCGGAATTCGTTGAGGTTTCACCCATTAGTATCACTGTTTTTTCTGTTTCTTGCTCAATACCATGAATCATTTCTCTAATTTCAATGGTACGGGCGTTCGATTGCTCCGCTAACTTCCGCACTTCACTTGCAACCACAGCAAAACCTCTTCCTTGTTCTCCAGCGCGTGCTGCTTCAATACTAGCGTTTAATGCAAGTAAATTTGTTTCTTCTGCAATTCCATTAATGACATCAGTAATACGGGAGATATCTTGGATCTTTAAAAATAAATTTGTAATACCAATGCTTATTTTATCGGATGCCTGTAATGAGTTAGCATTAGATGATTCAAGAGCTTGAACGATTTCTTTCCCTTTTTTCACTGCTTTTGATGAATGAGAGGTTAACGTATTCATCGTTTCTTTCTGCTCATTCATAGATTGTACAGACGTATTAAGTTCTATAATTTGATTATTTGTATGTTCTAAGTGTGTAGCTTGATCTTGTGTTCCGGCGCTGATTTCATTCACAGCTCGTACGATTTCTTCACTGCTTGCTGATGTTTCTTCGGATATAGCAGACAAATCTGTTGCTTGATCAAGTAATTGATTTCCTTTTTGTTGTAAGCTATTTACTAATGTACGTAGCTGCTTTGACATATCATTAAAGGCTGTACCAAGCTGACCAATTTCATCATCACCTTCAGGAAGCTCTGTTTGAGTAAGGTGACCAGCTGCAATTTGATTAGATGATGATGCAATGAGAACTAGAGATTTAATTTTTTTGCGTGATAAAATGTGCACTGAAAGAAATGCTATTAGAATCATTACGACAGTTAATCCCAATACGATATTTCTTAGTGTTTGAATCTCATCGTAGAACTCGCTTTCTGTTGCAGTCATACCAATATGCCAACCCCAAGGTTCAAAGTACGTCATGTATCCAATTTTACTTATTACTTCACCGTTATCCTGATTGCGTTGATATTCTGTGTAACGATCTTCTGCTTGATCATGTAATGCGCTTCCTACAAGCATTGCCTGAACCGTTGTATCTTCAGGGATCTCATCGATTGTAGAGGTAGGATGAAGCTGTACATTGTAGTCTTCTAGATAAGCGACCATATACCCGTCATTTTTGTAAGAAAAGTTAGACTGGGTGATATCATAACCAGAGTCTATTTTTGGACCAGAAATGAGCACACGTGCACGCTCCTGTGCTTCTTCTAAGGTTAATAGACCGCTTTCAACATCAACTTGCAATGATTCAAGTACTGAAAGTGAAGCGTCTACAGTATTTCTCATATCTAATTTACCAGAGTCGGTTAGTTGCTCTTTAGCCAGCAAGTAAGTTGCTCCACCAATAACCACTCCAGTTACAATCACAGCCGTCATAATTAATAGAATTAGTTTTGTAGATATACGATTTAAAACCCATTTCTTATTTTTCAATTGAATCCCTCCATATAATCTATATCGTCAGAAAATCTATCGCTATGAATAGAAGAGAAATCAATATTTTTTAAGAATCCGTGATTAAGTATTGCATAATTATAAGTGATCCTGTAATCTTATAAGTTGAATTGAAGGGAGTTATCATGATCGATACAAAAACAGGCAATCATAAAAAGCACGTGTTATTATTTCTTATTCCCTCTATAATAGGGGCACTATTATTTCTAATCCCTTTACCAATTGGGGATGGCAGACAATGGACAGTGATCATTGCGTACATATCTAGCAATATAGAAAACTTCGTAAGTAGTTTTATTACAGAGTTGTTGGTCGTTGTCTTACTACTATCAAGTATTGGGGCACTTATAGGTGGAATGTTAAAACCAAGTTGGATGGTCAATCAACCCTTCCTTAAGGGTTTGTTTGTTATTCATCCGTTTTGGCTTCTCATTCGCTGTCTTGGAGCCGTATTTGCCATTTTAACGTTACTTGAAGTAGGTCCAGAAGTGGTTATTGGTACAGGAACGGGCCAAGAAGTATTATATTTCTTACTTCCAGTACTAGCAGTGTGGTCCTTTGTGATGGGGATGCTGTTACCATTGTTAATAGAATTTGGACTAATGGAATGGCTAGGTACTCTAGCTCAGAAGATCATGAGACCTCTATTTAAATTACCTGGACGTGCAGCTGTTGATTCGATGGCTTCATGGATGGGAAATAATATGGTTAGTATTCTTATTACGATTAATCAATATGAATCAGGTTATTATTCGAAGAGAGAATCTGCTATTATTGTGACAAACTTTACGATTACGTCAATTGGGTTTAGCTTGATTGTCGCTAGAATGCTAAATATTGAGAATCTGTTTCCACCATTTTATCTAACCGTACTAGTTGGGGTTTGTGTAGCCGCAATTATCTGTCCTCGTATTCCTCCATTATCTCGTATGAAGGATGGATATTATGAGCCGGTTGGAAAACAAATTGTTGAAGAGGTACCTGAGAACACATCAATTCCAAAATGGGCTTTTCAAAAAGGTGTGGCGAAAGCATCAAACGTGCCATCACCTACTGTTCTCGTAAAAAAAGGATTATTTAATGCGATGGATATATGGTTTGGTATGCTACCACTTGTCATGGGGATTGGGACAATTGCTTTAATGATTGCAAACTTCACCCCGGTTTTTCAGATTATTTCATACCCGCTTATTCCTGTATTAGAGTTAATGCAAATACCTGAAGCATCAACAGCAGCGCCAGCGATGTTAATTGGTTTTGCCGATATGTTCCTACCGGCTATTCTTGGCTCGAACATTGAAAGTGAATTAACACGTTTTGTCGTAGGTGCCGTTTCTCTTACTCAATTAATTTATATGTCTGAGATTGGTGTCATGCTGATCCGTTCGAGCATACCTGTAAACATAGGTCAGCTGTTCTTAATGTTTATCATTCGAACCATTATTACGTTGCCAATCGTTGTATTGATTGCTCATTTGTTTGTTTTTTAAGGGTGTTTAATTGTAAGATGTGAAAGAGAAAAGGATGTGATGATGGTGTCAGCAGATTGGAAAGAATTAAGTGAAAAGATGCCGATCCGTTTAGCGCCTAGTATGGCTAAGGATCATCCCAACCTACCTGTTGTGAAGGAAGAAGGTTGCTATTACTGGGGAGTGGACGGTAAGAAGTATCTTGATTTCACATCAGGAATTGCCGTAACAAATGTGGGACACCGACATCCAAAAGTTGTTGCAGCGATTAAGGCTGCAGCAGACTATTTGACTCATGGTCCAATTGGTGTGATTCAATATGAATCGATTTTAAAGCTGGCTGATGAGCTCGCTGAGATTATGCCTGGAGATCTAGATTGCTTTTTCTTTGGAAATAGTGGGACTGAGGCAATTGAAGGAGCACTAAAGCTTGCTCGTCACGTGACGAAGAAACCTTTTGTTGTCTCCTTCATTGGTGGATTTCATGGTCGAACACTTGGTTCGATGGCAATTAGTACGTCAAAAAGTAAATACCGTTCGCATCAGCATGTGAGTGGAACCTATCAATTACCTTATTATCAGCCTGGTGATTCTGAGGAAGATGCAATCAAAAAACTAGACGCTGCGGCAGAGCAATTATTTGCCCATCAGGCTCTCCCAAATGAGATAGCGTGTATGATCTTGGAGCCAGTCCTTGGAGAAGGGGGATATATTATTCCTCCGAAATCTTGGTTACAGCGTATTCGCCAACTATGTGATGAGCATGGTATTCTCTTAATCTTTGATGAAGTGCAAACAGGCTTTGGCCGAACGGGAGAGTGGTTTGCTTCTCAAAGTTTAGAGGTAGTTCCTGATATTATGGCTGTAGCTAAAGGCATTGCATCGGGTATTCCATTAAGTGCAACGGTAGCAAATCATAAATTAATGCAACAATGGCCACTAGGATCTCATGCAACAACATTTGGCGGTACACCTCTAGGATGTGCAGCAGCTTTAGCTACAATTGAGGTTATTAAAGAAGAAAACTTACTTACTAACACAAAAGTAGTGGGCGCATATGCCCGCAAACAGCTTGAGAAGCTTCAGAAGCAATATGCTCGCATTGGAAATGTTCGTTCAATTGGTTTGATGATTGGAATTGAAATCATAGATCCGATTTCGGGTGAAGGCGATGGTGAAGCGGCTATGGAGATATTAGATCTTGCCTTACATGAGGGCGTGCTCTTTTACTTCAGTGGCAAAAATGGTGAAGTCATTCGAATGATCCCGCCTTTAACGGTGACAGAGAAACAAATTGATGATGGATTAGAAATGCTTGAGAAGGCACTCATTGCTTTTGATCAAAAATAAGAAAAAAAGAGGTACTGCATCTTTTGCAGCACCTCTTTTTTTGTGTTCTCCGTATATCTTTAAGAAGGGGTGTGATCATTCAATGGCTTGAGATATCTCATATAGCGATAAGTCGATCGAAGAATCTTGTACCAAAGCCATCTTAGCCAGCTCTGATCCGATGTAAGGTCCCATTGTTAATCCAGAAGCACCTAATCCGTTTGCAAGTAAAATCTCGGGATGTCCTGGTAACCTACCGATGACAGGCAGAAAGTTTGGGGTAAACGGACGAAAGCCAACCTTGACTGTTTTCACAGATGCATCTGAAAGTCCTGGTGCGTGAGTAAGTGCCTTGCTTAACAATTCTAACGTGCCTGATGCCGTGACTCGTTCATCAAAGCCAACCTCATCCTCGTGTGTTGCACCTGCCACAATCTGCCCATCTGGAAAGGAGAGAAGGTACTGATCTCCCTGAGGCATGATGACGGGCCATTCACTTGTTTCCTGATCTTGAAGCTCAAGATGTACGATCTGTGCTTTTTGAGCTTTTACGTTGAATTGAATATTTAGCGGAGCCAGCAACGTATCAGCCCATGCGCCAGCTGTCACAATGATTGAATCTGCGTGATACCTCGTTTGATCAACTAGAATACTCGATTTGCCCTGATCATCGATTTGGATGGACGCATCCCCATAGATAATGGTTGCTCCATTTCGTTTGGCTGATCGTAATAAAGCGTCTTTTAATGCAGCTCCATCAACACGAGCTGCTCCGCTAACATGCACACCTTCTAACCCTTCCGCAATCGGTGGAAATAGCTCCTGAACCTCTAGCGCCGATAAACGAGTAATTTCACCTATTTCAGGGGCATCTAGTTTACGTTTCTCCGCACGTTTAACCATCTCGTCTAGTTTTTTACCATCAGAATGTAGGCTTAATGCGCCAACCTGTGCATAGCCCGTATCTGATTCTCCTTCTTTCTCAAGGTCCTGAATAAGTTTTGGATAATAAGCTGCGCCAGCTTTTACTAGGGCGTACCAGGCTTTATTTCTACGTTGTGAGATCCACGGGCAGATGATGCCTGCAGCAGCTTGAGTGGCTTGTCCTGGTTCTTGTCTATCAATAATCGTGACGTTCTCACCTTCTTGAGCAAGCTTATAAGCCGTAGAAGCACCAAGTATTCCGGCACCGATAATGATATGGTTTTTCATAGAGGGAAAACTCCTTTTATTTGAAAACAATAAAAAAAGGCGAGGCAGGCTCACCTTTTTATTGTTTGTTTAATTGATGTAAATCGCTTGGTTTATAGATGCCTTTTTCCGTAATAATGGCTGTAATGAGTGTATGATCAGTTACATCGAAGGCAGGGTTGTAGGTTTTGACACCTTTAGGAGCCATAGGTTCAGTATACCATTTTGACGTAATTTCTTCAGCTGAACGCTCTTCAATGATGATATCTTTTCCATTCTTAGTCTCAAAATCAATCGTAGATAGTGGCGCACAAACATAAAAAGGAATGCCGTAGTGAGCGGATAAAATGGCTACACCAGAGGTACCAATCTTATTAGCTGTGTCTCCGTTTGCTGCCACGCGATCACAGCCAACTAACACGGATTGAATTTTTCCTTCACTCATGACGATAGACGCCATGTTATCGCAGATTAAGGTTACATCAATATTCGCTTCGGATAGTTCCCAAGCTGTTAAGCGTGCACCTTGCAGGAGTGGGCGTGTTTCGTCCGCGTAAACTTTAAACTGGTACCCTTTCTGCTGACCAAGATAGATTGGGGCTAGAGCCGTACCATATTTGGCTGTAGCAATTGTGCCTGCATTACAGTGAGTCAAAATACCACTTCCAGGTTCGAGAAGAGTAAGGGCATGTTCCCCAATGGCTTCACAAATGTGCTCGTCCTCTAAGCGGATCGATTCTGCTTCGTCCTTTAAAGCATCGATAATCTCTTCAATTGAAGCGCCCGCGCCAATGATTTCCTTAAAACGTCCTTCCATCCGATCTAATGCCCAAAATAAGTTAACGGCGGTTGGGCGGGATGAAGCAAGATACGTTTTACTATCCAAAAAAGCAGAAAGAAGTTCAGCTGTCGTATTAGCATCACTATGTTTAGCGCCTAAATATACTCCATAAGCCGCCGCAATTCCAATGGCCGGGGCTCCTCGTACTTTAAGCTGGACGATGGCATCCCACACCTCTTGAGGAGTTTGAAGTTCGTTATACACTTTTTTTACTGGTAGTAAGGTTTGGTCTAAAATGATGAGCCTCTCACCATCTTCACTTAAGCGAACGGATTGAATTAAATCAACGATTTGAGTCATTTGTTATCGTCCCCTTACGTATTCTCACTTATTACACGGGTGAAATCTTCACCATGAAAGAAGTCATATCGATTAAGAATAAACACTTTAGCTGCTTTTAAGCAAGCAATTTCCGCGGAGGCTCTTTTGTCAGGATCAGCGATGTCTGTAAGATCCTGCACGGGAGCAAGCCCAATGACTCTCCGAGATAATTCGAGACCAGCGACAGCAGCAGTATCAGCTATAAGCTCTTCTAAATAATATTCTAAAAATCCTGGATATTCAGCCACACGTTCAGTTACTTGATCATAAAAGGCATCAATAAATTTCTCTTTAAACAAATCAATAATGTCCTTGATCGTTGTTAGAATGTACGTGGTAAATTGATTGCGTTCTAATGGATCCTCTATCGTTTGCTCACCATTCACATAAGCAAATAGAAGGTTAGCAATGATGTTGCCGACATCGTATCCAGCAGGTCCGTAGAAGGCAAATTCGCCATCAATCACTTTGGTGTGTGTACTGGTTACGAAAATGGAGCCTGTATGGAAGTCACCATGAATTAAGGATTGTGCTTTTGTTAAGAATTGAAATTTCAGCTTCGCTGTCTCTAATGCAAGTGTTTCATCACCCCAAATTTCTTCACGTACAAACGGGAGAGTTCCTTCGAATACTTCATTTCGAGGGCAGTCATAAAAAGGTTCTGTATAGACAAGGTCTTCTGTGATTTCACAAAGCTCTGGATTAATAAAAGCCTTCACTTGTTCCTTTTTTTCTTTATGGCCTAAAACAAGATCAGATGTAGAGAGCAAGGTACTCACTAAAAAACTTGAGAGATGGTCCGCTAGATTTGGGAAGGTCTGATGAGACAAAAAAGCTTTCCGTAAAATGGTATAGTCAGATAGATCCTCCATCACCGTGCAGTTCATTATTGGATCATAATGGTATACCTCTGGAACAAATTGAGGGACTAGCTCGCCTTGTATTCTCAAAATATCATGTTCAATGCGATTACGATCAGGAGATAATTTAAATTCATCAGAGATCCGTGCAACTGGACCAGCTTGTTTGAAAATTAGGGATTGCCCACTGATCTGATCAACGATTCGAAAAACATAATTTAGATTACCGTCTCCAATTTCTTCACACGTTAATTCAGCATCATTCGAAAAGAATGATGGGTTTGATTTGGCGTATGTAATTGCATCTGATTCCGTCATCGTGAAATATCTTTCTGTAAAGGTTGTCATGAGATCTCCTCCATTTATTTGAATTTATAATCGGTAATCACTAAAGCTAAGGCAAGTACTGCACCTTTCACAATATCCATGGCATAATAAGGAACACTCATCATGATAAGTCCGTTCATCACCAACCAGAGCATAAAAAAGCCTCTTTCTTAACCAAGAAAGAGGCGGAATGCTGTAATCCAACCTCTTATCTTTCAGACTCGATTAGAGTCTGTTGGATGTAGCACCGTGCCTTAAAACCTTAAAGGTTTTCATCTTGTATAAGATGATTAGGTCGGTTGCCGGGCTTCACAGGGCCAATTCCCTCAGCCAGCTCTCGATAAGAGTTCATAATGTAGTTGTATACTCACATTCTTATTATTCCCAATATGAGTAGTTGGTTTAAATAATACGAGGGATTAAATCTATTGTCAATACATTCTGATAAAATGATTTTTTCTAATTGACAGAATAGAATCTCACTGTCATAATCCATAGTATATTTATCAACATTACATATTTTTTACTCTTATGAAGAGCTGGTGGAGGGACGAACCCAATGAAACCCGGCAACCTGTTTTGGCGTATTTGTCGATTCAAGGTGCTAATTCTCTCAAGGTTACCTTGGTAGATAAGAGGGCATGAAATGGGTACGATGTCCTCTTCAATTATGAAGAGGATTTTTTTGTTACATTTGTTAGGAGGCTATGTTCAAATGAGTAGAGTTATAGCTACATATCGAGTCTTTGATCCAAAGAAGGATCTTCATAAAAAGGCAGAGTCTATTGCCTTAGGTCTCACCATTGGATCTTGGACTCATCTTCCATCACTTGAAAAGAAACAGTTAGAGAAGCATAAGGGTGAAGTGATTGAAGTCATCGAAAAGGAAACAACAGGGTTATTAAAAATAGCGTATCCAGCAGCAAACTTTTCGGCGGATATTCCGGCTATTTTAACAACAATTTTTGGAAAACTATCCTTAGATGGAGAAATTAAGCTGGTAGATATTGAATTAGATAGTGATCTAGAAACGGCATTTCCTGGGCCGCAATTTGGCATTGATGGGATTCGCAGCTATCTCAATGTATATGATCGACCACTAGTCATGAGCATATTTAAAGGAATGATTGGTAAGGACCTGACTGAGTTTAAACAACAGCTAAGGGATCAGTTATTAGGTGGTGTCGACATGGTTAAAGATGACGAGATTTTATTTGAAAATCCGTTAACGCCATTCACTGCTCGTGTTCAAGCGGGTTCCGAGATCATCAAAGAGGTTTATGAACAAACAGGTGAACAAAAGCTGTATGCCGTTAATTTAACAGGTCGCACATTTGAGTTGAAGCATAAGGCAAAACAAGCCGTTCAGCTTGGTGCCAATGCGCTATTATTTAATGTTTTTGCCTATGGACTAGATGTTCTGCAGGCATTAGCTGAGGATCCTGAAATTAATGTTCCGATTATGGCTCATCCAGCTGTTTCTGGTGCATTAACAGCCTCACCTTTTTACGGTATATCGAACAAGGTGCTTCTAGGTAAATTACTGCGCTTGGCTGGCGCAGATCTTGTTTTATTCCCATCTCCTTACGGAAGCGTAGCATTAGAAAAAGCTGAAACACTTGATATTGCAGAGGCTTTAACAGAGAATCGTACGTTAAAAAGAGCTTTCCCAGTGCCTTCAGCTGGCATTCATCCTGGACTGACTCCACTGTTAATAAATGATTTTGGAAAAGATTCAGTCATAAATGCTGGTGGCGGTATTCACGGTCACCCTGGAGGGGCACAAGCTGGAGCAAAGGCATTTCGAGATGCTGTGGCGGGCGTTTTAGCCAACAACACATTACAAGAAGCAGCTACTCAGTCTCCAGAACTTGCACAAGCCATTGAACTATGGGGCGCTCCAACATGACACAAATAGCTAAAAAAACGCCCATTATTTTCTGTGATTTTGACGGCACGATTACGACTAAAGATAATATCATTGCGATTATGAAGAAGTTTGCTCCGCCAGGTTGGGAGACAATAAAAGACGATATTTTAGCAGAGCGTATATCCATTCGAACGGGTGTAGGGCAATTATTTGACTTAATCCCAGTTGAACAGAAGCAGGATATAATCAATTTTGTGTTAGCACAAGCGGAGATCCGAGAAGGCTTTTCTTCCTTTTTGGAATATGTCCGTGAAAAGCAGATTCCCTTAAAGGTCGTTAGTGGTGGTATTGATTTTTTTGTTCAGCCAATTCTGGAGCCATACGGCCTGCTAGAAAATCTATATTGTAACGGCAGTGATTTTAGTGAAAAGACAATAGTGATTACATGGCCACATAGCTGTGATAAACAGTGTACAAATGATTGTGGTTGCTGCAAACCTTCTATACTAAGACAGTTTCAAGATGAAGATTATTACAAGATTGTGATCGGGGATTCGATTACAGATTTGCAAGCAGCAAAGGAGGCGGATGAAGTATTTGCGTGCGATTCCTTTTTATTAGATAAATGTCGAGAGCTTCAATTGAATCATTCGTTCTTCACAACGTTTCATGAAATTATTGACCGACTTGATTCGAAGTTGGAGGTGAGTAAACAGTGAGTTTTATTCAGGATACACACGACACATTATGGAACGAGCTAGCAGATATTAAGGATGAATTGGCGGCTCGCGACTGGTTCCCAGGAACCAGTGGCAATCTTTCCATTAAGGTTAGTGACGATCCATTAAAGTTTCTTGTTACAGCAAGTGGAAGAGACAAAAGGAAGCGAACACCAGAGGATTTTCTTTTAGTAGATGAGAACAGTCAGCCATTGGAAGAGACAAGCCTAAAACCTTCAGCGGAAACGGTTCTTCATCAGCGAATCTATCAAAAGACGAATGCAGGCTGTTCACTTCATGTCCATACTCTAAATAACAATGTGATTTCTGAGCTATATGGAGATGAGGGAACAATCACCTTCAGGAATCAAGAATTGATCAAGGCATTTAACATATGGGATGAAGACGGTTCGATTACGGTCCCTATCGTTAAAAATTATGCAGATTTGCCACGACTGGCAGAGGCAGTGGCAGAGCAAATTAAACCAGGTACATTTGGTGTGTTGATACGAAATCATGGGATTACCGTATGGGGACGCAATGGTTTTGAAGCAAAAAAACATTTGGAAGCTTTCGAGTTTTTATTCGGTTATCACCTGCAGCTTAAGCAGATGACTAAATAGGAGGATGAACGTATATGGCAATTATCCACATTCGTAATACTGGAGAGATTATTAGTGCAGAGGCTGAGGTAAGACAGTTTTTAGAAAGTCAGGAGGTCCTTTATGAGTATTGGAATCCTAAGAAACTCCCAGAAACCCTTCAAGACGAATGCCACTTAACGGATGAAAACAAGGCTCAGGTCCTATCTACTTTTGATGAAGAGATCCGCTCATTAGCAGAACGTAGAGGCTATAAAAACTGGGATGTCATTGCATTGAATGAAAGTACACCAGACTTAGACATTCTCCTTAAAAAATTTGAGCAAGTCCACACTCATACAGAAGATGAAGTTCGAGCAATTACGGCTGGCTCCGGGACTTTTGTTATTAAAGGAGAGGAAACAGGCTATTTTGATGTGAATCTCTCACCTGGTGATGTCATTTCTGTTCCAGTAAACATTCCTCATTTCTTTACTTTATCTGAAGAACGACAAGTTGTCGCAGTCAGATTGTTTATTGATCCTGAGGGATGGGTCGCACACACATTTGACGATCCGGATTTTCAAAAAACAAAGTAAAACAACGAATAAAGCTAGGGCATAACAACTCGTATAAGTAAAATGAAACTTAATAAAGAAGTAAGATGAACGATATCACTACAGTAGAATCGTCCGCACCGCGAGGCGAGGAGTCTCTTTTGAGAGTGGGGCTACGTTCTTGGTTATTATTCACCCAACAATCATCATAAAAAAATGAGTAATCAATCAATTCGTTTAGTTTCCGTAATGTATGATCTTTAGGCCCGGTGAGGTCGTATAGATCAGCGTATGTACTAATTTGAAGAGATTATTGTTTTCGGATCATTATCAGCCATCACTTTCACATTTGCTATACTTCTTTTATCAAAAACGAAGAAGAGTTAGCTTAAAAAAGATCTAGGCAGACAAAAACGACGAAAATACCTAAAAAAGAGGTTCGATTCGTCATTTATTTGATCGAAACATTAGCGGAAGGAGAAACCGAAGACTCCAGCGGGATCAGCACGTGTCTGAAGACATTGAAGGGGCGCACTTCCACTTCAAGGGCTGAGGCCGTGCCCGCGGAAAGCGAAGGTTTCTCCTGTAGCGGTGAGCGGTGCACATGAGCTTATTTATTTCTAAACGACTTTTTCAATGCCTTCCCGCGGTAAGCGTGCCCCCATTTTCGGGAGCGATAGCAAAGAACCCTTTTTCATATAACCTCTGACCTTCATATATAAGGGCCGAACAATGACACGTCATTGCTCGGCCTTTATTGTAATTTAATGATTTCTGTCACAGCCTCTAAATATGATGAATCGCTTTCCTTTAATATCTATATGATTCTGTTTATACTTAAAGGTATAGGATGATTGTTTATATGAAGGAGAGTGCAAGATGTTTAGAACCAAAGAGGATTTTTTGCAAGAGTGGTCAAGTGAAAAAGAGTTAACAATGAATGTTTTACATTCGCTAACAGATGAAACGTTAGGACAGTCTGTCGTTGCAGGGCACAGTACTCTTGGTTGGTTGGGATGGCATGTAACAACAACCATACCGTTTTTCGCATCTGCCGCTGGCTTAAAGAAAGTAGAAAGACCTTCGTCTAATGCGTCGACTCATGCAAAAGGGATTGTTGAAGCGTATGATAAACTTAGCTCGGATCTTTTGAATGAAATAAAAGACGAATGGACTGATGAAGATTTCTCTGAAATGGTTGATTTCTTTGGGTCATCTAATCCGAAAGGCTACGTTTTGCGTATGCTTTTGAGCCATCAAGGTCATCATCGCGGGCAAATGACCGTATTGCTTCGTCAAGCAGGTTTGCCTGTACCAGGGGTTTATGGACCTACGATTGAAGATAAACAAAAGTAAAATAGAGTCACTTTTTACCCTCTAACCACTACAACTGGTTGGAGGTTTTTTTTGTTTGTAAACATCATTTAATGATTGCGCTTACTTTCTCTTTACACAATCTTTACATTCAGATCATAACAACTTAATAGAACAAGCTTATACTTCAGTTGAAAGAGGGGCGTTACGCCCAGTAAATAATTGTAGAGAAAATGGGAGGTTGTTACTTTGAAAATGAAAAAGCTTCTTTTGTTCATGATGTTAACACTAATGCTTGCGGTTGTAGCTGCTTGTGGAAATGGTTCAGAGGATGAAACAGGTACTGGAGGTTCAGCTGATGGAGGTACAGATTCTGGTGAAGAAGAAGCACCATCTGAAGAAGCTGAAGGTCAACTAGTTCTCTCAGGTTCAAGTGCGATTCAACCATTAATGGCAGCAGGAGCAGAAGAATTTATGGCAGCTAATGCTGGTGCTGATATTCAAGTGCAAGCTGGTGGATCAGGTCAAGGTCTTAGCCAGGTAGCAGACGGTTCAGTAGATATCGGTAACTCGGATGTATTTGCAGAAGAAAAAGAAGAAATTCCTGCAGATGAGCTAGTCGACCACCGTATTGCAGTAGTAGGTATGGGCCCAGCTGTTCATCCTGAAGTAGGTATTGAAGATATCTCTTCTGAAGATCTGATTAAAGTATTTACTGGTGAAGTAACAAACTGGTCTGAGCTTGGTGGAGAAGATGTTGAAATTACATTGGTTAACCGTCCTGACTCATCAGGTACACGTGCAACATTTGTAAACTACGCATTAGATGGTGCTGAGCCAGCTGAAGGAATCACAGAGGATTCTTCAAACACAGTAAAACAAATTATTTCTGAAACAGAAGGTGCGATTGGTTACCTAGCTTTCTCTTATTATAACGATGATTCAGTTCTTCCACTTCAATTAGATGGTGTAGAGCAAACAGATGAAAATGTAACAACTGGAGACTATGCAGTTTGGGCTTACATGCACTCGTATACAAATGGAGAGCCTGAAGGTCTAGCAAAAACGTTCCTTGATTACATGATGAGTGAAGATGTTCAACAAGTTGTAGTTCCTGAGCTTGGATATATTCCTTCAACGGATATGCAAGTTGAACGTGATGCTGAAGGAAATCAAACAGACGTACAATAAAATCATTTAATAGGCTGAGAGAAGATCGGATAGATAAACACCGATGTTCTCCGGCCTTTATCTTATATATCTTTTGCAAGGGGGCCATTGTTATGGCGGCACAGCAGCAGACTGTCCACGACCGTTTATTAAAGAAAAACAATCGCAACGCAGAGAAAATTGAGCGCAAAGGGAAAATTATTGTTTATGGGTGCGCCTCAATCATTATTTTAGCGACAATGTCTATTACACTTTTCCTGTTGACTAAGGGGCTTCAGGCATTTGTGGTGAATGGAGTAAATCCAATCAGCTTTTTGACAGGCTTTGATTGGAACCCAACCCGAAGTGAAGCAAATGGTGGACCAGTATATGGTGCACTCCCATTTATTTTTGGTTCTTTTGCAGTAACAATATTAGCTGCTTTAGTAGCTGCTCCGCTTGGGGTTGGGGCTGCTATTTATATGATCGAAATTGCTCCTTCATGGGGTAAAAGAATTTTACAGCCAGTCATTGAACTACTTGTAGGAATTCCTTCAGTTGTTTATGGATTTATTGGTTTGAGTGTCATTGTTCCATTTGTTCGTCAATACGTTGGTGGACAAGGTTTTGGTTTACTTGCTGGAACAATCGTTCTTTCCGTCATGATCTTACCTACTGTAACAAGTATTGCGACAGATGCTTTGCGCACTTTACCAAATGGTTTGCGTGAATCGTCGCTCGCTTTAGGTGCAACGAGGTGGCAAACAATCAGGAGAGTCCTTTTACCAGCTGCTTGGCCAATGCTACTTACAGCAATAGTGCTAGGTATGGCTCGTGCGTTTGGTGAAGCTCTTGCGGTTCAAATGGTTATCGGAAATGCTCGTACAATAGCTGAATCTTTAACAGATCCTACAGCTACATTAACGACGATTATTACATTAAATATGGGACATACGGTG
Organism: Alkalicoccobacillus murimartini; assembly: GCF_030813245.1. Classification (GTDB taxonomy): domain Bacteria; phylum Bacillota; class Bacilli; order Bacillales; family Bacillaceae_D; genus Alkalicoccobacillus; species Alkalicoccobacillus murimartini. The sequence continues at coordinate 111,133 of NZ_JAUSUA010000004.1, read as the reverse complement.
CAAGGTAGTGTGGATAACAACGTCTTATGGTCACTTGGTTTAATCCTGCTTGTGATGTCATATATCTTTATCCTTATTATTCGATTCTTATCATCTAGGAGGTCATTTTAATGAATACAAAAATGACTGATAAACTCGCAACAGGATTATTTACTGTGATTGCAGGTATTATTGTCGCCATTTTGGCTGGTTTGTTAGGGTATATCTTTTATAGAGGATTTGGTGTAATATCGTTTGATTTCTTAACGAACCCACCAAGCTCATTCCGTGCTGGTGGAGGAATTGGACCTCAACTGTTTAATTCGTTTTATATTTTGTTTCTAACAATGGTTTTCACGGTTCCTCTTGGTATTGGTGGAGGCATTTATATGGCTGAGTACGCGAAGCCTGGTAAAATTACAAACTTTATTCGTACATGTATAGAAGTTTTGGCTTCTCTTCCTTCAATCGTTGTTGGGATGTTTGGATTATTATTGTTTGTATCTATTACGGGCTGGGGTTACACAATCATTGGTGGAGCACTTGCTCTTACAGTCTTTAACCTTCCTGTTATGGTTCGTGTCTGTGAAGACGCCATTACTAGCGTTCCGCGTGATCAGAAGGAAGCAAGCTTTGCATTAGGTATTACTCATTGGGATACCATTCGTACGGTTATTCTTCCTGCTGCGTTCCCTTCGATTCTAACAGGGGTTATCTTAGCATCGGGTCGAGTATTTGGTGAAGCGGCTGCTCTATTGTTTACAGCAGGACTTACAACACCACGTTTAAACTGGATGAACTTTAATCCGTTTAGTGAAACATCACCACTTAACATTTTTAGACCAGCTGAAACGTTGGCCGTTCATATTTGGAAAGTAAATACACAAGGACTTGTTCCTGATATCCGTGAGATTGCCGATGGAGCATCAGCTGTGCTTGTCATTGCGGTTCTATTGTTTAACCTATTTGCGAGATGGTTTGGTAAAAGACTTCATAAAAAACTAACAGCTTCAAAATAATAAGGGGGGCGTTCACATGTCCATTGTAACGGCAGAAAAACAGCACATGGAGAGTGAAAAAAGCGCTGTGAATACGAGTCAGATATTAACGGTAAAGGATTTAAATATTTATTACGGTGATAATCATGCCGTTCAGGAGCTTTCTTTAGATATAGATAAACAGGCGGTTACGGCATTGATCGGACCTTCAGGCTGTGGGAAATCTACGTTTTTACGCAGTATTAATCGAATGAATGATCTGATTCCGATTGCACGTAATACTGGAGAAATAGAATACCAAGGGTTAAACCTACTTTCAAAAGAAGTAAATGTAGTTGCACTTCGTAAGGAAATAGGGATGGTATTCCAACGTCCAAATCCATTTCCAAAATCGATCTATAACAATCTGACTCATGGTCTTAGATTCCATGGTATCCCTAAAAAAGAGTGGAAAGAACGGGTTGAGGACTCTTTGAAAAAAGCAGCATTGTGGGATGAAGTCAAAGACCGTTTACACGAGTCTGCGCTCTCTCTATCTGGTGGACAACAGCAACGCTTATGTATTGCTCGCACACTTTCAATGAAACCGAATGTTTTGTTATTAGATGAGCCAGCATCAGCGCTTGATCCAATTGCAACCGCGAAAATTGAAGAACTAATTCTTGATCTGAAAAAAGACTATACGATTGTCATCGTGACTCATAATATGCAGCAGGCATCCCGAATTTCAGATAAAACAGCCTTTTTCTTTAATGGCCGTTTAATTGAGTACAATGAAACGGACAAATTATTCTCTAATCCGGATGAGAAGCAAACCGAGGATTATATATCTGGACGATTTGGTTAAGGGGGAGCAAGAATTGACTATGACAATGGAAAAACAAGCACAGGCGCTACAAGCCGTATATAACGTAAAAGATTTTAACCTTTGGTATGGCACAAATCATGCATTAAAAAATGTTTCGTTTGATATAAATGAATCAGAGGTAACAGCAATTATTGGACCTTCTGGTTGTGGGAAATCAACATTCATTAAAACACTTAACTTAATGATTAACATGAATCCAAGTGTAAAAATGTCTGGGGATATTGTCTACAAAGGCGATAGTCTACTGACAGGAAAACCAGATCTAGTGGACCTTCGTAAAAAAGTCGGGATGGTTTTCCAGAAGCCCAATCCGTTCCCAAAATCAATTTATGAAAATGTTGCTTATGGCCCCCGTGTTCACGGTGTGAAAAAGAAGCAAAAGCTGGATGAGCTTGTGGAGCAAAGTTTGAAAGATGCGTTTTTGTGGGATGAAGTGAAGGACCGTCTTCATACAAATGGGTTAGGTCTTTCAGGTGGACAGCAGCAGCGTTTATGTATAGCTAGAGCACTGGCTACGACTCCTTCTGTTATTTTAATGGATGAGCCAACGTCTGCGCTTGATCCAATCAGTACCTCTAAAGTAGAGGAATTAATTGATGAGCTTCGTAAGTCATATACGATTGTGATCGTGACACATAACATGCAGCAAGCAGCACGTATTTCAGATAAGACCGCATTCTTTTACATGGGAGAATTAATGGAGATTGGTGATACAAACAAAATCTTCACAAATCCTGACAACAAAAAAACAGAGCAATATATTTCTGGTCAGTTTGGTTAAAAACCGAAGCTTTTCGATGATGATAAAGGAGGGGTCTTGATGTTACGTAGTTCGTTCCATCAGCACATGGAGGATGTAAAGGATCAAATTACTAATTTGGGTGCAGAAGTTTTAAAGCAATTCGATCGTGCTTTAGAAGCATTTGAACAGTCTGATCAAGAGCTAATGAATTCAATCATTGAGTATGATACAAAGATAAATCAATATGAGTTGCAAATTAATAATGAGGTTTTCCAACTCATTGCTCGCCAACAGCCTGTTGCTACAGATCTTCGTAATCTCATTGCAGCGATGAAAATTGCAGGGGATTTGGAGAGAGTCGGTGATCTAGCTGTTGATTTTGCAAAAGTATCAAAACGAATTGATGCAGGCAGCTATCAAATTAAAAAGCAGGAATTATTACAAATGGCGAGAGACGCTCGCACGATGATGAAGGAATCGTTAGAATCATTCCGAACAAAGAATTTAATTGTGGCTCAAAAAATGGCCGCCTTAGATGACAAAGTTGATGCTCAGTTTGGACTTTTTATCAAAGGATTGTTTAAAAATGAGGCATCAGAACAGGATGCAGAACAGCTTACTCAGTTGGCCTTTATTGCCAGGTACATTGAACGTATAGCCGACTATGCAACGAATGTAGCAGAGTGGGTCATCTATGAATCAAACGGAGAGCATTTTGACTTAAATTAGTTCAGAAGGAAGAGCAGGGATACCTGCTCTTTTTTGTGTATGTCTATAATCAATATGATACACTTTGAAGAAAAGAAAGATTGCCGTAGGGTAATGAATTCGATAGAATCATGAGACAGAAGTGTTGAATCATATTGATGAGTACATCATGCAGGGGGATGACCTTGGACGCTCAAACTTTTCTTTTATATTATAAGGTTCACATAGGAACTTGGATGCTACTTATCCTTTTATTTGGCGTTCTATTTTTGCTTTATAAATGGAAGGTATCATTTGCCAATCGATTATTACGCACCATCCTTTGGCTCTTATATAGTTTATCCATAGTATCGGGTGTTGCGATTTTGTATGTGTATCAATTTCCTGCGCAATACATCATCAAGGGCATGATTTCACTCATATTGATCTATTCAATGGAAGTCATATTAAGAAAAACAAAAAGGAAACAACGAGGAACATCTATCTATTGGTTTATCTGTATCACGGCCCTATCGATTGTGTTGCTTTTGGGCTTTAATATTGGCATGTCTAATTAATCTAGATAACGAAAAGAGGAAATGAATCATGAAGTGGGTTAAAAAAACGTTTAGTGAATTACATACACAGGAGCTATATGACATTCTACAAGCTAGAGTGAATGTTTTTGTATTTGAACAAAACTGTCCGTATGAAGAGGTGGACGGAAAAGATCAAGAAGCGATCCATTTGGTAGGGTATGTTGGCGATGAATTAGCAGCATATTCAAGGCTTTTTCTACCTTCTGCTGAAAGGGAACATGCGTCGATTGGTAGAGTGCTTGTTAAAAAAGAGTGGAGAGGTTCTGAAAGCGGAAAAGAATTAATGAGACAATCGATTCACGTTTTAGAAGAGGACTATAGCCAGCAAACGATTCAAATTCAAGCTCAATTCTATTTAGATCGTTTTTATCGTTCGTTTGATTTTACTCCAATATCAGAAGTATATCTTCTTGATGATATTGATCATGTTGATATGCTGCGTACAAAAAGGAGCAAATAAATGTCTACTCAACGTGTATTGGGTACTACCTTAAGAGATATAGGCAGTATGAGTCGGCTGAGACAATACGCTGGAGAAATGAAAGAGCTAAAGCAAACCATTTATTATGTCATGCCCTCAAGTTCATGGTTAAAGGCTGCTCGCTCTTCTAACCTTCCTTTGACATTTGGTACGTTTGACGATGTGGCTGAACATACATTTTTAGAAAAGAAGATGGCGTTCCTTTCTTTAACAGAACAAGAAAGGGCGCTTTTTTTTCAACGTATTCTTGAGTCTGAGTCAGAAGTTGATGCTCGTTCACCAAAAGAAAAGGCTAGAGCGTTGGCGGATACTTATGGACAATTAAAAAGACTCTGTGTGCCAATTGAGGCAGTTTCCCTTTCATTAGAGGAATGTATGCCTACATTTATTGCGTATGAAAAGATGTTAAAGAAATATCAGGCATTAGATCCTGAGAACCAAATTCTTCACGCGGCCAATGTACTTGAGAAGGAAGAGAATCCATTTCAGTGGCATGTTGTTGTGGATGGCTTTTATGACTTTAGCCCACTGCAATTTAGAATGTTGGAAGCATTACTTCAAGCGAATATTAAAGTCACTATTTATTTACCTAATTATGCACCACTAGATATTGTTGAAGAAACGTTAACTGATTTAACGAAAATAGGCTATGATACGTCCGATTTCACCGTAATTCCTACAAAACAAACAGCCTCAGCCGTTTCCTTAATAAAAGCAACAACAAATAGGGAACAATGGACAGGGCTTGTACAAGATTTACACGTTCATCAATCAGAAGCAGCGATTGTCCTACCCTCAGCTGAAAAAGATTTGTGGCGCAGCGCTGCACTAGAAGCAAATGTAGCCATTGCGTTACCAACTATGCGTCAATTGGGACAAACCTCATCCTATCAATTAGTAGAAACTTTACTTCAAAACGATTTTGATAAGCAAAGTCGCGAATCTCTTTCATTACGTCTTCTCCAATTTTATGGGGGAACAGGCATAGTCTATGCAAAAGCGAAGCGACAACTGAAACGAACGGGTCAGACTGGTATAGAAAATATTGATGCAAGATGTGCTCAAATGACTGAGATAAAGTGGAAACTTGAGACTCGTTTTATTGATTATCTTAATCAATTACTTGATTGTCTTGAACAGTTGGAATTGGAGCAGTGGCTCGATGATCAAATAGCCAATGAGACGAACGTGCATACATTAGATTATTTGATACAAGAGAAACAAGCACTAAACAAGATCAAGAAAACGATACAACGCAAAGTAGATGTGTATAAACAGCATGAGATGGGTGATCTTACGGTTTCGTTGTCATTTATGCAGGAGTGGGTAAAGGCATCTGTTCAGAAGAAGGAATTTGTGCAGAAAGCAGGCTTACGAACAGGAACGGCTTCATATTCATGGCAAGATATTGCCCGATTTACAGGGAAAACGTTATATATTCCTTCGTTGGGTGCGGATCAATTTCCTGGGGGTTATACCTTAGCTGGTTATATTCAAGAATCGGACTTGTATGAATATCACATCCCATATGGTAAACCAAGCCAATCACATTTTCGCAAAAAACAAGAAGCGTACTTTGAACAATTATTTTATGTAGCGGAAGAACTCGTTTTTAGTTTTGTTGAAGGAGTAGACCCTCATCATCCATTACTGCCTTCTCCTTTGCTTGAAACATCGGTTCCAAAGAAGAAGTGGTCATTTGAGACTAGAATGGCTCATAGGCAGGCCGATTCAGAAGTAGAGCAGAGAGAGATGATGGCATATTGGAGAGGCAAATACTATGAGGTTCCAGACATGCCTCGGGACATTCAAACCATCGAAGAACACCTTCATCGATTGCAATTAGGCGATGAGCCAGTTTCACCCTCTATTGAGAATCAACTAAAGCAACTACCTACAGTTGCTATTACGGCATTAGAGAGCTACGCCCGATGTCCCATTCGTTATTCCTTTGAACGACTTCTACAGGTAAATGAACCGGAAGCGGAATCAACAGGAGTCTCCTTTATACTAATAGGGAAGCTGGTCCATGATCTTATTGAATGGCTTTATAAGGAGTTAGATGTAATCGAACGTCCTTTTGCTTCACTCACTGAGCAAGAGAAACAACAGGTTCCTAGTATGATACAAGAGAAACTAGATGAAGAGTGGCAGTTGATAGAAGAAGAGAGTCCTCATGTGACAAAGCTTGAGTTAAATCTATTGAAGCAGCAGTGGCTTCAACGTCTCCTAGATTGGTGGACCGCTGAACGCAAGCTGTTTTGGGACAATGCAAGACTATCAGACATGTCCATTTCCTCACTTGAACGCCCTCTTCATTTTGAGATGGATAACGGAGTGGGAGATAAGATAACCCTGACTGGTAAAATTGATCGTGTAGACCAACAGGACGGAGAGTTTGTCATTTATGACTATAAAACAGGCCAATCCTCTCTAAAGATGGAGGAAGAAGTACGAACCGGTTTGAAATTACAGCTTCCACTGTACAGTTATATTCTGAGCAATCAATTAGAAAAACAAACAGGAAAGACATTTCATGCCGTAGGTGCCTCTTATATTTCATTAAGAGCACCAGATAAAAGAAGCAACAATGGAATATGGCAGGAAAATGAAGTGGGTAAGCACTCTCGATTTTTGGTAAGCTCCCATTGTAAAAATAAAGAAAATGATTTAGGTACACAAGCCTTCTTGGATAAATATGATCTTGAAAATAAAGTGCAGGATTTGTGGCAAGGTATGACCAGCTCTTTTCCCGTAAGACCGCTAGATTGTCGCGACAGCTGTCCGTACAGTCCGATTTGCCGAGTAACAGACGATCAAAAGGAGGCTGATGCGCCGTCATGAGTATGACATTTAATGACCAACAGCAAGAGGCGATCTTTTCTAAGGAGCCGTTGGTTGTAGTAGCAGCTGGTGCAGGTTCAGGCAAAACTAGAGTATTAACAGAACGAGTAATGCACCTTTGTGAACTGGCTTTTTTAGAGCCGGAATCATCGCATGGTGCCCAAATAGATGCGATCTCTGCCATTACCTTTACAGAGAAAGCTGCACGAGAAATGAAGCAGCGGATTCGGGCGAGCCTAGAAGACAAGCTCCAATCAGCGATTAAAGATGATGAAAAAATGTATTGGTCCAATCAAAAGGAAGCGTTAGATCGAGCGGTTATCTCAACCTTTCATAGTTTTTGTCAACGGCTACTAAATCAGTATGCTTATCAAGCAGGTCTACCAGCTTCTTTTCACCTTTTGGATGAAGTAGGGGCAAATGTTCTAAAACAAGATGTTCTTCAATCACTCTTTACTTTCGGAGATTTTTTCAGTCAAGCAGAACCGTTGATTCACCTTCTAGGTAAAGATCAACTTTCTACCTACCTCCGACAGGTCTACGATCAAATGAGGGAACTCCAGCCGGGGGAAGATAACGTTCAACAATTAATAGGAAACGAGATGTGGGAAAAACAATGTAAAGCACAGGAAGAGGCCTGGATTAGCCAACTGAAAGAGTTTGATTCTCTAGCTAATCAAGCGATTAAAAGCTTTCCTGCTTCAGGATTGTCAAAGGCTAATCAAGCCCATGTTGATCGAATGGTTACGTTTTTTAGTGATGTCTCAAATCGTACATACGGTGAAACCTTTAAAGATCATTTGGAAGATATCATGCCAAATCGAGTGAACCGAAAGTGGGAAGAAGAGATACCAGGACTCTACCAGCTCTTTGAGCAAAACTGGAAGCCTTTAAAAGAAAAAATGAAAGAACGAAGTAAATCGTCATTTATGGAAGAAAACAGTCATTATCTTGAAAGGTTTATTTGGTTAATTCAAGCGTTTGATAAGAGCTATCGCAATCAAAAATTATTTAGAGGTGGGTTGGATTTCACGGACCTTCAACAGAAGGCACTCACATTGCTTGAGGATAAAGAGATTCAGCAAAAGTGTAGAGAAGAACTTACGCATATGATGATTGACGAATTTCAGGATACAAATGCCCTACAGCTCGAGGTCTTAAATCGAATCCGCCCACACTATCGTTTTATTGTTGGAGACACCAAACAATCTATCTATCAATTTCGTGGAGCAGATGTCAGCATCATGAACGATTTAGAGCAGGATGCGGAGGCAGATCCTTTCAGTCGAAGAGTCTTAATGAATACGAATTATCGAACAGTAGGTCCAATTGTCTCAGCAGTAAATACAGTATTTTCAAAAGCAATGACACACATGCAAACTTACTCATATCAAACGTTATATCAGCCCCTTCAAGCCAATCGTGAACCTAATCATACATCTGAGGGTGAAGCAGTTGAATTACTTAGTGGGGAACTAGATGAATATGACTTGATGGCGAATCGAATGGTTGAACTTGTTTATGAAAAGAAAAAGATGGTGTTTAGTGACGATCAGTGGAGGTCGGCATCTTGGCGTGATATGGCGGTGTTAATCCCAACACGAACTCATTTACGTAAGCTTGAAAAAGCACTTACTGTCAAACAGATACCATACGAGGTTCAGAGTGGAATTGGGTTCTATGAAAGACGTGAGGTGGTTGATTTTCTGACCCTATTGCGTTGGATAAATGAACCGTATGAGGACTTCTATCTATTAGCGTTGCTGCGTAGTCCGTTATTTGGACTAACAATTAATGATTTCCTCATTCTTAAGAACTCGTGTAAGGAACATCAAACCATTGGAGACTATGTGTGTTTTGATGAGGAGTTTTTCTCGGAGCAACTTCAACACCCTCATCTAGTAGAAACGGTTACAAAGTTAAGAGAGTGGATAAAAAAATGGGTGCCTATTCAGCCAATACCTACGTTTATTGATGCTCTATATGAACTCCTTGAACAAAGTGGACTAAAGACATCTTTGCTCTTGCAAACAGGAGGTCTTCAACGAGTAAGAAATGTTGAAAAGTTTATTGAGACATTAGCTAATGAGCAGGAGGATGATTTACCTGCTTTACTTGAATCCATTCAAAGTAGAATTGAATGGAGCGCTAAAGAGGGAGACTCATCGATTGAACGTGCAGAAGGTGATGCAGTCACGATTATGACCGTTCATGGATCAAAAGGGTTAGAATTCCCGATCGTTTTTCTTCCACAGTTGCACAAAAGGCCACAAAGTGAAACCGGTAGAATCCGATTCCACTCTTCATTAGGTATAGTGATGAATCTTGAAAATACAAATCAAAACATTGAGACGCCAGGCTACCATTTAGTAAAAGCAGAAGCAGATGATAAGGCAACGGAAGAAGCGAAGCGACTGTTTTATGTAGCGGCAACTCGGGCTAGAGACAAATTGATCTTGGTGAAAGGCAATCATCAACCGGCTGCATTCTCATGGTTACAAATGATCAATGATGCAGATGAAGATCTTTTAACGGGTACGTGGTATCAAGAAAGAACAGCTGAAGAGGCTCCAATGTGGCAAAAGACCCAAGGGGAAACGTATAGTGTACCAACACTTCGTCAAGAGACTAAAAAAATACCTGTCGCATTTTCAGTTAGTCAAATTACATCTTTTATAAACAATCCTAGTCATTATGTTGAACAGTATCTTAGAGGAAAAAATCCTCAAATCGTTCAAACTAAATCACTCGCAACACATGGTTTAGCATCAGATACTCTTGGAACATTGGTACATCGAGCGTGTGAATTATTTGATTTAGGTTGGTCGATTGATGAGTCAGTCATGCTTGCCGTAGAAGAGAATCATACGTATCTGACCAACAAAACCATCTACAAAAAAGAAATAAAAGAGCTTTTGGTTGCTTACTCTCAATTGCCAATTGGAGAAAGTATAGCAAATGAGTGGTCCTTCTCCATAGAGTTAGAGGGTGCTGAAATTTCTGGAACGATTGATCGAGTTGCCTCGATACAATCTGATATCTATCTTTTTGATATCAAAACACATGTACTGTCACAGTCAGGGGAAGAATTAACTGATCGCTACAAAGCTCAGCTCGTTCTTTATAAATGGGCATACGAACAGTTGACTGGGCAAGCTGTTGCCGGTTTATATTTAGTCACACTTAGGGATCAAAAGAAGATGCTCCATGAAATAACAGTGACAGATTTTGAAGAAAATGAGATTCGAGTAGCTATTCGTCATCTAGTTAATTTAAAAACAACGTCCACTTCTATTGAAACCTACACACATTCATACCGATATAAGTAAAAGAGGTGAAAAGAGGCCTCTTTTTTAGAAGAGAGACTCTAACATATGTAGGTAGAATCAATAGAATGAGGTGGACATCGTTTTGATGAATTCAGAGTACTTGGCTGTATTTCTTGATGAAAGTCAGGAGCATTTACAGGCAGTAAATGATCATCTATTAAAGCTGGAAAAGCAGCCAGAAGATGAATCAATAATAGGTGAAATTTTTCGATCAGCGCATACATTAAAAGGAATGTCAGCAACGATGGGTTATGAGGATTTGGCCCATTTGACGCACAATATGGAGAATGTTTTAGACTTAATCCGTAACAAAAAGAAACAAGCTACAACTGACATAATAGATATTATGTTTCGGTCAGTAGATGATTTGGAAAACATGGTGAATGATATTGCCAGTGGTGGCGATGGAAAGCTAGATGTAACGGCACTAGTCAATGAATTAGAAGCGATTGAAAAAGGGAAGCAACCGATTGTCTCTGAGCAAGCAGCTACAAATGATACAGTTGATTTAGTAGAAGTATATGATGAATATGAACGAACGGTTTTAGAGGAATCATTAGAACAAGGTTATTCAGTTTATCAGGTTAAAGTGGTCCTAGATGAGAAAGCGATGCTTAAAGCGGCAAGAGTATTTATGGTGTTTGACGTGTTAGGTCAAATCGGAGAAGTGATTAAATCCTCGCCGAATGCTGAATTATTAGAAGAAGAAAAATTTGAACTTGAATTCTTGGTAACGGTCATTTCAAAAAGTCCCGGGGAAGAGATTAAGCAACGTATCCTAAAAATCTCTGAGATTGCCAATGTCTACATTCAAACGATGACAAACTTTGTTCATGTAGAAAAGACAGAAGAAGATGTATTAAAACCTGTCAAGAAAGTAACAAAAGAAAAAGCGGTAGAACCTCAAAAAGCAGTAGAGACTAGCAAAACGATACGTGTAAACATTGATCGTTTAGACGTGTTAATGAATCTTTTTGAGGAGCTTGTTATTGATCGAGGCCGACTCGAGCAAATTTCTGGTGAGCTTGAAAATGCAGAGTTGACTGAAACAGTTGAAAGAATGTCACGTATAACAGGCAACTTGCAAGAAATTATCTTAACCATGAGAATGATGCCAGTTGAAACGGTCTTTAATCGATTCCCTCGAATGATCCGTACACTTTCTAAGGAACTGAATAAACAAGTTCATCTAGAGATAGTCGGAGCTGAAACGGAACTTGATCGTACGATTATTGATGAAATTGGAGATCCGCTTGTACATCTACTCAGAAATTCGATTGATCATGGCATTGAGACACCTGAAGAGCGAGTAGCCATTGGAAAACCTTCACAGGGAACAGTTCTTTTAAAAGCCTATCATAGTGGAAACCATGTATTCATTGAAATTAAAGATGATGGTGCGGGGATTAGTCGTGAGAAGGTTCTAGCAAAAGCTCTTAAAAACAACCTTATTACGGAAGAAGAAGGGTATACGCTAACAGACTCTCAAGTATTTGGTCTCTTATTCGAACCAGGATTTAGTACAGCCGAGCAGATCACTGATATTTCAGGTCGTGGAGTAGGGCTTGATGTTGTACGAAACACATTTGAATCACTGGGTGGGGTAGTAACAGTACAATCAGAACTGGAAAAGGGGTCAACATTCTTAATCCAGTTACCGCTTACTCTTTCTATTATTGATGTGATGCTTGTTGAAACTGGGGAAGAAAAGTATGCCATTCCTCTTACCTCGATCGTAGAGACGGCTATAGTTAATAAAGATGAATTATTTAGTGCTCACGGACAAAAAGTGATTGATTTTAGAGGGAAGGTTGTTCCTCTCGTTTTCCTTCGTGATGTCTTTGACACAACCAGAGTAGATTTAGATGAAGACTTCTATTCCTTAGTTATTATCCAAAAAGGCGACAAAACAGCTGGATTGGTAGTAGATTCTCTTATCGGTCAGCACGATATCGTGTTGAAATCACTTGGTAACTACTTGACCAATGTTTTTGGCATTTCAGGTGCAACGATTCTTGGTGATGGAGAAGTCGCCTTAATTGTTGATCCAAATGCGCTGATCAAATAAGAATTGATAAAAAGGAGAGTCAAGGAATGAGTGTAGAAGTTATAGAAGATCAAATAAAAGTAATTATTTTTCATATGCATGAAGAAGAATATGCTATCAAAGTTAGTGAAATTCAATCAATTGAACGAATGCAGTCTTTTACAAGAATACCAGGCACAGCGCCATTTGTTCGAGGTGTCATGAATCTGCGCGGAGTGATTACTCCAATCATTGATTTAAGACTTAAATTCGGACTAGAAGGCAAGGAGTCGGATGAGTCAACAAGAATTCTTGTGACTTCTAATGAAGACTTAATTCTAGGCTTGGTTGTAGATGGAGCCAATGATGTAATGGATATTCCCGTTAGTAAAATTGAACCAACTCCTGAAGTGGTAGGTGGTGTGGAAGCACACTATCTTGATGGTGTTGTTAAGCTTGGCACGAGGTTATTTAGTTTATTGGATTTAGAAAAAGTGATGCAGGATTAGAGAAGAAGAGGTGAACGAATGGCTTCCATATTAATCGTGGATGACGCTGCATTTATGCGGATGATGATTAAAGATATCCTTGTGAATGCTGGATACGACGTAGTAGGTGAAGCTGAAAATGGCGTAAAAGCTGTGGAGCAGTATCAAAAGCTACAGCCTGATTTAGTCACAATGGATATCACAATGCCAATACTAGATGGGATTCAAGCCTTAAAACAGATCAAAGAAAAAGATCCAAGTGCCAATGTAATTATGTGTTCGGCGATGGGTCAGCAAGCTCTTGTGCTTGAAGCTGTTCAGTTAGGTGCAAAGGATTTTATCGTTAAGCCATTTCAAAAGGAACGTGTCATAGAAACGGTTGCTGAAGTTCTCCAATCGTCTAACAGATAAGGCAAAAGATGCAGGGACATAACAAGATAAACGAATGAAAAGGCGAACAATTAAATTAATCGTCTCCATTAATTTTTTGTTAACCCGTAAGTACTTCATCCCTGTTTTCTTTTCAACTTAAACCAGCGTAGGACATACACGGAGACTCCGATGGGAGGAAAGGCCTGGGTGAGACTCCGCAGTGCGTAAGCACAAGGAGGCTCACTAGCCGCCCACGGAAAGCGGAGTGTATGTCCGGAGCGGTAGCTTTACTCTCTTATTATGATGATCGGACAAGAAACCGAAGCAGTATGCTTCGGTTTTTGTGATTTAAAAAATAGTTCTGTCCTAGTCTCTTAGTTAAGAGTACAGTAAAAAACAAAAACATTCATAATGGTTTTAATCGACAAAAAACGGGGTATATAGTTAGTAACAATTATTGAAATAGTCATTGGAATAGGAGGAAAATAAGATGAGCAACCAATTCGCTATGGACAAAGAGGTTTTAAAGCAGCTTGAAATCATCAAAAGTCTGCAGAAGCGTTCGCAGGCTGCCGTCTATTCTCTCTATGCACAAGCTGTACTTGAATACTCCCTCTACTACCACAAGAAAAATCAGTTACTTTCGAAAATTGATCATGCGTTGGCTAAAAGAGATGAGCAACAGTTTATGGTTCTTACCAATGATTATAAAACGCTAATTGAAGATCATAAGAATGGAAAAACCATCTATGATTATGGATTCAAATTGCATCTAACATTTCAATAGGGTTTTGCTGGACAGAAAATTGTCCAGCATTTTTAGAGTATTTTTGATATACAGGTTGCATACTATGTTTTATACATAGTTGATACGGACTAATGACTAGGGGTGATGGGGATGCTTTGGACGATTTTGCTGATTATTTTAGGAGTCTGGCTTGTTGGAGTCATTTTTAGAATAGCAGGTAGAGTTATTCATTTGTTGTTAATAGCAGCCGCTATTGTATTAATTTATAAACTATTCGTAAAAAAGAAGTGACGTTTATAAACAAAAAAGCTGCTGGGATCCAGTCAGCTTTTTTGTTCATTTAAAACGAATTCATAAAAACCGTTTAATAAAATTGGTGTGCTTTCTACATAAATTTCATACATATAGTGTAAGGCTTCTTCCTGATTATCCATATTTAATCGTATATAATGATAAGCAGAGGACAAGTAAGGATCTTGTTGTATCCACATCAACAGTTTTACTGAATCAATTGCCACGTGACACCCTCCTTTTTTAGGGGTTCACAATAGTATATGTGATCCTTTTAGGTGGGTTCGCATCTTATTAAACGAACAGAATAAAGGGTACGAATATAAATGTAAGGTGGGAGCCAACTATGCAGAGTTCTTGTCAAACTGAATATGATCAATTAGAGGAAGTGATTGTGTGTCCTCCTAAGTATATGAGCATCAAGGAAGTGATTAATTCTATTCAAGCGCATTATAAGGATATGAATATCCATATACCAACGGCATTGGAACAACACGATCAGTTCAAAAAGACGTTGACTTCACTTGGGGTAAACGTGCATGAAGTTGCTGCTGATTCAACTTTCCCAGAGCAGGTATTTACACGTGATATTGGCTTTGTCATTGACGATGTAGTGTATCTTGCTGCATTAGAACGCCCTATTCGCCAAGGAGAAGAACAAGTTCTAAGAAAGTACTTGGAGGAGAAGAACTTGTCTTACCAGCCAATTGAAGGTGGAACAATTGAAGGTGGCGATGTTGTCATTGATGGAGATGACATCTTTATTGGAATAAGTAGCCGTACAAGTAATAAAATTGTAGAACGTATTCAACAGAATCATCCAACGAAAAAGGTGCATCCGATTTATTTTGATAGTTCTTATCTTCACTTGGACTGTGTGTTTAATCCTGTATCTGAGAATGTTGCGTTAGTGTATAGTGATGCAATAAAACCAGAACATGTCGAATGGCTAAGAAAAAAATATACACTTATTGAAGTGAGTAAGAAAGAGCAATTTTCACTTGCCGTAAATGTCCTTTCGCTTGGCAATGAAAACATTATTGTTCTTCCTGAGAATAATAAAACAAATGAACAGCTTAGAGAAAAGGGTTTTAAGTTACATGAAGTAGCTTTTTCTGAGATCATAAAATCAGGTGGTTCTTTCCGATGTGTCACCATGCCGCTAAAAAGAGGATCATGAGCAAATCTTGTTTTTTTATCTCTAACCAAAAAGTAAATGACCTAGATGAAAACGAAGTTGACAAATAAATGTCGACTTCGTTTTTTTGATTCTTAATTCATGTGTATTCACATGTTATTTTGCATAAGAAAGTTACTTTCTGGACATATAAAGAAGTAGATAATGAGGTGGATGGATGAATCGAAATCAAGCGATGGATACATATTTAGAGAAATTGCAGAGCATCTTTAATGAAGAAAATGCGAAAAGAACGAAACAGCATTCGAAAGGAAAAAGAACAGCTCAAGAAAGGTTAGATGATTTGCTTGATTCTGGCTCTTGGACAGAATTTCAACAGTTCGCAGCGGGAAATCAAGACGAAATCGAACAGTTAAATGATGGTGTACTCATTGGTGTAGGAACGATACATGGAACGAAGGTTTGTGTTTTTGCTCAGGATTTCACAGTAGCAGGGGGCTCTCTTGGTGAAATTCACGCAAAAAAAATTGCGTGGCTGATGGATTTGGCCGCAGATATGAAGGCACCTATTATTGGATTAAATGACTCTGGAGGAGCAAGAATTCAAGAAGGAATTACTGCGCTAGAAGGATACGGGAGTATCTTTCAAAGAAATGCGAACTATTCAGGGGTCATCCCACAAATATCAGTGATTTTAGGCCCGTGTGCAGGGGGTGCCGTTTACTCTCCTGCCCTTACTGATTTTATATTTATGGTCGAAAAAACAAGTCAAATGTTTATCACTGGCCCAAAAGTAGTAAAAGTAATTACTGGTACAGATATAGCCGGAGAGGATTTGGGTGGGGCGTCGATGCACGCGTCGATCAGTGGGAATGTTCACGTCATCGCTAAGACAGAGACAGACATTTTACAAGAAGTACGACGGCTGATTTGTTTGTGGAAGCCAGTTAAAACAGAAGAAGTACTAGCGCCAAAAGGTACCTCTCTACTTACCCTTTTACCAACTGATTCAAGAAAGGGTTATGATATAAAAACAATTATTCACTCTCTCGTAGACCAGGATAGCTTTTTCGAAGTGCAGAAGAAATTTGCACGAAACATGGTTATTGGTTTTGCCAGATTAAATGGAAAACCAATTGGTATTATTTCTAACAATCCTAAAGTAATGGCTGGTTGTATAGATATGGATGCAGCCGACAAATGTGCTAGATTTGTCAGGTTCTGTGATGCTTTTAATTACCCTTTGTTGGTTCTAGAAGATGTTAGTGGGTTTATGCCTGGAATAAAACAAGAGCAAGGGGGGCTAATTCGGCATGGAGCCAAAATAATCTATGCCTTTGCGACAGCAACTGTCCCAAGGATTACTGTAATCCTTAGAAAGGCGTATGGAGGTGCTTTTGTAGCCTTGAATAGCAAAGCAATAGGAGCTGACTTTGTTTTTGCTTGGCCCGGTTCTGAGGTTTCTGTGATGGGTCCGGAGGGAGCAGCTTCTATCATTTATGCTAAAGAGATTCAAAAGAGCCCAAACCCAGATCAAATGAAACAAGAAAAAATTAGTGAATATCGCAGCCTCTACGCTGATTCTTATCACGCTGCTAATAAAGCACTAATTGATGACATCATTCATCCTGATGATACGCGAAAACGTCTCATTCTTGCTTTTTCTTTAGTTGAAAAGAAACAGAGAAACCATCCTCATAGAAAGCACGGAAACATTCCTTTATAAGGAGCGACCTTATTTCTTCTCTGAAATTCAGACCTGTGGTAGCATATAGGATGGAAAAAGTCTGCATTGTTGTTGACTTAAGAGAGGAAGAGTTGTGTGCTTGTATTAGGAGAACTAATGTTTCAAATTCTATTCATTGTATTATTGGCTATTATAGTGATTATAGGTAGCTTGCTAATTCCAAAGTTAGTTAAAGCCAAAACCAGTTCAAAACAACATGATCATATTGTTGCTCTTTTGCTCAGTGCTTTTGCTGTGGCTACTTACTTTAGTGTGGTAGGTATCATTCCAGAAGCTTTTAGCGGAGATCATCTTGTCACACAAAACAAGGTGGAGCAAGTGGATCAAGAACATGTACGTGCAATCGCTTTGCCATTGCCTTATAAGATTAATGAATATGAGCTACAGTCTGTCTCCTTTCCCGTTCCTGAAACATATGAAAGTGGACAAATCAGAGTACAAACCACCGATTTTACGGAACTCCAAGAAATCATACAAGAGGACAGAACACTCCTCAGAGATGATCGGTCAATTGATATGGCATCTTATTATAATCAGGTGATTTTGCCAGCTATTGAAGAAGCTTGGAGCCACAACGAATCTTACGCGGATCAAGAAAGAATACAAATGACCATAGAAAGGCTTTCTTCGCAATTCCATCAGCATGATTTTACTTATGTGGAATAAATAGCTGGAACACATCAGCTAGTGTTAGATGAAATGACGAAGAATAAGGGATTAAGATGAACTGAAAAAGTTAGCTGTACGCCGCTCCAGGAGAAACCTACGCACCCACAATAACGGCCTCAGCCCTTGAAGTGGAAGGGCACCCCTTCAATGTCTTCGTTCTGTTCCGTAGGAGTCTTCGGTTTCTCCTTCCACTACTGATGTGATTAATTGTAAAAAAGCTGTTTTATGTCTATAAGAGAACTCCTAACTACCTATCGATTCTTTTTCAATGCATGACCGCGGTATGCGTGCCCCCATTTTGGGAGCGATAGTAGAGAACCCAAATTTGGTTAAAATCTGAACCATTTTTAACTGGCACTGTGTTGATTCATCAGCGCTACAAGAGATAGAAGGATGTTTTGAGAAACATAAAGGGCCAAACAATGACTTGTCTTACACGTCATTGTTTGGCCCTTGTTGTCATTAAAAGACTTCTTTCTTTGTCTCTTTAAGACTCGACTAGTTCATAGGATTCTGGATCTTCGGCAGTAATGGGTTCATCTGTAGAAAGATGTCCAAAAAGCTGTTCCTGTATTTCTCCATCTATAAGAATTTGCGTTTGCTCAAAGCCAAATTGATCCATAATTAGAGCAACTTGTTGAAGTAACATTTCCTCTGTACCAGAGCCAACTTGAAGTTCAAGAAATTCCGGCGAGAAGGAAACATGAGCAACTCCATCATGGTCCTCAATAGATTGAATATCTATATCCGTGTTTGTTAGTGTAGTTAAACTGGTTTCTTCACTTTCGGGTCCTTCAAGCCATAGGTTAAGAGCTTCCATCGCGCCATCCGTATCTTCAGATGATACGCTTCTCTCAACCCGATACAAATCTTCTACATGTTCATCTGGATAAAATAGATACACATTTTGCATGGATGCCTCATCTTCTGTGTGCTGGTCATTTTCCTCTGTTTCCTCTGGCTGTCCAGTGTCTGGCTCCGGATCTGCTTCATTCCCTTGTCCGCAAGCAGTTAAGATCATGCTGAATCCGAGGATCATAAACAGTTTCAGTTTCAATGGAACTCCTCCTTTAAGACTAAATCCTTCATACTCTTCCCTACCCTGATCGATTTTAGAATAAACGAAGATTTCATTCTAAAATATTTGTTTAGCTTATAGATATAAAGTCAGTTCATATTTTCAGTTCACGAATAAGAGTGATATACTTAAAAAAAAGTTTCAGGAAGGAAATTGTCCAATATGTTACCCCAATCAAAATCCTTTAGAGTAGGTATTGGAATTGCATTAATCCTACTTATTATCTACCTTGCTTCACTAGTAAGCTTTATCTTTGAGCCAATTTCTATTCTTGTTCAAACATTATTCGCACCCATTGCTATCGCAGGAGTATTTTACTATCTTTTACGTCCATTTGTGAATCTTCTAAGTAAAAAAATTCCACGAGCTCTTTCTATTTTGATTACGTTTCTTGCCTTAATTGGTCTAGTTACGGGAGGAGTCTTAATGGTAGGACCGGAAATTCAAAAGCAAACGAGTAGCTTTATTGACGAAGTACCTACATATATAGATCAAGGTCAGGAGATGATACTCCAACTTCAAGAAAATGAGTATGTGCAGCAGTTTCAAGAAAGCGGAGAAAATTCCTTTCAAGATATCGTTAATGAGGTAACAGGGAATTTACAAAATTATCTAACATCGATTGGGTCTAATCTCTTTAAGGTGCTTGGAGCAGTTGCTAGTGTGGTGATTGTCCTAGTTATTTTCCCATTTGTACTGTTTTATCTTCTTAAGGAAGGAGATAAGGCACCGGCATTTTTATTGAAATTTGTCCCTGCTAAACAACAACAAGAAGGTAGACGTATTCTTTCGGACATGGATACTGCTTTAAGCTCTTACCTACAGGGTCAGATTTTGGTCAGTTTGTGTGTAGGGATCCTTTGTCTGATTTTCTACTTTAGTATTGGTTTAGAATATGCACTAGTTCTAGCTATAGTAGCGATGCTGACAAATGTCATTCCATTTATCGGCCCATGGATTGGCACATTCCCAGCAGTAGTTGTTGCATTATTCCAATCACCAATATTGGCGCTTGTAGTCATTATCGGGGTATTAGTTATCCAACAAATTGAGAGTAACTTAATCTCACCGCAAATTATGGGGCGCCAGTTAAATATCCATCCGGTCACAATCATATTTATTCTTTTGGTGGCCAGCCGTTTTGCTGGGTTAGTTGGACTTCTATTAGCTGTACCTTCTTATGCCGTTGGTAAGGTCATTGTTTCTCATACGTATCGACTCATTAAATTGAAGATGGCAAAGCCAGTTGATTGACAGAAGGTAGAAGCTTTTTTACACTAAAAATAGATGAGAAAGGGGAGTGTACGTATGTCATTTGAAGAAGATGGTATTGTACAAATTAAGGAAGAAGAGATTCAACAACTCCTAAAGGTAGGAGCTAAGGAACCAATTTTGATCGACGTAAGAGAACTTGAAGAGTACAGCGAATCACATATTCCTGGGGTGCCATTAATCCCGATGAATACAATTCCTAGCATGGTTGCTGACCTAGATCGTTCTTCCTCTTATGTCTTTATATGTAGAAGCGGAAAACGAAGCCAAAATGTGGCCCTTTACCTTAAGGAACAGGGAATTACTAATGTTCGTAATTTTGCAGGAGGCATGCTTTCTTGGAATGGTGAAGTTAAACAGGGACTCGAGTGGGTAGTTAAGCATTCGGGTGAACTGTATCAAGACAAAACAGAATAGTCTTCTCTTTACTCAATAACATGTTTAATAACCGGATGATTAGGAAAATATAATGTATAAGAGAATGGAAGGGGAGATTCAGATGAGTGTAAAAAAATGGCTAGTTGCTTCAGCTGTTGCGGGTGCGGTAAGTGGAGCTGTAATTTGGCTCAATGATGAAACCCGTCGTGCTAAAGTATCAAAGGTTATGAAAGATTCTTATCAAAAAGTATCGGATAAGGTATCAACGAGCGAATCAAAATCGGACGAACAGCTAGGTAATCCTATTCCCATATCAGAGGACAGTAAAATGGTTGGTGAAGGGGCATTATACAGTGTTCAGCGCTACAATGAAGAACAACAGCTAAATCATAAGTAAGCCACCTTTCCTGGTGGCTTTATCTATTGAGATTTTTTAAAAAAGGGAGACGGTCATTGATGATTTCGATAGTGAGGGAACAGCTAGGAGACATTCCCTTTTTGCATGTAGCAGAGCAGACAGTAATGGATCAACAGAATCAGCCAACAATCTTTTTCTTTCATGGGCTGACAAGTGCCAAAGATAAAAACTTACATATTGCTTATCATCTTGCCTCAAAAGGATTTCGTGTAATTTTGCCAGATGCTTTACATCATGGGGAGCGTGAGGGGAAGACTACTGGCTTGCAGAGAACATTGCTACTGTGGGACATTGTCATTAACTCAATTGGTGAGCTAGAGCTCCTTAAAGATCATCTAGTTAGTCGTGGTTTAACAAATCCAGATCTAATTGGGGTTGGCGGTACGTCAATGGGAGCTATTACAACATTTGGAGCGCTATCGCAGTATCAATGGATTCATACTGCTGGTTGTTTAATGGGCTCCGCATATTTTGATGACTTCGCTCATCAGCAAATCGATGAAATTAGAAAACAAGGGTTGCCTATTCAGGATTCAGAGGTACAATCAACACTTATGAAGTTAAAGCCGTTTGATTTATCGAAGCAACTTCATAAGGTAAATGGACGACCATTAATGATCTGGCACGGAGAAAAAGATACAGTTGTTCCATCAAGTTATTCAAGCACTTTGTATAACCAATTATTACCAGAGTATACATCAAGTCCTGATCGTCTTGTGCTATATCTCGAAAAACAGACTGAACATGTGCTTTCACGCAAGGTTCTGTTTCAACTAACAGATTGGTTTGGGATGCATTTGAAATAGCGAACGAGGAGCAGCCATCATCAGAAAAAACTAGAGGTGTATGGATGTTTAAAGAGATACAGAAAATAATGATTATAATTATTGGTTCCGCTCTACTTGCGGCATCATTAAATTTCTTCTTAATACCAGCTGATGTATTTGCAAGTGGATTCACAGGTGTTTCTCAGTTGATTGCATCAACGTTTGATCTATCAACTGGCCTGTTACTATTCCTTTTAAATATACCTGTCGCCATTCTAGGATGGAAAAAAGTTGGTAAGAGCTTCACGATCTATAGTTTTATTAGTGTTGCAATAACTTCTATCTTTTTAGAAGTATTGCCTGAATATGCATTTTCACAAGATATTTTATTAAACGCGGTGTTTGGTGGTGTTCTAGGTGCAGTTGGGGCAGGACTCATGCTTCGTTGGGGTGCTTCTTCAGGTGGTCTAGATATTATTGCGTTGGTTCTTGCGAGATACAGTGATCGACCAGTCGGGATCTATTTCTTCGTTCTAAATAGTTTAATTGTATTTGCAGCAGGAGTTTTGTTCGATCCAGAGAAAGCTTTATATACATTAGTAGCTCTTTATGTTACATCTAGAGTCATTGATGCGATTCATACACGCTATGTTAAGCTAACAGCAATGATCGTAACAAAACATGCAGAAGAATTGAGAACGGCTATTCATGAAAGACTGACAAGGGGTATTACAAGGGTACCGGCAAAGGGAGGCTATACTTCTGATGATAAAGAGGTATTGTTTATCGTTCTTACCCGGTACGAGCTATACGACCTTAAAACCATCATAAACGACGTTGATCCAACTGCATTTACGAATATTGTTGAAACAGCAAGTGTCTACGGATTATTTAACAAACAATAAGGAGTGGACAACTCATGGTAAAAGGTTGGAATGTAGTATTCATTGTTGCACTACTCGTTTTATTAGCAGCGTGTGGTCAGGAAGCCGAGGCACCAAATAATGAAGGTCAAGACGATCAGGAAGGAGTCGAAGAGATGAATGACTGGCAGCTTGAGGTACAAACCAATCAAAATGAAGGGACACTGCTCGTTGAGATGACTCTGACGAATGAAACAGGCGAGTCACAGACAATTGAGTTTCCAAGTTCACAAATGTATGAATTGGTTCTAACGGATGAATCAGATGAAGAGGTTTATCGCTTTTCAGAAGATATGATGTTTACAATGGCGATCGTAGAAGATGAATTAGCAGCGGGAGATTCTCGCTCGTACGAAGAAACGATTTCAGTTAATGACTTAGATTCAGGATCGTACACACTACTAGCAGAAATAGTGGGTAAGCCAACCAATGATCTTGAATTACCTTCGGCTACTATTGACATCGAAATTACAAAGTAAAAAAAAGCGATGGACAATCTTAGATTGTCATCGCTTTTTTTTATTCTTTATGATCTCGTTTAGTAGCTGCCTGTTGAACAGCTTTGCGAAATGATGCCCACGCTTCGCCTTCTTCTTCAGCCGAGACTTGTATCTCATCCGTTGGTCTTTTGGCTAGTTCATCTGAGTCTGCTTTCCAAAAGGACTCAAAGATTGGATCGAGTGTCATGGAAAACCTCCTCTATTCTCTAGTTAATCGAATTAAATCAAGAACTTCATCGTCGGTCATTTCTGTTAGTTTAGCAGCATCTGCAGATAATATTTCATCGGCAAGAGACTGTTTTGTCACAAGCATTCGATCAATTCGCTCTTCTACTGTGCCAGTCGTAATTAATTTATGGACAGTGACATCAGAGGTTTGCCCAATTCTAAAAGCACGGTCCGTTGCCTGATTTTCTACAGCAGGGTTCCACCATCTGTCATAATGAATGACATGTGTAGCGGCAGTTAAGTTCAATCCGACTCCACCAGCTTTTAGTGAAAGCACAAAAGCGGTTGTTTCATCGTTGGATTGGAAATCACTAATGACAGCCTGTCTCATTGCTCGAGTTAAGCTACCGTGTAAAAAAGGAACAGGGTGATCAAATCGTTTCTCTAATTCTTGCGTGATTAGTGCACCCATTTCTTTGTATTGAGTAAAGATCAATACTTTTTCACCCTTACCTTGAATCTCGTCGATGATACGCAGAAATTCATTCCATTTACCCGATTCGTGGGCTTCCATTTCTTTTGATTTCAAGAAATGTGCTGGGTGATTACAGATTTGCTTTAAGCGAGTTAAACTTCTGAGGATTAAGGACCTTCTCTCCATGTTTGATACCTCATGAAGTTGTTTCGTTACTTCTTCCACAATCGCTTGATAATACGCTGCTTGTTCAAGTGAGAGGTGAACGTGATGAATACGCTCACGCTTCTCAGGTAGATTTAATTGCAATGACAGATCATTCTTTTTTCTGCGCATGACAAAAGGTCGAATGGTTGCTTGCAATTGTTGTAATCGTTCTTGATCTTTTTCTTTTTCGATGCGCTTAATAAATTGATTTTGGAACGATCCATACCGACCTAATAAACCAGGGTTCGTAACATCCATTAGGGACCAAAGCTCTCTAAGGCGGTTTTCAATAGGCGTTCCTGTTAAGGCAAAGATATGAGTGGCCTTGAACTGCTTAATCACGCGTCGCTGTTTCGTATCCACATTTTTTATATGCTGTGCTTCGTCTAAAACCATGCCATTCCAATGAATCGTTTTAAAGGCTTCCGCGTCTCTAACGGCAAGCTGATAAGATGTGAGCACTACATCCCATTGGCTTAGCTCTTCATTGTCTAGAAACTGAGTAATTCTAGTTTGACCGTGGTGGATAAAAACCCTTAGATTTGAAGCGAATTGGTTGGCTTCATGAGACCAATTGTATAGCAGTGAAGTTGGGCAGATCAGTAAAAAAGGCTCTGCTACTTCGTTTGCTTTTTCTTGAGCTTCTTTTACATATTGCATATAGACAAGGGTTTGGATAGACTTTCCTAACCCCATATCATCTGCTAACACGGCTCCGAATCCTGCGCGACGAAGATGAGCTAACCAAGAAACTCCTTCATGCTGATACGCTCTAAGTTCTCCATTAAATGTTTCGGGCAACTCAATAAGTGAAGGTTTTTCTTGATAAACCTGTGTTAAGCTTGTTTTCATTTCCGATTGCCATTCGACATCCCATTCGACATCCAACTCAAGTTGATCTTGATCGTCTTCTCCTTCATTAAGTAAAAGGGTATCTAGATACGTAGCTTTATTTTCAAGTTGGTTTAAATAGGTTTGTAGCTTCTTCGCCATAGAAGGGTCCCAGGCGACCCATTGACCATTCTGATATATAAAGGGACGTTTCTCTTCAACATATTGAGAAAAGTCATCAGCAGAAAGCACAACGTCTCCTATTGCGATGTTATAGGTGAAGTCCGCAACATTTTCCCAGTTTAATAACGGTTCGCTATACGCACTATCCTGTGTCGGTGTTTCCACCGCTAAATTAACGCTCATTTGTTTTCGTTGTCGCAGCCAATTAGGAACAATTAAATGAATATCGATGTCTCTTAACTGTTGATCATAGGCTGTACATAAAGAGAACACGTCCTCAGCACTTAATTCAACCTGAGCGTGGGAAAGACCGATCTCATTTAAATAAGGAACGGCTCTTGAAATAGCTTTTGCATCTGATTTTAGTTGACTAATTGGGTTCACTCTCCATGGATGTTCACCTTTTTCCAAGTCAACCATATCAACAATATACGAAGAGTGGACACGGTCTGCCAAACAAAGCTTTACAATCCATGGATCTGCTGAATCATTCGGCTCTTCAATTCGAAGCGCTGTCTGAAATGGGGCTAGCTTGACCGTTCCTAACTCTTGCTCCAGGCGATTAGACGTTTGCGGTATCTGCGTGTTTTGACTTGATGAGGCCAGTGATTGTACCAATGATTTCCACTGATCACCAACACTATTTTTCCACTCCGAAAAGGCCTCGTTTACCTCTGGATCTTGTATTAATAATCGAATTGCTGCATCACTGATCAAGTTTAATGTATCCAACACATGTGATTCATTTTCTGCTTTTGTTTGCTCTTGTTTAGCCATTGATTGTTCAGATTGAAGAGAGAGGCTAGCTTTAGGCACTGAGGATGTCCAGGCTTCTAAAGGAATCACATCTTCTTTGAGGCGCCAGCTCCCATCTGCAGCAGGCTGAAAATGTCCGTCTTCTATAATGGACCATACCTCATCTGCAAGCTGTATCCATACACGTAAATCTGCTCCTACTTCAACATGGGGAAGCTCTGCCCATCTTTTTATTAGCGGTAGCTGCCAAACAAACTCGTCTGGTGTTAACTGTATGCCTTCCACTGGGAAAGGGTAGTGCTTAGTCTGGGCATCAGCTTGATATATAGTCGCTTCACCAGCAGGGGACTGAACCTGACGATTAATAAGCGGTACTTGAAGAATCGCTTGCCCTGTTTGAATAAACGTCCCATAAAAAGAGTGGGGATCATATTGATAGAGCAATAATTTTAATTCAAATGGTGAATAAAGGAACGGATATTTGAAGCTGTCTACCTGATCAAACCTTGACTTTTTAACTTGCTCGGCCCAAACAAACAAATTCTTGTTAATCCAGCCCCCATGTATAATCATTTTACGCATGAATAAAATTCAGCTCCTTGATAAAAGCACGGTAGGTTTTGTATTCAGATTTTAATAACTGAATATAGTGTTGAAATCGTTCCTCGTTATTCTCTTGACTATACACAAGCATTAACTCATGGACGTAATGAGCGGCTTTTTCATAGTGAGCCCTGGACTTCTTTTCAGCCAATCTAACCACAAATTGATGGAAAACTGGTTTTACGAGGTGAGGTGAGCTTACTTTCATGTCATGAAGTAACGCTTCTTTATCTTCTTGAAGTCGAAGTGGATTCCGTTCATACATTAAGAAATATTCAGCTGCCTTATCAAAGCGCTGCTGCTCATGTAGGAGACGGATATAAACTTGGACCGTCTGAGTGTGATGAAGCTGACCTTCAAGTTTAGGTAACAAATAATCAACTATTTGTTGTTTCTTTTCTTTACTTTCATGTGTCGTCAGAGCAGCATATCGCTGAAAGCTTGGCGCTAGGAGCCAACGGTCCCATACATGAGATAAGAAAGCGCCATTTTTATTTAATTGGGCATTACTACGATCAGCAAAGGCTTGCAGTGATCCATAACGTCCATCTGATTTCAAAGGGAAAAGCTGCTTCAGCCATAATAGAATAGTGTCCCATCGTTCACGTTCCTCTAAACAACGAAAATGAGGTGTGATCTGTTGTTCTGTCCAATTGGTAGTAAGAGACATTAATTGCTGAAGCGCATTTTTTTCTCGTCCAGCTAAAAGTGAAAGATAGCTTTTAACCAATACAGCATGGGTCGCACCTTCATTAAATGTGTAAGGTTTGAGCTTTTCATCTAGTTTTTCAATATGTCCAGCGGATAAGCAAGGGATACATTGTTGAATTAGACCTGGCCATGGAGCAAAAAGATCACGTTGATCTTTCTCCATTCGTTTAGCCATTTGATTCATAAAAAGAAAAGCATCATGCGAATCCTTATTACTTTCAAGGGATTGTTTAATCACCTCACCAAGCGAACGATAAAAATGCTCAAACCGTCTAAAGCTCTGGTCTTGTGTTGAACTTGAGCGAGAGAGAGAAAAAACACCTTCTATATATAGTAAATATCCATACGCACCCGTTTCATTGGCGTGGGTGTTTATGACATGTTTCGCTTCGGATGAGATCAGCTCCAGATGGCTGGCCGTAAAATAACGTGAAGCTGCCAATTTTTTATAGGTAGAGTGGATAGCAGGCTGCAGGGCAGTTGCCGCTTCTTCCATATCGATATGAACGGGTAAATCCATGCTTATCACCTCTTCTGTCTTGAACCGATCTCTCTATTGTAACTTTTTATGGCAGAGAAATAAAGGCAGGGAGGTGGTTATGTAGAAAGATGTTTAATCTAAGTGTGCCCGAAAAAATGCAAGCACTAGAATCTGTGCTTGCTGTAAGAGGTGTGATTCAGGATGGAGTTATAAAAGTTGTTTAACTTGATCACGTCGATTTGTCAGTCGTTTCAGTCTTTGCTTATGCAGAACGACTTTCTTTTCATCTTGATCTTGAAGTGATTCGAATAGTTCCATAAGCACATAATCAATTTCAAGGTTCATCATATTAAAGATTGTACGAGGTTCTAACGCTTTTCCGTCATCCCGATACTGGACCATCGAGCCATTTCGGTTCATCATGACTTTCTCACTCCCATCGATTTCAATCATGGATTCAATGTCCCCAGCTTGGTATGAGGTAATGTACATCGGGCCTTTACTTGCCCGTTTTACGACGCCATTTCCTTTTTCGCATTGCAACAGCTTTTCAATGGCCGCAGCGAGTGTTTCATCATAGATATTCAAGCGCTCCGCAGACAATGTCAAAAATGTTGTGTTACGAACAAATGGAAGTTCATGAATATAATCTTCCATTTCAATCATCAAGAAAATGGTGGTGGTATCGTATCTCCAGAAGAGAGAGTAATGCTGACTCATCATTCGTTTTATAAACTGATGAAGAGCCGTTTTGGTTAGCTCGATGTAAACTTCAGAGAATTCTACATCAAAATACGCGTCTCTCATGAGTGTGCACACCCCTTTTCAAGCATCAAATACTGTTGTTAAGTTTGCTACATCATATGTAAAACCAGCAAAAAAAAGACGCAAAAAACCCAATTCCAATAAAAATGGGCAACCTTTAAACAAAGCTTGTCTGAAATCGGTAAGGGAGTAGGTTGAAATGGAGGAGGTCATACCAAGAAGGAATGGTTCGGGAGCGAGTGGAGGGGGATTACTAAGAGAGAGCGAGCGTTAGCAAGCTGGATCCGTTCGGGAGCAAGAAGGAAGAGGATCTACCAAGAGAGAGTGAGCGTTAGCAAGATGGATCTGTTCGGGAGCAAGAAGAAAGAGGATCTACCAAGAGAGAGCAAGCGTTAGCAAGATGTATCCGTTCGGGAGCAAGAAGAAAGAGGATCTACCAAGAGAGAGCAAGCGATAGCAAGATGGATCATTGCGGGAGCAAGAAGGGGAGGATCTTACCAAGGAGGAGCATGTGTCACCAAGTCGAATCAACTTGGAAACAAGAAGGACAAGGTATTTCCATGAGAGAGCAGAGCTTACCAAGCGGAATCAAAGCGGGAGCAAGAAGGAAGAGGATCTACCAAGAGAGACCTCGTTACCAAGCCGAGTCAGCTCGGGAGCAAGAAAGAGAGGATCATACCAAGAAGAAGCACCCGTTACCAAGCCAGATCAGCTGGGGAGCAAGAAGAAAGAGGATCATACTAAGAAGAAGCACTCGTTACCAAGCCAAACCAGCTCAGAATCAAGCCGAAAGAGCATCCACCAAGAGCGGCACCCTCCTCCCTCCAAAGGGTGATCAGCGATTCATTCCATGATAAAGAGATCCAGCCCAAAAAACGAAAACTAGTCATAGATAAATGACTAATTTTCGTTTTAGAAACTTCTATGATGATTTTATTAGAAACGAAATCCATATCTTTTAGAGATCACATCGTAAAAACCAAGTGAATTATAAAGTGCTTTGGTGGCTTCATTGTTTCTGCCGGTCTCAAGTTCGATTCCTTTTATTTGCTTTTGTTCAGCCCAGTAGATAATACGTAAGAGAAGCTTCTTGGCAATGCCTCTATTTCGATAGTTTTTGCTGACGAATAAATCGTTGAGCCATATGTATTGACCGCCTTTGCCGAGGCTGAGGCCGACATTGAGAAATGCGGCACCGATGACTTGTTGTTGATAGATGGCGATAAACAAATGTGCTTTTGATTCTTCTTCAAGTGCTCGATCTATGGTGCCTTCTAATTCTGGGCGTCCATC
This sequence comes from Alkalicoccobacillus murimartini, assembly GCF_030813245.1. Classification (GTDB taxonomy): domain Bacteria; phylum Bacillota; class Bacilli; order Bacillales; family Bacillaceae_D; genus Alkalicoccobacillus; species Alkalicoccobacillus murimartini. Next base: position 81,318 of record NZ_JAUSUA010000004.1, on the reverse strand, counting down.
CTTTGGGCCGATTGATTCCATTTGTTCCATTAATAAATCAACAATCTGGCTCCGAAGCAGCTTGTCAGCGCTATTGTCCACTTTTACAATCTCAACCATTCTTTTCCCCCTTACAACATGATCACTCTAGCAAGTTTATCATACATAAGAATTAGTGAGCCTAGCAACTGAGATTCGGACTATTTTGCGGTTAGATTAAGGGCTTCTTCTAGATAGTCCGCAATGCCGTCATTTTCGTTTGAGCCTGTTACAAAGTTAGCCGTGGTTTTTAACTCAGAGATTGCATTGCCCATCGCAACTCCTTGGCCGGCATATTCCAACATTTCCAAGTCATTGTCTTCATCTCCGAATGCAATAATTCGTTCTTGTGGAATGCCATAATAATCGGCTATTCGTTTTAAGCCAACAGCTTTGTTCACTCCCGCACGAATAATTTCGATAATACTCCACGGAGCACCCCAAACGCGTTGCTCAATTACTTCGGCGTGTGATTGATCAAGCAGGTAGCGCAGTGAATCACTTTGGTTCTCTTGTGGATGAATTAAGACAGAGGTAGGAGCATCCTTTAACAATGTTAGAAGGTTTCCATAATCAATTGGATTCTGTCCAGCTGTAAAGGCTTCTACAAATAATTCATCTTTGTAGCGTAAGTAAAAGTCATCAATGACTTCAACCATAATATTGCTAACGTTAAAGGCTTCACAGGTTTCAATGACGGTTTTGGCCGTTTTTAGGTCAAGAGGCGTATGATAAGCGCCAAACGCCGACTGGTCAGGATGATGAACAAATGCTCCGTTAAAGTTAACCATAGGTGTATCTAAACCTAGTTCGCGGTAATATTGAATGCTGGCGCGAACTGGACGACCAGTTGAGATCGCGACGAGGTGACCATCTGCTCTTGCTTTAACGATGGCTTGTTTCGAGCGTTCTGAGATTTGTTTAGAGTCGGTTAAAAGGGTTCCATCAAGATCTAGTGCAATTAAATGTTTAGTTGACATAAGTAAATCCTTTCTACTACATAGCAATCTATGAGTTTCCGTAATGGGTCTTTGAAATGTTCTGCGGATACGTTTTCATTTGTGGTATAGTGTAGGTGAAGAAGCGCCCAATTGAGGCAGTCAGACATTTAATATTAGGAGGAGAACCACATGGAGTCTCTGTGGACTACTTTTGGATTTCGTGCACTTTGGACACCGGAACTAATGGGTGGCATCGTTGTTATAGCATTACTTTATGCATGGTTACTACATATAGAAAAAAGCAGAAATAAAACAGAGAAGCCCACTCGTGTTAGGCATAAAATCTACTTTGGTTTAGGACTGATTGCGCTATATGGGGGGTGGGGAAGTCCTTTTTATCTAACGGGGCACATGATTATGAGCATTCATATGCTCCAAATGGTGTTAGCATATTTTGTTGCCGTTCCATTATTATTACTTGGAATGCCGACATGGGTTCTCCACCAAGTATCCAACTATTCGAAAAGATTAAAAATACAGCCACTTATTCGTTTTATAGGCAATCCTATTTTAGCACTTTTATTATTTAATGGTCTATTTTCATTCTACCATGTACCTTTTATGTTTGATAGCCTTATGCAGGCACCCGTATTACATAGCTTATATCAATATGGTTTGTTTGGAGCGGCTATTTTGATGTGGTGGCATATGCTTGCCCCACTTCCAAATGCTTATCAGCTTCCTGATTTACGGAGAATTGGTTATATCTTTGCGAACGGTATTTTAATTACGCCTGCTTGTGCTTTAATTATCTTTGCTCCGGAAACGATGTATGCTACTTATACAGACCCGCTTATCTGGGCAAATGTCATGTCCTATTGCTTGCCTGCTGGAATGGAAGTCCCGCTTACGATGTTTAATGGACCTTCGTCCTTCACCTTTTTAGATGCGAGGATGGATCAACAGCTTGCTGGTGTCTTAATGAAAATCATGCAGGAAATTGTGTACGGAATAACAATCGGTTATGTATTTAAGCAATGGTTACGAAAAGAGAGACAACAGGAAGGCAAAATGACGATTAGTGATGTACCTTCAACCTAGAAACAAGGAGAGAACATAATGAAGTATATGGTACTTAGTTGTATGGTTTTACTACTAACAGGGTGTAGCTGGATGTATGCCTTAGGTGGAGATGAAAAATCAGATTTTGATATTAGTGAGGCAGGAATGCAGATCACTAGTCTTGAATTTTTAAATCAAGAGGGTGAAACTCAACAAATTGATGAATTTACAGGTGATTACTGGTTAGCGAATATGATCTTTACTCATTGTCCTGAAATTTGTCCGATTATGTCACCGAATATGCAGAACCTGCAGGCAACAGCAATTGAAGAAGGTATACCCCTTCAAATTGTTTCATTTTCAGTTGATCCAGAACGCGACACGCCTGAAATCTTGAAACAATATGGTTCTAATCTTGGAGTAGATTATGAATCTTGGACGTTTGCTACAGGCTATGAGCAAGATGAAATAGAGACGTTTTCTGTAGAAAGTTTCAAATCTCCTGTTCAAAAGTTAGAGGATGGATCTGATATTCTGCACAATACATCTTTTTTCCTGGTTGATCCAGAAGGATTGATCATTCGTAAATATGATGGGTTGGAAGTAGATCAAGAGGAGATCGTGAAGGATTTAAAGGAAGCTGTTGAGACTGAATAAATATTTATACATGAAAATTGAATAAAAGAATAACGAGCTTTTCTTTTGAGAGTGTAAACTGATACGTCATTATCGGGTTTACACTCTTTTTTTTATGCGGTCTACAAGGATTATGTAGCAAGAAAATGAAAATAAAATAAAAATACAGTTGAATTTATTTTTATTCATATTTATAATGAAACACAAGAGAAAATCATAGAGATATAGAAACGGAGCGGGAGCTAGATGAGAATAGGCATTGTAGGAGCAACAGGATATGGTGGCGCAGAGCTTCTCCGCCTTTTAAACAATCATCCTGAAGCAAAAAATATACAGTTGTATACATCAACAAAGGAAGGCGTACATATCGAAGAGTCGTATCCACACGTAGCAACGATTTATGACACTTCCCTAAAGCCTTTTAATCCGGAAGTCGTTGGTGAGGATTCGGACCTCGTTTTTATGGCGACGCCTCCTGGGGTTTCGGCTCAACATACACAGGAGATCGCGAGTCATGGTACACAAGTAATTGATCTATCTGGAGACTTAAGAATAACGGACCCTACTATATATGAAACATGGTATAAACGACCAGCTGCACAAATAGAAACTATTAATCAAGCAGTCTATGGTTTAAGTGAATGGAATCGAGAGGCGATCCAATCAGCACGTATTATTTCCAATCCTGGTTGTTATCCAACGGCGGCTTTACTCGGTCTTGCACCGCTTATCCACAACGATGCTATCCAACAGCATTCTATTATCATTGATGCCAAAACAGGTACATCAGGGGCAGGACGATCGGCAACCATGATGACTCATTTTAGTGAGATGAATGAAAACTTTAAGATTTATCAAGTAAATACACATAAACATACACCTGAAATTGAGCAACAGCTTCATCAATGGAACAACGAAAGTGGAGCGATTACGTTTCAGCCCCATCTTGTTCCAATGATCCGAGGCATAATGGCAACGATGTATGTACAGTTAAAGAAACCATTAACTTCAGAGCAACTGTTTTCTCTATATCACCAAGCGTATGATGGGAAGCCTTTTGTACGTATTAGAAAAGAGAACAACTATCCGGCTACAAAAGAAGTGTATGGAAGTAATTATTGTGATATTGGTTTGTCTTATGATGAACGAACAGGAAGAGTGACAGTCGTATCAGTCATTGACAATATGGTCAAGGGAGCAGCTGGTCAGGCTATTCAAAATATGAATTTGATGAATGGCTGGGATGAAAGCATGGGATTAAATCTTGTTCCTGTTTATCCGTAAGGGGGAGATTTTGAGATGAATGGTACAAAACAGACAAATAAAGTTGAGCTAGTAGAAAAAGGCTCCATTTTAACACCAAAAGGATTTAAAGCAGCTGGCATTCATGCAGGTCTAAAGAGAAAAAGAAAAGATCTTGGAGCCATATTATGTGAGGTACCAGCAAATGTTGCAGCGGTGTACACATTAAATCAAATTCAAGCGGCCCCACTAAAGGTGACTCAGGAATCCATAGCCGTAGAGGGTAAGATTCAAGCGTTGGTTGTAAATAGTGCGAATGCTAATGCGTGTACGGGGGAACGTGGACTCCAAGATGCCTATACAATGCGCCAGGCATCCGCACAGCAATTTGGATTAGATGAGCATCTGGTCGCTGTTACGTCAACGGGTGTCATTGGTGAGTATTTGCCAATTGAGAAGGTGACCTCAGGAATTCGGTTGCTTGAACCTAATTCTGTTGAGGGATCAGCAGATGATTTTAATCACGCGATCCTTACAACGGATACGACAACGAAACAAACATGCTACCAGACAACTGTGGACGGACAGACAATTTCTATAGGTGGTGTGGCAAAAGGTTCTGGCATGATTCACCCTAATATGGCGACGATGTTATCTTTTGTCACAACAGATGCAGTTATTGAATCAGAGGTTTTGCAGCATGCGTTGTCAGGCATCACAAATCAGACATTTAACCGCATTACCGTAGATGGTGATACATCAACTAATGATATGGCTGTGGTTATGGCTTCAGGTTTAGCTGGTAATACATCGCTTAGTCCAACGCATCCAGATTGGGAAGCCTTTTATGAAACATTAAAACAAGCTTGCGAATCACTTTCTAAACAGATAGCACGAGATGGGGAAGGCGCAACAAAATTAATAGAAGTTCAAGTAAATGGTGCTCAAAGTGATGAGGACGCAGGCAAAGTAGCCAAACAAATTGTCGGTTCAGATCTGGTTAAGTCAGCTGTCTTTGGAAAAGATGCCAATTGGGGACGGATCATTTGTGCCATTGGATACAGCGGCTGTCCGATTAATCCAGACAAAATAGATATTGCCATTGGCGATATTCAGACGCTGGAAAATAGTCAACCTCTTCATTTCTCTGAGGAACAGGCAACAGCTTATATGACAAACGAAGAGACCATTATGATTCATGTGAACTTGAATAATGGTGAAGGTAGCGGAAAAGCTTGGGGATGCGATTTAACCTATGATTATGTTCGAATTAATGCTGGATATCGTACTTAATAAGGAGGTGTCAAAATGTCTGGAATTGTAGTGATTAAGTGTGGAGGAAGTACATTAAACGACCTTTCAGATGAGTTCTTTCAAAGTGTTGTTCAATTAAAGCGTCAGGGAAAGCATCCTGTGATCGTCCATGGCGGAGGGCCGGATATAAACCGAATGCTTGAGCAATTAGAAATAAAGAGTGAATTTGTTGATGGACTGCGAAAAACAACGACTGAAGTACTGGATACAGTGGAAATGGTGTTATGCGGTAGAGTCAATAAGCAGATTGTCAAACGTACACATGATAACGAGGGTCTAGCAGTTGGTTTAGCTGGTTGCGATGCAAATCTGTTAGTAGTGAAACCCGTTAATATTGAGAAGCTTGGTTTTGTTGGTCAGCCTGTCTCAGTAAATACCGACCTCATTCACGCACTTCTCGGTCAAGACCTTATTCCAGTCATTGCTCCTATAGGTGTTGATGAGTTTGGCACCCATTTTAACATTAATGCAGACACAGCTGCTGCTGCTGTTGCAGAAGCAATGGTTGCTGATGAACTTGTGTTTGTAACAGATGTAGACGGAATTTTAAAGGATGGGCTGGCTCTAGAGAGTGTTACTGATAAGGATGTTTATCAATATATAGAAGATGGGGTCATCTATGGTGGAATGATTCCAAAGGTACGCGCAGCTCTGCAATGCTTAAAGGGTCCGTTATCATTTGTTCGTATCGTGAACGGGAAACATGCTGTATTCTCGGCGGGTGAGGGACTGAAAGGAACAAAAATCACGAAACAGAAGGCAGCAGAATCTGTATCATAAGAAGAGAGTAGGGATCGTATGAGTTCATTGTTTCCAACATACCAAAGGTGGGAGCTTAGCGCCAAATCAGCGAAAGGATGCACTCTAGTCGATACAAATGGCAAAGAGTACCTTGATTTTGTTGGTGGGATTGCAGTTTGTAATCTTGGACACTGCCATCCAAACGTTGTAGATGCTTTAGTAAAACAAGCTGAAACATTGTGGCATGTCTCGAATTTGTTTCAAATAGAAGGGCAGGAAAAAGCAGCATCTGTGCTTGCCGAACAAAGTAGTGGAGACTATGTGTTTTTCTGTAATAGCGGTACAGAGGCAAATGAAGCAGCCATAAAGCTTGCTCGTAAACATACAGGAAAAAATCATATCATTAGTTTAGCTAATTCATTTCATGGTCGGACACTCGGAAGCATGGCTGCAACAGGACAATCTAAGATCCATGAAGGGTTCGGGACTATGTTACCCAGCTTTACGTATGCCAAGTTAAATGATATTCAATCCGTTCAAGAACAAATATCAAGTGAGACCGCAGCGATTATGATTGAAGTGGTTCAAGGTGAAGGTGGCGTTCGATCGATTGATCAGACTTTCGCTACACAACTAAAAGAACTTTGTGAAGAACATGAGTTACTTCTCATTGTTGATGAGGTCCAAACCGGAATAGGAAGAACGGGTAAACGGTTTGGTTATGAGCACTTTCATTTATCGCCAGATATTATTACTGTAGCCAAAGGCCTTGGAAATGGTTTTCCGGTCGGTGCTATGATTGGAAAAGAACATTTGAAAGCAGCGTTTCAACCAGGAAGTCACGGATCTACCTTTGGTGGGAACCCATTGGCTATGGCAGTTGTAAATGCTGTACTTGAAACAGTATTTGATGAATCCTTCTTAGCACAAGTTGAGGAAAAAGGTAAGAAGTTTCAAGGCTATCTGCAAGAAGCTCTTCAGCAATCGGCAGCAGTAAAAGAGATTCGGAGTCTTGGTTTAATTACTGGAATAGAGTGTCATGAGCCAGTTGCAGCGTTTATTACAAAAGCACGTGAGCTTGGTTTACTTGTCTTACCAGCAGGTCCAAACGTCATTAGAATTCTTCCGCCACTAGTCGTGACAGAAGAAGAGCTACAACAAGCAGCAAATATTCTCGCACAGGTTGTTGGACACACAACAGCTACGGTTCACTAAGAGTGAAAATGAATATTAATACATTGAAAAGAATAAATACGCAATTTTAGGAGGAGGGAATCATGAAAGGCTACGTCGTACTTGAAACAGGGGAACAGTTTGAAGGAGAATTATTCGGAGCAGAGAAAGAAAAGGATGTCCATGCAGAGATTGTATTTTTTACTGGCATGACTGGCTATCAGGAAGTATTAAGTGATCCTTCCTTCAAAGGACAAATGGTCGTGTTTACGTATCCGTTGATCGGAAATTATGGAATCAATGACTCAGATTTCGAAAGTCTGAAGCCACAAGTCGAAGCTCTTATCATAAGTGAATTAAATGGAGCTGGCCACCATTACGAAGCCAATCAACCGTTGGCTGGATGTCTTCAGCATGCGCAGGTTCCATATATTACGGGTGTGGACACACGAGCAATTGTAAAAAGAATTCGAAAAAATGGAGATATGAGAGCCGTCCTAACTACACATCCAGAATCGGTTGATTTTAGTGCCACGACTCCACTGGGTGAACAAGAAGTGGTATCAAGTGTATCTGTGCAAGCAGCAGAGACATTTGGTCATGGAGAGCGTCATGTTGTGCTGCTGGATTTTGGTTACAAAAAATCAATCGTAAGCGAGTTGGTTGATCAAGGGAATAGAGTAACGGTTGTTCCTTATAGCATTTCTTTTGAAGAGGTCGTTTCCCTTAAGCCAGATGGAATTCTACTTTCAAATGGACCAGGTAATCCAAAGCAATTAGAAACGAGGCTTCCTGTTATCCGAAAACTAGCGGAGACTTATCCAACACTTGGCATTTGTCTTGGGCATCAATTGCTTGCCCTTGCCTTTGGTGGAGATACTGAAAAGCTTAACTTTGGACATCGTGGAGCGAATCAACCGGTCATTGACCAAGAAACAAATAAAGTCTATATGACATCTCAAAACCATAGTTATGTGGTGAAAGAAACATCGCTTACAGATACTTCATTACATGCGCGGTTCTTTAACATCAATGATGGATCAATAGAAGGACTGGAGCACAAGAGACTTCCAGTTCTCTCGGTACAGTTTCATCCGGAAGCTCACCCCGGACCAAGTGATAGTGCACAATTATTTAACCTATTTAAAGAGATGATGAGTCAAGGGAGAGAAAGCTTGTATGTATAAGAGAGGCGATCTGCAGTCGGTATTAGTCATTGGTTCTGGTCCAATTGTTATTGGGCAGGCTGCGGAATTTGATTATGCCGGCACACAAGCCTGTATGGCTTTAAGAGAAGAAGGAATCAAAGTAATCTTAGCTAATAATAACCCAGCAACTGTTATGACGGATGAATCTTGTGCAGATGTTGTTTATTTTGAACCTCTCACGCTGGAAAGCATTGAGGCGATTATAAAAAAAGAAAAACCAGACGGGTTACTGGCCACACTTGGTGGACAGACGGGATTAAATCTAGCACTTGAATTACACGATTCGGGTATTTTGGAAGCCAATCAAGTTGAATTGCTTGGTACCCCCATTGATTCAATCAAAAAAGGGGAGGACCGAGATTTATTCCGCACGCTTATGAACGAATTAAATGAACCGGTTCCGGAAAGTGAGATTGTCACAACGGCAGAAGGGGCTATACAATTTGCTGAAACCGTTGGGTACCCAATTATTGTTAGGCCTGCGTACACGCTTGGAGGAGCAGGAGGAGGTATTGCTGATGACAGAGCTACACTTCTGCACATTGTAGAAGGCGGTCTAGATCTTAGTCCAATTAACCAATGCCTGATTGAAAAAAGTATTGCCGGCTTTAAAGAAATAGAGTACGAAGTGATGCGTGATGCCAATGATACGTGTATCACCGTATGTAATATGGAAAACATTGATCCAGTTGGTGTGCATACGGGTGATTCCATTGTGGTTGCACCCTCACAAACGTTAACAGATGTAGAATATCAGATGCTTAGATCTTGTTCTGTTAAAATTATTCGCGCACTAGGCATTGTGGGTGGATGTAATATTCAATTTGCACTCGATCCACATAGCAAGCAGTACTATTTAATTGAAGTTAATCCACGAGTGAGTCGTTCGTCTGCTCTGGCATCTAAAGCAACAGGATATCCTATTGCCAGAATGGCTGCCAAACTTAGTATTGGCTATCTGCTCCATGAATTAAAAAATCCAGTAACTGGTCACACGTATGCAAGCTTTGAACCTGCTCTTGACTATGTGGTGGTCAAATTTCCACGCTGGCCATTTGATAAATTCACACAGGCTAATCGCCTATTAGGAACACAGATGAAAGCCACTGGAGAAGTAATGGCGATTGAACGACATCTAGAAGCTGCTTTGCAAAAGGCAGTACGTTCACTTGAACTTAAAACCTCTGGATTAAAGCTTACAGCACTAAATAATTGGACCGAGGAGCAGCTTTGGAAAGTAGTTCGTCAGGCTGATGATCGTAGATTCTTCTCCATGTTAGAGCTGTTAAGACGTGGAGTGACAGTAGATCAGCTCGCTCAGGAAACTGGCATAAATTCATATTTCTTAGCCGCTTATTCGAACTTAATACAGGCAGAGCAACAAATACAAGAAACGGATCTACACTCTGTCAGTAAAGAAGAGCTTCTAAGATATAAGAAGCTTGGGTTTACTGATCATAACATTGCAACATTTTGGGATGTACCAGAAGTGGATGTTCGTAATCAAAGACAAACATTTCAACTTCAACCTTCATACAAAATGGTTGATACATGTGCAGGAGAATTTGCAGCCTCTACCGCTTATTATTATTCAAGCTGGGATGGTGAGAATGAAGCCATTCCAACAGAAAATAAAAAGGTGTTAATTTTAGGATCTGGACCTATTCGTATCGGGCAAGGTATTGAATTTGATTATTGCTCGGTACATGGGGCGTACAGCTTACGTCGCTTAGGATACGAAACGATCATCATGAATAATAATCCAGAGACAGTGAGTACAGATTATGTTACTGCCGATCGTCTTTATTTTGAACCGTTAACGGTTGAGGATGTCCTTTCCGTTGTGGAACTGGAGCAAGTAGAAGGTGTGGTTATCCAATTGGGTGGGCAAACTGCTATTTCTCTGTTAGAGGGTCTTGAAGATGCGGGTGTTCATGTATATGGCACAAGCTTTGATACCATTGACCGCCTTGAGGATCGTGGACGGTTTTATGAATTTATGAATGATGTTCGTGTACCTCATATCCCTGGCCAAACTGCTGACACAAGACACGAAGTCTTGCAGAGGGCAGATGACCTTGGTTATCCACTTTTAATTCGTCCTTCTTATGTGATTGGTGGACAGGGAATGTTAATCTGTACAACAAAAGAAGAGCTAACGGCTTATTTAGATGAAGGAGAGTCTGTTCTTTATCCGTTACTATTGGATGCCTATTATCCAGGAAAAGAGCTTGAAATTGATGTGTTAACCGATGGTGATGAAGTGTACATTGCTGGTATTTTTGAGCACGTCGAAAAAGCAGGTGTTCACTCAGGAGATAGTATGGCGGTTACTCCACCTTACTCGCTTTCATCCAAGGTGAAACAAACGATATTGGCCTACACGCAACAAATAGCAAAAGGAATGGATTTTAAAGGAATCTTTAACGTTCAATTTGTTTTATATCAGGAAGAGTTATATGTCATTGAGATCAATCCACGTGCCTCACGTACAGTTCCTATTTTCAGCAAAGTAACAGGTGTTTCTTTAATTGACCATACTGTGCAATTATTGCTAGGGGCCTCATTAAAAGAAATTGGTCTCAAACCGGGCTATGCAGAAGAGAAGTCCTTTTACACAGTAAAAGCACCAGTATTCTCTTATCAGAAGCTCTCGGGACTTGATCCATTACTTGAAGCCGAAATGAAGTCAACGGGAGAATTAATTAGTATTAGTGATTCGTTGCCTGAAGCCTATCACAAAGCCTTTGCGTGGGCACAGGGACAAATACCGGCACTTTACCAATCTAAAGGGTCCGTGTATATCGACATTCATGATGATTATCAGGAAACGTTTGAGCCATATAAGCAGCTATTAGTAGAGCATGGATTTACAGTCGTTGAACACCACTTTGAAACATGGGTTGCAGAAAAAGACGCCATTGCGTTAATAAGTCTTCCCAAGCCAGGATTCAAAGAAGGAAAAGAACAGCGAATTACAGCTTTAGCCAAACGCCTTACGGTCATTACTGAATTACACACACTGCTAGTTATGTTGGAAGGGCGCACCGTTACGTCTCATAAATTACATTCATTGCAAGAATGGATGCAAACAGATCAAATTCCCGTTTCATAAAAGGAAAAAGGAGGAACAGAGTGGCACATTCAGTTCAAGTTTCAGAAAAAAAAATGACAGGTCGTCATTTTTTAACGCTTCTCGATTATAGTCCAGAGGAAATCGAACAACTTCTTCACTCAGCCAAGTCATTTAAAGACAACCCAGCAACAAAAACAGGTGTGCTTTCTGGAAAGTCACTTGGCATGATTTTTGAGAATGCATCAACACGTACACGCGTCTCATTTGAAGTTGGATTAACACAAATGGGAGGACACGCTCTCTTTTTAAGCCCAAGAGACTTGCAAATCGGGCGTGGTGAGCCTGTGATGGATACAGCTCAAGTGCTTTCAAGATATTTAGATGCGATCATGATTCGCACAAATTCCCATGAGCTTGTTGAGGAGTTTGCTAAGTATGCAACGGTGCCGGTCATCAATGCGTTAACAGATGCGTATCATCCTTGCCAGGCTTTAGCAGACCTTCTAACCATCCAAGAGCAAAAACAGCAACTCAAAGGATTAAAGCTTGCTTATTTCGGAGATGGAAATAATGTGGCCCATTCATTACTTGTTGCTGGGGCAAAAATGGGTATGAATGTTGTACTTGCGACACCAGCTGAACATAAGGCAGATCCACAAGTCGTCGCGAAGGTGAAAGAAATTGCGGCAATCACTGGTGCCACGATTGAAGAAACAGAAGACGCAACAGCGGCAGCAAAAGATGCAGATGTAATCTATACTGATGTTTGGGCTAGTATGGGATTTGAGGAAGAGCAAACGTCTAGAGAACAGACTTTATCGGCTTATCAAGTGAATGACGTTCTACTTTCTGGTGCGAAAGAAGATTATATCTTCTTGCATTGTTTGCCAGCTCACCGTGGAGAAGAAGTATCAGCAGAGGTGATTGATGGGCATCATTCATTTGTATATGATCAAGCGGAAAATCGTCTACACGCTCAACAAGCAATTCTGGCGGCATTAATTGGTTAATGACAAGCTTAGATAAAAGGCGGATTTTGGGTATGCTATTCCCAAGGGAGGGATTTCTTTGGGACAAAGCCGTCAATTTATCGCAGGTCAAAAAGCTCCAAATAACGGTGTGTATGTAGAGATTGGTGAAACTGGAAGTACCGTGAATGATCCTCAATCTGTGAGTTTACAGGCAGGAGATACATTTCCAGAATTAACGAATCAGAATCGTAAATGGACGCCAAAACGAAAACCTTAACTTGTTTTATATAAAAAGCTCCTAAACCACTTGGTTTTAGGAGCTTTTTTGTTTGAGCAAAAAAATGTGGTCATAAAATCGACAGATCTATACTATTTTTTGAGCATTTCGCATACTTGATAGATAAAGAAAAAGAGAGTGTGAGTACTGTACCTAATTTTGAATGAGACTGGTCCGAAAAGGAGGAGTAGTGCATACGCTAAGCAGAGCAGTGACTGTATCGATTAGGAGAATGTACTATGTTTGACGCACGGTATTTTAAATGGAAAGGTAGATGGAGTGTTAAGTTTCTACCAGAGAAGCCTAATGGTTTTGCTGTTTACCTATTAAGTGGTCAAGATCGGACTGTAGAGGATTCAAGTTCTATATGGGAGACGCATCCAGAGAAGAAAATCGTATTGGAGCATCTTTTGAATAATGGGTATACAGTGTTCACTTCAGACCTCCATCCACATCATTGGGGAAATGAAGCAGCTTGTGCTCATTCAGAACAACTCATTCATTTTTTATTGAAATCAGAAATTATTAATAAACGAATTCACGTGTTTGCCGAGGGCTGGGGTGCGGTACTAGCTATAAAATTACTTGCCCGTAAGCATGTAAATATTCGTTCCATGTTATTTTTTAATCCATGTATCTATCTTGAATCATATTACGATCTAGAAAAACAAAATAGGCTTTATTATAAAAAAATAAAGAATGAACTATCTACCGCTTATGGAACTAAACCGGAACGAATTAATCGACAATGGGTAAGACAGATTTCTCAACCGCCATTAAAAGAAATGTGGCCACCTTTATTTCTGATCCACCGCGTGAATGAACGACATTACCCATTGCCGGCACACTCTAGAAAACTGGAACAAGAATTACTTCAAAAAGGTCAATCGGTTCAATTGAAATTATTTAGTTCAACTAGGCCCTTTCATTCACTTTCTGAGCCGACTGTTATGTTCTATCAAAAACATGAACAGATCCTTTGACCCTCTTTGTTCTTCAGAGAGGGTTTGACACTTTTTGAGGAGAGGAGATCTAATGTGAAGAGAGCAGTAGTTACGGGTGGACTTGGCTTTATCGGCTATCACCTCTGTCAGGCTCTTTTGGAGAATGGAGTACAGGTTGTCTGTATTGATCAACGGAAGGCTGAAAGAGAACATGAACAGGATGAGAAGGTAATGGGAATGGGGAGAAATTCATTATTTCAACATCTAGATGGTGATCTTAGCAAGGAGAACAAAAAGATAGTAGAAGAGGTATCCACCGCAGATGTAGTCTTTCACTTGGCATCTCCATCAACAAAGGATAGCAAGTGGCCAACCATGAATCAAATCAGTCATCAGGCTTGTACATGGATTCAATTTCTCTGTCATTCCATGCAAGAACATTCAAGACTCCTTTTCCCTTCAACTGTTGAAGTATACGGGGATGTACCAGGATTAATAACGGAGAATACCCCTCTACAGCCAACTTCCCCATACGGGATGATTAAAGCGGAGGTAGAGAGGTGTATACAAAAAGAAGCAGAAGCAAAAAGCATTCACTATGACATTTTGCGTCTGCCAACCATTTATGGTCCGTGGCAACGTAGTGATATGACTTTCGCTCAGCTATTGAATGAAGAACAAAACGTGTATCAGGATCGTTCGACACTCGATGTGCTATACGTTGAGGATGTAGTAAAAGGTTTTATCCTTGCCGCAGAATCAACAAATCCTTCTGATATCTATCATCTGACTTCCGGTCAGGAAGGGCAGTGGTTCCAAGCAGCCGAAAGTCTCGGAGCAGAAGCTGAAGTTTTAAAGCGAACACATTCTAGGTCTTCCCTTTCTCCTGATAAAGCAAGAGAACAGTTAGGATTTGATCCAACAACATCACTTGAAGAAGGCCTTCTGAAGCAGAAAGATCATCTCCACAAATGGAAAGAACGACAAAACCTTTAACCCAGAATTATGCTTCCTGTCTTTGAAGTATTTCGATTCTATTGTTAAAGGGATCATACACATAAAAGCGTTTGAACCCTTCATACCTTGTATCAAACTCAACCGTTATATTATGTTGTTTTAGGTGTTCTACTAGTCCATCCAGATCTTCTGTATAGAAGGCAGGGTGGGCTTTTTCTGCAGGGACAAAAGGGGTCTCAATGCCAATATGTAATGAAATAGTACCTTGCTCAAACCAACAGCCGCCATTTACTTTCATTTGGGCAGGCTTCTCAACCTCAGTAAATCCAAGAATCTCTGTATAGAAAGTACGTGCTTGATCCTCTGATCCTTTAGGGGCGGCCAACTGAACATGGTGAATTGAAGAAAGAAAAGTAGTCATATGTATTCCTCCTTTTATAGCCTGATTATACAGTATATTGGAAAAAATATGAATGGTTATGTTTTTGAAGGATAGTTAGTAATGGAGCTCTTTTATAATAATACATCTGATAACTAGCAATTAATTAAATGTTCTAAAGGAAAAGCCTGCCTACCACGCGTATACGTGGTAGGCAGGCTTTTAAATAATTTTACTCTTCATCTTTAAAGAATGAATTCTCATAAAATGAAAGGTCAGGATATTTTTCTTGAGCGGTACGCATTTGAAATTCATTTTCAAATAACGCGACAATCTTTGAGTCACGATCGGTTACCAGGTTACGCTGTGCTTTTTTGAATTTTTCAAAAGCGTCAGCAGGTCCGACAACCCATCGTGCAAAAGTAAATGGTAGACGGTCAAGCTGGATGTCTACGTGATACTCACTTTTTAAGCGCTGCTCAAGTACTTCAAACTGCAAGACCCCAACGACCCCAACAATTTGTTGTTCAGCGAAACGGTTGTAAGTTTTGAATAACTGAATGGCACCTTCTTCAGTTAGTTGATGAATCCCTTTTTCAAATGATTTATGTTTTAATGCTTCTTTAACAGAGATCGCACTAAAATGCTCTGGAGAGAAGTGGGGCATCTCTGCAAATTCAAAGCTATCACCTTCAACTAATGTATCTCCAATTCGAAGGTTTCCTGGATCAAACAATCCAAGTATATCTCCTGCGTACGCTTCTTCAACGATACTACGCGACTGGGCAAGCAACTGTGTAGGTTGGGCCAGCTTAATATTTTTTCCTATTCGAACATGTTTAACAGACATTCCTCGTTCAAATTTACCTGATGTTATACGTAAGAACGCAATGCGATCACGGTGAGCAGGGTTCATATTCGCTTGGATTTTGAAGATGAATCCTGAGAATTTTTGATACTCAATTGGATTAATTAAGCCTTTAGAACTTTCGCGTGGCACAGGGCTTGGAGCGAGCTTTAGCATATGCTCAAGATAGGTCTGTACACCAAAGCTTGAAACAGCACTTCCAAAAAACATGGGAGTTAGTTCACCTTTGGCAATAAGTTCAGCATCGTATTCATCTCCGGCCACATCAAGTAATTCGATTTCTTCACGAAATTGAGCAACCAGTTGTTCGTCATTAATCGCTTCATCTAACTTCGGGTCATCTGGTCCTGTCAGTTGAATGACATCAATGTCTTTTGGGTTTTTTGGATTGTAGAGCTCGAGCTTCTTTTCATGGCGATCATATACACCAGAAAAGGACTGCCCCATACCAATTGGCCAACCCATTGGATAAGAACGGATCCCAAGAAGGTCTTCTAGCTCCTCCATTAATTCAAATGGGTCACGACCTTGACGATCCAACTTGTTCATAAAGGTAAAGATAGGAATGCCACGCATGCGACATACTTTGAATAATTTCTTTGTTTGTGCCTCTACCCCTTTGGCAGCATCAATCAGCATGGTCGCTGAGTCGGCAGCTGTAAGCGTACGGTACGTATCTTCACTAAAATCTTGGTGACCAGGTGTATCTAAAATATTGACGTTGTACCCGTCATATTTAAATTCAAGAACAGAACTTGTTACTGAAATTCCACGTTGTTTCTCAATCTCCATCCAGTCACTCACAGCATGTTTGCTGTTTTTACGCCCTTTTACCGTTCCAGCTTCGCGAATAGCGCCACCAAAAAGTAGCAGTTTTTCAGTTAGCGTAGTTTTTCCGGCATCGGGGTGAGAGATGATAGCAAATGTTCGTCTCGTTTCTACAGCTTCTTTATAATTCATCATATATCCTCATTTCTATCAGTTGGGCCTTATAACATTCGTATGCACACTGCCTTCTATTATAGCAATGTTTCAATGTGTTTTCATCCTTAGTTTAGAAATTAGCAAAAGAGTGAAACCATACCATAGGTTATCCGTAAAAATAGGTGGAGAACCAAACAAGAGATTGGAGCGATTTTACCGTGCATGACTTTATTATTACGTTCGAATTTGAAAATTCAAGCTCAAAACAAATTATGCTCTCAAGAGAATCGTATCAGCAATTGGAGAATGAAATTACAGAGACATCTAGCAACTGGTGGACAATTAAAGGAGAGCTTGTGAATCTGTCAAAAGTGATGAGTATTAAAATTGTTGATTTAACTGAGCAAAGAGGTCTAAGTTAGTATAGACTTCCAAGAAACAGCTTCCGCCTAGGGGGCTGTTTTTCTTATTTATTGGACATACTCCTCTTATCGCTTGCGAAACAAAGGACAGCATAGTATCTTTGAGTAGAAAATGAAAAATGAGGTGCAAAGCATGACAAATCCAGAGCTTAATATGAAATTAATGCAATTAGCTATGAAACATCTTCCTGAGGGTCAGGAATTTTTTAAAGAAAAAGGGATAGAGCTTGGGTTTGAAGACATGCAGCCAGTGCTTGAACTGTTTCTTAAAGTGATGACAGAGGCTTATGAATTAGGTAAATCTGACGCCGAAACACAACAATAATCTAAAGGACTCAGACGGACAAGCCGTGGTGAGTCTTTTTCTATGGAGGAGAGAAAAATGAATAAAGAAGAGAAGTTAAAAGCACTTGGAGAAGGAATGAAACAAGGAATTGAGCTAATACGAGAGAAAAAAGACAAAGA
Source organism: Alkalicoccobacillus murimartini (assembly GCF_030813245.1). Taxonomy (GTDB): domain Bacteria; phylum Bacillota; class Bacilli; order Bacillales; family Bacillaceae_D; genus Alkalicoccobacillus; species Alkalicoccobacillus murimartini. Next base: position 63,700 of record NZ_JAUSUA010000004.1, on the reverse strand, counting down.
AGGCCTTGAGAAGCTAATGCCTTTCGCAGAAATTATGAGGGCTGGAGATGCACGTCAGGTGAGGGTTTTTGTTAATATTGGTCTAGCTCAGCTTCGTTTACAGGATATAGAAGGGTTCTTACAAACTTATGAAGAAGTTCAAAATATTACAGCCACGTCTGAAAAAGAAGAACAGTTAAAAAAAGAAATGGATGAATGGTTCAATTTATTAATGGAACGACTTGGAAAGGACGAATAAAAAAAGAGCGGAATCTTCTATGAAGATCCGCTCTTATCTTCGTCATCTGGAGTATCGGCAACCCAATCCTTCATTTTTTTTGACAGATAGGATTTTGCAGCAGTAGCCACGGGTGCAAATTGTTCAAGCACAGGTCCGATTGCTTGGACTAGCTCAATTACCTGCTCAATTTGAGTCGCTTCTTTCTCAGATTGTTTCTTTTCTTCAACTGGAGGCTCGGGTTTACGTCCAAACATCATATTGGAGAAAAAATCATTTCCTTGCTCACGGTTATCGTTGTTATCACTCAAGAAATCACGCTCCTCTTTATTAATGTATGTAGAAAAGGGCCTGTTGTGTAGGGATAAAAGCCTGTTTAATGATAGTCTGAGCGCAGGTTCAGTCTAGACAGAAAAGAAAGTTTACAGTAAAATTAGTATCAGGTACTAATAAAATGTCGAAACACTGTGCGAAAGCCTAGTGTGAGAAGGGAAAGATGGACATGGCGAATGCGGGTATTTTAGGGATTGGTAGTTACATTCCTGAACAAGTTTTTACAAACGCAGATTTCGAAAAAGTATTAGATACATCTGATGAATGGATTCGTACAAGAACTGGAATAGAAGAACGTCGTTTTGCAGGTGATGACGTAGATACATCTGATATGGCTTACGAATCTGCAGTGTCAGCGTTAAAAAATGCAGATATGAGTGCAGATGAGATTGATTTGATCCTTGTTGCAACGGTCACACCTGATATGGCGTTTCCAACCGTTTCAACACTCGTTCAAAAAAGACTGGGTGCGAATCATGCATCAGCAATGGACATAAGTGCAGCATGTGCAGGCTTTATCTATGGTATTGTAACGGCCCAGCAGTTTGTTGAAACAGGAGCATACAAAAACGTACTTGTGATTGGTGTAGAGAAGCTCTCTAAAATCACGGATATGTCAGATCGAAACACGGCTGTATTATTTGGCGACGGCTCTGGTGCTGCAATTGTTGGTCCAGTATCTGAAGGAAAAGGAATTCTATCCTTTGATCTTGGAGCAGATGGCGGCGGTGCGATGCACATTAATAAGCAAGGCGAATTTATGGAGATGAATGGTCGTGAGGTCTTTAAATTTGCGGTTAGACAAATGGGAGAATCCTCTCTAAAAGTGATTGAAAAAGCAGGATTAACAAAAGAAGATGTTGATTATCTAATCCCACACCAGGCTAATATCCGCATTATGGAGTCAGCACGTGAGAAATTAGATCTTCCGGTAGACAAAATGTCGGTTACCGTGAAGAAATACGGCAATACTTCATCAGCGTCTATTCCAATGGCGATGGTAGAAGAACTAGAACAAGGAAAAATCAAAGACGGTGACGTGTTAGTATTAGTTGGCTTTGGGGCTGGATTAGTATGGGGAGCCGTCGCTTTACGTTGGGGTAGATAAATATTTTTAGTAAAGGAGTAGATACTGTGGAAAATAAACGAGTAGTGATTACAGGAATGGGAGCCGTAACGCCTCTTGGACTCGATGTTGAGTCTACTTGGAACGGAATTAAAGAGGGAGTTTCAGGTGTAGGTCCGTTAACGAGAGTCAATGCGGATGAGTTCCCAATGAAAGTCGCAGCAGAAATATCAGATTTTGATCCTGCTTCTTATATGGATAAAAAAGAAGCGAGGAAAATGGATCGCTTTACACAATATGCGGTAGCTGCTTCATTAATGGCTGTTAAGGATGCGGATTTGGTGATTGACGAATCCAATGCACCTAATATTGGGGTCTGGATTGGTTCTGGTATTGGTGGAATGGAGACGTACGAACAGCAATTCCGTAACTTTCTTGAAAAAGGGCAGCGTCGAGTTAGTCCATTCTTCGTTCCAATGCTCATTCCTGATATGGCTTCGGGTCAAGTGTCGATTATTACAGGAGCAAAAGGTGTAAACTCCTGTTCAGTAACCGCTTGTGCGAGTGGAACCAATTCAATCGGAGATGCCTTTAAGGTAATTCAACGTGGGGATGCAGATGTTATGATCACTGGAGGCGCAGAGGCTCCGATCACGAATATGTCTATTGCTGGGTTCTGTTCCGCAAAAGCAGTGACGCATAACGAAGATCCTACAACTGCATCTCGCCCGTTTGATGCCAATCGTGATGGATTTGTCATGGGGGAAGGTGCCGGGATTCTCATTCTTGAAAGCTTAGAATCTGCTCAAGCACGTGGAGCAACAATATATGCAGAGATTGTTGGGTATGGCGCTTCAGGTGATGCTCATCACATTACAGCACCTGCTCCTGGTGGAGAAGGCGGAGCACGCGCAATCCAAATGGCGTTGGATGATGCTGGTCTTAAGCCAGAAGATATTCAATATGTGAATGCACATGGCACAAGCACGCCAATGAATGAAAAGTTTGAGACAATGGCTATTAAGTCTGTTTTTAAAGAGCATGCATACGAGATGGCGGTTAGCTCAACTAAGTCTATGACCGGTCATTTGCTAGGTGCAGCAGGTGCGGTGGAAGCAATCTTTTCAATTAAAGCAATAACTGATCAGATTCTTCCTCCAACCATTAATTATGAAACTCCAGATCCAGATTGCGATCTAGATTATGTTCCAAATCAAGCACGAGAGGCGTCGATTGATGCTGTATTAAGTAACTCGCTTGGATTTGGTGGACATAATGCTACGTTAATCTTTAAGAAATACAAAAACAGTTAGATCGTTGAGAGTGTCCCTTTGGACACTCTTTTTTTTGGGGCTTTTGTTCAAACGTATGTTCTATTGTAAAAAATATATAAAATATCGATTAATGGGTTTTCTTTAGAGAACACATCAGTTAAGATGAGGTGTATTGGTTTGTAACATAAATGAAATATTTGATCCGGAAAAATGGAATTTGATTATGGGGATAAAACGTAGTTGAGATAAAGCGTAGAGAATAAAAAAGAGGTCTCAAGTCTACTATGATGAAGTAGAGATCTTCTCAGATGGAATAAAAATTAACTCCTATACCCTTGAATTCATGAATTTAAATATGTTGGAGGAATAGATATGTGTGGTTTTATTGGTGAAATGATCACTGGGAATGCAACGTTCATAAATGATGATAAATGGCTAGAGGCTCTTGAAGCGATTCATCATAGAGGGCCGGATTCTACTGGTACATACAAGAACAATCATGTTTCGTTTGGTTTTAAACGATTAAGTATCATTGATATTGAGCATGGAAAACAGCCGCTTTCGTATCAAAATAAATATCATATCATCTTTAATGGAGAAATTTACAATTATAAAGAACTCCGTGCTGGTCTGATAGAGGGTGGCTATGAGTTTCAAACACATACGGATACAGAGGTCATCGTTGCTCTTTATGCTCAAAAAGGACAAGACTGTGTGAAAGAACTTAGAGGAATGTTTGGATTTATGATTTGGGATGAGGAGAAGGAGGAGCTCTTTTGCGCGCGTGATGCGTTTGGCATTAAACCATTTTATTATATGGAATCCAAAGAACGACTCATTGCTGCATCTGAACTAAAGAGTCTACGTATCATTGATCCTCAACTAGAGGTATCACCAGAGAGCGTTCAACATTACTTAACGTACCAATATGTGCCGGAACCGATGAGCTTAGCTCCCTCTGTAAAAAAACTGAAACCTGGTCATATGCTGATCAAAAAACGTGAGGGTGCAGCGGTCATTAAGCCGTATTATTCTAAAGTCTTTAATGAAGGCAAGGAGTCACTCTCTACCTATGCCAAACAAACAATTGATGTGTTGAAGGACTCGGTCGCCAAACATATGCGCAGTGATGTGCCTGTTGGAGCTTTTCTATCAAGTGGTATTGATTCAACAACCATTGTTGCGCTAGCAAAAGAACATAACCCTGCATTAAAAACGTTTACAGTTGGTTTTGATCATGAGGGTTTTAGTGAAGTAGATATCGCTCGTGATTCAGCAGATAAGCTAAATGTCGAGAACATTCATAAGCATATCTCACCAGAAGAATTTGTACGTGAGCTTCCAAAAATTATCTGGCATATGGATGATCCGGTTGCCGATCCAGCCGCTGTACCTCTTTATTTTGTTGCAAAAGAAGCAAGTAAGCATGTAAAGGTTGTACTATCGGGTGAAGGTGCGGATGAGTTGTTTGGTGGGTACAATATTTACCGTGAGCCACAAGCATTACGATATTTTAACAGCTGGCCTTCTCAATTTAAGCGAGCGATTAACAAAATGGCGTTAGGTCTTCCAAAGGGAATCCGTGGGAGAAGCTATTTGTTGCGAGGGACAACCCCAATTGAGGAACGGTATATCGGAAACGCAAAAATCTTTACAGAAGCAGAGAAACAGTTGATTCTTGGACAGTATGACAATCAGTATCTATTTACGAATTTAACGAAGGATCTTTATCAAAAAGCCATTTCATATCCAGACTCCACAAAAATGCAATATATTGATTTGCATACCTGGTTGCCGGGAGATATTTTAGTGAAGGCAGACAGAATGACAATGGCTCATTCATTGGAGCTTCGCGTACCGTTCTTAGATAAAGAAGTATTTGAGGTAGCCTCTCGTATTCCTGAATCAGCAAAACTGGCAAATGGGACGACAAAACATGTCTTGCGTGAAGCAATAAAAGGAGTCGTACCAGATTCCATTCTTAATCGAAAAAAACTAGGCTTCCCTGTACCAATTCGTCATTGGCTGAAAGATGAGTTATACGATTGGGCTAAGGATATCTTAACGATTAATAAAGCAGCCACAACGATCTTTAATCAAAAAGAAGCACTCGCATTACTTGAAGAGCATGCGGCGGGGAAAAGAGATAATAGTCGTAAGCTTTGGACCATCCTTTGTTTCTTAATTTGGCATTCGCTATACATCCAGAACAGCGGAGGTAGCCAAAAAGCGATTCAAGACATTGCTCAATTACAGCGGAAAACGAGTTAATTAATAAAAAAGAGGCTTCCTTGCAATATGAGGAAGCTTTTTTGTTCTGTTCATTTCTTCATTTATTTGCTAATATATACTAAATGATGAAGAGGTTGGTGTGCGGGTTGATCCTTAATAAACTTGGTGTGTTTCTAATAAAGTACGGTATTTCTTTTATTGCAATTATTGGAATGATCTATGTAGGGCAGCAAGAGCAACCATTTGGACTAAACGTCATTCAAATGAATCAATTGTTATCTGTGTTACTGATGATTGTACTTGTGAATATGATTAGTGTAGTAGGGTACGAATACTTGAGTGGCACATATAAAGAGGCTAGCCCAAAGGCTGAAATCTTTGGTGGACTCACCTTTCTCTTACTTCTCCTCTTTCTGTTTACTTATATGAAGATCGACCAAGAAAGTATCACAACTGTGTTACTATTTGCTTCACCGATTGTTATGATAGTAAAAGGTTTGATACGTCTCATAATAAGTAAAAAAAGTGCGCAACGTACAAATGAACTGAAATAAAAAAAGAGTCTCCTGTTCGAGTGGAAGACTCTTTTTTATTTACACTTATTCCTCAACGCGTTTATTATTTAGTTTTTCAATGATCTGGTGTAAGTCATCTGGCTTATGAAATTCAATAGGAGAGACCCCTTTTTCAAATTGAATCGAATCAGCTTCTACTAATAAAACATAGCGGCCATTTATTTTTCCTAAGTGAAGAGTCTCCCCAAAATCAGCAAGCATGCCTTTAATGGAGGTTTCACCAAGCTTCATTTTCAGTTCAGCTTCAGGTGTATGCTCAACAATTTGGGCCGCTGCTTCCATGACCTGATGAGTATCCAGTCGCTCCTGAATCTCTCTTTTTTCACTACCTTCCCAAATCTCCAGTTCATGTTCAAACTTTTGACGTTCCTCACTTTGTTCCTCATACGTTTCATACACATGCTCCTGAACCATGTTCATGACCTGAGTCTTCATTATAACGGGCATTGATTCACCATACTCTACATAGCTTAGAAAATCCTCAAAGTAACGGGCGTGCGAAGCCTGATGAATCTTCACCTCAGTATGCTCAATCATACCCTCTTCCGGCATATAGGGGTATTGAATGGATTTCATATTTTTGGTCGTAATGGCGTGCTCTACTTTTTGAATAAGAGAAGATTCATCAGAGATAGAGGCAACCTTAGGTTCAAAATCACATTTCATAATAAACACAAAGGAGTCATCAAAATACTTTCTTGGAACAGCCGTTGCAACAAGGAATACTCCGCCACGCACAGCACTTGTGTTGAGGTAGATGCGAACGAGCTGTTCACTCGCTTTATTAAAATCATCTTTATTCTCAGCAAAACGGGTTTTATGAAGTAACGCATAGTTAGGATTTGAATCCAATGGATGCCCAGGCTCCGTGACAAAATGACCTATTTTTGTTGGCACTTGCTCAGATTTAGGGTGATGATCGGCTTTTCGTTTGACGATTTTTTTGAGTTCCCCGTCAAGAAAATCCTTCATTTCACTGTTTTCAAATTCATTTTTATCTAATGTCTTAAAATGTTTAAAGCGTTTATCTGATTGTTCATCTCGACCTTCTACGGTAATCACAAAAAAAGATAAGAACTGTATTTCAAAATCCATTGGACATACTCCTCTAATTCGGTTTCAAGCAATGTTTTTAGTATAGGAGAAGAGGCAAACAGCGTCAATTGAAATTAACCATTGCATTACGAGGTACATAGTAATACAATGTCGGTATAAGATCAACCAAAGAAAGGAAATTGTTCATGGATAAGGAAATGATGAAGGGCAGTATCGATCTATTGCTATTAAGTTTGATCGCACAGGAGGATCTATATGGATATGAAATGGTAAGAAGGTTAAAACAGCTAAGTGAAGAAGCCTATTCAATGAGTGAAGGAACCTTGTATCCTGCACTTAAACGGATGGAGAAAAAAGTGTGGATTTCTTCATACTGGAAAGAAATCGATAATGGTCGCCGTAAGTACTATCGCATGACTGATGACGGAGCAAAAGAGCTAGCACGGAAGAAAAAAGACTGGGCTTTTTTGCAATCCCTTGTTCAACGTACTGATTCTGGAGCTTCGTATGAACCATGATTTAGAGAGCTATGTTCAAGCCATTGTGAAACAAACCGACTGCACAAAAGATGACTATGAGGACCTCTATGAAGAACTACTTGACCATGTCAAGATGATTCGAGATGAACATATCGAGAGGGGAGATACCTTGAGAGAAGCGACAGAGAAAGCGAAGAAACAATTTGGTGATGAGGCAACGATTGGTAATGACCTCCAACACTCCATGTTTCCTTTTCGGCGAGAACTGTTGTATGTACTGGCGATTGCAGGGTTTTTATTTACGGTTGGTTTGTATGTCTATTTTTTAGCTACTGAACAATTAACATTACCTTTTGAACTAGGATTAGGAGTTGTTAGTCACAGTCTCATATTATTTTTTGCGATGAATACAACGTACCGAGTAAACCGAAGAAGATGGCTAAATACTGCTCTTATCTTTCACTTAGCTGTTTTGGTTTATAACTCATATGGACCGATTAATTTATTCTACGACGGTCAATATTTATTACCAATGTTACTTATAGGAATTGCCTGTTTGAATATTGGGATAATATTTTTAACCGCTTTGACAGGTCCTGGGGTTGGAAGGACAGTTTTTATCCACTTAATTAATATTCCTATTGGATTAGTACTATCTGCTAAGGCAATTATTTTAGGTTTTGGTGGATTGATTTTCGGTGCCTCTTTTCTATATCTGATAGGAATGGCATTTCCTGTTTATATATGGATTGGTTTGTATGTCATTCAATACATTTCTATTAAGAAGAATCGAATGTTATCTGTTTCCATTGCGCTCTGTCTTTCAATTATCCTTGTTTTGTATTCTGTTTTTTCCTTTTTTTACATCGAATTAAGTTTTGAAGTTAGAATAGCTCATTTTCTAAATGATCTTTTAACGGAGAGGTAGCAGGAGGGAAAAGATGAATAATAAAAAATGGATGTTCTTGATATTTAGCTTAATTATTGGTTTAACTACTACATTGCTTTTTACTGGGGAAGTAATCAGTTCAAATGCAAAACCAAAACTGTCAGGCCAATTTGATCAGGATCGGGATAAAAGAGTAGTTTTTAGTGTAGATGAAGGAGATACAGAAGCCTTATATCTTAAAGAGTCAGGTTATGAAGCTAGAAAAATAACAGAAGCTGAAGAAGGAACACGACTTCGTTCTCCTGTTTTTATGGGGAATGGCAAAATTGCTTACATTCAAACAAACGCTAATGTTATAGAAGAATTTCAAGCTGAAAACATTACAGAAAGTATGTTAATTGAGGTTGATCCAAACTCGAGAGAGCAGAGAGAGCTCCTTAGAGTAACTGGCGATATAACAGAGCTTGAAGTGGGTCAAGAAACGAGCGAACTCTATCTCATTGCATCTGCAGCGATAAGTGAGCCAGACCGAGATTCAGAGGATCCACCAAATCAGTATGACCTATATTCATTTGATGAAAAGACATCTGATTTAAAAAAACGTACGGAGCTTGCAACTTATTCTATCGGTTCTCTCGTTCTAAATGAAGAAGAATCTAAAGCATTTGTATTAATGGCAGACGATTATAGCGATAGTTCTGTAGACTCAATGTTTGAAGCAACCGATCGTGTCTATGAAATCTCACTTTCTGAGGAAGAGAAGATTTCTGTCATTACGGATCAAAAAGAGGAAATAATGCTTGCAGATGTCATGTGGTTGTCGGATGAACAACTTATTTATCAAGCGGTTACAAACTTAGAAGACGATGGAAACTTCATCTACGATCTTATGTATTTTAGTACAGAATCGCAAGAAGAAGGTGCTCATCTAGGATTAAAAGAAACTGTACTGCAGCCAACTGTAAGAAAGGATGGACGATCTATCTTATATATGAAAGAAGAAAGTGCATTTATGGGAACTCAAGTGATTGGTTTATTTGAATATAATCTAGAAAGTGGAAAAGAGAGAACGGTTAACTTAATTCGTTAAAAAGGGAAAAAACGGATCTTGCATGTAGAAAGAGCGCCTTGCATGTAGAGAAGTCGATCTTGCATGTGAAGAGAGCGTCTCGCGTTTAGAGAAATGAATCTTGCATGTAGAAAGAGCGTCTCGCATGTAGAGAAGTGGATCTTGCATGTAGAAAGAGCGGCTCGCATGTAGAGAAGTGGATCTTGCAAGTAGAAAGAGCGCCTTGCATGTAGAGAAATGGATCTTGCATGTAGAAAGAGCGCATTGCATGTAGAGAAGTGGATCTTGCATGTAGAAAGAGCGTCTCGCATGTAGAGAAGTGGATCTTACATGTAGAAAGAGCCCCCCGCATGTAGAGATCGGATCTTCCATGTAGAAAAACGACTTCTCCATGTTCAGAAAGGACATCGATTACAGAACTACGAATACCAAACCTCCGCGTGAACGAAAAATCCTGACAGCTCGTGCTGTCAGGATTCTTCGTGATACGACTTGGCCCAGGATAGGGCATCCTTCTTTGTTTGTAGTTTGCCATCTAGCTGGAGGCTACATGCTGTTGTTAGAAGTGTTGTATAAATTGGACCAGGTTCAATTTGTAGTTCGTTCAACAGGTCTCGACCGCTTAGGAGTGGTTGCATCGCATCTCGGTGCTTAACGTATTCTATGATGGATGGACCAAATGGTAATTCTGGCGTTAGCCCTATAAAAAGAATGCTTCTACTTGGCATATAATGAAGTTTTGTATGCCATTCGCCTAAGGAGAGGTCTTGTGGTTCCTCGAATATATCTGTCTCTGATATGGTTTGTAGGAACGCTCTATCTTTAGAGGATTCAGCATATTTTTTGAGGGGTTCCAGAAATACTCCTCTGTCTTGATAGGAAAGTGCGGCAAGTAAAATAAACGGTTCGTCCACTTGTTTTTGGACTAACTGGTCGACATGCTGCCACTGTTTCTCGCTTGGGTCCTCTCCCAAAAGTGAGCTCCACACATGGAGTTGATTTAATGACTTTAAGCTGTCTTCCAATTGCCCCTCTAATTGCATTAAGTCAAGCTCGTGCATCACCCGGGTCGAAGATAATCCTCGCAACGAAGCTCCAGCATTTTGAGCTAAAGCTTTTGTATCTGGGTGAATTTGATAAGAAAATCGTTGCGCAAATCGAACCGCTCGAAAAATTCGTGTTGGATCTTCGATAAAACTTAGCGGATGTAAAATCCGTATTTGGCCATTTTTTAAATCTCGTTGACCATGAAAATGATCAAGTAGTTCTCCAAAGGTTTCAGGATGTAAACTTATGGCCATGGCATTAATGGTGAAATCTCTTCTTGATAGATCTTCTCTAATACTTGAAGGAGAAACCTCAGGTAAAAGTGCTGGCTGTTCGTAATGTTCAGAGCGGGCTGTTGCTAGATCTACTTTAATAGCTGTTGTTGTAGTCCAGATAGCCGTTCCAAACGTCTGGTGAGCCTTTACGGTCCCACCAAATGCTTCAACAAGTTCTTCGGCAAACTGAATGGCATCGCCTTCAACAACAATATCAAGATCCTCATTAGATCGTTTCAGTAATAAATCGCGCACCCCACCGCCCACTAAAAAACTGTTCATGCCTAGTTTACAGGCACGTTCTCCTATTAAAACAAGGAGCTCATAGATTGTTTTTGTATAGTGTTGAGGGAGTTCCCCTGCTAATGATTGATTGGCAAACCGTTCGGCGTCGGTTTCTAATTGTTTTCGTTTTTCTTCGTTATGCATGATTGATAGGATATCTGATCGAGACACAATACCCACCAAATTTTCTTGATCGAGGATAGGAATTCTCCCGATGTTATACGTCATCATGGTCTCTTGTATATCCCGAAGCGTGGCTTCCTGATCGAGATAAAGTAATTCTTTACTCATATACGCATGAACAGGGGAATGTCCTAATCCATGGCGTTGTGCTTTATCAAGGTCTCTTCTTGAAAGCATACCTGTAACGGTTCCTGCGTCATCAATAATAGGCATACCTGTGTGACCATAACGAATAAGAGCTTCAGCAGCTTCATCAATCGTAGCTTCTTCATTTATGGTATGAACCGGCGATGACATCATTAACCCCGCAGTTACTGCAGGTTGAATAAATGTAGGCAAGCTAGCTTTAATGATTTCTAACACTTTTTCTGTTGTATTGTTTTTAATGGTTGCGGCTGCTGCTTGCTTATGCCCACCGCCCCCGAATTGTGAGGTTAAAGCTTGAAGATCCAGACGATTAGATTGACTCCTGCCAGTCACATATGTGTTGGCTCCCATTTGTACGACAGCAATAACTGCATCAAAATCTAGGGTACTTATTAATTTCTCCGTGATCGTCGCGAGCCCATTAACAAAGAACTCACATGTTGAGTGACAAACGGCAATTTTAATGCCCTCTAAGACATATTCGTCATATGTTTCAGACAGTTGTCGAGACAAGTTTTGTTGTTCATTTGTTAGATGTTCCTCTAAAAAAGGTTTGATGATCTCAAGCTCCATACCATTTTTATGTAGGAAAGCAGCAGCTAAAATATCGCGCTCAGTTGTTTGATTGTGTTGAAAAGAACCTGTATCACTATATAATCCGAGAGCCATCAGAGTAGCCTCAGGTGCGCTAAATGAAATATTATTTTGTTCTAGCTGTTCAATCATTAACGTCACACACGCTCCAACATCTTCTTGAAAAACGGTGGTAGCTAATGGATCTGGTTTGTGGCGATGATGATCATAGACGGTGATAGAAAGGTCTGGTGACAAGTGATCTTTTGGAATTCCACATCGTTCTAAAGTAGACGCATCTACTAAAATGATGTCTGATACGGACTTCCATTCAATCTGATCAATAGAGTGTACGTGAATGAAATCTCTGTATAAAGACAGGATTTGCTTAACACCTTGTTGTTGCTGTGAAGGAAGTACAATGATGGCATCAGTATGTATAAGTTTAGCACCAATTAAAGAAGCCAATCCATCAAAATCTATCTGGGTATGAGAGGCAAGTATTTTCATATAAAGGGCTCCTTTCAAGAATGACACTTTTCATTGTAGCAAAAGACACAGCCGTAGGTCACGGCTGTGTCTTAGTTAGTTTATCCATGTTGTTCAAATAACAGACCTTTTAGGTCAACAGGTTGTCTCTCATATGGTGAATGATCTTGTTCTGCTACTGTGATTGAAAATAGATGGTGATAGTTCTCGTATAAAGAATATTTGATGGTTTGTAGATCGGAAAGAACGTTTTTATCAAGATTTACGGCTTTTATTAAGGTTTGCTTATGAAGAACAAGTGATAACTCTTCTACAGTAACGCCTACCTGATTAAGCGTTTCACTCTGTTCATCAAGATATACCCGCAAGTCACTTTGTGAAGACAAGCCGAGTTTTTCAAGTTTGATGATTTGTGTTGCTGTCTCATTCCAAGCATCCACAAAGCGCTCAAATTGAAGAATGCCTCTTTTTTTGGCCCGTAGTTCTAACCAAAGCTGTCGTTCTTTTTGATAGAATGTCCTAAGTACTTGTCTGAACCGGCTGACCCAACTATTTCTTTCAAAATCATAGAGATAGTTTGCTGATTCGTTAGATACAACCTCTGTCGTTCGTGCTGTTGGTGCCACCGGATCAATTTTTGCTACTGAATTTGGACTCACAGCATTTTGTAGACGATGTTGAAGAACTCGGTTCATACGTAATGAGGGGGTACGGGTTATTCGAGTCATGAGACGCCTCCGATCAATCCATTTGTTACTATGTATTCCCATATACCAAACTTGTAAGCTAAGTAAAAAGACCTCTTTTTTAATAAAAGAGGTCGGGACAATCTACTATTATTTATTTTGCGAAAACATGGTTGCCAATGACGATCGTTTGTTCACGTGTAGAAACCCAAGTGCTAGTTGCTGTGTCAGGGTTATAGAAGTAAAGTGAATTTTGACCTTGTCCACGGAACTGAAGTGCTTCTTCAGCTGCACGAACAGATTCGCTATCTGCCTTGTTTGAGATCGATCCATCAAGGACCGGAGAGAATGCATAATGACCAGAAGCACTGCGCTCGTAAATGACATCGTTCACTGAATCTGGATACTCTGAGCTGTCTACACGATTTAGAACAACGGTACCAACAGCTACTTTCCCAGCGTACGACTCACCTTTTGCTTCTGCATGAATCAGGCGAGCAAGAAGTGCTTTTTCATCCTGAGAAACAGAGGCAGGAATGTCGAGTTTGTCTCCTGCAATAACATAGTCAGAAGAAAGGTTATTACTTCTCTTAATTGCTGCAGCCGGAATGGCGTATTGGTCACTAATAGAAGAAAGAGTTTCTCCCTTCTGAATAGTATGTGTGGATCCCGCGGCATCTGCAACCTGAGTGAACGAGGTTAACAGTCCTACCACTAGTAAACTAGCTAACAATTTCTTTTTCAATGATAAAACCTCCTGAATAGAATCTGCCTTCTAAATTACCAAACTTTCATGTGTAATAGAGCAAGTAATTTTAACCAATTACAAGTGAATTGGCCAAAAAAGCTTGGTATCACAGGCATAGATCCCTTTGTTTACAGTTGTGTAACAGATATTAAGGATTCGAGAGAAATTGACATATTTCCTTTTTGATGAGAGCTGTAATCTACAATCATGCTTAGGCACAGGCGCACTGAAGCGTATAAAAGTGAATCTAGTAAGCTTCCTATAGATGAAACTTTTACCATAGATCCATATAAAAATCCTATGCTAAGATGCAAATTGTAGTTGAAACAAAATACACATCGAGGAGGAATTCATTATGAATTTCAAAAAATTCGTTTTATCATCAGCTGCAGCAGCGGCTATTACTGCAGTTGGTTTTTCTGGACAAGCTGATGCAGCTTCCAATCATACATACGTAGGAGGTCCTTACGTAATTCAGTTTGATGCACAGGATGCACAACAGGCATTTAACTGCCTAGCTAACTTCCCTGGCGCACAAGATATTAACTTCGAAGACGGGCAATGGGTCATTGATTTCATTAATCAATATGACTTTGAGCAAGCAGCAGAAGAGCCTGGTGCTGAAGTAGTTGAAGAGCCAGAGCAAGTTGAAGAGCAACCTGCTGAAACACCTGAAGCTGAAGCGCCTGCTGAAGAAGAAGCTCAACCTGAAGAAGAGGCACCACAAGCAGAAGAAGCCGATTCTGATGCATCAGCAGAATTCTCAGCAGAAGAGCAACAAATGCTAGATTCAGTGAATCAAGAGCGTGAGCAACAAGGACTTGCACCACTAAAAGCAGATCCTGAGCTTGCTGAAGTTGCACGAGTTAAAGCACAAGATATGATCGACAATAACTATTTTGATCACAATTCTCCAACATATGGTTCACCATTTCAAATGATGGATCAGTTCGGAATTGAATATCGTACAGCTGGTGAAAACCTTGCTGGGAACCAAACAGTTGAAGCAGCACACCAAGCACTAATGAATTCACAAGGTCACCGTGAAAACATCCTTAAAGCTGATTACACAAATGTAGGAATTGGTATTGTTGATGGCGGCCCTTACGGTAAAATGTTTGTTCAAATGTTTAAGGGATAATCTCTTATTCTTCTAAAAAGCTCGACACCAATGGTGTCGAGCTTTTTTTGTTCTGAGGGTAAAAGGGTTTTTCTAAATCTCTATCGAATGTACTTTATAAAAGGGGTGGAAGATATGAGAAAAAGACTGTTTGTAATGATGATTTTAATCTGTTTACTAGCACTTTTTATAGGGTGCCAACAAGAAGAAAGAACACCAACAGAGCCTGGAATACTATCAGTTGGTGAGGACACAAATCAGATTATCGTCTCAAAGATGAAAGGATCTGAAGAGATTGTATTTGAAGATAGAGAGTCAATAGATGCACTTCAAGAGATCCTAGTATCTGCTATAAAGGAAGAAGGTATTGTGGATATGGCTGAGGCGGAATACATAATAGATTTTTATCAGGATGAGGAAAAACAACAGAGCTTGTTTATGTGGATTGGAGAGGAAGGAGAAGGCAAGGGAACTTTTATGAAACCGGAGGATACTCACACGATCTATTCAGTATCAGTAGACGTCAACAGTACGTTAATTGAGTTAGTAGAATCCCGTTTTGAATGAATAGATTGGAACGCAGAGTGTGCCTCAAATTCATTGAGGTGCACTTTTTCGGGGTATCTATTTACATATCTATCTAATTAGATTATTATCTAATTAGATGGAGGGATGAACATGCAACTTAGTCGCATGGTTAATTTTCATAAGGTTATGGGTGATACCACTAGGATTCAAATTATTTCATTGCTGAAACAAGGACCGTTACATGGTCAGGCTATCGCTGGCAAGCTAGGCTTAAAGCCACCGACGATTTCACACCATATGGCAAAATTAAAAGAGATTGATGTAGTCAAACAAGTTCGAGACAAAAATACGATTTATTATCATCTTAAAGAAAAAACACTGTATGCCCTTGCAATGGCAGTGACAAAGATTGGAGAGAGTGATATGAATAAGGAATTTGAGGTCACGCAAGATGAACAGTCATCTATTATCAAAAACTTCTTTACGGATCAAAACAAACTCAAAGTATTCCCGGCCCAACGAAAAAAGAAGCTGGTTGTGCTGGAATATATGATACGAGGGTTAAAAGAGGGAGAATCGTATGAAGAAAAGGAGATCAATGCACATATCAAAACCTACTATGATGACTACGCAACGATTCGTCGAGAATGGATTATGTGTCTATTTATGAACCGAAATGACGGGATCTATCAGATAAATCCTAAAGAAATGTGGCTGTCGTGAAGGTGGATGATTGGTTGGATTAGCGAGTGAGAGTTGAGGGATGAGGAAAGAGAGTGGAGAATCAGTAAAGAGGAGCAGATATCATTAAAGAGCTACAGAAATCAGCAAATAGAGCAAGATATCTGTAGATAGGCTTAAATACCAATAAAGAGAACCAAACATCAGCAACTCACCTCCACATACAAACAAAAACCACACAGAGTTACTACTCTGGTGGTTTTGATTTTTTAGCTTTTTTTCACTTGGACTTGCTCAACGCGGTGGCCGGTTCCTTTGGTTAGGATCATGTCAGCGCGGTAGCGAGTGGGACGGATGTTCTTCTCGAGGTTAACGCCGTTAATGGATTTCCAAATAGATAAGGCTACCTCTTCGGCTTCTTTTTCGCTTAGGTGACGATAGCGATGGAAAAAGGAGTCGGGATCTTGGAATGCTGTATTTTGCAGAACTTTAAATCGATCCACATACCATTTGATAATATTATCTTCATCCGCATCAACATATATCGAGAAATCAAAGAAATCAGAGACAAAGACTGGTGAGATGCGCCGGTCTTTTTTGTTTACTTGAAGCACATTAATTCCTTCTACAATGACAACGTCGGGTTCTTCTACCTGTTGTGCTTTGTTCTGAAGAACATCGTACGTTAAATGTGAATATAGTGGAGCTTCAGTACTTTTTCTTCCTGATTTGATATCAGATAGAAAGCGAACGAGCTTGCGTATATCATAGCTTTCAGGAAACCCTTTTCGTTTCATTAATCCTCGTTCTTCGAGAATTTGATTGGGATAAAGAAATCCGTCGGTTGTTACTAGGTCTACTTTAGGGTGATTTGGCCAACGACTGATCAACGCTTGAATGAGGCGAGCCGTTGTGCTTTTTCCGACAGACACACTACCGGCAATCCCTATGACAAAGGGTACTTTTTTGGTTTCTCTATGAAAAAAACGATTTTGATCATTATGAAGGGTAACAGAGTGTTTTGTATGCATATACAGTAGTTCTGTTAACGGAACATATATTTCTTCTACCTCATCTGGAGAGACAGTTTCGTTAATACCTTGAAGCTGAATTCTTTCTTCATCTGAAAGAGTGACAGAAGCTTGATAAGCTAATGAAGCCCATTCATTTCGAGTAAAGCATGTATAAGCATCTGTGCTGGAGTGTGCTGTTTTTGTTACCATACGTATCTCCTTTTAGAGAGTTCATTCTCCCAATTGTAACGCTTTAAGGGATAAAAGAGTGTCTGTAAGCAGAGTATCACTTGAAGCAACGAGAATCAATAGAAGTCGCTTACAAAGTGTCGATTTGTCTACAAAAAAGCGGAACACTTTTTAAAAAGTGTTCCGCTTTGCTTTGGTTTTATTCCTCATTTGATTCCAGTAATTTTAATAAATCAGCTGGTAATTCAAAGGTTTGATCTTGAATGGTTAATTTGGTATCTGTTGATTCTTCATTAACCTTCTTACGTTTCTTCAACGTATCCACCTCTTTATGAATACCTTCCATCTTACGATCTAATGCCGCAGCTGAATCTGCGGCTTCTTTTAATTCATTTAACAAGTGAGATGGGACTTCTGAATTGTATTTGTAATAAATTTTGTGCTCAAGGCTTGCCCAAAAATCCATTGCAATAGTACGAATTTGTACTTCCATACAAACATATTCAGTACGATCAGACATGAAAACAGGCAGTTCAAGAATAAGATGAAGGCTTTGGTATCCATTATGTTTAGGTTCTTTAATATAATCTTTCACCTCAAGGACACGAATATCACTCTGATTCTGAAGCATATCTGAGAGGGTATAAATGTCAGAAAGAAATGAACATGTAATTCTAATTCCGGCAATATCCTTAATATGAGATTTGATACTCGCGAGAGATATTGGACAGTTTTTTCGCATAATTTTTTTGAAAATACTCTCTGGAGATTTTAAACGGCATTTAATATGTTCAATCGGGTTATGTTCATGCACATATTCAAATTCTTCTTGAAGTATTTTTATCTTTGTATTCATTTCATCTAAAGCGAATTTATACGTCATCATGAAGCGAGTTAATTCCGTTTTGAAGGTTTGAAGATTTTTAAGGTCTACGTTAGCCATGGTTATTCTCCTTAGGAAAAGTCATTATCATTTCTTATTCTAATTGTGAAAGCAAGCACATAGGAAGTCAAGTTAATGGATGTGAAACGTTATCAAGAATTGTGGGTAATAGGTGCAGTCAGGAAGGAGATAGGACCTTGAGTGTAGTAAGAACGGATAAATGGTTGAATTGGTATCTCCAAGATCAAACGAATCATAGAAGTAAAAAGAAACGGATGAAATCACAGAAAGAATTTTTTGTGAAACCATTAGAAAAATGGTTTGATGAGAGCTTTTTAAAATTCCTCCATCCTTTTTTATTAGATCAAGGATTGTTCAGTCCAGATGAGGAAAGTCTCGATGAATTACAGAAACTAGCCGATCTCTCTGTTTGGCATGATGTACAGCAGGTATTTGTAGAAATAAAAGAGCAATGGAATGGTCCAGATATTCCGATTTATTTGCTTCCGGCTCATTCGGGAATGGTTGATCCTGCTAAAAAAGCAGGAGTAAGCTTTCCTTTTGCTATCTTTTTATTTATTGGACCACATCTCAAAAAAGTAGAGATCGAAGCGTTATTGATCCATGAATATCATCATTCGGTTCGTTTACAGCAAACAGGCCTTACTGAAGAAACCATTCCATTTTTAGAATCTATGTACATGGAGGGGCTTGCTGAATGTGCTGTTTTAGAGCGATTGGGTAAGGAGCAGTTGGCCTATTGGACATCGATTCATCAGGATCAGTGGGAGGAAAAGTGGGTTGAAAAATGGATAGAGCCAAATCTTGATCTAAAAGGCCGTTCCAATCATCGGAAATATTTGTATGGAGACGCCCGCTTAAGAATTCCTCCTATGCTCGGCTATTACTTTGGGTATCAGTTAGCCGTGGCTTGCATGAATTCACGGCCAGGCTGGAATACAGTCGATTGGCTACGTTTTACGGGGGCTGAATGTGATTTGTTATTAAAAGAAGTTTTAAAGAGTATGGACAACGTGGAATAAACTGGGTAAGCCTTGCCTATACTGTGGGTACAAATGAATTAACTCGCAAGGAGGGTTTATCATGGTTGTGATGCGTGATGTATGGATTAACTGGTTTGAAGGGGAAGAGAATGGCTACAACGTCTGTGATTTTGTTGAGTGGAGACCGAGTGATCGAGTAGAAGTATTGGATCAGGCCATTGTTATTAAAACAACGGAGAGATTGATGGACTATATGGAAAATGAATTATTAGAGTTACCAGATGATTTGCTTCAAGATGTCTATCAAAAAAGCTATCTTAGAAAAAATATGTCGAGGATTCAACTTGATTATTGCTTTATTGCATCAGATGGCAGAAGAATTCTCGCTGTAGATACAGCAGGATATCAAACCCCTATACGCAAAAGCCGTCTCACACCTAGGCAGCAGCAGTTGGTCTATGAACATTTGCAGAGCGGGGAATGGAAGGTTTATGATCTTGAACATGAACCATCTTCTAAACAGTATCATATTCTATCGCCTTCTCCGGAAGAAATGATCGGACTTACCAGAAAAGAAAGACAGATCAAGTTAATTTTGCACATGGTATTGGATGAGCTGAACCAATCTGGTACAGATGCTGAGGTGAAATATTGGTACACGGAATGGAAGCCTGAATCATACGAGGAGATCCAGTGTCTTGAACGAGCAGAAGCATGGGACTATTTTTTAGAAGACGTCCAGTCTGGGTGGACAGGCCGTCATTATGAATTATGTGAAGCCATGATAAAAGGTCAGTCTTTTTTTGAGAAGCTTTGGGAACAAGAGCATCCAGAAAGCGTAAAATAAGTTTACTTACGTACAGACTTCTACTATACTAAAAGAAACAGTAGTGGAGGCGGTTTCATGGGTACTGAAAACATGGATGGTTTTGCTTATCTGGTTATGCAGATATTCACAATCATCTTACTGGTAGGCACATTAGGCTTATCCTTCTTTGTCGGCATGGTATGGAAGAAGAATAACGGTTATTAATGGACGAAAACGGATGGCATTAATCATCCGTTTTTTTTATATGTCGTTTCTAGCAAAAAAACCAGTGGATTAGAGTGTCCACTGGTTTTTGTTTATTTATCTAGTACGACGACCAAGCCCCATGGCTCGCTCAGCTTTGTGAAGCATACGGTTTGCGTGAGTATTAGCACGCAAGGCTCCATTATCAAGAATGTGGTCAAGCTCTTCAGATTGAATCAGTTCTTTGTATTTTTCTTGGATTGGAGATAGAACCTCAACCACAACTTCTGCTAGGTCGGATTTGAAATCACCATATCCTTTGCCTTCATAACGAAATTCCAGAGTAGAAATAGATTCTCCTGTACAAGCTGAGTAGATGGTCAGGAGGTTTGCAACACCTGCTTTGTTTTCTTTATCATAGCGTACAGTTCCTTCTGTATCCGTCACAGCACTTTTGATTTTTTTGCGTATCGTGTTAGGTTCATCAAGGATTGAAATATAGCTTTTAGGATTTGGACTTGATTTGCTCATTTTGCTGGTTGGCTCTTGAAGGGACATGATTCGTGCACCTTCTTTAGGAATTTGAACTTCTGGGACCGTAAATATATTGTTGTACTTGTTATTAAAGCGTTCTGCAAGATTACGTGTTAATTCAAGATGTTGTTTTTGATCTTCGCCAACTGGAACAATATCTGTTCCATATAACAAAATATCAGCTGCCATCAAAGGTGGATACGTTAATAATGAGGCTGATACTGCTTCTTTACCCGTTGATTTATCTTTAAATTGAGTCATTCTTTCTAATTCACCAATGTATGAAATACACTGCATCATCCATCCGAGCTGAGCATGAGCTGGTACTTCAGATTGAACAAATAAGACAGATTTCTCAGGTTCTAGACCTACTGCTACATAAAGCGCAGCTAAGTTACGAATATTTTCGCGTAATTTTAAGCGATCTTGCGGTTGAGTGATTGCATGTTGATCAACAATACAGAAGTAGCATTGATTGTCTTCTTGCATGTCGACAAAGTGTTTCATTGCTCCAAGGTAATTTCCAAGTGTCACTGTGCCACTTGGTTGTATACCGGAAAATACGGTTTTCATACTATTCATCCTCCATTACTACATATGTCATTTGTATCATACCATATCTTCATACACCGATTAATGCGAGAGATATGATTGGCGCTACAACCACGAATAATTGTAGACGTTTTTCACATACTTACATTAATTATATTGGGATGACCCATTTTGAGAAAATGGCAGGTGTTTATTGTGGATAAAGATCCCTTATTATTTCATATGTCAATTGGCTATGGTCATACAAAAACAGCAGAAATATTGAAAAAAGAAGTAATGAGGCAAACGCACTATCATCCTCAATTAATAGACATGCTCTGTTTATTTCCTTGGTGGCAACAGGATCTGATTCGAAGCAGCTATTATAGGTTACTTCAGTTTGCTCCAACAATGTGGGGTAGGTATTACAAAAAAACAGCCACTTCTCCTTCCGTGCTCTTTCCTTCTGACTTCATATTAAAAGCAATGAGTTCAAATCTTGCTTCCATCTTACAAAATCGCCATCCACCGTTTATTATTTCTACTCATCCCTTAGTGACAAAAATGATCGCTATTTGGAAGCAAGAGCTTAACATAACCACACCACTTTATCATGTTTGTACAGATTTTGGTTTTCATCAGCTTGCCCTTCATCCACAAGTAAATGGATATTTTCATTCTGGATTTAAGGTGGAAGTAGGTCATATAACAAAACATCCTGAATTGTTTTTTCCATTTGGAATACCAGTAGAACAAGAAAAAAAACAGCACATATGCAAATGGAACACGCGCAAGAAATATGGATTCTCCAGAAACGAGAGAATACTTATGATTGCTGGTGGAGGAGAAGGTATAGCACAATATGAAGAAATTATCCGAGCGCTTCAATTCTTTCCACCGCTAACGATTTTATGTATGACTGGAATCAACAATCGAGTCAATCAGCTTCAAACAGAACAAAACAGTGGACATACGATTCATTTTATCCCTTTTACCAAGGATTTTTCTATGTACGTAAGGCTTGCAGATGTCCTGATTACTAAAGCGGGTGGGCAAACGTTAGCCCATGCTATCACAACCAATACCCCATTAGTTTTGTTTCGACCCATTCCGGGACAAGAGGAAGAAAATGCTTATCTTTTAGAGGAGCGTGGGGCTGCGTTTTACGCTAGAAATAGTCAAGAACTTGTTGAAGCTGTTGAGTTGTTAATCACAAACGATTCCATTCGTTACGAACGCCTAACCAAAGCTCAAAAAGTAAGTAGACCGAATTCTGCCTCGCGTATTATTCATCAGATTGTTTATGAGTATCACGATTGCGCAGCTTTCTGCGCTCCCTTTGACGTAAAATCCATAAAAGAATATTAATAGCCGCAATGGGGATAAATAAAATCAACGTTCTCTCACCCGTTTGTAAAGAATAGTACATAAACGAGATCAGGATGATGATGGCGACAATTTGGCTCCATTGTATCTTTGTCATATAAGTCACCTCGCATTTCTTTGTTTATCCTATTATATCAAGACAAACAATATACAGAAAGGAGGTAGTTAGAATGGTCGGTATCTATAATAGAAGGATTTTTGTTGTGGTGGTTCTGGTGTGTTTAGTCATTTGCTCGCCACTTCAAGTATGGGCTGGAAGTTCATCACATTCATCATCTACTCCATTAGTGAGCCTTGCTGGTATAGAAAAAACGTTGGCAGACTATAAAGGAAAAAAAGTAGTTGTTCATTTTTTTGCAACGTGGTGTCACCCCTGCCAAGAGGAAATGCCTTATATTGTGTCATTTTCAAATCAACTGAAGGAAAATGGAGCAGTCTTTGTGCCGATTCACTTAACAAAGATGGATTCAGACCTTGGTCAACTACAGAGCTTTCTAACTCACTATGAAGCAGATTTTGATCCTTGGCTTGATGAAAAAGGGGAGATGATGCAGCAATATCATGTGGTCGGAATCCCAACCACATTGTTTATAGATGAGAACGGAGTCGTTGAGCAAAGAATGAATGGGATGTTACCCCAACACGAAGCAGAGTCCTATATTGAAAGCATTAAGAAGAAGAGTTAAGTTTTTTTATTTCGATTTCTTTTAAATAATCTTCAATTTTTTGATCTAGGGTAGCTAACATGGTACGAGCTTTGTCATCCTCAATAATTCGATAATGGTGGGCACCACTAGGCTCTTCATCTGCTTCATCAGCAAGGTGCACAACCTTTTGTAAAGGTTTTAGGTGCAATTCACCATGAGGCAGGTAAGAGTCCGTATGCAACAGAACAGCTAAGGCAATCTCTTTTGCTGACTTTGGGTGCTCACCTAGTCTAATAAGAAGCTTATGTGCTCGCTCGGCTCCTTTGATAGCATGAATATCATTCTCTTTATATAATGAATAATCCCATTTTCCGTTTCGATACCAAGTGTAATGACCAATATCATGTAAAAGAGCGGCTTTAGCAGCTAAATCTGGACTCACATCGTAAGTCTTAGCTAGCTTAAATGCGTGATATGCACATGAAATGGCATGTGCCATGCCAGAACGCTTCACATATTTTTGGGTTATAGGGTGATCAAAGATTTGGACAAGTGTTACATCTCTCATGCAATAACTCCTTTCAAACATAGCTTAAACCTGTTACGATTAGTTTATCTATTATATAAACATGAGTTACTTGGTTGCAACAAAATTGTTTGAATCTCATAGAATGCAGGATTAGTTTATATAGAAGGAGGGGTTTTATTGGCCACAACACATGTCTTTTCTAAAGACGAAGAAATAGCGAATGCCATAACGCATGGCATTGGTGCTCTAATTAGTATCGCTTGTCTAGTTTTGTTAATCGTATTTGCTAGCCTCTATGGAACCGCTTGGCATATTGTAAGTTTCTCGATATACGGGGTATCTATGCTTGTATTATATGCCTCTTCCACTTTGGTGCACAGCTTTCCGCCTGGTAAAGCGAAGGATCTGTTTGAAATTCTTGATCACTCGGCCATATATCTCTTTATAGCTGGAACCTATACGCCAATTTTATTCATTGTCGTACAAGGAGCTTTAGGATGGACATTATTTGGAGTGGTATGGGGAATAGCCACCTTAGGAATTGTTTTTAAGATCTTTTTTGTGAAAAAATTTCTAGTTCTCTCGACAATTTTCTATCTTTTAATGGGCTGGATGGCTATGTTTGCAATTAAGCCTATATTTATGACTCTTCCATTACAAGGCACAATCTTCCTTGTAGCAGGTGGATTACTATACAGTGTTGGGACAGTGTTTTACATGTGGAGAGGGTTTAAATTCCACCATGCAGTATGGCATCTATTTGTTTTAGGTGGAACGATACTACACTTCTTTTTAGTCATCGGATACATTCTACCAATACATTAAGCAAGTCTGCCTAAATTAGGCAGGCTTTTCTTTGTATTATTGACATGTATTTTAAGGAAAAGGGTAACCTATATGAAATACGTAAAATTCTATATTTATCCATGATGGGTGTCGTAAAACCTAAAAAAACGATATACTCGGCTTGGAGGATGGACATGTATATTTCAATTGAAGAATTAGCTAGTTATTTAAATTTGCCAGTCGAATACATCAAACAACAGCTTGCATTAGGAAATATTAAGGCTTTTCAAAATGGCGAAGAGTATGTGTTCAACAAAAATGATTTTTCCTGGCACAAAGAACAGCTTGAGTTAAAACGAAAAATAGCTGAAGCAGAAATGAACGAGCCAATCCCTGAAGATTGGGATGCAAAGGATGAGGATTAATACAAAATAGAAAGGCAGTGGGAACAGTGTGGAAACGAACCGTTACAGTCTTGACACTTAGTGTAACTGCAGTCATTGGAACATCTTTTGTAGCGCACGCAGATACAGAAGCGGAGCATGTGGCTCAAGATTTTGAGCATAAATTAACAGGCAAACATGCCTACGAACTCCCGGATCGGTTAGCTCGATTTGTGCATAGCTCTGATCGTGACTTTGCATACCCTGAAGATGGTGTTAAAGGGATTTACGTGACAGGGAATTCAGCAGGTGGTGAACGGTTTAATACGTTAGTCAACATGCTAAATGATACTGAACTGAACAGCATGGTTATTGATATTAAAGAGGATAACGGGCACCTTACATACCGTCCAGATGAAGATTCACCATTTTATGATATTGCTAAGAATTACATAAGTGATCCAGAAGAAATGTTTAATGTGTTGGAAGAGAACGATATTTATCCAATTGCTCGTATCGTCGTATTTAAAGATACTGTTTTAGCTGAAGAACGTCCAGAGTTATCCTTCCAAGAAAACGGGAAGGTTTGGAAAAACCGACGCGGAGAAGCCTTTGTCAACCCGTTCCTTGAAGAAGTTTGGGAATACAATGTTGACATCGCTGAAGAAGCAGCCAAAATGGGGTTCCAAGAAATTCAATTCGATTATGTTCGGTTCCCAGAAGGATTTGAAAATCGAGATGAAGATCTTGAATATGAAACTGGAAATTATGAAGGCGGCGACGGTGATAATATCCACCGACGTGTCACGGCAGTGAACGACTTTGTTGCATATGCTAATGAGGAGTTATCTGCTTACGATGTCGATGTTTCTGTTGATATTTTTGGCTATGCTGCAACAGTTGAATATGCACCTGGTATCGGACAGAGCTTCCTTGGTATCTCTGACAATGTAGATGTCATTTCATCTATGATCTACCCAAGTCATTGGACTTCTTATTTTGGTATTGATAAACCAGATCTTTATCCTTATGAGATGTCAAAAGAATATGCCAAAGTAGAAAATGAACTTCTTTCAGAATTAGAGGATGGACCAACCTCAAGACCTTGGATTCAAGATTTTACAGCAAGTTATTTACCTGATGGTGATTGGCAACCGTATGGTAAGGAACAAGTCGAAGATCAAATAAGAGGCTTAAAAGAAGAAGGTATTACTGAATTTTTATTATGGGATGCCGGAAACAATTATACTCAAGGTGTAAATTACTCACCTTAACCATAGGAACAGCACTCTAAAAATGAGAGTGCTGTTTTTTGTCAGCTCTTCTTATATTTCACGTTTATAGTTCTTGATAAAAAGGAATATACTATAGGACACGTGCGTTAAGAAAAGTGGAGGAGCTATAAATATGAGCTGGTATGAAAAGCTAAGTAAATATTTTCCAATTGAAGAAATGAAGTCTAAGGAGCATATGGAGCTTCTTTTAAAAGAGAAGGCAGATATTTACTATAAAGATGAAGGACAAAATCATGTTATAATGTTTGTAGAAACAGACGATTTTGTTTTTGTCGATTATTTATTTGTATCTAAGAATGCTCGAGGACAAGGTCTGGGAAAACAGCTGTTACAAAAGCTTAAGGATAAAAACAAACCGATTATTCTTGAAGTAGAACCAGTTGATTACGAAGATACGGATACGGTTAAACGCAATCGATTTTATGAGAGAGAAGGCTTTACACATGCCCAATCTGTTGGGTATCGAAAAAAATCGTTAGCAACGAATCAAGTTAATGAGCTAGAGATTCTCTACTGGTCACCTACAGATGAATCAGAGCATAGTATTTATGAAAAGATGAAACATACCTACGAAACGATTCATACGTATAAAGATAAAGACCTTTATGGTCAGTCCTATGATGCTGTTGATCAGGCCGTAACCTTTAATCATTCTGTTAAGGAACGAGAAAAATCGCCAAATGGCTGAAGGTGGTGTTTCAATTGAAGAATAAAGAAAAAGCAAAACAGCAAAAGAAGAAAAAAGACATGCTTAAAGATCTTCTAAAGAAAAATGTAGACAATTGGAAAAAAGGCACTGCTAAAAGTCCGTCACCACACTCATATAATAAGTTTAGTGCATAACCTTCCGCCAATTGTGGCGGTTTTTTTTGAATTAAGTAACAAGTTGTAAATCACTTTATAAACATTTTTGTTTAAAAAGAATTTTAGTATAATAGGTTTAACAACAAAACTGATAGGGTATTTATCACTATAGGTACATACCATCAGCAATGTTGAGTAAGCTGTAGAAGTTTTGTATAACTTTTTTGTAACCTTCTATATACTTTTAGCTGCAATTTCTGTATAATAAAAGGTGCATAGACAAATGTTCACATTGTTAGTTGGATCATTTTGATTCCTTGAAGGGAGAGGTTGGTAACATGGTCACATTGTTAACTTCACCAAGCTGTACATCTTGTCGTAAAGCAAAAGCATGGTTGGAAGAACATGAGATTCCGTTTGAGGAACGTAATATTTTTTCAACACCGCTTTCTGTAGATGAGGTTAAAGAAGTCGTCCGAATGACTGAAGATGGAACAGATGAAATTATTTCGACTCGTTCTAAAGTCTTTCAAGAATTGAATGTTGAGGTTGAGAATTTGCCTTTGCAAACTCTATTCACTATTATTAGTGAGAATCCAGGTCTTTTAAGACGTCCAATTATTTTTGATGAGAAACGTCTTCAAGTTGGATACAATGAAGCAGAGATTCGTCGATTCTTACCGAGAAAAGTTCGTACGTTTCAGTTACAAGAAGCACAGCGACTTGTTAATTAATAGTAAACCTTCTACAGAAATATGTAGGAGGTTTTATTTTTTTAGATCGCATGACTTGACAGTAGAAAGCCTTTCAAGGAAAATAGGGTACTACATTAGGAATTAGATCAACGAAGATTGTTTTTCGAAAAATCTGTTTTTATAATTCCTTTTTAGTACGTTTTATCATAAAATAGAAGAAAGTCACTTTGAACTGAATTGGTAAGGTTAATTGTTTAGTTCAAAGGGTAAAGTGTAACTATACGCACTCAAGCAGTAAACCTGCTTAGAGCAATGATCGGAGGAGAGCGATTATGGAAATCGAACGCGTTAATGACACGACCATTAAATTTTTTATTACGTATAAAGATATAGAATCAAGAGGTTTTGAACGAGATGAAATCTGGTATAATCGTGAGCGTGGAGAAGAGCTCTTCTTTGAAATGATGAATGAAGCTAATAATCGTGATGATTTTGAATTAGATGGTCCATTATGGATACAAGTTCACGCTCTTGACCGAGGTCTTGAGATTCTTGTTACTCGAGGTCAAGTATCGGATGGTAACATGAAACTTGAGGTACCTGACTGGAAAGATAAGAACAGCCTTGATGAGGATAGCCAGACTTCTGATGAAGTATCACAGGTTTTAGAACAGGATGAAGGAGAAAGCGAACCGCTTGAACTAATGATAGGATTCCGTGACTTTGAGGACATCATTGATTTAAGCCACAGCTTTGTTGGTCCAAATCTAGACAACAGATTGTTTCACTTTGAAGGACAATACTTCCTGCATATTTTATTCGATGATGAACAATACTCTGAAGATGAACAGGATAATATGCTCAGCCATATTTTAGAATATGGATTTGAATCTGATATTACAATTCATCGTGTACAGGAATATGGAAAATGTATTCTAGAAGCAGAAGCATTAGGAGCATTACGCAGTCAATTTGCAATGAGATAATAGCAGAAACAGCATGGGATCATTTCCTTTGCTGTTTTTTTGTTTTTAAAGAGGATTTAACGACATTATGTCGAAAAGTCTAGAGGTGGAGGTGAATCTATGTTAACAGCTGTCCTAGAGGACGGAACAAAAATATCTATGGCTGATAAATGGTTTGAAAGTGAATTAAAGAATTTACGAAAAAAACAACAGTTTAAATGTCCCGTTTGTTATTCTTCTCTCATATTAAAGTTAGGTTCAAAACGCCAATGGCATTTTGCGCATGTTCAAGATCAATCGTGCCGCATCCCGTACGAACCTGAATCCTCCTATCACCTCAAAGGAAAGCTCGATATATACCATTGGTTAATGAACCAAGGAATAAGCGCAGCTTTGGAAATGTATCTCCCACTTATTCAGCAACGACCAGATGTACTATGTAGGGTTAATGGAAAGTTAATTGCCATTGAATATCAGTGTTCCTCCTTATCAGAGGAATTATATGCTGAACGGACAAAAGGCTATTACCGTATGGGAATAACCCCAATTTGGATACTTGGTGGTAATCGATTACGGCGAAAACAAACAGATTTGTATCAGATTCTTGGATTTGAATGGAATGCAGCTAGATTTAATCCTGTAGATCAGGCTTACTTAACATATTACTGCTCGGAATCAACATCGTGGGGACTCATGCAACAGATAACCTCATATTCTGCTACAAAGGCTTTAGCCGAACTCACTGTAAAAAAATCACATTCTTTTTCGATGAAAGAACTACTGACTCCAAATGAAAGCACATCTAATACAATGAAGTCATGGCTTAAAATAAAAAAGAATTGGCGGTACCAATGTTTTCATCCTCATCCGTCAAAAAGCGAATTACTCCTCAAAAAATTGTTGTATCAACACCGTATCCCACCTGGACAATTCCCTTGTGAAGCTGGATGGTTTATCTCAGTTCAGCATTATATTAAAACCTCGCCATATGTATGGCAAACTCTCCTGCTCCTACAAATCTCTCATCACTTAACACTTCATCAACCCTTTTCTCTAAATACACTTGAGGATCAATTAACTCCTTTTATAATGCGTGGTGTCATTACCTTTCGAGACCATTTGCAGCTAGACTTAACGGAAATGATTAGTCAAATGGTGTTTGAATATATTCAGCTTCTTGTTTCATTTGCAATAGTTGAGAAACTCACTAACGGAGATTATCTTTACTTAAAGCCAATCTCGTTACCTAAAACTGTAGAACAAGCGAATGAAATGGATCAATCTCTTGCAAATATAAAACAAAATACTCCCAATGGTCTTCATTTTCAGAGATAATAGAACTAAGCTCAATAAAAGGGATTACGTTTGAGCTAGTCTATTGGAGGTGTACCATTTGTCTACTAAAATTGTTGAAAGACATGAAGTTCCTGTGAATGATACATGGGATTTGGAATCAATTTTTAAAAGTGACACAGAGTGGGAGCAATCAGCAACTACATTCAAGGAGCAAGTATCTGAGATTGATGGTTTTCGAAATAAACTTAGTGAATCTGCTGAGACGTTGTATCTTGCCTTATCAAAACAATTAGAATTACAAGAGAAACTTGGTCAAATATTTACATATGCTCATATGAGACATGACCAAGATACAGGGAACTCCTATTATTCTGCACTTCAAGACAAGGCATATGGACTCGTATCCTTGTTTGAGCAGAGAGCTTCATATATTACTCCAGAGCTTTTAGCCATGGACCCTGCCACTTTAGATCGTTTTGTAACAGAACATAAAGATCTTCAGTTGTTCTCTCATCTATTTGATCAATTAAGAAAACAGCGTGAGCACATTCTTTCAGAAAGGGAAGAGGAGTTGCTTGCTAGAGCAAAAGAAGCATTAAATACGTCTAGCCAAGCATATGGCGCACTTAATAATGCAGACCTAGCGTTTCCTTCGATAAAGAATGAAAAAGGCGAGGAAGTCCAAATTACACATGGTCGTTTTGTATCATTGTTACAAAGCGAAGATCGTGATGTTCGAAAGGCCGCATTTGAAGCCGTTTATGCTACGTATGAGCAATACAAAAACACCTTTGCGGCTACATTAAGTGGACAGGTAAAGAGTGATATTTTTAACGCTCAATCTAGAAACTATGCAAG
Source organism: Alkalicoccobacillus murimartini (assembly GCF_030813245.1). Taxonomy (GTDB): domain Bacteria; phylum Bacillota; class Bacilli; order Bacillales; family Bacillaceae_D; genus Alkalicoccobacillus; species Alkalicoccobacillus murimartini. The sequence goes on along the minus strand of NZ_JAUSUA010000004.1, from coordinate 32,938 downwards.
TGCAAGAGAGGCAGCTTTATCAGAAACTCATATTCCAGTAGGTGTGTATGATCAGCTGATATCAACAGTTGAAGACCATCTGCCTTTATTACACCGTTATGTTAAGCTTCGAAAGAAATGTTTAGGTGTAGATGAGCTACATATGTATGACTTATACACACCTATCATTAAAGATGTAGAGTTTCAAGTGTCATATGAAGAAGCCAAACAGAAGGTAATTGAAGCCGTCAAGCCGCTTGGCGAGGAGTATGTCGAGAGACTAACACAAGGATTTGAAGATAGATGGGTAGACATTCATGAGAATAAAGGAAAAAGAAGCGGAGCTTATTCTTCAGGAGCGTATGGCACAAAACCATTTATTTTGATGAATTGGCAAGATGATGTGGACAATCTTTTTACGCTTGCTCACGAATTTGGACACAGTATGCACAGTGATTATACACGGAGAACGCAGCCGTACCTATATGGAGATTATACAATCTTTGTTGCTGAGGTTGCCTCGACATTAAACGAGTCCCTGTTGCACCATCATATGATTCAAACGTTAGAGGAGAAGGAGAAAAAGCTCTATATTCTTAACTACTTTCTTGAGGGATTCAGAGGAACAGTTTTCCGTCAAACGATGTTTGCTGAGTTTGAACAAATGATTCATGAAAAAGTAGAAGGTGGAGGAGCTTTAACTGCGGAAGAGTTAACTCAAATGTATTACGAATTAAATGTTAAGTATTATGGTCCAGACATGGTAGTGGATAAAGAGATCGGATTCGAATGGGCAAGGATTCCACATTTTTATTACAATTTCTACGTTTTCCAGTATGCTACGGGATATAGTGCAGCAGCTGCGTTATCCAAGCAAATATTGGAGGAGGGTCAGCCGGCCGTTGATCGATTCATTGACTTTTTGAAAACAGGAAGTTCGGATTATCCGATTCAAATGTTAAAAAAGGCAGGGGTAGACATGACAACCTCTGAACCGGTTGAACAGGCAATGAAATTATTTGAAACGACACTCGATCAAATTGAACAACTCATAAATGATTAAGGACGAAATCCTTTAAATCGATTTGTTTTTTTTGCTGGGTAAAGCGCGAATAGGATTGAGGCGAATAAAAACAAGCCACCTATAAGCACTGGTATAACTTTCATTAACCCAAGCATATATAGAACAAAAGCAGCAAGAATGAGGCTGATTCGACCAGCCCAGGCAAGTACTTTCATGCTTTCAGCTCCTTTATACATTGACAAAAAACAGGGCCCCGACTACTGGGTGCCCTGTTTTTATTATATGAGACTGGCCATGTGTTCAGACCATTAATCATTATTGGATGTAGCGCCAAAACGTTCCGTATTTATAAGGTACTGCTTCGACTTTTTGCTGAAGAAGCAATGCCTTGAGGTGTTTCGTTGCTTCCTCCTCACTTATATCTAACACAGCTGCTACCTCCACTGTGGCAACAAAGGAGTGTTGTTTCAAAAATCCCTCTAATCCAATTGGTTCAGCTCGTTCTGGTTTGAAGCCAAGCATGTTCTCTAAAATCTCGACGTACACATGGTATGGGTATTGTCCTGATACCTTCATTCCTTCTTCTTCCACATTGTCATTAAAAAAGACAAACGTAGGAACAGACTCTACATCCATTTCCTTCGTGGTTTTTGCATCACATTGAAGAGCTTTGGCGGCTGTTGGTGAGTGCAGATCAAATTCAAATGATTCCACATCAAGACCAGCAGCCTCAGCACAGGCTAGTAAAACTTTTTCATCCGTTATATTCAATTTCTTCAGGAATAAGAATTCTCTTAGTTTACGCAAAAATCTCGTCCCTGCTTGAGGACCTTGAAGTTCTGCTGCTTTAATCGCCAGTGATGCACGATAAGGTTCTAGTTCTTCAGCATCGAACTCAACCGAACCCTCACACGACATCCCTTTTGCACCCGGAGGATGTTCTTTAAAAGATTTACCTTTTTTTGTTTTCACAAGGGATGGGCAAGCATTCCATACTTTTAATTTTCCTGCTAATAATACGCGTATCCGAAAATAAGCACCGTATTCAAGATATAACTTCTTAAGTGTGGGTTCAATAGCCCAGCACTCCGAGCACAAGGGGTCGATAAATGTATAAATCTCTATCGGTTTTTGTTGTTTTGGTTGATAGGATACTCCGGGAATAAGACCACAAACGCCCTGTTTGTCATCACACGCTGCTAAAGTTTCTTGAGGATTCAATGGTCATTCTCCTTTCTAAGGCGCAGTTGGTTGATTCACCATATGATGTGCCGTTAGTGTTAACCGTTCCATCATATAATTGCGCACGATTTGATCTACTTCCATTTCATCTAAAGCTTTTTGCATGCAATCAAGCCATGCATCGGCATGTTTTTCTGTTATAGGAAAAGGAAGGTGTCTAGCTCGTAACATAGGATGACCGAATTCTTCTGTATAAAGAGAAGGGCCTCCTAAAAATTGTGTCATGAATTGTTTTTGTTTATAGGCGGTTTCTGTTAAGTCTTTAGGGAATAAATCCGATAATAGAGTATGGTTGGAAACATGAGAATAAAAGGTGTCAATCAACTTAGATAGCACCTCTTCACCGCCAAGTGCTTCATAAGGCGTATTGGAAGGGTCTGACATTTAAAACAACTCCTTTTGTCAACCTCTTTTTATATTGTAGCAACCTTAATGTATAACATCAAATAATCTGTACGCATTATGAAGATTGTGTGAAGACACGATATCTTAAAAATTAAGTAGAAAAAATTGGTTGTCGATAAATTAGGTCTTTGGTATAGTAAAACTAATATAATGAATGAGACGGGGCTAAAAAAGTGGATTATGCATTACTAAAGAATCAATTGTTTAGTATGAGAAATCAGACGCAGCTTTCATGGGCCAATAAAACAAATATAACTTCTCCTAACGCAGAAGACTCATTTTCAAGTATTCTGTCTAGTCAACTATCAAGTCAGACGTTGCAACCATCCTCTTCCGGTTTAAGTGATTTGTTTTTATCACAAGCTGCGAGAGAAAAGTTTGAAAGCCTTCAGAATCAGATCTCCACTTCTCAAAAAACAAGTGCAGTGGAATCTTCAAAGGTAGAACAACAGACGTCTGTAAAAAGTAGTAAAGGGTCGACTCCATTTGATGACCTTATCCAAGGGGCGGCTAAGAAGTTTTCACTTGATCCAAAGTTATTGTATGCGGTCATAAAGAATGAATCAAATTTTAACCCTAATGCTAAAAGTCATGCAGGTGCATCTGGATTAATGCAACTAATGCCAGCAACGGCCAAAGGCTTAGGCGTTAAAGATATATTTAATCCCGAGCAGAATATACAAGGCGGAGCTAAGTATCTCAAGAGTATGTTAACGAAGTACAATGGTGATATTGAAAAAGCTCTAGCTGCGTATAATGCAGGACCTGGTAATGTCGATAAATATAATGGAATCCCACCATTTAAAGAGACAAGAGCCTATGTTCCAAAGGTTTTAAATACGTATCACAATGCGTGAGAAAAAAACCATCCTAACTGGATGGTTTTTTTGTGTGAATTAGTTATTTTGCGCTGCTTTACGCATAAAGAATCGTGCTACTTTATTAGGGGTTTTCATAGGAGATATACCTACCTCATTAAGTAAAGATGTTAAGGTCTGGTGGGCAGATTTCATAGAAGACCCTTCGAATTCTACCTCATAATCAACATCACCAAGATAACTGCTTTTATCTAAGCAAAGACTTCCATCTTGATAAGAAACTTCAATTCTTTCTGTTGTTAACGTGCCTAGAAAAGATAATTGGTTATGGGCCAAGAGCAGACTGTTTAATTGTGAAGTCGTTTGTCCATTAGGCAACGTCCCGTTCGCTAAAGCTTCTTCTTTTTCTTTTTCTGTAAGAACTTGATGAGTTTCAAGTAATCCTCCGTCTTCTGAAGGTTGTTTTAATGTTAGAATAGCTTTGTCATTTTTTTCACGAATACGCAAAGCAGATCCGGCAGCGCTTAATTCGCTATCGGGTGTTTCAAAGTAATGATTATGCTGCGTAATAGCTTTATGCTCTTGTAGCTTTAAATGATGGATAAGAGTAGAAAAATCTGAGAGTGAAAGTAAGCTTTTAGCTTCATATTCAAATTCCTGCGACATGTAGGGTATCCTCCTGCTAGATACGTACTAAGATCTTATGATTCATCTATTATGTCATAGTGCTGTTTTTTGCTCAACATCAAGATGAATCCGGAGCTAACGATTCTTTGAACAGCAAAAATATGTTAAACTTATACCGGAATCAGGTTGGATTTTGAAATGGAATGAGGAGAAAATAGTATGCACAAATTACACATCATTGAACTAACAGATAACGGAGATCATTGGTTAGCTAAAGGTCATGAAAAACTTTCAGAAGATCTAGCTAAAACTTTGGAACCCGGCAAGCGATTACTTGTTGATTCGGATGGATTTGCATTTATTTACATACTTGAAGACGAATCAGGGTTTCACCAAGTGATTTTTCACCAAGAGTTATGGTCACAAGTACGTGAAGCATATGAGACGAAAAAGGCGATTCACTTAGACCTTCATGACAACGTCCATATCGAGCTTTCTCACTTTCATGATGAATTTGATTTTCTATTAGAAAACATACAAGGTAATGGAAATTACGGAGAAGATTTTGAGCAAGCTGTTAATGTTGCATTTAAAGAAAAATAAAACACTTAATTGGTGGTGATGATATGAATAGCTGGGATGAACTCCTGTCACCATATAAACAGGCAGTCGAAGAGTTAAAAGTGAAATTAAAGGGAGTACGAGAGCAATATCAAAAAAGCTCTAATCATACACCGATTGAGTTTGTGACTGGCCGAGTCAAACCAGTCTCAAGTATTTTGAATAAAGCCGCTCGAAAAAAAATCTCATTTGATCATTTGGAACAAGAGATTCAAGATCTAGCAGGGGTACGAATTGTGACTCAGTTCGTTGAAGATATTGAAACGGTAGTTGAACTCATCCGAAAACGAACAGATTTTGAAATTCTTGAAGAAAGAGATTATATAATAGAGCAAAAGCCAAGCGGCTATCGATCTTATCATTTAATTATTTGGTACCCAGTGCAGACCATTCAAGGAGAAAAGAAAATTCAGGTTGAACTTCAGGTTCGAACGTTATCTATGAATTTCTGGGCAACCATTGAGCATTCCTTACGATACAAATACAGTGGAGAAATTCCTGACGAGATTGGACGGAGGCTCATTCGAGCGTCGGAAGCTGCATTTAAGCTAGATGAAGAAATGTCTATCATTAGAGATGAAGTGCGGGAAGCACAGGAATTATTAATGGCCAAGCGTCATCAACAGGATATCAACTAAATGTAAATGGAGGTGATCGATTGAATTATGCATTAGCTTCACGTGGTGATGAAATATCGGACGCGTTAGTGGAACGAATCAGACAATCATTAAATAAATTTGATTTAGTACAGGATAACAAAGAACCGGAAATCGTCATTTCTGTTGGTGGAGATGGCACGCTATTACAGGCATTTCATGATTATAGTCATCGCCTTGAGGAAACAGCCTTTGTTGGAGTACATACAGGCCACTTAGGGTTTTATGCTGACTGGGTACCAGATGAAGTGGAGAATCTCATCATTCACATTGCCAAAACTCCTTTTCAAATTGTTGAGTATCCGCTGCTAGAAGTGGTGGTTCGTTATGGGGACTCGACTTCACCAAAACGATACTTAGCATTAAATGAGTCAACGGTTAAGACATCTGAGGGATCCTCTCTTGTTTGTAATGTAGAGATTAAAGGGGAGACCTTTGAAACATTTAGGGGAGATGGTTTGTGTATTTCTACTCCTTCGGGAAGTACGGCATACAACAAAGCATTAGGAGGAGCGATTTTACATCCTTCTTTGGCATCTCTTCAAATCTCAGAAATGGCTTCCATCAATAACAGGGTCTACCGAACGATTGGCTCTCCTATGGTATTACCACAGCACCATACCTGTTTACTGAAGCTGTTAAATAATGCAGATGTGCAGGTAACCATTGATCATTATACAATTAATTATGAAGACATTGCCTCCATTCAGTGCAGAGTAGCAGAAGAAAAGATCCGTTTTGCAAGATTTCGTCCTTTTCCGTTTTGGAAACGAGTGAAGGAGTCGTTTATTGGTGAATAATCAGCCAATCTTTGTTTGGACGGTCGGCGAGTCCTCTGCGCACAGTAGCCTTAGAGCGTTTTTGCGTGTGCAGAAGCAGGTCTCCAAAAAAATGCTGACATCGATAAAGTTTCATGGTGGCTCAATAAAAGTAAATGGCGTCGAGAAAACAGTCAGAACGATCCTGGAAGAAGGGGATGTCGTTGTTGTTCATCTCCCTCCTGAAAGTCCGTCAGTAGGATTAATTCCAGAAAAACGGTCATTCGAGATCCTTTTTGAGGACGAGCATTTGCTGGTCATTAACAAAGAAGCAGGAATGGCCACCATTCCGTCGAGAGAACATCCTAGAGGAACACTTGCGAATGCTGTTCTTGCTTATTATCAGGCTAATCAAATTCAAGCTACATTTCATCCAGTAAATCGTCTGGACCGTGGCACGTCAGGATTACTAATTGTAGCAAAGCACCGATATGCGCATGATCAAATGGGTAAACAGCAAAAGGCAGGAAAGTTGAATAGGCGCTATGAAGCACTTGTTCAAGGTATGGTTGAACCATCTGAGGGCACAATTACAGCCCCAATTGGTCGAAACCCGAACAGTATCATTGAGCGAATGGTTGCGGAAGATGGAAAAGCTGCGGTCACGCATTATAAAACCATCACAACGGGGACGGAGATTACCCATGTTAGCATTGCTCTCGAAACAGGTAGAACCCATCAAATCAGAGTCCATTTTTCCTCTATTGGTCATCCTTTAGCAGGAGATACATTGTACGGTGGAGAAATGTTAGGATTAAGCCATCAAGCGTTGCATAGCTGTAAGTTATTTTTTTCACACCCATTTACGGGAGAAGAGATGGTATTTGAAGCAAAGGCACCTGATGATTTCTTACAACTGTTAGCTCACATACAACAGGGATAAAGAAACTATGGTACAATCATTAGGACCAACTACTAGAAGCAACCAATAGGAGGATATAAATATGTATCAGTTATCACTTGAAAATCGCACGTATGTTGTCATGGGTGTTGCTAATAAAAGAAGTATCGCGTGGGGAATCTCACAATCTCTAGCAAAAGCAGGGGCACGACTTATTTTTACATATGCAGGAGAGCGTCTTGAGAAGAATGTTCGTCAGCTAGCTGAAACACTTGATCGTGATGACCACTTGGTTCTTCCTTGTGATATTACGAGTGATGAGGAAATTACGAGCACCTTTAAGCAAATTAAAGAAGAAGTAGGAACAATTCATGGCTTGGCTCACTGTATTGCTTTCGCAAACAAAGAGGAGCTTGAAGGAGAGTACTTGAATACGACTCGTGATGGATTTCTGTTAGCTCAGAATATCAGTGCTTATTCTCTTACAGCTGTTTCTAAGGAAGCACGTCCATTGATGACTGAAGGTGGAAGCATTATCACCTTAACATATCTTGGTGGCGAAAAAGTTGTGAAGAACTATAATGTTATGGGTGTAGCGAAGGCGACTCTTGATGCAAGTGTTAAATACCTTGCGAATGATCTTGGTAAAGACGGAATTCGTGTAAATGCCATTTCAGCTGGACCAATCCGTACATTGGCAGCTAAAGGAATCGGTGGATTCAATGAAATTTTAAGAGACATCGAAGAACGAGCTCCTCTTCGTAAAGTAACAACTCAAGAAGAGGTTGGCGACACTGCCCTATTCCTTGTGAGTGATTTAGCCCGCGGTATTACCGGGGAAATTCTTCATGTGGATGGTGGATTTAACATTCTTTCTATCTAATAATAGATAAAACCATATGCGAAGCTGCATATGGTTTTTTTTGTGGGAATAAAGAGGGAATGAAATAGTTCTAAAACGCATATGAGAGTGATCTTTTATGTATTGATATACGTGCCATTAGGGTATCTGTAACATAAAGTTACAAAAATATGGGAGTGGTATATATGAATGTAGAAGGATTGATTATAAATTATAACGATCAAATGGATCATTTGAATACGTTAATCACTATTCTTGTTGTCATAATGGCGATCAATTGTATTGTAAATATTTTAACATTGTTTAAAAAACGAACATGACGAAAATGAACTAAATGAAAGTCGGATTTCATTTAGTGATTTATACGTCATTGATTGGTAGAACTCTTATCAAGAGGGGTGTGCTTATAACCAAGATAGACGGAGATAAAGTAAGAGGAAGAAGACGTTGATAAGAGGAATAAAGGTGGTAATAAGACAGATAAAAATATAGTAAGAGGTGGCATGTCTTATCAAGAAAAACGTAAATTTAATTAAGATACTGGGCCACTTTAACAAGAAGTGAAAAGCGATACAAAGACCTGACCTAGAGTTAATAAGCGGAAAGTGGACAAGAGCAAGACAGGCCAGATGCGCATGAACAGTTACGACCTTACCAAAAGGAATCTCCACCTCATCAAGAAGAATAATCAAAAGAAACGCACTGAACATAAACATGTTCAGTGCGTTTCTGCGTTACAAATATGTTTAAGGACGAGGGCCGCCGATCTGGTTCCAAATCCATGGCCAAAGTCCACCCTGGCCACCACCGCCTTGACCACCACCAGGATTCCAAGGACCCTGGCCACCGCCGCCTTGACCGCCGCCAGGATTCCAAGGACCCTGACCACCGCCGCCATGGCCACCACCAGGATTCCAAGGACCTTGACCACCGCCACCTCCGTGACCTGGACGTGGGGGAGTAGGACCAAAATACGGACTAATTCCAACTAAGTCTGTGTTGTGTACTTGAACAAACTGTTGATTATAGTATGGAGGTTGATACACAAGTAACGAAACCATACCAGTGTTCTGATTAAAATCAGCGACATAGGCTATTACTCTTCCATAGCCTGGAATGGTTGTAGTGACCCATTGATGCAAATACTGATTGACGACAACAGGGGGAAGCAAATAAACAGAAGGCTGTTGACGTTGATTACGACCAAAAAATCGATTCATAGGGAATACAGTCTCCTCTCAAAGGTTCTCATGTACTATATGCACGATAATAAAAACGGGTGTTTGTCTAGGGAAAGAATGTATAGGACAGGTCATTGTAAGCATAGATCTTGAATAGATGTGAAATGAGGGATGCTTTTTGTTAGAGGGATATGCTTGGATTGTTCTTATTCTTGCTTCCTTTCGTTTAACGCGTTTGTTGATTCATGACGAAATTACAAGCTGGGTTAGACGTCCATTTGTTCAAGTTAAAGAGGAGTTACATGATGGGCAACCTGTCCTATATCTTGAACCAATTGGAACCGGTTTACGAAAGTGGACGGGCATGCTGCTCAGTTGTTATTGGTGTATGGGTGTGTGGACAACCTCATTTTTATATGCTGGCTGGTTAGTTTGGCCAAGTCTATTTGTTTATATCGCCCACATCCTTGCTTTAGCAGGTGCTGCAGCTATTTTAGAATCGTTGGTACGCCTTGTCAGCGATAGATAAGGGAGGATTGAGGAGAGACGATGAAAATTATGATTACGGGTGGACATGGTCGTCTTGGAAAGGCATTTGCAGATTATTTACGCGAAGAAGAGGTTTACTCATTTCATCGATACCAGCTTGATTGCACAGATAGGAACGCCGTGATGAAACAAGTCGATAAGCTTAATCCAGATTTGATTTTCCATTGTGCTGCATTTACAAATGTAGACGAATGCGAAAGCCAACCAATGAAATCGTTTCTTGTAAATTGTGTAGCTGTTCAATACATGGCTGAGGCTGCTGGTGGGCGACCTTTATTTCTTTTTAGTACTGATTATCTATTCTCTAAGTTCTCCTTAGAACCTTATTCAGAAATGGATCAGCCAACCCCAGATAATATGTATGCTTTAAGCAAGTGGCTAGCCGAGGAAGGTGTTCGTCATCATTCTAATGTATATGTCATTCGAACCTCATGGTTGTTTGGAGGGGAAAATGATTTTATTGAAAAGATTCGTACTGCGGCCAATCTAAAATCTGAATTGAAAGTAGTGAGTGACCAGGTGGGGAGTCCAACCTATATTCGAGATCTTGTAGAATGGACGTGGCTGTTAAGGCATTATTCCCCTGGACTATACCACATATCGAATAGGGGTGCTTGCAGTAGATTTGAATGGGCTCAAGCCATTCTTTCTTATCTTCCTCGACAGGTGAATTTGGTAAGTACGAAGACAGAGAAGAGAGTGGGTCAAGCTTCTAGACCCACTCGTACGGTCTTATCTACAACTAAGCTGGAACAAACCCTTTTGATGAAACCACGGAGATGGCAGGAAGCATTAGGTGAATATATGCAGGAGAAGCATACATGAATCATCCAAATGTTTTGATTATCCATCATCAAGGTGGAGGAGGAATGATTCATTTTTTAGATCAATGGAAACAGAACCATCATGGGCAGATCTACGAGCTGTATTCAGATATGAAAGGACTTTTTTTCCTGATACCTGATCGAGATCCAAGGAGAATAACCTATCCACAATTAGCTGGACTCATTCAACAATATGAGATCAACGAGCTACACATTCATCATCTATGGAATATTCAAATTTCCAAACTACTCAACGTAATCAAAAGGTCTGGTGTATCACATCGAATCTGGTTGCACGATTTTTTCTCCGTCTGTCCGTTTGTATTTTTTGTAGATCAAAAAGGCAACTATTGCGGAATGCCAAAGGAAGATCCTATCTGCGATGCTTGCGCAAGTTTTGGTGCGAAGCGGATTCAGATGAAACATATGTTATGTGAGTCGGCTCCGACTATTCGTAGCTGGCGAGATCAATTTCGTCAGTTATTATCAACAGCTGAAAGCATAACAGCCCCGAGTGAATCGACTAAATTGATTATGGAAAGCTATGAGCCCTCATTGTGTATTGATGTTATACCACACACTCTTCAGCTTGAATATGAACCTCAAAAGAAAGTTGCTATTGCATCTCTTCCTATTCGAATAGCTGTTCTTGGACATATTTACGCTCATAAAGGTGTAAGGGAATTAGCGTCACTCATTATGCAGTCGGAGAATGCAAAGCTTTCATGTGAATTTTATTTATATGGTGAAGCAGGTCGAGATCTAACAAAGCTTACGCAATCAAATTTTATTAAAAGATCAGCCTATTCATCTCCAGATCGGTTGTTTTCTTTACTTCATGAGGATCACATCGATTTAGTCTTAATTCCATCTATTTGTCCTGAGACCTTTTCTTATACAACACATGAAGCACTGCTTTTAGGGTATCCAGTGATTTGTTTTGACCTTGGTGCACAGGCGGAGGTAGTTAAGGAAAGAAATGCGGGATGGACTGTTCCGGCGAACGATCCACATGGGTTATACGATATGATTAACGAGCTGATCAATAACCCTGAGCAAATTGAACAAGTGAAAAGAACGTTGTATCAAGGTCGTTCAAACGAGTAAGAGATTGGTGTAAATTTATGCTCACCAGCCAGCCGCCCAGGGAAAGCGGAGTGTATGTCCGAAGCGGCGGCCTCACTCTTTTTATTACTGATGGACAAAAAGCCGTATCATTATGTGAGTTTATCAGCATAATGATACGGCTTTTTAGATAGCTAAGATCGTTCTCTTCCCTCTTTCTGTAATAGGATCATTAATGGGTAAGCCATTCAAGTAAAGTATTCACCCGATGTGCATACGAGTGGTTTGCTACGGCGGTTTGATAACTGTTCGTCGCATAAAGCTCACGTTGATCAGGTGCCTGGAGCAGGTGTTCAACCTTTTCAATTAATTCGTCACCAGAGGAAAATAAAGCGATGTCTTTTTCGCGAAACCATGAAGTCCAATCCTCTCTTGCCTCACTTATTTGACAGACCTTGCAACCTGCAACTTCAAATACTCTATTGTTAGGACTAATCCCTTCAAGTGCTCGTTCATTCTTGTTCTCGGGCTGACTTAACCGACGATAACTGTTCAAGACAATTTTAGTACTTGAGTAGTACTCGGCTGTTTGAGTGGGTGTCAGCCATAATGCTGCCTTGTGCACATTTTTTGGAAGCGAATGTTGATACCAATTACCTGCAACGGTAATCGTTATAGGGAGTTTTTTAGCCAAAAGTTTGATTAACTTCACTCTTTCTGGATAAGGGTACCCAATAAAACAAAGGTCACTTTTCTTAGTCGGCTGCGGTACCATTGGTTTAAATATTGAATAATCCGCACCAAGTGGTAGGTGCAGAGACTTGTATCCTAATGACTCATAATAAAGATGAGCTTTTTTTTCGATGGTAACTACATGACTTGCATATGGAGCAACTTTAAGAGAAAGGTCGCTCATGTACGGGTCTTCCGTTAACCATATGACAACCCGAATGTGTTGATCTTTAGACCATTGAAGAAATGACTCATGTAACTGGTAGCCTAATAAGGTGAAAATCATGTCAGGCTTTTCAGCTATACAGTGTTGTTTTAAACGTAATTCATCTAAGGTTGAGACGCATTGTTTTTTGCAAAGAGTGATTGAATGTTGTTGAAAGGCCTTAGTTAATGATTCTTCAATATAAGGGTACGCCCCTTTGTATCCGCTACTAAGGAATAGAATCTTCATGTTAAAACTCCTACGTAATATTACAGATGATTGAATTAAGGGCCCGTCGCCCTTCTGGAATCTCTTCTCCATAAATATATCCATTGATCTGCATGGAAAACGGAGATCCTCTAAACGGAAGGACTACTTCAAAGTGATTAAACGCCATGTCTTCTTTTGTTAAAAGTTGAGCCTTGTTTGGTCTCAGCCAATATTCTCCCGATTCTCTTACTTTTTTTAGGGAATGATTTTCAAGGTAGTTCCAAGCCAACTCATCTTCATCAGATGTCACGTATTCACTTCCATAGTTTTTTTTATTTTGATTGATCTTACCAGAAAGATTAGCCAGCTCTGGTTTACTAAACGTTAAGCAGACGAGAGGATTTGTTAATGGATGACTGGCATCATTACGTATGATGAAATTACCCTGTACGAGACAAGGTTCATCTGTGTCTTCTGATGGATTAGCAGGAAACAGCGTTGAATATGCAAAATAGGCATAAATTCCTGCTAAGCTCTCACCTATGGATTGATTCGAAGGAAGGTTAGGCCGCTGTGCGATTGTGGGATTGTTTGCTGTATGTTTTAAACTATTTAATTCCTCCTCTTGGCTGGTTAGTTTTTTCTTTTGTAGATGAATGATTCGTTGGAACTTCTTTAATTCTGACCGATAATGCAGAAGTTTTTGTTCTAGTTGGATATCCTGGTTCAGGGTTGATCGTTCTTTAGATGTATTAGACATATAGCTTCCTCCCTAAACATGTATTCTATCTTTTATATGTATGACCAATTTGCCAGAAAAGAAGAAAAAAACTGAAGCTGTTGTGGAAGACAGCTTCAGTCAGTGGAAAGACACCTATTTTATTATTCGCTCGTGCTAGTAATACCAAGTCGCTTCTCTGGAAAAATTGGGCAAGAAGGAGCTGGTTGGTTACTTTGTTGTCTGCAGATGATATCTGCAACTGGGAACTCAAGTCTTGGGTTGCAATATGCAGCTTCAATTTCTAAACGTACATCAGCAAATACATGGACATCAAGGCAAAATGTTAAAGAGATATCCAGTTGTGAAAAGGCTGTATCACAAACTACTTCTGCATCCCACTGCCCTGAAGAAATAAAGGCATCTACAATCGTATCTTCTGGTGCACATAAGTAGAAGGTTTGAATTGTAGCAAACTCAATAGGATTTGAAGTGAGAATTAATGCACCAGCTGCATCAAAGATATCTACTTCAAGTAGTCCTCTTGCAAGAATCTTTACTTTCTCTAAAACGATTTCCTTACCACTTGGTAATGTAACCTCAACTTGAGTGCGATCAAGTGGGTTCGTTACCTCAGAAGTGTATAATGATTCATCCAATACCCGAGCAACCGTTGTGTAGCCTGGGTAGCTGCTTAAGAATGAGCATAAATCACCTGGACCTGGAGAAGGTCCTACTGCACCTGGAAATAAGATAGAGAGCTCTGGCTCTCTGTAACTGATGGTTGGAAGATCAACCTGGCGTGTTACCCAATCAAATACCTTGGGCACATTAATTACCACGCTTTGTTTTAATAAGCTCATTAACTATACCTCCTCTATTGTGTACCTAAAACCACACCGTTGATTCGGCGTGACTAGGTGTTCAAACTACTGTATTCTATGACTCGCGTCTAAATTGGTGCAAAATGACCTAAGGATTTTTTGGATTGGGCAAAAATTTCTAAAATAATAAACATATAAAGGATTCGTTCATACCATATATAGATAGATTGAAATAGAAGAAAGGACGTGTAGATGATGATGAGACCAAATTTAAATCGCGTACAACCAAAACCTATTTTTACCCCGAGAGCGTCAGTCAAATCTAAACCAAGACCGTTTGCTTCATTACCAAAACCCACTGAACCAAAACCACACTCTGTTAAATGCTGTGGACGCCGCTAATATGTTCGTTTTCAAAAAAGCTCAAGTGAGAAATTCATTTCTCATTAGAGCTTTTATTTTTGTCAGATGAAAGAAATAAAGCAGTATAGATAACCGCCTTCTTTTTACAAGCTGAGAGAATAGCCGTGACTTCATGTTAGCTAAGCTCATATATCTAGACAGAAGAAATACGAGCTTGAAAAGGAGTGAATGGATTGATTCCACTAATAAATCTTGATAGACAATTTCAACAGATAAAAGCTGAAGCAATGGAAGCTTTTAGTCGTGTGTATGATAGTGGGCAGTATATTCTTGGAGCAGAAGGAAAACAGTTTGAGGAAGAAGTCAAAGCATACCTAAATACACCTTATGCAATCGGTGTAGGCAATGGCACAGATGCACTCGTTCTTGCATTAGACGCGTTGGGGATTGGAGAAGGCGATGAAGTAATTACTACACCTTTTACCTTTTTTGCAACAGCTGAAGCCATTTCACGTGTAGGGGCCACACCGGTCTTTGTTGATATTGAATCAAAAACATTTAATATAGATACAACTCAAATTAACGATGTAATAAATGAAAAAACAAAAGCCATTATGCCCGTTCATTTATTTGGTCAGCCAGCTGATATGAAGGCTATTATGACTATCGCTAAAGCAAATAATCTTTATGTTATTGAGGACGCTTGCCAGGCTTTTGGTGCTACTGTAAATGGCAAGAAAGCAGGAACAATTGGAGATATCGGCTGCTTCTCATTTTTCCCAACAAAAAATTTAGGGACAATGGGTGATGGTGGCATGATTGTGACTAAGCATAACCATGTTTCCGAAAAGATACGGTTGCTTCGTCATCATGGAAGCACTAAAAAATATTATCACGAAGAAATTGGCTATAATAGTCGGTTGGATGAAGTACAGGCAGCCTTACTCCGTATTAGTCTCACTCATATTGATGAATGGAATTCAAACCGTCAGAGCGCTGCAGCTTTCTACAATCAAGAATTCATGACATTACAAGGAGTTACAGTGCCACACATCCAATCTGACTCAGAGCATATTTATCATTTATATTGTCTTGACTTAGAAAACAGGGATGGTATCTCTACTGGTTTGAGTAAGGCTAAAATAGCTAATGGAGTGTATTATCCTCGTCCCTTGCATCTTCAGGAAGTATATAAAGGATTGTCTTACAACGTTGGTGATTTCCCTATTGCTGAAAAGAAATCCAAAAGTCTGTTAGCTATTCCTATGCATCCTTACTTATCTAAGGATGAACAGGTTGAAATTATTCGGACCATTTCTTCTGTAGTATCAGGGAGTAAACCATGAATATTGGAATCATAGGCTGTGGAAGAATTACTGAAAAACATCTCTCGTCCCTAAATCAAATATCAAATGCAAGGGTTACAGCACTAAGTGATTTGTCATTTGAACGCATGAAACAAGCAGCTACACAAATATCCTCTAGTGTAGAGGAGCTTCCTCAACTCTTTGATCATTACCACGACTTGTTACAAACAGATTCTGAGTTGGTGGTCATTGCGACAACCTCTGGTACCCATGTGGAAATTGCAGAAGCCGCATTAAAGGCAGGAAAGCACGTTTTAGTAGAAAAGCCACTTTCACTTTCTATTGAAGAATCAAGAATGCTGACGAAACTAGCAGACGTACAAGGAAAACAGCTTTTTGTTTGTCATCAGCTCCGTTTTAGAAAGATCCTTAATGAAATAAAGACATTAATTGATTCTGGCAAGCTTGGAACCATTCATTTAGGCACAGTGTCGATGTCTGTGCAGCGTCCAACCTCATATTATGAAGCTGCGCCTTGGCGCGGGACGTGGGATCAAGATGGAGGTATGTTGATTAATCAAGGGATTCATATGGTGGATCTACTTATTTGGTATATGGGTAAGGTTCAGTCCGTCTCTGGACAATTACAATGGGTGAACACTCAAAAAGAAACAGAGGATATCGCACTGGGAATGGTTACGTTTTGTAATGGAGCAACAGGATTAATTGAAGCAAATTCAGTTACGTATCCACATAATCATGGATATGCTATTAAACTGTTTGCAGAAAAAGGAACAATCATTATTGAAGGTAGCAATTTTGATCAACTAACCAGGGCAACGATTGAGGGAGAACCTTGGTCAGAGGATGTCAGTGAATGGCTCACAGATAAAGATGAACAGGTCAAGATGTATAAAGAAGTCATAAAGAGTATTACTGGTCTTTCAAACACAGCTGTTATGGCAAAGGAAGCAGAGTTTGCACTTGAAACGATTTTTGCACTTTATCAATCTCATAAGCTTGCAAGTTCCGTTTCACTGCCTCTCTCTTCCTTTTCAACGACAGATATGAAGGGAGTCAACTGACCATGGGAAAGCGTTTTAACCATGTACTTGTTACCGGAGGAGCTGGATTTATTGGCTCAAAGCTTGTTGCAGCGCTTTTGCATCAAGCAGAAAAAATTACGATCATAGATGACCTATCTACTGGTAATCGCGATGAAGTACCTGAACATCCTGCTATTACATTTATTGAAGACAGTATTCTAAATGAGCAGCTTTTAGAGGACATTCTTCCTGAAATAGACATTGTTTTTCATATCGCTTGTCGAAACTTGGTATTGTCTGTAACGGATATGAAAGAGGATTTTGAAGTAAATCTAAGGGGAGCGTATACGCTCTTAGATCAAATTCGTAAATATGGAACAAAGGTTACTCGTTTCGTTTATACGTCAACGGCATCGGTTTATGGGGATGCAGATGTTCTCCCAACCCCACTGGATCAAATCAAAGTAAGGATGCCTTATGCAGCGAGTAAATATGGAGCGGAGCAATACGCTCAGGTTTTTCATTACTTACACCAAATACCAACAACGATCTTGAGACTTTCTAACGTATATGGACCGGGGCAGGTAGCAACAAACCCGTACTGTGGGGTTGTGGCCAAGTTTTTTGAGGCACGAATCGCAGGCTTACCTATGACGATATTTGGAGATGGAAAACAGACGCGTGATTTCACTTATATTGATGATGCCATTGACGCTATCTTGTTTGCTGGGGATCAGAAGGAAGCAATTGGTGAGATTTTTAATATTGCAACTGGAATTGAAACAAGTATTCTCGGCCTTTCTGAAGAAGTCGGAAAAGCATTTGGTGATAAAACACCAGAACAGCTTTTCTCAACGAAACGAACCATTGATACCATTGACCGTAGATGTCTTGCCATTGAAAAAACAACGCAACTGTTAAAGTGGTCGCCAACGATTAGTATAGAAGAGGGGATTCAAAGGACGTATGATTGGCTGTTAGGAGGGAAACCATGAAGATTTTTCAAGGGATCACCGAGATTGCCGGGCAGATGGGGATTATGGCTGGAGAGTTTAAGCGCCAAGGTCATGAGGTACTAAGTTATAATACATTTCAATCCTATCTAGGATATGAGGATCACTTGGAGTATGTAGAGAGAAAAGAAATTGGTAATCGAACGGATGCGATTTTTAAAGAAAATGATCTCTTTCACTTTCATTACGCACAGACCACAAAAGAGGATTTTAGCGATCTAGCTCAACTAAAAGGATCTGGGAAAAAAGCAGTGATGCACCATTGGGGCAATGATGTACGCTTCCATGAACAAGCAAAAGAAAAAAATCCCTTTGCTTATACGGGGGATTCTCCATCTAATGCTTATATGGATTGGCGTTTAAAGCATATTACTACGGTTATTGAAGATGCGATTGTACAGGATTATGAAGTGTATGAGTATGTGAAGGACTATTACAAAAGAGTTCATGTTGTCCCAATTGCAGTCGATCTGAAAAAAATCCAAAAAGTCGAAACGAAGCCAAAGAATATTCCTCTACTTGTTCATGCTCCAACTAATCCTTATTTTAAAGGAACGGTTCATGTAGAAAGAGCCATTAAACAGCTTAAAGAAACTCATTTGTTCCGTTATAAACGAATTGAGCGAATGAATCATGATGAAGCAGTAGAGTTGTATAAAGAGGCAGATATTATTCTTGATCAGGTGCTTTGCGGGTCATATGGATTACTATCGGTAGAAGCAATGTCACTGGGTAAACCTGTAGTGACATACATTCGCGATGATCTTTTACCCAAGTTTCCTGAGAAACCTCCAATTGTTATTGCGAACCCTGGTACGATTTATGAACAAATTAAATGGTTAATCGAAAGCCCGGAAAAATGGGGAGAGATCGGTCAAAAGGGACGGAAATATGTTGAGACCTATCATGATAGTAAGGTAGTGAGTGAACAGATTTTATCTATCTATGATTCATTACCCACTTTATAATAAGAAGAGTAAGGAAACAGAGAAAAATATTCCAATTTATCTCTGTTTCGTTTATACTGAAAAATGTAAGCGCTTAATTATAGGTTGAGAGGATGAGACGATTGCCAACAGTAGATATGCCAATAGAAGAGCTTTTAACGTACCAAGGAAAAAATCCTCGTCCACAGGACTTTGATACATATTGGGAGGATGCTTTAGCTGAATTAAAACAAACAGATCCAAAGGTTACACTTGAGCCGAGTACTTTCCAAACCTCGTCAGCAGAATGTCATGATTTATATTTCACTGGTGTTGGAGGTGCCCGTATTTATGCGAAATACATAAAGCCGCTCCAAGTCACAGAGCCACATCCTGCCGTTCTTCACTTCCATGGCTATTCTGGTCATTCTCCAGATTGGTCAGAGTTACTTAAATACGTGGCAGCCGGATTCTCCGTTCTAGCAATGGATGTACGTGGACAAGGTGGACGTTCAGAGGATAATAGTCAAGTGGTAGGAAATACACTATACGGCCATATTATTCGTGGGGTGCAAGACCCTAAGACGTTATTCTTTCGAAATGTGTTTCTAGACACGGCTCAATTGGTCCGTGTTGCTGGAGAATTAAACGAAGTTGATCCCAATCGAATTGTAGCGACAGGAAGCTCACAAGGAGGAGCTCTAACCCTTGCTTGTGGTGCGCTTGCGCCATCTGTAAAAAAGCTTGCAGCGAATTATCCTTTTCTGAGTGATTATCAGAGAGTGTGGGAGATGGACGCTGTTAACCAAGCATACAGAGAAATTGTTGATTATTTTAGGCGATTTGATCCTACTCATTCAACTGAAAAAGAATTTTTTACGAACCTTGGCTATATAGATATTCAGCATTTAGCTAATCGAATATCTGGAGAAGTGTTAATGGGGGTAGGGCTAATGGATTTGAGTTGTCCGCCATCTTCACAATTCGCTGCGTACAACAAAATTGAAAGTGAAAAGTCTTATGCTTTGTATCCTGACTTTGCACATGAAAATTTACCTGGCCAGCAAGACCGGATGTATCAATTTTTACTAAATATATAAGCAAAAAACCGTGATGAGATGAAGCTCTTCACGGTTTTTATTGTTTTATTACGTATAGGACTTTCCAGGGTAACTTTGTTCAACATATTGTTTTCTAAAGAAATGACGAAGCTGCTGATACTCAGCGGGTGTCGACTCAGCAAATTCTTTAAAGGTTAAATTATAAAAGGAAAAAACAAGTAAGCGATCATTCATATAATTATTACGTGTTGGAAGTCCTAAGTTCAGAAAATCATATACATGATAACGACTGAAGGTCCAACCTTTTCCAATGTTAATTTGAATTCCGCATCCAAAGACATTGGAGAACATACACGCATGATTAATCCATTCTGTACCCATCATCGTATTCCCGTAATAATTTGTATTCACAGCCGTTACATCAAACTTAAGGTGATCTCCCTTCCACGGTTTCATTGCTCCGAATCCTCCGTAATTAGGAAGCCACATAGTTTTGTACCCATCTGAATGAATGATTGTATTAATTTGTTGAATCAATTCTTCATCGTTATCACTTAATACTTCTTTTACCCAATAAAAGCCTTGAAGCTTTAATTGTGTGAAGCCAGACAGTTGCCATTGGCTTAAGACTTTTTGGTACCACCAGGTTAATGCTTGAAGCCGATCTGCTGTTAAAGTAAAGGAAAGATCCCTTCCTGACTCAGCTGTTCCAAATGATTGATCGCCACTTAATGGATAGGGTAAGCCAATCCAAATATCTAATGGAGTAGTAGATACCGAATTCAAAGAATTGAGCGCATGCAAATTAGCCCCTTTTTCAAACAAAAAATCAAGGTATTTCGTCCAATCCTCGTCTCTAGAATGCTCACCAAATCCCGTATAGAGAGGATGAAGATAAGCCCCTTCCCGTGATGATATTGGATTAAAAATAAAGCCTTTAAAGTACGACTCACCAGTATTTTGCCCATTTAACTGATATTGTACAGCCGGGCGTAGGTCTTCTTCTGTCCATAATCGTTTGTGGTCCTCATCAAATCCTCCAATGGGGATAACCGCAAGTTGATTCTGCAACCCTAAATCCTCACCTTTTAACAATCCTCGCATATATGTGCCACCTTTCCCTGATTTCTCCTACAGCTTATGTAAACACACCAAAAAAAATGAATCATGAGATTTAAGTACTCTTATTAACGGAAGGCACAGTAAGTGAATAGATATAGAGAAGAAAAAACAGGTACGCAAAAGAGAGGAGCGGAAAATGAAAGTTATTCATGTTCCAACTGAGATATCAGGACAAATGGGGATGATCTGTGATGCTTTACGAAAGCTTGGGCATCAAGTAAGTGGGTACAATTGGTTTCATACCTATTTAAATTATGAAGGGAAAGTAACCCCAACTGATGCATATGAGCTCTACAAGCATTTGCTACCGTTGATTAATCATGCGGAGGTTTGTCATTTCCATAATGGGAATACATTTACGATCAAAGGTGAAGAACTTCCGCTTTTAAAGGAACTTGGGAAGAAGCTTGTTATGCACCACTGGGGAAATGACGTAAGAACCGTTAAAAAAGTAAAGGAGTTGAACCCATTTCCTTTGCCACCAAGCTATAACACGGATGAATACATTCACGAACGTCTCACTTATCTTACGTCTTATATCGATACAGCCATTGTTCAGGATTATGAGATGGTTCCATATGTAAAGGACTATTACAAGCATGTTCATGTCATTCCGCTTGCTTGTAATGCACAAGAATTTGTCCCTCATTATCCTCCTGTCACAAAAGAAAAACCTTTAATTGTGCATGCACCAACGAATCAAGCATTTAAAGGCACAGAATATGTCCATTCTTCGATTGATCACCTTGAATACCAAGGATATAACTTTTCGTATAAAAAAATAGAACAGCTTAGTCATAAGGAAGCACTCGAACTCTATAAGGAGGCGGATATTATTGTGGATCAGCTTCTATGTGGAACCTATGGAGTATTAAGTGTAGAAGCTATGGCGCTTGGTAAGGTTGTTGTTGCAAATATACGTGAAGATGTTAGGTCTCATCTTCCAGCTGATTTCCCAATCGTATCGGCCACTCCTGAAACTCTTTCAGAGGTGTTGAAGCCATATATTGAACAACCTCAGCTTCGTTATGAAACAGGAAAACGTTCAAGAGCTTTTGTTGAAAACTTTCATAACGCTGATTTGATCGCTAAAAATCTTGAGCATATTTATAGCAAGCTTTAAGGAGTGATTCATCATGAAGATTTGCCATGCACCAATGGAGATTGCTGGCCAGGTTGGTTTAATTAATAGAATGCTTCGTGAAGATGGTCTAACCTCGGCTGCCTTTAATTATTTTCAAACAAGTTTTGATTATCCTGGTACCTATCCAACGGATTCATATGACATGCAAAAGGTGGCTCTTGCTGCCATTCCGCATTTTGATATCTTTCATTTCCATAACAGCGGTACCTTTATAGGTGATTTTCGTGATCTTGAATGGATTAAAAAAACAGGTGGAAAGGTCATCATGCACCATAGGGGAACGGATGTCAGAACAAGAGTGTTAGCGAAAAATGGGGCGGATTATGAAAATCATTATGTCAATGCGGAATCTTCCCTACCTGATGACATGATTCATGAGAACTTAGTGACCTTTTCTAAATATATTGATGCAGCCATTGTTCAAGATTATGAGTTATATAAATATGTTAAACCGTACTATGAAAAAGAAAATGTTCCAATACATGTATTGCCAAGGCTTTGTATGATTAATGATTACAAGCCAAGCTATCCGAGCATAACAACAACTCGTCCTCTTGTTGTACATGCGCCATCGCAGAGAGAGTTTAAAGGCACAGAAGAAGTGGAGAAAGCCGTTGTAGAGTTACAGCAAGAAATCCCATTCGATTTTCAGTTAATTGAAAATACAACTCATAAAGAGGCGACTGCGTTATACCAAAATGCAGATATTATTGTGGATCAGATCCTATGTGGGATGTATGGAAATCTAAGTGTTGAAGCGATGGCTTTGGGCAAAGCTGTCATCGCCTACATTCGACCAGACCTAAAAGAAACATTACCTCAAACGCTGCCCATTCAGTCTGCTAATCCTGACACGATTAAAGAGGTACTAAGGGGTCTACTTTTAGATGCACATGCAAGACACAGGCTTGGAGTGGAAGGTCGCAACTATGTAGAGGCCTATCATGATGCAGTCACTGTGACAAAAAAATTAAAAGAAATTTATCAATCTCTATAAGGATGGGGACTAATCTATGACCATACACTCAAGTGTAATAGTTGGAACGGATGTAGACATAGGCGAATATGCTGTTATTGAAATGGGCGTTCGCATTGGCGACCGGGTGACAATTGGCGCACATGCAGTGATTAAGGAAGGTACGGTTATTGGTGATGATGTAGAGGTTGGTGATCATGTTGTTTTAGGAAAAAGACCAGGTAAAAACAAAAAGATGGCAAGAAAACCTGCTGAAAATCTACCTCCATTACTTATAGATAACGGAGTGGTGATTGGAAGTCACGTTACTTTATACCGTGGATTATCTCTCGCCGAAGGTGTATTCCTAGGTGACCATGTCAGTATTAGAGAACAAATCTTTATAGATCGACATACCATTATTGGCCGTCATGCTATGGTTGAGCCTAATACACGAATAGGTAAAAATGTCACAATCCAGACTGGTTGCTATGTAACAGCAGACACAATTATCGAGGATCATGTTTTTATAGGTCCGTGCTGTTCAATGTCCAATGATAAGTATATGGCGAGCGGAAAAGGATCGCACACAGGACCACATATTAAGAAATATGCCAAAATTGGCAATCACGCAACACTTCTTCCGGCAATCATTATTGGAGAGAATGCTGTTGTAGGTGCAGGCGCAGTTGTGACAAAAGATGTACCGGATGGAGCAGTGACAGTAGGAAATCCAGCAAGGGTCCGACCTTGATCGATTAGTAGGCCTGTTCATTAATTTGAGCCTAACTTTCCTCATAAATAGATGATCGGTTTAACGAATAGATAATCAGCCACATATCAATAGTTAGATTGACATTTTAACTATTTGAAAGAAGGGCTGCGCGAATGGCGACTAAAGTTGCTGTCATTGGACTTGGCTATGTAGGGCTACCATTGGCATCATTATTTCATAAAAGTGGATACGATGTAGTAGGGATAGATGTAGATCCAAGAAAAATAAAAAGTTTGGATAAAGGAGAATCCTATTTATCAGATTTCACTGATAAAGAGATTAAGAAGTTAACATCTTCAAAACGTTTTAGCTATACAACAGATTTCCAATCCATTCAAACAGCCTCAGCTATTATCTTGTGTGTACCAACTCCGCTGAAGGATCATCAATATCCTGATTTGAGTTATTTGGAATCTGCAACCCATGCTTTACTTCCTTTCTTGAAAAAAGGTCAGCTTGTCGTACTCGAAAGCTCAACATTTCCTGGAACCACAGAAGAAGTATTGGTCCCATTGTTGCAGAAAAGCGGATTAATCATTGGAGAAGATTTGTACATTGGCTATTCCCCAGAACGGATCGATCCAGGTAACAAGGATTTTACACTTGCAGAGATTCCAAAAGTAGTTAGTGGAGTGACGGATCGTTGTCGAGAGAAGACAGTGAGCATTTATGAAAAAGCCTTTCATAAGTTAGTACCTGTTGATAGTCCTCGAATAGCAGAGATGACTAAGATTCTTGAAAATACCCAACGACTAGTTAATATCTCTTTTATGAATGAGATGAGTCAGGTTTGTCATCAGTTAGGTATTGATATTTGGCAGGTTATAACGGCAGCGAGTACAAAACCATATGGGTTTACCTCTTATTTTCCTGGTCCGGGAATTGGAGGTCACTGCATTCCTGTAGACCCTCTATACCTTAAGTGGAAGGCCAATCAAGAAAACTTGGATACGCCTTTTATTGACTTAGCTAAACAAGTGAATGATGCCCAACCATCGTATATTGTATCTAGACTGGAGAAAGCATTATCGAAAGAGGTAAAAAATCCTTCTATCTTACTAATTGGATTAACGTATAAGAAGGATGTAAACGATGTTCGTGAGTCGGTGTCTATCCCAATCATGGAACAGATAATTGATCGTGGTTGGTCTGTTGATTACCATGACCCATTTATGGAGGATATTCTTGTAAAAGACAAACAGTTTAAAGGAGTACAGTTGGAACCAGACATTCTTGCAAACTATGATGCAGTGCTTATATTAACAGACCATAGTCATATTGACTACAATCATTTAGTTGAACACTCAAAGCTAATTGTTGATACACGAAATTGTATTAAGGGTCATTATCCACATGTAATACGATTATAAAGAGGTGATAACGTGAGGCTTCTGGTTACAGGTGGAGCGGGGTTTATTGGTTCCCACCTTTGTGAAGAACTGCTGAAAGAACATCATCATGTAACAGTGCTGGATAACTTCTCAAATGGAAAGCCATCAAATATAGCCCACCTGCTTCCAAACGAAGGGTTTCAATTAATTAAAGGGGATTGTGCAGATCCTGATAAGGTTGATTCGCTTATGAAAGAAGTGGATGCAGTCTTTCATCTTTCTGCCATATTAGGGGTAAAGAATTGTGTGCAATATCCTCTTAAAGTAATCAAAGGAAATTTGGATGGAACCTCAGTTGTTTTAGCCAGTGCAGCTGAACATCAAAAGAAAGTTATATTTGCCTCAAGTTCAGAAGTATACGGGAAAAGTGAAGATCATCCTTTCAAAGAAGACGGCAATCGTTTATTAGGTTCGACAAACATTCATCGATGGTGTTATTCAACGGCTAAGTCGATGGAAGAACACTTATGTCTCGCTTATGGAAAAGAAGGGTTACCTGTAACGATTCTTCGTTATTTTAATGCATATGGACCAAGGGCAACAGATACGATGTATGGTGGGGTTGTCCCCATTTTTGTGAAGGCTGCATTAGAAAATCAGCCTATTCCTATTTTTGGTGATGGCTCACAAAGTCGTTGCTTTACTTTTGTGAAAGATGCTGCCACAGCTACAGCTCTTGTTCTAAAGAAAAAGACCCATCAAGAAGTGATTAATGTCGGTTCGGATCAATCAATATCCATTCAAGAGTTGGCGGAACGAATCAAGCTGTTAACAAATTCTTCATCAGAGATCGTGCACATTCCATATGAACAGGCTTACGGCAATGGTTTTGAAGATATGAAACAGAGGGTGCCCCATATAGAAAAAGCTGCAAGGCTTTTAGGCTACGTCCCGGACACCCAGCTCGATTTTGGTATACATCAAACAATAAATTGGTATAGAGAACAGAATTAATTACTTCTTTTTTGGGTTTTTAACAGAGCGAAGAAACCAATCTTGATTTTTGCTTGGACCTTCTCTATCTAATTGAATGTCTGGTTGAACATCCTTTTGTTTAATGGGCTCCTCTACTTCAACTTCGGCAGATTGTATATCTGCCTTTTCTTTTTGTCTAACCTTTTCAAATTCAGATTGTAATTCAGAGAGATCCGTTTGAACCTTTTGAAGTTGAGTGAGAGTAGACTGCAGCTCTGATTGTAATTCAGTTTTTTCTGTTACCCATTGTTTTTCTTTATCCTTAAATTCATCAATCATATTGTAATAATAGTCATTTTGATATCTCTCTACTTGTGTTTTGTACTTATTGAGTTCGGACTGAGTATATATAAGACGCTGCTGTAGTTGAACGGGTGTTAATTTGGTGTGCAGTGCTGTTTTTTTGCTTTGCATCGTTCTCACCTCATTAGTTTTGTTTATCCCACTTTTTCCGGGTAATAGGACTCCAGCTGATGGAAGTTTAACACGTTAAAAAATGTATATGTCCTATTCGGACAGAACATGCAGGTGAATCTTTTGGAAATAGGAGGTCATGATGAAGAATCACGTTTCACATAGAATTATTTTTGACAAAGAAGCGTATTTGAGAAGACTAAAGGGTGTACCATCTATTAAGGAACAACCACGATCTCTTGTTCCTGTTTTCAGAAATAAACAATTTCGATTACACGTCATTATTCCTGCAATGGATGAAGCTGATACGATTTCTGGAGTATTAGATGAAGTCAATCGATTATTGCCTGATCGAGTGATTGTTGTTGTAAATGGGTCAACAGATCAAACAGCTCATATTGCTAGGCAAAAAGGGGCTACTGTGCTTCATTACCGAACAGCTTTAGGTAATGATCTTGGAAGAGCTATTGGAGCCCTTCATTCCGAAGCCGACATTTATTTGTTTACTGATGCAGATATTGTAATCAAAGCAGAAGATTATCTTCCTTTTATAAAAGATATTGAAGGTGGGGGAGACGTTAGTATTAATTCGGTTGATTGGGTAACAAAGGTGCCAAATGCTGATATGATTTCGTTTGCTCGATATTTTATAAATTATATTCAAGGGAAAGTAGAGCTAAGGGCAGAGAATGTGTTAACAATTCCACATGCTTTTAGTAAAAAAGCTCTGAATACGATTAGTAAAGAGGCGCTAACAAGTCCCATTCTGGCTAATTCGATTGCAATAGATAAAGGATTAAAGGTTCTGGTGCCACATGATATAGATGTACTAGCTGTTAACAAGCTACGTCAAAATCATATTGCTAAACAGGGAGAAGTATTGTCAGAGGCCATGCAGCGCATGCATGGTGACATGTTGGAAGCTCTTGATTATTTGTTTTCTGAACATGGATCTACGTTAACATTTCCACGTCATCGAGTGGTTCATCCTATAGCTCATCATGATCGCTTGGAATGGCAGGCTAAATCCGCTACGAAAAGAAGATCCGTTATCTTAGCTATTACAGACGAGGACGAGAATATCGATTCCATCCTTTCCACTGTTAAAGAGATAGATGTTGAATTGGTAACGGTTGTTTCACAAAAAAATAAAGAAGCAGAAGAAGTTCTTAGGAAGAAGTCGATCCCATTCATATCTTTGTCTGAAACCTATTCAGAAGGTGTGTACTTTTATATCGGTAGTCAATTTGCTCAGGGGGATTCTCTTTTATTTCTTCCTTCAGATGTTCAAATTGAAAAACGACAAATTGAGTTATTTTTTGAAAAGGCAGAAGAAGTAGACGTCGATATTTCTATTAATGATCAACTAGCTTATTTAAAGTCAATAGAGGACATGAGTATTATCCATGTTGGAGCGAGATTGTTAAATGCAAATGTGAATGAACATTCGTTATCAGTCTCTTCTTTGCTTACACCTCCATTTGCTATGAACAGATCGGTATTAACAAAACTTGATCAAACATATCTTCAGAAACCAGGAAGAGCACATATTCAAGCGTTGTCTAATGGTCTAAAGTTGTCCACAGCTACAGCCGTTGATTGTACGAATCAATCTAAGAGAAAAGAAGATAAAAGGGTAGCTGATTTAGTTGATGGTTTTTATTATTGGATTAAACAACATGGCCCTCGCGGTGCGTTTACTGATGGTAAGAGGCAAAGGCATTTGTTAGGCTCTCATTCGATGGTTCATACAAATTCAGCAACATTGTTCGAAAAAAATATGAATATTCCTTTGTCTGAAGAAACTCATACAATAGATTTGAAGATTCTAGAGTGAAAACACATGGTCAATTTCATCTAATTAAAGCAGAACTAGGCTAACGAAGCTTCCTTTTCTTAAAGGATTCATAGTATAGAAAAGCTCCTGATTTAAGGGGAGCAGAGAAGCTAAGGAGGTCAACAATGGTTATTAACCGTATCGTTAATAGTGGGTTTGAAGCAGGTGTGCTTGCCCCGTGGGTAACCGTAAATGGGTTGCTTACTACAGTCTACAGCCATACTGGCTTGTATGCTGTGCAACTTCCTAGTGCAGCTGGTTCAAGCCTATCGCAGGTTGTACCAGTTACTGAAGGAGAAAGTTTTGAGGTATTAGTATCACTTGCCAAAACAAGTGCACTTCCTTCACCTCTAGTTACAGTAACCGTTGCATACTTTGACATTAACTCTATTTTCTTAGGAAATGGATTAGTTGTTGACGTACAAACGGATGGACTTCCTGAAGTCACTGCATCTACGTGGTTGTCTGTTTATGAGACAACGTCACTAGCTCCAATAGGCACAGCAACAGCCACGATCACGATCGAGGTTTTTGCAGCGCCTGGAACAGCTGATATCGTAGTTGATGATGTGGCCATGGTCACTTCAGAATTTCTTTTTGTACCAAGTGGCCCTCCTGGTCCAACAGGTCCAACAGGCCCAACAGGTCCGACCGGTGCAACAGGAGCAACAGGAGATATTGGTCCAACAGGCCCAACGGGAGCAACAGGCCCAACAGGTCCAGCAGGAACTGGAGCAGGAGTAACCGGTCCAACAGGTCCGACGGGAGATATTGGCCCAACGGGAGCAACAGGAGCCACCGGAGTAACGGGAGCTACCGGAGCAACGGGAGATATTGGTCCAACAGGAGCAACAGGAGCAACAGGAGATATTGGTCCAACAGGCCCAACGGGAGCAACAGGAGCTACTGGACCTGCGGGAACCGGCGCAGGAGCAACGGGAGTAACAGGCCCGACGGGAGCAACGGGAGTAACAGGCCCGACGGGAGCAACAGGAGTAACAGGCCCGACGGGAGCGACAGGGGTAACAGGCCCGACAGGAGCAACAGGAGTAACAGGCCCGACGGGAGCGACAGGAGATATCGGTCCGACGGGAGCAACGGGAGTAACAGGCCCGACGGGAGCGACAGGAGATATCGGTCCGACGGGAGCAACGGGAGTA
This sequence comes from Alkalicoccobacillus murimartini, assembly GCF_030813245.1. Taxonomy (GTDB): domain Bacteria; phylum Bacillota; class Bacilli; order Bacillales; family Bacillaceae_D; genus Alkalicoccobacillus; species Alkalicoccobacillus murimartini. The sequence goes on along the minus strand of NZ_JAUSUA010000004.1, from coordinate 3,248 downwards.
ACAGGCCCGACGGGAGCAACAGGAGTAACAGGTCCGACCGGTCCAACAGGAGTAACAGGCCCAACTGGTATTGCAGTCACTCCAAATAGTATGTCTGCTGTAAATACAGCTGGAGGAGTTCTTGCTGTAATATTAGGAGGAACACCAGTACCTCTACCAAGCGTTCAGAGTCTAGATGCTTTCGTGGCGAATGGAGCGTCCACATTATTCACAGTTCCAACCACTGGTAGATATTATATAACGTATCGCATTAATTTAACTGTCGGTCTTCTGACTGGAGCGCAAGTTGTAGCTGGTGGAGTTCCGGTTCCAGGTACAATTATTTCTCCAGTATTAACATTAAGTAGTTTTGAAGCAGATGTCATTACTACACTAACAGCGGGAACCACAATCGGTCTTCAGCTATTTGGTGTTGCAGCTGTTGCGACGTTACAAGCTGGTGTAGGTGCTTCTCTTACGGTAATTAGAGTGGAATAGACAGTATAGATATAGTAGTTTTTGAATGCCTAAATCTATAGATTTAGGCATTTTTTTGTTGTCAATGTATAGGTCTTCAACTTGTATTGTAGACGAAAGGTGCAGTACTACTTGTATTCATTAACATAAAACAGATGGATTTATATTAGCAGTTTTAGTTTTTTTGTTTGAAGTAGGTAAACAGTAATTCGGTAAAGCTATAGTTTGAATACTTATAAACTATATTGATTGGAAGGAGGAGTATGTTTGATTAATAGAATAATAAATGGCGGATTCGAATCAGGTTCAATAAGTCCTTGGATCAGTTTAAACGCTGAAATTACACCTTTGTATAGTCATTCTGGTTTTTTTAGTCTTCTTTTGAGCGATACTTTTAATAACGCATATATTTATCAAATTGTAGATATATTTCCTGGTGAAACCTATCAATTTTATACCTCTATTTCAAAAGTGTCTGACACCGCAATTGCTTCACCCATGACGTTGTCAATTAACTATTATGATAGTAATTTTAACTTTATTGAATATGGATTAATTACAAGTATTCCTCCTCAAAGTGTGCCAAGTGTCTCAACGAATACATGGCTTGAAATTACCCAAACTACATCTACAGTTCCCTTAAATGCGACACAAGCTTTGGTTCTTATAAATTCTCTACCACAAGTTAATGCTTCAGATATGCTAGTCGATGACGTAGGCTTACTGGTCTTAGATGGACCTCCTACTCCTACAGGCCCACCTGGACCTACAGGCCCAATTGGCCCGACCGGGGTAACAGGAGCAACGGGAGTAACGGGAGCAACAGGGTCAACAGGAGCAACAGGAGCAACAGGTCCAACCGGAGTAACAGGAGCAACGGGAGCCACCGGAGCAACGGGAGCAACGGGAGTAACAGGAGCAACGGGAGCAACCGGAGCAACGGGAGTAACAGGAGCAACGGGAGCAACCGGAGCAACGGGAGTAACAGGAGCGACCGGAGCAACGGGAGTAACAGGAGTAACAGGAGTAACAGGAGTAACGGGAGCAACCGGAGTAACAGGGACAACAGGGGCGACCGGAGCAGCAGGAGTAACCGGAGCAACCGGAGCAACCGGTGCGACAGGAGCAACAGGAGCAACAGGAGCAACAGGGCCAACCGGAGCAACAGGGCCAACCGGAGCAACGGGGTCAACAGGAGTAACAGGAGCAACAGGAGCAACAGGAGTAACGGGTCCAACGGGAGCAACAGGGTCAACAGGGGCGACCGGAGCAACCGGAGTAACCGGAGCGACAGGGGCAACGGGAGCAACCGGGGTGACAGGAGCAACAGGAGCAACCGGAGTAACAGGTCCGACAGGCCCAACCGGAGCAACGGGAGTAACAGGTCCGACGGGAGCAACAGGAGCCACCGGAGTAACAGGGCCAACAGGGGCGACCGGAGCAGCAGGAGTAACCGGAGCAACGGGAGTAACAGGAGCAACGGGTCCAACGGGAGCCACCGGAGTAACAGGAGCAACCGGAGTAACAGGGCCAACAGGAGTAACAGGGCCAACAGGAGCTACCGGAGCAACAGGAGTAACAGGGCTAACAGGGGCGACCGGAGCAACAGGAGCAACGGGAGCAACAGGAGTAACAGGGCTAACAGGGGCGACCGGAGCAACAGGAGCAACGGGAGCAACCGGGGTGACAGGAGCCACCGGAGTAACAGGAGCAACCGGGGCAACAGGAGCAACCGGGGTGACAGGAGCAACGGGAGCAACCGGGGCAACAGGAGCAACCGGGGTGACAGGAGCAACGGGAGTAACAGGAGCAACGGGAGTAACAGGAGCAACAGGGCCAACGGGAGCCACCGGAGTAACAGGAGTAACAGGAGCAACGGGAGCCACCGGAGCAACAGGGCCAACGGGAGCCACCGGAGTAACAGGAGCAACAGGAGCCACCGGAGTAACAGGAGCCACCGGAGTAACAGGAGCGACAGGAGTAACCGGAGCGACAGGAGTAACCGGAGCAACAGGAGCAACAGGGGCGACCGGAGCAACCGGAGCAACAGGAGTAACAGGAGTAACAGGTCCGACAGGAGCAACAGGAGCAACAGGAGTAACCGGAGCCACCGGAGTAACAGGAGCAACCGGGGCGACAGGAGCAACAGGGCCAACAGGAGCCACCGGAGTAACAGGAGCCACCGGGGCAACAGGAGCCACCGGGGTGACAGGAGCCACCGGAGTAACAGGAGCCACCGGGGCAACAGGAGCAACAGGAGCCACCGGAGTAACAGGAGCGACAGGAGTAACCGGAGCAACAGGAGTAACCGGAGCGACAGGAGTAACCGGAGCAACAGGGGCGACAGGAGCAACCGGAGCAACAGGAGTAACAGGTCCGACAGGAGCAACAGGAGCAACAGGAGTAACCGGAGCCACCGGAGTAACAGGAGCAACCGGGGTGACAGGAGCCACCGGAGTAACAGGAGCAACAGGAGTAACCGGAGCGACAGGAGTAACCGGAGCGACAGGAGTAACCGGAGCAACAGGAGCAACAGGGGCGACAGGAGCCACCGGAGCAACAGGAGTAACAGGGGCGACAGGAGCCACCGGAGCAACAGGAGCAACAGGGCCAACGGGAGCCACCGGAGTAACAGGAGTAACAGGAGTAACAGGAGCAACGGGAGCAACCGGAGCAACAGGGCCAACGGGAGTCACCGGAGTAACAGGAGCGACAGGAGTAACCGGAGCAACAGGAGTAACCGGAGCGACAGGAGTAACCGGAGCAACAGGGGCGACAGGAGCAACCGGAGC
>NZ_JAUSUA010000003.1 GCF_030813245.1 Alkalicoccobacillus murimartini | reverse complement strand
TTTTTCTCCTTCTGTCACTTGAACTGCCCTTCGCTCTTGATAAAATCGATCTCTCTCTTGCTTAGGTCATGTATGCTCTTGATATCGCGCCCTACATCTTGATAAATCCCGTTCTCTCTTGATCCGGAGCTTTGCGGTCTTGCTATCGACCTTTCCTTCTTGATCAATCTCCATCCGTCTTGCTGGTTCATCCATTCCTCTTGATAACTCCCTCAAACTTCAGATGCCCTTCTAAAAATGAAATTTTTCTCCTTCTGTCACTTGAACTGCCCTTCGCTCTTGATAAAATCGATCTCTCTCTTGCTTAGGTCATGTATGCTCTTGATATCGCGCCCTACTTCTTGATAAATCCCGTTCTCTCTTGATCCGGAGCTTTGCGGTCTTGCTATCGACCTCTTCCTCTTGATAAACCTCCATCCGTTTTGATGGTTCGTCCATTCCTCTTGATAACTCCCTCAAACTTCAAATGCCCTTCTAAAAATGAAATTTTTCTCCTTCTGTCACTGGAACTGCCCTTCACTCTTGATAAAATCCAACTCTCTCTTGCTTAGGTCATGTATACTCTTGATATCGCGTCCTACTTCTTGATAAATCCCGTTCTCTCTTGATTCGGAGTTCGGCGGTCTTGCTATCGACCTTTCCCTCTTGATCAATCTCCATCCGTCTTGATTGCTCGAACTTCCATCTTAATAACTCCCTCAAACCTCAAATGCCCTTCTAAAAATGAAATTTTTCTCCTTCTGTCACTGGAACTGCCCTTCCTTCTTGATAAAACCGAGCTCTCTCTTGCTTAGGTCATGTATGCTCTTGATATCGCGCCCTACTTCTTGATAAATCCCGTTCTCTCTTGATCCGGAGCTCCGCGGTCTTGCTATCGACCTCTTCCTCTTGATAAACCTCCATCCGTCTTGATTGCTCGAACTTCCATCTTGCTAACTCCAACAACATCAAAAAAATCCCCATCAACCCGTATAAATCTCCCCAATTCATCCATACTAATAAGAAAATTCTCACCATTCCTTAACAAATCGAATTGACAATGATTATCATCCTCTAGTATACTGATGCTAGAAATACACGGCGAAGGGGGAGCTTTCGTGAAGAAAATGTCTGTTCATGCGTTAAAGGATATAAACACGGTGCTTATGAATAAACGTAAGGTTGGAGGAGCTATTGAAGCTAAGTCCATTCGTCTGCGTTCAGGAGAAGAATTTCTTTACCCTGTCTTTACCAGTTTGGAGTCAACAAGAGGTGTGTATCAATCCATTGGATTTATGACCTCTGAAGGAGAAAGACTCATTGTGAATGTGGATGAAATTGCACTCATGAAAGATCTTGAACACAAACTGATTTGCCAATTAGAGAACACACATGCTAAAACATACTTACTTACAGATACACTTAACTATTTACAACGACTTTGTGAGGTCAATGAAGGATGTCTCAGCTCACCATTTCAACGTGAGGTGGAAGGATTGGCTTGTGATATCGGAGCCAAACATCTTGAGGATCATGGGTACACAGATTTTGTTGCCTTTGCTGATACAGAACAAAAAATTGTCTCTATTAATCAAAAAAGCATGCTGGCTTAATCGCCGCATGCTTTTTTTGTTTATTATTCTTTATCTTGGCTTTCAAGTGTGCAAATAGCTGATGGGCGTTTGATACGAAGAGCTAATGTTTCATACACGCGGAACGGATGGTTCATTCCTTCTTCGCCAAGGTAAGCTGTTTCAAAATCCTCTGACACAGCTAAGTCAAAGTTATGTGGACCCACGTTAACAATAACCCCTGTTTTGCCTTTAAGGACTGGTGACTGGAATACACCTGCTGTAGCAATTTCACGAACATGTTCAATTTCGAGAACATTTGTCTCTTTATGAACTCTATGAAGAATAGCATACAGTTCTGGTGATAAGACTAATGCATACGGACCATGATGACCTAATGCCATTAACTTACTGCGAGCCTCAACGATGTCTTGGAACGCATGTCCAGATTCATACCAGCTTTCGGTTACATGAGATAAACGTCCTTTGACATTCATTAATCCTGGAATATCAAATTCCTTTGAACCGTGGAAAATCATTTGATCTTCTAAATAAGCGACTTGTCTCGCTGCATTCGCAGCACCTGAGAAATCAACTGGAATATCTAATGTTTTAGCCTGCTCAACATCTCTCCAGTACAAAACAAAATCCTTATAAATTAGTGGAATTGTGTGACTGACACGTTTTGTTGATTCAGCAATTTCTTCATTTAGACCTTGGTGATCCATAACTGCTTCATGGTCGTCCAAATAAACATCTGTATGAATGGTTTGAACTCCACGACCTAGAGGACCATGTAGACTAAGAAACTTACGTCCAACTAATTGGCTTTTAGCCATATCTGCAACTACTTTATCTAAATGATCAAATTCACTTTCGTTTAATGGTGCGTCTGGGTATCTTGAAGCTTTGCTCATCAAACTCACTCTCCTTATTTTCTTATTACTCTAATAGACTCCCGACAGAGAACGTTCGTATCTCATTCTCGTCTGAATGTGTGGGTTGTATTTCATCTTGTGTTTCATCGGTCATAAAGCTCTTTAGCTTTGAGATTAATGCTTGTAACTCGTCTTGATTCGCTTGAGATCTCGTATACAGATCATTTAACTCATCTCTTTGTGAATCAGCTAGCAAAATGATCGCTTCATCTAGATGTGCAATAAATGACTGCAATTGAACGTGTTCAACATGACTATCGGCATACAACTGTACACACGCTATAGTGGAAGGATTTTTATAAGGCTCTTCACCTATCCATTCCTTTATTTGGTTTCGTAAAACCTTTAAGCTAATGATACGATTTTTCTCTGAACCTAAGGCTTTTCGAATCAACATTCGTTCGAAATCATTATTTGGGTTCGTGAGACGTGGTTCAAGCAGCTTAATGTATGTCTTACTGTCTTTTCTTAGAGTGGTTAAAAGATCATGAAGCTCAGACAATATTTCCTTCATGGGTCTTCACCTCTTTCCTTCTAGCTACGTTCATAATATCATAATTCTCAATTAAAAAGAAACCTTTTTATAATAATTATAAAGAAGGTTTCTCAATTGAACTATTTTGTTGACAGTGGACAGTTAGGCTGGCACTGGCCAATTGCTTTATAGATTGAACACCACGATCTTTTGGCGTAACAGACAGGTACATCTTGTTCCATGGCTTTTTTCTTTAGAACACTTGTTAGGTTGTGGTTAATAAAGTCAGTAAGAACCAGAATCATATCAACGCCAGCTGGGATGTCTCGTTTCACCATTTGTGTTTTTCTTCCGCTAATATGTAGAATATTCGCATACCCCATCTCTTCCAACTTCTTTGGAATAGATCCAAGGTGGTCAGCACCTACAATCATTAATGATGTCATATCTTTCCCTCACTTCCTTTGATAATAATTCTCAATATCATTGTAAATGAAATCGATTCTCATTGTCAACTGTATTTTATAGAATATTCTGTTTCAGGTTAGACTGTGCGTAAGTTGGGGAATAGATACTAGTAGACGCTTTGTCATGATTCGGTTTACTTGCCGGTTTTTTTTATGTAAAGTGGATAGGATGAGAATGGAGGTGCCCAGCATGATCGCCAATATGACAGAAGACCAGCTTCTCGTTTTGGTTATTAAATATATTCGTGAAGCCAAACGAAAATCCTTGCAGGAATTATTAGACGAACTACACCCATACGATGTTGCGGCCATCTATCGGTCTCTCCCTGAAAAGCATCATCATAAGTTCCTCACCTTTCTAGAGCCTGATCAAGTGGCTGACTTAATTGAAGAGCTTGAAACAGAATATCAAGTGGAGATCCTTCAAAAACTCGGTATCGAGGAATCTTCAAAGGTTATGGATTTAATGGAGAATGATGACTTAGCCGATTTATTAAATGAACTTTCCGTTGAGCGAATTCAAGAATTTTTGGATGTTATGAAAAAAGAAGACTCCATTAAAATTCGTTCTCTTATGAGTTACCCTGCTGAAACAGCTGGTGGACTCATGACAAATGAGTTTATTTGGATTCATGCCAATCAAACGGTAAGGCAAGCAGTAGACAAACTAAAGGATTACGCCAGTTTTTCAGAAAACATCTATTATTTATATGTTATTAATGAGTCCAAAAAATTAGTTGGTGTCGTTTCCTACCGTGATCTCTTAATTGCAGATATCCATGAAGTTATTGAAGATATTATGTTTACTCGAACGGTTGCTGTCAAAGTAACTGATGACCAGGAACAAGTCGCCCATATTATTGAACGGTACGATTTCATCGCCGTACCAGTTGTTGACGACGAACAAACCCTACTCGGTATTATTACCGTAGATGACGCGATGGACGTAGTGATAAGAGAAGCAAATGAAGATATTGAGAAGCTCTCGGCTTCCGGTAAAGATATTGATTTCACTACGAGAGCCTGGACTGCTTCAATGAGAAGACTACCTTGGCTCATACTTTTACTCTTTATCGGGTTAATTTCCGGTAGTATCATGAATTATTTTGAAGCTACATTAGCACAAGTTGTTGCCTTGGTTTTCTTTATGCCAATGATTGCTGGCATGACTGGTAATACAGGAACTCAATCATTAGCCGTTGTTGTTCGCGGTGTCTCTCAAAATTCCATAAACAAAAAAGTAGTGACCAGTTTAATCTTTCGAGAATTTCGTGTGAGCTTAATTATTGGAGTTACCTGTGGAAGCTTGATTACCCTCATAGCGTACGTTTGGATGGGTAGTCCAATCCTAGGTTTTGTAGTAGGTACTTCATTATTCTCTACATTAATTATTGGTACTCTTGCAGGAACGGTGATCCCTCTGATTCTTCATCGAATTGGTATTGATCCCGCGGTTGCATCCGGACCTTTAATTACAACCTTAAATGACATCTTCTCTCTTTTAATTTACTTTGGAATAGCAACAGCATTTTTATCTCATTTGATGTAACGTCAAAAAGACAGGCTAATTATTTTAGCCTGTCTTTTTTTGTGCATTAATTTGTCCAACTCTATACATATAGCCTCTTCGGTTTGCATATATGTTGAAAAGAGCTTGTCATCTGGATCTCTAGGTTGGGTGTGATAATATATGTGGCGTTACACATTAACATTAGTTGTTGGGTGTTTATTAATCAGTATTGGGATTAACTTCTTTTTCACTATGTATCACTTGCTTGATGGAGGCATCATTGGCATTGGATTAATTGCTCATTATCTTTGGAATACACCTGTTGGATTAACGATCATTGTTGTCAGTATCCCCATCTATATTATGGCATGGTTTTACTATCGACCCTTTTTCTATAACAGTTTAGCAGGAGTCATTGTGTCTTCCTTTTTTATCGATTGGGTCTCCCTCTATTCTCCTGATCTAGCTGTTCTAGGTCCTCTAGCAAGTGCTATTACAGGTGGTTGTATGCTTGGAATAGGAGCAGGTATGATGTTCCGAATGGAAATCAGTACGGGCGGATTTGACTTGTTAGCACAAATGATTGCTACGAAGAGCCCTTGGAATGTAGGAGTGATCATTGTCATCTTTGATATGTTAGCCGTCGTTGCTGGCATTTCGGTTGTTACAACTGAAGAGATTGTATTGTCTACAATTGCTGTTATTTCTACCGGTATCGCTACAATTATCATCACAAGCTGCAAGCTACCTGCCATTCTCTATCCAAGCGACAAATTCCCCGGGAAATGGAAAAGTGAATAAGCGCAATCTGTCATATTTTCACTGAATAACGGCATCTCCAGTAATAAACCAGTAGGATATGCCGTACACAAAGGCAACGCTTGCAATAATAATAAACAATGCTTTATTTGAAAGTCTTTTTTTCATATCGTCCTTCCTTCCTTCCTCTTCTTAATTTCCTTTAGTATACGACGATTTAGCGTAGAACACTAGGAGGGCATAAAAGAACCCAGAACACAGGTCCATATACCTGATTCTGGGTTCTTTTCTTATTAAGATTCCTCATTAGAAAGTTTGGATGCTACCTTCGCTACTCTCTCTCCTAAACGCGAGGCCATAACTAGCTCTCTTTCATCTGGTGTTCTAGAACCATCTGAGCCAGCAAGCGTTGATGCTCCGTATGGCGTCCCACCAATTCCATCTGTCGTTAATTGTTCAGGATTCTCACCATATGGTAGTCCAACATATATTAATCCAAAGTGTAACAACGGCACTAACGAGGTTAAGATTGTCGTTTCCTGACCACCGTGAATGGATCCTGTGCTTGTAAATATAGAGGTTGCTCTTCCCTCAAGCGAGCCATTCGCCCAAAGACCTCCTGCTGAATCCAAAAACTGTTTAACTTGCGCAGGCATATTTCCGTAACGTGTTGGAAAACCCCAAATAATCCCATCAGCCCAAATAAGATCATCATGGGTTGCCTCAGGAATATGCTCTTGGTCTTTTTGAGCCTGTACATAGGCATCCTGAGCTGACATCGCCTCTTTGACTGCTTCAGATTCAGGAATTCTAACGAGACGAACATCTGCCCCGCCTACTTTACTTGCACCTTCCTCAACTGCTTTAGCTAAGGTATGTACATGTCCATATGAAGAATAGTAAGGAATAAGAATGTTTGTCATAAAGTAAATCCTCCTTGTTTTTATTACGACCTCTATTTGTCCCTATTCCTTTAATCAATACTTTACTAAACATCCTTTCTCTCTTTTTAATGGAAGTTTCCTCGTTAAACCTTTACAATAAAAAGGTGATAGCGGTTTATATTATATTTTATAAAGTCAAGTGATCTTAGTTACCGTTTTTTACGTATGCTTAATTAGAAGTGCTCTTATTATTTACCCGCTGTTGATTACGTTTTTAGAAAACTTAATTTGATGCACTCTAATGATCAAGGGGCAGCGTACAAAGGAGTTATACATGCCACACCTTAATGACGAACAATTGTACCATCTCATTGTTCAACAAGATAAAGAGGCGCTTGAAGAACTTTACTCTCGTTATGAACGAATCTTATTTTCCTTTATCCATCGATTTACAAGAGATAATGGGGTATCTGAGGAAGTTATGCAGGACCTGTTCATGAAGCTTTGGCAAGGGAAAGCTACTTACCAGGAAGGTAAAGGAAAGTTTTCATCTTGGATTTTAACAATTGCGAGGAATGCAGCTATTGACCGAATTAGGAAGCAAAAGGTCACTGAGGTTGAATTTGATGATCGAGACTCCGAACCGGACCCAGAATCTGTAGAACAGACGATTGTTATGCAAGAGGAGAACTCCATTATACAAGAAGCTGTTTCAACATTGCCGCATGAACAACAGCAAGTGGTCCGGTTGTTTTATTTTGATGGGGAGCCTCAAAAAAGCATTGCTAAACGATGTCAAATTCCCCTTGGCACAGTTAAAGGAAGATTACGTCTCGCGCTGAAACATCTGCGCAAGACCTTAAGTTCGCAAGACGGAAGAGGCGATATACATGAATGATAAATCATGCAATCAATTATTAGATTATTATAATGGACACCTTACCAGCTCACAGGAAGAAGAGTTTGAGCTTCATCTTATTGATTGTGAAGAGTGCCAGGAACAGCTACAGGAATTATATGAATTAAATGACCAAGTAGCTGAGCTTCCATCTGATGCTATCCCACCCGAGGGAATGAAGGAGCGTATTCTCCAATCAGTATTTGAAACGACTGAGACTAAAGCTACTACACCAGAAAAACAAAAACCAGCTCCGATCCCGTTTCAGCCTAAACAAAAAAAGAGATCGCAGTGGTTAATTGCAGCAGCAGCCGTATTTTTAGCTGCCATTGGAACCAACCTTTATACCGTAAATCAATTAAATGAAACTCAATCACAATTGGCTTTTGTTGAATCAGAACGGGATATGCTAAATAGTGAGCTTGAGGGAATCGCTGCTCAGCCACCTGGATCTTCACAAATTGAACAAGTGATCACGTCTACTTCTCTATTATCACTTGAAGACGAAAATGAACATCTGGGTCAAGCATCTATCGTTCAACAAGATGATGGATTTAAATTGATTGTTCAAGTAGAACAAATGCCAGAACCAACTGATTCAGAGGTCTATCAAGTTTGGTTATTCCAAGAGGAAACTCCACTGCCAGCCGGCTCATTTGTTACAAATGCCGCAGGTGAAGGAGCCATCGTTTATGATCTAGATTCTGATACAAATATTGAAGATCTATTTGAAGCGATTGCTATATCATTGGAACCACAGCCTGATAACCAGGCCCCTGAAGGAACCGTATTAACGCTTTCTGAACTTTATTAAAGCAAACACATGGCGAAATTTATTCGCCATGCATTTTTTTGAACCTACCTTTTAAAATGAACCCTAGCCAGTGAGACGTTTGTTCTCACTGGCTTTTTTATAGATAGTATCAGGTTTACATCTCGATAGATTAGGTAACAAATAATACTAACTATTGAGAGGAGCGATATTATGGCTGGGTTAGAAGATATTCAAAACAAAGAGGAACAAATGAAACAAAGGCCTGCCCAAACACAAAAGATGCAACCAGGCTTTGAAAGTGATATGACGCCTGAACCTTTATTTGATGACTCTAGCTATATCGGAAGTGGTAAGTTAAAGGGAAAAACGGCTTTCATTACTGGAGGGGATAGCGGGATAGGACGAGCTGTCGCCATTGCGTTTGCAAAAGAAGGAGCGAATGTTAGTATCGCTTATTTAAATGAACATAGTGATGCGGAGAAGACAAAAGAATTAGTTGAAGAAAAAGGCGTTTCTTGTATGATCTTAAGCGGAGATGTCGGGGAGGAATCTTTCTGTAAACACGCGATCAGCAAAACGGTTGAAGCGTACAATACAATCGATATACTTGTAAATAATGCTGCTGAACAACATTATCAGGAGAACATTGAGGATATCTCATCCGCACAGCTTCATCGCACCTTCCAAACAAATATATTCTCTTACTTCTATATCATTCAAGCCGCCATGCCTCACCTCAAAAAAGGAAGCTCTATCATTAATTCTGCTTCTATTGTCGCTTATAAAGGAAATCCTGTTCTCATGGACTATGCAGCAACAAAAGGTGCCATCGTTGCATTAACAAGATCTCTAGCTGTCAATCTCATTGAAAAAGGAATCCGGGTGAATGGAGTAGCTCCAGGACCCATTTGGACCCCGCTCATCCCTGCTTCCTTCCCTGCTGAGGATGTCGCCAACTTTGGTAATAATGCACCAATGAAACGTGCCGGCCAACCAGCAGAGCTTGCTCCTGCCTATGTCTATCTCGCTTCTGATGACTCCTCGTATGTATCAGGTCAAATGATGCATGTAAACGGTGGAAGTGTTATCAATGGGTAGAATAGGTTTCCTAACCGTTGAACAATTGTAAGTGAAAAGGCTGGCCCAAAACTGTTTTTTTTATGCTGAAAACAGAATCATAATAATATTCATTATTAGAAGTACTTACCTGTCCAATCTGAATAAACACAGCATCACCTTTTCTTCCACCTACTTCATTAACTGATGTAGGTTTTTTTATGGACTATGATCGAAAACAAAAAAACCTAAGCCATGAATAGGCTGCCTTTCATACATCACTTATCTATCTCATTTTATGAAATTCTTTAAAATCGTACGTTTAATGCCATCCATTTAAAGGAATGTGTAGTTTGTGTGTCTATATTTTAAAGGAGATGATATTTTGAACGATGTAGCAAATTCTATCAGAAATGCGTTTGATCAGGTCGTTTCTTCTATTCCCAATCTTGTTTATGCATTATTACTTTTACTTCTTGCATGGGGAGTAGCAACGATTGTACGAGGAATTCTAGAAAAAGGATTAAAGAAAGTTGGATTCCAACGCCTTTTGTCTAAAGGACGTGTTGTACCAACAGAAGAAAAAGGAATAGAGGCATTAAAGTCATTAGCAAGCATTGCTTACTATCTTGTGTTCATCTTGTTTATTCCAAGTATCTTAGATGCGTTGAACATGAACTCTGTGTCTCAGCCAATCTCAAGCATGATGCAAAAGTTATTGGCTTTCCTACCGAACTTGTTTGCAGCAGCTATTATTCTTACCATAGGAATTATTATTGCTCGTTTCATTCGAAATCTTGTCTTTAATCTATTAAACAGCCTACGTGTGGATCGTTTCTTTGACAAGATCTACGTAGCAGAAAAAGAACAACCACCTAAAGAAACACTTTCGACGATTTTATCGAACATTGTTTTCTTTGTTATCCTAGTTCCAATCATTACAATTGCACTTGAAGCACTTAACATCCAAATGATTTCGCAACCTATCGTTTCTGTTCTTGATAGTGTTCTAGGAATGATTCCAAATCTATTTGTTGCGATTGTTCTTATCATTGTAGGATATTACTTAGCACGATTTGTCTCAGGACTGCTAATTGGTCTATTAAACCGCACTGGTATTAATTCAATCTATAGATACCTTGGCTTTCAATCAGCAGACACCGCTCGCTTTAACTTATCGGAGATTCTTGGACAGATTGTAAAAGTCATTATCATCGTTTTCTTTACTGTAGAAGCGTTAAATGTTCTTCAGTTGAATGTACTGAATCAGATTGGAAATGCGGCTATATTATACCTGCCAATGCTCGTGAGCGCATTACTCATTCTTGGTCTAGGTCTTGTCGCAGGAAATCTACTTCAACAAGTGATTACCCGTTACACAGGAAGCTCGTTCTCGGCTAACATTGTTAAGCATATTGTCATTTTGTTCGCTGTCTTTATGACTCTCGATCAATTAGGATTTGCATCATCTATTGTGAACATTGCATTCCTACTTATTCTTGGAAGCTTAGCTGTTGCCTTTGCCATTGCTTTTGGTATTGGTGGTCGCGATTTCGCAAAACGTCAGCTTGCTAAGTTTGAGGCTAAAATAGAGAAGCAAGATCAGACAAACAAATCAATTAAACCAAATGATACGAACGATACAAATGGACCAACTAAACCATTTGAATAAGTTCATAACAACTTATAGCGTAGAAGTGGCCTAGAGCCACCTCTACGCTATTTTTCCGTACACGAGCATCTCATTACTGAACATAAAAATAAGAACCTCAGCGCTTTGCTGAGGTTCTTATTAGGGTGCTCATCTATTCTTCTTGCTCTTCCACTTCTTCTGAATCAAGGAATCTAAGTAGATCTCCATAAATGATACGATCTGAATGCTCAAGATCACTCAATCCTTTTTCGATATCAGGATCGCAGCTTTCCATCTCAATCTCTTCACCTTGCTTGTCATAACACGTATTGTTTGTATAGACAATATCGTCTGTAATGACACTACCATTTCGTAGTACAGCTCTTGATTCATTTTCTGGAGCAAATAAATCTGTTCCAAAATGAATCTCGTTGCGAGTACTATGACCTAATAGATGCATAAGTGTTGGTTTGACATCAATTTGTCCACCGACTGTACTGATCGTTTCACTCTTATCATGTCCAGGAATATGGACAATCATCGGTACACGTTGAAGCTGTGTTGAGTCAAATGGCGTAATCTCATCCTTATCCAAATACTGACTCATTGCTCTGTTATGATTCTCAGAGATTCCATAATGATCACCATATAGAATAAAGATTGTGTCTTCATACATACCTGATTCTTTCATTTCTTCAAAGAATCTCTCTACCGCATGATCCATATAACGTACGGTCGGGAAAAAGCGGTTTAATGTACCACTATTTGAATCATATTCATCGATCATCTTGTCCTCTTCATCCAACTCAAAAGGGAAATGGTTGGTTAGAGTGATGAACTTCGTGTAGAAAGGTTCTGGTTGTGACTGTAACAAATCAATAGACTGCTCAAAGAAATCTACATCTTTAAGACCCCAACCTACTGAGTTTTCTTCCGTTACATCATAGCTGTTCACATCAAAAAACTGATCATACCCAAGGGATTGATACATGATATCACGATTCCAAAAACTCTTATTATTCGAATGCATAACAGAAGTATACATTCCTTCATTACTCAAGAATTCTGGTAGCGCATTGTAGTCGTTTCCACCATGGGTAAAGAATACAGAGCCACTATCACGACCAAACATTGAGTTATCTACAATAAACTCAGAATCTGATGTTTTACCTTGTGCTGTTTGATGATAGAAGTTCTCGAAGTAATAACTATCCTCAATGAGCTCGTTTAGGAACGGTGTTACTTCTTCTCCGTTCACTGTATTATTGATGACGAAAGTCTGTAGAGACTCAAGTGAAATCATTACCACGTTTTTACCTTCAGCAATACCAAAAAGCTCCGGATCAGGATCTTTATGATTCGCCTGTGCGTAATTTTTCACTTCTACAATATCAGAGCTGTCAGCAAAGACCCTTTGAGCTCTCGATTGAGATTGAATATAACCATCGTACACGTGATAATTTAATATCCCGATATTTTTTACAAGCAACTCACGGTCGAACGATCTAGACAACAGCTGTGGGCGTTCGGCTTGAGCAATGGATAAATTCGCTAGAAACATAACTACCGCAAGTGAAACCAAAATAATTGGTTCTCTTTTCAGACGATGAACAGCTGGTACTCTTTTCGTTGCAATTAAAACAGTTAAAAAGATTAGATCTACTAGAAGCAATAAATCTGCAGCATGTGTTAAACCAACGATACTACTACCTAAGTCATTTAGATTACTAGTTTGAAATAAAACCGGTAACGTAAGGAAATCGGTAAAAAAACGATAATAAAGTAAATTGAAATACAACAACATGGTTGCAATTAAACTAAACGCAACGATCATAATGTTTCGAAGTCGATGCTTAAAAAGTAATGCAATCGCAAAGAACAACACTGCTGAGCTTAATGGATTAATGATCAAGATAAACTCTTGCAGCATATTATCTGATGAGATATTAAAGCCTACTTTGTAAAGAATGTACGATTTTATTGTTAAAAAAAGAACGGCCAACCAATATAGTTTCAGTCGACTAATCGCAGATTTTATTCTTTCCATAATGTATGGTGCTCCTCTCTTCCAGTTCAAGAAATTAGCGTTTTCAGTATTTGCAATGGCAGCGCGTTTCCAGACACATTTAACACTCTATTCCACAAAAAAAAAGAGTTCAAACCAAAACAACCAATATCCGAAAAGTGATTATACCAAATTTCAAGTCCAAACTAAACCTATTTTTAAAGTGAACACACAAATGACACACCTAGCCTGTGTAAACATACTGTTAAGAAGTATACGGTATGTGACCCACAAAAGTTACGATTATGTAAAAATAAATAAGATTACGTTAAAATAAAAAAAGAACCAATAGAAAGTTTCCATTGGCTCTTGACATATTTCATTCTAATTCGATAAATCTGGAGGTATAAATCCAATACTAGTCATTGCCTGTGCCATCGTTCCATACGTGGTCAGTTTTGTTAAACTGGTACTTAATCCGTTCATCTTAATGGCTAGATCAGGACGTATACCCGTGAAGATCGACTTCACTCCAATTAATTGAAGCATCTGAGCCAGTCGGAGAAAATGTTCTCCTAAGTTTTCATCTATGCTGAGAATCCCAGAAACATCAATTAGTAGATAGTGTAGTTCTAGCTGACTACATTTTGTAATCACGGAATCAAGGATTTCATTCATTCGTTGAGAATTAATATCTCCAACTACAGGAAGTACGCCTACTCCTTTTGCAATAGGAACCATAGGAGCAGACAAATCAGATAGCTGTCGATATGCATTATCCAAATCTAGGACATATGTAAGCAGCGAAGCCATTGTTCGAAACAGCTCAACATCATGATCCGAGAAATTGATCTCCTGATCATCTAGGCCACAAATCGTACCATACACATCTCCGCAACCATTATAGATAGGAATACCAATGAAACTTCCTCCGCCAAGCGTTTGTGCAGGTGCTAATTTATTTGCCGTTGCATCCTTATTTATACTTGGGATGATGAGAACCTGCTGACCATGGTCTACACTAAGCTTGCAAAAGGTCTGATTATAATCAATCTCATCTCCTTCATTAAGGAGAATACGATCTCTATTAATCGCCTGTACAATACGATTTGTTTGTAGATCATTTTTTGCAATAAATAAAGTGTTAACATTTATGTGATGACTCAACAAAAGAAGGACTTGTGCCGCTACCTCTTCGAAATCAGAAAAGGTTTTTATGTTTAATTTCTTAACTTCATTAGAAGTTTTAACTGCCATTTATCTCTTTCCCTCCTACCTCTATTCATTTATTTCTTATCTTATCATGAATGATGTTTTTATAGTCTTCAAGTCCTACTTTATACTTTATCCCAAAAAATGCAAATGATAATCCAGACATGAAAACATTGCATTCATGATAGATGCAGAGTTTTTAAAAGAATGGTACGATGATGTCGTTTAAATAGAAGGGGGTATCAGCATGACCATTCGCTTAGGTATTATCGGTACAAATGTCATTACAGATCGTTTTCTCGACGCCATAAGTTCGTTGACGGATTATCAATTAGCAGCGGTTTACTCAAGAACTTCCGATCGAGCTAATGACTTTGCTCATTCACATGGGATAGAGCATACGTATACGTCATTGGAAGAACTTGCACTTAGTCCACATATTGATGCTGTCTATATTGCTAGCCCAACTTCTTTTCATGCAGAACAATCAGAGCTCATGCTTAAGCATGGAAAGCATGTTCTTGTTGAAAAACCAGCGGCCTCGAACTACAAAGAATGGGAGAGCATGTCTGAAATTGCACACTCTAATAACGTTGTACTAATGGAGGCAATGAAAACCACCCAGCTCCCGAACTTCTCTATTCTAAAAGATAACCTGGACAAGCTTGGTCCAATCCGTTCAGGCTTTGCAAACTACTGTCAGTATTCCTCTCGTTACGATGCCTACAAAAATGGTGAGATTCTAAATGCTTTTGATCCGACATATTCTAACGGCTCACTAATGGATATTGGCGTGTATGGTATTTATCCTATCATCGCACTATTTGGTCGTCCTGATGAAGTGAAAGCCCAAGGACACATGCTGAAATCAGGAGTGGATGGGGCAGGTAGCCTGCTACTAAAATACGCTGAATCACAAATCATCATTAATCATTCAAAGATAACAGACTCTACACTTCCCTCTGAAATTCAAGGAGAGTTTGGAAGCTTTGTGATTGAGAATTGGAATGACTTCAACTCATTATCGTTTAATGATCGCATATCAAAGAATGTAAGCACACTCTCTGAACAACAACATGAAAACCCGATGTATTATGAAGCAATTGAATTTGCAAAGCTAATTAACGAACGGACATTAGAATCAGTAAATAACAGTCATAAGAACACAGCTTTAACGCTACAAGTGCTGGACGAAGCTCGTCGCCAAATTGGACTCGTGTTTCCAAGTGATCAATAACGTGTAGGTATGGATCATTGAGGGTATGGATTATATAACACCTATCAAAAAGGAGCCGATGTTATATGTCCACATTTAAAAGAGAATCCTATTATGTCACTTTAGATATGGCGTTAATGGCCATTAGTAAAACAAAAACACCAGACAATACGATTCAATACCAAATCTATGCAACAACAAAGGAAAAGGATCAACTTGCTTCATTACTTGAACGAGTAAAATCCGAGGATTTTGAACAGCAACAAATCCTCCAAAGACCTTTTGATGAAGGCAAAGCTGATGAAGAAAAAAGCCAAACACAAAAAGACCTAAAAAACGTCTATCAAATGATTTATGACCTTGGTACGCTTGAAACAAAAGAAATTGTTGGGGATATCATGCCTTAATAAAAAAGGTCAGGCCATCGTCTATAGCTTCGATGACCTGATCCTTTTATTGTTTAAGTATTAAGGCAGCTGCGCCAAGTAACCCTGCATCCTGCTCCAAACCAGCAGGAACAATCTCAGTTCCCCTACCAGCCGAACTAATGGCATATTGCTTCACATAGTTTCTTACTCCAGCAAACAGTGGCTCTCCTACTTTTGTGACACCACCGCCTAAGATAATCTTCTCTGGCTCAAGTAAATTAATCAGTGTGACACAGCCTACTCCTATTTTTTCATAGACCGTTTGAACAAGATTCTGAAGCTCAGTATCTCCTGTCTCTGCTCGCTTAAATATCTCTCTTGCCGTCAAGTTCTCACCCGTTTTTAGATGTGCTTGCCTTTCAATCCCAGTTCCGGAAGCAATCCATTCAAGGGTCCCCTTTTGACCGCATGCTGAAGTTCCATATGAAGGGTCAATCACAACATGACCAATTTCTCCCGCATTTCCATATGCTCCTGTAATTAGTCTTCCGTGACTATAGATGCCTGCTCCAACACCTGTACTGATCGTCATAAAAACAAAGTGGTCACTCCCTTGTCCTGATCCAAGCCATTTTTCCGCAAGAGTAGCCGCATTTGCATCGTTTTCTAGAACAACAGGACATGTAAAAGCTTGTTCGAACCATTTCTTTACAGGTGCCCCCCACCATGAACGAAGATTAGGAGGTTCAGTTAAGATTCCATCCTTCCCATTAAGAGGACCGGGCGCTCCTATACCAATCCCTTGTAAGTCATCACTCTGTATCTTGAATTCAGTTATGATCTCGTTCACTTGTTCGATCACTTCTTTTATTTTCACTATTGGCTCTACAATAGTATGCTCTGTTTTAATAATAACCTGCTTCAATAATTCTCCACGTTCATCAACTAAGCCTATTGCAATCTTCGTTCCGCCAATGTCGACTCCTACAGCATACTTTGTCATAGCTCTCCCCTTAATCCGATTAAAATGTAAGCGTTCACCAATACGCATAATCGTGCTATACTTAAGTTACAAAATAATTCTCTTTCCATTGTATGGCTATGTGATATTATTTGTAAAGATATATGAAATCGCTTACTATCAAATGAAATCGGAGGTCAAACTTATGGATATCCGTGGTCCCATGGGCGGTCTGCACAAAATAGCAGAATGGATTATGCGTATGGCCTATATTAATATTTTATGGGTTGGATTCACTTTAGCTGGACTTGTTGTTTTTACTATATTCCCGGCAACATTTGCAATGTATGCCGTTATAAGAAAATGGATTATGGGCGAAGACGATGTTCCTGTTTTCAAGACTTTTTTCTCCTATCTAAAAAAAGACTTTATTCGTGGAAATATAATTGGGCTGTTTTTGGTCTTAATCGGTTTTGTACTCTATGTTGATTTTCAATTTTTACTAACATTTGCTGGTGAAGGCATTGTTGCTTATTTCTATTACCCTGTTCTTTTTGTCACACTAATCGTTGCACTTGGGACAATATTTGTTTTCCCTGTGTTTGTTCATTATCAATTAAAAAACGTCCAGGTTTTCAAAACTGCCTTTTTCTTAATGGCTGTTAACCCTGCGCTTTCTATTCTGATGCTGGTTGCATTAGGCGTAGCACTTTATGCCATGTTCTCATTCCCAGCAACAGTCATCTTCTTTGGAGCTAGTGTACCCGCTTATATCATTATGCGAATCTCTTACGCTATCATTCAAATGGCATTAGCGAAACAGCAAGCACGTGAAGAGAAAGCAAAAACAGCCACTCAAGCATCAGGCATGTAAATGCTGTATCAATAAATGAACAGTTTTATTATAAGAACCGAAGCATGATGCCGTTTAACGAGTATCATGCTTCTTTTTTTGTCCAACCGTAGCATGAGAGCAGCTATTGCTCCGGAGAAACACTCCGTTTTTCATGGGTGGTTTACCCAGCTCTAAAACGAGGGGCCACTGAAAAGGATCGTTCGACATTGGGTTGATCAGAACAGTAGCGGAAGGAGAAACCGAAGACTCGTTCTTGTGGGTGCGTAGGTTTCTCCTGGAGCGGTGAACATGAGCTTATTTCTAGCTAACTTTTTAGTGGTCACGCCTAAGTGCCGCAATTCCCTATAACCCTTATTGGTTTACATACAATTTCTAAGGGTATATATTGAACCGTGCATTTATTTAATTAAGAGATCGGAGGACTTTTAGATGGCTCAGGCTTCTTCTTCAGATATTCCAAAGGGTTGGAATCAGCGTTCTACTACGTTCAAGGGCCCCATTAAACCGGTTCAGAAACCGTATGTTTTTGCTGGTCTTTTAGGCATCATTGCTTTATACATTGCAACTGTATCTGTTGCAGGATTTGTGCAGGGATTCTTATTCCTGATTGGACTCGGGTTAGGCATGGCCTTACTCTATGCCCGGTTTGGATTTACTTCAGCCTTCCGTAGACTTGTATCGGTTGGAAATGTTCAGGGCTTGCAAGCTCATATGCTTATGCTAGCTGCTGCTACCACTTTATTTGCTATTATCTTTGCAACTGGTTTTAGTTTTACTGGAGCAGAGCCAACTGGTTTTGTTTCTCCTGTTGGTGTAAGTGTACTCGTTGGGGCCTTTATGTTTGGAATTGGCATGCAGCTTGGCAGTGGGTGTGCGTCTGGAACTCTCTATTCTGTAGGGGGTGGCTCCTCTTCAATGATTCTCACACTCTTTTTCTTTATCGTGGGATCTGTAGCTGGTGCTTATCATATTTCCTTTTGGGAAGGTACCCCTCATATGGAGCCTTTTTCACTTGCTGAGTCTACAAACTTTGGTTACTTTGGTGGCTGGGCGGTTCAGATGGCCTTGTTTGCGGCTATTTACTTTGGAACCGTACTATTTGCAAAGTGGAAGAATCCACCTCAGATGAAACCACTATCTACGACAAGTGGGTTTAAAAAGATTCTTCGTGGTTCATGGCCACTCTTCTCAGCTGCTATTGTGCTTGCCGTATTAAATGCTTTGGTCCTTGCAGTTCGCGGGACACCTTGGGGCATTACGTCTGCCTTTGCACTTTGGGGTGGAAAGTTCCTTAACTTTATTGGGGTTGATGTGGCATCTTGGGATTACTTCACAGGTGCTAATGCTGAAGCCCTTTCTAGTTCTGTTTTAGCCGATTCAACAAGTGTCTTAAATTTTGGTATTATTCTAGGCGCGTTTGTCTCTGCCGCTCTTCAAGGTACCTTTAATCCTAAAAGAGTGAAACCAGGAGTAGCTGGCGCATCAATCATTGGCGGACTGCTTATGGGTTACGGCGCACGCTTAGCTTATGGATGTAATATCGGTGCTTACTTCGGTGGCATTGCATCCTTTAGTCTTCATGGCTGGGTTTGGGCTGTGATGGCTATCCTTGGAACAGGACTTGCCTTATTCATTCGTCCATTATTCGGATTAGCCAATCCTAAGCCAAAGGATTCGCTCTGTTAAATCAAAATAATAGATAAAAAGGAACCAGCTTTTTAATCAGCTGGTTCCTTTTTTTACATTTTTACGAATGTTGAACGTGTCTTCTTCTAAACCAAAGTGCCGCACCAGCAAGAGTCATAGCCCCTCCAAGAAGTGCAAACATTGGGTTATTTGTACTTGTATCAGGAAGCTCCCCGCCAACTTCATCTTCAAGTGGAGTTGCGTTGTTTTTTACATCCTCAGGAACTTCAATCGAACCTACACCATTAAAATTGTGAACGTTCATATCAATCGATTGAGTCATATTTGTACTCTCGCCTTCAAACTCAATATCCATATCCGCATACATTGTTAAATCTGTCATATAGTAAGTATCTTTTTCGATGGTCATTTCATAGTTAATTTCGTTATACGTAATCTGATTCAACAACTCTTCGAGCATCATTGCTTCATCATCACCCATGGACATGTCCATCCATTCTTGCATGGCTTCTTCAATCGCTTCTCCATCACCATCATACGTTAGTATGTATGAGTCACCAGTATCCTCCACACTCATGTCATCTCCAAAGGCTTCAGCTTGCTCTACTTGATCTCCAGCCATCGCCATTCCCATTAGCTCATTAAGTTCTTCTGAGAGTTCATCTGGAAGCTTTGTCCACTCTCCATCAGCTGTTTCTTGATAGAAACCATCCTCTGTCCAATACGATTCCAAGGTTGTTTCTGCTTCGCCAGGAATTGATGTTGTCACAATTTGATGAAGCGCAAAAGGATTCATCGTCACATCTTCTTCAGACGTGGTCGTAATCGTTACTTCTTCTCCATCTATACCTTCCATCGTCATCTCCATAACAGTCTCACTTGAATAACTGTCCAGCTCAAGCATCGCTTCATTGGATTGATTAAGAATATCAACGGCATTTGAATCCTCATCCGCCAACGCCAATGATGGTACAGAGATTGATAATAGTGTAACTAAACAGAGTGGTGCAATCGTTTTCCTTAACATAACAAAACCCCTTCTCAATTTTATAGAGAGATAAGTGTTCGTAAGAGCATAGTATGTATGAAGTATTTTCTAGTATATTGAATATGTTACTCGTCTCTCCTAAATTCTGTACCCTTAGAACCACAAATATAAACCGCTTTCTTTACAAAATATAGTCGTTTCATTTATATGGTAGGATATGTGTATCCCTATTCGTATCATTTTCTCAATTCCTTTATAGTTAGGAGATATACATATGAGAACCCCCATTCGTATTAGCAAACAAGCAGCCAGACAATTTCTCCTCCACTCTCTTGGTCTGCTCTCAACACAAAAAGTCGCATCGACAGAAAGGATGTGGAGACAGCTTGAGGCAGTCCAACTTGATCCCGTTGCGACCATTGAAAGAAACCATCACCTAGTTTTGATGAACAGAACGACCTCCTACCAAACACAGAGCTTCAGTCAATTATTAGAGGATGGACTTGCCTTTGAATATTGGGCAAATGAAGCGTGTATTCTACCTATAGAAGATTATCCTCTCTTTGCATTCACAAGGAATCACCGGAAAGAAACGTTAGATTCAGAACTGATTCGTTATGCGTCAACCGTTCACCAGGTAAAACAAATGTTCAAAGAGAATGGTCCACTTCAGTCCCGTGAATTCCGTTCTTCAGGCAAAGTGCATGGCGGCTGGGACTTAGAAAAAGCAACCACTAAGGAATCATCCCATGTCCTTTCTCTCCTACACCGAACAGGTGATATCCAGGTTGTGAAGCGTGATGGTGCAACCAGATTCTTTGATTTAACTGAGAACGTAATTCCTGACAAACTGTTACATCGTGCCGCTGAAATCACTTATGAAGAAGCAAGCCAACAAATGCTTGAGAAATACTATCGTGCGTATCGCTTATTTGATCCAACGGACGTACGATATGGATGGCAAAAATTCAAAGCAGCCACTAGGCGTCAACTACACGCTAAGATGATCGAACGTGGGATGATTGTCCCCATTGAAATTGAAGGAGTAGATCGAAGCTATGCAGTATTAGCTGAGGACATCCCAAAATTAGAAATAAATCACGAAATTCAACCAAGTGACATCGTACAGTTTCTCCCACCACTCGATAATCTTTTATGGAGGCGCGAACGACTAGTTGATTTGTTTTCTTTTTACTATCGATGGGAGATTTATATCCCAAAAGAAAAAAGGAAATTTGGGGCGTATGCCATGCCAATATTAGATCAAGATCAGTTAATAGGACAGATGGATCCTTTATTTGATCGCAAGAGCGGAACTCTTATTGTGAAGAAATTAGAATTAAGTGAGGCATTTACTTTATCAAATGAGAGAGTACATCGAATAGAAAAAGGCCTAGATCACTTGGCTAAACAAATTGGAGCGGTTACGGTCGAATGGCGTATTTAACTAAGGCATAAAAGGGAAGAACACTGACATGTCAGTGTTCTTCCCTTTTTGTTATAAAACGTTGCTCCAGCTGCTTATTCTTTATGAATGTGGTTCTGTATCAAACTGCTGTTCAACCATTTCTCGATACACGTCATGAGTACGGATAAGTTCTTCATGTGTGCCAATCCCTGTTGCTTGTCCTTGCTCTAATACAATCAAGCGATCCGCATGACGAACTGTTGAGAGTCTATGCGCAATCACAAGTGTTGTTCGACCCTCCATTAATCCTTGTAACGCCTCTTGAACTAAACTCTCAGACGTACTGTCTAAGTGGGCCGTTGCTTCATCGAGCAACAAAAGTTCAGGATCTCGAATGATCGCTCTAGCAATCGCTAACCGCTGGCGTTGACCACCCGATACCTTGACTCCTCGCTCCCCTACCTGAGTGTCATATAGATCTGGAAGCTTATTAATAAATTCTCTTAGATTAGCTTGATCAACTGCCTTATCTATTTGTGAATCTGTCACACCTTCAAGCCCGTAGGTTAAATTATCACGAATCGTTCCTGCCATCATTGGACTTTCCTGAGATACATACGCGATTTTGCTGCGCCATTCTCTAAGTTGATAGTTCTTCAATTCCACTCCTTCAAAGTGTATCGATCCGTTTTTTGGTTGGTAAAAACGTTCAATAAGAGAGAAGATTGTGGTTTTCCCTGCGCCACTTGGCCCAACAAAAGCGGTTACCTTTCCCTTCCCAACTGAAAAGGATAGGTCGTGTAAAATAGACTGATCCTCAGAATAGCCAAAGTTTACGTTCTTAAAAATAAGACCTTCCTGACTCGTTTTCTCTCCTGTTGATGATGAAGTAGCTGGTTCCAATTCAGGCTTTTCATCCATAATTTCACGAATACGTTCTGTTGCACCCATGGCCTTTTGTGATTGGGTAAAAAATGTGGCCATTTGACTAAATGGAACAATAATCTGAAACATATAAAGAATAATGGCTACAAGTGAACCTGCACTTAGAGTCCCCTCAGATACACGAAATCCACCATATCCAATTAAAAAGACTAACATAACCAAGTTTACAGTCATCATAAGAGGCGTAACAAATGCATTAATTTTTGCTTCTCTTAGACCATAGCCAAATAGTTTGGTAATCCGACGCTTACCTTGCTGTTCTTCTTTCGGTTCAGCAAGAGATGATTTCACTAACCGTATATCAGATAGGACTCGACCAAGATCTCCTTGAAATTCTGCGGTCTCATCCTGAGTAGCCTTTGATACTTTATACATCTTACGTCCTAGCGGCATTAAAATGGCAAATGCAACTGGAATGATAACAAGCATCATTAATGTGATTTTCCAATCAATGATAAACAATAAGATGACTGACCCAATGATAGAGACCAAACCTGAAAAGAACGGAATGATTTGCATCACAACAAATTCTTTAATCACGTTCGTATCATTGGTAATACGACTCATCGTTTCACCTGAATTACGTTTATCAAAAAAAGGAATCGGTAACTTGATAACATGTTTCCAAAGATCTTCCCTGAGTTTGGCGATCATATGCTGGCCAACCCTTGTCATCATATAAATGGAAAAGCCAGACATAGTGGCTTGAGCTAAAAATACCGCGATCAAAAGAACGATTAAGCTCGTGGATATCGTTGTAACCGATAAGATATCGACTAATTGCATCGTTAACAATGGTACTAACAGAGAAAGAATGGTCTCTCCCAAGCCAAGCACAACTGCACCACCCATTAACCACATAGACGGTCTATAACCTATTAGTAACTGCCAAAATTCTCGCCATTTAGGTGGCTGGCTTTTTGATTGATCATCAGCTTTCATTCTTGCATCTCCTTTTGCATCTCGATTAAAAAATGCTCTAATTCAGTGCTTACTTGATCCATTAGTAAGGGCGGGACTTTTTGAATCATGGAGGCATTCGCTTCAAGTTCCTCCACCATTTCCGGTGTGAACAGAGATTGAATAGAAGTAGAAAGAGCTATTATTTTCTCCTGTGCTTCCATACTTGATGGAGAATAGTTCTTCACTACTCTCGTTAATTCTAATAGTAACACCCAATACTTTTTTTGTGTTTCTAAAGAGAAGAGCACCTCCACAAGCTCCTTAGTTAGAAATGAGGATAACCATTGCTTGCGCTCTTCCCCTTGCTGAAATGTCTGAATAAAAGAAAGGATTAACGAAGGCTCTGCCTCCCCTGTGTCATTCAGAACTAACTCCACTGTCTCTAGTGAATCAATCACTTTCTGAAGACTTTTTTGTTTATCAACAAGCATACGTTTCTGAAAAGAAATCGTTTCAGTTAAATTAAGTTCAGGGCTATGAAGAAAATTCGCTATCTGATCTAATGAAAAATCTAGATACTTAAACGTTATGATTTTCTGAAAAAGAAACAAATCTTGTTGGCTATACAGCCGATGTCCATTTTCGTTAAAGGATGATGGCTCGAGTAACTTTTTCTTATGATAAAATCTCAACGTACGAACCGTCGTACCGGTCAGTTTCGCGAATTCACCAATGGTATACAGCTGCTTCAACTCTCTATCCCCTTTCTACTAAGCTAAGTATATCCCCTGACGTAACGTCATGCACAAGACACAATAGAAAAAAAGCCTAACTCTTTACAAGGAGCTAAACTCTACGGTGTTAATCCATTTTATTAAATTCTATTTTTATAGAATTAAATATTCTAATTATATTGAATGTAAATCATCTATCGTATATAGTTATAGATAATTTAATAGAAAAGGAGAATGAGCAATGAAAGTTCTTGATTACTCAAACCCCGAACGAGAACATTATACGATTCGATTCAGTCATTCTTTACTGTGGGAAAGTGCACTTGGAATCGCTGCTATCACACATGATAAACTACGAGACACTCTAACAGAGACGGAATTCTACCAACCTGTAATTAATGGCGACATTACAATTGACCTTAAAGCAGAACTAGAGGAAGTATATACGCACAACACTTGGAAAGCCTTACTTCAGCTTCTTCATTCATTAGAAGATCATTCGTTAGAAGGGTATTGTACATTTATACGTTCTTTAGACACAGTTGAGTTGAGACGTATCTGCTTACCTTACTTGAATACCTATCTAGAGCCGCTATTAGATGAAGCGGCCACTGGAAACGCACAGGCCGTTGAGGAGTATGCGACTGCTTCCAAACACATTGTCTTTTTACCTGACTACGTCCGGTATATTTGTCATACAGACATCACATCGCTCAAATCACATCTTATCTCTGTTATGACAGGGTGGGTTCAGCAGATGATTACGGATCAAGAAGTACAGCTAGAAGGAATGATTTGCCGAGATCTTTCTACAAAAAAAGAGAAACATAAAACCATATCTGATCCAATAGCTTTTGTTCATTATGTTACGGATGGCATTGACTACCTCCCTGAACCTTCTGTACCAAACGTGCTTCTTATCCCACATTTCTCCTATCGACCATGGACCATTGTTGCGGACTTAAAAGGAACCAAAGTTTTCTATTATCCTATATCTAACGCAAGCATTCACCCAGGTGACCCACTTGTTCCAGATCGAATGCTTCCTCTTGCCTATAAAGCGCTTGGTGATGAGGCCCGACTAAAAATGGTTAAGCTCCTTTTTGAAGGAACAAAAAGCTTACAGGAGCTGGCCATCACATTAGATATGCCAAAATCAACTCTTCACCATCACCTCACACAGCTACGATCAGCCAGACTTATTTCAACAAACAAATCAAGATATAGCTTACATGAGATGAGGCTACAAGAATTAGGTCAAAGCCTTACTGACTACCTATCAAACTAAAAAAGGAGGTTCTTACATGGACGAGGGCTTTCATCCATTACGTAAAAACCGTGCATTTTATTGGCTTATGGGGGGCAACTTAGCCTCTTTTGCTGGAGCTCAAGTTTATTTGGTTGCCCTACCACTCATCGTTTTATCTCTTACAGGATCTGCGATTGCAATGGGTACCGTAGCTGCAATCGGTCAAGCGACTGTTTGGCTTCAGCCTTTTGTTGGCCCAGTAGTCGATCGATATTCAAGAAAAACACTGTTGCTATTATGTGATGCTGTAAGAGCTTTTGTTTTAATGATTTTGAGTGTACTCTATCTAGTTGATGAGCTTCACATCTTCTACCTCTTTATCGCAGCTTTATTGATTGGCGCTTGTACTCAGCTTTATAACACAGCTCAATTTGCTGTCATTCCTTCGATCGTAAAAAAAGAAGACCTCCAACTTGCTAATACAATAGAATCTAGTATGTTTCACACTGCCATTTTGGTTGGTCCTACACTTGGTGGCCTCTTCATCGCATTTATTCATCCTGGTATAGGATTAATCGCAAATAGTATTGGTTTTTTCTTCGCTTTTATAGCAGTACTTTTTATCCAAGTCCCTCTACATAAAGAGTCAAATATAAAAAGTAGCGGCGGATTTTTTCGTGATGTTGGGAAAGGATTTAGCTTCATTTATCAAAAGAAAATTCTTCTTTTAACCAATCTTAGCAGTGCATTTATCAGCTTTGGCATTACGATTTCCTTGACTCTATTAGTTTTTCATCTTCAGGCGACCATCGGATTAACAGCCATTGAGATCGGGTGGCTCCTATCGATTGGTGGAGCCGCAGCGATTGTCGGATCGTTTTTATCCGTATTTATTAGAAAAGTAGCGAGTAATCGCAGTATACTTTTTTGCGGTTATCTTGGCGGAGGACTTTCCTTGATTTGGTTAGGTCTAGCACACTCGTACACAGCTTTACTAATTGCCAATGCAATCGGGACCTTTTGTGCTGCATCCTTCAATCCTGTCATAAAAACATTAAGACAAAAAGTTACGCCAGATCATATGCTTGGTAGAGTTCAAGCCAGTAGTCGATTTATCACTATGGCCTTAATCCCATTAGCTGCACTAATAGCTGGTTTGCTTGGAGATAGCATTGGTACCCACCTCACTATAGCGATTGGGGGGATCATAGCAAGCTGTTCTATTCTAATTTTCCTTCATTCGGATATGGGGAATTTGGGCTGAGGTTGTAGTTCGTGATTGTGTGTAAAATTCTTAGGAAGAGAGGGGGGATGTTTTCCAAGTTGGGAAGCGGGTTAGTAGGATTGGTTGGGTTCTCTCCAAGATGGCGGGCGGGTTACCAAGACCGGTTGGGTTCTTTCCAAGATGCTGAGCTCATTTCCAAGACCGGTTGCCCTCTCTCCAAGATGCTGGGCCAGTTACCAAGACCGGTTGTCCTCTTTCCAAGATGCTGAGCTCATTTCCAAGACCGGTTGCCCTCTCTCCAAGATGCTGGGCCAGTTACCAAGACCGGTTGTCCTCTTTCCATGATGCTGAGCTCATTTCCAAGACCGGTTGCCCTCTCTCCAAGATGCTGGGCTCGTTACCAAGACCGGTTGTCCTCTCTCCAAGATGCTGGGCTCATTTCCAAGACCGGTTACCCTCTCTCTAAGATGCTGGGCTCATTTCCAAGATCGGTTGCCCTCTCTTCAAGATGAGGCGCGGGTTACCAAGACCTTTTGCCCTCTCTCCAAGATAAAATGCCACTTACCAAGAACTTCACATGCTTAGTAAGAGCAAAAATATAAAAAAGCCGAACCAAGAGGTCCGGCTTTTTTTACATATTATCGTCCTAAAATTTCTTTTAAGTTACGAATACTGATTTCTACACTTTCAAGTGCTGGTCTTTGGCAGACGTCTTGTTCCACGATTAATCGTTTGGCACCAGCTTGTTCTACTGCTGCTACTATTGATTTAATATCTAATACGCCTTCTCCAACTTCGGCAAATGTTTTCTCCGGACTTGTCACCATATCTTTAATGTGAGCAAGTGGAAGTCTTCCTTTATACTTAGCTGCGTAGTCTACTGCAGAGATTCCTGCAAATTCAGCCCAATACGTATCTAGTTCAACTTGTACGAATTCTGGATTTGTATTTGAGAAGATCAAATCAAGGCCATACTCTCCATCATATTTCTCAAATTCAAAGTCATGATTATGATAGCATAGTTGCAATCCAGCTTCCTTAATCTTCTCACCATACTGATTCAAACTCTCAGCAAGCTTTAGATAATCTTCTTTTGCTGTTCTTCGCTCTGGCACAAGATATGGAATAACCATTGTTTCGACTCCAAGCTCTTTGTGATACGCAATAATTTCTTCTGCATTGTCTTCAAGTAGTTCAAGACCTACGTGACTAGAGAACGGTTTTAGGTCAAGATCTTCTAGAATGGCTTTGAGTTCAGATGCTTCGTACCCACCAAATCCAGCAAATTCAACTCCATCATATCCAAGCTCTTTTACTTTTTTAAGTGTTCCTAGAAAATCTTCCTTTGTTTCATTTCGAAGTGTATATAACTGAAGAGCGATTGGTAGTTGTGCCATTATACATTCATCCTTTCAAGACTAGTTTACTTTTACAAAAGCTCGAGTCTCTGCTGACTCAAGTGCTGCAAGTACTACATTCAACGATTTCATTCCTTCTTCGCCAGTAATGACAGGTTCTGTACCTTCTATAATCCCTGTTAAAAAGGCATCAATTACACCACTAGAGGATTGACCTCCTGCATCATTTGTCGCAATAGCTCCAACTTGATAGCGCTCAACTGTACCATTATTTAAACGCACAACCACTTGCTCATCAGCGTTATCCTTAATTTCAAGCACACCATTTTCACAATAGACGCTTGTTGTGTTGTCCTCACCTTTGTAGTAAGTCCAGCTTGCTGCCATTGTACCAATTGCTCCACCTTGCATACGGAGCAGGCATGTCGCGTTATCGTCCACATCACCCTGCTTGTCAAGGGTTTCGACAAATGCAGCAACCTCTGAGATCTCTTCATCAAAAAGCCAGCGAATGAGATCGATTTTGTGTACGCCTAAGTCACCCATAGCACCAACAAATGCTTTTGACTTATCAAAGAACCAGCTCTCATCCCCTTGGACACTCCAAGCATCTGGTCCACCGTGACCAAAGGTTGTTTTGAACGTAAGGACTTTACCTAGACGGCCTGATTCGAGCACTTCCTTCGCTTTCACGTGAGGAGGCATCAGACGTTGGTTATGACCAATCATTAATTGAACATTATTTTCTTTTGCTGCTTTAATCATTGCTTGTGCATCTTCTAAAGATGTCGCCATTGGCTTTTCGCAAAGAACGTGCGCCCCTGCATTCGCTGCCGCAATGGATACCTTTGCGTGATCAACGTTTTGTGTGCAGACACTCACTACGTCAACGTCTTCACTAGCTAATAGCTCTTCATAACTTGTATAGGCTTTCCCACCAAATTGTTCTACGTTTGCTTGTGCAAGCTCGATTGTAAAATCACAAAATGCAACGAATTCAACATCTTCCCTACTCGCATATTCTGGGATATGACGGTACTTCGCAATACTCCCATTACCTATTACAGCTACTTTTAATTTGTTCATAATTTTTTCCCCTCTCTTGAACTACACTTTCTTTTATAGCCACCACATGTCTGGAACTGGATCTTTGATTAATACTTGCTGAAGATTTGATACTGCACGGCTGAATCCTTCGTCAATGGACATTAATCCATCTTCATGTTCAATACTAACCGCCCCATCATAACCAACTGTGCGAAGTGCACTAATAATGTCGGACCAAACCTTTAGATCATGTCCGTATCCAACTGAGCGGAAGATCCACGCGCGATCTTGCATGTTGGCATATGACTGCATATCTAGCAAGCCATGCATGTTCACATTTTCTTGATCAATGTACGTGTCCTTTGCATGGAAAAAGTGTATCGCATTGCGCTTTCCAAGGATTTTGATCGCCGCTACGGGATCGATCCCTTGCCACCATAGATGGCTTGGATCCACGTTCGCTCCAATGACGTCGCCTACAGCTTCACGTAGTTTTAATAGTGTCGCTGGGGTATGTACTAAAAACCCACCGTGTAACTCAAGTGCAATTTTCACATTATGATCACTCGCGAATTTCCCCGCTTCCTTCCAATAAGGAATGAGCTTTTCTTCCCACTGCCATTTTAAAATTTCAGCATGCTCATTTGGCCATGGTGCTACCGGCCAGCTTGGTGCTTTAGCTCCTTCATACGCACCAGGAGTTCCTGAGAACGTTGTAACCACTTCGACACCTAACTTTTCCGCTAAACGAACGGTATCAAGAAAGTCTTGGTGGCAACGCTCCGCAAACTCACGATCTGGAGTCAGTGCATTGCCGTGGCAGCTTAAGCTACTGATCGTTAATCCTCTGCTCTCAACAGCGTGCTGAAAAGCCTTCAACTTGGACTCATCAGCTAATAATTCCGCTGGATTACAATGAGCATTTCCAGGATATCCTCCTGTTCCAATCTCAACTGTTTCTAATCCTAAGCTCTTAATATGATCGAGCATTTCTTCAAATGGCTTATCGGCAAACAATACGGCGAATACTCCTAGTTTCATATAATCTCCTCCTAAAATAGTAAAATCTTATTCCACAGGTGCTGGTCGATCGCAGTTACTCTGCATCGCATAATGCTGATTAGTCGCAGAAGCAGTATAAAAACCATGCATCGCTTCCAGCACATGATATCCCATCTCTCCAGATGCACGAGTTGGACTACCAGTAACAACCGCTCTAGCCATATCCTTTAATCCAAGACCTCGTTCATTTTCAATGTGGTCATGAGTTAAAGCTAGTTCTGTCCATTCTAATTCTCCTGCTTTTTTGACATAGACAGGTCCACCAAAGGTATTTGGATCTGGTACACGTAGAGTGCCTTCTGTGCCGTAAATTTCGATCCAAGGTAACGTGGCTCCCCACACATCAAAGCTCATAATCAAAGTACCAACCGCTCCATTTTCAAAATCAATCACTCCAGTAACATGGGTAGGAGTATTGACTGGGATAACCTCCCCATTTCTCTCGGGGCTTGTTGCAATCCTTTCCTGCAAAGCCGACTGAGCAGAACCAGTCACTCGACGGAATGGACCAATCAGGTGAATTAAGGCAGTAAGATAATAAGGCCCCATATCAAAAAGCGGACCGGCTCCCTCTTGATAATAAAAATAAGGATTTGGATGCCAGCTTTCAGGACCATGCGACATCATAAAAGCCGTCGCTGCAACAGGTTTGCCGATTGATCCATCATCAATTAACTTACGGCAGGTTTGCAGACCCCCACCAAGAAACGTATCAGGAGCTACACCAACTTGAAGTCCTTTCTCTTTTGCAACCTCAAGAATCTGCTCAGCATCTTGTAATGAAATAGACAGTGGTTTTTCAAGAAAAACGTGTTTTCCATTTTGTAAGGCTTTTAGCGATACCTCTGCATGAGCCGCCGGGATGGTCAGATTTAAGACAATATCAATATCAGGATCCTGATATAACTCATCCGGGGTAAGTACTTTAGCAATGTTATAAGCCTTCGCTTTTTCCATGGCTGCTGCCTGATTCAGATCACTACAAGCCACAATTTCAACATATTGGTCATCAGCACAATTTTGTAAATAAATATCGCTAATTGTTCCACATCCAACGATTCCAACTCTCGCTTGCTGCATATTCCACGCTCCTCACCATTTGTAAACCGCTTTCAAAATACTTTTTTTAAAAAAATAGACTCTCTGTGTATACGCTCTCATTCTACCTTTTTTTTAAGAGAATGTATAATACTTTCACCAACATCTTTTATTTTATTTCTGGTCTCTTCCGTTATCCATCTACCCATTATCTACTAAACCCCAAGAAAGTGATTGGCGTGGCTGGTACCTTAGGGTGGGAATGGGCCCAAATGTACTTCGGATAACACAAACCTACCTAGGATTTTCTGTGTCCTCACTCTTATGGGATGACGAGAATAAAGAGGATAAAGTTAAAAAAACTGTTGTAAAGATTAAAGCGTCCGCGTATAAAGGATCTGGCGATGTTGAGGAGAAAAAGAGTCCCATTAGTAATCTAACCCCTATATACGTAATATAAATAAATAGGAATTTTAGAATGAGCTTTTTCAAGAGTTGCATACAATCATCCTCTCTACTTTAGGCAAAATGTCTATGTTAGAGGCTTACTAAAAATGTATCCTGAAACCACATTTATTCTACGCATCTTATTTTGTATCTATGATTGAATTCTTTTTCAAAGAAGATATCTTGAAATTCATTAATGAGCATCAGACCTTTGTTATTTTTATTGTGCTATTAGTATAAAACGATGCTGTGTTACTTCTACAAACCCATCTTTATTGATCCGCTCGTAAAGCTTGTACAATTCAGGTATATAATCTGCTGCTCGCCAATCTTCTAACTGCCACGGGATCGCTTTTAAGTAATACAATACAGCCCCTAGATCATAAAATCTCTGGGTAGGAAATTCTTCTTTAGCATCGGTTACATGAAATCCTGCCGCTTCTACCTGTTGCCTTGCTGTTTCTAGGTTCCACTGTGCAAACTCTGGATTGAGTGGTTGATTAAACCATTCATTTATCTCTGCACAGTCGGTTCCACCCACCTGCTGAGTTATAAATGTACCGCCGTCAGAAATGAGTCTACGGACTTCATTTGCATCAAATGAATCATGTTTATTCAGAATAAGATCAAACTCATTCTCCTTAAATGGGAGGTTCTGATCATTGGTTACTTCATACACTTTGACACCAAGCGCCTCTAGTCTATTTTTGGCAATACTCACATTTGGCATATAGCCTTCCGTTGCTTTCATAACTGGAGGGAATGGGCGCAAATAACTTAGATGCTCTCCGCCTCCTGTTCCCATGTCTAACGCACTCTTAGCGTGCGCCAGCTTTTTCATCGCTAGGCTTCCAAATGACCACGTTAATAGAGAGGAACTCATCCTACCCGTTTCAGATACAAAAGAAAAATCCCACCCTGAAAATACCTCATCTTGTGTCTTTAACTGGTTCAAAAATTCTTGATCCATTACTCAACATCCCCTTTATGTACCTTATCTAAAAACTTTTCAGTGTCCGTGTCTCCTGAGAGTAAATAAACCTGATGAGAAGAACTTTTATCTTTAAATGTTTGCAACTTCTCTCGCATTTTCTTCTTTCTTGGATAATAGGTTCGTACAATAAAAGAAAGAAACGCAAAATCTATCTTCTCAGGACAACCCTCAGTCAAATCTGGTCTGGATTTTTTACGATACATAACTCTTCTTTTAAACACTCTGTACAGACAAACCCATAACGGCTGATCTAAAAATATGATCGTATCTGCTTTCTCTAGTCTTATATCAAAAGTAGAGCTATAATTCCCTTCAATAATCCAGTATTCATCTCCAACAATTTTCTGCTGTTTCTCTCGAAAAATCTGGGTGTCTTCCTCTTCCCAGCCTGGTTTCCAATAGAATGTATCCAAATGATAGACAGGAATGTTTAGTTGCTTTGATAGACTTCTTGCAAACGTTGATTTCCCAGCTCCAGCCGATGCACCTACCACCATAATCCTTCGCAAAAAACTCACACCCTTTTTAACACGTTCTACGCCACCCATTATATCTCAAAAATAAATAAATTAGTGAATTTATGTTAATTAAATAGCGAAAAATCTATACAAAAAAGACGAAATGAGTCAGGTGCAGCTCCCTGTCTATTTCGCCTTTATTATCGTTTTATCATTCATCATCTTGCTAAAATATGCTCTCCTCTTGATTAACATAGCTTAGGTCTTTGTAACGCCTTTCAGCTCTTGGACATGCATTGAACCGTCTCGCAGTGGTGCTGATCTTTCTTAGTAACATGTTCTTCCTTTTGGTTAACCTCTAACCGGTGTTGGTGTTACGTTGGTCTCTCTTGGTAACATCCTTTTCGTCTTGTTAAATCTTCATCTCTCTTGATAAAACCTCGAAACAAAATAAGGTCAATAAGTCCGCTTTTCTTTAATAAAACCAGCTTAGGTCTTGGTCATGTCCTTCAGCTCTTGGTCTTTCTTGACCTTTCTTGGTTTCATCTCATTCTTTCTTGATAACGTCCTCAACTTCTTGACCTATATCGTTCCGCCTTGCTTCCGCACCCATTTCTCTTGATGGTTCATACTCACTTAATGCCGGTTTCTTCTCTACTCCAATTCCATAGCTTCTCAGCAAGTGCATCGTCCGCTGCTCTCTTAGAAATAGCTGCTGGTTTTTCTTTGATGTAATACTCCCCTGACTTTCCCTTCAAATTAGGGTTCGTTGCAAGGTAAACAGCTGTTCTAGAACCTTGCTCTGGTGTGAGGAAAAATGGTTTAAGAACTCGATGAATAGCTTTGCCAAAGCCTGTATCTCTATCAACACCCAAGTTAGTAGCTACTGCGCCAGGATGAAGTGAGTTCACCGATACATTTGTACCTTTTAGTTGTTTAGCAAGCTTTCTTGCGAATAGGACATTTGCAAGCTTGGATTGTCCATATCCTTTCATGACATTATATCCAGATGTTAATTGAAGATTATTAAAATCAAGCTTGCCCCACTTATGTGCACCTGAGGATACAATGACGATTCGACCATCTGAGGAATGAATGAGTCGTTCAAGTAATAAGTTAATAAGAAGAAAATGGCCAAGATGATTAACTCCTAGCATCGATTCATAGCCATCTTTAGTCTCTTGTCGTTTTGTGGCTACCACTCCGGCATTAGCGACAATAATATCTAACTGCTGCTGTGAATGGTTGAAGCCTTCTGCGTAGGAACGAATATCCTCTAAAGAGGCTAAATCACATAGCTGCAATTCTACAGATCCGTTTGTTAGTTGTTTCTCAGCTTTCTCAACTGCTTCTTTCCCTCGTTGTTCATTCCGACAAAGCATAATCACATGAACGCCTGTATTAGCGATGTCGACTGATGTGGCTAGGCCCATCCCTGAATTAGCACCTGTTACAATAGCTACTTTTTGACTCATATAAAAACGAACCCCCTCTTATTGCTTGTCTGTCTATAATATAGTGAATAGGGTAAAAAGAACATGAACATCTCTTATGAAAAAATATCTAATCTCATTTATTTTTCAGTTTGACTTCAGAATTTTCCAATGATAAAGTGGTACGTATAAATTACGATTTCTTATGCATAATATCCAATTCATACGAATATATTTATGAATGTTTTTTTAACACTATTTTTGTAAGCGCTTTCCTAGATGATATTTGAGAGGAGTTGCCCGAATAATGGTTAAAAAAGCTATGCTATTCCTTCTGTGCTTGTTTCTGATTACCTTAGCAGCTTGTAGTAAGACGTCACAAACGACTAGTGATGGGCGGATCAATCTTGATTACTGGGTTTTATTCGGTGGTGGCGATCTTGGTTACATGCAAGACATTGTTTCAGAGTTTAATGAAAGTCAGGATGAAATCTATGTAAATATTATTCTACAAGACTTTGATGATTACTATACAAAACTGGTAACAAGTGTAGCAGCTAATCGTGGACCCGATGTAGCTGTCTCACACGCCGCAACGGTACCCGAACTTGTAAACCAAGGTCTAACAACCCCTCTTAATGATTTGGCAGGCCACGTTGATATGGACTTTAATGATTTCTATGACAACCTAAAGGATGCGATGGAAGTCGAAGGAGAATATCATGCCGTCCCCATTGACTCCCACCCTTTTATCCTCTATGTGAACACCGACCTTGCTGAAGAAGCTGACTTGTTAGATGAGAATGGTCAACCTATTATCGAAGAAACTCCTGAAGGTTTTAAAGACTTCTTTATGAAAGCAAGGCAAGCCTTACCTGATAAGACAGGCATTGCAATTACAACTGGCGGACTAGATGTATACCGTTGGTGGTGGACAACTTACTTTCAAATGGGTGGTACGCCGATATTCTCTGATGATCTGACTGATCCTGAAATTACTCTTGATCAAGACATAGCCGTGGAGGCCGCTGAATATGTTCATAGCTTTTTCGGAGATATTATTCCCATGCACTTAAGTGATCCCTATGAAACATTTCAATCTGGAAATGCCTTTAGCCTGATGACAGGTGTATGGGGAACAGGAATTTGGGAAAACGCAGACCTTCCTTTTACAGCTGTACCTTATCCTCAACTGTTTGATGTTGAAGCTGCTCAAGGTGGTTCACACACGTTAATTATGCCAATCAAAGAAGAATCCACTGATGCTAGACAACAAGCAAAGATGGAATTTATTAAATATGTAAGTGATAGCGGGCTTAAATGGGCAGAAGCAGGCCATATCCCTTCTAAACCTGAAATAGTTGAATCTGAGCCTTTTCAAGAGCTTCCTTATCGTTCAGATTATTCTTCAATCTCACCTTATATTGTCTTTACCGACTCTACCATCTATCAAAGTGCCGCGGAAACAGACATGACAAGAAGTCTGGATGAAATTATGGCTGGCCGATTAACAGCTGAAGAAGGGATTAAGAAGATGGTCCATGATCTTGAAGTGACAATCCGTTAAATCAATCCAATATCGGGAGGTGCTTTGGTGAATAAGAATTCTTGGAAAAATGAACTTCGTCCGATCCCATTTATTTTGCCTTTTCTTATAGCGTATCTCGCTTTTACGATTTACCCCATTTTTAAAGGCATGCAAATGAGTTTCTTTAATTGGACGTTAATTGAGAAGCAGGACTTTGTTGGTTTAACCCATTATAAAAATGTACTAAGTGATCCGAATTTCTGGGAAGCATTCGGGAACACCTCATTATTTGTTTTATTCTCGACTCCAACAATGGTTATCCTAGCACTATTCCTAGCACTACTTGCGAACTTAAACACACGCTTACGAACATTAATACGTGGGGCGTTTTTTATTCCAAGTATTCTTTCTGTTTCTGTCATTTCCTACGTAGCGATTTTTATGCTTCAACCCTATACAGGGGTTGTGAATAACATTTTACAAGCGACTGGTCTTACCATTGAGCCATTCTGGCTGGCGGAGCCTTCTCTTGCATGGGTTAGCATCATCGGTGTCACTCTTTGGTGGACGGTTGGTTTTAACATGATACTCTTTCTGACCTCCCTGCAGAATATACCAGATGACTTATATGAAGCTGCCGAGGTAGATGGTGCAACTCGTTCAATGATGTTCTGGAAAATTACAATTCCTCAACTCTTACCTATTACAAGAGTAATTCTTTTACTTCAAGTGCTTGCATCCTTTAAAGTCTTTGGTCAAATTCTCCTCATTACCGGTGGAGGACCAGGTACATCCACACGCCCAATCATTCTCTATATCTATGAGATGGGCTTTGAGCGTTATGACCTAGGCTATGCCGCAGCTATGTCCTATCTATTATTTATCGTGTTATTAATTCTTTCACTCATTCAATTGAGATTAGGTGGAAAAGGAGGACGAATGATATGAGCCAGCAGGAGACGCTATTAACTAGAAAACGTGATCCAATGAAGGTGCCAAAGCTTATACTTGCTGTTGCTGTCGCTCTGCTTTTTCTCTTCCCAATTGTTTGGATGTTTTTTGTTTCATTAAAGCCTGAGAGTATGCCTGCTACCACTCCTTTTGAATGGTTCTTGCCACCTTACACCTTTGTCAATTACCTTGATATCATTGGTGGAAGCGATATCTTTCTTTGGGTATGGAACAGCTTTATTATCGGTATTATTACCACCATACTGACTCTAGTGCTTACATCTCTAGCTGCTTTTGCTCTTTCAAAAATGGAATTTCGGTATCGCCGTGCTTTATTTGTATTCTTTATTGCTGGATTAATGGTTCCGGGAGAAGCCATGATCATTCCCCTGTTTGAGATTATTGGAGACTTAAATCTATTAGATACGTATAGTGGATTGATTCTACCGATGATTGCAGCCCCTCTGGGTGTAATTATTTTAAAAAGTTTCTTCGATGGAGTTCCCAATGAATTAATAGAAAGCGCTCAAATTGATGGTTGCAGTGATGTCAGGTTGTTCTGGAATATTGTGTTGCCTTTAGCCAGACCTGCTTTAGCAGCTATTGGTATCCTAACCTTCATTGGCTCATGGAATAACTTTCTTTGGCCCTATCTAGCTACGATCTCTGAATCTCTCTATACCTTACCTGTAGGGATTCCTATGTATAACTCCAATTATTCAGAGAGCTATATCCTTCCAATGACTGTAAATGCCCTTGCATCTATACCTGTAATTATTGCGTTCCTCTTTTTTGAGAAACATATTGTCAAAGGAATTAGCTTCACTGGAATTAAAGGCTGAATTTCAAAAATAAGTCGAGGTGATGACTATGGATGGGGTAAGAGGTACACTTCTTCAATCTTTTGACCATATCTCTAAGCTTGCTTACCTTAACGTGCTCTGGATCTTTTTCACCCTCATCGGTCTAGGGATAGTTGGGTTTTTCCCAGCTACTGTAGCTTTGTATTCAATTGTCCGCAAGTGGATTCAAGAGCCCGATCAGGAAATGTCTCTATTCTCAATGTTTTGGAATGAGTATAAGAATTCTTTTTTCCCAGCAAATAAGTTTGGGTTCCTTCTCTTAATAATTGGATTCGTTTTAATCATTGATTTAATGATCTTCTCAAACCTAGGCACAACAATTGGGTATATAATCTCTGCCTTATTGACTACCCTTCTATTTGTGTACACATTCATGATCCTTTTTTGTCTACCAGTCTTTGTGCATTTTAAGGGAAATACCTTAGGCATTCTAAAAAAAGCGTTGACCCTTGCCATTCCGCTTCTTCCATTTTCTTTGCTATTTCTTGTGCTTTCAACCTTACTAGGAGTTGGTTTGATTTTCATTCCAGCTGCAGGCATCTTTTTCTCAGGCAGTCTTTTCGCTTATGCAAATTTGAAGCTTTTTAATACCGCAATCAAGCGTTTGGAGAGTCGGAAAATGCACATAAACACACTAACTCTTCAAGCTAAATCATAAGGAGTGTTTGATTATGACTAACCTTAGGCCAGAGTATCCCCGTCCTCACTTCAAAAGAGATCAGTGGTTGAATCTAAATGGTGAATGGGAATTTGAATATGACGATGACGCACGCGGATTGAATGAAAAATGGTATAAAGACCACACCTTCTCCAAACGCATTATCGTTCCCTTCTGTTATCAGAGTTCATTAAGTGGTATTGGCGAGACAGACTTTCATGATTTTGTATGGTATAGACGCCACTTCGAGCTAAAGCTAGATACCCACTCTCGCTATATTCTTCATTTTGGAGCCGTCGATTATGAAGCTTGGGTTTGGGTAAATGGTGAACGAGCTGTTTATCATAGAGGTGGTCACACGCCGTTTAAATGTGAGATTACTTCTTTCCTTCAGTCTGGTCAAAATACAATTGTTGTTCATGCTTCTGATTCGTCAACCGCTCTTGATCAGCCTCGTGGAAAGCAATACTGGAAGGAACAATCAGAGAATATCTTTTACACCAGAACCACTGGAATTTGGCAGACGGTGTGGCTAGAAACCGTCTCAAGCAGTTTTCTTTCAGAGATTTTCTTCACACCGGATATAGACAATAAACGGATCAAATTCGATTACAGAGTGGACTCCTTACAATTGGATCAAAAGCTTAATGTAGAAATATCTTTTAAAGGTAACATCATTACGAGGGATACTCTTTCTTTAATTGACGGTCATGGAACTCGTCTATTCTATCTTAATCATTCAGGAATTAACCATGAGAACTGGCTCTGGAGCCCAGAGGACCCTAATCTTTTTGATGTAACTATTGATCTACTTGAGAACGGAAAGAGGATCGATCGTGTTCAGAGTTATTTTGGCATGCGTAAGATAGCGGTTCATAATGGACAAATCTTCTTGAATA
The DNA here is from genome assembly GCF_030813245.1 of Alkalicoccobacillus murimartini. Lineage (GTDB taxonomy): Bacteria > Bacillota > Bacilli > Bacillales > Bacillaceae_D > Alkalicoccobacillus > Alkalicoccobacillus murimartini. Next base: position 421,731 of record NZ_JAUSUA010000003.1, on the reverse strand, counting down.
ATAAGCCATATTACATGAGATTAGTTCTGGATCAAGGATATTTTCCTGAGGGCATTCTCACAGCCCCATCTGAACTCGATTTAAAAAAGGACATCGAATACACAAAAGAGCTTGGCTTTAATGGTGCGAGAAAGCACCAAAAAGTTGAAGATCCACTTTATTATTATTGGGCAGACCAATTAGGCTTACTTGTATGGGGAGAAATGGCTAATAGTTATGCCTACTCTGACCAAGCCGTCCAACGTATAACACAGGAGTGGCAAGAAGTCATACAGAGAGACTACAATCACCCATCCATCGTTGCGTGGGTTCCGATTAATGAGAGCTGGGGAGTTCCTGACCTCTTAACGAGTACTAAGCAAAGAAATCATAGCCTCACAATGTACCATTTAACCAAGTCTTTGGATCAAAGCAGGCTTGTTCTTTCGAATGACGGCTGGGAGCATACACAATCTGACTTATGCACCATTCATGATTATGAATCCTCACAAGAGATATTAGAAAAAAGGTATGAAACCATAGATTCTGCGCTTGCATTCTTACCTGCTGGAAAAACGATCTATGCACCTGGACATTCCTATCAGGACGAGCCGATTCTTATTAGTGAGTTTGGTGGAATTTCGTATAAGCAAAGTGAGTGGGATGGTTGGGGATATTCAAATGCGAATTCAGAGGAAGAGTTCTTAAACGCCTACAAAAGTGTTGTGGATGCCCTTTATACCTCACCACTTATCAAAGGTTTCTGCTACACTCAGTTGACGGATGTTGAACAAGAAATCAATGGTCTTCTAACCTATGATCGCAAACCAAAAGCAAGTATAGATCAACTAAAGCTTATTACTGAAGGTCAGAAAATCAACTAATCATATTGGGTTTGGGACTAAGTTAAGTCAATAAAAAAGTAAAAAATCAAAATCAAGGTAGATCTACAGTAAAGCTTTGCTAACCTGTAAGATACTCAACGCATCTTACTGATCAGCTTAAACTAGCGTAGGACATACATGGAGACTTCAATGGGAGTAAAAGCCTGGGTGAGACATCGCAGTGCGGCAGCACAAGGAGGCTCACCAGCCGCCCTGCGGGTGCGGAGTGTCTGTCCGGAGCGGTAGCTACTCTCTTACTATGATTGGATAAAAAAACCGAAGCACCATGCTCGTTAAACAGCATAATGCTTCGGTTTTTATAATATTCTCTCCCAGCCTCATATCTACTCAGAATACTTCTTACTCACGTCATCTGCAAAAGAATTGAGGCGATCTCTTGCTTCTGGAGTACTATATGCCTCATTTTCCTCTTTATTCAGTTCTTTCTTGAATGACTCCATCAGCTTCACCACTTGTTTCGCTGATCCACTCTCGGCGTGAATCTTAGCTCGATCAATGTCTTTAAACAATGCTTTAGTTAGAGGCTCCACTACATCACCAGACTCCATGTAGGTTGTTAAACTGGATTCTAACTGAACTAATGGCTCTTCTTCTTTGAGTTGCTCAACTGGAACTGGTACATATTCAAAGTCCATATCTGATGCGTAGTAAAAGCTTGGATAGGATGGCTGATTGTATGTGACATTCTGCCACGCTATTCCTGTACGATACTGTGTATCATGCATCAGCGTATAAAGCTTATGCTCTGTTATGTCTGTGCTTGTATAGATTCGAATGGCTGAGCTATCTGTTGTTCGAACTAACAGTTCTTCTCTAAAGTCTCCAAAAATATCGGCTACTAATGATGGGGTTCCTTTTGTATAGTTGTTTGTTCTCGTCCCCTCAGCCGTTAGGAGGCGACCATTCTGCCAGTCATCAATCGATGGCGTCTGATCTCTAGATCCGTTTACAATCTGCGTTGTTAAGTCGCCTGACCACTTTATGTTGAAGTTGGTTCCTGGCATTTGATCACTTAGTTTATCGCCATCTGCTGTCCATAGTCCTACAGCCCAAGTCTCTAAACCACGTTGATCAGGATTCACATCCCCGATCATGCCACGACCTGTATCTCTACCTGTGTAGCCTCCGTAAAGTACGTCTCCAGATTCAGCATCACGTAAGGCGTACCCATAAGGGGCCCATTGACCACCCTCAAAGACCATAAAGCTTTCTAGACCCGGTCGATCTGGATTCACATCAGCCACGTGCAAAGCATCTCCATGACCTAATCTTGCTTCTTCTCCTGGGTTACCACTTCCAGGTGGCATCGTATCAAATGAGCTATAAAGTAACGAACCATCATGATCAATGGTCGCACCTCCATAGATGATCTCGTGTTTCCCATCCCCATCTACATCTGCGACACTTAAGGAGTGTGCCCCTTGTGTTGTAATCGTACCAAACTCTTCATCGGTTCCATCTCGCCCGTGTGGTCCATCATTAAAAGGATTAGTCATTGGTGTCCAGCCACTGTCGACATACCAATGTTCATTCAAGTTCTCCCCGTCCCAATCATACGAAACAAGTGTTGTGCGTGTGTAATAACCTCTGGCAAAAACAGCGTAAGGATTCTCACCATCTAGATAAGCGACCCCGCCCAAGAAGCGATCCACTCGATTTCCTGGCTCAATGCGAGACATAGCGTAATCTCCCCACATTAATCCATCATCTGTTCTACCTGGCTTATAATCGATGGTTTCGAGTTCTTTTCCTGTCTCTCCTTCAAACACAGTCAAGTACTCAGGTCCATCCACGATAAATCCTTCAAAATCCCTCAAATCATTTCGATCACTACGTGAAGGAGCATATTCGTCCATAAAATAATCCGTCAAAGCTTCAGCATCCTCATTCGACAGTGGATACTCATACTGCGGTTCTATTCCAAAGCTTTCTTCAAGCGTTTCAGGCCAATTTCCTGCTAGTACTTCCTCATGTTCATGCCATCCCTTAAACATCTGAACAACATGTTGATAATAATCATCAGAACTCATCCGATAGTCATCCTCATGACTATAGCCTTTTGAAACATCTTCTTCAGGCATCGTGATATAGTCTTCAGATTCCACCTCTCCATTTTCATCAAAAGTCATGATCTTTGTACCAGGCGCGGTTTTGAACATCATCTCAGCTTTGCCATCGCCATCAAAGTCATACACTAGAAATTGAGTATAGTGTGCTCCGGAACGGACATTTACGCCTAGATCAATTCGATACAGTAACTCCCCTTCAAATGTGTACGTATCAATATATGTGTTACCTGTATATCCTTTTTGAGAGACATCTTTTGAGTTAGAAGGATCCCATTTGACGATATACTCATATTGTCCGTCCCCATCAACATCACCTACACTCATATCATTCGCATGATACGTATAAGCTTCTCCAGCTGGCGTTACTCCATCTTCTGGTTTTTGAAGTGGTAGATCATAATAGCCATCTGCCCATGGCGTGACAGAAGAACTTTCATCTATCTCTTTTCCTTCATCCACTGCTTTTATGGTATATTCCGAGTCACCTGTGCCTTCTTCATCTAAGTAATTTGTACTGTCTGTCACTTCAGCTATCTTGCTACCATCACGATAGACATTAAAGTCAACTCCAGTTAATCCAGATTCAGAATGCCCATCAACCTCTTGCTTCAGCAACCTCCAACTTAAAAACACACCTTCAGAAGTTGAGACAGCTACCACTCCTCGATCTAAGTCTTCCAATTGTGTATCAAACACTTTCTTTATGTCTGACTGAACCGTATTTGAGTACTCTCCTTCTTCTCCATTAATGACTGGAGCGACCTTAAAGTAATGAGGAATATGGGTGGATCGATCGTAGGTGAACGTAGTGCTTGAGACATTATCAAGTAATCTGTATTCCATATGTTCCGTATCTTTGTCTGCCCAATATACATTATAAGAATCTGCGTCTTTCATTTCTTCCCATGAAATTGTAATGCTTGTGTCTGTTAGTTCAGAAATACTTAACTCCTTATGATCTTGCTCAGCCACAGCTTGTCCGGATATGTTACTACAAACCAATACTGCAACAATTAAGCCACAGAGAAGTCTTCTCCCTTTCATTTTTCGCATAAAAACCCTCCCATTCATTTTATAAAGCGCTTACATTATCTTTCAGTTTAACACAGCTTGTCCCTTGAAAACGTTGGATATAATTTTCCCAATATATAGTTGGAAAATAAAGTTAGGTGTTTCGTTTCTCGAAAAAATGGTTATATACTCTACAAACAGATAAATCATAAACCGAGAGGGAGATTAAAATGTTCATACAAGCAAAAACGCTAGAGAGCTTTTCAATGAATGCGACAGACGGCGAGCTTGGTTCAATTGCAGATCTCTACTTTGAGTCCAATACATTTACACTTCGCTATTTTGTAGGAGATACTCGTACATGGTTCTTCGGAGGCAAGGTCCTTTTAAGTCCCGAAGCTGTCACATCCATTGATGCGGAGAAAGAGCACATCAATGTAAATGAAACAAAAGAGCAGATTAAAAATAGTCCAAAACCATCAGAACATGAACCTGTATCACGGCAGTATGAAGCAGAGTTACGTGATCACTATGGCTGGAAACATTATTGGGGAGCCCCCATCGGAGGTGTTGGAGCAGGCATGGGAACACCAGGAGCGTACCCAGCTGCACCCGGCTTAATCATACCTCCACCTGTTTCAAATCCTCAATCCGATCAAGGAGAGTATGAAAGTGAGGCTCTAAGCCACCAGACGAATCATAATTTCCTTCAAAGCATTAATGATTTACGTGGGTATACCATCCATGCAAAGAATGGTGAGGTAGGTAAGGTTCTCGACTTTATGCTTAATGAACATGATTGGTCGATTAACTATATTATTGTTGACGTAGGCGGAGTATTTACAAGAGAACCGGTTCCACTGGCAGCGGAATGGATCACGGATATCTCTTGGCAGGACAAAACGATCACCGTCAATGTTGAAAAAGAGCTGATAGAGCGAGCTCCTAACTATGAACTTCATGAGCCTTTCACAAGAGAACATGAAGCCGAGCTCTATTCCCATTATAATCGTAAAACTTATTGGGAAAATCCATCATAAAATTAAAAAATAGACGATGAGAGCATGCTCTCATCGTCTATTTTTTTAGTCTTTTTCACCTGATTGTTTTTTTTCTTCTGCTTCGAGATCTTCCTTCAATTGATCCTGAACACTCGTCTCCGTCATCGGAACACCTGAATGATACGCAGCACGGCTAATGAGGTGACCCGCTACAGGAGCGGTTAAGAATACAAAAACAATACCTAGTAGTAATCTCACACTAATAAAATCATTGACTAACCAGAAAAAGATAAAAGTCCCGGTTAATGTACTTAACACCCCAAGAGTCGCACTTTTTGTCCCTGCGTGAGACCGAGTGTATACATCAGGAAGTCGAATTAATCCATATGCGCTGATGACACTCATTAAGGTTCCAATTAAGATTAGAACCGCTGCAATGATTTCACCTGTTCCGCTTACGCTCAATGACTACACCCCTCTCCAAAAATTTTGAAAAGGCTACGGTTGTAATAAAGGATAAGATTCCAAGCAACAAAATAACTTCTAGGAATGCGCCTGTATCAAGTGTGATTGAAATCACTGCTACAGCTGAGATGAGATTAATCCCAATTGTATCAAGCGCAATGACTCGATCTGGCATGGATGGACCCTTCACAACTCTGTAAAGCCCAATAACGATCGATATGGAGAGAAAGATTAGAGCAATATATCCGACAATCTCTAACATTACCTAGTCACCTCCATGATCGCTTTTTCAAAAGTAGATTTTGCCTTCATTACGGCATCTCGTGATTCTGGTATATCCATCGCGTGAATATAAAAAGTGTTATTATCCTTTGTAATTTCAAGTACGACTGATCCTGGTGTCAGTGTCAATAACAAGGCAAGAACCGTAATTTCTAGGTCGCCTTCAAGCTCCGTTTCAAAACTGAATATTCCTGGAGTAATATTCAGGCTTGGACGAAGAATTTGTTTGATCATGAGCACACTTGATAAGATCAACTCCATAATAAACAAGTAGAGCAGATGGATAATCGAAACAACTTTTTTCAGATAAAATTCTGTCGGAAAAAACCGTCTCATAATATAAATTAAACTAAGCCCAACAATGAACCCTGTAATAAAGTTTGTTATTTCAAATGAGTCTTGTAGAAATACCCATAACAACGCAATAAGAATATTTAATAACAACTGAACAGACAATTCTTCACCTTCTTTCTTTAAGATGTTAGCTTACTGATTATGAAGTACGGCATCAATATAGATAGAAGGATTCATCAGTGTCTCAGCAGCCTGTGTGACATATCCCGAAATCCCTTCGATTCCAAGACCCAGTGCAATACTGAGTACTGCAAGATAGACGCAAGGTAACAACATACCTTTTTTGAGCGGCATCATCTCTTCTTTCCCCATCACCGTTTCACCCCAGAATGAGTTCTTAAAGATCTTAAGAAGAGAATAGAGAACAAGAATACTTGAACCTAATGCGATAGCAGCTAAGACGTAAGAGCCTTCCATTATCGCTCCTTGAGTCACCAGTACTTTACCGATAAATCCACTTAGTGGCGGAATTCCAGCTAAAGCTAGTACAACAAGAAAGAAGGTCCAGCCGAGTACTGGAAAATGTCTAATTAATCCTCCGATATTCTTCAACCAAGCATTCCCAGTTAAATAGATCACTGTGCCTGCTAATAAGAACAACGAAGCTTTTGCGATCATATCGTGAATCAAGTAATAGATCGCCCCTTCAATAGCAGGTGCCGAAAAGATAGCAAGACCTGCAATGATGAACCCTACGGCCACAACGACATTATAAGATACAATCCTTTTTATATCTTGATACGCAATCGCACCAATCCCACCGAGAAGCATGGTCGCTCCTGCCATAATCCCAAGCAGTGTATGAGTAATGCCTGGTTCGTGCGGGAATATAAGCGTGAAGGTTCTAAACAACGCGTAGATTCCTACTTTCGTTAACAAGGCTCCAAACAAAGCCGCAACTGCGGTTGGTGGGGCACCGTAAGAACCTGGAAGCCAGAAGAATAAGAATAGAGCTGACTTCAAGCCAAACACGATTAGGAATAGGATGGCAATGGTCGTAAGGATACCTGTTTGCTCTACACTTGCCACTCTTTCAGCAAGCTGAGCCATATTTAGTGTTCCAACCGTTCCATAAAGGAAACCTGCAGAAACAAGGAAAAGTAGTGAAGAAAGTACATTAATAAGCACGTACTTAAGTGATTCTCGTAACTGAATTTTTTCTCCACCAAGCGAGATTAATACATAAGATGCAAGTAACATAACCTCAAAACAAACAAATAAGTTAAACAAGTCTCCTGTCATAAATGAGCCAATGACACCTGCAATTAAGAATTGAACAAATGCATAGAAGTAAAAGGACTCTCGTTTACTTCCAATTGAAGAAAATGCATAAAAGAGACAAGCAATGGATACTAGGGCTGTTGTAAATACAAGGATAAGTGCAAACATATCGCCTACAAATACAATACCAAATGGCGGCTCCCAGCCTCCAAGATGAATCGTTTGTATACCGTGATTTGATACCTGATGAATGAGAGCCCCCGTTACACCTGCTATCCCAATAGAAGAGATAATACTTAATACTCTCTGGAATGTAATTTGATGTCTAAAGACAATCATGATAAGTCCCGCAACTACTGGAATGAGCATCGGGAATATGACAAGATTATTCATCTTTATTCCCCCTTAACTTGTAAAGATCGTCCGTTCCGAGTTCCTTATACCCTCTATAGGCCAGAACTAAGAAAAACGCTGTTACACCAAAGTTAATAACAATGGCTGTTAGAATCAACGCTTGGGGAAGTGAATCAACAAACACGTCATTCCCCTGATCAAGAAGAGGAGCTGCTCCCCCTTTTAAACCACCCATTGTGATTAACAACAGATGTGCGCCGTGTGAATAAATGGCTGTGCCAAGAATAATCCGGACGATGTTTTTTGATAACACCATGTATGTTCCTACCGTAAATAATAAACCAATCAATAACGCCATAAGTGTCTCCATTAATCAACATCCTCACTTATGCTTAGAATAATTGTTAATGCTGTTCCGATTACAGCTAATGAAACGCCAATTTCAAAGATGGTGACTGTCGTTAGCTCTGTCTCACCAAATATCGGAAGATCAAAATATGCAAACTCTTGATTCAAATAATTAGTTCCAAAAAACAGTGCACCGATCCCTGTACAAACAGAGATTAAAACGCCAATGCCAGCCATTAATCGATAGTTAATTGGAATACCCTTCGCTACCGTTTCAATATCAAATGCAAGGTATAAGAGCACCAAGGCGGATGCAAGGACCAACCCGCCTATGAATCCTCCTCCTGGCTCATGGTGCCCAGCCAAAAACAGATACACACCGAAAGTCAGGATGATAAACGTAGCGACTTTACTAACTGTTTGTAAAATAACATCATTCACCTTCACGTTCATCATCTCCTTCTGACGATTTTAATTTAACAAGTGTGTATACTCCTAGACCTGCAATACATAACACTAGAATCTCAAGCATGGTATCAAATGAACGGAAGTCAGCCAAAATGGCATTTACAATATTCTTTCCTCCAGCCAAATCGTACGCATCCTCAAAATAACTAGATATGCTGTCAAAGAATCGATTACCTTGTATTGATAATGTGACGAGGGTAATGACCGTACCCACACCAATTGAAATGACAAGGTTGAACCCTTTGACCTTATTCGTAGAGTTCTCCTTCTTCCATTCAGGAAGGAAGAAGAAACACAGTAAAAACAGAGCCGCAGATACCGTTTCAATAACTAGCTGTGTTAAAGCTAGGTCAGGTGCTCGAAAGATGACAAAGAAGATCGCTATCATGTAACCCAGAACACCATTTAAAATAATTGCGGTTAATCTGGACTTTGCAAAAATGATGGATACAGCAGCAACTGCAATGATTCCGAGTAAGATCATTTCATACGCATTGACTGGCGCATCATTTGACATGTCAATCACAAAACCGTTGGTAACAAAGATTGTCCCTCCAATAGCCACTATCATGAACATAAAAATGTAAACAAGATAATGACGTAGGTAACCTGTCATATATGTGCCAGTGATTTTATCAGCACCTTTTTCAGATCCTGAAAGAATCCCATTATAAACCGTGTTGAAAGACCATTCTTTCGGAAAGAGCGAATACACACCCTCCCACTTCTTCAAGTAAAGGAACAATAGTCCACCTAATACAACTACCCCAATGGTCATATACAGTTCTAGTTCCCAACCATGCCACGCGTAAATACTCGTGTAATAACTGCCATTTTCTAATGGTATCACCGCTTGCACGGCTGGATTTAAAATGTAATCTGCCAGCGTTTGTGGGAAGAAAAAGATAACCACAACAAACGAAACGAGAATACCAGGTGGGATTAACATACCTAGTGGCGCTTCATGTGCACTTTTCTCAAGTTTCTCTGGTTTGTATTTTCCGGTAAACGTTCGGAAGACAAGAATCATACAATAAACAAATGTGAATACACTAGCGACCCATGCGACAACTGGGAACAAAACACCTAGGGTTTGCATATTAAAGATTCCAAGCTCTGACGCATTAAGAACCGCAGTAAAGAACATCTCCTTACTTATGAAGCCATTAAAAGGAGGCAGACCGGCCATTGCAAAGCTTCCAATCGCAGCAAACGTAAACGTAATCGGCATAATCGTCATTAATCCACCAAGTTTTCGAATATCACGTGTACCTGTCTCATGATCCACTATTCCTACTACCATAAAGAGTGCACCCTTAAAGGTAGAGTGGTTAATTAGATGAAACAAAGCTGCTAAAACAGCAACTGAATACATCTCAAAGTTGTCTCCGCCCTCAGTAAAATACAAAGCGGCTGAACCAATTCCAAGCATACTCATAATCATTCCGAGTTGACTAATCGTTGAATAGGCAAGTAATGCTTTTAAGTCAGTCTGTCTCACCGCAGTAAAGGATCCCCAGAATAAGGTGATCAAACCAACTGAACTTACCACCCAGAACCAAGTTGCGTCTCCACCAAACACAGGCGTGAATCGAGCAACAAGATAAATACCTGCTTTAACCATCGTCGCCGAGTGTAAATACGCACTAACAGGAGTTGGAGCTTCCATCGCGTCCGGTAACCAAATGTGGAACGGGAATTGTGCTGATTTCGTAAACGCACCTAATAAAACTAAAAGCATAGCGGGGATAAATAACGATGAATCAGAAAGCGTACCCGCCTGTCCGATAATCTCTCGCACACTCCATGTTCCAGTCATAGACTGAAGCATAATAAAGCCCGCAAGCATCGAGATTCCACCAAACACGGTGATTAACATTGACTTTTGGGCACCGTAACGTGATTTGTCACGCTGATACCAGAACGCAATTAATAAGAAGGAAGATACACTTGTTAGCTCCCAAAATAGATAGAGCACCATTAAGTTATCTGACAATACAACACCTAACATCGCACCCATAAATAAAAGCAAGTAGATATAGAAGTTATGAAGGGCCTCTCTCTTCATCGAGAGATAAAAAACGGAATAAAAAATAACAAGAGTTCCTACACCGGTAATCAGTAAGGCCAAAATCAAACTGAGTCCATCGAGATACGTCGTGAAGTTTATACCTAATGACGGAATCCACGAAACCGTGTGCATAAATGTCTCTCCATTTGCTATCCCTGGAATCGATGTTGTGAGATAAATGAATAGCACAAGTGGAATCGGAAAGACAAACCAACCTGTATGTATTGTTGGGACTTTCTTATAGAAAAAAGGGATGAAAATAGCGTACAGAATCGGTAAAAATATGGCGAAATTTAACCAGCTCAAAGCATGACCTCCTAGATTTTCGACCAGGACACCTGAATGTTCAGATACTGACGTTTTTATTAAGCAAGTTCTTCAAAAATAGAAATAAATTTATCATTGAAGTAGTCCTTGAATTGAATGTTGTATAGGTGTATGATGTAAGCAAATAATGGAATTCACTTAGGAGCTTTAATTTTGGCCATCCCAATAGGACTGTGCAAAAAGTATGCGCAGTCTGTTGTAACACGGTATCTTGAAGGAGCAGGGCTCTGCTCTTAGGAAGTAGGAGCATCCTAACAATACCTATACAAGTGAGTGAGTCACTTGCATAACTTGGGTTAATGTTAACTCATTATCATGACACTTAACCGTTACTCTCCTTAAAAAGTATATAATAAAAGACGATTGATTGCACTTAATAGGGACTTCATTTTGGACCATGTCTCAAAATCGTAACATTTACGTTCCTATTATTAGGTAAATCGATCTAATTTTGATTAACTTATTTTTAGTATCTTCAAATTTGAAAATAAATTCATATTTGAATTGAAATATTATTTGTTTCATTATATACTGAATTGGTTTTAGTAAGATATTGCTTAATTACACAGGCCAAATCGCTTAAAGGCGAATCAAATAAATTAATAACTGGAAGTATAAGAGGTGAATATTAATGAAGAAAGTTAAAGGAAGAATGGATGAAAGTATTCTTGTATGTGTATATTATGGTCCAAATGGTGAACGATTAATTAAACGTGGCTGTAAAATTGCTAGCATGCTGGATTGTCCACTATATATATTAACAATTGATGCACTCCCATACGATGAATTGGATGCAGAGAAATCTGACTACATTGATCGTTGGAAGCAACTTGCTGAAGAACACAACGTTGAAGAATTTATGATTCGTGATAATGAGAAGCGTCCAGCTGTAAAAGTTATTGCTGAAGTAGCACGCGAGAAACACATTACTCAAATTATTATTGGTCAAACAGCCAAGAGCCGCTGGGAAGAGATTACAAAAGGTTCATTTATGAATGTATTGCTACGTGAAATTCCATTTGTTGACTTTCATGTTGTCTCTGTCGACCGATCACTTAAAGGCGAAGAAGGTCATTACGAAAAGGGCTGCCGTGCTTATCTAACAAAAGATAAAGATGATGCGTATCGCCTATCCTTCTCTCATCCAAAAGATGCATTGTTTGAAGGTATCTTCTTTAAAGAACAAGGTACAGACTTTAACAATGGCGTCTTCAAATTTATGAATGATAACCAAATGATGCAGGTTCATATTACAGATGATGATGTTACCGAACCAGAAGTTGTTACTTCCTGTTCATTGAAGATTAAAGAAGAAATGCTTAAAAAATAACGATAAAACTAATAAAGGGGCCCAGTCATTGTGACTTGGCCCCTTTTTGCTATATTCCTTATTTGTATACCTTTACTCTTTCTTCAAGAGAGCTAAATTCTTTTTCTCCAGCAGGTGCAGCTGGTTTACCAAATGGCATTTGAGCTCTCAGCTTCCATGATGCAGGAACATGCCACTCTTTTTTTACATCCTCATCAACCAATGGATTATAATGCTGCAGTGTAGCGCCAAATCCTTCGATCTCTAATCCTGTCCAAACGGCAAATTGATGCATACCGGATGTTTGTTCTGACCAAACCGGGAAGTTATCAGCATATAATGCAAATTGCTCTTGAAGTCCTTTAACCACTTCTTCGTCTTCAAAGAAAAGAACCGTACCGTATCCATTACTAAATAGGTCCATCTTTTCTTGAGTCGCGCCAAAATTCTCCGCAGGGACGACTTTACGAAGCGTTTCCGTTGTAAGGTTCCAAAACTTATCGTGCTCTGCCCCTAAAAGAACAATCACACGCGTTGACTGAGAGTTAAATGCTGATGGCACATGCTTCACAGCGTGATGAACAACCTCAACAATACGATCATCCGAAACAACTTGCTCCTTACTCACTGCATAATATGAACGACGATCTTCAATAGCTTGGTAAAAATCTTTACTCATAATCTTTTCCTCCATCAATTGTAATTTAATCAATACTAGTATGGGCAACTTGCCTTGAAATTATTGTATCCTATCCCTTTTCAAGAAATAAGTACGCACTATAAAGTGGTATAGTTTCTTGAACGATACTGAAGGTGCTTACCTTTGATACACAAAACGAACAGTCATGCCTGATGGATCGACTGTCCATAGGGTTGATTCTTCTTGCTTGTAGCTTCTATTGGCCTGTTCTAACCTTTGAATTAAGCTTTTGATTTCCTCTTCATTTACAAGCTTAATTGTGTAATAAGTCATGCCTATCGCATTCTCCGGAGTTGGTGGAACTCCTTTTCCTGCCCAAATATTAAAGCCTAAATGGTGATGGTAACGACCTGCAGCCATGAATTTGGCATGCATTGCGCGGTAATTTCCTACTGTTTCAAATCCAATAACATCTCGATAGTAGGTTTCGGTTTCCTCTAAGTCTGCGACATGCATATGAACATGACCAATGACCGTACCTTGTGGCATACCTGACCATGACCCTTCTTCCGCTTCCATCAGTAACTGATTCATATCAATTGGATTTGATGCCATCACATAATCACCATTTGACTCAACATTCCATTCCGTTCGATCACGGTCCCGATAAATTTCTAGTCCATTTCCGTCTGGATCTGACAAGTATATCGCTTCACTCACAAGGTGATCCGCCTGACCAATAGGCACTTGTTTATCTGCAAAATGATAGAGAATACTCGCAAGTGACGCTCGGTTTGGAAGCAATATCGCTACATGGTAAAGTCCTGCTGCCGAACGTTCAGGTAGTCGTATCGCATCAGGAATTTCTTCTAATACAATTAGTGTGTCTTCTTCAACGCCTATATGTGCCTCTGCTCCTACTTGACGGACTACATCGAATCCAATTATATCCTTATAAAAAGTAATAGATTGCTCAAGATTTGATACCTTTAGCCTTACTTGCCCTAGACTTGTGTTTGCATGAATCGTCATGAAAAACCCCTCCAACTAATTCGTAGTATGTTAAACGTAGTATGCCCTATGGAACTTTTTTATGGAAGTAGGCACTTAAAAGTAGTATAGTGTCATTATGGATACTATAGGAGGTTAGACGATTGGAGATATGCAAAGTAGATACCGCGCTTGAAATTTTAATGGGTAAATGGAAACATAGAATATTATTTGAACTTACTACTAACGATGTAATGCGCTTTAATGAATTAAAACGTTCTATTCCTGGTATTACACAAAAGATGCTAACCGCACAACTTCGTGAGCTTGAGCATCATGACATTGTTATTCGGAAAGTATATGCGCAAATCCCTCCGAAGGTCGAATACTCTATGACGGAATACGGAAATAGTTTGCAGCCTTTACTTGCCGCAATGCACGATTGGGGCAGTAAACATGCTGAGCACCTGAAGCAGATAGAGAAAAATGCTGCACTTGAACAAAATAACGCATAAATCATGACCGACTGCATTCTCGTCATTTTGACAGATGTAGTCTTTTTTTTATTTTTTATATACGTTCAGACTCGCAATCTGCTAAACTATAAATGGATAAAGCGTTTACACTAACTTGTATGGATAACTTAAAAGGAGGCGGAGTAATTGGCAAATGCATCAACAGGAAAAATTAAATGGGGAATACTTGGAACAGGCGGAATTGCTGAGAAGTTTGCAGCAGACTTAACACATGCAGAAAATGGTGAATTGTATGCTGTCGGTTCACGTACAAAAGAAAGCGCAACCAAGTTTGCGGACAAGTACTCGATCCCTTCCATTCATGGAAGCTACGATGATCTGGTTAATAATCCAGATGTAGACGCCATATATGTGGCAACACCACACCCTTTCCATAAAGAGAATGTCTTAGCGGCTCTTCATGCTGGAAAAGCTGTATTATGTGAGAAGCCTATGACTGTGAATGCTGGGGAGCTTGAAGAATTAGTTGCCACAGCACGCGAAAAAAATCTATTCCTTATGGAAGCAATGTGGTCTCGCTTCCTACCTTCACTTGTCAAAGTACGTGAGTGGTTAGATGAAGGAAAAATTGGTGAGGTAAAAATCGTCAAAGCAGAATTTGGCTTCCACATCGGATGGGATCCAGAGGGACGTCTACTTAATCCTGCTCTAGGAGGAGGAGCTTTATTAGATGCTGGTATTTATCCAGTATCGTTTGCATCTATGGTCTTTGGTCCAAAGCCTGAGCGCGTCTGGACAACGGCTCATATCGGCGAAACAGGTGTGGATGAACATTTTTCAATTATGCTTGATTACGGCGAAGGAAAAACAGCCTCTCTTCATGGTGGAGTCAGATTACACTTACCGAATGATGCCTATATTCACGGAACAAAAGGCTATATTCACATCCCGCAATTTTTATTTGCTGATCAGGCAACGTTGCATATCAATGGTGAAGAGCCAGTCACTTTCACTGATTCACGTGCAGAACAAGGCGTATCAGGCTACAAATTTGAAGCTGAAGAAGTAGGACGCGCCCTACTTGAAGGCAAGAAAGAAAGCTCTGTAATTACGTTAGAAGAATCCTTGGACATTATTCGTTTACTTGACCAAGTACGTGCTGAGTGGGGCTTAAAATACCCATTTGAGTAAGATATACATTTTAAATTAATAAGTTCGTAAAAAAGAGCACATCACATGAATGTGCTCTTTTTTTATTATTTTTTATCTCTTGATACAACCAAAACCCACCAAATAAGGAGAGGCTGGAATAAGAGCCTTACCCACAAAATAACCGGATCCGTCTGATCATCCCATGGGGCAGGAATCTCTGCAATGGCCATATATATATTTGCTGGGAATATTAATACCAAATAGATAGCTGTCCATATTCCCGCCATACGACGAGTCCTTTTAATCAAAAGTAATATAGCGAGGATCCATTCCATAACTCCTGTGATATATACGATCGGATATTTAAAAGGGACCCAATCAGGGAACATTTGTACAAAGCCATCAGCCATCGTAAAGTGGCCAATACCTGCAATAATAAATAATAAAACAAAAGCGTATCGTGCTATTCGCTTGACCATCTTTTGGCTCCTCTCATCTTCTCTATTGAAAGGATTCCTCTTTCTTACTATGTTTCAAACTTGATTTGATAAATAATGAGACAAATAAGACGATACATGCCAAAATGAATCCGGTTGAGAAGCTCTGCTGAGCCCCTACGGCCAATGCATCAACTTGTTGGGCAGGAGTTGGATTCTGTATGCCTTCAAGCGTGCGATGCTGACCATTTTCCATGATTGAGATAAACAATGCTGCACCAATCGCACCAGATACTTGCATAAGCGTATTGGCAATAGCCGCTCCATGAGGATACAAATGCGCAGGTAATTGATTTAATCCATTTGTTTGAGATGGCATCATAATCATAGCAACCGAAATCATTAATAAAGTGTGCTGAATCACAACGAATGTAATAGGTGTGCTGGCATCAATAAAGCGATAGGAGAACACACTAATAACCATCAAAGTCGCACCAGGAATAAGTAGGGCTCTAGGTCCATATTTATCAAAGAATTTACCCATAATAGGTGACATTGCTCCATTAATAATGCCTCCAGGAAGCATCACTAATCCTGTGGTAACTGCTGTAAAAGCAAGAACTGTTTGCATATAAATCGGTAGCACGAGCATCATGGCAAATAACGTCATCATGACCGTGATAATCATAACCAGTCCAAGCGTGAACATCGGGTAACGGAATACTCTTACATCAAGTTGAGGTGTATCCATCTTTACCTGTCTCCAGGCAAATAATATCAGAGAAATAACCCCAATAGTGAGTGATCCTATGACTTCAGGGTCCATCCACGTTGCTTCCCCTTCACCTGCCATACTAAATCCAAGAACAATTCCACCAAAACCGAGCGTAGAGAGAATAAATGATAAGATATCAAGCTTTGGTTTTGTTAGCTTGGTTACATTCTTTAGGAAATATAGGCCGAACATTAGTGACGCAAGAGAAATGGGTAGCACGATGAAGAACAACCATCTCCACGACAAGTTTTGTACGATGAGTCCTGAAACAGTAGGGCCGATAGCTGGCGCAAACATAATAACCAGCCCAATCATACCCATAGCAGCCCCTCTACGATCAATTGGAATAATAACCAATATGACGTTCATTAATAGAGGAATCATGATGGCCGTTCCAACTGCTTGTATCATCCTCCCAATGAGGAGGACTGAAAAACTCGGACTAAAACCCGCTACTAGCGTACCTAGTGTAAACAATCCCATGGCCGTGATAAAAAGCTGTCGTGTTGAGAATCGTTGAATAAAGAAAGCTGAGATCGGAATCAACGTTCCAATGATCAGCATATAACCGGTCACTAGCCATTGGGCATGGCTTGCTGCTACACCAAGGTCACCCATAATCGCTTGCAAGGCTACGTTCAGAACCGTTTCATTCAAGATAGCCACAAAGGCCCCTGAAAGTAATACAGCTATAAGGGGAATCACTTTTACATTTGCCGCTTCATTTGTTGTTTGTGTATCTGTAGTTGATGATAAATCCATATCTTTCTCTCACTCCTATTTCATTCCAACGAAAGTTGCTTTATCTTCTAGAGCTTTTCGTTATTTTCTTCCACCGTTTTTTTTCTTGAATCATTGCTCTCTTATCTACTTGCCGTTGCGCGTAAGCCTGTTCCCGTAAAAGCTTTAGATAGCCACGAAAGCGTTGTTCACTCAATTCACCAGTCTCTATTGCTTCTTGAACGCGGCAACCCGGCTCTTGCTTGTGCTGACAATCATTAAACCTGCACGCTTCAGCCAGCTTGTAGATGTCTTCATAACTTTGTTCAATTCCGACATCCGCTCCTAAAAGCTGTATCTCACGCATTCCTGGAGTGTCGATAAT
Organism: Alkalicoccobacillus murimartini; assembly: GCF_030813245.1. Classification (GTDB taxonomy): domain Bacteria; phylum Bacillota; class Bacilli; order Bacillales; family Bacillaceae_D; genus Alkalicoccobacillus; species Alkalicoccobacillus murimartini. The sequence goes on along the minus strand of NZ_JAUSUA010000003.1, from coordinate 403,992 downwards.
ACCCGCTCCGTTTGGTAGCCAAAAGAGTTCGCGATGTGTAGTCGTATGCTTGCCACGGTCATCAGTCACTCTTGTTTCATTTACCTTTTGCACTTGTTCATCCATTAATGCATTAGTTATGCTTGATTTCCCTGCTCCGGAAGAGCCTAGTAGTGCAACTGTTCTACCTTCTGTTAGATACACTGAGAGCTGATCCATTCCTTCTCCAGTAACGGAACTCAACGCATGGATAGGAACGCCAGGACATGCAGCAGTGACTTCTTGAACAGAAGACTCCGGATCTGAACACAAGTCCAGCTTGCTTAATACCACTACCGGACTTGTCCCACTTTCATAGGCTAATAAGACATATCTTTCAATTCTACGGGGGTTAAAATCCTTCGTTAATGCCGTAACAATTATAAGAGTGTCTACATTTACAGCTACTAATTGCTCTTCATAGGTGCCACCAGCTGCCTTGCGACTGAATTGACTTGTTCTATTAAGAACCTTATGAATGATCGCCTTGCCTTCATCCACTCTGGCAGAAACCGCTACCCAATCACCAACTGCTGGATAATCCACTCGATCAATTGCTTCAAAATCTAGCTTCCCAGATACCTCACTAAGCAGTTCCCCAGCAGAAGTCATCACTCGGTACATCCGTTTATGTTCTAGAATGACCCTACCAGGTATCCATTCTGTCGTTTGATATTGTTTCCACTCCTCTTGTCTCTCGTTCGTCCATCCAAATTGATTATTATTCAAATAAATCGTCCCCTTTTATAAGTTGATGAATCAAAAAAAGACCGCGGTTCGCCGCAGTCTTCCTGAAAGTGTGCGTACGGACAGATTGCAGCCCATCCACACATGAATAATCAACATAATAAAAAAGTCCGATTTTTCCTGATGGTTATATGGGCTGCCTTATGAAGTTCTGATTAATTACCATACTGTTTGTCATAAAGCATCCCTCCTCAGTTGTTTTTCTTATCATACTGTATTTATATTCACTCGACAAGAAGAAAAAACAAAATTATACTAATTTAAATAATGAAAGGAGGTCTCATACGATGGAGACCGAATTATTACGTGTATTTAATGAGCAGGGTGAACCCATTGGAATTAAATCAAGATCTTCTGTTCACGAGCAAGGTTTTTGGCATGAAACGTTCCATTGTTGGATGATTGGTTTGATTCATGATACCTGTTATGTAGACCTACAATTTAGAAGCCCTACTAAAAAAGATTTCCCTGCCAAATTTGATATATCCGCGGCCGGGCACCTTCTTAGTCACGAATCAAAAGAAGATGGTGTTCGTGAACTAAATGAAGAAATAGGAATAGACGTAGACTTCAAAGACTTAATACACTTAGGAACGGTAGCAGATGAGCTTGAGACCACAACGATTGTGGATAATGAATTTTGTCACCTTTATCTATACACAGAGCTTCCACAACAGATAAAAGACTATCAGATACAAGTCGAAGAAGTTGGTGGCATCTTCCGCATGCTTTGGTCTGATTTTAAGAAAGTGATCCTTGACCCTACTGTTTCTGCCACAGCAGATGGCTTTTTATTAGAATCTAAGCAGTCAACGAAATCTGTGACTCTTCCTATTTCAAAACATGACCTCGTGCCTCATAGTGACTCATACTTTCAAGCATTGATAAAAGCCGTTGATTCACATTTTGATCAGGCTTATGAATGAACACGACTAGCCGCGGTCTCTTTTGCCGCACCTGTTTCTTCTAACAAATGACATGCTGCAAAATGACCCTCCTTCCACTCTTTTAACGACGGCGTCGATTCTGCACACACTTCCATGGCATACGCACAGCGAGTTCGGAACACACAGCCACTTGGAGGATCAATTGGGCTTGGTAGCTCTCCCTTTAAAATGATGCGTTCACGCTTATCCTCTATGTCTGGATCAGGAATTGGAATAGCTGAAAGCAACGCCTGTGTATAAGGATGCAGTGGATTGGCATAAAGTGAATCACTATCTGTCAGCTCCACAATCTGACCTAAATACATCACAGCAATGCGGTCACTAATATGCTTAACCATAGACAGATCGTGGGCAATAAATAAGTAGGTTAATCCTCTTTCTTTTTGAAGTTGCTTTAATAAATTGACGACCTGGGCTTGAATGGATACATCGAGGGCAGAAATTGGCTCATCTGCAATGATCAATTGCGGCTCCAACGCGAGTGCACGTGCAATGCCAATTCGCTGTCGCTGTCCACCACTAAATTCATGTGGATAACGTTGTGCATGTTCTTCATTTAACCCCACCGTGCGTAAAAGTTCATGAACACGTTCTTTTCTTTTCTTTCCCTTATTCAAACCTTGAATGTCCATCCCTTCTGCAATACTATCCATTACTGTAGCCCGCGGATTCAAGGACGCATAGGGATCTTGGAAAATCATCTGCATGTGCCGTGTTAATTGATCCTTTTGTTTTTCTGTCGCACGAAAGACATCCACACCATTAAAGCTCACTTCACCTGCTGTTTTTTGATATAGACGGATTAATGTACGTCCGAGTGTTGATTTTCCACAGCCTGATTCCCCAACTAATCCAAAGGTTTCACCCTTTTTAATGGTAAAGGATACATCATTCACTGCTTTTAATGTTTGTCCTTTTCCCACGTCAAAATGCTTTTTTAAGTGAGATACGACTAATAAGTCCTCCAACTTCACTTCATCCACCTCCACCTAGGTCCATTTATCACTCATCACGACCAGTATCTTCTTGAGATACAGTGCTCCTTCTCATAGATCCCGCTAATCTCAACTTCCTCAACACATTTTCCTGTTTTAGGAGCATGGATCATTCGTCCATTGCCTGTATACATGGCTACGTGGTGAACCCTACCCATTCCTTCTTCATAAGCAAAGTAAAGCAAATCCCCTGGTGCTAGATCTTCTCGTTCAATGAACCTTCCAGCCCTTGCTTGTTCAGAGGCATCTCTTGGAATAGTCAGACCATAAGCTCGATGTATTTGATAAACAAACCCTGAGCAGTCAAAACCAAAACCACTCATTCCCGCCCAAAGATAAGGCAACTGAAGAAATTGCCGACCTGTTTGGACAAGATCTTCACCAGAATACGGGTGTATATGTTCATTCGGACCGACTATCCTTATATCTTTTGACAGCAATTTACCTTTACCAAGTGGGGTCTGAACCACCACCCACATCGCTTCGATCTCTATAATAGGTAGTCGCGTTTGAAAACTAACTTCTATGAATTTCTCATCGTCCATATGGTATAACCATGCTGTATTCGATTGAACAAATGCTTGAGATACGTCTCCATATATTTGTGGCACTGCTTCAAGCTGATCAAGTGGTATCCATCCCGGATAGCCTAATTCTGATTTGGCTGTAGGTTGATCTGTTACACATACTTCTGCCCAACCCCCTACTTCTCTAAGCTTCATTACTTCCTGCCCAAACAAGGCTTGTGTCTGCGTTCGATTTGATGTGCATAAATCTAGCCTTTCTTCAAACGTTAGAGTAGTTAACCATTCTTGAATGGCATCTGGATAACCGACTACTAGCTTATCTACTTCTCGGATGGATTCTGGTTTTGTCCATACGGTGGCTACAGCCGTTCGAACGGCACATCGTTCCATCTTTTCACTCTCCTTTTACACCTGGTTCAATCTCTATTGTTTTTTTATCAAAATCTAATTTCGCAATGGCCCCTAATGGGATAGAAACCGTTGGTGAGCAATGTCCCATCTGAAATCCAGTCATGGCCGGTGTTCCGGCTAGTTCAATATGATGAGTCAACACTTCTGAAATGGAGAGAGACTCTGTTCTTTTAACCGGAGTGCATCGGTGGAAATCACCTACTAGAATCGCCACTGCTTCTTGTAACTTTCCTGCCATTCGTAACTGATTCAGCATCCGATCCAACCGATACGGCTCCTCATCCACATCTTCAATAAATAAAATGGTGTTTGTTGTATTGACCTCAAATTCGGTCCCAAGAGAACTAGTCAACAAGGTGAGATTGCCTCCTATTACTGGAGCAGAAATCATCCCCTTTCCTTGCCCAATTACGTCAAGCGTAGATATGCTTTCATCATACGTAATCGTTGTTGGCTGAAATACCTGTCGCAAATAACTCTCTGTTAAAGGATGAATTTCATCTCCTAAATCGCTGCTCATCATCGGTCCGTGAAACGTCACTAATCCTGTTTTTTGATAGATTGCTTGATGCAAAAAGGTTGAATCACTATATCCCCAGAAAATCTTAGGGTTCTGCTGAATTCTATTAAAATCGAGATGTTCAACGATTCTTGCTGCTCCATACCCTCCATATGCACTAAAGATGCCTTTTATTCGATCATCTTGAAACATCTGTTGAAGATCTTGTGCTCGATCTAGATCAGTCCCGGCCAAATAACCATTTACATTCGTCACAGACGTACCGATCTGAACATTTAGCCCATACTGCTTATACTGCTTGATCCCTTTCTTTAATCGAACGAGATCTGGTGGACTTGAAGGAGCAACAATACCAATCGTATCTCCAGGTTTTAGCCGCTCTGGTTTCATTCACGATGCCTCCTGTTTAGAAAAACAAAAGGGTCCAGTTTCCTAGACCCTCGCATTTATAACCTATTGGATACTTGCCCATTTTAATTCAATGTAACCAACAGGGTGACGGACGATTCCACTGACTTCATCAGCTTGTAATAAAGGCTGATTATAAAAGTAGATCGGAAAAATTGGTGCTTCTTCCATTAAGATTTCTTCAGCCTGATGCATTAGCTCAAATCTTGTTTCCTCATCTGCCTCTGTTTTGGCAGCGGCAATGAGGTCATCATACTCTTCATTGCTCCAGCCTGTTCGATTCATAGAACTACCCGTAATAAAACTCTCCAGATAGTTAATTGGATCGGCAAAGTCCGCAATAAAGGAAGATCTTGAAAACTGCATTTCTAAATTTTGTTGAGCTTCAAGAAACACGTTCCACTCCGTATTGGCAAGTGTGACATCCACATCAAGATGTGTTTTAAACATATCTTGAAGAACCTCTGCAATGAGCTTATGTTCATCACTGGTGTTGTAAGACAATGTGATCTCAGGAAGCTCTGAATATCCCTCTTCTTCCATGCCCTCTTCTAGTAAGGATTGCGCCTCTTCTGGATCAAAGCTAAGTAAGTCTCCTCCCACATCACGGAAATCTTCTCCTGATGGTTCAGGGAATCCATTTGCAACAAATCCATGTGCTGCATTTTCGTTTCGTTTTGTAACATAATCCACAATTTCTTGTTGATCTACAGCCATCGAGAAGGCTTTACGAATCTTCTCATTTTGAAAAGGCTCCATCTCTACATTAAAGCGATAGAAATACGTGCCTGATTGGTCTTCAAATTCGACCTCTCCATCGGCAATTAGTTGCTCAGCCAGTTCAGTTGGTATAGATGATGTATGAAGCTCGCCCGTTTGGAACAGCTGATATTCAGTGTTGCGGTCACTCACCATTTCCCAGACAACACCATCTAATTGAACCGAATCGACATCCCAGTACTCTTCATTTTTATCCATGGTTAGATTTGAATTGTGATTCCAGCTTGTTAAAGCAAATGGCCCATTTCCGACAAAGGTGTCTGCTTCTGCTGCCCAATTATCATCCTCTTCAACCGTCTCGAAATGTACTGGGAAAAAAGCTGGATTTGAGATGATACTTAAGAAATAAGCTTGCGGACTGTTAAGGGTGACCTCTAGTGTCTTCTCATCTAGGGCCGTGACCGCCATATCATCTGCGGAGCCTTCTCCACTATTATATTCACTAGCCCCCTCGATTAAGTCCGTTAAAAATGCTGCGTCGGCGGCTGTCTCAGGGTTCGCTAGTCTCTTCCATGCATATTCAAAATCTCTAGCAATGACTGGCTCACCATTAGACCAATTCGCGTTTTCACGAATCGTAAATGTGTACGTTAGCCCATCATCAGATACTTCCCAGCTCTCTGCTGTAGCCTCTTCTGGTTCATGTGTATCACCTAATCTCGTTAAGCCTTCCATCAAATTGTTTAAGATGTAATAAGAAACATTGTCAAACGCTTTTGTTGAATCGAGTGATGTTGGTTCATTTTCATTATTTAAACGTAAGATATGATCTCCAGATCCACCACCATCACTCGTTCCTTCATCCGTAGTCTCTTCATCGTCTGTGCCATTGTCTGAGTCCGTTCCACCTGTTGTTGTACATGCAGCTAGCATCACCATTAGCCCAACCATCACCATCAGCATAAGAAGCCATTTCTTCATATAACTACCTCCTTTTAGTTTGTGGTAATCTACACTAATTTCTTAAGCATCGGTAATTCCCCTGCTTCAAATGCCTGCTGTGCCCGCACATCTTGCAGCCAACAGGCCACTCGATGACCCGAGGCAACTTCTGTTTTAGGCGGATCGTGTAGCGCACACACCTCCATCGCATACGCACATCGGTCTGCAAACGCACAGCCTATTGGAGGTGAGAATAGATCTGGCGGGGTCCCAGCTATTGGCACAAGCGGAACATTACGATCCGCATCCATTCTAGGAACAGAATGTAACAGTCCCCGTGTATACGGATGTTGAGGGCGATAAAAAAGATCTCGACGATTCCCTTCCTCAACCACACGGCCCGCGTACATGACTTGAATTCGGTCTGCTAACTGCGCCACAACACCAAGGTCGTGGGTAATCATAATAATGGCCACACCCATCTTTTTCTGAATATCTTTGAATAAATCTAAGATTTGCGCTTGGATCGTCACATCAAGTGCGGTTGTTGGTTCATCCGCAATAAGGATCTCTGGATCACACATCAGTGCCATTGCAATCATTATTCTCTGCCTCATTCCCCCGCTAAATTGATGGGGAAACTGTTTTAGCCGCTCTTTCGCATTAGAGATTCCAACCAGCTTAAGCATAGATAGTGCTCTCTTTCCTGCTTCTTTCAATGAAAGCTTTTGATGCTTTATCAACCCTTCCGTCAGCTGATCTCCAATCGTTAAGGTTGGGTTCAGCGACGTCATCGGGTCCTGAAAAATCATGGAGATCTCTCTGCCTCGTATAGACCTCATTTTCTTCTCCGAAAACGATAAGATATCCTGGCCTTTAAATAAAACCTCACCGTTTGTGATTTTTCCGGGTGGTTCAGCAATCAGGCGCATAATACTTTGTGCGGTTACACTTTTCCCACAACCACTTTCTCCAACGATGGCAAGCGTTTCACCTTTCTTAACGCTTACGTTCACCCCTCTTACCGCATGAACCCGACCTCCATATGTATCAAATGAAACATGAAGATCAACTACATCAAGCAGTTTGTCTTCGCTCATTGGTCTTTACCTCCTTAACTTAGGATCAAGAGCATCTTGAAGTCCGTCTCCAAGCACATTAAATGCAAACATTGTGATGGAAATAAAGAATGCTGGGAAGAACAAGCGCCACCATGCACCTGAAGTGAGTGTTCCTAAAGCATCCTCTGCCATTACACCCCAGCTAGCAAATGGAGCTTGAACACCTAGCCCTAAAAAACTAAGAAAGGCTTCAGCAAAAATAGCGGTTGGAACGGTTAAGGTCATTTGGACAATAATAGCTCCTACCGCATTAGGTAGCAGAGCTTTTCGGATGATGTGACTGGCCTTTCCTCCTAATGTTCTTGAAGCTAAGACATATTCATTGGTTTTTAATTGAAGGACCTGGCCTCGAACAATTCGTGCCATCCCAACCCATCCTGTTACGGTTAAGGCGACGATGATAGTGAATAGCCCAGGTCCCATCACAACCATAAGAAGAATCACTACTAATAAGTAAGGGAGACCATAGAGTACCTCGACAATTCTCATCATCACATTGTCTGTTCGACCACCCTTATACGCTGAAACCCCTCCATAGATAATACCGATCACACAATCAATTAATGCAGCCATGAATCCAACAAACAAACTAATCCTAGCCCCATACCACGTTCTAGCAAACATATCTCGGCCAAGACTATCTGTTCCAAACCAATGATCCATAGAAGGAGGTTGGTTGGCATTTGTGCGTAATTGTGTTGTGACACTGTGAGGAGTTATGATTGGGCCAATAATGGCCATGACAACGAGCAAAACCATCACAATCAATCCAGCCATCGCAAGTTTGTTCTTCCTTAGACTCATCCAGGCAGCTTGCCAATAGCTAATGGATGGACGAACGACTCTCTCTGCCTGGCTCTTGTCGACTTTTCTTCTCGTAAATAACTCATCAGAGATGGTAGGTTCGGTACGACTCATCTGCTCACTCCTCCTTCTTGTGGAGCTTGATCCGCGGATCCAGAATACCGTACAAAACATCCACAATTAACAACATAATCATCAAGATACCACTATAAAAAATAGTCGTACCCATAATAACGGGATAGTCCCGGCTATTAATACTCTCAACAAAATATCTACCCATACCTGGAATGGCAAAAATCCTCTCAATGACAAAGCTACCTGTTAAGATAGATGCGACTAATGTGCCCAAAATGGTCACGACCGGAAGCAACGAATTACGTAAGGCATGTTTGATGACAATTTTGAAAGGAGAAAGCCCCTTTGCCTTTGCTGTCCGAATGTAATCTTGAGTCAGTACCTCAACCATGCTGGAGCGAGTCAGACGAGCAATAATAGCCATAGGAGTTGTCCCTAACGCCAAAGCTGGCAGAATCATATGCTTCCAGCTTGCCCAGGTCCCGACAGGAAGTAATCTCCACTGGCCAGCCACTTGATAGATCAATAGAGTGGCTAAAATAAAGTTTGGAACGGAGATTCCAATTACCGCAAAAGTCATCATGCCATAATCAATAACACCATTTCGTCGCAGCGCCGCAAATATTCCTAAGGTAATACCCGAGATAATTGCCACGACTAGTGCCGTTATTCCGAGTTCTAACGATACCGGAAAACCACGTGAGATTAACTCATTTACCGACGTCGGGTGTTGTTTAATTGATGGTCCAAAATCGAATTGTGCTAATGATTTCAAATAATCAAAATATCTTATGTATAGTGGGTCGTTTAAGCCGAAGTGTTCTTCCATATTGGCTCGGACTGCGTCATTTGTTGTCTGTTCTGTATTAAGAGGAGATCCCGGTACTGCGTGCATTAGAAGAAAGGTTAGAGTAATAATCACCCACATGGTTACCAGCATACCCATGACTCTTTTTCCGATATATTTGAGCATGAATCATCCACCTTTCTAGCAGAAGGCCGTCCTCATCGCAAGCTCCGTCATAACTAACATGGCCCGATAAGCTTCGAGGATATCACTCGCTTGAAAACGAACCGTTGTGGTCCCTTCCTCAATCTCTGCTCCTGGCATTAATGCCGCCCATTCTGCCTGACCATAATTAGCAAATTCAATCCGAAGTATCGGACGATCAGGTGGGGTTAGTGGTTTTACTTTATTTCGTTTGTTCAACGCTTCTTTTGTCTTTTGCTTAAGCAATTCTCCTGCCTTTTGTGGAGTTAAGCACAAAGCAGATGATCTTGACTGCTGTTCCTTCACTATAGCTGTCGTTACATGTGGTATTAATGCTTCAGCTTCCTTTGCTGTCTCATCATCCCCACTCACCATTAGAATGGGCACTCCATAATAACCCGCAACATAGGCGTTAAAACCCATCTCACCTACCTCATGATCATTAATATACACGGTGCGAACACCAAAAATCATCGTATGGCTCATAACTCCTTTTTGCGAAGCTCTTGCATGATACCCAAGAAAAAAAGCTCCATTATAGTCTTCGTTTAACCCCTGTACCATCGAATAAAGCTTCACATCACCTGAAATTAGCTTTGCTTCTGTATGTAACTCTTCAATAAGTATATTGTTCATCTTTGAATGACTATCATTCACAATCATTTCTTTGCCGCCCCATTGCAGGGCCTCCTCTATAACATGATTCACTTCTGCCGTCATTAATGATTGACCTCTTCTATAATGCCGCTTAGATGAGTCAACAAACTGATGATCAGCAAATCCAGAAATACCTTCCATATCAACTGATAGATAGAGCTTCATAACACCCTCCCTGTTAAATTACTTCCGGTACATGACCCCATTATCAAAGAAATCAGACAAATATAAAAGACTTTCGTGAGAAAACTTTACATATTCTAGAAGTAACCATTTAAAAGAAAGCGCTTTCTTTAATTAGTATAACCCTTCCTTTATTTGTCTATCAACCTATTTCTAAGCCGTTACTTAAAACGGCTTAGTTTAAACGAATCAATTGAGTGACTAAGAGGCTGATCAAGGGCCATCTCACTAAGAATTTTTCCAACTACACTAGCAAACTTAAATCCATGTCCAGAAAACCCGCCCGCAAAGATAATATGAGAATGTGTTGGATGTCGATCTAGGATAAAGTCTTCATCTGGTGATTGATCGTAAATACACACACCACCTTTTACAAGTGACCCTGCCGCTTCTGGCACAAACTCATTTAGTAATTGTCTTAACTCCCTCTCATCTTCAATATGTGCGCCGAATGTTCGATTAAGCTGATCTGGAGTCGTTTTCTGACCACCATCATGCCGACCAAGTTTAAATCCTTTACCTTGATAATCGGGAAATCCATAATAAAGCCCAAACGTCGTATCAAACACCACACAAGGAAAATGAGTGCTCTCGTATAACCCCTCTTGCTTTGGCTGAAACCATCCAAATGTTTTCCGCACTGGCTTGATAGGTAGTTGAGCAGTAGGAAGTAACTCATGTGTCCACGCACCAGCTGTCACAACCAACCTACTTGCTTGTAACGTGTGATGAGCAGTCGTTACCTGTACCTGGTTCTCATCTGCATTTATTTCCATCACTTGCTCTTGTTCATAAAAAATCGCTCCATGATTCTCTGCTAATTCCTTATAAACCCGAACACACTCCTCACTCAATAGAAAACCTGCCATCGTATCCAGTACCCCAACATAATTCTCCGGAAGATTAAGCCCTGGCCAGCGAGTCATGATCTCATTAGCTGACATCCATTCATGAGGTAAATCATGAGTCGTAGAACTGAACATCACTTTATCAATAAAGTCAGACCCCTCTTCGCCCATCAACAAAGCACCCGTATGAATGTAAAGCGTCTGACCAGATTCTCGCTCCAATTCTCTCCATAAACGATAGGCACTCTGAACAAGCGGAACATAACTTTCCCCCTCACTGTACCCAAACCGAAGCATACGCGTTTGACCATGATGACTACCTTGATCGTTCGGAACCGTTTCACGATCAATGACAGCTACTCTTTGATTTGCCTTCGCTAAATAATACGCTGCCGCAGCCCCCATCGAGCCTCCACCTACAACAATGACATCAAATACTTTCTCCATAACGTCGTCCACATCCTTTTAGCATAGTGTAGCGGAAATGAGAGGAGATGAATACCTGGGCTTTGGAGGGGGGATTGGGAGTGCTTAAAGCATTTTTGAGCACTTGCTTACGTTTTTTGCGCATTCTGACCTTTTTTGAACACTAGCTTATGTTTTTTGCGCATTCTACATTTTTTTGAGCACCTGCTCACATTTTTCGCGCATTCTCACCTTTTTTGAGCACTAGCTTACGTTTTTCGCGCACCGACTCACGCTTTTCGCGCATTCTACATTTTTTCGCGCACTGGCTCACGCTTTCCGCGCATCCTCCATTTTTTCCGCGCACCGGCGCACGCTTTCCGCGCATCCTCCACTTTTTTTACGCACTTCCCAGCTCACTCCCCCACATTCCTTTCCTTTTCATTCAATATCCCCCACTCCAAGCTTCAATTCTTTCTTTTCTCCAATTAGTTGAGGTATGATGAGGGTACATAATGTATTGAAAATTCGAGTAAATCAGGTGAACGAATGCAAAAGCAAAATGAGTCTGTTTTGGCTGTTTTATTGGGGGCCGGAGCGTATGTATTATGGGGTGTGATGCCTCTTTATTGGAAAATGGCAGGGGATGTGTCGTCTGCTGAGGTATTGGCTTATCGGATCATATGGGCGTTTGTTTTTATGGTGCTGGCCCTTGTCTTAATGGGTAAGCTGACAGAGGTTCTACGTGAAATGAAAGTTGTCTGGCAAAATAAAAAAAGCCTGATTGCGATCACTGCAGCGTCTGTCTTGATCACTGCTAATTGGTTTATCTTTATTTTTGCGGTTAATAGTGATCGCATTATTGATGCAAGTCTTGGTTATTATATAAATCCACTAATGAATGTGCTTTTAGCAACGATTATTTTAAAAGAACAGTTAACAAAGCTTGAAAAATCAGCTGTCGCCTTAGCATTTGTTGGTGTCGTCATCTTGACTCTTTATTATGGGCATGTGCCTTGGGCTTCACTTTTATTGGCTACGACTTTTTGCACATATGGGTTTATCAAACGGTCTGTCCCTATTCGACCGTGGACTGGATTAACCGTTGAAACGCTCTTAATGGCACCTTTTGCTTTAGTTTTTCTTTACTTTTTACCTGAGGCTTCGTATTTTTCTGAATCGACGACTACCATGCTTGTTCTTGCGGGAACTGGTATCATTACAGCTGTGCCACTGCTTCTTTTTGCAGCGGCTGCCCAAAAACTGAGCTTCACCGTGATTGGTTTCTTGCAGTATATTGCTCCAACATTTATGCTAATTATCGGAGTGTTCATCTATCATGAGCCATTCTCAAATGTTCAATTGGCAGCGTTCATCTGTATCTGGACAGCATTAAGTTTATTTACGTATTCAAAGCTAAACACAAGACGTCGTTTAAAAAAGTTAGCTAAGACTCAAATGCCAGCATAACGACCAACTGAAGGGAGACAGACCAATGAGTTTATTTAGAGGTTATATTGGAACGTATACAAAAGAGGATAGTAAAGGAATTTATACATTTACACTTGATACTGAAAGTAAAACACTGAGTTCGCCTGAGGTTGCAGCGGAGCTAGGAAATCCTACATACGTCAATTTAGATGAGGATCAGACGCACCTTTATTCTGTTATAAAGGATGGATCAGAAGGCGGTGTAGCTTCTTATAAAATCGACTCAGACACAGGTAAACTGACTCATCTCACTACTGAATTAACAGACGATGGTTCGCCTTGTCACGTTAGTGTAAGTGATTCAATAGCTGTTACAGCCAACTACCATAGTGGACGCATTACACTCTTTCCACTGCAAGCGGATGGAGGCGTCACACCAGCTGCCTCATTTGCACAGCATGAAGGTACTGGGCCACATGATCGCCAGGAAAAACCACATGCGCATTTTGCTGGATTTACACCGGATAACCAATATGTTGTAGCTGTTGATCTTGGAACAGATCAACTTGTGACCTATACGTATGATAACGAAAAGCTGACGGAGGCTGGCAGCTATTCTTTTAATCCTGGTTCTGGTCCGAGACATTTAGCTTTCCATCCTAAAGAGAAATATGTATATGTCTTTACTGAGCTGAGCAATGAGATTGTCACACTGGCTTATGACGACGTGCCTAATGCATTTACTGAGGTACAAGTTGTTTCCACACTTCCTGATGACTTTCTTGAGAACAGCCAAGGTAGTGCCATTCATGTTTCTTCAGATGGACGTTTTGTCTATGCCGCCAACAGAGGGCATGACAGCATTGTTGTCTACGAAGTTAATCCTTACTCAGGTGAATTAACGTTGATCCAACGAGTTCCTTCAGCGGGTAACTGGCCACGCGATTTTGTGCTCGATCCAACAGAGGCGTTTGTCGTTGTATCTAATGAAGAAACTGGAAACCTTGTTCTATTTGAACGCAATCAAGAAGACGGAACCTTAAAGCAGCTCTCCTCTTCAATTGAGGTTTCTAAGCCAGTATGTATCAAATTTTTAAAGTAAACGAGTAAAAAAGGCTTCTGTACAGCTTTTTCTGTGCAGGGGCCCATTTTTTGGGTTCGTTCAAACTAAAGGAGTCACACCATCATGTCTCAACATCAATCTTTCTTTTCAAATAAAAAACAATGGCTGCTTATCCTAGGCATCGCAGTTATTGCGTTTAATCTGCGACCTGCAATTACGTCTGTTGGTCCAGTCATTGCTTCTATCCGCACTGATTTTGGCTTATCGAATGGGACAGCGGGATTGATCACAACACTTCCGTTACTTTCGTTCGCACTACTTTCTCCCCTTGCACCTAAAATTGGACAGAAGTTAGGGTTTGAAGGGGCGATCGTCGCAGGATTATTTGTTCTTTTTATCGGTATTCTTCTTCGGGCAACCGGTCTACTTTCGTTTTTATTTATCGGTACAGCCTTAATTGGTATTGGAATTGCGATATGTAATGTACTCTTACCAGGGCTTGCAAAGCTTCATTTTCCGTTAAAAGTTGGATTAATTACCAGCGTCTATTCCACGCTCATGTCAGTTTTTGCAGCATTAGCATCAGGAATTACCGTGCCTCTTGCAGAAGGAGTTGGTCTTGGCTGGAATACGACATTACTCTTATGGGCCGCGCTTGTTCTAGTTGGACTAGCCGTTTGGGTACCACAATTACGCGGTAAAAATAGCGAACCAAGCGCAGCACAGGTACAACCATTATCCAGTTCTCTATGGCGGTCTGCTATCGCTTGGCAGGTAACTCTTTTTATGGGATTACAGTCATTCCTTTTTTACTCATCTGTAGCATGGCTCCCTGAAATCATGCAAAGTCACGGTATGGAAGTAGCCACTGCGGGCTGGATGCTTTCACTCATGCAATTTGCCGGACTACCAGGGAATTTCTTGGCTCCTATACTTGCCGGGAGAATGACAGATCAACGAGCACTCATCATAGGAATTAGTATCCTCTATACGCTTGGAATATCCGGACTACTCATCGGGGGAAGCACTGCTTTTCTCATTGTATCCATTATTCTTATGGGCTTAGCCTCGGGCTCGAGTATTAGCTTAGCCCTTACGCTGATTGGTTTACGTAGTGCCACGGCAAAACAAGCTTCAAAACTTTCAGGTATGGCGCAATCACTCGGGTACTTATTGGCTGCAGCAGGACCGATTGCGGTTGGACTCCTATTCGACTTTTTTCATACCTGGACCGCGCCACTCCTCCTATTTATCATTATTCTGATCGCTATGGTCATTACAGGACTTGGTGCAGGACGAAACCAATATGCCACTCGTGACCTTGAACCAACTGAATAAGCATATGAAAAAGAGACACAAAGAATTTGTGTCTCTTTCTTTCTATAATCAAAATACCATCAGAAGGTAATGATAAGGGACTATTAATCTAACGTTGCAGCTTTAGAATAGGCGTTAAATGTTTTTCTACATTTTAAATAATCAAGTAAGTACTTGAAGCTACCAAAAAACGTCATAAAGCCTACTCCCATAAAAACAGACTGTCTAAAGATGAAGTATAAAAGAATTAAGATGAAGCACAATGATAAGGTAATAATAAAATATAAGAGAGAGTGAGTCATCTTTCGCTTTTCCCTTCCTGCAAGGGAGAGTGAATCAGAAAAAATATGATCTTTCTTATTAGTAGATGTAGTATAGAATATATGTTTAGTATAGTTTTTTCCTTTTGAAAGAATCGTCCATCCTGTCTCATTAAATAACTCTTTATATTCATCATATTCTTCTTTATTTTTTAATTCCCTATAGTCAATTCTATATATGATGCTTTCATCTGTTTCGCTAGTTAATTGAAAAGAATATGTAGATTCATCAAACTCTTCAGAGTCATATTTACTAAGTTTCCAGCCCTTCTTGAACATCTCCAGTAACCATTCTTCTTCTTTTTCGAATGAAGAGAATCGTTTGCTCACTGTCTTCTTATTTTTATTCTTCATGATTGCCCCCTAATCTTTTATAACCATTTTTGAAAACTCTATTAAATTTTTATAGCGCAAATACTCCAACTCCAATATTTTTATGCCATTCTCAGTGATTGCATATGTCTTTTTATTTCGCATTGCTTCCTCTTTTAAGGTAACAATATACGACTGTTTTTCTAGTTTTTTTAATACGCCATATAAGGTTCCCGGAGCTAATTCAACCATCTCATTGGT
Organism: Alkalicoccobacillus murimartini; assembly: GCF_030813245.1. Lineage (GTDB taxonomy): Bacteria > Bacillota > Bacilli > Bacillales > Bacillaceae_D > Alkalicoccobacillus > Alkalicoccobacillus murimartini. Next base: position 387,969 of record NZ_JAUSUA010000003.1, on the reverse strand, counting down.
TAGTGAAAGTACTTCTTTTATAATCCCATAACCATGAAGCGGTTCCTTGTACAGTGCCAGTAATATTAAATAGGTTTGCTCTGATAATGGATTAATTCAAGATTCCTCCCCATAGTTCGAGTGTCGATATATCAATACTCGAACTATACAATTATAAATTACATTTGTCAATATTTGTTTTTTATTTAATTAACCTCCTAATGCTTGCAACAAAAAAAGACCACATCTAAGATGTGGTCTACTTTCTCCCCTACCTGAATGCTTCATCTAACGTAGCATAGGTATAACCAAGATCACGCGCGACTGCTTCGTACGTGATTTTACCATTCGCAACATTCAAACCAAGGGCTAAGGATGGATTGTCTAAAAGAGCTTGTTTTGGCCCTTTATCAGCAATCAACTTTGCATATGGAATTGTAACATTAGTTAAGGCAATCGTAGATGTACGAGGCACTGCACCTGGCATGTTGGCTACGGCGTAATGAATGATGTCATGTTTCGTGTAAGTTGGGTCATCATGTGTCGTGATTGTATCAGCCGTCTCAATAATACCGCCTTGATCTATCGCCACATCCACAACAACACTGCCTGTTTTCATTGATTTGATCATCTCTTCTGAGACAAGCTTTGGTGCCTTAGCTCCGGGGATCAGTACCGCACCAATGACAAGATCTGCCTCTTGGACAGCAGCAGCAATATTTAACGGATTCGACATAATCGTATGAACATCTCTACCAAACTGATCGTCAATTTGTCTTAATCGTTCCGCGCTCAGATCAAGCATTGTAACGTCTGCTCCGAGCCCTACAGCAATTTTAGCCGCATTTGTCCCGACAACTCCGCCACCGATAATGGCTACTTTTCCCCGTTTTACTCCTGGTACACCACCTAAAAGGATGCCCTTGCCTCCTTTTGGTTTCTCAAGAAATTGAGCACCAATTTGTGTGGCCATACGTCCAGCGACTTCGCTCATTGGTGTTAACAACGGAAGCGTACGATTCACTTCCACTGTTTCATACGCGATGGCTGTGACACCTGTATCTGCCAATGCTTTTGCAAGCTTTGGTTCAGCTGCAAGATGCAAATAGGTAAACAGAATGAGCCCCGTGCGGAAATACTCATATTCCGACTCTAGCGGTTCTTTCACCTTTATGATCATCTCAGCAACCTGCCATGTCTCCTTAGCAGTTGCCGCAACGGTCGCACCAGCCGATTCATACTCGGCGTCTGAGAAGCCACTTCCCTCTCCAGCCCCAGCCTCAATAAAAAGCTGATGTCCTCCATTTACTAAGGTTGTAATTCCCGCAGGTGTAATGGCTACACGGTTTTCATTGTTTTTAATTTCTTTTGGTATCGCAATAATCATGTCCATTCCTCCTACACTCTCTACTATTCCCAATTATAGTATAGAAAAAGCAAGACAATTTGGCATCGTGAGAATTCCAAAAGATCCATGGATTACGTTGTTTATTTTAACGAACAAAATGACTTACGGTTCCATCATAATAATATCAAGATATAGACCCATGCGCTGCAGTGGATCCTTTAACGAAAAAGAACCTATACTCTCAAGACGTTTGACTCTATAGGTTAAGGTATTTGCATGTACATGAAGTAGTTTAGCCACTTCATTCATATTCCCATCTCTTTTCAAGAAGACAACAAGTGTCTCATACAGCTGAGTTCCTTGTTTAGCATCGTATTGCTGAATCAATCCGATTCCGGGGTGTACATGATTTGAACGGTCTAATTGCTCCACATATTTAAATACACCTAGATCTTGATACACGTGAGCCGTATCCAACTCTTCAGGAAAACGTTTCTTTAAGGCAAGGATACGAAGTGCTTCTTGATAGCTTTTAGAGATGCTATCAAAACCCTGCACATAAGAACCACAACAACTTTCCTTCTGCTTTATGACAAACCGTTCTTGTAGTTTCCCTGTTAGCTTTCTCAAAAACTGATGACGATCTACATCCTTCTCAGCCTTTACCAAACATACCAACTGTCGATCATCCCACAAGAACAATGGAATCGTGTCTGGATAAGAAGCTTGCACCATATAGTCAATCTGTCTTTTCGATTCCTCGTTCTGTTCATCAAAGACCAATAAACTAATATATACGGTCTCATCTGCTTGAACTTGGGCGAGGTGCTGTTCCGATTTAATCTTTTCTGTATGCTCACCAAGTAATAGCTGCCACAACAATTCTTGACGGCTTTGATGCGTTTTCTTACGCTGTCTGCTCCGTTTAAGTAATTCTTTTTTTGCTGTTGCCGCTGCATCTTTTAGCAGCTCGAGTTCGGCATCCAAAAGCCTTTGCTGATCATCTGACACCCAGATATAGCCAAGCACCTCTTCATGCTTCCAGATGGAAACGGCTACCCGACTACCCAACCCAAATTCGGGTATCTCGGGGACACGAACTGGCTGTCGGGTTTGATTTAACGTTGGAATAATCCCGTCTTTCCAAAATCGATTGATTAGCTTTTCTGGAACACGACGAGAAATAATCGTAGAGATTCTTGCTTCATCTGCGCCATCTCCATGCGTGCTATAAGCAAGCAGTTGATGATTCGCATCTTCAATCGTCACGGGACAATGAAGGTGGTAACTAATCATCTCTGCAAATTCCTCAAGTGAACGAAAAGGCTGGCGAAAAACATGAGATGTCGTATGTGTCATAGCATTCCTCTCAATCTTACGTGTTGAGACTTTTACCTAATTATAGCAAGTGAGCGAACGATTTGACTATAGACATTAGCCCTTCTCCTTATATAGCTCAAGTGCACGCTTGCGCATCGTATCATGATCGACAATTGGGTTTGGATAATCCTCACCGATCCTGCATCCCACCTCTTCCTGCATCTCGCTTGGCATCTTCCAAGGCGTATGGATATATTTTTTAGGTACATCCTTCAGTTGCGGTAGGTATTTTCTAATAAAATTTCCCTCTGCATCAAATCGTTCTGATTGACGAGTGGGGTTAAAGATTCGAAAATATGGAGCTGCATCTGTTCCAGTAGAAGACGCCCATTGCCACCCTCCAATATTGGAAGCCGGTTCATAATCAATCAGCTGCTCCTCAAAATATCGCTCTCCTTCTCTCCAATCAATTAATAGATCCTTCGTTAAAAATGAAGCGACAGCCATTCGTAAGCGATTGTGCATCCATCCGATCTGATTTAGTTGCTTCATCGCCGCATCAATAAGCGGATACCCGGTTACTCCTTCTTTCCATGCCTGTAACAGCTCTTCATCAACATTCCAATCCATTCCTCGATACTTCTCAATCAGCTCCATATCTTTACTTTCAGGATATTGGAAATAAATCATATTATAAAAGTCACGCCAAGCTAGCTCTTGAATGTAGGTATCGGGTCCTTCGCTATTGTTTTGCTCACCTAATTCATCCACAATCGTGTGGTAAACAGTACGAGTCGAAACGGCTCCTGTGCGTAAGTATGGGGATAGGAGACTTGTACCTGATATGGCTGGAAAATCTCTCTTATTATGATAATCGTACATTTTCGAGTGCGTAAAGTCCTCCAACCGCTTAAGACCTTCTTGCTCGCCGGCATACTTCCATTTTCCCGTTTTTCTTTCCATCAAGTTCTTGTAGGCTTCAGCACCACTGCTAAATTTTCCCCTTTGATCCGTTGCGTACTCTTTCAACTTCGCAAGATCAACGTGCTGGATCGACGGTTTATTTAACTGACGCCACTGCTTATAGTAAGAAGAAAACACTTTATAGAGATCTCCATCTTGCTTCTTTACTTCTTCCGCTGCGTGAATCGTATGATCAAGACACGGGTAAACGGCAACTGATGTTGAATCAAAGAAATCGATTACTTTCTGATCTCTTTCTGCCCCACCGCCTGTTTCGTCCGCGTTAAAATAGAGCTGATCTAGATCAGTCAGTTGATTTTTGAGCTGACTAAATGCGTCCTCAAGGGATCCCGTTACAAAATGGATCGGAAATCCGTTCTCTTCACAATGATCCACATGTTTCATTAATGTCTCATAATAATAATCATGTCTTGCTGTAAATGACTCATTTAAATTCGGTTGAATAAAAAATAATCCTACAATTCGATCACCCTTCGTCAAAGATTGTAATGCCTTTGAAAGGGCAGTGTGATCATGTATTCGCAAATCTCTTCTAAACCAAACAACGGTTGTTCCCATCTTTTCGCCTGCCTTCATCTATCAGTTCTTTTCTATTTCCTTCTTTTACATAATATAAACAGAATGGCCTTGATTTTATCAGTGGGATTAATTTACATGTTTCATTTTTGTGAATTAAGGAATTGTAGGAGTAAGAAAAGCGAAAGGATGATGAAAAATGTTTCGTACAATTCTAATGATTATTGGTGCTATTGTAGTAATTAGTGCAGTTCTATCCTTTGTATTTTAAAACGTTTTATCGCAATCATATATTAAGAAGCTGACCCAGTGCGGGCAGCTTTTTTTTTGTGTAAACATCAAAAACCGGTACAGGTTAATTTTGTACCGGTTCGTCCATCCATTAAGGTCGTGTTAAAGGCTCTCCCTTTTTTAAAACAGGTGGATGTGATTCAACAGTATCAGGATATTTAATCCCCTGACCTGTATTTAAGACTACCACCGTCTCTTCTTCGCCAATCCACGCTTTATTCTTCAGCTCTCTAGCTGCAGCAAACGCCGCTGCTCCCTCCGGGCAAATAAAAGCGCCTTCGATCTGCGCAATCGTGTGAAGCTCCTTGAGCATTGTTTGATCGTCAATCGCAACCGCACAGCCGTTTGTTTGATAAATTGCATCAAGGACTAAAAAGTCACCAATAGCTTTTGGTACATTAATACCAAACGCTTGAGTCTCTGAGTTCTCCCAATAGTCGGATGAAGATTTCTTATCCTGCCAAGCTTGTACAATAGGCGCACATCCTGTGGATTGTACAGCAACTAAACGTGGCAGGTTGCCTTCAATCCAGCCCATTTCTTTTAGTTCTAATAACGCTTTATAAATACCAATTAAACCAACCCCACCACCAGTAGGATACAGAATGACATTAGGCATCGCCCAATTCATTTGCTCAGCCAGTTCAAGGCCCATTGTTTTTTTTCCTTCTATACGATATGGCTCTTTTAATGTGGACGCATCATATAGACCAAAATCTTTTACAGCTTGGGCTACAGTTTTTCCAGCATCACTAATTAATCCATCAATTAAATGAAGGTTAGCCCCAGCCACTACACACTCTCTACGCGTAATTTCTGGTGCATCTACAGGCATCACAATCGTTGCCTTAATTCCTGCACGTGCGGCATATAAAGACCAGGCAGCACCTGCATTACCATTCGTCGGCATCGCAATCTCTTCCACGCCTAATTCCTTCGCTTTTGAGATACCCACGGCCGCTCCCCTAGCTTTAAATGAACCGCTTGGCACCATGCCCTCATCCTTCATATATAAATGAAACAAACCTATCTCTTTTCCAAGCTTCGCCATAGGCACGAGTGGAGTCATACCTTCTCCAAGACTGACTACATTAGCCGTATCCTCTACAGGTAGCCATTCGTGGTATCTCCATAGGTTTTGTTCGCGTTCAACTAGAGCATCTGGCTTAATATCGCGTCCCAGTGCCTCTAAATCATACCGAACTAATAAAGGGGATCCGCACTCACATAGGTGATGCACCTCATCTTTACGATAAATCAAATCACACTTTGGACATTCTAGATGCGAAACATAGCTGTATCTCATACCCAATCCTCCCCTAATACTCGTCTACTTTTCCCCTTCAAAAAAAGCTGTACCAGTCACAAGGACACTAGGTACAGCAGGTAAATCAAAATGATCGTATTAATCCTGTTGATCTCTAAGATCATTCATATCATCATTTATTTTATCAATTTCATCCTTCTTCTCATCATCGTCTAAATCATCATCTTCTTCAACCTTTTTAATGTCTTTCTCTTTAATTCGGATCTTCAGACCTATGTCTTCTAGTTCATTTGACTTCTTCCATGCTTATATTCATACACCGACTCACCATTCCTCATCGTCCTACTAGAGAGCATGATTTCATGATGGAATTGTAAGATATCGTGTAAAACACTAGAAATGATTGACGACTCGTTAGGATCGATCTATACTAACGATACTAATCAAATACCCCAAAGGGGAGTAGCAGTTCAGCATCTGTCGTCATTACAGGGATATCACCCTCGGCACTGCTGGCAACAGAAATTTGTTGTTTGCGAGACCTTTGTCACTAGCGTGTGGCAAAGGTCTCTTTTTATATTCAGAAGACCTTAGCCTCAGTGGCTAAGGTCTTCTTTTGATTAAAGAGAGGAGAGTGGAAGAATGTCTAAATTAATCAAGCTGCTGCGACATCCAATGGTCAAAAAGGGGATACGTGAGGCTGAAAAGCATGTATTACCTCGTATAAAACAAGAACTAGCTAAACGAAAACAGCCTAAAAAGGGGTAGATACACATGCAAAAAAAGGCGCACTGTCGAAGTATCCCTGTTAAGCGCCTTGTTCAGAGTGTTCGCTTTGCCAAACAAGGCAAACATACTCGAGTTATAGCCTTTGACCCTAGTCTTACGTTAGTAGGTAGTGGCAGAAGTGCCTATGTTTTTAAGCTACCGGGAGAAAATAAAGCACTTAAGGTTTTTTATCCGCCTTATGAACAGCTTGCCGTGCAGGAAGCAGATATCTATCAACAGTTATCTGGTACATCTCATTATCCCATTTTCCATGAGTCAGGCGATGGTTATCTAGTAATTGACTACATTGAGGGCAGTACCTTTTTTCAATGTTTAGTTCAAGGTAAAGTGGTTGATTCGAAACAGATAGAACAAGTTGATTTAGCCATTGAGGAAGCCTATTCAGCAGGTCTTAATCCCTCAGATATCCATCTGCATAACTTGATTTTAACAAATGATGGTTCTGTTAAAGTCATAGATGTAGCCAGGTTTAAGCAAACAAAGCAGTGTACCCAATGGTTTGATTTGAAGCAGGCTTTTACACGTTATTATTCCAAACGATTTTTCCCGAAACGATTACCTGCATTTGTTTTGAATAGTATTTCAACCTGTTATAAAAAAACGAGAAATGCTCACGAATAAATATCTTTTCAACAAAAATAAGATGGCCGTGGCCATCTTATTTTTGTTCCCCTACTTCAATTGGACTATCCTCGTAGCTCACCCAATCACTCCAGCTACCAGAGTATAGCTTCACATCCTCAAATCCAGCTTCTTTTAGTGCAAGTACATTCGGACAAGCGGTGACACCTGATCCACAATACACAATTAGCTCTTTGTCTCGAGGCAACCCGTGAAAATGTTCAGCAAGTGCCTCGCCCTTTTTCCAGTTTCCAGAATCATCAAGAAGATCTTCCCAAAAATAATTAATAGCTCCGGGAATATGCCCACCCTTTGCATCCAGTGGTTCTGTTGCACCTGAGTATCTCTTTGGGGCACGCGCATCAATAATGACTGAATCCTCCCTGCCAATCCGTTGTAGAACCTCATCACGTGTGAGACGCTGACCTTGTTTTAGATTGGGAACAAAAGAGCTTGGCTCAGTTGTTGGATTTTCAGTAGACGTTGGAAGACCTGCCTCTTGCCAGGCTTCAAACCCACCTTCCAAGATATGAGTTTTGTTATGACCTAAATAATCAAGTTGCCACCAAAGTCGGCTTGCAAATGAGCCATTTTTTTGATCATACGCAATCACTGTTGTGTCCTGATCAATCCCCAGCTCACCAAGCAGCTTTGATATGGTTTCTGTCTCGGGAATAGGATGTCGTCCGCCATGTTCTCCGCCTGTAGATGATAAATCTTTTCCTAAACTAAGATAAATGGCACCCGGTATGTGGGCTGCGTGATAGAGTTCTCTTCCCTTTTCGGGTTCCGTAAGTACATATCGAACATCAATCACTACAACAGAATTCGGATCTGTCTCAAGTAAATGCTGAAGCTCATGCGTCTTTATCAACGTATTCATGAATACTCAACCCCTTAAATCCTTATTTTCTTCATCGTAGCATACATCCATTACAGTCTGGAGAAAAACGCTTAGTACAAAAAGGGCTCAGTGAGATTTCCTCACTGAGCTCCAGCTATTATGCGACAAACTTCAACCCAATGACCCGGCTTCTTCCCTTTCGACGAACCCAGCATATTTTAGCGCTTCGTTCAGACAATTCTCTTTCGTCCGTCGTTACTTTAACAATCTGATCGACTCGTAGCGTTCGATTCAATCGAACACTACAGCCTGCTTCACTATAATCCAATACCGTTGCATCAACAGTTTGTCCATCTACATGCAATTGTCCAGATAGAGTGACATTCTCACGGATTACTTGACGATTAAAGGTTGGATCGGCCTTTTTAGTGCGTTTTAAGAATCGATACATTGCTGTAGTTAAATAAGCTTTTTCATAGTACTTCTCAATCCCAGCATTAACTGGTTCACTAAACAACACACGAATAATTTCTGCATATTGTACTTGAGTTGGGTGAGTGAATGTTAGACCCATCTGAAGCTTTCCATCTCTCTGATTGATCCATTTCTTTTCTACCTTTAAATCTTTCACTCCTGCAAACGACACTGTAAACTCTGTTTCGTTGGACAAGTAGCTTTGAAGCGTAAGAGCATCTAGTTCAATTCTTGCTCCGCTTTCACTAATATTTACTATCTCAAAGGATACAGATGCTTCTGGACCATTTAAGACACCCTGCAGGTCAACAGAAAACCGCTCAGAATTGCGATGTCTTGGTCGCTCAAATGATAGAAACACAGCTAGAATAATGGCCATAGCATTATACAAAACCCAGAAGATATTAATATATAGGACATCTAGATTCACATTATACCGTTCAGGATAGACATAATAGAGGCCCACCTTCACTAAAGCAAATGCTGTTAATCCAGCCAAAAATAGATAAGGTAAACTTGTTACCCATAGGAAACGCCGTCTATCATTTTGTACACCTTTACGTGTCACATTAAATTTGAATTTCTTCTTTAAGAAAACCTCTGATAGAACAGACATTGCCATATAAGGAGCCATCGCCACTTCATAAACATGACTCCACATGACCGTTCGTTTCTTATCTGCCACAGCCTTAAACATGAGCTGAGAAGAGATAAACGCAGGAATCCAGAACCAAAGTAATTGATCAAAAGCTACGTCTAAGCTGTAAATATTAAAGACGAGAAACAGCAATGGTGCAAGAAGAAATACCATTTTATAAATTCCGAAGAACCAGTAATGAATGCCATCCATATAAAGAAGCTTCTGCATGAAGCTTAGCCCCTTCATCTTTAGAGGATTCCACTTACGCACAACCTGAATATTCCCTCGACACCAGCGATCACGTTGCTTTAACAGATCCGCATACGTCTCCGGAGATAAGCCTACAGCTAAGGTTTCATTGACAAAGGCTGATTTTCGATTATCGGATTGAAGCAACATTCCTGTCGCCATATCTTCCGTAATTACACCTGTGGCAAATCCTCCAACTTCATCTAAAGCGGTTCTTCGAAATAAGGCGTTACTGCCAACATACATCGTTGCATTAAACCGGTCCTTACCTTGTTCCAACTGACGCATAAAGAAATCCTGTTCATTTGTTATTCGATCTTCAAAGAACAAGTTATATTGGAATGGATCATCATTATAGAATACCTGTGGAGCTTGAACAAAAACCATCTCTTCATCTGAAAAATGACCAACTGTTCTCTCAAGAAAATTGGCTTGCGGAACCATATCGGCATCCATTGTAACAACAATTTCCCCAGATGATTTCGTTAAAGCATGGTTTAAGTTCCCAGCTTTAGCATGACTATTATCTTTACGATCTATATAGGAAATACCGAACTCTTCACAAAGCTCTCTTACACTTGAACGTCTGCCATCATCACATACATAAATGGTCACCAAGTTTTTCGGATAACGAATTAACGTACACGCGGCAATGGTTCGTTTAAGTAAATCCTCTGATTCATTATACGTTGCTATAAAAATATCTACTGTTGGTAACGTTTCTAATTTCGACAGAGGCACGTGCTTCCTCTTAAAAGGCCTCCAGGAAATAATACTGAAAACGATCGATTGCAGAAAACCAGCGACTTCCGTTAATAGAAGTAGAACACCCGCGATAATACTAATTGTGTTCATTGTAGGTAGTGTATACACTGCACGCCATCCAAGATAAATAGCATTAATAGATAAGAATAGAATAATTAAAACTTGCTTAGACCAATGGAATTTTTTAGATAAGAGATAAAAAAGTAATAAACCAACACTGGAAAGGACTAACCATTCAAACAAACCATTTTCCATATCTAGCAATCCTCCTCAAATAGACATGTGTCTATATAACTAGATTTATGGATTCATACTATAATTCTAACGCTTAAAAAGCAATAGAATTTTAGACAATAACTACAGATATTCTCCTTTTTTCTCCTGTTACCGTTTTCATTAGAAATACCATCAAAAAAACAGTTGCGGTGTACTCTCTTTTTGACTAAAATAAATCTCAGTCAAATTAAAGGATGTGGTTAACTTGGAGAAAGAACAGAAATTAAAGCGTACGCTTACGCTGGTTCCGCTAATCGTTATCGGACTAGCCTATATGGATCCGCTTGTTGTATTTGATTCCTACGGGATCGTTGCTCAATTAACACAGGGACACGTGGCAGCTGCCTATATTTTTACAATCGTAGCTCTTTTACTTACAGCTTTTAGCTACGGAAAAATGGTGCAGGCCTATCCTAATGCGGGCTCAGCGTATACGTATGCGCAAAAAAGTATTCACCCCCATGCTGGCTTTTTAGCAGGATGGACGTTATTACTAGATTATTTATTTTTACCGATGGTCAATTTCGCTATTGGTGCAGCTTATCTAGAAGCAGCTTTCCCTTCGATTCCTCCTTTCTTATGGGTGGTAGTTCTAGCATTAGCTATCACGACCATTAACGTTTTTGGAATTAAATTAACAGCTAATATATCTGCCATTTTGGTTACATTTCAAGTCATTGTCGCTTTAGTGTTTGTAGGATTTATTATTAAAGGCTTAACAACAGGACTAGGAACTGGCGACGTTTTCTCACCAGCCCCTTTTTATAATTCATCCCTTGATATGTCGCTCATCTTCACAGGCGCTTCGATTCTATGCTTTTCATTCCTTGGATTCGATGCTATTTCGACCATGTCAGAAGAAACGATTAATCCGAAGAAAAACATCCCGCGAGCCATCTTTCTAGTGGTGTTGATCGGCGGGGTTCTCTTCACCGTCACATCTTATTTTTTACATCAGGTCTATCCAAACTTTCAGAATTACGTAAATGCAGAAGCCATATCACTTGAGATAGCATTTTATGTAGGTGGAAGCTTTTTGCATGCCTTATTCTTAGCAGGAACTATGGTAGCCGTTATATCCTCCTCCCTCTCTTCACATGCAAGTGCATCAAGATTGCTGTTTGCGATGGGACGAGATGATTCACTACCCAAACGATACTTTGGTTACATTCACCCAACATTAAAAACACCAATATTTAATGTACTTTTTATTGGTGCGATCTCATTAACGGCGATTTTTGGTGAATTAGAAATTATCTATTCCTTCATTAGTTTCGGTGCATTAATTGGATTTACAAGTGTAAATGCTTCCGTTATAGCCCACTATTATATAAGAGGCAAACAACGTAGCTTCACCCAAAGCCTTAGATATCTATTAATCCCTGGTGCAGGTGCCGCGTTCTGTATTTGGCTGCTAGGAAGTATTAGTACGAACGCATTAATCATTGGCGTAGCTTGGTTATTACTTGGATTGATTTACTTCATTATAAAGATCCGTCGTAATCCTGACTTTGTCTTAAACTTGCAAGAGAAATAGAAGTATACAGTAAAAAAGTGATCCTTAGGGGTCGCTTTTTTGTGTTGCCTTACATTATTTTCATAGAATGTTCAGTACAAAAATCTGCTAATCTACGTTACAATAGGTGGAGTTTCGACAAAACTCAGAAAAAGGAGTTTCATAGTATGAAAGCAAAAATAGGGATAGCTATTTCATGGGGATTCATTCTCCTTACCTTATGTCTCTTTCTAGTGATTCTCTATCAGGAGAAAAAGCTGGAAGGTCCACATGAAGCCTTTGCGAAAGAAAATGAGGACATGGCCCCCCCATCAGATCTTCATCCTGTAGTTGCTGAGAAATCAGATCAATTGATAGAAGAGGCTGAAAAAAAGAATATTCAAGTTGTCATTACAGACGACTTTCGAACATCAGAAGATCAGGATTCACTTTATGATAAAGGAAGAGAGTCAAGCGGAAGAGTTGTTACTCATGCTAAAGGTGGCGAGTCTTACCACAATTATGGATTGGCTATAGACTTTGCACTCAAAACGGATAATGGGGATGTCATTTGGGATCTCGACTATGACGGAAACAATAATGGTGAAGCTGACTGGATGGAAGTCGTCGCCATAGCAAAGGACCTTGGTTTCACATGGGGTGGTGATTGGACACGGTTCAAGGACTATCCACATCTACAGATGGACTTTGGATATAGCATTAATGACTTGCAACGAGGTGCCTATCCTCATCATGATGAATAACTTCACCCTCTATTAGAAGAGCTTGTGATTTAACAACTGCACCGTTTCACTTAAGTCACCAAACACTTTACAGTCAAATAAAGAATCCATAACCGTTTCTTCACGATTTATGATTGCTGTAGGAATGTGTACATCATATACAGCATATTCAGGCAGAAGGTTAAAAGGGCTCACTTGTAACGAAGTACCCATCGTAAGTAAAAGCTCACTTGATTGAACACACACTTCTGCCTGCCCATGCTTAGTAATCGGATCACCAAAAAGAACGACGTCTGGTCTCACTATGACTCTACACTCATCACGGAAACAGCGCGGTGTCTCTTCTGCCAAAATCCTCTCTAATGTCATGCTTGTACCACAACTAGGACATGTCGCGGTATCTAAAGAACCATGATACTCAATAATGTCACTGCTAAACGCTGCTTTATGAAGCCCGTCAACATTTTGTGTAATAACATAGATTCTCTTCTCCAACTTTTCAAGGTCTCTCAAAAAATAATGAACAGGATTTGGTTCAAAATCCTTCAACAACTTAATGCGAAAGATCTCTTTATACTTTTTCCAAAAATCCACCGGATCCTCTGAAAAATACCGATTAGACATATAATATTCTCTGGAACGGTCCTCCGACCATAATCCATTTGCTGATCTAAAATCGGGGATACCACTAGCTGTAGAAACACCCGCACCCGTTAGAACCGTTATCGTCGAAGCTGACTCAATCATTTCTGTTAGTTGTATTAGCGACTTCATCATGTATTCTCCTTCGCCAAAAGTATTCGTTTCCTAAGTATATCAAATCAAAAGGTTTCACTAAATAATCGTTTGTATACCCTAATACAGCAGGCTTTATGCTAAACTAATCGTATATTTCCCAACCCCTACCCATCCATATGCAATCACACACATTGCCTAACATAAAAGGATATATGACCTACCAAATCTCCATATGATATCTGCCTTATCGTATATTTCCATTATTCTATACCAATGGGCTTCATTCCCCTAATTATTCCAATATATTTCTTGATAATAGAGTAATTGCTTGCTACAATCGCCTTACATAAGAGATTAGGCCTAGTAGTTGACCGTGTTTTTCCCAACAGAAAAACGCCATAATCTTCACCAAATTAACTGATTTTGCTTTATAATGAAATCTATAGACACAGGTTGGTGAATCATGGAATTTGGACCTATTATCAAATACTATCGACTAAAAAGTGGGATCACCCAAGCAGAATTAGCAGACGGAATTTGCTCCATCCCTCACCTATCAAAGATCGAGAACAATGCATACAGCGTGAACAAAGAAACAGCAGCATTGCTGATGGAAAGACTTGGTTTGGATATTAATGATGAGGTTGAGCGGTATGGGGTTTTAGAAGAAAGACTTGAAGAATTTATTGATGCTTTATTCTATTTCGAGTTAGATAAAGCAGATGAATTAAGACTAGAACTCGAAGTTGATGAAGAATATTATAGTAAAACAAACCTTGTTAATCTCTATCATATTTACATGGGTAGATATTTCTTTACTAAGTTAGATATAAACTCTGCTCAAATCCATTTACAAATTCTTGAGAGAAATCGTTCTAATTTATCTCCGATTGAAGAGCTTTTGTTCGGATACATCTCGGGTAGCACCTTTTACCAAAAAGGAAAATATAGAGAAGCTTTAGACTATTACTTGAAATTAAAAACTAATAACATCTCTAGTAATACCTCTATAAGTATGAAAGAAATCTCTTACCAAATCGCCTTATGCTATAGTGCTTTAGGTCAAAGTGAAAATTCAATACCATATGCTCAAGAAGCTCTTTATTTTTATAAGGAAAAGGATAATTTCATACGAATTATTCATACTCAGATGCTTCAAGCGATTAATTATGAAAGTATCAAACTTTATGAAGAAGCTAAAAACAACTATAATGCTATTCTAAGAAACACAAAACTTCTAAACTTAGAAGATTTATATTTTAAATGCCTTTTCAATTATTCACTATTACTTAGTGAAACAAACGAACATACTAAAGCCATTAAGTATTTCAAGATGTGTATCAACTATTTTAAGGATCAAAGTGAAGGTCAGATTATTGCAATAATTGAGTTAGCGAAAGTATTAATAAAGGCTGATATTAAAAACAATGAATTAGAAAATTATATCGAACAATTAAAGAAATATAAAGAAACAGAAAATATCACAAAAAGAACTAAGCTTCTAATAAAAGAACAAATTTTAAATTATGAGAAAGATTCAGAGAAAATTTATTCTTTCTATGAAAAAGAACTTATTCCTTTCATAGAAAAATCAAAAGATGAAATATATTTCCGTCATTACACACTTAGCTTAGCAAAATGGTATGACTCAAAAAATGATATTACTATGGCTCACCGTTATTATAAACTTTATAGTCTTTACTAATAAAAAGGAGGAAAATTTTATGAAAAGCTTAGTGAAAATGGGATTGACTTTTACAATTGTTGGGGTGCTTGCTTTCTCTTTTAATGATGTAACGTTTTCTTCTATCGCATATGAATTTACTATTCTAGGTGGAAGTCCATCTGTAATGCTACCTCCAAACTAAATAAAAAAACTCTCCTTTATGGAGAGTTTTTTTATTTCCTTACTTACCTACCAACTGCCGCCTCTGCATTTACCAATCCACTACCAAAGAATTCTTCATTGCCAAGTGGTGTGGCTGTTTCTTGCAGGATCTGTCCAATTTCTTGTGCGGATGCTGATGGGTTTGTCGCTTGTACTAGTGCTGCAACTCCAGCTACGTGTGGAGAAGCCATGGATGTTCCACTTAGTTCTGTGTAACTACCTCCAGGATATGTGCTGAGTGTATCGACTCCTGGTGCAGCAATGTCATTTTCAGGTCCAAAGCTTGAGAAGTTGGCTTTGTTGTTAGCAGAGTCAACCGCTGCAACGGAAATGACATTGTCATAGGCTGCTGGGAAACCAATACCTCTTGTACCTGAGTTACCTGCTGCGGCTATGAGCAGCGTTCCTTGTTCTTCTGCGTAATCAGCTGCTTGTTCAAGTACAGTCGAGCCAGTTGGACCTCCCAAACTCAAATTCGCAATATCGATGCCTTGATCGGCTGCCCATTCAATTCCTGCTGCGATATCACTTGTATAACCGCTACCGAAGCTATCTAGTACTTTTACTGCATAGAGCTCGGCATCCGGTGCTACACCAATCACTCCTACTGAATTATCTAGTGCGGCCACCGTACCAGCTACATGAGTACCATGTCCATTTAAATCCTCATATGTTGGTTCCGAGCTTACAAAGCTTTCCCCACCTACTATATTTAGATCCTCATGCTCAGCAATACCTGTGTCAATAACGGCTACTGATACGCCTCCACCAAAATTACCAGCTTCATGTACAGCAGGCGCATTCACTTGTGGGATTCCATAAGGAACTTCTTGTAATGTACTCATCTTCACATCTTTTTCTACATATTCAACCGAAGCCTGAGCTTCTAATGCCTTTGCCTCTTCTTCAGACAGTTCAGCATTAATAACTGGTATATTCTCGTACTCTCGTAATATTTCTGCATCTACTTGGCTTTCAAGTGTTTCTGCCTGAGTAGAAAAAGTAGCGGCATCCGCTTCTTCTTTGAATCCTATCAGATACCTTTCCTTATCTTCTTCGGCTCCAGCAAGTGCCGGAACTGCTGATAGTGTTACCAGTACAGATAAGCCCACTGTCCATTTGCCTGCTTGAAATTTCATGAAACCCCTCCTAGTAGTTTGCCAGTCATTTTCTGGCTTGTTACCAACCCTAGCAAAAATATTCTTCACTGAGTATTGGGAAAATTCAAATGAACCTCTACTAAAGTAGAACAAATGGTCTCTCACTTCGCTTATTTATTTCTATCAACCACTCTTGATAATCAATTCTTATGGTTCTTCTTACTTAAGACTTTTCTCCATATAAAACGTTTCAGGTCTTCTACTAAACGTAGTCTTTGTCCTTTTAAAATCTCGTCATTATCGCACTTTACATGATTCATAATGTGTCTTTTGTGTGATAAACTACGAAGGATTGGTTCAATATAGATAGCGATCATTGGGAGATGGATTATGACAGAGTCATCCGGAAGTAAGTTTGTTGTTGCTGGTTTGTTACTAGGCATTTTTATGGCTGCAATTGATAATACGATTGTTGCTACGGCTATGGGTACCATCGTCTCTGACCTCGGAAGTTATGAGAAGTTTGTTTGGGTTACGGCAGGTTATATGGTTGCCGTCATGGCTGGTATGCCGATCTATGGAAAGTTATCTGACATGTATGGACGCAAACTTTTTTTTCTTTTTGGTCTTCTTGCTTTTTTAATTGGTTCTGTTTTATGTGGTACGGCACAAAGTATGAATCAGCTAATCACCTATCGAGTCATTCAAGGGATTGGCGGAGGGGCTTTGATGCCAATTGCTTTTACAATTATATTTGATCTGTTCCCACCCGAAAAAAGAGGGAAAATGACCGGCCTTTTTGGAGCTGTATTTGGACTATCTAGCGTGCTTGGGCCTTTGCTTGGTGCATTTATTACTGACACGCTCAGCTGGAATTGGGTGTTTTATATTAATATCCCGATAGGAGCTGTGGCCTTCTTCTTTATTCTTAGGCATTATCATGAGGAAAGAAATCCAGCTAAACAGAAAATTGACTGGCTTGGAGCCTCTACGTTAGTCACAGCAATTATTTGCTTGATGATCGCCCTTGAATTAGGCGGCAAGGCATATGCTTGGGATTCAGGGCTTATCCTTTTTCTATTCACTATTTCTGGCATAGCATTTTCTGCATTCTTTATCGTTGAGCGAAAAGCTTCTGAACCCATTATCTCGTTTTGGATGTTCAAAAATCGCTTATTTGCCACATCGCAAATTTTAGCCTTTTTATATGGAGGAACATTTATCCTATTGGCTGTTTTTATTCCTATCTTTGTTCAAGCGGTGTATGGAGGCTCTGCCACAAGTGCAGGATTTATTCTCATGCCAATGATGCTTGGTTCCGTTGCGGGTAGTATGGTGGGCGGACTCTTGCAGACTAAAGTTTCTTTCCGATCGTTAATGGCAATATCGGTTGGGTGTTTTTTTGTTGGAATGTTCATGTTATCAGGAATCTCTGCTGAAACGTCAAGAGTCATGTTAAGCCTATATATGGCATTAACAGGATTTGGAGTTGGGTTCTCATTTTCTTTACTACCAGCTGCATCGATAAACGGTATCTCACCAAGGTTTCGTGGATCAGCCAACTCGACCAATTCCTTCTTACGTTCTTTTGGTATGACCGTAGGCGTAACGATATTTGGTACCATTCAAACGAGTATCTTTTCCTCTCGCCTCAGTCAAGCTACGACTGGCCAGCCAGGTAACATTAGTGACACGGGAGACATTCAGCAAATTTTCCAGCCAGAATCACGAGTGAATATTCCACCCGAGCTTTTGTCGGAGTTAACGTTAGCAATGTCGGACTCGATTACATTTATCTTTACTCTTGCTCTTATCCCTATTTTCATGGCAGTCATCACGGTCTGTTTTATGGGGAATGAAAGGGTCTTAACCACAAAAGAGATGGAGAAAAGAGCTACTTAATGTTGCATAGCTTCTATATATAAATACGTAAGGTTATGATCCGTACTTAAATCAAGTACGGATTTCGTGATATAGTAGTACAATAACTTATATAGAGGTGATGTTGTGCATACTCCAGATTCGAGGGCACGTTCAGATTGGTCATCATTAAACGATGTTAAAACCGTTACTCTGAGCCCCTTACAAAAAACGATACATACAGACGTCCGTATCCCTGGTAGCAAAAGCTTCACAAATAGAGCATTAATTATTGCTGCTATGGCTGAGGGGCCATCCACTCTTTCAGGTATCCTCAGAAGTGATGATTCTTTTTGGTGTATTGATACATTAAACAAACTTGGTATTGAAACCAAAGTGGACGGAGATACAATCAAAATTAATGGCTGTAATGGAAATTGGCCAACAAAAGAAGCTGATTTGTATATCGGAGCTGCTGGAACAACCGCACGATTTTTACCCGGAGCGCTTGCTGCATCTCATGAAGGCGAATGGCTTGTAGAAGCAAGCGAACGCATGAGTCAGCGTCCAGTCGAACTCCTACTAGAAGGGTTACGTACTCTTGGAGCGTCAATTGAGTCAGCAGGCTATTACCCCTTAAAGATCAAAGGCCATGGGTTAAAGGGTGGTCCCGTTACAATCTCAGGTAAGCAGTCAAGTCAATTTATAAGTGGGTTGTTAATTGCTAGTCCATATGCTGAACAGGAAGTGACCGTCACCATTCCTGATTATATTGTTCAGCACGCTTATGTAAAAATAACCATCGATTTGATGGAACGATTTGGTGTAAAAGTCGAATCAAATGATGAACTCACTACAATGGTGATTCCACCTTCTGTCTACAAAGGACAGGAACTTGAATTAGAAGCGGATGCTTCGACAGCGAGTTATTTTTTTGCATTAGCCGCTTTAACGAATAGCCGCATCAAAGTAACCAATCTGAATATGAACACAAACCAACCTGATATCTATATGGTTGATATTTATGAAAAAATGGGTTGTACTGTCACTCGTGGAGATAGCTTTATAGAAGTAATTGGAACAGACCAGCTTAAAGGCGGGTTTGATATTAGCATGAAAGAGATGTCCGATCAGACACTTACTCTTGCTGCGTTAGCTCCATTCGCATCAGGTCCGATTACTCTTCGAGATGTTGAGCATATCCGCCATCATGAATCAGACCGAATTTCTGCTATCTGTAAAGAGCTTACTAAGTTAGGCATTAAAGTTGAGGAGTTCGCTGATGGTCTTACCGTCTACCCTGGTACACCAAGTCCAGCTGTCCTTGATTCGTATGATGACCATCGAGTCGCCATGTCCCTTGCTTTAATTGGTCTAAAGGTTCCTGGCATTACAGTGAATGATCCAGGTTGTGTATCGAAGACCTGCCCTACCTACTTTGAACTACTAGAAAGTATGGGTGTTACGGTTCAGTATAATAAGGAATGATTCTTTAAACAGACTGAGACATAACCTTACTAATGATATAAAACGACGAACAATCTGAATATTGCACAGCTAAAGCAACTCGTTCATTTTGTCAGTAACTTAATCTCTCACAAATGAGCTAAATCCAGCGTAGGACATACACGGAGACTCCCATGGGAGCAAAGGCCTGGGTGAGACTTCGTAGTGCGTCAGCATAAGAAGGCTCACCAGCCGCCCATGGAAAGCGGAGTGTATGTCCGGAGCGGTAGCAGCCCCTCTTTCTTATTTTTAAATGACACAAACCCGAATCATTATGTGAGTTACACATAATGATTCGGGTTTTTACATTGCTACATCCGATGTGTTCCAGCCCCTATCTCCCCTCCCTCTTATACTTTTTTCCAACACTTCTAATGAAAAGAAATCATGTAAAATGACTCAACATTTTGTTTATGTGGAGGAAATCAGGGTATCCACGGTGTATAAAGAAGTAGAGTTGACAAAATAGAAGTGATAATAATTTTCAGATCATTTAGTATTTTCAAACCAAATGAGAGGATGAGAGCTGATTGACCTTATTAAAACCTTATTCCATCGCCCCTTACTATGATGAGATGTTTCGGCCAGATGGATCACTAATGAATCACTACGTTCACTTTCATAATACGCTTAATGTTTTCTCTACAAATGATTTAAAGGAAAAACATGAACTGGCTCAACAATCCTTTTTACGACAAGGCATTACATTTACCGTTTATCAAGATGATACAGGAACAGAACGAACGATGCCCTTTGACTTTATACCAATCATTATTCCTCCTAAAGAATGGTCCCGAATCGAAAAGGGTATGATTCAACGAACCACTGCGCTAAATCTATTCCTCGAAGACATTTATCATCAACAGAATATTTTACATGACGGCATTATTCCAAAAGAGCTTGTCTATCAAAATCCTCATTACTATGACCTTTTACGCGATCTACCATTTCCAATCAAAAATCATATTTTTTTAGCTGGCATTGATTTAATCCGTGATGAAAACGGCCAGTATTGTGTATTAGAGGATAATCTCCGTAATCCATCTGGACTGTCTTATGTGTACCAAAATCGCTTTGTGATGCGCCAAGTATATCCTGAGTTTTTTCAATCTCATTCTTTGCATACATTAGAGAATCAACTGCTCTATCTTAGAGAAGCTATCATGGACTATAAGCCTCGTAACCACTCTGGGACAAAGACAAATTCAGTTTTACTTACACCTGGCATCTACAATTCAGCCTATTATGATCATGTCTTTTTGGCACAAAAGATGGGCATAGAATTAGTTGAGGGTTCAGATCTACTTGTGAAAAATGAGTTAGTCTATATGGAAACCATCTACGGACTAGAAAAAGTTGATATCATTTATCGCAGAATTGACGATGATTACCTAGACCCCCTTACATTTAATAAGGACTCCCTTCTAGGCGTTTCAGGATTGTTTGATGCTTTTCGAGCTGGAAATGTCTCTATCCTCAATGCCATAGGTAATGGCGTGGCTGATGACAAAGCCATGTATGCCTATGTACCGGATATGATTCGTTACTACTTAAATGAAGACCCTATTATCCCAAATGTCACAACTTATTTTCTTAGTGATAAAAAGCAAAGAGATTGGGTACTTGAACGTCTTGAGCAGTTAGTCATAAAGAATGTCGGTGCCTCTGGCGGATATGACATGTTGATTGGACCACATGCCACTAAGTCAGACATCCAATTATTTAGAGAAAAGATCCTGGCCAAGCCTCACCAATATATTGCTCAACCGACTATTAAGCTATCTCGAGCACCTTCTTATCAAAATGATCAGTTTTACCCTTGTCACATTGATCTTCGGGTGTTTGTCATGTCAGGAGAAAGCACTCATGTCATTCCAGGTGGATTATCACGCGTTGCATTAAAAAAAGGATCACTTGTTGTGAACTCGTCTCAAGGTGGCGGTGGGAAAGATACGTGGGTACTCAAAAAATAAAAGGAGGTAGATGAATGCTTTTACGGGTAGCTGATTCACTTTATTGGATGGCACGAAATATTGAGCGAGCTGAAAATCATGCGCATGTTTTATCGGTTGAATTAATCCAAGCACTCGAAGCTTCAGATGAAGACCTCTTGATGAACGAAGAGTGGGATCTTATCTTAGATATATGCGGAGCAGAAGATAAGAGAGAAACCTTTCTAACAAGTGGGCATCCTGACCTTGAGAAAATCATTCACTTTCTAACCTTCTCTTCCAACAACCCCAGTTCAACTTATCAATGTATGAAGATTGCACGAGAAAATGCTAGGCAAAGTCGCGACCATTTATCCAACGATCTATGGATGATAATGAATGAGTTTTATCTATATTTAACCAAATGGAAAGATGCGCACTGGTCTAAGTATCATATACAGGGAACATTACAGCGTGTTAAAATGACATCACTATCCGTGCAAGGTGTTATTGAAACCACTGCTAGTCGCGGTGTAGACTATCGTTTGCTTAAGATTGGGGTTTGGGTGGAACGTGCTGATCATATGCTAAGAATCCTTCGCTCTATCTGTACAAAATTGCAGGAGCAGCCCCAGCACACGACGTATTACTTAAATTTAGCTCTACAGCTTTCTAAAGGTTCTGATGCCTACCTTAAGGGACAGTTACCCTACATGAGACCAGAGCAGGTTTTTTCATTCTTAATGCTTAACCCTGATTTTCCACGATCGCTTCGATATTGTATGGATCATGCGTGGTATGCGATTAAGCAAATAGAAGGTGACCAAGGATTGGGTTACGCTAAACAGCTAAAAGACACGTTACTTCAAATGACAGGTGATATTCAATCACTTCCTGTGGCTAATTTCGATATCGATTACATCGTAGAGTTTTTTGAAAATCAATATGCGGGAATAAAAGTTCCTTAACCAAGTGATTCTAATATAACAACCTGCCTCCGTAAAAAGAGACGAGATTAAGGAGTGCTACATTTGAAGTTTGAGATTGTTCATACAAATTTATTCACCTATGATTCATCTGTTGAGCAAAGTCTTAATACGATCAGATTAAAACCAAGAATGGATGAGTGTCAGCGCTTAATTTCCTACCGAGCCGATATTACACCATCTTCTCTTACTTCTTCACATATTGATTTATGGGGGAATCATGTAGAGACGTTTTTTATAGCTGAACAGCATCAATCTTTGGAAGTCAAAACGACATCCATTGTCAGTATTCAACGAAGTCCGTTTATTAATAAGCTAGACTATTCATTAGAGATGCAAAAAATATTCATATCATCTATTTTTCAAGATCAGTATTTAGCCTTCCTCACTCAAACCAATTATACCTTTCTAAGTTATGACCAAATCAATCAAGTAACCCAAGATATCGGACCGATGAATAATCCAATTCAATTTTCTTTAGACTTAATGGATTATTTATTCCGAACGTTTCACTACCAACCGGGTTCAACGGATGTGAATACAACCGCTTCCGATGCCTTTAACCAAAAGAATGGTGTATGCCAAGATATCACTCATGTCATGATTGGAATCTTAAGAGCCCATCAGATTCCTGCTAGGTATATAAGTGGTTATTTATATGTCGGGCAAGACTCTGCGCTTATAGGTGATGCAGCTAGTCATGCGTGGGTAGAAATAATGGCACCAGGAATAGGTTGGATTGGCTTAGACCCTACCAATAATGTGGAAGCCCTTGAGAATCATGTTCGTGTCTGTACGGGTCGTGATTATGCTGATGTTAGTCCTGTACAAGGAGTATATAAGGGAGGCAATCAAAAACTAACGGTCTCTGTCAGTGTGACCTTATTAGAATCATAAGCGTAGCAATGGGGGATTAATCATGATTATTAGACAAACTACACACCAGATTGAGTGTATCAAGCAACATGATCATGCATATATTTCAGGCGAAATATCTAAACATTGGAGAGAACAACTTACATTTCGTGAGGATGTCGAGTATGCAATCTATGAACATGATCGCGCGTGGATTCCATTAGACTCCTTTATTGAGAAGGAAACAAATAAGAAACTTCCGTTAGACTTTATCTCTTATCCCCTTCCACCTAAGCTCTCAGCCTATACAAAAGGTGTAGATGAAGTTCAAGAACAATCCGCATATGCTGCCGTATTATGCAGCAAACACTTTTGCTCCTTTTTTTCGGGAACCGTATCAGAGCCTGCCATTCAGTCCTTTCTAGAAGAAGAACAAAAAAGACAGAAGATATTGATTGAACAGCTTGAGGTAAAACCAACCTCCACAGATCTTGTTGAGCATTTTAACCTGCTTCAATTTTGTGATGACTTATCATTATATATCTGCATGAACAGTCCAGGCACACCTAAATCAGAAGAAGTATCATGGTTTAAAGATGGATTTACACAGCCCTTCTCTTTTGCCCCCACTGGGATAAAGGCAGAATGGATGAATGCTCATGAAATCAAATTAGATCCATTCCCTTTTAAGGAACCGTTATCTGTTTCGTTTCCTGTATATGAGCTACCTGACACAAAGCTGAATAAGATACAGGAGACATTCCCAACAGATCAACTGTCTTCACATCTTCAAACCATTACTTTTATCTCATAAGAAAAGAAGAGGACATCAACGGATGCCCTCTTCTTCTTTCAATGTCTGAGCTATGATCTGGTTCACTATGTGAGGCTGCTCATGGTTTACCCAGTGCGTGGCTTCTCCAACAAAAGTCAGTCTACCATTTTCACAATGCTCGATGCTTTTTTTAGCTAGCTTTTTTGATAAAAAAGGATCGTCTACACCCCAGATAATTTGGGTTGGCACTTGAACTTTTTCCGGACTTGCAAACCCTTCAGGAATTCCCGACCGAATGGCACGATACCAATTTAGCATTGCTGTCATCGCACCAGGTTGCGCCCACGCTTCTTTGTATTTCTTCAAATCTTCTTCTTTAAAGGCCTCACTTTTACTTGCTGAAAACTTAATTCCTCTTGCCATCCCATCATAATGATCAACTGAGAGCAATTTTTCAGGCCATTCAGGCAACTGAAAGAAAGCCATGTAAGAGCTTCGAAGCCATTGAAGAGGTAAGGTCAGCATAGCTTTTGGCATAATCGCTGGATGTGGAATATTAATTGGGATAAGAGACTTTACATACTCAGGTCTTGTTGAAGCAAGATGCCAAGCAACTGCTCCACCCCAATCGTGACCAATCACATGCGCCTTTTCTCGATTATAGACTTTAATTAATCCAACAATGTCATCTCTAAGAACATCGAGTGTGTACTGATCAATCGATTCAGGCTTTTGGCTTTTGTTGAATCCTCGTTGGTCTGGAACAAGTACACGATAGCCGGCTTCTGCCAAGGGCTTAATTTGATGACGCCATCCATACCAAAATTCAGGGAAACCGTGTAGCAAAACAACAAGTGGCCCGTCTCTTGGACCTGCCGATACGACGTGGAGCGTAATCCCATTTGTCCTAACCAATTGAAATTCTAATTCAGTCATCCTGAACCTCTCCTTCTCTAGGCTTGTCCAATTACTTCTTGCCGTTCCCTTACACTTCTCAAGCAAAACGTTACGTTAGTCTTTTTTTAGAGAGTAGAGTTGATCCTTGGAAATTTTCGGAACCAAACCTTCATCAGCGGCCCTAGTTAACAACGCCTCAATTGCGTGATACCCTTCATCTCCAAGATCTCTTGAAAATTCATTTACATAAAGTTCAATGTGCTGGTTAGCAACCTCTTCTGACATTTCCTGAGCGTGGTCCATAACATATTGTTTTGATTCGTTTGGATGAGCAAAAGCGTATTCAACCGATTCACGAATCCACTCTGTAATTTGCGAGGTATTTTCTGTTTTTCGAGCAATAATCGCGCCAAGAGGAATCGGCAAGCCGGTGTCTTCTTCCCACCATTCACCCATATCTGCAATGACACTTAGACCATAATTTTGATATGTGAATCTTGCTTCATGAATAACCAAACCAGCATCAATTGTACCTTCTTGAACAGCTGGCATGATCTCATCAAACGGCATGACTACAATCTCTCCAACACCTTCTGGCACTTTTTGTGCAGCCCAAAGTCTAAATAACAAATAAGCAGTAGAACGTTCACTTGGAACAGCAATACGCTTTCCGCTTAAATTGCTAGGGCTCTGTCCACCTTCTTTCGTTAAAACGAGCGGACCACATCCACGACCAAGAGCTCCTCCACATGGAATTAGTTCATAGTGATCCAGAACCCACGGCAACGCAGCAAATGAAATCTTTAACACCTCTGGACCCGTTTGATCCGCTGCTAGAGTATTTGTAATATTAATATCTGCAAATGTTACATTCAATTCCGGTGCACCAGGAATCAATCCGTGTGCTAAAGCATGAAAAACAAATGTATCATTTGGACAAGGGGAAAATGCTATATTCATGACCATACCTCCGTTAATGCAGATCCTACGCGTTCAAGTTCCTGCAATGCATCTTTTATTCTCCACGCATCTCGATCACGCGGTCCAACTTGATTTGATATAGTGCGAACCTCTAGGACTGGAACGTTAGCAAGTTCGGCCGCTACAGCCACACCATGTCCCTCCATCGCTTCAGCAGCAGCAGTTGGAAATCGATTCATTAATTGTGTTGTCGTTTCATTTGTGCCTGTTACCGTTGCTAAAGTAAGAATAGGGGCTAATGTAACTGAAGCACCCAATCCTTCGAGCTTCTTCGTTAATTTTTGGGCTTTATTCAGATCAGGAAGAACCTCTGGACTCCCTAAACCAAGTTGATCAACAGGTAGGAACCCTTCTTCAGATTCTGATCCCAAATCCGCAGCCACGATGCTACTTGCCACTACAGTCGATGCAATATCTGCTTTGCCTTTGAATCCACCGGCCACTCCTGCATTGATGACAAACGTATACGAATGAGTTGCAAGCTCTGTAGCTGTTCTTGCTGCTGCCTTTGTTGGTCCAACACCTGTCAGAGCCACTTGAAATTGCTTTGAACCATTTAATCCACGCTCAATAGCCTCTTTTTCAGCTGCAACACTAGTCATTATTAGAATAGATGGAGAAGCTGATGCAAATTGTTCTTGCTTCATTTTTTATAACTCCTTTATTCATACCTACTATGTTCTTTCTTAGTGTATCTTGATTCAGGTCTGATTCGCTACTATTTAGATTTTTATTCATCAAGAAACAGTTGACAACCAACTTGAACGAGTATATGATCATATTAACTTAATACGGTTTCTTCCAAAGGGGAGTAGCGTCAAGTTTATACGATAAACTTGAAACAAAGTCGTCATTTCGTGGACATTGCGTCCGCCGGCTTTGTTGGCATGATATACATAGTGCTCAGCAAGACCTTTGCCAATTACATGGCAGGGGTCTTTTTTCTATTGATTGATTCCTTCTCATGTATTGGCTCGGCAGAAGCACATCAGAGAGGGGAAATACATTATGGATGTAGCTTTAATTTTAGAATACAGTTGGGTGTTATTAGTACTCATTGCTTTAGAGGGTGTTCTTTCAGCCGATAATGCACTTGTACTTGCCATCATGGTTAAACATCTTCCTGAAGAAGAACGCAAGAAAGCCTTACTTTACGGATTAGCTGGTGCCTTTGTTTTCCGTTTTGCTTCATTATTTCTTATCTCGTTTCTTGTGGACGTTTGGCAGATTCAAGCCATCGGAGCCCTTTATCTCTTATTCATCGCCCTGAATCATCTCTTCCGAAAACATGTAGTGAATAAGCATGGCGGGCCTGATAAGGATAAGAAAAAAGATCGTAAAAAAAGTGGATTTTGGCCTACAGTTATTAAAGTAGAATTAGCTGATATCGCTTTTGCTGTTGATTCAATTCTTGCAGCTGTTGCTTTGGCAATGGCATTGACACCAACTGGATTAGGTATGGTTGGAAGTCTTGATGTTGGTCAATTTGCGGTTGTCTTTATTGGTGGCTTAGTTGGACTTTTGATTATGCGTTTTGCGGCAACAAAATTTGTTGTACTGCTTGAAAAACGTCCAGGTCTTGAAAGTGCAGCCTTTATTATTGTCGGTTGGGTAGGAGTTAAGTTAGTTGTGACTGTTCTAGCTCACCCAGAGCTAGCACTTATTGATTCCCACTTCCCTCACTCGACTGGTTGGAAAGTCTTCTTCTATAGCGTATTAGTTCTTATCGTACTTGCTGGTTGGTTCCTTTCTAAGGAAAAAGATCCAGAAGAACTTGCCGAAAAGAAAAAGGAAATTAAAGAGAATTTATAACACAAAAGCTGTTCCCTCATTGGGAACAGCTTTTTTTATTTTAATGCCTTTAACGCAATAGACTGCCCTTGGAAGGAAAGAAGTCTTCCTTTTTCCTCTCTTATATCTAACGCTTCCTTTATAGGTGCTGGTGATTCCAGGAACTTTTTCTCAAGATCCAGTTTGTCAGCTTCTGAAATTGTTGCGCGGTTGCACCAGTCATTAAAGATAAATGTTTTCTTAAAAACTTTTATGCTATCTACTCTAAATCCAGCTTGTTCAATGAAACGTATCCATTCTGTTTTTTTGTAGGCACGTACATGACTAGGATCTCTCTGCCTCTCCACTTCATTATAAAAAAGATCTAGATCTTCTGCTTCGGGTGCTACATTATCCAGCAACCAAAATGATCCTTCCTGTTTTAATATGTTAAACGTCTCCTCAACAAATGCCCTTACCTCAGGAAAATGATGAGCGGCAATTCTACAGACTGCCGTATCAAACGATTCTGGTTTAAATGGCATCTTTGTTGCATCACCTTCAACATATTGAATCTCAAAATGACCATTCTGCTCCAAATAATTCTTTGCTGTTTGAATGATTTCTGGTGTCAGATCAAAGACAGTGACCTCGTCTGCAATCGTGGCGAATGCATTAGCAACATGACCTCCACCTGTCGCAATGTCAATGAATGCGCCTACTTTTTTCTGCTCAGCTACTAAATAAGCTAAGTCATCTCCCTTTGCATGAAGAGAGCTTGTTACATACGCAGCTGCATTTTTACCGAAGAAGTCTTTTACTTTTTTTGATTGAGACATTTGAAACCCTCCTTTTCTACAGGCTACATCAATTTGTCTTTTTTATCTAATAATTTATGTATGATTCAATGCATCGTCGGGAAGGTTAAAACGAGAAAATGTTTGAGTAAAGGGGGCTAAGAATCATGAGAAAACATCCGAGAAAGTTGCAGAGTAAGCTAGAGTCTGATGAACAAAAAATTGTTCGCTCAACTGGAATAGTAGAAGACGACATTGCAGCTTTCAAAAATATTTATCATGAATCTGGTGACCTTGCTACTCGTGAATTCTGGTTCCACAACAAAAAAGGAACCGTTCTTTATCTTGAAGCAATGATTGATACAGACTTACTTGAACAAACGTTTTTCATCCCACTTTCAGAAGAGAAATTTGATGATCGTTATTCTATTGAAGATCTGATTGTTTCTACTGATTGGAAAAAAGGCAGTAATCTCACGAAAGAATCGACGATGTTAACCAGAGGTTTTGCAGCCATCTTATTAGAAGGCGAGCCAAACATCATTTATGTGAGTGTTGGTTTGTTTTTTGATCGAAGTATCGATGAACCCTCTAACGAGAAAATTGTTCGAGGTTCTCACGAGGGTCTTATTGAAAGTTTGTATGTCAATCTAAATATATTGAGAAGGCGGGCTCAATCAAAAGAACTCACCGTCAAAAAAACAAAAGTCGGGAGCAAATTACAGAGAGAAACGGCCATTCTCTATATGAACGATATAGCTGACCCTGAAATCGTTAACACGATTAAGACTCGTATTGATGCGATTGATTCAGATCTTGTGGTTTCTCCTGGATTTGTAGGCGAGTATATTCAAGACAATGCATACACTCCGTTTCCACAGATTCTCTACACAGAAAGACCTGATCGGATTATCTCTCATCTTTTGGAAGGTCGGGTCGTAATCATTATGGATGGAAG
The DNA here is from genome assembly GCF_030813245.1 of Alkalicoccobacillus murimartini. Classification (GTDB taxonomy): domain Bacteria; phylum Bacillota; class Bacilli; order Bacillales; family Bacillaceae_D; genus Alkalicoccobacillus; species Alkalicoccobacillus murimartini. Next base: position 358,326 of record NZ_JAUSUA010000003.1, on the reverse strand, counting down.
CCCCACTGCTTTGATCGCCCCTGTATCAGCCTTTGCTTTCTTTCAATCACCAGATGATTATAATGTTCATTTTATTCTGGGATCATTCTATCGATTAATCCGTTTTCTAAGTTTAACGCTTGCCGTGACATTACCAGCTTTATATATATCCATCGTCGCGTTTAATTACGAAATTTTGCCCAATCCTTTGATATTGCCAATTAAAAATTCCTTAGCTAATATCCCCTATCCCCCTTTAATAGAAGCGCTCATTATGGAATTCACCATTGAGTTAATTAGAGAAGCCGGGGTACGTCTTCCATCTCCTATTGGTCAAACAATCGGAATTGTAGGTGGGTTGGTTATTGGCGAAGCCGTCGTGAGTGCAGGCCTTGTGTCTAATATGATGATTATTGTTGTCGCCTTAACGGCCATTGCCTCGTTTGTTATTCCTTCACCAGAGATGAACTCTGTTGTAAGGGTTTTACGTTTTCCTTTTATGTTCTTAGCATCAATATTTGGCATTTTAGGAGTAACACTTGCCTCTATGCTTCTACTCATTCATTTGTGTAAGCTCACATCCTTTGGCAAGCCTTATCTATCACCCATTTCACCTTTTGATTTAAAGGATACAAAGGACACGATCATTCGAATGCCTGTGTGGTTTCTTAACACAAGACCTTCTAGTATACATCCACAAAAACTCAAACAACAAGGCTATTCCTGGTGGTGGAGAAAGAATGGAAAAGACAAATAGTATTAACTTGGTTCAATATTTTTGGTTTTTTGTCCAAACTCAAATCGGCATTAGTATTATGACATTGCCGTATAACATTTACCATAGTGCGAAAACAGATGGGTGGATTTCGATTATCTTATCAGGTGTCGTTGTTCAGATTCTTATTGTTATTTTTTGGTACCTATCTAGCCGTTTTCCGAATCAAACATTTTTTGGGATGCTTGAGTCACTTCTAGGAAAAACATTCGGTAAAATTTTGTCCATACTTTATATCGTTTATTTTTTATTCATTGCAACGATTGTTTTACTTGTTTTTAATTTCCTTATTCATGTGTGGGTTCTAAATAAAACCCCCGATATTGTGGCCATCCCTTTATTTGTCATTGCCTCTCTATATTTATTATGCAGCGACCTTCGGATCATTGGTCGGTTTATGGCCATTGCTGGACCCATTATTTTATTGGCTCCAATCTGCGCAACTTATGCATTCTTTGATTCAGAGCCCCTATACCTCCTGCCCATCCTAGATTCGGATTGGTTAGGAATTGGTAAAGGAATATGGGTCTCTTCGATGTCTATGCAAGGGTTTCTCATTATCTCTATTGTATATCCATTTATTAAAGGAACAAAAAAAGAGATATTTCTTGCCTCAACCTATGCCAATATTATGGTTACAGCTATCTACACCTTTATTGTGATTGCCTCATTTGTCTATTTTAGCCCTGGTCAATTTAGGATTCTTCCAGAGCCACTGCTTTATATGATTAAAACCATTTCTCTCGTTTTAATTGAACGAATTGATCTCGTTTTTCTCGCATTTTGGTCTGTTGTGGTTTTAGCTACGATTGTTAGTTATTTGTATATGGCATCCATTGGAATGACCACTGTCTTTAATCAACCAAAAAGACTATGGTTTTCATTGTTATCTGGAGTGATTATTTCGGTATTAGCTTTAATTCCACAAAACATTCTTACCGTCAGACGAATTTTAGGCTATATCGAGTACATAGGAATCGCATTCATAGTGATCATTCCTATCCTTCTTCTCACTTTTTCTCTTTTGTTTAAAAGGAGTGATACTTCGTGAAAAGATCAATAATCTATGTGCTCCTCTTGCTTAGTTTATCAGGATGTTGGGATGAACAGCTTCTAAAGGACGTTGCTCTCATTTACGTCCAAGCATTTGACCTTGATCCGGAATCAGATAAAATCGATATGACCATCGCTATCGTCAGTGGCACATCCAATGAAAAAATCCCAACTACAACATCCATTATCTCAGCAGAAGGACTTTCATCACGAGATGCACGTACAGAACTTGATACTAAACTTGGAAGTGAAATTTATGCATCTAAAAACCAAGTTACGTTATTCAGTAAAAAACTTGCCGAACAAGACATTTATTCCGTAATCGATGGCAATTTCAGATCTCCTTTAAGTGCCTTAACTGCTAGGCTTGCCGTTGTAGATGGTGAAGCCCAACCTGCGCTTCATGTACAAACAGAAAATAAACCACTTATTAGTGATTACATACGAGACCTACTTATAAGTGCAGAAGACATTGGTGTTATTCCAACAGCCAGTATGCAGAACACTCTAGCTATCTTATATGATGATGGACAGGATATTGTGCTGCCTATTATAAAGGTACTAGATAAAAATAAGGGAGTAGAACTAACAGGGACTGCATTATTTAGTGATCGCAAAATGTCTGGGGAATTGAATACAGATGAAACCAACCTACTTCTCATTCTTGCTGGAAGTCATAAAGGCGAGCACCGCATGACCCGTCAAGTTCACTCTAATGACAAAATCAAAACCTATAATTACATTACGATTGATGTGGAACAAATGAAAAGAAACTTACAGGTACAAAAAAATAGCATGGGTGATTTTGAAGTGAATATAGATTTGGTCTTAAAAGTAGATGCCAATGAATATCCTGCTGATCATTTATACAAAACTGATGTCGTCAAAAAATTAAATACAACACTCTCCAACCAATTAACGAAGGAAGCAAATGAGATTCTGAATAAATTAAAAGAAGCCAATTGTGACTATCTTTCTATTGGCAGACGAATACAAGCTTTTCACCCTAAAGATTGGAAGTCAATGAATTGGAAAGACACCTATCCTACTATAGAGATGAATGCTAATGTGACAGTAGAAATCGTCTATCATGGGATTATCAATTAAAAAATCCATTCCCTCAAATGAGTGGGAATGGATTTTTCTATTTATTGAACTTCGACGTGCAACGCATTCGGTTTTACCCAGCCAAGACGTTTGATGACATAATAAAGTGATAAAGAAATGATAATCGGAACAATGACACCCATTAATAAAAAGATCATTAATCCTGTCCAGCCTTGAGTCGATAAGATGCTTAGTGGCGCAATTAGAGAATTCATTCCGAGTCCTGCTAATTCATACGATGCCTCAAAATTAAACATCATCGTCGCGATAGGTGCACAGACAATCGCCGCAACAAAGGATGGAATAACTAGTCGAGGATTCTTGACCAAATTCGGGAATTGAACCTTTGGTGTAACCAAGGACTGAGCTAAAAATCCTCCAAAGTCATTCTGTCTAAGTGACATCGCAGTAAATCCGGCGAATTGAGCTGTACATCCTATTAGTGCAGCTGCACTTGAGACAGGATCCATTTGTAACGCAATAGCCAAAGCTGCCGAGGATGCCGGCGTCATTAGTAAGACACTCCAAGCTAGCGAAATGACCATTGATGCTACCAACGGTGAACCCTGTACAGAGCTTGTCATCTCAGCACTCATTGCTGTTAGAAGCGGCGTTGCAACTGCTGCTGCCCCAACACCTACTATGCCTCCTGTTAGCGTAGCTGCTAACGGAATGGCCATAAGATCTAACTTTGTTTTCCCTGTGACTCTTTTTCCGACGTAAGTAGCCACAAGAGCTGCAATTAATGCACTTACAGGTTGTCCAGTAACCATAACCATTCCTGATTCAGTAAGCTGCATCGCGCCCCCACCTACTGTACTACATATCATTGCACTATAAATGACTAATGTATTTCCACCAAGCTGGTACGCCACTCCCGCACCAATAGCAGGCGCTAACAATACTTTAGCAATACCTCCAATGGTTAAGAAGGCTTCCCATCCTAGGAAGTTTCCAAAGGTTTCAAATAATAAGCCGATGGCAAGAGTTACTAACACTGCATTTGCTACTCCCGCAGAAGCCTTGTACATCCGATCAATCACGTATTCCTTCAACGACTCCACCCCATATCTGTATACCAGACGTTCTCTCTATCTTTTTTACTAAATTGGTTTAAACCAATAAAGCATCCTTGTACAAAAGCCACTCTCGCTTACTAACAAACGTAAGGAGAGTGGCTCTTTTGTCTGTTTATTCAGTTATCATAGCACCAGACTTTACCCATGTAAATCCTTTTTAGCTTCCATTTTTCATTAAAGCGATTGCATAAATGAAGGGTAGAAACAGACAAGAGCAAATAGACTCTCCTCAGCTTCCTTTAATGTAAGAATAAGCAACCTGTGATGCTTTTTCATTCTCATTTTCTGCAACATAATATTGAAACAATTGTTTTTCATAATAACCGGCTGTTGTCACGTTTCCGCTTTTACGAAGATATGGGATAAAGCTTTCATGGAGGTAGGCATGATACTGCTTTGTTTGCCCTTTAATTAAATAAGATAATAATTTGAATTTTTTCGTATCACCAATATTTCCGCTTTGTTTAGCCACCTGCATACCTTCTTGAACAAGTTTCATCAAAGTCTGCTGAGTCTCCACATCCTTTAACAAATAACTAGTGTGAATGTATCCAACTAATGCAGAGATATAATTCTGATGGTTGCACTGCTTATAAAGATCCAGTGCACTCTTATAATATGAATTTGCCTCTCTATTATTGAAAATTAAGAAGTACTCTTGACCTAGGTTACATAAAAGAACAGCCTTTTTAACATGCTCCCCAAACAAATCACAGCTTCTAATTAAATCTGTGTATTTTTTCTTTATTTCTTCTATGTCATTTTGAATAATATATCCGCCTTGAGTTAATAGAATTAATGTCTCTGCATCAATAATCTTGCGGAAATGATTGGCTTGTTTAAAGAAATGGAGACTGGTTCTTGCGTATTCATACGCCTTCACATGATGACCAAAACGATGGCAGGTGATAGCAAGGTGATAGTAGAATTCATTGTTCTGATAGAGCTCTGAATCAATTTGCTTAAAGAATCCTAATGCCTTCGCATACTCACCCGTATATAAACAATACGCGCCACTCATATGGTAAAACATATGCAGTTCTTTATCTCCAAGCAAATGTCTTTTTATCTCCGTCTTTTTTAACAATCGCACAGCTTCTTTTAGATCTCTGTTTGTTAAATAATAGCGAACCTGCAACAGTTGATAGAGGTGCCCCAAGTCGGACCTACTAAGTAAATCATTTTTTTCTAAGGTCTCTTTATATACCTCTGTTTTTTCAAGATCTTGCATAATCATCGCATCATGCCAAAGTCGTAACATTTCCTTTAATTTCTCAAACTTTTTGACTTCGCTCGCAATATTCACGCCAAGACGATTGCTTAATAATTGAGTAATTTCTTTTGAGTAATGTGCTGTGCCCCGTTCAATTCTACTCATATGAGCCACGGAGCAAATGCCATGGCAAAGCTTATGTTGTGTGAGGCTTTGTTGTTCACGATAATATTTTATGATTAACCCTTCATGCATCGGTCAAAAACCCACCTTTCTACTTCCCAAAAATAAAATCGGGATATCCCCTCGTTACTGACCAGTTGAACATGACTTTTGTTTCAATCCAAATAAGGACTTTTTCATTATTTATTATTTTTTCTCTTATTATTATAGATTATATCAAAATTTAAGACTATTTTTGCGATATTCTCACAACTATCTGAAAGTTCTTATTAATAAAAGACTTCTATATCAGCTCTATCATGAGTAATGCCTAACTCACTCTATCTTTAGACATAATTTTAGTAGAGTTAATTCTATGAGATTTGTGTTAATGCACTATATTGATTCATATTCTCTAAATTTTCGCTATACTTCATCTCAGGAATAAACAAAATACAATGTTTTGAGAGGAGCGCTGCGATGATAATCGATAAAAAAAACCGCAAGCCGTGGAATGTAATGGTATTAACGGCTCTATCAACAAGTCTAGTGTTTGGAGGGATTGGATATTCCCCTCTTTCGGTATCTGCCGAAACAAAAACGGGTTCACTTAATGTATCCGAGGATATCAAGTTAGATAGTACTGAGATCGTTTCGGTCATTGTAGAACTGGAAGAAGCTCCTGAGCATTTAGCCATTGCAGAAGCATTAGAAAAAGGAGAAAATCTATCAGAATCACAAGCGAAGGCTAAGGTAGAGACGTCTCAGGATTCATTTGAAGAAGACTTATCGACTACTCATTCATCTTATACAATTACCCATACGTATCAATCCGTGTTTAATGGTTTTACCATCGAATTACCTGCAAATCAACTAGAAACCCTTACTGAAATAGAAGGGGTGAAAACGGTTTGGGAAAATGAAGAGGTTCAACTCATTGATCCTGTTTTAGAAGAAAGTGTGCTAGAAGAGGCGATTGAACCTTATATGGCAGATAGTGTGCCTTACCTTGGAGTTGATCGACTTCATATCGATGGAATTACGGGTGATGGCGTGAAGGTCGGCGTTCTCGATACCGGCATTGACTACACGCATCCTGACTTAGCTGCAGCATATAAAGGTGGCTATGATTTTGTTGATGGTGATGATGATGCACAGGAAACAACCTATGACGATTGGTTAGCATCAGGCGAGCCTGAATTCAACGTTAATGGAAATTCATATTATACTTCTCACGGTACCCATGTGGCTGGGACTATCGCTGGACAGGGTGACAACGAATCAGATTTCGCAACAACTGGGATCGCACCAGATGCGGATCTTTATTCTTATCGAGTATTAGGACCTTATGGTTCAGGGAGTACCGCTAATGTAATTGGAGGAATCGAACTTTCCGTTGAAGATGGAATGGATATTATTAACCTCTCCCTTGGTTCTGCTAACAACGATGCATTATCAGCAACTAGTGTAGCTGTTAATAACGCTGTTTTAGCCGGTGTAACTGCTGTTGTTTCAGCAGGTAACAATGGAAGAGATGGCATGTATACACTTGGTTCTCCTGGTGCCTCGCCACTTGCTATTACAGTGGGTGCCAATGATGTACCATTAGTTTTCACTGACTTTACTGGTTATCTTGATGAATCATTCTCAGCTGGTCTAGTAAATATCTCAAGTGGATTTGATACAGACTTTGATGAGTTAGAAGCGGGTGAATATGGCATTGTTTATGCCGGCCTTGGTTCTGTTTCAGAATTTGACCAAGTAGATGCAGAAGGTAAAGTCGCTCTTGTAGCGCGTGGAGAGTTAGCTTTTGTAGATAAAATTGCTAATGCCAAAGCAGCTGGTGCTGAAGCGATTATTATCTATAATAACATCGCTGGTGCCGGACACATCCCTAACTACTTTGGAGAAGGTGTGAACTTTGTCGCTGGATTCTCTTTAACCTTTGAAGATGGTACTGCTTTACGAGATGCCATTAATGAAGACAGCACATTCTCGTTTGGTGATCGAAGCGAATCACAGACTCCAGGTGGTGTACTAGCAGACTTCAGTTCTCGTGGACCAGTTAATGAGTCATTCGCAATTAAGCCTGAGGTAAGTGCACCAGGCGTAAATACTCTCTCTCCTGTTCCTTCGTATATGAATGGTCCTGAATATATAGGTGATTTTGAGTATGCGTACGGACGTAAATCAGGTACTTCCATGTCGGCACCACACGTTGCAGGAACGGCTGCCCTTTTACTTGAAGTGAAGCCAGAACTAGCTCCTGCAGATGTTAAAACAACGTTAATGAACACGGCTAATCCAATGACATTAGATTATAGTGTGTTTGAAATTGGCGCTGGTCAAATTGATCCAGTTGCTGCCATTGAGACAGACGTGCTTGTTCAAGTTAAGGGAGAGTCTCTTACACTTGACCCTCTAAACAGAGTCACAGCAATTAAAGATCTAACAGGTGCATTAAACTATGGCACTTTTGCTAAAAACGGCAAAAACGTTAGAGATTTTCAATCCGTAACCTTTAAGAACGTAAGTGCGGAAAGTAAGACATTTACGATCGAATTTGATCATCATGTAGGTATTCAAGGCTCTAAAGATGCGGTACTAAACGGCGTTGCTTTCCAAGCGCCACAAACGGTTGTTGTACCTGCAGGTGAAACGATTACCCAAAATATTTTCTTCATTAGTCCTAAAACAGCAGAAGCTGGAACGTATGAAGGCTATATCAATATTACAAATCAAGCTGACAGCAATGAGCAATATCGTGTTCCATTTGCTGCTGGACTCACGAATTAAAAAGTACATGTAGAGTCGGATTGGAAAGTGTTTTGGAAACGAACACTTTCCCTTCCTTTTACACTAAGGTACGCGAATGGAGCCCTTAGCTACAGGAGGTAATGGTTGTTATGAAGCGAACCCTTTCGTTCGTTATTAAGTCTTTTATTGGGCTCCTATGTTTAGGAGTAGCCTTTCTTTTTATTCAGAATCAGCAACAAAGTGAGCAAACGCCAAATTTATTTGGCTATTCAGCCTTAACGATCTTATCAAATAGTATGCAACCGGAATTCAGCGAGGGAGATGTCATTGTGATCAAACAATCACAGGCAGACGAACTCGTTGCTAATGACATCATTACGTTTGGAACCAAAGAAGGACATCGCGTCACGCACCGGATCACAGATTCAACGGAGCAGGATGGAAATTTCTTTTTCACTACTAAGGGTGACAACAATAATGTTGCTGATGCTGAACCTGTTTTTGAAGGACAGGTTATTGGCAAAGTCCTATTCTCCATTCCGATGCTTGGACTTGTATCTCGTTTTGTTTCGGAACCGATTGGATTTATGGTCCTTATTGTTTTACCACTAGTAGCTTATGTCGGCATTACTGTTTATGAACGACTAGCAAGACCAACCAAAAAAGAGGAGGCATTTAAATGAAAAAGACAAAAAAAGCATTACTTGGAACAGCATTAGCAGGAGCATTAGTTATGGGGGCAGGATTTGGATCATACTCTTGGTTCACCTCTGAAATTCAAGCAACTGGACAACTAACAACGGGAACACTTGAAATAAATAATGGAAACAATATTGAAGAGAACATTGTAAACTATAGTGGCTTTGCTCCATCAAATCTTGTGTTCGGAGATTGGTTAACAATTGAAAACACAGGCAGTATGGACACGAACCTAGAAGTTGAATTCTCACATGAGCTTGACCAAAATGTAGACATTTCTTCTTTCAAAGTTGGCTATATAGCGATTAAATACACGATTCAACCAAGTAGAGACGTGCTTGAAGCCACTCAATTAAAGCTCCAAGAATTATTTGACGGTGTGACAAACGAAGTGGAGACACAAGCTGCTATTGCCGAGATTACGGATGATGCAGAAATTGTGAGTGGATTTGTTGAAGCACCTGCATTTAGAGCATTTAGTGATGGAGCTGTTAATACAGGTGGTTTTGTACTTGGAGATGGCGCTTTGTCTGGATCAACTAATGAGTTCTGGCAACTAGATGAATCTCAATACATTGACTTGAATTTCGGCGTGAAGCTCGATGAGAACGCAGGAAATGAATATCAAGGATTAGCTTACTCAGCTTCATTAGACGTAGTTGCTAAACAAACAGATGACGGTGCGGAGAAGTAAAAATAGCAAAAGCAGAAAATCCAATGGATTTTCTGCTTTTTTATAGGAACCACGCTTTATTTAACTAGTTTTTCTGAGGTTATCTGCTTTAATACATTCGCTGTTTGTTCAATCGCTTCTTTTGATACATCATAATGAGTAACCAATCGGACAATGGTTGGTGCAAATGCATTTGCGAGAATCCCATTTTCTTTTAAGAGATCAACAAACTGTTTTGAAGTTAACCCCGTTTCTGACACATCCATCATCAGGATATTTGTTTCAACCTCTCCAACAACACGTAAGAGTGGAGTTGTATTTACTTGCTCTGCTAACCACGAAGCATGCTCGTGATCCTCCTCTAATCGATCCATCATCTCCGTAAGAGCGATGATGCCAGGTGCAGCAAGTATACCCGATTGACGAAGACCTCCTCCTAAGCGTTTTCGCCACTTTCTTGCTTTTGTAATAAATTCAGAGCTCCCTGCAATAATCGAACCAACTGGTGCCCCAAGTCCTTTTGATAAACAGATTTGCACGGTTGTTACATATTGTGTGAAATCAGTCATCGGTCGCTTTAACGCAACGGCAGCGTTCATTAATCTAGCACCATCTAAATGTATAGGGAGATGGTGGCGCTCTGCTACAGCATATATTTCTTTCATTCTCTCAGGAGACGTGACCGTACCTCCGGCGCGATTATGAGTATTCTCCAAACAAATTAGTCCCGTTTCAGCTTCATGGATATCAGATCCTCGAATAGCAGCCTCAATATCTAATGCACTCATCGATCCACGTTCTCCCTTTATCGGAAAAGGCTGAATCCCTGCAAAAGCCGAGGTTGCCCCTCCTTCATAGCGAAGAATATGCGAGCCTTCTTCCAGAATAATTTCCTGACCTAAGGAACAATGAACCAAAACAGCAATCTGATTCCCTTGTGTCCCACTTGTTACAAAAAGGGCCTCTTCTTTTCCTAGCATCTCAGCTGCCAGCTCTTCCAATTTGCGCATGGTTGGATCATCTCGATATACATCATCTCCAACCTCAGCCTCAAACATTTTCTGTCTCATCCTGTCTGTCAGCTTTGTTACTGTATCACTTCGAAGATCAATCATTACACAACACCCCTGACCTGTTAATTACTTGTAGTATACCATCATCTGAAACAAAGAGTCTGTACGTTCGTTAACTTGAATGACATGGTAATGTTTTAGATTTTGTTCACCGGGAAAACCATATATTACGATAACAAATATGAGGTGTTAATCATGAGTATCGAAGGAAAAGTCGTAATTATTACTGGTGCTTCAAGTGGAATTGGTGAGGCAACTGCCAAAGAACTTGGGGCAAACGGAGCAAAGGTCGTTCTCGCAGCAAGAAGAGAAGACAGACTTCACTCTTTACAAGAGAATTTACAAAAAGAAGGCATTGAAGTTGCATACAAAACAGTAGATGTAACCTCTAATGATGAAATGGAGCAATTGGCACAATTCACCCTTGAAAAATACGGTCAGATTGATGTAATTATCAACAACGCTGGTTTAATGCCACTAGCAAACCTAAGCAAGAAAAAAGTGGACGAGTGGAATACAATGATTGATGTGAATATTAAAGGCGTTCTCTATGGAATTGGCGCAGTATTACCACATATGAGAGAGCGCAAATCAGGGCACATTATAAATATCTCATCGGTGGCAGGACACGAAGTTATGCCAGGGGGAGCGGTCTATTGTGGAACAAAATTTGCTGTTCGTGCAATTACTGAAGGATTACGTAAAGAAGAAGCAGCCGAAGGAAATAATATTCGAACAACCATTATTTCACCAGGAGCCGTAGAAACTGAATTGGTCGATCATATTACAGATTCAGATGCCAAACAAGGCGCAGACGCACTATATAATGTCGCCATCTCACCTGACAGTATCGCCCGTGCTATTCGCCATACAATTGGTGAACCAGATGACGTAGCGACAAATGAGATCATCATCCGTCCGACAGCTCAAGAATTTTAAATTGACAGAGTAACAAACAAAAGGGACAACATATACATGGTTGTCCCTTTCGTTCTGCAATCTATTCATAACATGAGTGACTTCGCATCTTGCTAAAGTCTGCGGTCCTCTTGTTGCATGCGACGTCGCTCTTGATCATTTTCTAAGGCAGTTGGTAAAACGTAATTTGTCTTAGTTATAAGTTGGTTCTTCTTGATTAACCCTAAAAATTGAGTAGGGTCAATAAAAAAGGTCATGTTTATGCCTGGGGTTCTTTACATGTCCAAGATAAGGCTCATTGACCTTGATAAGATACGAACTCCTCTTGATAAACCCAAAGCAATCTTGGTAACGTCTTCTACCACTTGGTAAAATCTTATCCTTCTTAATTTCAGACGCCTCTCTCTTGACCACGCCCTTTGCCTCTTGATAAATTCCTGTTTATCTTGATTTTACACTCGTCCTTCTTGATAAGCGTTCTTGCATGAAATACCCCACTAGCGTTTAACCAACTTACCGTGAACAACCAATCTACCTTCTGTAGGATGTAAGGAGTAATCACAGGTCGACAGCGTTATAATCTGATCCTCCGATGAGAGTTCAACATCTGACTCATACAGTGATTTCGATCTAATTTCCTCTAAAAATTGATGGTATGTATCATCATCTTGAAATTCTGTTTCAATATAATAAAAATCTGTATGCGTCTGATAAGCTGAGAAAACCTCTATATCGTATTGCTCATATAAGGTGTCATAGTACATGGAAGGGGGATCTTCAAAAAAATCCTTTTCCATAAAATTTGTTAATCCGGTAAACATACTTGCATCTTTCATCCGATGTCCATAGAGAATGGTGTGCTTCGGTTGATCTGTCACATCATTTCGATGGTCAAGAAAAATACTTCCGGCTCGCGTTTCTTCCTTTTTATAATTTCGATCCAAATAATATTGATTATCTTCAGATTGAAGAACTGGATAATCAATCGCAGTATCTCCTACTTTAATCCATCCAATAATATCTTGATTAATTGATTGTAAGCTTGCGAATGAAGGCAACATCCCACCTTCTTCTTCAGGAATCTCAATCTCTCGTTCGTCCTCTTCTTGGTAATAGATATTCTTCGCTTCAGCTAATACGTGTCTATTTGACACATAATCATATCCGATTGATCCAAGACTCACTAGGGAATACATAAGCACAGCAAGAAAAAAAGTTGTGACCACTTTATTAAATAGCTTTTTCATCTTCTACTCCCTTCAAAGACCCATTGGCAGCATAACCATTCCAGCATCCTCATCGTGACGAACGACCACATCAATTCCATATACATCCTTCACAAGCTGTTTTGTCATAATATCTAAGGGTGAACCATATTGAACAATGGCTCCTTTGTTCATCACAACCAGCGTATCACTGTATCGAATAGCCTGATTTAAATCATGCAAAACCATGACAACGGTTAGTTTCTTTTTGTGATTAAGCTGCCGAATAAGTTCTAGAGTCTCAACTTGATAATACAAATCAAGAAAAGTAGTAGGTTCATCAAGCAACAGCATCTCAGATTGTTGAGCTAATGCCATCGCAATCCATACTCTTTGTCTCTCTCCACCTGACAAAGCAGCAAGGCTAACATCGGCTTTTGTTAAAAGATTTGTAACCGCTAATGCTTCTTGAACAGCTTGTTCATCTGCATCAGTCCATCCAGATAAAAGTCTTCGGTGCGGCTGACGACCATAAGCTGTTAATTTTTTTACCGTTAAATCCATCGGTGCATCATTTTGTTGATAAACCACCGCAAGCTTTTTCGCCAATGTCTTTGCCTGAAGGGAGGATAATAATTCGCCATCAAACATGATTTCACCTGATTTAGGCGAAAGACTTTTAGCCATCAGAGCAAGTAAAGTAGATTTCCCACTCCCATTTGGACCAAGTATCGTGGTAATTGCTCCTTTTTGAATAGATAGACTGAGTTCATGAATAAATGTAGGTGTACCATATGAAAAAGTTAGATTATGAATGTCCATGTAATTGACCACTCTTTCTAAGTAAAAAGATTAGGAACGGTCCACCGATGACAGCCATCAAAATGGATGCGGGAATTTCGTTTGGCGCCAGAATGGTTCGCCCGATCGTATCAGCTAGTAACAAAAGGAAGGCCCCACCAATGGCCGAGAATGGTAGGAGAAGCTTATAATCAGACCCAACTAATTGACGACCGATATGCGGAACTAACAAACCTAAGAAAGCAATGACTCCAGCCACCGCTGTAGCAGTTGCTGCTAATATCACTGCCGCAACCGAAACAATGATTCTAGCCCTCATGACATGTAGCCCTAAACTTGACGACGTACGATCATCCAATACAAGCATGTTGCACCAATTAAATAAACAAAGTGCAATAAGAATAGCAAGGCCACCATAGATCATCATCATATTTGCCTCTGACCAAGTTTTCATAGAAAGGGTTGAGGTAGTGGCAGTTGAGATACTTGTCACGGAATAACTGCCTCGATAATTAAATGCTTCTGACAATCCTGTAAATGTTGCATGGATCGCCACACCAACTAGAATTAGTTTCATCGGACTAAGCCCACCCTTCCAAGAGAGTGAATAGACCAACACACATGCAATCATACCGCCAATAAATGCAAACAGCGGCATATAAAAAAACAGCTGAGGGAAAATGGTTACAGCTAAAATCGCTGTAAAATTAGCTCCAGACGAGATGCCAATAATGCTGGCATCAGCTAATGGGTTCCGCATCACCGCTTGCAGTAACGCACCAGACACAGCAAGGGCGCCGCCAGCAAGGGATGCCACAATGATCCGCGGAAAGCGCAGATCATAGATCACATTCACCTCATCATCCAAACCTGAAAGCACACCTTGAATCAATCTAGTAAACGGTACCTGAATACTACCACTCATTACGGACCAATAAAGAACACCCGAAATAAGCAAAATAAGTGTGCCAAATACAGCGACGTATTTCATTTCTTTCCCACCTTTAATTTGGTACCGGATAGAGCATTTTTTGTAGTTCTTCTAAAGCTTCGACCACAGCAATATTACCGGTTGTCCCAAAGATCAGCTCCTCCAAGTCATATACTTGACCTGATTGAACAGCATTAAAATGCTTCCAAATATCATTCGCTTGAAATTCTTCATTAAACATATCCACAACTTCTTCAGGCATCCCATGAGCTGCTCTTAAAATTACGTCAGGGTTAGCCTGCTGAAGGTATTCAGTATTTGAAGCAAGATATTCAGCCTCATTCTCTCCTTGAACGATATTTTCTCCTCCAGCCATTTGCACTAGATCCCCAATATACGAATGCTCAGTCGCGACGAGATAACTTCCAGGCACCCCCATCAAGATCAAAACAGAAGGAGCCTCATACGCCTCTGTTTCTTGCTTCACTTCGTCTGCCTTATCATGAAAGGAATCAACTAAGGCCGTTGCTTGTTCAACTCGATCAAACTGTTCTCCAATCGCAAGAATCTCCTCTGACATCGCTTCAACACTCTGAAAATCTAAAAACTGCACATCGATATCCGCTTGATTAAACGGCTCTTGCAAATCGGTTTCAAGTGTTGTGACACTCCATACTTCATCTGGTCGTAGGCTTCGCACCATTTCCATATCTGGACTCATTGGGTTTCCAATCTCAGGAAGTTCATCATAGCGAGAGGGTAGTTCCTTATAGCTAGTTGGGATGCCCACTAGCTCCAAATCTAAGGCACCTGCTAATTCAGTGGAAGAAACTGTCGTTGCAATCACCCGCTTTTCTTCAGCTAAAACCTCTTCCTTCTTTTCAGATTCCTGTGACGATGGTTCCTGAGAAGCTGGCTGACATGCAGTGAGAACTAGACCGATACACATGAACGAAAACAGAATGCGATGATTCATTCTAATCAGCTCCTTAAATGAGAGCCTTGGTGCATCATGCACCAAGGCTCTATGAAACTTATTGCACCGTACGTTTACGTAGATACTTCCATGTGAAATAACCTATAGATAAAAGGAAGAGAGATACATATAGCCAAACAATTGAATTCTCTGAAGTCTTGGCATTTACTTCTTTGCCACTTAAAGCTACCTGATTAGAATTTGGTTTAACTGTATCTTTATCCCCTCGATCATATGAAAGAGGATCTGTTTGGTTGTTTCCTGGACCATTAGTAAGATTAATAGGAGTACCTGCTTTTATAGGTAAAGGTGGTTCTTGATCCTTCTCTATTAACTTCAGGCTATCTACATTTAAGGCAATTTGAACATCATATTGATTGTCATATTGGATAGGAGACACAATGATGTGAACCCATGCATCTACCTTTTTAGAAAGATCATCTGTATCAAAACGAACAACCCGTTTACCTGCAGCTTCGTCTTCTGAGATGACCTCAGGACGTTGGTTCTGTATCTTTAAGTCCTGATACCAGTCGCTATTCGTTAGTGTTAGATCGACTGTAAATTGACCATCCTTCACAAAAACAGTAGCTGGTTTTTCCGTGTATTGATCCATAACAGAGATTTCGCTTGTCCCATCTTTTAAGACTGAGAAATCAACCTCATAACGTCCATCTACAAGTTCATCAAGATCATTATCTTTGTTCTGATCTTTTGGACCCTCATTATTATTCGGTTTTTTTACATCTCCGGGTTGACTAGGTGTCACCGGAGTTGGTGGTTGCTCATCTTTTTTGACTAATTCTAATGAATCTACATCAAGTGCAATCTGCACATCATATTGATTGTCGTACTCAAAACCTGGAACTCCTGTCACAACAATATGCACCCATGCATCAACCAAAGTCGATAGACTATCTGTTTCGTATCGTACGGTCTTTTTATTATGATCTTTATCCTCAGATACTACTGCAGGCTTTTTCCCATCAATGGTTAGCTCTTTATACCAATCATTGTGCGTTAACGTCAGATCCACACTGAACTTTCCATCCTTCACATAAATCGTGGCTGGTTTTTCTGTGTAGTCATCCATGACAGATGCTTCATTTGTTCCATTTTTGAAAACAGTGAAATCTGCTTCGTATTGACCATTCACAAGCTCTTCTTCATCCGTTCCTGGATTTTCAGGAGTCGGTTGTTCTGTCCCTGGATTTTCAGGTGTTGGTTTTTCATTTTCTGGTTCTTCTGTTCCTGGCTCCTCAGGTGTTGGTTCTTCTGTTCCTGGCTCCTCAGGTGTTGGTTGCTCCGTTCCTGGATTTTCAGGAAGTGGAGTTGGATCAACATCCTCTTCAATTAGCTTTAATGAAGTTGCGTCAAACGCAATTTGCACATCATATTCGTTGTCGTAGTCAAACCCTGGAATACCTGTCACAACGATGTGTACCCATGCATCTACTTTCTCTTCAAGGCCATCCATCTCAAACTGAATCACTCGTTTGTTAGCCTCTGCATCCTCTGAGACTGTAGCTGGTTCTTCTCCATTAATCGTTAATCCTTGATACCAATTACTATTTGTTAATGTTAAATCAACTGTGTATTCACCATCTTTAATAAAAATTGTAGCTGGTTTCTCTGTGTAGTCATCCATGACAGATGCTTCATTTGTTCCATTTTTGAAAACAGTGAAATCTGCTTCGTATTGACCATTCACAGGCTCTTCGTCATCTGTTCCTGGTTCTTCAGGAGTCGGTTGTTCTGTTCCTGGTTCTTCAGGTGTTGGCTCTTCGATTGGAGGGGCTGGTTCTTCTGACTCTTCTAACTCGGCTCCTTCTAGATCAAAGAACAAGCGAAACTCTCTAACATTTTCATAGTACTGTCCATTTCCTAATGGAACTCTCATTGATACCTTTGCTGGTACTTCGCTTATTAGTTCATTAAATATATACGCATAGGATCTAGTTTGATTTTGTTCATCCTCATCTACTACACTTCCTGATGTATACTCGCCATCGGCTTGAAGTTGAATATCCGTAATGACGTGACTGTCCTTAGTAGTAAGTGTAAGTGTTGATACTCCATCCTCTACTACGAGTGAAGTAGGGTTTGTTAAGTAATCACCCATTGATGACGGACGATCTTCCGTTGCGTGCTTTGATTCAAACAATATGTTATAGTTGCCGTCCTTCAGTTCATAAGGTTGCTCCTCTTCTTCATCCGTTCCTGGTTCTTCGGCTTCTGGTTGTTTTTCCGCTTCATCTAAAGCCAATACCACTCGGAAACTTTGAGTATTCTCATATACTTGACCATTTCCCATCGGAACTCTCATTGATACTTTTGCTTGAACCTCTTTTGTTAGCTCCGATAATTGAAATTCATATGTGCGGATTTTTGTCTCTGCATCTTCTTCAGTGATGTTGCCTTCTTTAAATTCACCATTTGATTCCAGCTGCAATCCTGTAATGACATCACTATCTTTAGTTGTTAGTTTTACAGTGGCTTTTCCATCCTTAACGACAGCTGTTGTTGGACTGACTAGATATCTACTCATTGTAGAATCTCTGTCTTCCGTTGAATGCTTCGTTGTAAATGGAATGTGGTACGTACCATCTTCTAATGTTACAGGTTCCTCGGCTCCGGGCTCTTCGGTTCCTGGTTCCTCTGTTCCTGGTTCTTCGGTTCCTGGTTCCTCTGCTCCTGGTTCTTCAGTTACTGGCTCTTCGGTTCCTGGTTCTTCTGTTCCTGGCTCTTCGGTTCCTGGTTCCTCTGTTCCTGGCTCTTCGGTTCCTGGTTCTTCTGTTCCTGGTTCCTCTGTTCCTGGCTCTTCTGTCCCTGGTTCCTCTGTTCCTGGTTCTTCTGTTCCTGGCTCTTCGGTTCCTGGTTCCTCTGTTCCTGGTTCTTCGGTTCCTGGCTCTTCAGATTCTGGCTCTTCTTCTACTTGAATAGGTTCAAGTGTTGATTGATCAAATGCGATTTGTACATCATATTCATGGTCATAATTAAATCCTGGGATACCAGTCACAATAATGTGTACCCACGCATCAACCTTTTCTTCTAGATTCGAGATAGGGAAACGTACAATACGTTCATTATTATTTGGGTTCTCCTCTACAACTTCTGGACGTGAGCCTTCAATTGTAAAATCTTCATACCAATTACTATTTGTTAAAGTCATATCAATAGAAAAGCTACCATCTTGTACAGTCAAAACAGCAGGTTTTTTTGTATAATCATCCATGACCGATACTTCATTTGTTCCATCTTTATGAACTGCGAACGATACTTCGTATGTGCCATTTTTAAGCTCCTGATTTTCTGCATACGCTACATTTGAGAATGATGGTAAAAATGTAGCGAGTACAAGCAGAAAAGCCAGGAAGCCGTTTACTAGTGATTTATATTTTGCTTTCATCACATGCAGCTCCTGCCTTTTTAGAATTAGACTTGTGTAACTCGTTTACGAAGGAGTACAATAGCACTGACAATGGCAAGACTCATAAGCAAAAACACCGGCGTTTGATCGCTGGTTTGCGGGTTCTTCTCGCTTGTTTTGCTTTCACTCTGATCAGTGGTCTGTTTATTGTCATCGGACGGTTGAGTTGTTCCCAGCAACTCGCCGTCTTCTTTGCTGTCCTCGTTTGTTTCTTCCTTCTTATCATCTTCTGAATTTCCACCAGTTGAAGTAAGTGTGGTCTCATCAAAGTCAAAACGAATGGTATAGCTATGATCGTAATCAATATCTGGTACAATGACGTGAATTTTTGCTTCAGTCATGTCGCTTATTCCGTTAATCGGAAATTGAGTCACACTAGTATCTGCTTGTTCATTAACCGAAATAACAGAGACATCCGAGAATCCTCCATTACGTGCTGTTTGAAACTCCACTATCCACGAACTGTGGTTTAGGCCCATCTCTGCAGTTATTTCTCCGTTCTCCACATACAAAGTAGCTGGCTTCTCCCAATAATCATTGGCAATTGATGCCGAAGGATCTTGTCCGTGCATCACCGTGTAGCTAATTGTATACGTCCCATCTTCTAATTGAGCATGGGCTTGACCTGGACCGGTTACTAAAAGAGTGATTAATAGCATAACGATCGTCATCAAACTAATTTTGCTTGTTACCTTCATTCTTTTTTCCTCCCTTTGTCTAATGAATCTCTACTCACCCCCTTAACGATCTATTGAGCTTGGGCAATCGGCATTCTAACAATCTCTACATTATAAAATTCAATTTCGTTACCGAGGATATAATCAGGTCGAGCATTTTTCCCGGAATGAGCTTCTCTGAATGAATCACTAGCTGTCCATGCGTGAAAGTGTTCCTTTTCTTCCCAGCGAGTGCTAATTGTCACTTCATCATTTTCCTTTGGTTTACTGTTCACTAGTACTTCTAGTCCTAGGAACCCTCTCGCATTCTCAATCTTTCCTACTTTATTAAATCGATCTACTAGTTTGTGTCCTTCACCTTTTTTAATAATGGTTTTGTTTGCAACAATAATCATGTTTTATTCCTCCTTGGAATGATAATTGGGTAGTTTTGTTCAAAACGTACGCTTGCTTCTAATTGATATACCTTTGATAAAAGATCTTCGGTTAACACCTGTTCAGGTTCACCTACAGCTGTAATGCGACCCTGTTTCATGACAATCAGTTGATGGCAGTAGGCAGCTGCCTGCTGCAATTCATGAAGTACCATAACAATTGTCTTATTATGGGTTTGATTGATTTCCTCTAGTAGGTTCATCAACTCAAACTGATGGGTAATATCTAAAAATGTTGTCGGCTCGTCTAAGAGGATAATATTTGTTTGCTGCGCCAGTGCCAGTGCGATTCGTGCCCTCTGTTTCTCACCTCCAGATAAAGTATGAACCATTCGATCGCGCCACTTTGTTAAACCCGTAACCTGAAGCGCCCAATCGATTGCATCCGTTTGTTTATGTTTATTTGATCCAAAATCACTGTAAGGATACTGCCCATAGGCAATGAACTCCGCTACAGTAATTGCAGGAATTGCATCATGGGATTGTGTCATCATAGCCAAGGTTCTAGCAAACTCTTTTCGTTTATAAGTCGTGATGTCCTTTTGATTCACTTCAATGGTTCCTGATTCCAACTTAAGTAACTGAGCCACTAGCCTTAGCAATGTGGACTTACCAGACCCATTTGGGCCAATAATCGCTGTCATACTTCCAGTTGGGATGTGTAATGAAACATCATCCAGTTGAAAGGCACCCTGTCTGAAGTGAAGCGATTCTGCTTGAATAGCTGTCAAAACAAGAGCCCCCTTTTCTTAAGTAAAACAAGAAAGAATGGTGCCCCCATGCAAGCTAGCAATATACCAACAGGAAGCTCAATCGGATCAAATGCTGTTCTAGCAATCGTATCTGTGAACATCACTAGTGCTGCACCTCCAATCATTGAAAATGGCAGTAATAATCGATAATCTCCACCTATTAATAGCCGAATCATATGAGGCACAACTAATCCAACAAATCCTACCAAACCGGCAACGCTCACCGCTGCACCAGCGAGTAATGCTGCGAGCATGATAAGTAAAAGCCTGAACCCTTCAACAGGAGTACCGAGTAATCGTGCCGCTTCATCTCCTAGCAATAGTAGATTGATAGGACGAATGGCTAGCAAGGCAAGCACTAAACCAATGACCGCATATGGTAAAACAAACTCAACGTGATACCAGCCTCTTCCTTGAAACCCACCTGCAAGCCATGGAAGAACCGATTGAACACGATCACTGTACAGAATCATAATGCCGCTTTGAACTGCTCCAAGTAAGGCGTTAATAGCCACTCCTGCAAGGATAATCTTCAGTGGAGATGCACCTTTATCCCAGGCAAACAGGTAGATAAGCAACGCTGTTAAGAAAGCGCCGCCAAAGGAGAGGACTGGTAGCAGATAGCCTATCTGGGGAATGGCAACCATAGCAAGACTAGCGGCAAGACCTCCTCCGGCTGTAACCCCAATAATACTTGGATCCGCCAAAGGATTCTGCATAACTCCTTGCAGGATAGCACCCGCTGCTGCTAAGCATGCCCCTGCAAGCGTCGCTAATATTAAACGTGGTAGTCGGACATTTAAGAGAATCGTATGACCCAATGACTCGTTATTTCCCAACATGATAGCCCAGATCTCCTGTGGTGAAATAACAACAGCCCCTAAGGCAAGTCCTCCAACGGCTGATACAAGGAAAAATAGAGGCAAAAAGATCGCCGTTTGTTTACGTCTTCTCGTTCGTTTTTGAAGCGTCCACTCACTCATTCGCTCATCGCTTCTTCCAGTTCAGCTCGCATATAGTCAAGAGAATCAATAATGCGCGTTCCTGGATTTGTTCCAAATAACTCTGAAGGTAGGATAGACAAGTGATCATGTTTCACAGCAGACAATTCAGACCAGGCTGAATGCTGTTCCATCTCTTTAATAAACCCTTCCTGAGCACTTGCTGGATCACCATGCGCCATAAAGAAGATATAATCAGGATCCGCTTCAACAATTCGCTCTGAATTTAGCTGAGCATATTGAGGAAAGGTTTCTAAGCTTTCAAATTGTGCAGCAACATTTTCTCCTCCGGCCTTTTCTAAAATGTCTCCAGCCAATGAATTTGGCAAGGCTGCCATGTTAGAACCAGGCGCACCATACACAAGCAGTACTTTTGGTTTCTCCTCTGGTTCTGAATTTTGGAGGTCTGCAATCTTTTGATCAATCTCTTCAATTAAAATCTGCGCATTCTCTTCCTTTTGAAGCACTTCACCCAACAAAGCCAGTTGATCTTGAATATCTTCAATCCCATTAGCTGAAGTTAAGAGAACCTCTGCTCCTAAGCCTTCAATGACAGGAATGTCTTTCTCATTCATCGGTGCATTCGCCATTACTAAATCAGGCTGCACATAGGTCAACCTCTCTAAATCAACCTCATGAGATGTGCCCACCTGAGAAACGTCCTCTGCTTCTGTTACAATCGCTGGATCCTTACTTGTTGGACGCCCAACAACTTCTTCGCCCAGTGCATAGACCATCTCTAGCTCTCCGTTACCAAGAACAGCGATGCGACTTGGTGTCTGTTGAAAAGAGACTGTTCGATCGGTGAAGTCTGAAACCTGAAGAACCGTCTCTTCTGATGGGTTCGGCGTATAATCAGCACTTGCCTGACATCCAGCCATTACACATAATCCCGCTATCATTCCTAGTATTTTTCTCAATCTATCATCATCCTAACGAAAATGAGAATCAATATCATTAGTTTAAATGATAATGAATGTCATTTTCAAAGTCAACATATTTTCACATAATATATCAAAATTTAGTGATTATCTTTTTTTCGTGTTCAAATAGCCAAAAATAGGACGAATTCTGTCCTATTATTTATTTATTGAGCCAAGTAGAGTATGATAAAGCGAGAAAAAATAACTAAAGAAAACGAGTGAATATCCATGTCTGAAAAACAATATAGAATGCCTGCTGAATGGTCACCACATGCAAGAACAATGTTAGCTTGGCCAGTAAAAGATTCCTTAGTCTATCCAGAGAACTATAACAAGGTGTGCGCCGGGTACGAGGAGCTAATTCTAGCAATTAGTGAGTTTGAACCGGTTTTGTTAGTCGTAAATCCTGATGATGAGGCGAACGTAGCACCCCGCTTCACCCATGCATCAGTTGAACTCATTTCTCTTCCTCACAATGATGCGTGGCTACGAGATAATGGCCCAACTTTTGTTAGAGATGATCATCATCAGCTTTTTGGAGTGAACTGGGGGTTTAATGCTTGGGGTGAAAAGTACGAACCTTGGGACCTTGATGACGAGGTGGCTCCAGCTCTTCTTTCCTTTATGAAGGTACCTGTCATAGATGCTCCTCTTATCCTAGAAGGTGGGAGCATTCATGTAGATGGTGAAGGTACCTTACTAACGACAGAAGAATGCTTGCTTAACCCAAACCGAAATCCTCATTTAACTAAAAAGGATGTAGAAGAACACTTAAAACCTTTGTTGGGCTTGAGTAAAATTGTATGGCTTCCACTTGGTCTAGATGGGGACGAAACAGATGGGCATATCGATAATGTTGCCTGTTTTGCAGCGCCTGGAAAAGTTATTATCCAAGTGTGTAACGACCCGGAGGATGTTAACTATGCAAGGAGTCAGGAGCATCTTGACATACTAAGAAAAGAAACAGATGCCACTGGACGATCATTTGAAATTATCCAAATTGAGCAACCTCCTTACCGCGAAGTTGAGGGGCAGCGCCTGACATTAAGCTATATTAACTTCTATCTAGTCAATGATGGGTTAATTCTTCCTGTATTTGGTGGCGACGCAACAGACTTTGATAAAAAAGCAGAGGAAATTCTACAGAAAGCTTTTCCTGAACGTACGATTCGTACAATTGATGGAATGGCCGTTATTCAAGAGGGCGGAAATGTACACTGCACAACGCAGCAGGTACCCGCAGAAGGGAAGAACAAATGAGCCAACTAAAAGTCGCAGCTACGCAAATGAGTTGCCACACTGATATTCAGAAGAATATAGATAAAGCGGACCGTATCGTACGAGAAGCAGCAGAAAATGGAGCGAACCTGATCTTGCTGCAGGAGTTGTTTGAAACTCCTTACTTCTGTCAAAAGGAGAAAGCGGAGTATTACGCTTATGCAACCAGCTTGGAAGAAAACCCTGCCATTAAACACTTTAGACAACTAGCTAAAGAATTGTCTGTTGTTTTACCAATCAGCTTTTATGAGAAAAAAAATACAGCTCGATATAATTCTGTTGCGATGATCGATGCAGATGGTGAGATTCTTGGGGTTTATCGTAAGAGTCACATCCCAGATGGTCCTGGCTATGAAGAGAAATACTACTTCACTCCTGGCGATACCGGGTTCAAAGTATGGAACACTAGAGTTGGAAAAGTCGGCGTCGGAATTTGTTGGGATCAGTGGTTTCCAGAAGCCGCACGTGCGATGGCTTTGCAAGGAGCTGAGATTCTATTGTATCCAACCGCAATCGGCTCTGAACCGGAAGATTCAAGTGTAGATAGCAAGCAGCATTGGCAGACATGTATGCTTGGCCACGCCGCAACAAATCTTATGCCTGTTATTGCCTCTAACCGTATTGGAGTCGAACATGATGATGATTCGACGATTACGTTTTATGGATCCTCCTTTATTGCTGGTCCTACAGGTAACCTGATTGAAGAAGCAAGTAGAGATACAGAAGACATTTTATATGCAGAGTTTGATTTGAAACAACTCGAAGCACAGCGCGTTGAATGGGGATTGTTCAGAGATCGTCGTCCTGATTTATATCACGTCTTAACAACACATGATGGACAGATAAATAAATAAAACAAAACATCCAGTTGGTTAATCAACTGGATGTTCAAAAATGAGACCTGAAATTAGAGCGATGCCTACAAAGATACAAGTGATTACTACAGATAATGTAAACCACCTAGTTTTGCTCACTCCCTTTTCACCTCTTAGAAAACCAAAGTATCCAAATGCATTAAAGGCGAGCATCACAATAAAGAAAAAATAGCACCAAATAATAGGTCCATCAATCACACCTTCTCGTCCTTAAAGTCTTATCCTGTATATTCCAATCTTAATACAGATATTCCTAATCAACAATCATCTTAATAGAATAGAATAAAGACCTTAACCATACGTAATGGGTTAAGGTCTTTCTAATTTATCGAGTAATGAGTACTCTGATACCCTGGGTTTGAATGACATCAATATCATGAGAAACGGAATCCGTTAACCCTTGAATGTCCGATAGATTTGTTCCCCAAATGTCTTCTTCTGACAACAGTATTTGCACAGCCTGCTCCAGTGTCAGTTCACTTGAATCATATTGGCCCCATACACGTTCAAGAAGAGCTAGTGTCGCTTCATTATCACGGATGACATAGCTTGTGCCACCTCGATCACCAGCCAAGAAAGCACCTTCTCTTCCAACAGGTTTAGTATACACAAGCAACGCAGCAAGACTTACTGATAGCTTACGAGGTAATACGTTATTCTGATCCACATACGCCAATAAGCTTGGTACGACTCTCGTTTTAAATTTATACAGTGGATTCATACCAATGTCAGTCAATTGATGCTCTAAGAATGGGTTGCTGAATCGTTCAATGACTGATGCAGCGAACTGATCCTTCTCCTCTTTGTCTGCTTGAACCGTTGGCAGGATTTCATTAAACAGACCATCCTTTGTGAAGGTCGTCAACTCTTCATCCGTTAACGCCTGGTACACGGTATCAACTCCAGCTAAATAACATGTCGCAAACATCATTGTGTGAGCTCCATTTAACAATCTTACCTTTAGCTCACGATATGGAGCCGTATCTCCCCATTTAACATTTAATCCAGCCTTGTGAAATGGAAGTTGTTCCGATACTTCTTTTGGAGCATCAATTACGAATAAATGGTATGGCTCACCCACAGTTAAAAGGATATCGTCATAGCCTAATCTGTCTCTAAATACTTCTTCTTCTCCTCTTGGAAACCCTGTAACAATTCGGTCCACAAGTGTGTTACAGAACCGGTTATGTTCTACAACCCACTCTTTAAACTCAGTTGGCAGCTTCCAATCATCCATAATTTTAGACACAATCTCTTTTAGGAGATCTCCATTTCCTTCGACTAGTTCACAAGGAATTAACGTTATTCCTTTAGACGCATCACCATCAAAGGTTTTGAATCTTTCATATAAAAAAGCAACAACCTTTCCAGGATATGAAAGAGGAGAGCTATCTACATTAAAGTCTTCTTTACTATACGTCAGCCCAGCTTCTGTTGTATTAGAGAACATGAATTCAATATAAGGAGAGCGAGCGACTTCAAGTACTTCTGACCAATTATGATACGGATCAATACCTCTTGAAATCGACTCAATTAGCTCAGCTCGATTAACTGTTTCTCCACCTTCTACTCCCCTAAGAATGGTGGTATACAAACCATCCTGTGCATTAAGCTTAGGTACTACTTTCCCATGGGGAGTTGGCTGAATGGCAACCACTTTCCCATTATATAATCCTTGTTCATTTAACTGATGAATCATCCAATCAACAAAACCTCGCAGAAAATTTCCCTCGCCTACTTGAACGATCGTTTCTCTCTCTTCTTTGTTTGGCTGCTTTTCTAGATGTTCCTTCGTAAGACTCTTCCACTCCATGACTAATCAACCTCTCTCCTATAAAATAACGCCATCTTTAAATAAGGCAATTTCTTTAAAACCATGTCGTTCATTGTGTGTACGAACATCACCAGAAGCTAGATTTAACACATAATCCAACAACTCATCTGATAGCTCTTCCATGTTCTTATCTTGTACTAGCTCACCCGCATTAAAATCGATCCAATTTTTCTTTCTTTCAAACAATGGTGTATTGGTAGACATCTTCACTGTTGGAACTGGACCTCCAAATGGAGTGCCACGTCCTGTTGTAAACAACACGATATGAGCCCCAGATGCAGCTAGGGCGGTCACAGAAACCAAGTCATTTCCTGGACCTTGAAGAAGGCTTAATCCATTTTTCTTCACTCGACCTCCATAAGGAAGTACATCAACTACAGGAGCAAATCCACCTTTTTGTACACAGCCTAGTGATTTTTCTTCGAGAGTTGTAATGCCTCCATCCTTATTGCCTGGTGAAGGGTTTTCGTAGACGACCTGGTCGTGACGAATAAAGTAATCCTTAAATCCATTGACCATATCAACGATGCCTGTAAAGACCTCTTCATCAGCTGCACGTTCCATAAGAATCGTCTCAGCTCCAAACATCTCAGGTACTTCTGTTAAAACGGTCGAGCCACCATGAGCAATTAATTTATCAGAGAACACCCCAACTAAAGGGTTAGCCGTAATTCCAGATAATCCATCCGATCCACCACATTTTAACCCTACTTTTAATTTTGAAATAGGTAATGTTTCTCTTTGGAATGTCCCTGCGTAAGTGGCAAGCTCTTCAATAAGCTCCATACCTTTCTCCAGCTCATCTTCTACTTGTTGAACACTCAAAAACTTCACGCGTTCTGCATCATAATCGCCAATTACTTTTTTAAACGCTTCTATATAATTGTTCTCACAGCCAAGACCTAATACTAGTACTCCTGCTGCATTCGGATGAGCCACAAGATTACTTAGAATTTTTTGTGTAGCTTGCAAATCATCTCCAAGCTGCGAACAGCCAAATGGATGCGGGAAATGCGACACCGCATCCACCCCGTCAAAGCCCATACTATCACCTTGTCGTGCTAATACTTCCGCGGTTTTATTAATACAGCCTACTGTATTCACGATCCAAATTTCATTCCTGATTCCTACGTCTCCATTTTTCCGAACATATCCTTGGAACGTACGAGGCGCTAGCTGTTCAGCTGTGCTAACAGCCACTTCATTTGGTTGGAATGTATAATTAAGTGTGCCCTCTAGCGTTGTTTTTGTATTGTGAGTATGCACCCAAGAGCCTTGACTAATATCTACAGTTGCATAACCTATTGGAAAACCATACTTGTGAATGGCAACACCTGTTTTAAGGTCTTGTAATGCTACTTTGTGGCCTCGCTTCACGTCTTCTTTAAGTGTTATTGACTGGTCATCTAGCTGAATCACTTCACCCTGCTGATAATCTCGAAGAACGACAATAACATGATCTTGAGTATGAACAATAATATGATCCATTTCTGTGCCCCTCTCATAAAACTCAGATTTTTTCCCAAGTATACGTATCTTTCAATTGACCATTTACTATTGTTTTATCAATCCATATAAAGGTAGAATTGATATATGAAAGCGCTTTCTAAACATGTATATTATACCACGGTCAGAAGGAGGGCTGTAGAGTTTCAGCACGTAAAATAATAAAAAGGAGTGATTGTATGAAAAAGGCACTATGCTTTTCTCCGCTTCTCATCTTCTTTATTTTAGTAGGATTGTTCTCCACCTCAGACGTGAAAGCAAACTCTGTCGTTACTCAAGCTGAACACCTTCTTACATGGCAAATGGACCATGGTGGCTGGACTAAGGATAAGCCCGAAATTTACACACGCGATTGGAATGGTAGTGAATCAAAATCTGTCTGGCAATCCAATGGGCAAGATCTCGGAACGGTTGATAATGATGCAACCGTATCAGAAATACTCGTTGTTGCTGAAGCCTATCAACTAACAGGTGACCAACGTTTTCTAGATAGTGCTTATGCCGGGATTGATTTTCTCTTTAAGCTACAATCTGAAAATGGCGGAATTAGCCAGGTCTATCCCGAGCGAGGGTCAGATCCTTCGAGTTCTGTTTGGTATTCAAATTACGTGACCTTTAATGACCGTGCGATGATCAACGTATTAGAACTACTTGAACAAGTCTTACACCAAGAAGCTCCATTTAATGGCGATTTCTTAAATAATAATCTCCAGTCTGAACTAGAAGCTGCTATCGATGGTGGACTTGACTATATCCTTCAATCACAAATTGTGGTAAACGGAACACCAACTGCATGGTGCCAGCAGCATGATCCAACTACGTACGAGCCTATGCCAGGTCGTGCTTATGAACATGTATCTATCTCGGGAGATGAATCAGTCAGCATTGTTGAATGGTTACAGGCACGCCCGAATCCAACACCAGAAGTCACAGCTTCTATCAATTATGCACTTGATTGGTTTGAAGAAGCTACGTTAACGGATACTAGATACGAAAGACAAACTGAGCCCCATTTCTTTGATGATGCAGGCACAGACACGTGGGCTAGATTTTATGAAATAGGAACGAATCGTCCTATCTTCTCCGGCCGTGACGGTATTGTCCGCTATGACATCATGGACGTTGAGCAGGAACGAAGATATGGTTATGCCTGGGCTGGCCAGTGGCCACAACGCATTTTAGAGTAGATAAGTGAAAAAAGGTCTGTCGCAACGTAAGTGGCAGACCTTTTCATTCTTTTAGGCAAACTCAAAATACCGTTCTGCATTGTTGTAGCAAACATTTTCAATCATCGCGCCAATCCACTCATAATCTTCAGGTGCTTCCCCCGCAGCAATCCAGCTACCTACTAGATCACATAGAACTCGACGGAAATATTCATGTCTTGTATAAGATAGGAAACTTCTCGAGTCAGTCAGCATACCAACAAACGTACTTAAAAGTCCGATGTTAGAAAGATCCTTCAGTTGTTTAATCATGCCGTCTTTTTGATCATTAAACCACCAGCCTGAACCAAACTGGATCTTCCCACGCGCGCCACTAGATTGGAAGTTTCCAATTGCTGAAGCAATTACTTCATTATATATAGGGTTCACTGTATAAATAATAGATTTTGGTAGTTCGTCTGTTCGATCAAGCTCATTCAAGAAACCATTTAGTGATTGAGCCATAGGGGCGTCACCCATTGAGTCAAAGCCTGTATCTGGCCCGAGTTGATTAAACATTCTCGTATTGTTGTTTCGAGCTGCACCTAAATGAAGCTGCATCGTCCATCCAAGCTTATAATAAAGACGGCCGAGGAATTGCATGGTATACGCCTGATAAGAAAGCTCTTCTTCTGGTGTAATAGAAGACCCGTTAAGTGCCTTCTCGAATACAGCCTCCGCTTCCGCCTGTGTCGCTTCTTTAAATGGAATCGTGTCAATGCCGTGGTCTGATAATCGGCATCCAGCTTCATGGAATACATCCGCCCGCTTTTCCAATGCCCTAAGCACCTGGCTAAACGTTTGAATCTCTAAACCACTTGCGGCACTTAGCTTCTCTATATATCCAACAAATGTGTCTGTTTTTACTGCAAGTATTTTATCGGGACGGAAAGCAGGATAAACCTTGGTTTTAAAGTCACCGTTCTCAGCAGCTATTTTTTTATGTGATTCCAACGAATCAATCGGATCATCTGTTGTACAAATAACCGTTACATTTGATTGATTAATAATTCCTCTCGTACTCATATCATCATCCTGCAGACGTTCATTTGCTTGAGTCCAAATTCGTTCAGCAGATTGTTCATTTAATAGTTCATCCACACCAAAATAACGTTTCAGTTCTAGGTGAGTCCAATGGTACAAAGGGTTACCCATAGTATGAGGGATAGCAGAAGCCCACTTTAGGAATTTATCCTTATCACTTTTTTCCCCAGTAATATAGGACTCATCAATTCCCAATGCACGCATGCCACGCCACTTATAGTGATCTCCATGAAGCCATACTTCTGCAATATTGTTATACCTGCGATCCTCAGCTATTTCATGTGGAGACACGTGACAGTGATAATCTAAGATTGGTTGATCCTTTGCATATTCGTGATACAGTCTTTTTGCAGGTTCGTTTGTTAAAAGGAAGTCATCATGAATAAACGCTTTACCAGTAGTGATCATGTACAATCTCTCCTTTAATATATGAACGCTTTCAAAGAATTAAAGACTATAATTGTTCGAACTCGTTCGATTTGGTTTGATTATATCATGATTGCGCTTTCACTACAACGCTCATATTTAAGCTAAAACGATTCTGCACTTAAGGTCTGTGAATTGATTGAGGATACTGCGATCAAGCTCAGAATCCGTAATAATTTCATCAAGTTCATCAAGTTCTGCGAATTTCATTAAACCCACTTGTTCAAATTTTGTTGAATCCGCAAGTAGTGTGACATGTTTAGCTCGCTTAATCACAGTACTTTTCCAGTCGTAATGAAAGCTATTTAAGACAGACAATCCTTGTGTAATCGAGACCCCCGTAGTACCGAGGAATAATCGGTTCACATAAAGCTGTGACAATGCTTCGATTGTTTGTTTGCCAAATAATGAGGTAGTTGCTCCCAGCTGAGAGCCTCCTAGCATCATTAATTGAACTTTTTCCTTCGCATATAAATTATGTGCAATCTCAATATCATTAGTGATTACGGTAACTGGAAATGCTCCTAACAATTCAGCTAAGGCATAGGTTGTACTTCCTCCATCTAATAAAATGACCTCATTTGGTCCAATTAAATCTAATGCCTTTGATGCAATGTCTGATTTCTTCTTTTGGTGACTTGATTGTCGTTCCTTTTCAGGGAACAAACGTCTTGTATCCTTTCGTAAAACGGCCCCACCATGCACCCGTTGCAATAAGTTTCGTTTCTCAAGCTCCTCTAAATCAAGACGAACCGTTTTTTCAGTGACTTGAAGCAACTCACTTACGACCGATACCTTAAGTGCTTTATGTTTATCTAAATAGGCAAGTATTTTCTCGTGGCGTTCTAATGGAAGCATCTCTATTCTCCTTCAGCTTACTTTATCTCTCCATTATCAAACAAAACCGAACATTAGTAAACAGTCTATTATAATAGATATTCGAAAACATGTGTTCAATTTGGTTTACCAAGTGGAATACAAGCTGGCGTTTGTGAAGAGGAATCTAATGTGAATGAAGAGACAGAGAGGATTAGCAAGAGGTACGTACCGTAATTAAGAGCTTTGGTAGACAGAATAAGCACTTCGCCGAATTTAGCACGACCGCCCCCTCACTAAGCAGCCCTACGATCCTCCTACACAAATAAAAAAAGACGAAATAGATTGCTCCTCAGAGCGTCCATTTCGACCTAAACCTACTCTCTTGCTTACTCTCCCTCAACAAATTGCATATCGACCATTTTTTCATATGAATATGGTTCGTCATAGATCCCTGTTTTCTTTAGAACATCCATCGTTTTTGCTAATGCTTCTTCTGTGATGATGCCATCCTTACTCCAATGTTCATCTTCGTACGCCCTATTTTGCGTCGCTTCAACTTGCTCATCACTTAAGGTAGGGAATTCCTTACGCAGCACTTCTTCTGCTAATTCCGGGTCATCATAAACGGTTTCAAGTCCTCGGAGAACGGCTTGAACAAAACCTTCTACTAGTTCTGGATCTTCTTCAATGGTCGATTGCTTCACACTCACAACAGAGTATGGATAATCTCCAAGGGATGGGAATCCAAAAAATGGTTCACCCCACACATCCTTGTTGATCCCCTCTGTAATGGTTGGTTCTGCTCCATTGGCAATTTGAGATTTCCCTTGTTCAACTAAAGCAAGCACTGCTGTTACATCCGCTGGTTCTTCCAAGATCACATCTTCTTCTAAATCAATGCCTAGATCAATAAATAAGGATCGAGTCAGTAAGTTTGGACTACCACCATAACGGCTTGCTGCAATGTTTTTACCTTTTATAAAATCAGCTAGTGCCTCTTCACTGTCATCCTCAGGCTGCTCCCCTTTTTCCGCCATTAGATAGACATTAGCCCGGTTCACAACGTTTGCTACGGCAACGATAGGATCACTGCTTCCATCATTGGCGAGTTCGTTTGAGTCTGGTCCAGCAATATTCCCCCATACTTCTCCGCTAACAAGTGTTGTAACATGTGCCCCTCCAGCAGCCGTCACCATCTCTACTTCTAGTCCCTCTTCTGCAAAATAACCTTCATGGATGGCGATATATAGAGGGAGATAACCCGTCAAATGTGCAGGCTCTGCTATAGATACTTTTTTCAATTCTGTCTCATCGCCCCCACCGCCACTACAACCCGTTACAATGAGTCCGCAGATAAGGGCTGTCATCATACCTATTTTTATCTTCATATTTTGAGTTCGCATTGAGATTCTCTGCCTCCTTATATTTGTTGCCCAATTTTTTTTAGTAGCCAACGTTCAATTATCCCCACGAACCAATACATAAACAACGCCAGAAAAGAAAGAACCGTTACGCCTACCCATACAAGATCGATATCTAAAATTTGCCCTGCATATAAAATCATCCGACCGATTCCTTCACGGGATGCAATAAATTCACCAACAATTGTACCTGCCAATGCTAAGGCGATATTAATGCGAAGGCTGCTTATAATCCAAGGTAATGAAGAGGGAACCACCACCTTGAAGAAAACATGATATCTCTTTGCCCCAAGTGTGTAGAGGAGCTTCTCCATATCTGGATCAATTTGCTTTACCCCACTGTAAGCAGCGAGTGCCGTCACAATGACTGTCATACTGAAGGCGAGAACGACTTTGGAGGAAAAACCGATTCCTATTAAAATCACCAAGACAGGTGCCAATGCTAATTTTGGAATGGCATTAAAGGCTACTAAATACGGTTCACTAATTGCTGCATAAAGCTTTGACCACCAGAAGGATAGACCAATGATTGCGCCAATCACAGTCCCGAGTATAAAGCCATAAATGGTAGCTCCTGATGTAAAAAGTAAATCTTGAATTAACGTACTTTGGGTAAGCTGGAACCAACCCTTTTCAACAATGGTAGTTGGAGAGCTCCAATAGTATTGATCCACTATCCCTAGTCGTACGCCTGCTTCCCATCCCACTATTAAAAGAATTCCTATTAAACATCGCCATAACAGTGTGTACAGTGAGAATCGTCTACTTTTACTTTCTTGGTCATCACCTGCCTTATGTCCCTTTTCTTTCACCACCTTCACTTTGCTCCTCCTCCTTCTCCTCTTGAGCTAGTAAATTAAAGAGCGTTCGTTTCATCTCTAAGAATTCGGTTGTCAGTAATACGTCTCGCGAACGAGGTCGCTCAAGTTCGACTGAGAGAACTGCCTTCACTGAACCTGGCCTTGCGGAAAGAACATAAATGGTATCTGATAAGAATAGAGCTTCATCAATATCATGTGTCACAAACATAATGGTTTTCTCTACGTCCTCCCACATTCTTAACAGCCACGACTGCATCTGTCCCTTTGTCTGGGCATCCAGAGCAGCAAACGGTTCATCTAGCAACATAATCTCAGCGTCATATAAAAATGTTCGTAGTAACGCTGCACGTTGTCTCATTCCTCCCGAAAGCTCAGCCGGAAAGTGATGCTCAAAACCCTTTAAGCCATAGCGTTCTAATAAGGGCATTGCCTGAGCAATCGCTGATTTTTTGTTCATTCCTTTTATCTCCAGACCAAGAATGATGTTATGAATAATCGACCTCCATGGTAAGAGCAAATCTTTTTGCAGCATATAACCAACTTGGCCATTTTGATTTAGAATACTCCTACCATCGACCAAGACATCTCCAGAAGATGGTTTAGTTAGTCCAGCAATAATATTAAAGAGAGTGGACTTCCCGCACCCACTTGGCCCGACAACACTTACGAAGGTACCTTTATCTATTTGAATACTTGTAGGTTTAAGGACCTCTGTGAAGGTTCCACCCTTTTGAAATACTTTACCTACTTCCTTTATTTCAAGCTTCATCTATCTCACCTCCACCTGATTGACTAATGCTTGTATTGTTCAATCGTATACACAGTCTCTCTTTCAGGTGTTTTATCCTATGCAAAGACCCTCGATAAATGAAGGGTATCTTTAAAAATAAGCATGTACTTTGTCATATTTACTTACTATGTGAGCAGAATAATTGCGGATGGATGAATATATAACTAAACTGATCAAAGCTATTCAATTTATAAATGGAAAGAAGGACACTGAAAATGAATTCAGCTTATACATCGCTTTTTAACCCTTTTACCTTTAAAAGTGGAGTTAAAGTAGACAATCGCATTATGATTGCACCCATGACGCATTACAGTTCAAAGGAGGATGGGAGTATTTCTGAGCAAGAGCTGACATTTATTGAAGCTCGCTCTGAAGGTCCAGGTGTCGTCATTACCGCCTGTGCAAATGTTACCGCAAACGGAAAAGCTTTCCCTGGTCAGCCTGGTATTAATCTGGACACTCACTTACCAGGATTAAAAAAGCTGGCGGAAACCATCCATAAAAAAGGATCTAAAGCCGTTATTCAAATTCATCATGGGGGTGTTCAATGCCCACCTGAATTAGTCCCAAATGGAGACGTTTTGAGTGCAAGTGATATACCCGAGAAAGGTGCACGAGCCCTTACAGACGAAGAAGTCAAAGAGATCGTCAAGGGATTTGGAGAAGCAACTACACGAGCTATCGAGGCTGGCTTTGATGGCGTAGAAATTCACGGAGCAAATGGGTATCTTATTCAACAATTTTTCTCACCACATACAAACAAGAGATCTGATGCATGGGGTGGAGAAACGGCTGCTGATCGTTTAGCCTTCCCTTTAGCCGTTGTAGATGCTGTTAAACAGGCAGTAGCTGAAAAAGCACCTGAAAACTTCCTAGTGGGATACCGCTTCTCACCTGAAGAACCAGAAACTCCAGGATTAACAATGGAAGATACGTTTGTATTAGTCGATGCACTAGCAGCAAAAGAGTTAGATTACCTGCATGTTTCCTTAATGGAAGCTCACTCAAAAGCACGCAGAGGTGCTGATGAAACAAGAACTAGACTAAGCTTGCTACATGAACGTGTGGGAGAGTTAGTCCCTATCGTAGGTGTAGGCTCCGTTCATACACCAGGGGAAGCAGTGGCTGTATTGGAGGAAGAAGGCATGGATTTTGTTGCTCTAGGACGAGAGTTGCTAGTCGAACCAAATTGGGTGAACTTAGTTAAGAACGGACAAGAGAACCAAATTCAAACCGTAATCAAAGTGAGCGAAAAAGAAAAATACGTATTACCTGAACCACTATGGAATGTCATCATGAATGCCGGTGGGTGGGTACCATTTGAAGAATAATCCATAACAAAAAGCGAACGGGTTACATCAAACCCGTTCGCTTTTTTGCTTTGATATAAGTGCGGACATTTAAAATAAAGTCATTGCTTCCTAAACCTCATTCGTCACTTTCTGTGCAGAAAAAATATTCTTATATGTTTATCTTATAAATTTTCTTAGGTCTACCTCTAAGTCGTTCTTGCCTCTTTAGGGACACGTTGGCCAAATTAGCTTCTTCTAATTTCTTTAAGATTCGATTTGCACTTCGGATCGTTACACTTAGATAAAAAGCTAATTCTTCAGAGGATATGAGATCTGTCCCTCCCCTTATTAGAGCTGCTTGAATTTTTTGTAATTGTAAGATGGTTAGACCTGATTGTTCACTAATATTAATTAGTTGAGTCCCCGCAGGAACATCTCTATTCAGCGTACTTGGCTTGCCTTGCATAGGACCAATTAAATCTGATTCAGTTAAGATGTATGAACCCATCTCCTGCCTGCTAGCCGTTTCTGCATGTAGTCTTGCCTGATGCAATGACTTACCAGTTCCCCAGCCGACATGTAACTCCTCTTGTAACTGTTCTGTGAGAAAAAGAGAAAGAGAGCAACTAGTGAAATCATTTGTTATTTGTTTTAATTCCCCAAATGTCGTAATAATCTCAATCTCTGGGTAGTTGTTATGTATCAAAAATGAGTATCCATACTGTTGTTCGAATTGCTTAATCAACTCGATTCGAATTTGATTGGTTCGCTCTTGTATGCCTGTTATATGGCCGACTACAGTCTGGTTATTTTGGAGCTTTTTTTCTTGGATTTGATGAATAAGCGTTTGCACACTTTGTTGAATGGATCCCTCTGAAGGAAAAAGAAACAATGTATTAATTCCTCTACTTTTAAGTTCATCCACCACATTACTCATTCTTGTAATTGAGAGATCCACTTCTCCTTTTTCCCACAAAGACACGTGAAAGTGAATGAGGTTTTCATAAACTGTTTCATGTAGATAATCAGTGAAATTGTCACTGTAAATATACGGTCTCTCTTCTTTTGAAACCATTTGTTTTAATCCCATATAATTATTCTCTATCGTTAAGAAATCAATTATCACTCGATTTAAATTTAGCCCACTTACTCTAGCCACATTAAATAACTCTTGATAAAAATCACCTTCGCTTACATCCAAATAAACGATAGGAACTCGCAATTGTTGGAACTCTTGAATTAAAACAGATTGTGTATAGATACCACTAAGTAGAAAGCCATCCACCTTATACTCGTACTTTTTATATAACTCTATAATTTGTGAAGGACGCTCATACGGTAGATAAATAAATTCTATATGATCTAGTTCGTTAACTGCTTCCTCTATATATGTCTGCGAATGAAAGGCTGTAAGCACTCCGATACGACGCATCTGACCTCACCCCTGCTCTTCTTTTATACATTTATATCATACGCTGATAATTATAGGCAAAAAACATTCTCTTATGGGAGATATGCTTACAAAAGAGTTGTAATGATAAAACGATTCTCATATGATGAGTGAAATATTTAACGTCTTTAATATGTCCTTAAATAAGTAATAAAGGAGAATTGTCATGCCTGAGTTTGAAACTATTCGTTCGATTATTGACAGAAAACAACCTCTATTTGATGACATCGCCCATCAGATTTGGAATCTTGCTGAGCTACGTTTCGAGGAAAAAGAATCTTCAAAGCTTCTAAGCTCGGTACTAGAACAAGAAGGGTTTGAGGTCGACTATAATGTGGCCGGTCTTTCAACTGCGTTCACAGCCTCTTACGGTTCAGGATCTCCAGTCGTATCCTTTTTAGGAGAGTTTGACGCCTTGTCTCAGCTAAGTCAAAAACCCTCCATATCCTATCAAGATCCTGTTTTTGAAGGTGAGAGTGGTCACGGCTGCGGTCATCATCTACTAGGTACTGGAGCACTCGCTTCAGCGGTGGCTGTTCGCCACTACCTAGACAAGCATCAATTACCTGGTACGGTTCGATTTTATGGGTGTCCTGGAGAAGAAGGTGGCTCAGGGAAAGCATTTATGGCGCGTGAAGGAGTTTTCGATGATATCGATACAGCTATAACTTGGCATCCAGGCAGTTATAATAGCCTATTCGCATTTGAATCATTAGCTAATTATCAAGTCTCCTTTCGTTTCAAAGGAAAAGCTTCTCATGCTGCTGCGAGTCCTCATCTAGGAAGAAGTGCATTAGATGCTGTTGAACTGATGAATGTGGGAGTCAACTATTTACGGGAGCATATGATTGATGAAGCTCGGGTCCATTACGCGATTGTGAATTCAGGTGGTCTCTCTCCTAATGTTGTCCAAGCTGAAGCAGAGGTCCTGTACCTTATCCGCGCTCCAGAACTTAGCCAAGTGAATGCCTTATATAAAAGAGTACAAGACATTGCCAAGGGAGCGGCTCTTATGACTGAAACGACCTTTGACATTCACTTTGAGAAAGGCTGCTCTAATTATGTTCGCAATCATGTACTTGAGGAACAAATGACTGCTGCTTTTCAAGCTGTGCCTGCCGTTTCCTATACTGATGAAGAACGTTCTTATGCGAAGGCTATTCAAGCATCAATCACAGAAGAAGAACGAACGGGTTTCTTTAAAGATATTGAAGACATGCTACCCGACGACCAAAAAAATCTACTAGATACAATGAAGAACAAAGATTTACTTGAAGACGTAATCCCTACAACGACAAAAAAAGGGAAAAACATCGGCTCTACTGATGTAGGCGATGTGAGTTGGATTGCTCCAACAGTACAGTGTTTCACTACTTGTTTTACTGCGGGTACACCTTTTCACACATGGCAAATGGTCACACAAGGTGCGAGTACCGCTGCTTATAAAGGGATGAAGCAAGCATCGTTAGTCATGGCTGATACGGCCATTAGACTTTTTGAATCTCCTGAACTTATTAGCAAAGCAAAAGAAGAACACCAGTCTAAGCTTGCTGGAAAATCTTATATTTGCCCTATTCCAAAAGGGGTCAGCCCTTCATACGTTCGTTAACTATCTTTTTTTATTATAGGAGGTTCAAATCGTGTCTACCATCCAAGAAGAGAAGCCGAGCTTTTTCTCAAAATGCCTAAATGTAATTGAAAGACTGGGAAATAAGTTACCCCATCCATTTATTCTTTTTATATACTTAGCTGTTTTCCTCATGTTCATCTCCTTTGTTGTCAGTTTATTTGATGTCTCAGTCATTCATCCAACAACGGACGAAGAGATTGTCGCTAAATCATTACTATCCAAAGAGGGCGTTCTATTTATGCTCTCATCTATGCTAGAAAACTTCACTGGCTTTGCTCCATTTGGTCTCGTGATTGTTATGATGTTTGGGATTGGACTAGCACAAAAGGTTGGTTTTTTTGAAACATTTATGAAGACAACCATCATTCGTGCACCAAAATCCGTCATTACGTATGCCATTATCTTTACAGGTGTGCTTGGAAACATCGCCTCAGATGCAGCGATGATTATTATTCCTCCTCTCGCCGGTATGGTCTATTATGCCATCGGACGCCACCCTATTGTCGGAATGGCAGCCGCTTTTGCTGGGGTTGGAGTTGGATTCACAGCAAATTTTATCATTGCTGGAACCGACGCCTTACTATCAGGAATCACAACGGAAGCTGCACAAGGAATTATTCCTGATTTTGTTGTGACACCCGTGGATAACTGGTTCTTTATGAGTGCCTCGGTTGTGATGCTAGTGGTTGTAGGTGCTTTTATTACCGATAAGATTATTGAGCCTCGTTTGGGGACATTTGATCCTACCTATGCGGATCCAGGTGTAATCAGTGAAAAGGTTCAGGAGCCTACTTCAAAGGAACTAAAAGGACTTAGAAATGCACTGATCGCTGGTGGTCTTTATGTAGTACTATTAGCCTCTCTAATTATTCCTGCAAATGGGTTTCTACGGAGTGATGAAGGAACGATTATTCCCTCTCCTTTTTTAGATAATATCATTCCAATCATTTTAATTTTCTTTATCATTGTAGCCGTTGCATATGGTAAAACAGCAGGCACTGTTAAAAAGAGTGCAGATGTCCCAATTCTTATAGGAGAAGCCATGAAGGACATGTCGGGTTATATAGTCCTGATCTTCGCCGCTGCTCAATTCATCAGTTATTTTAATTGGACAAACCTAAGCACAATTTCTGCTATATCAAGCTCTGAGCTTCTGCAAGATGTGAACTTTACAGGTATGGGCCTTGTGGTTGCCTTTATTTTCTTGGTCACCATTATTAACTTGGTCATCTCAAGTGGTTCAGCACAGTGGGCATTAATGGCTCCCGTATTCGTTCCATTGTTCATGTTATTGGATTACAACCCGGCCTTTACTCAGCTTGCATATCGTATTGGAGATTCGGTTACCAATAATATTTCTCCTGTGAATCCCTATGTCATCATGGTTCTTGGATTTATGAAACGTTATGATTCTCGTTTTGGTTTTGGTTCTATTATTTCACTAATGCTTCCGTACACGCTTATCATTCTAGCTATTTGGATCGTCATGTTCCTCGCATGGAATCTAATTGGAATTCCTATCGGACCAGGCAACGGTGTGTATCTAGATCAATAATAAATAACGAAAGGCTTGTGACATATGACTGTTAACCAACATGTATCTGATAAAGTGAGTAAAATTGAACCCCTCCTAACCGAATGGCGGAGAGATCTGCATCAATTTCCTGAGCTGGGATGGTGCGAATATCAAACGACAGCTTATATCGTAGAAAAACTCACCCCTCTCTCCTTTCAGCTTTTTCTAGGAAAAGAGGTTAGTGACTCCGTGTCTCGAATGGGACTTCCCACTGAAGAAGAAGACCAATGGCACCTAGACCGTGCTCGAAAAAATGGAGTCCCACTTGAATTACTTGAAAAGATGAAAGGTAGCCATACGGGTGTAGTCGCTCAATTGGACACAGGCAAACCAGGTAAACATATGGCCTTCAGGTTTGATATCGACGCCCTGCCTATTCACGAAACACCAGATGCTGAGCACGCTCCAGTAAGAGAACAATTTGCTTCTCGTCATGATGGACAGATGCACGCCTGCGGTCATGATGGACATACTTCAATAGGACTTGGCGTTGCTCATCTATTACATGATTTAAAGGATGAGTTAACCGGAGTCTACACTCTGATCTTCCAACCGGCAGAAGAAGGTGTTCGAGGGGCTCAATCCATTGTTGAAAAAGGATGGCTCGATCAAGCTGACTTATTTTTAGCGGGGCACATCATGGATCAGCCCGTGGGAACCATTGTTCCTGGTATCTCCTCTTCGTTAGCAACGTCAAAGTACAACGTTACGTTCTCAGGTGTATCTTCTCATGCAGGAGCAAGCCCCGAGACTGGTCAAAATGCCTTGTTTGCAGCAGCTACTGCAGCCACACAGCTATATGGCATTGCCAGACACTCAGCTGGAGCTACGAGAATGAATGTCGGTAAGCTCATCGCAGGCAATGGCCGTAATATCATCGCTGACACAGCTTATATGGAAATTGAAACACGTGGTGAAACCAACGAGTTAAATGAATATGTTTCAACAAAGGCTCTAACAATTTTAAAAGCCTCAGCAGATATGCATGGGGTTCAAGTGACTTCAGAATTAGTGGGAAAAGGCATTTCCGCACAATCTGATGAGATCTGGAGTGAGATTATTTCATCGTCTGTACAAGGAAGTAAGTATGTTAAACATGTGTCGTCTTCTTTTGAAAAGATTGGCGGTTCTGAGGATGCGACCTTTATGATGGAGCGTGTTCAAGCAAAAGGTGGCCTTGCTACCTATCTTTTATATGGCTCTAACCTCTCAGCAGCGCACCATAATCCAGCTTTTGACTATGGTGAAGGAGTTCTATCGATTGCAGTTGATACACTCATCCACATTGTTTTAAATCAACAAACATAAAAGAAAGCACGTGAGCGATGGCTCATGTGCTTTTTTCCAATGCCTTCAGAAGACCCGCTTCAGGCATATTTACATATAGCGAATGATAATGATTGGGCTCAATAGAGTAGGCTTCATGGAAGATGCCTAGACTGTTAGAAGCTGCCGCCGTCTTATAAAACAGTTTATATGCCTCAGTATGCTTCTTTCCTTTTGAATAGTCCATAATCGCTTCATTAGACTTCCAATATTGAACAAGCGTCACCCCACGCCATGAGAGATAATACTCTGTGTGATAGAAGCCTAATTCCTCTTTATTTTTGTATAGCTCATCTACCATCGGCTTCATTGCGAGTACACTTTTCAGCCATTTATGTACAGCCCATATTTTATTCACTTTCACACCAATAATAAAAACAGCTAAAGGGATATCAGAATTAACAGCCACGCGATTCCTCACCATAGTACCCTCCCAAGATTCATTTGACTTTAACGCTTTCAAACTGCTACATTAAAAACAGACCATCGGTTTGTTTTAATGTATAATACCGACCGTCGGTTTGTCAATTTGTTTTTGAAAGGATGAATGATGAAACAGTCTGTTGAGTACCCACCTAATTTGATTCATATAATGGAGCAAACCGAAGTTCTCATTAAAGAATTTGGTTGTTCTCAAACTACCCTAAAAAAGATTATGGATAAAGCTGAGGTATCTAAAGGAGCTATCTACCACTACGTTTCGAGTAAAGATGAATTATTTGGTCTTATGCTCAAGAAAAATATATTTGATGTAAATGAATCCTTTTGGAATGTATTAAGCCAAGGTGAGGTTGACCTCCAAGCACCTCTAAAAGCAATTACTGATGGGCTCACTTTTTTCTTTGAACCAGCATCAGATGTGACCAACCCCATATTTATTTATTTGCTAAGCAAAACAGAAAACCCACCCGTGCAACAAATTCTCGATGAATTTTATTCATATAGTATTGCACAAGCTAGTAGCTGGATCGAAGCTGGACAACAAGGATGCGCAATTAATCCAACGATAAATCCAGAGAAAACAGCTGCAGCTTTTCTCACGTATTCATTTGGCTTACGAGTTACTCAGCTTTTGGCACCTACAAGGACTGCCTTACAGAAAGACGAATTCTACACCTATATGATGAATACCTTAAAGCCCTAAATAGTATAGTACCCTTGTGCTCGTTCTATTAATTAGCTGCTGCGCTATGATTGTTCTTTTTATTATGCAAAACCATATCAAGAACAATCATAATTGCTAAGCACGGCATCACTAAACGCTCCTCATTAATCGTCACGTGGTAAGTATCTCCCCAAGTAAGCCACTCTTTTTGAACAGTCATAATCTCATTCTGTCCCTCTTTAAGAACATACTGATGATTAAATACATTGCCTTCTATGGTCCAGTTAAAAGGGGTGATATCAAAGCTTGCTTTAAAAAAAGTAAACTTTTTGACCACTTCGCATAGTACTTCACCATCCATCTCAATAGAATATCGCGGCATCCAAGAAGCCAACTTCTGTTTGATATGAATTTGCCCTGTTCCATTTATTTCAGAAATCATTAATTGATCACCAAACGAGAATACCTTTCCTTGTACCTCATATAGCTTCTTTCCTTCTTGATCAGTTACTGTAAATTGATCACCAAATGAAAATACTCTCTGCTTAATATACAAATCCATCTCAACACATCCTTTGCCCTATTATCAGAATAGTACATCTACGTTTCAACCTTACAAAACGTTCCATAAATTTCAAAAAAACCGAGACATTACGCTAATAAAACAGCGTAATGTCTCGGTTTTTTGTCCAATAATTCAAAGATATAATAGAGCAAGGCTACCGCTTCGGACATACACTCCGCACCCGCGGGCTGGCTGGTAACCCTCCTTGTGCTGACGCACTGCGAAGTCTCACCAGGGCCTTTACTCCCACAGGAGTCTCCATGTATGTCCTACGCTAGATTAGCTGATAAGTAAGCAAGTTGAGTTACTTAAAGGTTAGCGAAGTTTTACTGTAGCTGTGTGTTGTACCAAGTTCTTATCGACCACTTACATTAATAATGAAATTAAGAAAGGTAAGGTAAGCACGGATATTATTGCACTTAGTACAAATGCAGATCCTGCCTCTGCTTCCATTGATTCAAAGCGCACAGCAATCATAGCTGCTACAGCAGAACCTGGGAATGCAACAAGAAGAACTAGCATTGTTGTGTTTTCAGCGGACTGCCCATCGCCCAGGCGATTAGAAACATGAGTGCTGGCTGAACAATTGTTTTTAAGAATGCAATACTAAACGCAGGGATATTGAAGCTCACTTTACGAATCCCCACTGTTACCCCAACTGCGAATAGAGCCACACCTGAGGTTACATCCCCAATTTCATTAAATGAATCGGCTAATAATCCAGGTGCATGGAATCCAAGAAGCGTTAAGATAACAGCAATTAGAGGAACCAGCGCCAATGGTTCACGTAACCCATGTGCAAAGGTTTTAGCAACC
Organism: Alkalicoccobacillus murimartini; assembly: GCF_030813245.1. Taxonomy (GTDB): domain Bacteria; phylum Bacillota; class Bacilli; order Bacillales; family Bacillaceae_D; genus Alkalicoccobacillus; species Alkalicoccobacillus murimartini. Next base: position 313,929 of record NZ_JAUSUA010000003.1, on the reverse strand, counting down.
ACTCGTACCATATTTTCATTTTCAGCTTTTTCTCGCTGAGCGATCGTACCCATGATGGTTGCCGTTGGATCAAGAAGTGCATTTACTACAATTCCCGTTACAGCAATAGGTACAGCTACAGCCTCTGCACCAAATAAACTTCCGAGAACAGGAATCCCCATAAAAGCAAATGTTGGTTGGGCAGAGTTTAATGAAAACATCGCTGCGTTGGATAAGTTGAACTTAAAGCCAAATTTCGTTACTAAAAAGACAACAAAATAAAATACAAAGATCCCAAGAATTAAGGCAATCATAAATGGCCACTGGGCAAGCAGCACATCCCTCGGGGTTGTTGTAACTCCCACAAATAAATGTGCTGGTAAAGCAAATTTTGTTACAAGCGTATTTATTCCTTTTGATGATTCTTTATCAAATACATTAAAATTACCAGCCATATACCCTAAAATGATGACAAAAAAGATCGGTATAAGGATAATAAAAATCTCACCAATTCCCACTTTTCAGGACTCCAATTTTAATTGAGCTTCACTCATTTAGTTGAATAGATTGTTTTATATGTCGGTTCCCACATAGCGTCTTTCACTGCTTGTTCAATGTTATCAGGCGTTTCTCTTGCCACACCATCTTCAATGGCTGCTTTAGCAACAGCAATCGCTACGTCAATAGAAACAGCGCGTAAATCCTCTACTCTTGGAAGAATTCCAGCACCTCTTCCCGTTCCTTTTGTTGCGTTAGCAACGGCATTAGCTGAAGCGGCAAACATCTTCTCTGTAATCAGTTTTGCTTTTACGGCAACTGATCCTAGTCCCAATCCAGGGAATACAAAGGCATTATTTGCTTGTCCTATGACATAGTCGACTCCTTTATAACTTACAGGTGCAAAAGGACTTCCCGTAGCAATAAGTGCCTGACCGTCTGTCCATTTAATTAAGTCTTCAGGTACTGCCTCTGCCAAAGAAGTCGGATTAGACATTGGCATAATGATCGGTCGCTCAGTATGAGAAGCCATTTCACGAATGATTTCTTCCGTAAATGCACCAGTTGAACCTGATGTACCAATTAGAATCGTTGGTTTAACTTGTTTCACAACTTCTAGTAAGCCAATCTGATTCTTATCATCTCTTGCCCAATCTGCTACTTCTTGATCAGGACGAAGATATGGTTTGTGAAAATCAGCTGTATTTTCTCTGTTCTCGGTTAACAAACCGAACTGATCGACAGCCCAGAAATTCTTATAGGCTTCTTCCTCTGATATGCCTTTTAATGCCATTGCTCCAACGATTTGATCAGCATTTCCAATTCCCGCTGAACCAGGTCCGAATACAAGTACTCGCTGTTCTTCTAAAGGCTCCTCTGTAACTTTTAACCCTGAAACAACGGCTGATAATGTAACAGCACCTGTACCTTGAATATCATCATTAAAATTGAGAACAGTATCTTTATATTTCTCTATAATCGTACGAGCGTTACCACCACCAAAATCCTCCCAATGAAGAAGTGCATTTGGAAACTTTTTGAGGGCTTCATTCACATAAGTAGAAATAAACTGATCATATTTCTCACCACGAACGCGCTCATGACGATTACCAATATAAAGCGGATCCTCAAGAAGCTGTTTGTTATTTGTACCAGCATCGAGCACGACTGCAAGCACACGGCTTGGATCAATACCAGCAGCTGCTGTATATACAGCCAGTTTGCCAATAGCAATCTTAATTCCGCCAACACCCCAGTCTCCAATTCCTAAGATACTTTCGGAATCTGTTGCTACGATCACATCAATGTCATCCGCGTTTGCTTGAATATTTTCAAAAGCTTTAGATATGCCATCTAGATCATTTACAGAAAGATACATTCCCTCTGGACGATAATATTCATGGCTATATTCTTGAATAGCTGTCCCCACTGTAGGTGTATAAACAATAGGAAGCATTTCAGCAATATGTTCACTAAATAAACGATAGAATAATACGCGATTACGATTGGCTAAGTCACTTAGCACAACGTTCTTTCGCAAGTTTGTTGGTTGTGCCAAATATTGCTGATAGGCACGATCTGTTTGTTCTTTTATTGTTAAAACAGTAGGTGGAAGTAACCCATCAAGATCGAGTTCTTTTCTCTCTTCATCTGTAAATGCTACACCTTTATTTAAGGTTGGATTCATTAATAAATCCTTCCCTCGTAAAGATGTCTTTATTCCGTCTCTAGAAACAAGCTGTGTAGATTTCACAATAGGACCTTCTTTCATTAGTTAAAGGTATACTCCTCAAATTACTTAGCGTCACAAAATATACACCCTTGACATTTTTGTGTCAATGTGAATTCCGCTTTATTTAATTACTTTATTGTTTATTAAATTTATATAAATATACTCTCTTTCAATTAGGCACATTTCTCGACAGGTATGAGTGAACATGTAATGATTAGATCAGTTAAGCAACGAGGTGATTATGTGATACGAATAGCGAAATCAACAGATGTTCCACATTTAACTAAAATAGTTAAACAAACCATTAAAGTCATGGCTGATGAAAAGAATGATCAGTGGGATCAGACGTATCCTTTACCTGAGCATTTCCACAACGATATTAAAAATGAAACGCTATATGTCAAGGAATCAAACGGTGAAATAGCTGGGTCAATTACCATTGATCGTCATTTCTCCGATGCCTATCAGACATTTTCATGGCATCAATCATTGTCTGATTCCGTGACTTTTCACCGGTTAGTCGTCAATCCAACGATTCGTAAGCAAGGTGTCGCTGGAGAACTTATAGACTATGCAGAAACGTGGGCCAAGAACAACGGATTCACTTCAATGAAAGTTGATACGTACTCACTCAATCAAAAAGCCCAAAGCCTCTTTCTCAGACAACACTATCAGCCCGTCGGAGAATTAACGCTGCCTGAGAGAGCTCACGCTTTCTTATTTTATGAAAAAGATCTAACGAAGAAAGCTGAGTTGAATACGAGTAAGTAACACAGAGCAGAAGTCTTTTTATCACAAAAAGGGCCGAACAATGATAAACCATTGTTTGGCCCTTTTATATAAATTAAATGAAATTTGGCGACGCTGATGAATCGACGTAGTACCATCAAAAAAGGGTTCAGAGTTTAACGGGTTCTACGCTATCGCTCCCGAAAATAGAGGCACGCTTACCTACGCCCGTTCATTTCAATAAGCCTGTACACCCTGCAGGTGTCGGCCCTCCATTTTCGTCCGCTTGTTTTAGTGGTAGGCGTCTGAATTTCTTCATAAGTTAAAGAACATAAAGTGCTACTCCTCTTGCTTATTCTACAGTAATTGATTGAATGATCTGCTCTTGACCTTCAACAGGCTCGTCCTGACTTCCTGTTTCGACGGATGCTATCTCATCTACAACATCCATACCTTCAATTACTTTTCCAAATCCAGCATAATCTCCATCTAAGTGAGAACTATCTTCTAGCACAATAAAGAACTGAGAACCAGCCGAATTAGGATCCTGGCTTCTTGCCATCGAGAGCACTCCACGCTCATGCTTCAAGTCATTTTGGAAACCATTACTTGAAAACTCTCCTTCGACTGAATGATCAGGTCCTCCTGTTCCATCTCCATCAGGGTCTCCACCTTGAACCATAAACCCTGGAATCACTCGATGGAACGTTAGACCATCGTAGAATCCGTCTTCTGCTAATGAGACAAAGTTATCCACTGTCTTTGGAGCAATATCTGGATAGAGCTCCATGACAACCTCTCCCCCATTATCCATCGTCATGTTAACCGTTACTGTTTCTCCGCTTGGTTCTTCAGATACTGGATCTTCTCCAGATGTTGTATCTTCGGGTTCAATATCTGATGTCCCACAACCACTTAATACAAATAGGCTTGTTGCAGCAACCATGCCTAGTCCTTTTGCCCATTTCATCATATATACGCACTCCTTTTAATGTGACTGACTCCTAAAGCCTTATCATACTACATGATGAACGTAACGAAAAAGCCAAAATCAAATCTGTTCTTGACTTCATCACAATATGTGACAATTCATGTATCAAGAGACTGTGATGAAAACGCATACAAAATCATTTTTTTCGGTGATACACTAATTACGAAAGGGAGGACGATATCATGTATCTTGATAGTCGAAGTACAGACTTGTTAAATGACGTCGTATCAAACCCCGCTCTTAAGAGTGCCGACCTTGAGCAGAAGCATCAGTTAAATCGCCGCCAAATTAAGTACAGCTTCGATAAGATAAACAACTGGCTTGATAGCAAAAACCTCCCAAAAATCAAACGAACAAAAAAAGGATCTTTTGTTATCAGTCCTCTTCTTTCATCAACAATTTTAGCAGATGAAAAAGAGATCATACAGGAATCCATTCCCTCTGAAAATGAGCGCGTACTCATGATTCTGCTTATGTTAGTGAGTCGAAAAGAAGAACTGTCCTTACTCCACTTTACTAGCGAATTAACATTTAGTAAAAACACCATTCTGAATGACCTTAAGAAAGCTCAGTCTTACGTTACCCGTTATCACATTCAGATTGAATATTCTAGGCGTCATGGGTACTTCCTTTCAGGTAAAGAATTCTCCAAACGCAGGCTATTGATATCGTTAATTCATAGCTGTTTGACCATTCATCATGGCAAACATTATTTAATCAAATCAGCGGATATTAGGCCAGATGAACTTCAAAGCATTCGCGAAAAATTAAACCATGTTGAAACTGAATTAGGTCTTAAGTTTACAGACGATAAAATTGAAGCTATGCCCGTCATTCTAGCCCTTCTTTTCAGAAGAATTAGACAGAATAAAACCATTGATCCTTTTTATATTCATTATGATGAGCTCTCTGATACAAAAGAATACCTTGCCACAGAGTTAATTATTGATGAAGTGGGTCATGTTCCGATTAGTGACAGATTATTTATTACACTTCACTTACTTACAGCGAATGTCTACTGGTCAGAAGGTCTAACAGAAAATGTGATTCCAGAATTAAGAGAGGCATTAAGCGAGATGCTTGAATTGTTTGAAAAGCGGTCTTGTATCTTCCTTAGAGATAAGGAGCAATTATTAGCTAAGCTGATGCTTCATACAAAGCCTGCGTATTATCGCATTAAATATCGGCTTACTGAAATGAATGAGATTCACCAAACGACTAGTCCAGAATTCGAAGAGTTGCATCATATTGCAAAATTAGCCATGAGACCTTTGGAAAAGCTGATTGGTGAGCCAATACCTGACCATGAAGCGATGTATTTGAGCATGTTTTTAGGAGGATGGCTAACGAAGCAAGGAGATAGTCTACAAGAGAAAGTTAAAGCTGTTGTTGTTTGCCCGAACGGTGTGTCTATATCAAGCCTAATGCTTACCCAATTACATGAACTATTCCCTGAGTTTGTATTTCTAGAAGCCTTATCTGTACGAGACTTCCAAACCTATAGCTTTCATTATGACCTTGTATTTTCACCGATTTTCGTAGAAACGAACAGAAAACTATTTATCATATCGTCATTGATGAATGAGATGGAAAAACTTCGATTGCGTAAACAAGTCATGACTGAGACAAATGGTTTTATTAGTACAGATGTACAAGTGGATCAACTGATGCAAATGATCGAAACACACGCTTCGATTGAAAACAAAGATGCACTGAAAATGGAACTCAATCGATTTTTCCAACAGGATTCAGCAACACCCACTAAGACGTTGAAGGACACAAGCTCGCTTAACTTATTTGATCTTGTACATGAAGAAACGATTCAATTGGCTACACGTGTCAGCTCTTGGACAGAGGCCGTTACGCTTGCTGCGAAACCCTTACTTAGTAACCAAAGCATCACCCCTTCTTACGTTGAAGCCATGCTTAATTTAGACACTGACGACCCTTATATTGTGATTGGGTCAGGAGCAGCCATTCCTCACGCCGACCCTGAGGAAGGAGTGAAGCGTGTATCCATGAGTCTACTGCAATTGAAGCACGGAGTCACTTTTGCTAGTTCTTATACCATCTATACAATTGTTGTCATTGCCGCTCCCGATAAGTATCAACACTTGAAAGCGCTTAGACAGCTGATCAGGCTATCACAGAATACAAAAGCCATGTCACGAATAAAGCAGGCAACGAGTCCGAAAGACATAGCTTTCGAAATCAAACAGAACATTTCCACTGAATCCCTTTCATTGAATACTGAAAAAGAGGTGCCAACTAATGACCACGCTGTTAATTAACGATTCACTTATTTTACACGACATTCAGGCGTCTTCTAAGGAAGATGCATTAAGACAAATGGCCGGCAACATGCTGGAGCAAGGCGTTGTCAAAGAAAGCTACATTGACGCCATTATCGAACGAGAGAACAACTATGCAACCGGACTTCCAACAAAAGGCGTTGCTGTGGCTATTCCCCATACAGATAGGGAGCATGTCTTACAAAAAAGTTTAAGTGTTGGTGTACTAAAAGAGCCTGTTGATTTTGTCATTATGGGTGAATCCGAGCAAACCGTTCCTGTTAAGCTCATTTTTATGCTCGCGATGGATGAGAACCACGCCCAACTCTCACTCTTACAAAAATTGATGGGTATCTTTCAAGATGAAGAGCGTCTCCTCTATTTAGCGAGAGAAACCGACAAACAAAAATTAATTGATACGTTACAAAGCAGCCTTGATTTAACTTTAAAAGGAGGTGAAAAAACATGAAGAAACGAGTATTAGTTGCATGCGGAACTGGAATCGCAACATCCACGATTGTGAATGATGCCGTTGAAACCATGATCAAAGAAAACAAAATCGATGCGGAAGTCCTTCAAATCAAAGTGTCTGATATCTCATCATATGTTGACACAGCACATCTTCTGGTCACAACAACGATTGTGAAAACAGACTATCCATTTCCAGTTATCAACGCACGTTCATTTCTTACCGGAATCGGTTTAGATGAAACAAAACAAGAGATCTTAGATGAACTAAAAAAATAGCACCTTTAAGCGGTATAAGAATAGGGTCCCACGAATTGGGACCCCTTGTACGGTTTCTGAATATCGGAAGAAATGCCTGACTCATAGATTGATTTTGTTTCTTACAAAGGAGGAATTGTTATGCAACAAGTCATTGATGGATTACAAACGTTTCTTGATCTAGGCCCTACTGTTATATTACCCGTAGCTATTTTTCTACTTGGTTTATTCTTCCGTCAAAAAATTGGGAAAGCCTTTCGCTCTGCTATAACCATTGGTGTTGCATTTGTCGGTATCTTCCTAGTCGTTGACTTACTTGTTAACAATTTAGGACCAGCTGCTGAAGCCATGGTTGCCAGGCTTGGGGTTGAGCTAAATATCATTGATGTTGGTTGGCCAGCCGCTGCAACAATCTCCTGGGCAAGCCCAGTGGCTGCATTCGTTATCCCACTCGCCTTAATTGTGAATGTACTCATGCTTGTAACAAAAACAACTAAAACGATGAACGTGGATATTTGGAACTTTTGGCATTACACATTTATCGGAGCCATTGTTTATGTGCTTTCAGATGGAAGCTTTATTCAAGCGCTAATTGCAGCTACCATCTTCCAAATCATTTGTTTGAAAGTTGCAGATTATACAGCACCTATGCTTGAAAAATACTTTGAGCTACCAGGTATCTCCGTTGCAACAGGAAGTACGATTTCATATGCAATCCTGGGTATTCCTCTCGTAAAACTACTACAAAAGGTACCTGGAATAAACAAATTAAATGCAGATCCTGAGTCTATTCAAAAACGCTTTGGCGTGTTTGGTGAATCACTAATTATAGGATTGGTTCTCGGCTTATTACTAGGTGTCCTAGCAGGATACAGCATTGGCGACACCATTAATATCGGTATGTCTATGGCAGCAGTTATGCTTCTAATGCCTCGTATGGTGAAGATTCTTATGGAAGGGTTAATGCCTGTTTCTGAATCCGCACGTGAGTTTCTTAATAAACGATTCGGTACAAAAGATATCTACATCGGCTTAGATGCTGCCGTTGCCATTGGTCACCCTTCGGTCATCGCCACAGCATTACTACTTGTTCCAATTACTGTTGTGCTTGCGATTGTTCTTCCTGGAAACAATGTTCTACCATTTGGTGACCTAGCAACCATTCCATTTATCGTAGCCTTTATCGTTGGTGCGGCAAAAGGCAATATCGTACACTCCGTCATTGTCGGTTCAGCCTTAATTGCATTATCCCTGTATATGGCTACAGATATTGCTCCACTTCATACGGCAATGGCTGAAAGTGCCGCCTTCCAAATCCCTGAAGGAACTAGCCTGATCTCAAGTATTGACCAGGGTGGTAACCATGTGAACTACGTAATCTATAAGCTATTTCAACTGTTTAATTAATTTGGAGGTGCTGATATGAAAGCATTAGTAAAAGAAGAACTCGGCTTCGGCAACCTTAACCTCTTGACGGTGGAAGAACCCACCGTCAAAGAAGGGCTGGTGAAAATAGAAGTGAAATATGCAGGCATCTGCGGCTCTGACCTTCATACGTATGAAGGTCATTACAAAGTGAAAGCTCCAGTCACCCTTGGTCATGAATTTTCTGGTGTAGTCACAGAGGTTGGTGCAGGGGTAACTAATTTTAATGTAGGTGACCGAGTCACCTCCGAAACGACATTTTATATTTGCGAGGAGTGTCGTTATTGCCAATCTGGCGACTTTAATTTGTGTAACCATCGCAAGGGGTTAGGCACACAAGTTAACGGTGGATTTGCCAAATATCTTATAGCCAAAGCTAGCAGTGTACACCTCCTTCCCGACCATGTTGATTATGCATCTGCTTCCTTAACCGAGCCACTTGCTTGCGCCCATCATGCTGTTAAAAAAGCAACGATACAACCAGGTGATGTAGCAGTTGTTCTTGGACCTGGTCCCATTGGATTGTTAACGGCTCAAGTAGCCAAAGCTTACGGGGCCAAAGTAGTCATTACTGGACTTGATAACGATCAGACGAGGCTTCAAAAAGCTAAAGAACTTGGCATAGATTCCGTCGTGAATATTCAACAGGAAACCATTCACGATATCGTGAACGATCTCACTTCTGGATACGGGGCAGACATAGTATTTGAATGTACTGGTGCTGTTCCAGCAGCCAATATGGGCCTTGACTTACTTGCTAAAAAAGGGCAATTCGTTCAAGTAGGCATCTTCCCAAACGCCAAAATAGAAATTGATTTCGAGAAAATTATTCAAAAGGAAATTCGAGTTGTTGGTACAAGAAGTCAAAAATCAGCAGATTGGAAGCCTTCTCTCGAATTAATGAACGATGGACGTGTAAACGCCAAATCTCTCATTACCCATGAGTTCAGTATTGCAGAATGGGATAAAGGCTACGAAGCGATAAAAAGCGGAGAAGCCATTAAAGTATCCCTACTACCATTAGATTAAAACTAGGAGGTAGACGAATATGGTTCAATTTATGGTCGATTCTATGCTCGGTCCCTACGGAAAAATCGTCAGTACGTTTTATTTAGAGCATCAATTCATCATCAACTCTGTTGTTGTCGGAATCGGGATGGTCGGACTATTTAAGAAGAGAAAAAAACAAGACTCTGTCAAACCCTCTGAATCTGTGTAATTTAATTAACTCACTCACATAAGGAGTCGAATCATGAATGCACTTAACTTATATGGGATAGAAGATTTACGCTACGAACCTGCTTCTGTACCAGTAATCGAAGCAGATGATGATGTAATTATTCATGTTCACACCGCTGGAATATGTGGCTCTGACCTGTCTCGATACAAAAAGCTAGGTCCTTATGTCAAAGGCATGACGTGGGGGCATGAATTTGCAGGTATTGTAGAGTCTGTTGGACAATCCGTTACCCACGTGAAGCCAGGGGATCGTGTAGCTGCTTGCCCAACGATTGCATGTGGGTACTGCCTCAGTTGTCAGAAAGGATCTCCATCCCAATGTGACAATCTTTCTGTTATCGGTGCCAAACAGCCTGGTGGTTTTGCTGACTATACAAAGCTTCCAGCTAATAATGTTCTACTTCTACCTGATTCTATCTCTATGGATCAAGCCGCTTTAGTTGAACCTTCCGCGGTGGCTGTTCACGGACTTTACCAAACTAGTCTTAAACCTGGTGGAACGGTTGCTATATTAGGATGTGGAAATATCGGCTTGCTTTCAATTGCATGGGCTAAGCTATTTGGAGCCGATGTTGTGTATGCCATAGATATCGACTCTAAAAAGCTTGATCTAGCGAAACAAATGGGCGCAGATGCTTTGATTAACCCACTAGAAACACCAGCACATGAAAAAGTTTATTCTTTGACCGAAGGCATTGGCGTAGACATTGCCATTGAATCAGCAGGCTCTCCTATTACTTCTGCGCAAGTATTTGCGCTACCAAGAAAAGGTGGCGAGGTTGTATTTATGGGTATACCTTATGGGGATGTTGCCATTGAGCGATTCTATTTCGAAAAAATTGTCCGTAATGAGTTGAAAGTGTATGGTTCTTGGAACGCTGTTTCGTCACCTTTTCCAGGGAAAGAATGGTCAGCTACCCTAAATAAAATGGGCACAGGTGAGCTAGATGTCACCCCGATGATTACTCATAGACTTCCTCTTCATGAAGGCCCTCAAGCATTTGATCACATCATTCATCAAAAAGAGTTCTACGGGAAAGTATTACTCTATCCTAGTAAATAAGTCAAAAAAGCGACAAGTGTCACGTCTACCGTGTCACTTGTCGCTTTTTTGACTTCTATTCTAAAGATGAGTGGATCACACAGGCAGTCCCACTCCATGAGAATAGTATATAGAAACTGGAGAAGAGGTGATAATATGTCCAAAGACAAATGTAAGGACAAATGCAAATGCAAAAAGAAACCAGTTTGTGATTTATATTGGTACAAGGATTGGAGCAGTCTGTTCCCATGTCATTCTGATCATCACAATAAACGTAAAAGCTGCGGCTGCAGAAAGTAACGTAGTTAGCACATAAACGAGTGGGGATCTCTTTCCTGCTCGTTTCAAATTATTTTATTAGACAAAATCTCTATATAATTTGGTGTTCTCTACCATATTTAAGCAACTGCTCATAGGAGTCCCCTTCCAGTCCAAGCACCTTACAAAAAGCGGGCTCAGTTTTCAGCCCTAAATTCTTTAATCGTATGATTTGTCTACGCAACAATGGTTTTTGCTTTAAAAGAGTCGCTTCTATCAACATATGTAAGTATGCATTTTGCTTTGTGACACACCTAGGCTGACCAAACAACTCAAATTCATATTGCCTATAAACAAAATTAGCTTTTATTGTCGGTATTCCTCTCACTTCATATCGTTTTACTCTAAATTCTTCATATTGACCATATAACCGTGTCATCTCTGCTTCAACCTCAGTGAAATGATCCTCATCAATATACATAACAATATCAAGGTCGGAGGTATCCACATCAATCCCAATTGGAACCGTACCACAAAGCGTTGGAGAGTAGGCTGACCATGTCTTCATGACTTCAAGTGTTTCAATCGCATCATACACATCTCGTTGTTTTGGCGTCCCTGCTTTTAGATAACTTAAGGTTCGAAACATACCGCGCACTCTCCATTTCCGAAAATTCTATCATTAACTAAAGTATATCAATGAACTGTCCAATCTACTAATGGATTTACCTCACATCTCTCTTACAATTTTGTAAGGTTTACAATGCTAAGAGTTGATTCACTTACTCTATAAGTGGGAAAATGGATACATCTTAGTAGAAAAAGGTGATCAAATGATAGGATTTATCGGACTCGGCATAATGGGCGAGAACATGGCTAGACGCATGCTTGAAAGTGGACAAGATCTCATCATTCACAACCGCACAAAGGATAAAGCTACTGCACTACTTGAAAAAGGAGCCATTTGGGCAGATTCACCTGCTGAAGTTGCGCAAAAAGCGGACATTGTTTTTACCATGCTTACTACACCTTCTGTTGTTGAATCAGTTATATACGGCGAACAAGGGTTGTTATCAGGCTTATCAAATAACACGCTATGGGTAGATACAAGCACGGTAAAACCAGCCTACTCAGAAAAGTGGGCCAAAGATGCAAAAGATCAGGGAGGTCGTTTTGTTGATGCCCCTGTAGCCGGTTCTAAGGGGCCAGCCGAACAGGGTAAGCTGCATTTCTTAGTAGGTGGGAAGAAGCAAGATATCGAAGAGATTACACCCCTTTTAGAAGTTATGGGTCAATCTGTACAGCATATGGGTGATGTTGGGAAAGGCTCAGCCACAAAACTCGCGGTTAACCTCACTCTTGTTCAATCAATGGCTAGCTTTGCTGAAGCTGTAAGCTTTGGTGAATCCGTTGGGCTAGACCGAGCTCAACTAGCCGATTTACTCTTGATGCTCCCAACTACGGCACCTGTCCTCGATGGGAAACGAGATATGATTGTACACGGAACATTTGAAACACAGTTTCCGCTTGAACACGCCTACAAGGACTTACAGCAACTATCAGAAACGGCTTATGAAAGTGGAGCACCACTCCCAATCTCTCATGCAGCTAAAGAACTGTTCGCCTTTGCTAAACAAAAAGGGCTAGGGCGTGAGGATTTTGCTGCGGTATATCTCGCTCTGAAACAAGATAAATAATCAAATTGGAGTGCTGGTAACCGCAATCATACTGCGGGGCCAGCACTTATTTACAGAATCCCGGAACGATCATGCTTTCTTCAATTCATAGATATAGCAATCTCTTCAGTGTCTCCATTCCCTTTTGTTAAAACGATTGCATCCACACCGGAAAGGCTTACACTATCCTTCAAAAAACCACTGTATTTTTCATCATCCTCTTCTATCTCAAACTGAACCACTTCTTCATTGTTCCTAAGTAAACGAAGGGATTGAATTTCATTTGCGTCTTCTCTTTCAATTAACACTCCACTGTGCCTTTCCATACCCGCAAGCGAAACAATACTAATTCCTTCACTCGCATTATTTCTATCTACATTTGATTGAATCATATCTTCTCCTGGAGCCGCCTCCAAGATGCCAATGCCCTCATTGCTATCATAAAAAATAATTGAAGGTCCGTGCGAGTCTGGCTTATAAATACTCAGGATATCGTTATTATTCTCTTTAACGTATGTAAGCCCTTTATCAAATGCGCGCTCTGAAGGGGTTGGATAGAACCCTACAAAATAGATCGCAATTCCAATCATTCCTACCAAAGCTATGCCTAAAGAAATCCATTTGCGTTTTGACACTGATTTTTCTCCTTTTTGAATCGATTTTTGTACTCCTATCTATTTTATGTTTTTGTGGCAACGATGTCTAATCGACATGATTTCTTCTTTAAACTTAAAATGATTTACATTTCGACAAATAGAGGGTACTCTCAATAGTATAATTATCCTATTAATATATTAGTCTTTTAATACTACTAAATTCCAAAACAAAGGAGGTTTTGAGATGTTGTTTGGTGGAATGATTGAAAAAATATTTGTCAGCGAACCAGCAATCACACCTATTTTTCTTCCGGGTGTTTCCTTTAGAGAAGTAAAATTTATATTAAAAAGAGGCTTCCTTAGCGACAAACTTGCCGAATTTATACATGTTCCACCTAACGAAAAACAAAGGTTGCGAGGGATGGCTATTCATGGAATGTCTTATTTGCCAAAGACAATGGACCATTCTGCTGAAGTTATTCTATATCTATCAGAGCTAATCATTCATTGGAACGAGCGTAATGAAGACGTTATTTCTAATGTCAATAAAATGCTCCTCCCACCCCTCTTATCTGAAGCGGCGATTCTCACGTATTCATTGTATAAAGATGATGTTTTCTCTGTACAAGCAAACGCTCAATCCGTTATTGCAAACGATCAACATATGCATTGGAAAATCTATCGAGATGTTTTATATGCTTCTAGCCAAGGACAATTCTCACTCTTATCTCAAGAAGAGTTGTCGAATTCTGTGAAAGACTTTCATCTAATAAGTGAGTATGAGATCTCCACAAAGTCAGATATCCCTGCCTGTAGACATCATGTAAAGTCTTTGCTTCTTCAGCAAGGATATGACACAAAACAGATCATGAATTGGTTGTTGGCTCTATCTGAAGCTATTACCAATATTATCGTTCACGCTTTTCGTGGCAAATTGAAGGTGCTCACATCATCTGATGGTCAAGAGGTTCTGTTTGTTGCAGAAGATAGAGGACCTGGATTTCAATTGGAGACTCTACCAAAAAGCATCTTATTAGCGGGATACTCATCTAAAGAGTCTTTGGGTCATGGATTTACTTTCATGATCAAGCTCGCCAATCAAGTACAGCTCTATACCTCACCGCAGGGGTCTACACTTATTTTAAGATTCACAACGACTAATCAACATACCTCTAAACGTTTGATTATGGAAAGGAGTTCACATAATGAGCCTAACTTTTCAATTGGATAGTTCACTAAATAGAACAGTCATTCATCTTGAAGGCATATTGGATATTACGACTGTCCACCTTATTGAACCTCTTTTCCAAAATATGAACGAGTCTTCTATTGTTATTTTAGACTTAACAAAGGTTGAGATCATTGATTCTTCTGGCATTGGATTCATCATTAATATGTATTATCTGTCGAAAGACCTTCTCTTCCAGCTCATGCTTCAAGGTGAAAACGACTTAACAAAGAAACTTTTTAAAACGGTAGGTGTTTACGAAATTCTGAGATCTGATCAAAAGGAGAAACAGTCATGCAAAGACCTCCCGAAACTGACAAACAAGTAGATACTCAGAAAGAGAATCTAGGAAAAACACTACAAAGAGAAATTGATTTAGCCAAAAATATTCAGATGACACTATTAAATGGCGATGTACCCGTTTTTGATAACGGCCAATTATCTGGGGTCTCTGTACCTGCTAGATTAATTGGAGGGGACTATTTTGACTTTTACCATTTAAAAAATGGGTGCATCCGAATTGTCATTGGTGATGTAATGGGGAAAGGTATTCCAGCTGCTATGCTGATGATCCTTACAAGGGGAGCATTCCGAAGTGCTTCAGAAACAACCAGGTCACCGGGCGATACACTCTCATCAATGAATCAGGCTCTTTATAAGGATCTACGCAAACTAAAATCGTTTGTGACTCTGTTTTGTGCAGACTTGGATCCAAGTACAGGTGTCCTTACGTATTCTAATGCTGGGCATAATCTTCCTATCCATGTACAAAACGAAACAGAAACGATTGCTGAGTTACCTAAGGCTACAGGAATTATGCTTGGTGGTCTTCCTAACCAAATTTACAAAGAACAAACCGTACAACTGAAAAAGTTTGACGTGGTGTTTTTCTACACAGATGGCATTATTGATGCCCATAACAATCAGGCTGAGTTATTTGGCTTATCTAAATTAATGACTCTCTTATCTCTTTATAAAGACCAGTCAGCCGATATGATTCAAAATAATGTCCTAGCGGCAGTAGACCAATTTATTAACGAAATGCCACAAAAAGACGATATTACAATTGTCATCCTAAAAATAACAAATGACCTATAACGGAGGTTTTGTCATGCAACAGGTCGTCCAGAAAGCTAAAACAATAAATGAAGCCATTGATTCAGGATTATCACACTTAAAAACAACAAAAGAGAACGTTACGATTAATATACTTCAAAAAGAAAAAAAGGGTCTATTTGGAATCGGGAGACAAGAAGCGATTGTACAGCTTACTTTAATTAATGACATCAACCTACCTAAAGACGTCATCCCACAACCTGCTACGAAACAGACTAAGCAAGTTGCAGTGGATAAAAATCTTGGAAAAGCTTGGATTACAAACGGTACGTTATATCACAAAAATGCACCAGACTCCTTCCCAGTTGCGCTTATTTCAGATGGTGTTGAATTATATCGGAATGATACGCTTATGAAAGAGAAAAAGGTTTTATTAGATGAACTGAATGCCTATACACTTGTTCCAATTGAATCCCATCGTAGAACGTCATGGTCGCTTAACATTAGCAACTCAAAGCTCGAAGCAACCTTAACAGTAGAGCCTGGGTTCAAAACAATACGTTCAGTTGTTGATACAAAACCAGATTCCCATATTGAAGTCATGACTGAAGAGCAAACATCCATCATAAATTCAATTAATTATGAACAAATCATGAGAGAGTTACAGGATAACCAAATTATCATTGGCTATAATCAAACGGAAATCATTCGTGCGATCGAAACCACGGAACCAGGTACATTCAAGGTGGCAACAGGGAAAAGACCCGGAGATGGTCGCGAAGGCACTGTAGAACTTCTACTAAATCTTGATGTTAAAAATGGTCCTCACATTAACGAAGATGGCCTTGCAAACTATAGGGAATTAAAAATCATTCCAAACATTAAACAAGGAAAGATCATTGCACTCATTCATCAGCCTGTACAAGGAAAACCGGGTTATACAATTACAAACGAAACCATTGAAGCCAGACCCTACCACGATATAATTGTAAAAGCAGGCAAAGGCGTCATCATTATTGATGACAAAATTGTTGCAATTGAATCAGGACGCCCTCATATCCAAAAAAGAGGTCATTTATACCGAGTGTCTATTATGCCGAAGCTACTACATAGGGACAATGTAAGTATTTCTACAGGAAATATCCATTTTAAAGGGGATGTTGAAATTCTAGGTGAGGTTCAACAAGGTATGACCGTTGAAGCTGATGGCAATATTCATATTCATAAAGCAACAAATAATGCGACCGTACAAACGTCGGGAAGTATTAATATCAACGGACATATCATACATTCTGAAATCTCCGCCGGACGTCATAATATACTGATCTCTGAGTTAGGACAAAAATTAGCACCCATTATTTCTACATTTGAATCGCTAATCGGAGTTATCAAACAAGTAACATTAACCCAAGGGTTTAAGTCCAATAACTTTTCAACAAATGGTCTACACTCCCTAATATTTATTCTTTTAGAAAATCGATTCAAGCATTTCCCTCTATTAATTAAATACTTTATTGAAGCATTAAAAGAAGCAGAACCTTACCTTGAAGATGAGAATTGGATGAGTACGCTCTCTTCTTCTACTAATTTATTTTTGTTCTTATCACCTGCGGATCAACAAGTAACACTGCAAGGTCTTGAGCATCTTCTTCACACATTAAAAGACTTAAAGCAGTTAAGTGATAGTCCTGTTGAACCCAATTCGTATATCATCTTTAAACATGCATCTAACAGCACCATCTACAGCAGTGGAAACATCATTATAACTGGGACTGGATGCATTAATACGACTCTTCATTCTAGAGGAAAAGTGATTGCATCAGGAATCATTAGAGGAGGAGAACTATTTGCACAGGGAGGTGTGGAGCTTGACGAAGTTGGTTCTGATATTGGAGCCCCTACCGTCATTTCAGTTCCAGATGACCAAGAAATTATCATAAAAAAAGCTTACGAAGGAGCTATCCTGAGAATAGGAGAAGTTAAATATACATTCTCAGAAACGACTCAGCATATTAAAGCATCTCTTGATAAACAAACTCATACAATTAATTTCTTATAAAGGAGGAACGTATCCATGATTGATTTCTCAACTGAGAAAAAAGAAGAAACGCTTTATATTGAATTACATGGAGACTTAGATATCGATGGCACAGAAAAAATTGAAAACGAACTCGTGCCTATCCTAGAGAAACAAAAGGAGATTTTTCTTGATTTTTCTGACGTTCCTTTTGTAGATTCATCAGGGATTGGTTTACTAATTCATTTAATTGAGTCTTTGAAGGAACAACACATAACCATTAAGCTCTATAACATTAGAGAAGATGTTCTTTCTGTCTTTACGATTTTACAAGTATCAGAAATCATTGGAGAAGATATCATTGTTACTTCGCTAGAAGCTTGATTACCTCTCCCACAAACATAATTCCATATGAACTTGACCATTTGCAAGAAATGGGATTCCCTCAGCTTCTAAACGCTCACGCTGAGTCCCCTTCCCATCAAATATAAGATCAGGCGAAGGCTCGCCTGATTTTTTTATGACGCGGTGACTTGGCAGACCACTCGGTGCCTGCCTCATTGCCCACCCAACAACTCTTGCGTTGTGAGGTTGCTCAAGTAAACGTGCAATCTGTCCATAAGTTGCCACGCGCCCTTTTGGAATCTCTTGTACGATTTGATATACGCTTTGAAAAAAGGTATCCACCTATACATTCCTCCACATCTTTATAGAGTTGATCCATCACTATTTTTTCCATTGGCTGCTGAATGACGAAACCAGAGATAGACAACCAATGAACAAACAATTAGACCAAGTAAACACAGATAGACAAAACCATATTCATGGATGATTGAAACATTCACATGAAACGATATGAGGACCCCACAAACCGCTACGGCAAGTGAACCTCCCATAAACTGTGCAAGTTGCATCATCCCCATACCTGAACCAATATACTCATCCGGAAGAATCCTGGATACTTCGTTATTTAGAGCACTTAAGGTCGCAGAAAAAGCAGGAGAGAAAACCAAGTAGCCAATAAGAATGACTAAGGGTGAAATAGAGGTAAATAGCGAAAATACGAGGGCTACCCCTGCAAGAGATACATGTCCCCATAAAATAAATGTGCCATTCCCCAATCGATCAATGCCTCTGCCAACATATCTAGAGATAACAGCTGTTAGAATCGCCCCTGGCGCAATCATAAAGCCTATTCCCATTGCAGACGTTTGAAATTCACTAGCCAATACTAAAGGCATCAAAAATAGATTGCCTAAATTAAGTGACATAACACAAAAACCAACGACTAATAACTTTACATAGGGAGGTTGCTTAAGCAGCTCTTTACGAATAAAAGTCGGTTTATTCCTTCTTAAATAGAGACCATGAACAACAACCGAAGCCAAACATAAAACAAAGATCCAAACAGAGCGTTGCGTAACTGCAAGTAATAACGAAATCGTATTAATGACTGTTAAACCTGCTCCAATCATATCGAACGTAAAGGCTTTTGTTTCCGCTCGCTCTTCTTTCGGGAGTAAAGGAATAATAATCGGGAAGATAAGAATAACTAAACATGTAATGGCGAAGAGACCACCCCAACCAAATGTTTGATAGACAATTCCACCTACGATTGGACCCATACCAAATGCCATCGCACTCGCTGCAGATATGAGTGCAAGTGCGCTCCCTCTTCGTTCGTAAGGAATATGTCGACTTACAATCACCATTCCAAGGCCAGCAATGGCTCCTGCCCCACCAGATTGTAAGATACGTGCTAGTAATAACGTGTTAAAGTCTGTTGCGAAAATGCCGCAAACTGAGCCTGTCATTAAGATTGTTACACCAATTGCGATTAATAATCGGATAGAAACCGAATCCGATAGTCGGCTATATATAACTGTCGTTAATGCATACCCAATAGAATAACTGGATATAATCCAAGAACCTAATTCGGCTGTCACACCTAGTTCTCCAATAATTCCAGGTATTGATACATTAAACATCGTTGTATTCATAATGACAATAAAAAGTCCTAATGCCCATAAAGGCACAATTACACGGTCGTTCATTTTTTTCATCCCAATCTTGCACTCATATCTTTTGATGGTGCGACTTAAATTTTTCACTTGGTCATTATATCTTAATTCATCTTAGGATGCTTACTTCGCAACTCGAAAAGAATTTCCAGTGAAACCAAAGCCAACATGATCCGTATATGTATGAAAGAAAGCAGGTGCTTTTATGTTCAAACAACTAACTAGTTTAACTTTAGTCCTTCTAGTAGGCATCCTTCTCCTCCCACCTAAGGCATATGCCATTGATTTTACCATTCCTGAAACAACCATTGACGCCACTCTTTTGAGTAATGGGGATGTAGAAGTACACGAAACACATTCTTATGATTTTGATGATGACTTTAATGGGTTAACACGATCGATCTATATAAAAGAGGGAGATGAGATTGTTGACTTTGAAGCGAGTGAAAATGGGCAATCACTCGAAGTAGAACAAGACGAAGCCCTCTATAGAATTATGCGCCCTGGTAGCTACGAGCCTGTAACTGTTGACTTAAGCTATACCATCAAGGACGGTGTAGACGTTTATCAGGATGTTGCTGAATTTCACTGGGGATTTTTTGACTCTAGTAATGAGGTTCCATATGAAGATATGACGATTACGATTCATCCACCTGAAGATACGGATGACGTGATTGCGTATGGAATGGATACATCTTTTGCTACTGAATCCATTCAATCTGATGGTTCAGTACAGTTTGCAATTGGCAACGTATCCGACGATTCTAATGGCAATATTACGGTTGCCTATCCACCAGAGCTTTTCCCTGAAGCGACCAGCTCTGATGAACAGAAGAGAGATGAATTATTAGCACAGGAACAAGAAGGCATAGATGAGGCTGCTGCTTACGCCTCAATGCAGGACCGACTCTCCACTTTCGCCGTCTTTTTTATTCCGATTGCTGGATTCGTATTACTTTTACTCATTGTTTTGTCTTCTTTAAAAACAAGAAGCATGTACAAGTCTTTCGATCGAGTCACTGAGTCTGTTAGCACCATCCCAAAACAAAAACTTAGTATGCTCGCAACGATTTTATTTACACGATTAACCCTTCCAGCTGAAGCCATGGCAGCAGGTCTACTTGATCTCATTAGACAAGGTTATGTCAAAGAACACGACAAAAATCAATTCACGTTGCTTCACCGAAAAGGAGCAAATGAACACGAACAGATTTTAATCGAGTGGTTATTTGACACCATTGGTCAAAACAACGAGTTTTCACTTCAAGAGCTTGAAGAGTATGCTAAAAATAAAAAGAACCACGAAGCTTATCAGAAATACGATCAAAAATGGAGACAAGCGATACAAAAAGAAGTCAAAGAAGCGAACCTTCATCAAAACAAAACAGCCTATAGGCTGACAGTTGGCTTATCCAGCCTACTACTTATTCCCCTCATTGTGTTGTTTCCTTTATACGGACTCCCAATGTGGCTACTATTCACAATCCTTTTATTCGTTGGTTTTGTGAGCTACGCTTGTTTTTATCATCCGCGCACAGAAGAAGGTGCACGAATTGCGCACGAATGGAACATCTATCGTAAAAAGACAGCTGAGCTTTCCGTTGAAGAAATGACCAAATGGAAGCAAGATGATCTTATGCGTGCCATTATCTTTGGCATTGGTACCGGAGATAAAAAATTAAAAGACAAAAACAATGCGTTAGAAGATGTATTCAAAACACAACCATCTACGACAATGGCTTATTCATTTGATGTTACTACATTCCTTGCCCTTTCTGTTATCACATCATCAAGTGTCAACACAGCCAATTCTCAAGCCTCTCCAAGCTCCTCCCAATCAGGAGGTTCTCCAGGTGGCGGTGCAGGTGGTAGTGGTGGTGGTTCAGGAGCTTTTTAATCCAATAGACAAAAGAAGTGGACATCAATTAGTGTCCACTTCTTTTTTGCGTAAGATCCAGACTTAATTTCACAGTATGAACCTTGTGTCCATAAAATAGTTCA
Organism: Alkalicoccobacillus murimartini; assembly: GCF_030813245.1. Classification (GTDB taxonomy): domain Bacteria; phylum Bacillota; class Bacilli; order Bacillales; family Bacillaceae_D; genus Alkalicoccobacillus; species Alkalicoccobacillus murimartini. The sequence goes on along the minus strand of NZ_JAUSUA010000003.1, from coordinate 292,424 downwards.
GTTATTTCTTCTTCTAACTCAAACCCTTTGCCTTTGTAAAATTCCAATGCTGGCTCGTTTTCTTTTTCGACATCAACATCTAACCTTACTACATCCTTAAGTTCTGAAATACCGTGTTCAAACAATGCCGTACCCGCTCCATTCCCTTGGAAATCTGGGAGAATATAAAGAGAAAGTAACATTGCCTTTCGACCGTCTTCTCCAATAGAAAAGTCAGTAAACCCAATAACTGTTTCATTTACCTCAGCCACAATGATCCTTTTGACACGGTAATTCATAGCTTTATCAGAATAAGCCTCGCTTAGGAATTGATTTTGAATATCCAAAGGAATCATATCCTTATACGTATGATGCCACGTAGTATATGCAATTTGCTGCACAGCAAAACTGTCTTCAGTCGTTGCTTTCCGTATAATCATAGCCTTCCTCCTCCTATGTTAATTACTTATAGTTCCATTTAGTATAGATGTATCCATATTAAAGTGCCATCTTTTTTTACAAGGGATTGATGTAGGCTATACTAAAGCGTAGAATAAATTTAATGGATCTTGTAACAAGCTAAGTCAGACTAAAATACACTTAAGATAATACGCACTTACACATATATCAAAAGGAGAATTTAGATGATTGCACAGACAGACAAAGACATTCATGGGTTAAAAGAGATTGGAAAAGTAGTCGCAGAAATTCGTGATGAATTAACACTTCATACAAGAGTAGGCATAACAACAAAAGAACTCGACGAGCTTGGAGGAAAGTTATTTAAAAAGTTCGGTGCTATCTCTGCACCAATTAGCACGTATGATTTCCCAGGATACACATGCATCTGCGTCAATGAAGAAGTGGCACATGGCATCCCAGGCCCTCGCGTGATTAATGAAGGAGATATTGTTAACATTGATGTATCCGGCTCATTAAATGGCTATTTTGCTGATACTGGCCATTCATTTGTTGTTGGAAATGGAGACCCTGTGTTGACTGACTTAGTTAACGCAACAAAGGAAACATTTGCTGCCGGCCTTAAGAAATTCAAAGCAGGTTCAAAGCAAAATGGAGTTGGCCGTGCAGTATACCAAACAGCCCAAGAACATGGCTTTACTGTAATCAAAAACCTAACTGGGCACGGGATTGGTCTCTCCTTGCATGATTCACCTGAACACATCTTCAATTACTATAACCCAAGAGATACGAAGTTGTTTAAAGAAGGGGAAGTCATTGCATTTGAACCCTTTGTATCAACAAAAGCAGAGGATGTTTATCAGCTTGATGACGGCTGGACGTTAACAACAGTCGACCAAAGCTTTGTGGCTCAATATGAACACACAATTATCATCACAAAAGATGAGCCCATTATTTTGACTAAATAAAATGCACAAAATGATGCCCAGTAGATGGGCATCCTTTTTTATTCGTCTAATCTTTTCACGTATATCGCTACTACACCAAACTCTTTCTCTTGCTCTTTCGAGTAAATGGCATAAATCTGACTCAACAGCTCCTCTATAGAAACATTCTTCTCCCCAAATTGATCCAGAGGAATATCTTCATAAAGCTGACGAAACGTCTCGTACGTCTTTAACTTAGTGATGGTCACTTGCAATCGATCATCCTGCACAGGTGCCTTAATAAATTCGACCTCGTCACCTAACCTTAGCTTCTGTCTTTTCGGATCATTAACTCGAACCTCTACTGTTTTCTTCCCAGTCTTCATTAATGCAAATGGTTCATCATATAATCCCATCATATGAGCCATTATCCATCCTCCTAAGATATGAATTAGGTATGTACTCTAATCATAACAGAGGTTAGGAGGCAGAGAAAAGATGCGTACCAAAAGGTTTTTGTTATTTATATTAGGGAAACTTAAAGTAAGAACGTAGAGAGGAATGTGAATCATGAAAAATAAGCCACCTTCCAAGGAAAAAACGAAGCAAAAAGCAACAGAAGCAAAGCATGAATCAAAACCTTGGATTCGACGATTTGGTCGAATTGGCTATATGTCGCAGGGATTTGTGTATATCCTCATTGGCGTTCTCGCATTTATGGCCGCTATTGGCGTAGGAGGAGATACAGAGGATACAACTGGTGCATTACAATCCCTCGCAAGCATTCCATTTGGAGAAGTTGTGTTATGGCTAGTCGCCATTGGACTAATGGGTTACGTGATTTGGATGCTCATTCGCGGAATAGCTGATACAGGCAACTTCGGCCATGGACCCAAAGGTATCATTATTCGGATCGCATTCTTCAGCAGCGCCATTATCTATGCCAGTCTCGCCTTTAATGCCGCTAAGTTCGCTACCCATTCCGGCGGATCAGGTGGTAGTGATGAACAAACCTATTCTCAGATTCTTCTCTCACAACCTTTTGGTCAGTGGTTGATTGGCGCAGCTGGAGCAGGAATTATTGGCTTTGCTATATATGAAGGATATAAAGCCTACAAAGAACTATTTATGAAAGAATTTAAAATTAGTGAAATGAATAAACACGAAACAAGATTGACCCGAACCTCGGGGAAGATTGGATTATTTGCACGTGCTATTGTCTTTGCATTAATTGGTTTCTTCCTCATTCGAACAGCCATCTCAGCAGACGCAGATGAAACAGAAGGATTCGATGGAGCCTTGTACGAACTATCGCAACAACCATTCGGACAATGGCTCCTCGGCGCAGTAGCTCTAGGACTTGTTGTATTTGGAATATACGGTATCATTTACGGACGTTATATTAACATGAACTTCGGAAAAAATAACGAAACTTGAGAGGATCGGGATGAGGGTGGCTATCGAGACATTATCAACAGGAATCGGTGTGGGGCCAAGAAGGGATTCACACCTCATTCTAAGATCATAAGGATTAAAAATGTACATTTTTATTGAATTGATTGGATTTTGTGGGGTTGTCAAGAGGGATGACCTCGGAATCAAGATGGATTGAGGGTTTACCAAGAGCTGGAGGTTAATAGCAAGAGTGGTGGGTCTGAGATCAAGACCGATGGGATTTCACCAAGAGGCGAAGCCCGTTAGCAAGACGGAGGCTAGACTTACTAAGGAACCCACACTCTTTAGCAAGACCACGCTGAGATTCTCTTCTCGTTTAAGATCATAAGGATTAAAAATGTCCATTTTTATTGATCTGAATGGATTTTGTAGGGTTATCAAGAAGAATGACCTCAGAACCAAGGTGGATTGAGGATTGCCAAGGGCTAGAGCTCGATAGCAAGAGTGATGTGATTGAAATCAAGACCGATGGGATTTCACCAAGAGGCGGAGTCCGTTAGCAAGACGTGAGCTAAGTTTACTAAAAGAGCCGCTCCCTTTAGCAAGACCACGCTGAGATTCTCTCCTCGTTACAAGAACATAAGGATTAAAAATGGACATTTTTATTGATCAGATTGGATTTTGAGGGATGATCAAGAAGGAAGACCTCATTACCAAGATGAATCGAGGTTTACCAAGGGCTACAGAGCTTAACCAAGAGCAATGCGCCTAAAATTAAGACGGCTAACAATTTAGCAAGCTCCCACTCAAAAAAGCACCCAGAAATGTCTTTCTCCATTTCAGGGTGCTGCGATTTATTTTTTCATTGCGTATGGAAATTAATATGCACCTCTAATGTGCTCATGTACTTCTGATGTATAAAACGTGTGAAGCTTCTCTAATTCTTCATCTGTAAACGAGGGCACATCCAAAGCCTCTAAGTTAGCTTGTACCTGAGCTGCCGTTTTAAATCCCGGAATGACGGTTGTTACTTCTTCTTGGTCAAGAATCCAACGCAGCGCAGCACTGGAGAGTGTTTTGCGTTCTTTTCTGATCCACAGAAGCTGTTGAACCAAATCGAGTCCCTTCTCGAACTTAAGTCCAGCAAATGTCTCTCCCACATTAAAGGACTCGCCGTCACGATTAAAATGACGATGGTCATCACTGGCAAATGTATATTCATTTGAGAACTTCCCGGTCAGTAGCCCGCTTGCTAGTGGAACGCGAGCGATGATGCCTACTCCTTTTTCCGCTGCTTTCGGAAATAAGGTTTCAAGTGGTTTTTGTCTGAAGAGATTAAAGATTACTTGAAGAGCTTTGACATTTGGATTATCCAAACATAGAAGTCCTTCCTCTACGGTTTCTACACTGACACCATAATGGCGAATTTTCCCTTCAGCCTGGAGATCATCTAACACTTGAAAAACACTACCTTCTTGAAGAATCTCCAAAGGTGGACAATGTATTTGATATAAATCTAATCGTTCTCGCTTTAAGCGTCGCAAACTGTTTTCACAATACTCTCGAACACTTTGAGCAGAGTACGTATCCAGCGATTCGATATCTCCCGCTCGGCAGAATTTACTCGCAATATGAATCGAGTCCTCTTTACCTTTTGTTGCTTTTGCTAGCAATTCCTCACTATGTCCATCACCATATACATCTGCTGTATCAAAGAAGTTAACCCCATTATCCATAGCGGTCTCAAGTGCTTTTAGTGACTCAGGATCATCTGTTTGTCCCCATGAACCACCTATAGCCCATGTCCCAAAACTCAACTCACTTATCTTTAACTCCGTATTCCCCAGCTGTCTGTACTTCATGTGCCTTCAACTCCTCATGAGAATGATTGCAAGCTCTCTTCCATTATACCCCTTTTCCCTTCTCGCAGGTTATCTAAGCGACAATTAGGGTATGAATACGAATAACGATATCAACATAGGAGTGTGCACTATGACCGGATTAGAACAAAGTGAAAGCAAACCTGTTATAGCCTTAACCGGCGCAAGTGGATATATTGGGAACAACCTCCTCAAAAAATTAGAAAAACAAGCAAATATCATTGCTCTGTCTCGTAATGGCGACAACTATGAGAATACAGAAAATGTTACTTGGAGATCTGCTGATTTATTTTCTTTAAAAGACGCAGAAAAGGCACTTGAAGGAGCTGATTATGCGGTCTATCTCGTTCACTCTATGATGCCATCAGCAAAGCTGACCCAAGCCAAGTTTGAAGATATGGACCTCATTCTCGCTGACAACTTTGCCCAAGCAGCAAAGAAAAATGGGGTTAAACAGATTATTTATTTGAGTGGAATCATCCCCCCAGATGCGGATGAGCTCTCCCGTCATTTAAAAAGCCGCTTAGAAGTGGAGAAGGTTCTTGGTTCCTATGATGTCCCAGTAACTACTGTACGTGCCGGATTAATCGTTGGTCCAAAAGGTTCATCGTTTCCTATTGTGAAGAAGTTAGTAAAGCGACTACCTATGATGCTACTTCCAAAATGGACTCGTCAGAAGACGCACCCGATTGCTCTCCAAGATGTTCTGCATGCCTTGAAGGGCAGCATTGGTAACAAAAAACTAACAGGAGAATCCATCGATGTGGGTGGCCCAGAAGTCATGACCTATCGAGAAATGATGATTGACACAGCTGAGGTCATGGGTAAAAAGAGAAAACTAGTGAATGTACCTTTTATGACTGTTAATCTCTCCCGCCTGTGGGTCAGCGTTACAACCGGGACACCTAAAGAAATGGTTTATCCATTAATAGAAAGCCTCATTCATCCAATGGTCGCAAACCCTGAGCATATGGATAAAGATCTAAGCTACGGAAAAATTCCATTTAAAGAAGCCGCTCAGTCCGCGCTTGAACATGAAGAGCAGGAGCAGAAACAAAAGGAGAATCAAGAAAGTTTACCCTCAAAACTGAAACCATCTGGTCCAGTCATTTCTGATGTCCGTTCTGTACAACGGGTCCTTCTGCCACCAGGCAAAGATGCAACGTGGGCAGCTACTCGTTATATTCAATGGCTAGAAGAATCAGGGAAACCGTTCATTCGAACATCAACGGATTATCAGCACAATGCCAGCATCTATCTGTTCGGCAAAAAACCACTACTTGAGCTCACCTATTCACACGAGCGTAGTCATGAAAGAAGAGCACTATATTATATAACTGGAGGAGCCTTTACAAAACCAGAAGAGCAACCCGGTCGCGGTAGACTCGAGTTCAGGCAGATTCCTCACTCGCAGGAATGTCTGATTGCTATACATGAATACAAGCCATCACTACCTTGGTTCGTCTACTCACTCACCCAAGCAAAAATTCATCTCTGGGTTATGTATTTATTCAAAAGGCATTTACTAAAGTCCATCAGCAAAGATCAACACCCCAGACGTATCATAGACGCCGTTCCAAAACTCTCTGAATAAGAAAAGCAAAAAGGACGACAGAGTGTCGTCCTTTTTGCTTTTTAGTAAGATCAGGTGGTTAGCAGTCTTAGTAACTTTGGACGTTCTCTTGGTTAAATCAGCTTGGATCTTGGTATTTCTCTCTGCCTCTTGATAACCTCAAATCCCTCTTGCCACACCCTCAAACTCAATCGCTTTAATAAAAATGTCCATTTTTATTTCCTTTGGTCCGTTGAATTAGGCCTTATCTGGCGAGGTTCTTACTAAAGTTGGCTCAGGTCTTGATGAATTCACCTAGGCTCTTGATATCGCTCTCTCCCTCATGATAAAACCAAATCCTTCTTGGTCCCTCATCATTCCACCTTGATAACGTCCTCTACCTCTTACTAAAGTCCGCTCATCCCTTAATGATCTCACCTAAGCTCTTGGTATCCCTCTCCCCACCTTGATAAAATCAAATCCCTCTTGATCCAGCATCATTCCATCTTGATTACGCCTTTCCTTCTCTTGCTCCCACACCATTCCACCATACGTAATCATCACATTTCCTCAATATCCCTAAAATCCCACTTACAGCAACAGCAATAATCCAGCTACAGCTGGGGTTGCTATGACCGCTATCTTTAGGACTATTTTCGGGGCTAGGTTTGTGAATTTGGCTCCAATGTATGCGCCGGTCATTGTTCCTATTAGTACTTTTAAGAGTAGCATCCAGTCAACGAATCCTTCTGTTACGTATCCAAGTCCTCCTCCGATGGAAATAGGTAGGATGACAAGCATGGTTGTTCCGACGGATTGGCGTAGAGAGAGATGCAAAAAGATCAACAAGCCAAGCTGGATAAAGGGTGCTGAGCCTACACCAAACATTCCGGCTAACAACCCGGTGAGTAGGCCAAGACCAATGCCTCTAATCCATACTTGGTTTTTCTTCATCTTTATATCTGTTGTGTCTTTTGAAATCATCAGCTTAAACAGCATACACACTGCTGAGAGAATCAACATAGCAGCGGTGAAATAATGAAGCGTGTCCTCGCGTATTAAAACGGCCAGCTTGGCTCCTGCAAATGAGCTAAAGAATGCGGATATTCCTACAATCAGACCCATTTTCACTACAATATTCTTCTCGCGATAGTGACTATACGCGCCTGACAGAGTAGTGAAAGCCATCGCTGCGAGTGATGTGCCTAGTGCGGTATGGATCGGGAATCCAAAGGCAACCGTTAATAGTGCAATCACAAAGCCCGCCCCTCCTGCTCCTATAAATCCTAATAATATTCCCAACAGAAACATAGTTAATATGATGATCATGATGCGCCTCCACTTTTGCTTTTCATAAGAAAAAACCTATTACATAATAGGTTTAGTCTCGTCTATGTACAACTTTAAATACCTCACAAAAAACAAGCATATCAGAAGAGAAGCTTCCTCCTGCTTCCTTCCACTCTCTTGTAAAAAATGCCTCATGCTCCTGCCGCCAATAAGAAAGAGAAAGATCTCCCTCCCCTTCCAGCCGAGCAAACGCTTCTGTTACTTCATTAAATCGAACGACTTCAACATGAGTTGTCTCAATAATCGCTTTAGCCTTCTCTTGACCATCTAAAAGAATGTTTAACTGCCCGGGTTTAGCCAAATCTTCTCCCTGTTCTTTAGCTAATGTATAGTTACAGCAGGTTGCTGTTTTATCACCTGTTAGAACAAGTTCTAGAAGCTCATCAGCCATTTCAGCAGAGTCTCCAAAAGACCAGGCTTCATAGTCATCTGCTGATTCAGGATGTTCTCGTTTGTATTCCTTCCAAAGTTCTGCTGCCGTCATGATTCATTTCTCCTTACGATTAGTCGAATGAGTCCTGTTTTTCCGCTAGCCAATAGATAGAATAACGCACCCGCAAGGACAGAAACACCTGTCACCAGAAATGATAGTGGATACTCACCCATGACATTTGAGAAAAGAAAACGTGTGGTTGCTTCGAATATCATGACAATGATCGTCATCAAAACAACCATCATGCCAATTGGAATCAGTGGTTTAAGAAGCTTGGACACAGGTATGTGAACGTTCTTGTAAATGACAACAAACAGATAGCTCACGGATACAAGATATCCTGCATAAGTAGCAAGAATTGGTCCTAGCTCGTGCAACGAAGTAATCAAAAGCGTATTCAAGATCAATTTTACCAAAATCCCCAAACCTAGTCCCATGATCGCATGCTTCTGCTTGTTTATGCCTTGCAGGACTGCTGCGGAAACAGCGAATAACGAAAACAGAATTCCCATTGGCGCGTACCATGCTAATATCCGGCCGCCTAATTCTGGGTTGTTATTCATCCCAAAAATACTCGTATAGATTGGTTCACTTAGAAGGGTCATACCTACAACGGCAGGTAGAAGTACAAACATGAGTAAAATAAACGTTTGTTTAATCTTTTTAATGACGTCTTCTAGATCTCCTCGGTTAAATGAAGCCGTAATATTTGGAATCAAAGAGATACTAAATGCTGTTGCAAGGGATACGGGTACTAAAACCAAGATCTGTGCTAGTCCAATAATTGCATTGACCTGCTCAGCCTCTTGTAAGGTATACCCAACAGATGTTAACAATCCATTAATAGTAAAGGTATCTATATTTTGATAGACAGGAATTGCTAATCCAACTAGAACAAAGGGAATGGCGTAGCTCGTAAGCTCTTTTAACATCGGAACCCATTTGATTTTTGAATGCGTCAAATGAGTATCCTGGGGCTGTGGAAATCTTTCCTTCCGTTTAAAAAAGATCCACAATAACAAACAAAGACTAGCAAGTCCCCCTGCAAAAGCTCCCATCGTACTAATGCCTACAGCCTGAGTGGCTGTTCCATTTAGAAGATACAAAATAGTAAAGGAACCCGCCAAAATAAAGAAAATCCGTACAATCTGTTCAAGAACTGTACTGAGAGCCGATGGACCCATTTGTTGGTTCCCTTGAAAGAACCCTCTCATCATACTCATAGGAGGAATAATTAATAGAGCAATACTAACAAGTCTAATAACGTATACAACATCCTCGTGAGAGTTCCCACTTACATCGCCTTCTTTTATGACAAGCGAAGCTAAGTGAGGAGCAAACAGGAATAGAATGGTAAAGGAGAGAATACCCATACCGACCATGATCTTCAATCCATTACGTAACAGATCTCTTCCTGCCTGATAGTCACCGAGGCTGTTATATTTAGCCACATACTTAGAAACAGCCAGAGGCAATCCAAGAGTGGCAACACTAAGCATTAGCGTATAAGGGCCATATGCATATTTATAAAGGGCATAACCTGAATCCCCTACAATTAAAACAAACGGCATGATATAGATAAATCCCAAAATTTTAGATATAAAGGTCGCAGCTGTTAAGTAGAATGTACCTTTTAGAAATTGATTCTTCAATGAACGATCTCACCTTTACGTGACATATAAATCTATGTAAAGAATAGCACATTCAATTCAATAGAGGGGAACCATCTGTTAAAACCCCATTTTTTTGTTGGGGCTCATCCAGTCCCCTTTTTTACTCTTATGGTGCTCCGTCTGCATGCCTTGTATTACTTTCTCCACATCGACCTCACCTTTTTGATGCCACTCAAGTGCCGTACTCACAAATAACTCACCAAGTTGAGCGAAGGAGAATCCCTCTGATAATGTAGCTACATCTTGAATTTTACTCTGAGACATAAACGCATCAAATCCTCTTCGCTCCAAATATTGGATGCGAAGTTCAAATGTAGGTAATACAATCTCATAAGCTCGGTCAAAACGACCTCCTCGATTCATTAAACCGGGATCAATTTCTTCTGGATAATTTGTTGTACCAATTAAAAAGATTCCTTCTTTTGACGTCGCTCCATCTAATGTATTTAAGAAAAAGGATCGAACCCCCTTCGGCATAGAATCAATGTCCTCAATCACTAACACCATTGGAGCAAGCCTTCTGGCTGAGCTAAAGACCTCTTCGATGGAGTCACTTGTCGTAAACTCAGTAATTTGCCAATAAGCCACTGGAGCATGTACAGATCCAGCAATTGATTTCACCAGGGTCGTTTTTCCGTTTCCAGGTGGGCCATATAACAGAATACCTCGCTTATATGGAATCTGATAGGTCTGGTAAAATGAACGATCTTTTTCAAAGAATTGGTCCAATGATTGATAAATATCCTCTTTCAACTCTGACTCCATGATCACTTCATTGCGACTAAAAGCACGAGTAACGGGTTCCTCTTTTCGCATCGTACCGTTCTCAGAGTCTGTAAAAACCGTTACACGCGTGCGACTGTCTTCCCAAGCTCTAACTCGGACATTCTTTAGGAAGGTCGATATTTGGTGGTCTCCGATCGCGAATACACAGTTTCTGAACATAATACCTGAACTATCCTCCATAAAAAAAGGGATCCGGGCGAGAGCGACACCTTCCTCTTCATAGGCAAAGACATTATTTAATATAGACTTATGTACACGGTAATCAGGTGTTTCTTCATCTTCTGCATACGCAAATGTTCGTTTTTCGATCTTCTCAAAGATAGAAGCCACATGAGTCACTTGATCGGAACCATTTTGAATATCCTTCTCTAGCAAGTTCCAGTATTCAAAATTTGTATCTTCACTTGCATATAATTCATAAGGAACGCCAAATCGATTAAACAGTGCTTTTTGAATACCATCTATGATTCTTGCGAAAGACGGATAGCCTACTACATCCGTTCTTTCAGATTTATTTACTTCATATACAGTCGGGGTTTCTATGTATGACATCGCTTAACTCCTCTTAGTAAAGATCAGAATAGAGCTTCTATTCATGTCTCTTTGTCTTTCTCATTATTCTTGAACGTATCATACTCATTTTGCTAAAATTTGTCAACTTAGACTTGGTACATTCTTTTCTATTTTTTTAACTTATATAACCGCCCATGTCTCCTTAAATCGTGTATAATCAGATAGCGGTTTGAACGCAAACAAAATACTGGCGGTGTAAATAATTAAATGGAACAAACATCTTTGCAACAGATTGAAGAATTAGCTATAAAAAAGGAACAAACCTATAACGATCATTATATGCATTATTTGGCTCGCTCCATTTTAGCCACTATGTTTCTTGGACTTGGAGTGATCGTAGCCTTTCGAACAGGCGGATTTTTCTACGAAACCGGATCATCTTTATCATATATTGTTGCAGCCATTACATTTGGTGTAGGTATTATCCTCATAAAATACGGCAATGCAGATTTATTTACTGGGAACACATTTTACTTTCCTTTTGCTGCATTAAGAGGAAAAATGTCTTGGACTTCCGTAGGTAAGCTACTATTTACAACGTATATCGGTAATTTTATTGGGGCGATATTCTTTGCATGTTTTCTTTGGGCTACTGGATTATTTAGTGACTCTAGTGTAAATAGTTTTCTACTAAGTGTAGCTTCTCATAAAACAGAAACACCGATTAGTGAATTGTTTTTCCGGGCCATTCTCTGTAACTGGCTTGTCTGTCTTGCCTTCTTTATCCCTATGTCTCTTAAAAACGAGATGGCCAAGATCTTTATCATGATGCTCCTTGTGTTTAGTTTCTTTGTATCTGGTTATGAGCATAGCATTGCTAACATGTGTATGTTCGCCATTTCATTCATGCTTAATTCGCCGGATATCACCATTCAGGGAGTCGTGCACAACCTGATTCCTGTAACGATTGGTAACTTCATTGGAGGAGCAGTATTTATGGGCTTCTTCTACCATTATTTAAATCCTGTATCTAAGAAAGAAAAGAAGCAACAATCTAAAGCAGCATAATGAAAAGCCCTCCTTGGAGGGCTTTTTTGTATTATACTAAACCTATCCAAACTGAACGTTTAAAAACAGGATCTTTCCCTACCATTCTACTATGATGCTTGTAAGGAGATGAGGACATGGCCTGGATTGAATCTATGCAGAAAGCTATACATTATATAGAGAACCACCTAACAGAAAATCTTATACTAACAAACGTGGCCCAAGAAGCTCATGTCTCTGTCTCTCACTTCCAAAAAACCTTTTATATCTTAACAGGTATAACAGTGGGAGAATACATTCGGAAACGTCGTCTTACTCAGGCTGGTCATGAATTAAAAAGAGAGTCTAGTAAGATAATTGACATCGCTCTCAAGTACGGGTATGAAACACCTGAAGCTTTTTCAAAAGCGTTCAAAAACCAGCATGGAATCACTCCGAAAGAAGCAAGAAATCCACTTTCTGTAATTAAGACGTATAACCAACTTGTCATTAAAGTCACATTAAAAGGGGAAGAGCCGATGAATTATCACATAACAGAACGAAATTCCTTCACACTTGTTGGGATAAAGCGGAGGTTTTCTATTACAGAGAATGGTGCGCCTGCTATTACTGCTTTTTGGGATGAAAGCAATCACAATGGTACGACGGACGAAATATTGTCCATTGCAGACCCTTCTAGTGGTTCATTATTTGGAGCGTGTGCTCCAATAAGCGAGGATCATAACGAAGAATACCTCGACTACTATATTGCAGTTGAATCAAATCAAACCGTTCCTGCTCATTTTGACACACTAGTAGTACCCTCTTCAAAGTGGGCTGTCTTTGAGGCAAAGGGCCCTGCATCAAAGGTTGTACATGAGACTACACAAAGAATCTATGAGGAATGGTTCCCTACTAGCGGGTATACACTTTCACCCATTCCTGAACTCGAAGTTTATGCAGCCGGAGATCCTTACGATGAAAACTATGTCACAGAAATTTGGGTTCCAGTTCAATAACCATAAAGATAATCCATCAAAAAAACGCAGTGGACACGAATGTCCCTGCGTTTTACGTTAACCATGTATTTTAAGTTCTGGCTCCATAGGTGCCTCAACCAGTTCATCTCTTTCGTCCAACCTGGACAATTGCTTACGCCAGAATCCAATCGACGCCTGCATAACTGGTCCAATTAGGAACACCGATAAGAACGTTCCCGCTGCAACCGGACCACCCAATAACCATCCAATTAGTAAAGCCGTTCCTTCAAGAAGAGTTCGTACCAGACGAATGGATAATCCTGATTTCTTAGACAAAACCATTGTCATTCCATCTCTCGGTCCTGCACCTAATCCAGTCGCTACATACATTCCTGCACCAAAGCCAAGAATACAAATTCCTCCGATTAAAAACAGTAAACTCTCCCACCATTGCATCACGCTTGGATAAATAGGAATGCTCAACATGAAATCTAAGAAAAAACCAATTAATATAATATTAATAAAGCTACCAATCTGCGGTTTAGATTGATCAATGATGCATGCTAATCCAATCATAAACAACCCAATAATTTGAACCCAAACACCAATTGACCACGACGTCTTTGTTGAAAGCCCAATATGCAAGACGTCCCATGTAGCCGATCCAAAGGCAGACTTTATCATAAATGCTCCACCTGTTGCCAAAACCAAAAGTCCAACTAAAAAAACTGTCCACTTTATCATATAATAAGCGAACCCTTTTTTAACCTTATGACTTCCTCGAACCTCGTACTTCATTCTTAGCCTTCTCTCTATCTACTTATCCGTACCATTTACTTCGCTATACTAAATAAGTATAAAGAAAGTGCAAAATGAAAACAAGGTAAGAATGGGTATTACTACTTCCCAAATGTTGGTACGATGGCTATTTTCCAGTTATGTCCTGTGCCAATTTCATACGCCTTTGCAAAGGATCCTTGGTTGATGCCGATCGCCATGTGATCAATTGAATTTACGTATAAGACCGTTTTTCCAACAGACGTATCTGCAAATGATCGGCCAAATGTCATCGTGTTCTTATATACTTGTCTTGTTCCATCTTCAATCGCAACGTCAATTATGTCTCCGTATTGAATACCTAATTGGGTAAATAAGGATCGGTGAATATTTGTCCAAATGTTTCCGAATCGCACATCTAATATATCAATACTACCTAATGCTTGCTGCTCTTCTACACGTGCTTCTTGAATGGGTAGTTGGGTGATCAGGTCGGGATCTAGACTTTCTCCTACTTCTTCAAATGTAATCTCTCCACTAGCTAACCTTGCCCCTGTATAGGCGTAAATATCTCTGCCATGAAAGGTATACGATTCACCCGAATGAGGGAGGCGGTTACGAACCTCATCAAGCTCCCGGACCTCTTTTAATCCTATTAATCTACTTAGGTGAGTAAGCGTACCATTATCGGGTGTAATGATTAAATGATTAGAATTCAGCTTAGCAATGAGGCTTTTTCTCTTGGAACCGACACCAGGATCCACAACGGAAACAAACACCGTCCCCTCTGGCCAATAAGAAATAGTCTGTAGCAATCGATAGGATGCCTCCCACACATTATATGGAGGAATATCATGTGTTAAATTAGACACTTTGAGATCTGGATTGACTGACAAGGCTACTCCGTACATGGCACTTACCGCTCCATCGCTTAGTCCAAAATCAGATTGCAGTACTAACATTCGATTCATGTGTACCCCCTAGAAATTCAATGGATTTCACCTATTATATGAAGCAGGAATAATGTTATTCATATCTTAAGGTAAGGCTAAAGAAACAGCAATCCAATCTACACAAATAAAAAAACCTTCCGTTTGAACACATCAAGCGGAAGGTTAAACGTTATTCTTCTGTCATTTCTCTGGCTTTGTCACCTAACCGACTAATTGCTTCTTCAGCCGTAATGTCCCCGATAAACATGATTTCATAGATGTCTCGCATCTCATTTGAGAGACCTGGCGTTTCAAACTCAAAGACAATCGGTTGACCGATCCGGATGGCATCTAAAAGGTATTCTGCGTGCTCTGGTTCAGGATTATCCGTTACTACATGCTCAAGTCCGGCAATAGAAGGCACTGAATTACCGTTGTCAGCTAATCTAATCTCTTGCCCTTCCTCCGACACATAGTAGCTGATGAATTTCATCGCTTCTTCCGGATAATCCGTGTCACTATTCACCGCAAGATAAGCAGAGGTTACGAGGGTTGGTTCCATCTGCTCACCAGTATTCGTCGGCCAAGGAATGTAATCAAAGTCCTTATTGGACTCTAAAAAGAGTGGGGTTAACCAACGACCAGCGCCTACTAGGGCAACTTGATCAGACATAAACATCGCGTCTCGTCCTTGTCCCTGTGGTAAACTTCCTGAGAAAACAAAATTCCCATCTTGAACCATCTGATTCACATATTCAATGGCCTCAATTGTCTTAGGATCTGAATCAATAACCACTTCCCCATCCTTTTCTACACTGCCTCCATTGCTATAGATCCATGTATTCACTCCAAATGGACCTCCATCCTGCACATAACCTTCCTTGCCTGCTTCTTTAAATGTTGATGTAATTTCCTTTAACGTATCCCATGACCAATTGCCTTCATCATAATACTCTTGAGGTGATTTTACACCAACCTCTTCAAAGACAGATTTATTGTAATACATCACAAATGGATTGGCGTCAGGTACCAATGCGTAGGTTACACCATCCTTTTGAGTGGGTCCCCAAATATCATCTGGAAATTCATCCTTCCTGACATAAGAATCTGGCCCCTCTAAGAAATCATCTAGCGGGAGAGCCGTGCCACCTTGGACAAAGGTCGACATCGAAAAGTCCTGAACATAATAAATATCTGGTCCTTCGCTTCCTTGAAGACGTGTTGTCAGCGTCTGAGTATAGTTATCTGCCGGAAGCCCCGTAAGTTCTACTTGGATCTCATCGCCATGCAATTCATGAAAAGCATCAACCGCTCGTTGATACACTTTTAATTGAGCAGGATCCGCATACGTCAAAAAATCAAGCTTCACCACATCTTCTTCACTTGACGTATCACTACTTGAACACCCAGCCAATATTCCACACGCTACAATAACCACCATTGTTCTTTTCTTTACTCCCATTAAGATGACCTCCCTTTTATAGTTGAATGGTCACTTCTTTTACATCCGAGTCTAAAGAAATCGTTACGCCATCTGAAGTCTGCCCTTGTTCTCCTGTTGTGAGCGATTGAACAGAATGTACATTTCTCAGGACAACCGTATAGGATGTAGATAATCCCTCTGTTTGTACTTTGATACTTGAATCTGATTTTAGTGCTGTAGCAAATCCAACTTCCTCACCTGCTTCATTTACTAACACCATTCTTGCCTCTTCGCCTTCTTTTAAGGCAAATAGATGGAGTTCTACCTCGTTTGTAAAATCATAAGCTGCTGTTGTGTCCTCATGACCAAAAGCAAGAATGGAGTTCTCTTTCACCATCAAAGGAAGTGTCGTATAATCATGTGATTCTGTAATCCATCGCTCACCTGTCACCTTGCTGTTTGTTAAAAGGTTCGTCCACTCACCTTCTGGCAAATAGTATTTCACCGTTCCCTGATCATTAAAAATTGGTGCCACAAGTAAATCAGAACCGAGCATGTACTGACGGTCAAGATAATGACACGTTTCGTCTTCTGTAAATTCAAGGACCATAGGTCTAAGCATCGGAACCCCTGTTTTTGTTGCAGCAACCGCCATAGAATATAGATAAGGCATTAATCGGCATTTTAACTTGGTAAACTGCCTTGTAATATCAACGGCTTCTTCATCATAGAGCCAAGGTACTTTGTAATCTCCACTACCGTGGTAACGACTGTGCGAAGAAAGAAGTCCAAACTGCGTCCAACGCTTGTATAGATCTGGCGTGGATCCCGTTTCAAATCCCCCGATATCGTGACTCCAGTAAGCGAATCCAGCAAGACTTAAAGATAATCCTCCTCTTAAGGTTTCTGCCATCGAGGAATAATTAGAGAAGCTATCTCCCCCCCAATGTACAGGTAACGTTTGACCGCCAACTGTTGCTGAGCGAGCAAATAATACGGCCTGTTCATTACCTAAACGTTTTTTTAATAAGTTGAACACGCTTTCATTATAAAGCTGTGTATAATAGTTATGCATTTTATTCGGGCAAGATCCATCTGCATAAACAACATCAACGGGAATACGTTCTCCAAAGTCTGTTTTAAAGCTGTCCACACCCATATCAATGAGTCCGTTTAACTTATCTGTGTACCATGAGGTAGCCTCAGGGTTTGTGAAATCAACGAGACCCATCCCTGCCTGCCATTTATCCCATTGCCAAACACGTCCATCTGCCTTCTTTAATAAAAAGCCTTGGTCTGCTGCTTCTTTAAATAGTGGAGATTTTTGACCAATATAGGGGTTAATCCATACACAAATCTTGAGTCCCTTTTCCTTTAATCGTTTCAGCATATTAATTGGGTCTGGAAATACTCGCTCATCCCACTCGAAATTACACCATTCTAATTCCTTCATCCATAAGCAATCAAAGTGAAATACGTCAAGTGGAATCTCACGCTCAATCATCTCATCCACAAATGAGGTTACGGTTTTTTCATCATAATTTGTTAAAAATGATGTGCTTAGCCACAAACCAAATGACCATGAAGGGACTAGAGGTGGTTTACCAGTCAACTCTGTATAGTTATGAAGGACATCTTTCAGACTATCGCCTGCCACAATATAATAATCTAGACATTCTCCTGCAACACTAAACTGCGATTTCGATACTTTTTCAGAAGCGACCTCAAACGAGACATGCTCAGGATGATTGACAAATACACCATAGCCTTTATTACTCACGTAAAAAGGAATATTTTTATACGTCTGCTCACTGCCTGTGCCTCCGTCTTCGTTCCAGATATCTACAACCTGACCGTTCTTCACAAATGGAGTGAATCGTTCACCTAAACCATAAATTAATTCACCCACATCAAGAGATAATTGTTCTCTCATGTATGGCTCGTTTTTATCATTATGGACGTAACTTAAGGACCTTGGCTCACTTGATGTAAGTGATTTATCCTTATAAGAAAAGTGAACACGCCAATGTTCTCGTTCGATGGTTGCATGTAACGTTCCAGATGTGAAAGTAAGCTGCTCTTCTGTTTCTTCAAGTTGCACCGCCGGAGACTTTTCAGCTACAGTGAACGATGGGTCATTGACGACTGAACCGACATGATGATAGGCTTTCACACGAATAATATTTTCTAGTGGTGAAGAGATCTCAACCGTTAAGATTCCGCCATCAAGAGTCTGACCAATATGGTTAATCTTTTGAAAGGGTGTGTACATCGTCAACAACTGATCTTCTTGTTTCCAATCATAAACCTCAGCAGGACTCTTTATGACGTGACCTTCCTTATCCATCCAACATCCATTACTAAACTTCATCTTCTTCCCCCCATTTTATAAGAAATGATTATCGTACATCATTTATGTCAAAAGAAAAGCTATGTCTATAGATAGTACTTAGCATTTTCTTTCATGACTACTTCCAATTTTGTAATCTGTTCTGCTTTTATCTCTTCCTCGAAGGCAAGGTGTCGAAAAAGCTCCATTAGTGTTAAGTACCCTTGATTCACTGGGTCTTGATTGATCGTAGCAGTAATGACTCCTGATTCTAGAAAATGATGAATCTCCTCATTTAAATCATGACAAATTAACGTTAGTTTTTTATCGATTGAGGACAAATAAGCGGCTACCTCAAAAATATCTGAAGTAGATACATAGATTCCATCTAGTCCTTCAATAAGGTCCTTCAATTTATCTGTTAAAGGGGTAGAAACCGCAATTGGTCCATAGACCTGAACATTTTGGTACTGGGTAGATGCCTCTATGAATCCTCGATTCTTCTCATTGGTTTGGAAGTCGTTGTTTTGACCAAACACTGCCACTTTACCGGATTGTCCAACGAACTTGCAGGTTAACTCTGCAGCGAGCCTGCCTGACTCATAATAATCAGCCCCAACGTAAAATAATCTTTTGCTTCCAAGAGCATCCTGATTAAACGTACAGATGGTTACACCTTTTTCTATCCCGTCATTAATCACTACATCAAGGATCTCTTCTCCTGAAGCTACAGCAATAGCATGATACTCATTTGTATCAATGACCTTCTGCAACATGTCAGAATCATTGCCTTCCTTCATGCGGAATGTCGTGACCTCTACACCATAATCCGCTAGTTCATTAATCGCTTTGTTTAATCCTACTTCAACTTGGCTCCAAAAATATTGTCCAAATGCCGGATACAAAACAGCCATCTTATATTTCATTTTTTTTGAAAGTACGGAGGCTAATTTGTTAGGCTTATAACCAAGCTCTTCAACCGTATCCATAATTTTTTGGTAGGTCTCTTTCTTTACGTTGCCTCGATTATTTAAAGCCCTATCTACGGTAGCAATTGATAAGCCTAATTTCTCTGCGATTGTTTTAGCTGTCGTTTTTGTAAGCGTTACCAATTAATTCTCTCCTTTTGCTCCCTATTTAAGATTATCGTACATCATTTAGGTTTGATCGGCAATACTATTCATCCTTCTTTTTCATTCTCAACAAAAAAAAGGTAAGACAATGACTGTCCCACCTTTCCTAAATCCTTTATTTTTCCTTCGGCATGACAATACCTTTATACAAATTAACTGTTATTAAATAGTACACTGCATAGATCCCGATAAACAATAGAATTGGGAGCCAGATCCGATAATATGGTTCTAGCAGAATGAATGAGAATAGATTCATACCTACTAACACATGCACAATTCCAAAGATGCCTGGGAACAAGAAGATAAAGAACAATTCTTTATAGACGGACCCCGAAAGCTTGCTTGGTCTTACACCGATTTTACGAAGCATTTGATAACGTCCAATGTCTTTTGTAGCACCAGACAACACTTTAAACATTAAGCAGCTCGCCATCATAGCAAGGAAGGCAATGCCAAGGAAAAAGCCCATAAAGACCGTACCACTTGAAATAGCATTCATTCCTTCGTACATCGTGTATTTAGTATATATTTCTGTATTGAATTGTTCTTGTTGAAGATCATTTAACTGCTTCCACTGAGGTAGGTATTGAGTATAGGCATCTGTCCTACCAATAAAAACAATTTTTTCTGCTGCATCGATCTCATTATATTCGTCTGTAGAAAGAACAACAGGAGAGTTCCCTTGGGCACTTGGTTCCGTGATTTCTCGCAGGAAATTAGCCCATTGCCAACCATTTAATCCAACTTCATCTGAGTCTCTTTGATCTTGTGGAAGCTCCTCATCTAAACGATAGATGGATTGTTCAATTGCTTGCCCACTTTCAAAATCGAATACAAGCGGCCGTTGTTCATCTAATTCTTCTCCTTCGAAATAAACATATTGTTCGTCCATCTTATACCGGTATTCCATCTCTTCTTTGAACTCAATCGTACTGAGGATATTTTCTTGCTCTTCATCTGCATCAAATACTGCGACATCATAGATTTCTCCCAATTCGACTAATGTACTTACATTATGCTGGAAGGCCATACCAGCCGATATGGCTCCCGCACCTAAGGCAATAAGCATCGTCACGGTTGCGAGCATGGTCTTTAGTCCATTGATCCGAAAGCGCAATTGAGAAAAGGTAAAAGCATGAATCCCCTTTTCGTTTAAGGATTTGCTCCGCTTAAGTTTATTCACTACAGAAGGAATCAAAGAAGAGAAGATCAGATATGTTCCTATTGTAGTGGCGGTTGGAGCAGCAATTAATCCAAGTTCTCTGAGATTCTCCATATTGATTAGCGCGAAATAACCAATTCCTAGAAAAATGATTCCAACAACCATACTAAAAAATCTTGTTTTACCTTGAGTCGGAACTAGATCAGTTTGTGATTCTGCGTGTACTAGTTCCAATATTTGAAGTCTTGATAAACGAATGGAATTAATTAGACCGTTGATCAAAAACAAAATAATAAAGAACACAAGAGTGATGGCTACTGCAGGTAGGAAAAAGGATGAATAGCTAGTACTTGTGAAGTTAAGCTGATTCATGAGCAAACGACCTACAATCTCAGCGAGCAATATTCCGAAACCAATTCCAATGACTAATGAAATGGCGCCAATCACTAAGGTCTCAATAAACATAATTTTTTGGATTTGTTTTTTCTTAGCTCCTAGTAGCATATACATCCCAAATTCCTTTTGACGCAGTGATAATAGGAATGAATTTGTATAAAGGATGTAGAAAAACGTAACTACAGCTAGGAGCACTGAGCCTACATTAAAAACAAGTTGAATACTATTAATCAGTGAATTTTCACTTGTAAATTCCTTATTCCAAGCTAAGGTTTGAAACATATAGAAAATAGAAATAGACATCACTAATCCTGCAAGAAGGACAATATAATCCTTCAACTTGCTTCGAATGCCTGATACAGCTAATTTACCTAACATGATAAACCTCCTCTCTACGCCTTGCTTGTCCCAAG
Source organism: Alkalicoccobacillus murimartini (assembly GCF_030813245.1). GTDB lineage: Bacteria > Bacillota > Bacilli > Bacillales > Bacillaceae_D > Alkalicoccobacillus > Alkalicoccobacillus murimartini. The sequence continues at coordinate 270,946 of NZ_JAUSUA010000003.1, read as the reverse complement.
CTCTGCCAGCTCATTTAGAATCTCTTTGAAGAATTCTTCTCTCGTTCCGGTACGCGTAATTTCTTTATATAGTTCTCCATCTTGAATAAGGACAATTCGTTTGCAATAACTTGCCGCATTGGCATCATGTGTAACCATCATAATGGTAATACCATGATCCTCATTTAGGGTCGTCATTGTTTCTAGTAAGCTTGTTGCATTTTTAGAATCAAGCGCACCTGTGGGCTCATCTCCAAGTAACATGCTTGGATTGTGTACAAGAGCTCTAGCTGCTGCCGAACGCTGCTTTTGGCCCCCAGATATTTGTGCTGGGTATTTCTCTAAAATAGATTCAATATCTAGTGTCTTTGCAATAGCCTTTACCTTAGGCGAAATTTCTTTTGAAGGTACATTCTGTAATGACAACGGAAGAGCAATATTCTCATACACCGTCATACTCTCTAGCAGATTAAAGTCTTGAAAGATAAAACCAAGCTTTTGTGCGCGAAAATCAGCCAGCTGATTCTGGTTCATCGTCGTAATATCGGTCCCGTCAATTTGAATTTGACCAGCTGATATAGAATCTAGCGTGGAAATCACATTTAAGAGTGTCGTTTTCCCCGAACCAGATGGCCCCATGATGCCTACAAATTCTCCCTCATTTATGTTCATGTTCACCTTCTTTAACGCTCGAAATTGATTCTCGCCTTTTTTTCCGTAAACCTTATCAACATCTGTTACATTTACCACTGAGTTAGCCATGATTGAAGTCCTCCTGCGTTTCTAAGTTATTCTTAGATTATCATGCACAAGAGAACACCTCGTATCGATTTAAATAACAAGAAGCTTACAATAATGTAAGCTTCCATCTCTATCTTTAAGAATGACCAAAAGACAACCGTATCTATGACCATCTCTCCACAAGTCGATTCACCTGATTCACTAACTTCTTCTCAGAAATCTTTTTGAGTCGACGATTTTCAATGACTTGTTTTCCATTCACTACAACATCTGTAATGGCTGTTGGCTGCATTGAATAAATTACATTGGCAAATAACTCTTTGCTCGGTAACAGTGAAAGATCTTCTCTATCTAAAACAACAAAGTCAGCGCGTAATCCTTTTTTCAGCTCGCCTGTTGGTAAGCGAAGCATGTTCGCACCTGCTTTTGTTCCCATATGAAAAACTTGATTTGCATTTATACACATTCCGTCTAGTCTAGTGACCTTTTGTAATAAGGAGCACATTCTCATTTCTTCATAAACGCTGATACGATTGTTACTACATGCTCCGTCTGTTCCGAGTGCAACTTGCACACCAGATGCAAGTAAATCCGGCACTGGTGTAACACCATCAGACAAGAACATATTGCTAGATGGACAATAGGCAAGTGACGCCTGTTTGTCTCCTAATAATTGAATTTCCGATGGATCAATCCAAACGAGATGGATCGCAATCATATTGTGATCTACGACACCTAATGAATCTAAATAATGTACAGGTCTGAGACCACAATTCTCTAGAGTCTCTTCTACCTCAAATGGCTCTTCCGCTACATGGATATGAAAAGGAACATCTAACTCTTTTGCTAGTTTGTGACCGGCTTGAATCATCTCAGGTGAAGCTGCATGGGGGCTATGTGGAGCTGGATGGATAGTAATCATTTGATCCCCTTGATACTTAATGGCAAGTTGCTTCGTCCGTCGAGTAGCTTTCTCCACGCTCTCGATATAGCTATCAGGCGCTCCCTTCCAGTCATACATCGTACGTGCAAAGACCAGACGTATCCCGACGTCTTTTGCAGCTTGTATCACCGCTTCATCAGAGCGAATACCGCCATTGTGAACATAAAAAAAGTCCGCAACCGTGGTTACACCATTCTTCATCATCTCTGCAAAGGCAAACAATGCTCCTGTATAAATCGCTTGTTCATTCAAAAATGGTGTACATCGATACAAGGCTTCATCTCTCCATTGCAAAAAAGGCACATCAATCGCCATGCCACGAAGCAAGCTTTGAAAGGAGTGATTATGAGCATTCACGGTACCTGGCACAATCGCTTTCTCTCCAAAATCTACCGTCTTAGCATGTGGATATAATGGCTTCAGCATAGCTTTTTGACCAATATCTACAAGTTCTCCATCCTTAACAAGAAGTGCATAATTAGATTGAAAGGCACCATCCACAAATATGTGTGTAGCTGTATATAATACCTCCATTTCACCCTCCTTTATTGAATGACCCTTCCCGATTGAACAACTAGACGCCCTTTTTTCACCACTGTATCCACATGATTTACTGCATAATGATATTGCAGCATCTGATAGTTTGGCACATCAAATAGAACAAGGTCAGCTTGCTTGCCAACTTCTAGACTGCCAATAGAACTTGCCTTACGAATCGCATGTGCTGCATTAATTGTTGTCGCAGTAAGGACCTCTTCAGGTGTCATCTTCATCGTTAGACATGCTAAATTCATCATAAAAGGCAACGATTCAGTTGGAGAAGAGCCTGGATTCCGATCCGTTGATAGAGCGACCGCAACACCTGCATCAATCATCTTTCGTGCCTGTGCAGGCTTCTCCATCAAGAAAAATGCCGTGCCTGGTAACAAAACAGCAATTACACCCTGAGCTGCAAGCTGTTTTATGCCTTCATCCGATGCCTTCAACAAATGATCAGCCGTCACCGCGCCCATTCTGGCAGCCAGCTCTGCTCCTCCAAAAGAAGCAAGTTCATCTGCATGAATCTTAGGCTGCAAACCTAGCATACTGGCAGCTTCAAGAATACGTTCAGACTGTTTTATCGTAAAGACACCCTTTTCACAGAAAACATCACAGAAGTCTGCTAATCCAGCTTCGACCACGGCGGGTAGCATGTTTTCTATAACCAGATCAACATATTCATCGGGATGATTCTTATATTCTGGAGGAATGGCATGTGCTCCCATAAACGTAGAAACAATGTCAACATCATGATGTTGACTCAGCTCCTGCGCTACTTCCAGCTGCTTGATTTCATCCTCTATGGTCAGTCCGTACCCGCTTTTTGCTTCAATCGTTGTGACACCATGTAGTAAGAATTGATGTAACCGCTGCTCTGATTGTACATATAAGTCCTTTTTTGAAGCGGCTCTCGTCTGTTCGCATGTACTGAGAATGCCACCGCCACCTTGCAAAATATCCATGTATGACGTTCCTTTTAACCGTTTCTCCAATTCATGTTCTCGTGTTCCTGCAAAAACAAGATGGGTGTGAGGGTCAATTAATCCTGGAGTGACAAGTTTGTCTGAAGCATCAATCACTTGAACATCGTCTGACAGATGGGCTAGATACTCCACAGCCTCATCATCCGTTCCCACAAAGCCAATCACTTGATCCTTAATAATGACACTACCACCCTCGATAATGCCCAACTCCCCCATACTCACCCCACACCTTGCAACCGTGTTATTTCCTTGCATCGTTACGAGCTGTGCAGCATTACGGATATATAGACAGGTCATCGATTAGTCTCCCTTCAAAAAAGGAATGTTCAGTTTGTTGGTGTTGGCTGCATGAATAGCTTTTTCATAGCCTGCATCTGCGTGCCGCACAATGCCCATACCCGGATCACTTGTTAACACACGGTTTAATCGTTCTCCTGCTTCAACTGTGCCATCTGCTACAACAACCATGCCAGCATGGATTGAATAACCCATTCCGACTCCGCCACCATGATGAATGGATACCCAGCTTGCTCCAGCTGCTGTGTTAACCAGAGCATTAAGTAATGGCCAATCAGCCACCGCGTCACTCCCGTCCTTCATGGCTTCTGTCTCCCGATTTGGCGAGGCAACTGAACCTGCATCAAGGTGATCACGCCCGATGACAACCGGAGCGAGAAGTTCTCCTGAAGCCACCATCTGATTAATCATGGTGCCAGCGATTGCCCGTTCTCCATAACCAAGCCAACAGATACGTGCTGGTAACCCTTGAAATTGAATATGTTTTTGAGCTAACTTAATCCAGTTACAAAGACCTTGATTAGCCGAGAATACTTCAAGCAGTTTCTGATCAATCTTCTTAATATCCGATGCTTCTCCAGAAAGAGCCACCCATCTAAATGGTCCTCTTCCTTCACAAAACTGCGGACGAATGTAGGCAGGTACAAATCCTGGATATCTAAATGCTTCTTCTACTCCTTGATCAGCTGCCACTTGACGCAAGTTATTCCCATAATCGAAGGCAATCGCTCCTTGCTTTTGCATCGTCAATATCGCGAGAACATGTTGCGCCATACTTTGTTTTGCCTTTGTCATATAAAGCTCAGGCGTCTTTACCCTAAGGTCATTTGCCTGAACGATCGAATATCCCACTGGTATATAGCCATGAAGCGGGTCATGGGCAGACGTTTGGTCCGTTACGATATCTGGAATATAGTGACGGTTCACCATTTCAGGGAGAATTTCTGCTGCGTTCCCAAGCAACCCAATCGATTCTGCTCTACCCGCTTTCTTTGCACTCTCAGCCTGAGTGATCGCTTCATCCAAGCTATTCACCCATGTATCACAGTACCCAGTCTGTACCCTCTTCTTAATTCTCGATTCGTCCGCCTCAATACAAATAACCACGCCACCATTCATCGTAATCGCTAGTGGTTGAGCACCTCCCATCCCACCAAGACCCGCCGTTACCGTAATTGTGCCTTTCAAACTTCCTTGAAAATGTTGCCTGCTACACTCAGCAAACGTTTCATATGTTCCTTGGACAATGCCTTGAGTCCCAATATAGATCCAGCTTCCTGCGGTCATTTGCCCATACATCATTAAGCCTTTCTGATCGAGTTCGTGAAACGTTTTCCAGTTTGCCCAAGCAGGAACTAGATTGGAATTAGCAAGTACAACTCGTGGTGAGTGCACATGTGTTCGAAACACAGCTACAGGTTTTCCCGATTGAATCAATAACGTTTCATCTGCTTCAAGCTCCTTCAAAGCCGTAACTATTTGGTCATAGGCTTGCCAATTTCGTGCAGCTTTGCCCATCCCTCCATAAACAATAAGCTGGTCTGGCTGCTCGGCAACCTCCGGATCAAGATTATTCATTAGCATGCGCAGGGCAGCTTCCTGAATCCAGCCTTTTGTATGAAGCTTACTTCCCCTTGGAGCTACAACGACCCTTTTCTGATCACTCATCAAACCCCTCCTTTAAAATGAACCTCCTTTGCTTGATTGCTTCAGCCATATTTTCAATATCAGTTGATAACACACGGTCTGTTGTTAGAATAGGCACAACCTCTCGAATATGTTGATGAAACTGTTTAGAATGAGTACCAAGCTGATTCACTCCACGAAAATCAACTGCTTGCGCCGCGCAAATGGCTTCAATAGCAAGCACCACACGACTATTTCGGATGATCGATGCCGCATGTGAGGCAGCCGTTGTCCCCATACTCACATGATCTTCTTGGTTAGCAGATGAAGGAATCGAATCTACACTTGCCGGATGAGCAAGTGATTTATTTTCTGAAACTAGAGAGGCAGCCGCATATTGAGCAATCATAAGCCCTGATTCTAAGCCTGGCTTGTTGCTCAGAAAAGCGGGTAGACCTTCACTTAATTGAGGATTAACAAGCCTCTCGGTCCGCCTTTCTGATATATTAGCGAGTTCTGAAACAGCAATACCCAAAAAATCCATTGCAAATGCAATGGGCTGTCCATGAAAGTTACCACTTGAAATCACTTGGTCACTTTCTGTAAATATTAGTGGATTGTCTGTGGCTGCATTCATTTCAATCAGCAAGGTATCGCGGACATAACCAAGCACCTGCCTGACTGCACCATGTACTTGCGGAATACACCGAATAGAATAGGCATCCTGCACTCTTTCTTCTCCCTGCTTTGTTACAAGCTGACTATCAGAGAGAAACGAGTATATACGAGCCGCTACCTTCTGTTGCTCTGGAAAAGGCCTGACCGAATGAGGTTCAGGATAAAACGCATCAATCACACCACGTAGTCCTTCTATCGTTAGCGATGCCACCCTATCGGCGATATCCGCTAAATATTCCGCTTCCAAATACGCGATCACACCCAGCCCTGTCATTGCTTGTGTACCATTAATAAGAGCGAGCCCTTCCTTTGCCTTAAGAGTAATAGGCTTCAAACCTGCCTTCTCTAATGCTTGCTTTCCTGAGAGAATTTCACCTTTGTACTGAGCTTTACCTTCTCCTACAAGGACTAATGCAAGATGAGATAATGGGGCCAAATCACCACTAGCCCCTAATGAACCTTGGCTTGGCACAAGTGGATGAACTCCTTTATTAAGGCAATCGATTAATCGTTGCAACGTTTCAACACAAACCCCTGAATATCCTTTTGCTAACGCATTTGCACGAAGTAATAGCATGGCACGACTGACTTCCTCTGAGAATATCTCACCTATCCCACATGCATGGCTTCGAATGAGATTAAGTTGCAGTGCATCGAGTTCCATTGCAGAGATCGACGTTTCACTTAGCTTCCCAAACCCAGTGTTCACACCATACACCTTATTCCCTTTAAGAAGATGTCCCTCAACCCATCTTCTGCTTTCTTGTACCTTCTTAACGGCTAACGGGTGAAGAAAGACTGGATCTCTCCGATAGACAATTCGACTGAACTCATCGAACGTTAATGAATCGCCTTTCAGTTCAATCATGCCGTGTCCCCTCCTCAACATAAAACGGACCATACCAAGAATTGAATCTTAGTACAGCCCGCTAGATACTACATCTATATGCCTTACCTTTCTGCCTCATTCTCTATTTTTATTAGATGGCAGTCTGCTCGTTAAGATAACCGTCAGCAGCATGATTACGTAAAACAGAAAAGGAACGCCGACATTAAATACATGAATCATCAGACCACCTCCATTATCCTAATAGGATGTGCAAAAAGAACCAAGCATATTCTTAGTAGCGATTCGTATCCTCTGCTATGATAAGGGCAACTATAGGATGAAAGGATGATGACATTGTCTACAAAAATAGAACTCGGTAAATCTGGTTTATTTGTGAATCCAATTGGACTTGGAACAAACGCAGTTGGAGGACACAATTTATTTAAGAATTTAGAAGATGAAACAGGTCGAGAGCTTGTTCGCACCGGACTTTCTCAAGGAATTAACTTCTTAGATACAGCCTTTATTTATGGTCCTGAACATTCGGAAGTACTTGTTGGGGAAGTTGTAAAGGAAGTTGGTTCACGCGAAGACCTTGTCATCGCTACAAAAGCAGCACACCGATTTGAAGGAGAAGAGATTAAAATTGATAACTCTCCTGCCTTTTTAAAACAATCTGTTGATGATGCTCTACGTCGTCTGCAAACAGATTATATTGATTTATTTTATATTCACTTCCCTGATGAACACACACCAAAAGATGAGGCTGTAGGCGCATTAAAAGAACTCAAGGATGCCGGAAAAATTCGTTCAATCGGAGTATCGAACTTCTCTCTTGATCAGTTAAAAGAAGCCAATAAAGACGGACATGTGGATGTTCTTCAAGGTGAATATAACCTCTTTACAAGAGATGCTGAGAGCGATGTCCTTCCATACATTGTAGAGAACAACCTTTCCTTTATCCCTTACTTCCCGCTTGCAGCTGGACTATTGGGAGGAAAGTACACAAAAGATTCCAAGTTTGACGACTTGCGAGCCAATCATCCACTTTTTAAAGGCGATGCCTTTGAGCGTAATTTGGAGAAGGTCGAATCTCTAAAAGAGATCGCTTCAAGCAAAGGCGTTGAAACCGCTCATGTTGCTCTTGCCTGGTATCTTCAGCAAGACGGCATTGACGCACTCATTCCTGGAGCCAAACGTCCAGACCAGGTTTCAAATAACCTAAAAACATTAGACGTCACTCTTACACCTGAAGAGTGGAAAGCAATAGATCAGATTTTTAAAGGATAATCATACTGCCCCAGAAGAAATGTCTTCTGGGGGTTTTTTTTGTGCGGTCGGAAAAATATGAGCTTTTTAATCGTTAAGCACTTAGGGATATAATGGTATAATCTATAAATAAAATACAGTTTAGATACATTGGGTGAATAAATGAACTTCACACTAATTATCATGCGAGAAACCCACATTTATGGAGGCAATAATGAAAATTAAGTACTTGATCGTTTTCCTTGTTACATTTTTAGTTGCTGTTGGTGTGTATAGCATCTATTCAATTAATACACTTTCAATATACGACAAAACAAATGAGGCATTTGCAAAGGAATATGCCACATCACCAGATTACCGTATTCTTGAGGTTAGACCATCAAATGCTGATATGCCTGCTGTATTAGCTGTTTTTGAAACAGCTAATCAAAAAGAAATAGGCTTTATTGAGTATACCCAAGATAAAACAAATATCGTAACCCTCGTGAAGAACGAAAATGATGTGTCTACTTTAGTGATGAACGGAACCCACCAAACATCATTTGGCGCTTATATCTCACCTAAAATAGCCGAAGATATAGATATTGCCTATGCATCATATTATAATGAAAAAGAAAATCAATCGTTTGTTATTCCAATAGAAAGAGAGACCCAACCTTACTATTTTTTCATCTCTGTTGACGCTGATCAAACTCAGTTTGAATGGCATTTTTTAGATTCAGACGAGAATGAACTTTTCCTAGAAGAGGAGTAAGTGATCTGTAGCCTAATTTATAAATAAAAAAGCATCCATTACATTGGATGCTTTCTTATTAGAGAAAGAAACTATAACCCTATAAAGTACGAGTCATTAATCCGTAAGCAGCCCAATAAGTAATTGGAAAGATGACAATAAAATAAAATCGAAGGGTCTCAGGTAGGAAGAAAGCCCCTGCCATGAATAAAAGAAAGAGTGCGAAAGCCCAACGATACGTTTTACTATTTTTCTTCATTAAACACCTCTAGATATACTAAGTTGGTAAGATTTTTTTGACCAACATTATCTCCCTTTTATCCCCTGTAGAAAGGTTTCTATCATGATCTCCTGTGTCTCCCGAAGGTCATGTGGTAGCCCAAACCCTTGAGAAGCATCGAGTGTTACAAAACCATGAAGCATACTGCGGAACATGCGAACTAAATGAATAGAGTGATCCTCTTGTATCCCGTAAGCATAAAAGACACCAAGAACAACCTCGACTACCTTATATTGAGCTTCTTTTAACGTAACGTTCTCATCTGCCGCTGAGCGTGAACCTGCCTCATAAAGCCCTGGATGAGTCTTGGCAAAATCAATATAAGCATGGCTCAATCTTCGAACTGCTTCATCTTTGCTGTAGCCTTCGGTTGCTTGCTGCAGATTTTCATAAAGGGTCTGACAGCCATTTAAGGCAAGTAGGTCATGCAATTCGTCCAAGCCGCGTACATGATTGTAAAGAGATGGTGGCTTAATGTTCAAATCCTTAGCAACGGCTCCAATTGATAGTTCCTTTAATCCTTCACGATCTGCTATCGCAGCTGCCGTATTGACGATTTCTGCAATGGTTAATCCTCTTCTCGGTGTCATACTACGTTCTTCCTTTCTGCTTCTTCTATGGCCTGTTGTAGCAAACTAGCGGGAGAAGTAATCATTTTTCCATGTCCAGCTGCAAGTAATGTTGGATTCATCGCCTTTATTATTTTCGCGCTTTGTAATGCTACTTCTTTACTCCATGTTGCCATTGCTGGAGCTGGGAACAACCATTTTAGTGAACCAGACACAGCAACCCCTCCACGAACTTGAAAGGCATCGCCAACGATGATTGAGTTTGTTCTTGTATCAATAAGACTAATTGAACCAGGTGTATGTCCGGGTGTTTCCAAAACTTTTAGGGAGCCAATTACGTCGCCATCCTGCAGGGTACGATCCGGTTTCGTTTGAATCGTTTTTGGAACCCCTCCACGAATAGGTGTATCTGGCTCACCTTTTAGAAGTCTTTTATCACCAGTTAACAAGATTGCATCTCTCGTCGAAATACTTACTGTCACATTTGGTAACTTTTCTTTAAGAGCATCTAGAGAACCAATATGATCACTATGAGCATGCGTCAGGACAATCTGTTTAATTGGCTTTCCAATGTCCTCCGCCACTTTCATGATTTTTTTATAGCTTGAAGGTAGAGCCGCATCAATAAGTGTCAGACTATCTAACTCCTCCACAAGATAACAATTCACCGGGAAAACCGTTGGCATAAAAGCCAGTTGATACACATGATTCATCTTGGTCACTTTCATAAAATCTCCCCCTTCTTCACAAAAACTAATTCGATTAGTTTTATAATAACTAATCGAATTAGTTTAAGCAAGCTTTTTCTTTTATGAAGAGGGGTTATTTACATGTAAAGCACTCTTAAGATAAATCTTCAACCCTTCGACTAACCCACTTACATCCGCCATTTCTCTATCTAGGTTCCTGTGAAGAATAATACCATCTGTCAAAATCTCATTTCTGTATGGACTGAAAAAGGGATAGAAATCAACTGATTTCTATCCCACATTAGTATCCACATATTAAAAATATAATTTCTTTAGCTTTTCACCATCTAAACCATCTGTTAAATCAATAAAAAAATCCTCTTGCCATGTTTGAGTCTTCCTAGCATTTGTATTCAATCCTGTTACCCAGCTTGGATAAACTCTCATGGCCATTTTTCCTTTTTGCTCTGAACTTTTTAATACCCCAAACGTAAGGAGTACGTCTTTCGGAAAAATAAATTGCCCTCTTAACGTTTGATCTATAATGGTGATCATTACTTTTTCAGGTGTTTGCTCGTAGCTAAACGCTTGATTAACTCCATCAGCATTTTTCTCCCAAAACGCAACAAAATATCCTTTCTTCTTAGGTGTTAACTTAGCAAGTCTACTTCTATATGTACGATTATTTATTTTTAAAATTAAGCCTTCATATTCATTATTTTGAACTTCTTGTTTTTGATCAAAATCCTCTACTATTCCAATCTCGTTCATTAGTTCTCTGATTAGCTGTTCAGATTTTACGTTAGATCCTCACCTTTCATTGTGCTTAGCAACTCCATCCACTATAACACCTTCGTTCTTGTATAAAATTGAATCAAAAAAACTCAAATCTCTATTAGGAGATTTGAGCCTGTTTTTAAATAATATCAAGAGGTCGTTTGGATGTTGGTGGAGAGAAAGCTGCATCAAGCTTTATAAGGACTTCCTGACTTAATTCAATGGTAAGGGCTTCTGCATTTTGACGGACATGCTGTTCTTGTACAGCTTTTGGGATTGAAAGAACATCACCTGATCGTATCGTCCAAGCGAGTGCCAACTGTAGCGGTGTTACTCCATAATCTGCAGCCACTTCCTTAAGTACGTTATTCTCAAGTAGTTGTTCCCGCTCTCTGCCACCATGAGCGATTGGGCTATAGGCCGTGATAGGAACTCGCTTCTCCTTCTGCCAAGGCATCAAATCAAACTCAATACCGCGCGAGCCTAAATGATACAGAACCTGATTCGTTTGAGCATTCTGACCATCAGGTATGCTCCAAAGCTCATCCATATCAGATGTATCAAAATTAGAAATACCCCACCGTTTAATTTTGCCTTCTGTCTTCAACTTTTCCATTCCTTCAACTGTTTCAGAAAGAGGCACACCACCTCGCCAATGAAGGAGATAGAGGTCGAGCGTATCCGTACCTAAACGTTTTAAGCTATTCTCACACGATTCAATAATTGCTGGGTATCCAGCATGATGTGGATAGACCTTAGACACGAGAAATGCTTCGTCACGGCGGCCTTTTATCGCTTCCCCCACAAGTTGTTCTGACAGTCCCTCTCCATACATTTCAGCTGTATCAATCACTTTTAGACCAAGATCTAGACCTAGCTGTAGGGCGCGAATCTCATCCTGCCTTCTACTGTTGTCTTCTCCCATTAACCACGTACCTTGCCCGATACTTGGAAGCTCGGTACCATCTTTTAATTTGACATACTTACTCACTGAGCATTCCTCCTTTGCTTAAAGTATTCCCTTTATACCGCAAAGAGAAAACCCCAATCTTAAGTAGATAGGGGTCCTTTTAAATTGTTTATTTGAATCGTTACTTTAAACAAATCACCATCAATATCCAGCTTAAGTGTACCACCATGTAACTCGGCAATTGATTGAGCAATAGCTAGACCTAAACCAGATCCATCTGTATGACGAGCTTCATCCGCCCGTTTAAAACGCTCAAACAACTCATCTGGATTCTCACTTAACTCATAACGAGACATGTTTTTAATGACCACTGTAACCTTACCTGCGTGCCTGCTCGCTGTTAAATAAACACGTGTACCTGGTTGCGCATACTTGGCTGCATTAAGAAGTAAGTTATCAAGCATCCTCCAGAATTTTTGACCATCCACATAAACCAGTAATTCCTCCTCTGGCAAACTTAATCGTAAGTCTAATTGTTCTTGATCAAAAGCTTCTTGATGCTCCACAATAGCTTGCTGAATTAACTGTTTCAGCTCAATATTGTTCTTCTTTAATTCAATTTGTCCACTCGCCATTTTTGACACATCAAACAAATCATCAATGAGTGTTTTTAATCGCTCCGATTTTCGCGCTAACACATCCACATACGATTGACGTTCCTCAGATGGAAGATCAGGATTTTTAAGCAAATCCGTGTACGTAATAATGGATGTTAAAGGTGTTCTCAAATCGTGGCTAACATTTGTAATTAGCTCTGTTTTCAACCGCTCACTTTTTGCCTGCTCCGTAACAGAATGAGAAATCCCTTCACGAAGCTTATTAATGTGCGTTGCGTGCGTTGCGATAAACGAATGCCCTTTTACAAGAACCGGCGTTCCTAGGCTTCCTTTGGTTACCTGTTCCGTTTGATTGATTACACGATTTAAGTAGCCGAGTTTTAGGAAGAAAATGAGTAAGGTGGGGATGCCGATGAATAGGACACATGGAATATAGAGTAGAGCTACGCTCCCATCAGATATTAATAACAAAGTAGTGCCAAAACCCCACATAAATAGGATAAAAAGCACGAGAATTAATTTTATCGCCAAAGACACATTCGTAAATGCATCACGCAGAGAATGACATGTTTTAAGAACCACACCATCCTTTAGCCCTTTTATTAAATAGGTACTATCCTTAATTTCAAAGTAGAGCCAGACAACCTGGTGGAGCGCAAGCCAGATGGAGAAGATGTATAATGAAGCCGATATTATAAACCAAATATCGATGTATAAGAAAAAATAATAACTTCCAAACCCAGAAATCAGGAAGAAAGTTAGAATGAAAAAACTGTTTATGCCTAGCAGGATAAACCTTACATCTAGAGGAATCGACGCATAATCCTTTTGTAAAGACCCTCCCTTAAACCATTCCATGTTAAATTTATAGACCGTGCCTAATAAAACACTTGCAATAATGCCCACAGAAACGATCACAAAGATAGCGATCATTCTGAAATCATCAACAGAATTCATCACTTCATACGCATCACCAATAGTATTTAGAAGTAGAAATACACCAATTATCGCAATACCTAACAGAAAACTCCAGCTCATCGTTTTCCCAAAGTGTTTTCTCATACCCTGCCCTCCTCCTTCTCGATTAAGTATCCGACACCCCATACAACTTTTATGTAACGAGGTTTTTTAGGGTCCAACTCGATCTTTTCTCTAATCTTTCGAATATGTACAGCGACGATATTCTCTGAGTTATAGGCAGGCTCTTTCCACACTCGTTCATAGATTTCATGAATGGAGAAGACCCGACCGAGATGCAGCATCAAAAGCTCTGTTATCCGATATTCTATCGGAGTTAGCTTAATCGTCACTCCGTCTAGTTGCACACACTTTGCCTCTTGATCAAGAATAAGACCATCAACTTGAATCATAGACTCTCTTTTTTCATAGGTACCAAGCTGTGTATAGCGTCTCATTTGTGACTTCACTTGTGCCATTAACTCCATTGGATGAAAGGGTTTAGTAATGTAATCGTCCGCGCCAATAGAGAGTCCGTGAATTTTATCCGTTTCCTCAGACTTTGCACTTAACATAATGATGGGTATGTTGCGCTCTTGCCGTATTTTAAACGTTGCCTCAATCCCATCCATCTCCGGCATCATAATGTCCAATATCATTAGATGAACCTCATTCTTTTCAAGCAAATGAAGAGCGTCCCGCCCGTTCTCTGCTTGCAGCACGGAGTATCCATCATTTTTCAAATAAATATCAATTCCATCTCGAATGTCCTGATCATCATCTACCACCATAACTGTATATGCTGCCATATCCCAGACCTCCATCTAACTTGTTCTATTGGTTATATTGTACATCTCAGATCTGAAGTTTCCACTAGTTAAAAACTGAAGAAATTCTTAAGAATGGGAGGGATTGGTGGAGTGGAGTGATTTTGAGGTATTTTTGCGCGCTTATTCAGGTTATTTCGGAATCTCAGGGTTTTCGCGCCTCTTCTCTTCATTTTTGCGCATTCTCAGGATTTTTGCGCATCTCTTCTTCATTTTCGCGCACTTCTTAGGTTTTCCGCGCCTCTTCCCTTCGTTTTCGCGCATTATCAGGGTTTTCGCGCACTTCCCTTCTTTTTTCGCGCATTCACAAGATTTTCGCGCATCTCTTCTTCATTTTTGCGCACTTCTCAAGTTTTCCGCGCATCTCTTCTTCATTTTTGCGTACTTCTCAAGTTTTCCGCGCCTCTTCCCTTCGTTTTTGCGCATTCTCGTGATTTTCGCGCCTCTTCCCTTCATTTTTGAGCATTCTCAAGATTTTTGCGCATCTCTTCTTCATTTTCGCGCACTTCTTAGGATTTCCGCGCCTCTTCCCTTCGTTTTCGCGCATTATCAGGGTTTTCGCGCACTTCCCCTCTTTTTTCGCGCATTTTCAAGATTTCCGCGCCTCTCCCCTCCACACAAACAAAAAAGAGGCGCCCACGGGCAGCCTCTTTCATCAGCTTTCTATTATCCTCTTTTTTCTAAAAATGCTTGTACTTCTTCTCTTGTTGGAAGTGCGGTCATTGCACCTTTTTTTGATGCTGCTAGTGAACCTGATACTGATGCAAACGCTCCGATCTGCTGTAAGAGTTCGGGCGTAAGGGAATCGAGGGGTTCTTGCAGGTCATGCAGCTGTGCAAGGACTCCAGATACAAACGCATCTCCTGCACCGGTTGTATCAACTGCATCGACTTTATAAGCTGGTACATTCACTTTATGAGTGTTTGTATAGAATGAGCTTCCTTTATCACCTTTTGTGACAATTAATAGAGGGATTTCGTACTCTTTAAGCTTTAAAACAGCGGCTGTTTCATCCGTCTCATCTGTTAAAAATTCTAGCTCTTCCTCTGATAGCTTCACAATATCACTTGTTAATAGGATCGCTTTGATTTGTTCAAGCGCTGACAGCTCATCTGGCCAAATTGTTAGACGAAGATTTGGGTCAAAGGATACTAACATTCCATTCTCCTTCGCCAGATGAATGGCTTTATGCGTGGCTGTACGGCTCATTTTGTGAATCGTTGAGATCGATCCGATATGTAGTATTTTTGCTTGTTGAAATAGTGCCTCTTCAAGGTGATCTGTAGACAGGAGTTGATCCGCACTATGGTCAATCAGGAATTCAAATCTGCGCTCTCCTTTTTCTGCAAGTTCAACAAAAACGAGTGGCGTTTTGGCTAGAGCTGTTTGTGTTAACCCTTGAATATTGACTCCGTAATCAGCTAATGTTTCTCGCAAAAAATCCCCAATTAAATCCTTACCGACAGATCCGATAAAATAACTGTCTAAACCGAGACGACTAAGTCCTACTGCAACATTTGCAGGAGCACCGCCCGGACTTTTTTGGTAATGCGTGTTTTCGGCGTTTAATGGGATCATATCGACTAAGACTTCTCCTAAAGAAATAATTCCTCGCTTCGTTTGCATATGCATGGCCCCCTAGCCTCAATCATTCTATTCTTAACTATAGCATGAACAGAGCTAGATTAAGAGTTTAGAGCCGAATGCGCTCTCCTGTATTCGAGGATTCTATCGCAGCCCAGGTCAGTTGAAGGCTTTTGATATTATCTTCAATCGATGTTGGTGGAATCATGTCTTCGCTAATTGATTGAATAAATGCATCTAATGATATCATTCGATCAGAGGCTGGCGTTTTAATTAATGGGATTTCTTCCGGCGTATCCTGCTCCCCTTGGTAGACAAACACTCGATCATCTAAACATTCAATTGCTCCTTTATCTCCGACTAAACGAATGTCCCCATTCCATGTTGTTTTTTTCCCTTTACCAGCCCATCTGCCACGATAGTGAACCTGTGTCCCTTTCCTAAAGGTAATTGCAGCATCAGCATGCGGATTTCCTTTAAACCAACTCCATGAAGGTCTGAAGCTGGTTGCCTGAATAGTCGACGCCTCATCATTTAATAGGTAACGAAGAATATCAAAGTGATGAATGGCCATATCCTGAAGAAGGATTTCTTCATATTGATCTCTCCAGCCACCGAAGTGAGTGGCTTTATTAAAATAGTAGTCAGCGTATTCAATTGTGCCTATGCTGTTCGCTGCAATTAACTGTTTAATGGTTTGAATTTGCCGGTTCCAACGATAGTTCTGACTAACCATTACCTTCTGAGAGAATTGTTTAGAAAAAGCCAAAAGCTCATTCGCTTCTTCGGCTGTGTCTGTTAACGGTTTTTCCATCATCACATGTAATCCAGCTTCTAAAGATTGTTCAGCGAGCTGCTTATGAGTTGTTGGAGGGGTCACAATCAAAACAAAATCTGCTTCGACCCCCTTCAATGCATCTTGTAATGAAGTAAAAAGCTGATCAGATTCCAAACTAGTGATTTCCTTCACTTTTTGTAGACTTTCCTCCTGCTGATCAACAACAGCCACAAGCTCTACATTCTGATTCTCCATTAACAGGTCTAACCAAGACAATCCGAAACCACCAATTCCTATTTGAATTGCTCTTAACGTTGGCATGAGTCTTCCCCTCTCGTTCTATGTAAAACCCTATCTAGACAAACGATAGAGTTACTTTCTATGGATATGTGTTTGATTTAACATGGCATATACGCACGTATCTCGATAGGTTCGTCCATCTGTGGATACACTGTTTTGTTTTAAAACAGCCTCTAATTCATAACCTAACTTCTCTGGGATCGCACGGCTTTGTTTATTCTCAGGATCGCAATGAATTTCAAGGCGATGAACCCCTAATTCTTGAAATGCAAAGCTTGTAATCCCAGCAACGGCCTCCGTCATATATCCTTTTCCACTATGACGTGTATCCATCCAATACCCGATTTCCATTCGTGGAACAGACCAATTAATATTATGAAGTCCCGAAGAACCTACAAATTCCCCGGTTTGTTTATCAAATAAATGCAGTCGTAAATCTTTTTTTCGCTTAAATTGGTCATGAGCATAACGAATCCCACTCTCTGTCTGCTCAAGTGTTGTTTGATAATGGGCCCAGTGAATCCATGGTAACATTTCGTTTAGTGAAGCTTGCTGTGCTTCAAACACAGCCTTACCATCCCCAGGCATAGGTAGCCTTATAAAAAGTCTCTCGGTCACAAATGATTGCGGAACATTTGGCATCATTGAGAGCATCTTCACACCCCGTTTCACATCTATATATCAAGTATAAGTGTGCTGGGCAGGTCCTATACTACTTAGCGAAAATGTTGTGTATTGATATTCAAATTATGCACCAGCAGCAACCATTCGCGCTTGTTTATCTTCTAAACGCGCAAAGCTTCTAAGGACAATCCACATTTGAATAAATCCAAATAAGCTAATCCCAAAAAGAAAAATTAAAATGGGGAATAAAAAGAGTATATGATAAACGGTTAGAATGGCTGCTACAAGATAAATTGTTCGAAGCGGCATATATAAACCAATAAAAAAAGACTGCTTAATTGATTCTACTAGCTGCAAATCAAAGTGAACTGTCGCCGGAAAAACATATAACACCGTCAGGATAAGTAGGGCTGATATGATAAATAACGCGTACTTTACTAGAATCATCAACCACACAGGCTCTATGACAAAAAGTGTAATATTCACATATAATATCACCGTCGCAAGCAAAAATGTAAGCGTTAACGCATTTCCGCGAAATAAATAGATTTTGTACTGTTGCCAAAAATTCCTCCAAACAGGTACATCGGTTTCTTTCCTCATCCAGCGTCTTAAAACATCAAACATTGCAAGGGTGCTCGGGCCGAACCCAAAAATCACAAGCCCTGCTAATGTACCAATAAACCAAAGTACGTTCAGCTTAACAAGGAATAAGAAAAATTCACCTATTGCATAGATCCCACCTGTCAAACTATTACTCATCATACCGATCCCCCTCACTCAATCATTTGATAGCACAACAGGACCCATTAAACCAGATCGTCTAGATAAACCATCCATTTCATTTGCTTTACTATTTGTGACTTCAAGAACAATCTTGTTTGTCCCTTCCACTAGAACACTTTCAGGAATGGTTATTTGGTAAGGAGCCCAGAGTTTACTACCAATATGCACATCATTGATCCAAAGCTCTGCTAGCTCAGATACTTCTCCTGCATCAAGCTTTTTCAGCGCCTTACTTTCCCCCTTACTTAAGTAAACATTGGCTTCGTAACGTACAGTCCCAGAAAAGTGGGTCCAATGCTCTTCCCACGTCACCCATGAAGAAAGGGGTTTTTGGCTGAGCTTTTCCCCATCAC
The DNA here is from genome assembly GCF_030813245.1 of Alkalicoccobacillus murimartini. GTDB lineage: Bacteria > Bacillota > Bacilli > Bacillales > Bacillaceae_D > Alkalicoccobacillus > Alkalicoccobacillus murimartini. Next base: position 252,277 of record NZ_JAUSUA010000003.1, on the reverse strand, counting down.
AGTGCATGCTCCAGTCCGTAACTGGTTTACGTTGTTGTTCAACCGTTTTAGAGTGTATTCTGTTCCCTTCATCTACATGCTCAGCTGGCAACAGAATTACGCTCTCTCTCCTACCCAGATGAAGAATGAAGGACCCATCCCTTTCCATCTGTCTTGCGCATAGTTCTCCTGTCCATGCGTTCCACACGTGTAGGGAAGGTGCATCTGGTATCGTACACGCTCCAGAAAAGGCCGTCTCTCCTTCATTTACAAGGAAGTAGAACGACTGTCCCTGTTTTTTCACATGTGTCACTCTAATCCCCGATTCTGCTGGGTTTAGCTCCATTGTTTTTTCCACTTGATCAAATGTGTGACCCTCAATAATCTGGCCACCCTGTTCCTCAAATTTCTTTAGAAGAGCTCTTGTTTCTTTTTTTAATTGGAGCTCTTTATCTACTAAAACAGTCCTGTACGTTTGTTCGCAAATGGAGAGGGTCCCATTCTTTATTATGGCTTGTTCTAGAAGATCCTCCTCCAGATAATTAAACTCCATTTGTTGCTGATACAAGAACTTTATTGAATTTGAAGGCATCACGTTTTCTGTGCAGAGCACAGCAACCGATGTCTGATTAACCGAATCTGTCATCAGCCAGCTCAGACGTTTCATATACGTTGAAAACTGATTATAAAAAGGCCACCAGCTATTATGCATGCCTACATCAGGCGGACGTTCATGGCTTCTTTCTTTGCCTGATACGGAGTAATAAAATGCATGCGGACAGAATAAATTCACACCTCTTACGGCCAACCAGTCGATATACCATTTCATATCATCAGCGGTTAAGGTCCAATCACCGTCCTTACTGCATACACCTAGAAACTCATTTAAATTACGTCTTCGTCCATAATGCCTTGCTGCATCGGCCCCACATTTGGCAGCTGTGGAGTGCGGACCCTCTATCGCCTTATTCTCTTCAGGACCTACCCATCTCCAAACGACATCCTGTCCAGGTATATGAAAATGCTTTAGCAACCCAATATCAGTACTAGCTGCTGGATGTCCGGTTAACGCCAACGAATGACTCTCGCACCACTCGGCTAGCTTTAAATAATAAACAGTGGACAGTCTTTGATTAACCGCTCTTTCATAGGTGTGACGAATCTGTTCAGTCTGCTCACCTGTATCCAGCCACAGCGCAGAGAGCTGTTCCTCTTTTCCCCCATGCCGCAAAAAGTCCTGTAGAAAACCTTCTGTCCATGGTTTGAGTCCTTCCGATGCATTACGTCCGAGGATATCCGGTTCATCTGTAAAAAAAGCTGTAATTGTTGTTCCCATCCATTTTCCTACGTATTGTTTATACACCTCATGTGTATGGTGGATAAAAGACTCAACAGCTAAAGGATTTAACAAGTCAGCTGATGCAGGTGCTCCGGCTTCCCCATCATCTTCTCCGGCATGTACCCCTCGAATCGTGCCTTTTGATGGTTTTTCAATAAAGGCAAAGATGGCGCGGTCATGGAACCGTCCCTCATTTAGATCATCCAGGCTTAGTAGTTCAACATCATTCTTCAAACTGATCGCTTGAAGTGAAATCAGTCTTTCGTCTGCGCTTAGTGTAAGAGAGGCATTAGGTTCTAAACGGACCATCTGAAGCCCCCTACTTGCGTAAGCAGGCTGATCTTTGACGACTCGGCCATGAGCCGATCCTGATGGATACATTGCTTCATCATATAACATCACGCTCATTGAAAGGCAGCTCGCCTCAGATACAGCTGTTTTAACATAGGCCATAAATTCTTCTGATAAATACTCAATATCGGAGGGAAGCCCTAAGCGTGGATGAATCACAAAGCCTTCTACACCTTTTTCACAGAACGCATGAATTTGCCTTTTAATTTCTGTGTGTGTGAGTCTGTCATTCCAAAACCAAAAAGGTACAGGTGTGTACTCAGTAGATGGGTTAAGGAATTGCTCTCTTAAGGAATGCACCGTTTGTTCCTCCTTCGTTCTTGATATTACCCGTATTTTTTTCGATATTCGCTTGGAGAAAGACTAGCTGATTTTTTAAAGATTCGATTAAAATAACTATGGCGATATCCTACCTGTTCAGCCACTTCATGTATTTTCATCGTTGTTCCACTTAAAAGCTGTTTTGACTTGTCGATTCGTAACTCTGTTAAATAATCGATAAATTTTACGCCCGTCATCTTTTTAAAGCTACGACTTAAAGTATGAGCATTTGTCCCAAACATCTCTGCGCAATGATCTAGCGAAATATCATTCATATACGAAGTCTTAAGATAGTCAATCACCGATTCAATCAATCGTTTTGTTTCTAAATTCACTCGTTCATTTAAGTGAGTCAGATAAGGATCAATGACCTCAACTTCCATCCAGCTTAGCATCCTGACCGGTTCTTTTATCAGACTTAATTCAGCATAAAGATTTCGATTTGCATACACTTCTTCTAAATGAATATCTGAATGCAACATCTCATGTTGAATGCGACTAAACAGCTGGAGCATACCCATCTGGATGTTCTCCCACGTTTTTGCTCCTGCCACCAATTGATTTAGAAATAATTGCAGATGATTTTGAATCTGAAGCTTCTCCCCATTTCGAATGGCCTGAATCACTTCACGCTCAACCTCAAACGGATACATACCATAGCTACGTGTCCCTCTTTGTTGCACTTCTTCTAGAAATAGAACTTGATTTTGATTTTTGAATCGACGCTGGTACTTGCCTTGTCTAGTTTCTTCAAACAAAGTATGAATTCGTTTTACTTGGTCTGTTCGTTCACTAACTGTAATAATTAGTTGCATGTGTAATAAACGATTTATGATGGCTGTCATTTCTTGAATAAAGTCCTTAATAAGAGCTGAATCACTATCTTCTTCAATTAGAAATAAACTAACCGAGAGATCGTAATTATCCAACACACTGTATTGGTGAAAATACTTTTCACACAGTTCTTCTATTACATTTTGAATTGAAAACGTGATTAGACTATCATCACTTGTGATAAAGCTTTGATTTAATTCCTCCGTACCACTTGCCTGAATGTCAATCACTCTGAATCTCTTGTCGTTAACTTTCCATCCGTAGTTTTCCATTCTATTTATTAACTGTTGTTCATTTTGCTGATATAAATAACCTTGACTCATTTGAATTAAGAAACTTTTTTGCAATTGTGGGGTTTCTGAGTTCAACCTAGATTTTAGCCGTTGCCGTTCTTGAAAAAGGTGTGTAAAACCTTCCTCGATAAGACTGAACTCTCCCTTTTGTTTCGTCGAATCGACTTCTTGGTATTCCTCTTGTACTCTCTCAATTAATTGTTCCACCGGTCGATAGATTTTCTTAGATCCAAACCACGTTAACACGAGGGCTAATCCTAACCCTGTTACTGAGATGACCATGATACTTTTTGAAACAAGTTCAATTGGAGCTGTGATGGCAGACAAAGGTGCGGCCGAAACATATGTCCAAGTATCATTCACACGTTTAAATACTCCATAGGAAACTGAATAGCTATCACCATTGTAGGTAAATACAAATGATCCTTCTTGATTATCAAGTTGAACGACTTCATTTTTTAAAGCGCTTACAAAATGAGTCTCTTCTAATGGAACTGCCGGAGGGATGGTCTCATTCTGTCCATTAATTAAGAAGGTTGTACCGTGATCATACGGTTTTAACGTTTGTAAAAGCTGTCCAAACTTCTCTTGATCTAGCGTTACATTTAATGAGCCAAACGGTTCCTGACTCGAACCTGGTATCGCATGACTTAACACTGTCGTCTCCGTACCACCTTCATTTGATCGATCGTCTACTTGTTCCCAGCCAAGCGAATAGCCGCGACTGAGGGATGGTTGATAAATCGAGTAATCGACAGCACTCACTTCGCTGTAAAAGGGACTAAAGAGAAGAGGCTGATTATCTTTATTTAAATAAAGCTCCACTTTTTTGATTAAGGGATGACTTGCTTGAAGTACCCTAAGCATCTGCATCATATCACGAGTTTCCGTCACATCTTTTACAAAGTTACGATCTATTAACTCTGGTCCAAACCGCTTTTCAAACGCCCAATAAGAAAGAGACATTTCCAAATAATCTAATTGGTCATTTATGATCTCAGCTTTTTCAGTTATTTGGCTATCATGTCTCTCTCTTAATCCATTCTTCAGCTCATTGACACCAAACCAGTTGATGCCTATTCCAGAAATGACTCCAGGAATGAAAGCTATAAAGAGGATGAGCAAGAAGTTTTTTCGGAAGTATTCACGACTCCAACCTCTTCTTATCTTTTTGACAAGGCCCACATTTAATTCCCACCCCTCATGCTGTAGCTTAAAGAATTAGATAATTCTATACTATCGCATGAGGGATCAAGAAAGAAGCTTTTTTCACTATTTTTCCAATTAGACGATCCGCTTACCCTTTCACAGATCCTATTAAAATGCCCTTAGCAAAGTGCTTTTGTAGGAACGGATAAAAGAGCAAAATAGGAAGTGTCGCTACTACAATGACAGCTAGCTTTAAGGTTTCTGCTGGCGGCTCAGAGAACATGGTATCCACTTCACCACCAAGTCTTGTATCTGCAACAGTCATAATTTGTTGCAAAAGTAGCTGTACCGGCCACTTGCTGCTGTCACTAATATAAAGTAATGCTTGAAAGAAATCGTTCCAATAGAACACGGCGTAAAACAATGTAAATGTTGCAATCACTGGCTTTGAAAGAGGCAAAATAATTCTCCAGAAGATCCCAATCTCTGAACAACCATCAATTTTGGCTGATTCTTCTAGCTCTAATGGTAACATTTGAAAGAAGTTCTTTACGATAATTAAATAGAACGGATTGATGGCGAGTGGCAGGATTAACGCCCATAATGAATCAAGCAATCCTAATGTTTTTACAACCATATAAGTCGGGACCATTCCCCCGCTAAAGACCATCGTAAAGATAATCATATTCAACAAAAAGTTTCTGCCAATCAAGCCTTTTCTAGAAAGAGGATAGGCCATTGTTAGTGTAAGAAACAAGCTAACAATTGTCCCACCTATAGTCACGAGTACAGATACCCCTATACTGCGTAAAAAAGTTGTTGTTGAGAAGATATATTCATAAGCATTAAGCGAGAAAGTATTTGGCCAGATAAAGAATGATCTAGCTATTACTTCTGATTCCGTCGCAAATGATCCAGCAACAATATAGACAAATGGTAAAAATGTGACTAAACCTATCACTAACAAAATGATATGGTTAAAAACATCAAACACTCGTCCAGCTGGTGTATTGTGAATCTTCATCTATTGTTTCCTCCCTTCTAAAAAATTCCACCTTGGCCAAATCGTTTAGCTAAATGATTGGCTCCAAAGATCAAAACAATTCCTACAACCGCTTTAAATAATCCAACCGCAGTACTATAACTAAAGGCTCCTTGAGTAATCCCCATGAAGTACACATACGTATCAAATACATCGGCAACATCACGATTTAATGAGTTTGTCATTAGATAGATTTGTTGGAACCCTTGATCCAGAAAATTTCCAAGTCTTAGAATCAAAAGGATGACAATTGTGCTACGTAAGGCTGGAAGAGTTACATGCCACATCCGTCTAAATCTACCCGCTCCATCAACAATTGCAGCCTCATACTGCTCTTGGCTTACGCCGGCTAATGCAGCAAGAAATATAACCGTTCCCCATCCACTTTCCTTCCAGATGATTTGTCCAATAATCATCGGTCGGAACCAATCAGGATGAGAAAGAAAGGAAATTTGACTCCCTGTAAAACGTTCGACCAACTCATTCACTATGCCCCCACTTGTTGTTAAAAACACATAGGAGATACTTGCGATAATCACCCACGACATAAAGTGTGGTACATAAACAAGGGTTTGAATGGTCCGTTTGTAGATTGAAAGCCTAATTTCATTCAGCATTAATGCTAATAAAATCGGCGCTGGAAAAAAGAAAATCAAATCATATATAGCGAGTAATAATGTATTCCTCATTAATCTCAAAAAATCAGGATCACTAAAAAATCGCTGAAAATGCTCAAATGCTACCCATTCACTACCCCAAAATCCTAAGAATGGTGAATAATTTTGAAAAGCTAATAACACTCCCCACATAGGAAGAATTTTAAAAATAAGAAAGTATAGCACTCCTGGCATGACAAGGACGTACATCCATTTATCACGTAGCATTTTTTGAAGAGTTGATTGCTTTGTTCTAGTATTTAAAGGTAGTTGTACAGTTGATTCATTTTTTTGTTTTTCCATTGTCCACCTCCATTATTCCACCTGTAAAAAGGTCAAAGAGCACAGAACGACTTTGCGAAGCTGTGCCCTTAGATTTTCTACTATTCCTTAACTGACTGAGCTTCTTTATAAAGTTCATTTATTTCTTTTACGTAATCTTCTCCGCCTGAACTCATCCATGTGTCAATTGCATCTTCAAATCCTGCATCATCAAGCTCACCAATAATGTATTTAATTCGGGCATCCCCAATAATATTATCTAGCTGTTGACCTCTTTGAGCATAGATTTTAGATACAAGTGGATAAGCAGGATCCGGGAGAACTATATCTTCGTTCTCGATCATCACTTCTTGTGATCGAATGGCTAGATCTGTTTGTTCTGGTTTATGGAACTTTTCTTCAGGAAGATACATTTGTATTTGGTTCAAATCTTGAAACTCATTTCTCGATTTTTCATCATCAACGGTAAGATCGTTAAGTTCCCCATTTTCTAATTCATAATGAACGCCTTCTATGCCGTTAATCGTTAAGTTCTGTGCTTCCTCAGAGTTCAAATCATTAAGGAAAGCCAGCACCTCTTTCAACTCTTCTTCTGACTTAACAGAAGTGGTTGAGATAGAGAACACGCTGTGATAGCCTGTGGTGGGCTTAGTCACTAGACCATGATCACCACTTACAGCACCAAATACATCAAGAACATCATCTAATTCAGGGTCTTTATCGACCATTGCTTTATGAAGCCTACCTGCCGTATCGGCTACGTCCACTATTATTCCTACTTCTTCATTAATCATTGGGTTAGTCCATTGAGTTGGATCCATAATGGCAAAGTCTTCGTTAATGAGGCCTTCATCATAAATTTGATTAAACCATTCTAATGCTTCGCGATACTCATCCGTTGTGAAGTCGGGAATTAACTCTCCATTATCATCAAAGCCCCACTTATTTGGTGCACCAAACCACGTCTGCATGATATTCCACGGCTCTTCGTGCTCAGAAATCGCCATACCATACGTATCATTTTCACCATTTCCATCAGGGTCGTCTTCTGTAAACGCTTTCAGAACATCGTAAAAGTCATCGATTGTTTCTGGCATATCCATGCCTACATTCTCTAGCCAGTCTTTCCTGATAACAACTGCATTTCTTCCAAGTGGCCTTGCCCTCGGAATTCCATAAATCCGACCTTCAATTGATACATTTTCTTTTACAATGTCGTTTATCTTTAAGTTTTCATAGTCATCTAGATAATCTGTTAGATCCCAAAATGCTCCGTCCCTTACTGCGCTAATGTAGCTTGGACTTTTATCACCTAACATCACATGTGGCAAGCTTCCAGATGCCAGAGTGACATTAAACCGATCACCATACGTAGTTGAAGGGACAAATAACATATTCATCTTTTTACCGGTTAACTCTTCAAGTTCTTTTATAACAGGGCTATCATTTTGTGGAGGCTCTGGTGTATAACTCATCGTCATAATGTCAATTGTTTCAATGGCAGAACCATCTTCTCCATTATTACCTGAGCTTCCTTCCTCGCTACAGCCAACAAGGAGTAACATCCCTGCACTTAATAAGGACAAGCTTACTTTGGTTTTAGTATTCTTTTTCTTCATATCTCAAACGTCCCCCTCTCATTTTCGCAGCCACTTTCCCCTCTGCCCTTTTAATATAGGTTCTGCTGCATTTCCAGACAATAGCTAATTTTTGTTCTAATAAATCTTACTATGACAGTACTTACAGCTCTTCTTAATACTTTCTTACAACGTAATACTTTTTTGACCCACGACAAAAAAGCCTTCTGTTTTTTTGACAGAAAGCCTTTATTTAGCGCGTCTTTTCATCCTTTTCATCTCTCTTAATTTGTCCATTTTATTACCAATTCGATTAACTGCCTCTGTTGTCGTTTCCTTATCTAACTCCACAGAAATCACTTGTTCGTTTTCTAGGACAACGAACAAATGGTTTCCTTCCTTAACATCATCAGGTAGGGATGTTCGACTCACATGATATTCTTTTTCATCTTTTCCAACCAACAACACCGCATGGTTTTGATCCTCAAAACGATCTATCACAGCCTTCTCCAAACAAACACCTCTGTCCTTATCCGTATTTTTTTTGATGCGCTTTTTTCTTTTCTAGGTATTCTTCATCTTCACGGACAAGAATCCATTTTTCTTCAAAGATTTCGGCAGACTTTGCTTTGGTCTCATCAATATCTCGTTCATTTAGTTCGCCATCTTTGTTGTATTTTTTGCCTCCTGGGTAGTTGGCATAGCGTCTTGCACGTGTATACCCCATTTGTAAAAATTTACGAGCCATATCCATGCCAACAAAATCATCCTGCTTTTTATACTCACAGAATTGCTGGTAAATTGCGTCGGATGATTCCTGTGCAATATCTGGCGTTTTAAATCGCCAATTAGGGAGAATCTCACCCTTATACGGCTCAATCATCAAAACTCCTTGTTCGCCGCGCCCGACTTTATATTTGTGTGGCTCTTTGCGAAAATCTGTATTCTCAAAATCAATCGTATCATAGTAGCTCATCGTACTCACCTCTCTTAGTAAAGTACCCTACTATTTAAGAACCCACACTTCATTTGTAGAGCTGGTAAACAAGCGTATGTTGTTTTATAGTATGAGAAGAAGCATAAACAAAGAGGTGACACACCATGAGTATGACAATCATCCGATCCATTCGTATTGCAATGAACCTGGTACTTCTTGTACTAGCCATTCTACAAATTACAGGTGTAATTAACATTTCTCCAACCTTGTTAATTGTCCTTGCAACCATTGTACTTGTTAGTATCTTTTTAACGAGATGGAAAGAAACTAAGGATGAACACGAGAGAAACAAGAAGTAAACCACGAACCGGATCAAAGCTGCGTGCTTGATTCGGTTTTTTTTAGTGGTTAAGCTTTCTCAAACACATCAATTCCTAGCCTTTCTAACTCTTCTACTGCCTCCCGAACAGGCAGTTTACCTAATCTAAATTCCGTTTCAAGCACTTGTTTAATGTCATACACAGTTGATAATGTAACATTCGTGTCCCCTCCATCTGGATATCTTATTGTAAACAGATTATTTAGAAGCGATAAAGACCTCCCTTGATCCGTTTGCCATAATTGGCACCGAAGAATTTTCATAAATGGCGTTCCTGGTTGAATGGACTTTTCATAAATTGGTTTGAAATGTTCCAATTCAATTTCTTCATTCATCGTGAACGTCCATTGCATATCCCGATTCTGACCGTTCACCCATCGAATGTATTCAAATTGATTCCCCGATTTGGTGATTTCCATTTTCTCCTTTCCAAAACGTCTCTCCGTATTGGCTTCTAAATCTAAATTTATTGGTTCAAATATGGGGGCAGTGGAGCCTACGTCTACATAATATGCTTGATGATCTAGTTGAACGATGATAGCAAGATGAGTTTGACCAAGCTTAACAAGAGAACAATCAAATCCAAGCTCAGTTAGTAGCTGCATGAACGTTGAATTTAGCGTGAAACACGTTCCTCCGAACTGATAGTTCAAGTAGTTCTCTATAAAATGTTCTGCAGAAGGAATCCATCGTTCACCCTTTTGAATAGAATATAATTTGCTTATATTTTCAAATGCAAAGGTGTGTAAGTGTGCCTTACAGAGGTCCTGTAGATAGTGAAATGTTGGTGGTTTGATCTCTATATTCATAATTTGTGTATACTTCATCATCGTCTTTTTCTTCATAAGACCACTCCTTTCTTTTTAATTTACTATAGTAACTCCATTTTTCAACGATTCATTTGGTTGATTATGTCTACATCTTTTGAATGAGGTTCTGACATAAAAAAAAGATGCCTGCGCACAGACACCTTTTCCTCCACCTATTTATTAACGTGGATATTCATTTAATTCATCTAACGTGATATACGTTGGGATTGTGGCTCCTTGGTATTCATCAATAATAAATTCTTTTACTTCATCTGTCTGATAGATCTCCACGATACGTTGTAGCGCTGGATCATCTGCATTATCTGTACGTGCAGCGATGATGTTAATGTATGGTGTTGCTGTCTCATCTTCACGTGCAAGTGGATCATCTGTTGGGTTTAGTCCTGCATCAACAGCAATTCCGTTGTTGATTACTGCCGCATCCACATCCTGCATTAATCGTGGTGCATTAGCAGGAACAACTTCCGTTAGTGTAAGGTTCTTTGGATTGTCCTTAATTTGATCCAACCCACTTGTCACGCCAAAGTCATCCTCAAGCTCAATTAATCCAGCTTCTTGTAAAAGCATTAGATTACGCGCTTGGTTTGTAACTTCATTTGCTATTAAAATTTCAGCTCCATCAGGAATCTCCTCAACAGAGTCATATTTATCAGAATAGACACCTAGTGGCGCAAGTATTGTAGTTCCAATAGCTTCCAAATCTAGATTATTCTCTTCTCTGAAGTTGTCAAAGTATGAGACAGTTTGGAACGCATTTGCGTCTAGATCTCCATCAGCCAATGCTTGGTTGGGTTGTACATAATCATTAAAGCTAACAATATCGATGTTAATGCCTTCTTCTTCAGCAATACCAGAAATAAAGTCCCACTGGCGTGAATCCGTACCTGAGATCCCGATTTTTATATCAACCGGATTATCTTTGCTATATCCCTCTGTATCTCCGCTTGCGTTATCATCATTTCCTTGTCCGCATGCTGTTAATGCTAGCACACCTAGTCCTGCTACGATTAGTTTGAATGATTGTTTCATAAACTCTCTCCACCTTTTCTTTTTATCTTCTTCTAGAATTTCTTGCGAGTATATTACCCAGCGACTGCAAACCTTGAACCATAACAATTAGCAGCACGACTGTAATCACCATAGTGGCATCGTCAAAACGTTGGTAGCCGTAAGTGATAGCTACATTTCCAATCCCACCAGCTCCGATAGCTCCAGCCATAGCGGTAGCCCCCACCAAACCAATGGTGGCTGTTGTAATGCTTAGAATTAATGACCCCTTGGCTTCTGGTAGTAAAAAGCGAAAGATGATCTGGGCTTTTGAAGCCCCCATGGAATCAGCGGCTTCAATGATTCCAGGATCTACTTCTAGGAGTGAATTTTCGATTAATCGAGCAATATATGGTGCAGCATATACGACAAGAGGTACTACTGCTGCCTCCATGCCTACAGCACTTCCGACGATCCATCTTGTAAATGGAATGATAGCAACCATCAAAATGATAAATGGAATGGATCGTAGAATATTAATGATTGGATTCAACAGATTAAAGACCCAAGCACACTCCAGAATATGTCCCTTACGTGTTACAACAAGCACAACCCCAAGCAAAATACCCAGGATGGCTGAAAAGACTAAAGATAGAAATACCATATATAACGTTTCATATAGGGAGGTAAGAAGTATATCCGTTGAAATATTTGGCCTAATCGACTCTGGCAGACGTTCAAGCATCAAGCTTCACCTCCGATACCAATAGATCTTTTTCTTTCATAAAACGAAAGGCAGATTCAAGCGATGCTGGATCTCCTTGTACCTCAACAGTTAAGCTACCAAACGGAGTATCTTGAATCTCTGTTATATTTCCAAATAGAACGTTAACATCTACATCAAATCTCCTGACTAGCTCAGACAAAAGAGGTTTTCCTGATGACTCTCCAATAAACTCAATTTTGTAGATTCTCGTTTTTTCTGAGCCTCTTTCAAGAATTCTCCTTACACTGGCAGGTATTTGATCCTTAAAAACAGAACGAACAAAATTCTTTGTTGTCTGGTGCTGTGGTTTGGAAAAAATATCGAGTACCGTTCCCTCTTCAATAATTCTTCCTTCCTCCATTACCGCAACCCGATCACAGATTTCCCGAATGACACCCATCTCATGTGTAATAATCAAAATCGTTACGTTAAATTCTTTATTCACACGTTTGAGAAGCTGCAAAATCGAACTAGTTGTTTCAGGATCTAGTGCAGATGTGGCCTCATCGCAAAGGAGTACAGCGGGATTTGATGCCAAAGCTCGGGCAATACCAATTCTTTGCTTCTGACCACCAGAAAGTTGTTCTGGATAACTGGATGCTTTATCAGACAACCCTACAAATTCAAGCAGTTCCTGCACACGTTCTTTTAATTTTGCATTTGGTGTTCGCACAAGGCGAAGCGGTACAGCTACATTTTCAAACACCGTTTTGGATTGCAGTAGGTTAAAATGCTGAAAGATCATGCCAATATTTCGCTTTGCTTTTTGTAGTTGTCCACCCTTTAATGATGTTAAGGTTTGTCCGTTTACAATGACTTCCCCTTCTGTTGGACGCTCCAAGAGATTCACACTACGAATTAATGTACTTTTTCCAGCGCCACTAAATCCGATTACACCTGAAATTTGCCCTTCATCAACAAAAAGGTTTACCTGATCAAGAGCTTTAACTTCTCGTTCGTTTGTTTTAAATAGTTTGCTTACATTTTTAAATTCAATCAACGGACTCCCTACCTTTCACTTCATTTAAAACTAAACTTATACCTTTACTTGGTTTTATTCCCAATTAGTGACCCCTGTCCTTTTATAAGAACGAAATAAAATAAGAAAACCCCCTTATTCAATATGAATAAGAGGGTTGAAATGGTTTAGTAAGTCATTCAGCTCTTATCATCCAGGATCTTCTCCTGCAGGAATTAGCACCTTCCGCCATGGCGGGGTTGCTGAAGCGTCATCAGGCCAGTCCCTCTGCTCCTCTTAATAAGAATATTAGGTTGTGTTCAAACAATAACAGATCCTTTTGATTCTGACAAGCACTAATTATTTCCTATAGGTAGTTCAGTGCTTCTTTTGGGTAGGCATTAAGTAGCTTAACTAGTTGAAACTGATTTTGTTCATCTCTAGTCACAACGGCTTCAAGCAACAACCCTTCCGTAACAAGCTGATGTGCTTTATCCGGCAATGTGATGGAAAATTCTTCTTTACTATCAATAGATTGAAGCTCCACATTTCCTGTATCAACAGACTGAACCTTGTAGATGCCGCCTACTGCTTCTGCATCAACATCTTCTTGGAATGCTTTAAGTGTAAAACGCCCAGAATCTGTTGTTAGATTATAGACTTGTACAGCTTCAATTAAAGATGCCTCAAGTTCTGCACTAACAGCCGCAGCATCCGCATGCAGATCTGTACCATGCTTTTTATCTACCCATTTCGTAAACATCTTAATTGTACTAAGCAAGTCTTTTACTTGCGTTTGACTAATCACAACATCCTCAAATAGATCAATTAAAAGATGTTTTCTCCAAAATGCTTTTGTACAGTTAGTCCAGTCAGTCACCTTTTGTACTTCTAATGAGTAACGGAGATTATAAAGGCTCATCCGGTATTTCCTTACCGTACTTGCCCCTTTTCCATCCGTTTTTTCCTTAAAGAAGCTAAGAATTGGATCGTGGTAAAAGGCATCAATTGTAGCAGGAGTGAAGCCAAGATCTTCATAGGTATTTATATCTTCTTTTTTCACTGAAAGAAATTGATTATCATGGTAATAAATTGGTTTGATACTTGAATCTCGGCTCTCTTTGTTTGTCACAAAAGGAGAAGGAGATAATCCAGCTTCTTTACGGAACGGATTAATATCAAATGTGAAATCCATCTTCTTATACTTAGTTATCACTTGATCATAAAGATTGTATTCAATCTGTTTAAACCAGATATCCGCTTCTTCAGAACGCCCATTATCTATCAGTTCATAGATGCTATGCTGTGTAAGAGCTGGAATTGGACGGCCTAAATCCATATCCTTTGCACGCTGCGCATATATTGGGAAGTATTCAGGCGCCTCCCCTGTCATCTGAAGCAAGCTATTTGAAAAGGCCATTCCGCTGCTTAATTGGCGACTTGTTGATTCTTCTAACGCTCCCACGTATTGTGGGTAATCATTCAATAAAGCTTTGAATTGTTCAGCTTTCTCTTTCGTATGAGTGACATACTTCAAGCCTTCTCCTGAAAATTCCAAGGTCGCTACAGCATCCGCCATCAACACTTCGCTGTCAATGATACTATCCTTATATACCGCCCAGTTTTCAGCTTGCGTTAAATGCTTACGATCTTCGCGCCAGTCATAGACAACAAACTCATCTTTGTCTTTTAACATCGTTGCAAACGACTCAACATCTGTGACATGTGCTTCAAGAGTGATTTGGGCATTTGACTGTTGAGTTTCGGAAACGACTCCCTGTTCCTTCTCTAAAAGCGCACCAAGAATCTCTGGGAAATACTGAATGAATATTTCTTCAACCTTCATATCATGTTCAGCTGATAACTCGTTCACTTTTGCTTTGCTTCGCTCAATGTGATCAGGCCCCTGGAATATCCGCACTCCGTTAAAACATGGAGTATCTCCAAAGAATTCAATAAGACCTAACGTTCCGTACCACGGTCGGAATGTTGGAAGGTTCTCTGTATCCTTTGCCATTTTAAATGTTTCTTCTGTGAAGATATCCTCAAATACAACCTGATTGTCCTCTTCATTCACAGCTTGAACAATTCTAGGCTTAAGAGTGCTCCATTGTTCAGCCATCGTTTTTTCTTCCGTTTGCAATCGATGCGCTTCTTCTTTCAAGAACCAATCAATGCCGTTTAATCCATTATCATGAACCCGGAAAAAATTAAGCCAGAAATTCACATACCCTTCTTCAATTTGCTCAGGGACACGCTTTTCTGAACGTTGGTGAAACTCTGATTGAAGCTTTAAAAACGCACTATATGTAATCTTTTTATCCATAAAAGCTTGTATTTTTTTTGTTAGTTGATGCTTTTGTTGTGCAATACGTTCTTCACGTGCTTGATTGATATCCACAACCTGTTGTTTATTCATACAGCATTTCTTATATTTCTTGCCACTACCACATGGGCAAGGTTCATTTCTGCCAGCAATCATTTCCATATTTACACCTCTATTAAGCTTTGTCAGCTTATAATGTAACATAGGTTTAAGGGTTTCTGCTGAAAAATACATATTGGGTATTATTAGAAAACACCTAAACAACGGGATGATCTGAAAACAACGTGATAAAAAATCAAATGACGTTGCTGTTGAGCAGGCATTTGCTATGTACCTTCCATCCAAAAAGCGAACGACCCTGAGGTCGTTCGCTTTGTTTATCTGTCAGTATCTTTTTAAAACTTCCATCGATCATATCTTATGGCAAACGAAACTCTACCGTTCCACCATCGCGGTCAAACCAGCCGTAAAAGGCCCAGTTATCATACCCACCATCGCCATTATTTACAAACGTACCTTCCTCAAATGCCCATACTCCATAAATGGCTCCATCATACGTAAAGGTGTCAAAATAGTGGACACCACTATAACTTGATTCGTCATAATCATTACTTAAATTCAGAACCATAACATTTAAGCTATAATCCGTATGGAACGACACGGTTTCCCGCGCAGCTTTGACAAAACCACCTCGGTTATCTGCGGTTTTAATTGTCTCAGAAATACTGTCAAAGATCGCAACCGGGTCAATATCAATATTTACATTCGGCGGCTGGGCCTGCGCCTCAACATGTTGCTCGAGTGCTTGTCCCTTCTCTTCATCAGTTAATTCCTGTTGAACTGGTTCCTCTGCTTTTGCCACATTGCCTACAGCACCATAATTGGGGATCGCAATTGTCATCCCAAGAATCGCTGCTCCTGCCACGGTGCTCATTACTTTTGATCTGGTCTTCTTCATTGTTTCTCCTCCTGCTGTAGATTTTTTGTGGTACAGAGGTACAATACCCCTCTACATGCGGCCAAAACTTGGGAAATAACAGAGTAATCAAGACCTTAATGATCCCTTTTATAATGCGAACGAATGGTGGAAACGTCTATCTAATTAAGGACTAGCACCTGTTACATTGCCTTCTACTAAAGAATTGGGAAATGAACTCATAAAACCGATACTTCAGGACATAATAACCACATTGATCGACATTATTTATACATTTCAACTACAAAAGGAGTTGCTTACAATGGGATTTATCTGGAGTTTAATTATTGGCGGACTGATTGGTTGGGCGGCAGGAGCGATTACAGGAAAAGGCGTTCCATTCGGAATTATTGGTAATATCATTGCTGGTTTTATCGGCGCTAACCTTGGTGTATGGTTACTTGGAAGTTGGGGACCATCCTTAGGCGGATTTGCTTTACTACCTGCTTTAATTGGAGCAGTCATTCTTGTATTAATTGTCAGCTTAATTTTGCGCACGATGAGGAAAAATTAAACCAAAAAGCTTGGGATAGAACGGTTTTAGCTATCTAAAAACCCGAACCATTATGCTATTAAAGTCGCATAATGATTCGGGTTTTTCCAGTATTTTCGTATTCAAAACATCATCCATACAATCCTTCATCTGATCTTCCTTGCGATTCAATTAATGTTTGATATATTTTTGATCGAGTCAATAATTCTTCATGAGAGCCTTGATCGACAATTTTTCCGTGGTCAAACAAAATAATCTGATCTGCCTGTATGGCTGTTGTTATTTTTTGTGTAATCATAATCGTTGTACATTGATAGTGATTAAGTCTACTCAAAAACCTCGCCTCTGTTTTGTTATCTAATGCACTAGTGCTATCATCTAACAGCAAAACAGCAGGTTGACGGATAAGTGCACGAGCAATCGCGATACGTTGCTTTTGCCCACCAGAGAGGTTCATTCCTCTTTGACTGACAGATGACTCGTATTGATTTGGCAGTTTCATGATGACATCATGTATTTGCGCATCTTTGGCAGCTTGAATCATTTCCTCTTCTCCTGCATGCGGTTTGCCCCAGCATATGTTTTCTCTTATTGTCCCGGTGAAAAGAATCGTTTCTTGAGAAACATAACTGATTTGGCTACGAAGGCTTTTTAATGGATATGATTTTATATCCTTTCCATCCAACAACACTTCCCCGGAATACGGACGATACAAACGAGGAATGAGTTGAAAGACTGTTGACTTCCCCGACCCTGTTGCACCTAATACCGCTACACGCTGCCCTGGCTCAATGAAAAAAGAGACGTCACTAAGCACCGGAGATTCATGATCCGTATCATAAGAAAAAGACACATGTTTAAAAGCCACTTGTCCTTTAAGACGTGAAATAGATGGAGTTGTATCCTTCTTTTCATCCCCTTCACACTTGTCCATAACTTCCATTAATCGATCCGAGGATGCCTTTGCTCTTGAAAACGTCATAATCATCATCGGAATTGATGTAAGAGCCGCCGTAATACGAAGAATATAATTTACGATTGCTACAAGATCACCAACCGGCAGAGCTCCTGTCTGTATTGATTCACTGCCAATCCATAGAATAACGATAATCGCACCATTCATACTAAATAAGAGAACCGGTTGTGAGACTTCCATTAACCGAAGTGTGTGAACCAACTTTTTCTTTAGCTCTGAGTTCACTGCTAAAAAGCGTTCTGCCTCTGTTTTCCTTCGAACAAACGCCTTAATCAGCTTGAATCCAAGTAAATTTTCTCTCATAACATTGTTTACTTGATCAAGCTTTTTTTGAACGTCCTTAAAATAGATAGAGCCTTTTCTAAATATCCATCCTATTAACAATACTAGAATCGGGATAAGAACAAGAAGGATAAGAGCCAGTCTTATATTAATAACAAATGACATCACAATAGCACCAGCCACCACTAATGGAGGCCTAATCAGATAACGAAGGGTCATGACAATACTGTTTTGAATCTGAGTGATATCATTTGTTAATCTCATAATAAGGGATGAAGTTGCAAATTGTTTAAGATGGTCAAATGAAGAATACTGAATTCGTTTAAATAGCTGTGAACGAATATCATAGCCCGTACTTTGGCCTGCATGGGTTGCACAAAAAGAATTAATGATGCCTGCGACAAATGCAATGAGTGTGAGACCAATCATCACAGCCCCCCACATAGCAACCACAGACAAATCGCCTTGAAGAATACCGTCGTCAATAATACGCGCTAATAGATAGGGATGAAAGAGCTCCACACTAAGCTCAATGAGCACGAGAAAGACTGACAACATAACAATCGGACGGTAATTCTTCAAGAAAGTAAATACACCCATAAACAGTCCTCACTTCTCTACCAGTTGCCTACTACCTTACAACAGCTTTTTACCAGCCGCCATCATAATGATTTCTTACCCTCATCATATTTTTTCTTAAATGTCCAAAACGATATGGTCTCCATCTCATGAGTCACCTTTACTAAACGTAACAAAATATCTTGTTTAAGATCGTCACGTTCTTGAAGGGTCGTAGACCTGATTCCACTATTAATCCTATCATCCATCTTTTGAACTACCTCTTCAATTAATTGATTCTTATCCATTCGCGTACTCCTCTCGAAGTTGAATCAAGGCTCGTTTCTTTGTTTTTGATACATTTTGAGGTGAGCAGTTTAGCTTTTTCGCGATTTCTTTATGATTGTACTCATAGATAATGGAAAGAGAAAGAATTTGTTTCTTTTGATCACTAAACGATAGAAAACAATCTTTTTGCTTACTAGATGGCAGCAGGTCCGTGATGTAAGAGGGAATTAGATCATCCGTTTGAAATGATCCAGCCGCAACCTCTTCAGACTCCTCATCATTCATCAAGCAATCAAATGTTAATTCAGATCGGTGTTTGCGCATTTTTTTATCATATGATTTGGTATAATAGCGAGCCAGTTTATCCATATAATGAATCATTCGGACCTTCAAATAGAATCGTTCAAATCTTTTATCTAAAAGGCAGGAGGACTCCAGATCATTCTCTTCAATCGTTCTCTTTAAAAGATCATAATGATCTTCCTGGTTTAAAAAAGTTTGAATAAGAGGTTCATTAAAGAATGTTGAGTTGTCTTTGATATAGTGTTCTACATTCATCCTAGACATCATACCCCTCCTTTTTTAATGGTCCCTTTGTTATAAAAAGAACGATACGTCGGTGAAAAACAACCTTGTCAGAACGTGCGTTCCAGCATTTGCGTATTTCCCAACACGTTCAACTACATATTTAGTAAACTGGTTGATTTAAAAGGTTATCGTGTTCTTTTTATAGAAACACAGAAAGGAGGGAGAAGGATGGAACACTTACCTGAATGGGCTGTATTGTTAGGTAACTTTGGGTTCCCAATTCTAATAGCTATCTACTTATTAACTCGCTTCGAGAAAAGAATTGATAACTTAACAAATGCGGTACGAGATGTCGAGCGATTATCAAGCCGTAAAAGTGAACATTAGACTACGTTCTCTTCTAACTTAGTGAATTGCTCCACCATCTTAGAAAAAGCCGTGCTCTCTTCTAAAAATGGCGAGTGATTACTCTCTTCGAATACGACAAATGTGGAATGCACTAGTAGTTTCTGAATTGATATGGAACAATCAAGAGGACACTGAGAATCATGTCTCCCACAACAGATTATGGCAGGAACAGTGATTTGATTTACTTTATCAGAAAGATTATAGGTCGGAAGTTCCTGATAAGAAAAATAATTAAGCCTTTTAGGTACAACTTTTCCACTACTAGGTTTTACGAAGTATTGATCATAGTTTTCAGGACGATAGAGTGACATCTCTATCCATTCCCTTCCAGTAGCTCTTCGTTCTTCTAACGTGGCAGTCGGTGAATGTAGGGTTTGCATCAATTCAAGTATTCGTTTATTGTATTCATTTTCTTTGCAGTAGATGCTATCGGGATGCTGCATATATTCATAACTTAACGCCGCTGCACTAACAACCATTTTTTCTAATGATTCCGGATAGTCAGCTGCATAAACTAGGGCTAGCATCCCTCCTGTGGAATGTCCGGCAAAACTCCATGTCTCGATCTCCAAAGCTTTTCGAATCGCTTCAAGATCTCTGACACTCTGACCCATACTCAGCTGATCATCATGATCCGCTTTCTCTGAATTCCCTGCCTCTCGTAGATTAACCAAATATACAGTGAAAAATGGGACAAAGTGATCAGCGAAATAGTTTCCCCTTTCATCAAATTCACTATATAAATGCGTAATACAAAGCGGTTTCCCGTTGCCCTGTACAAACACTTCAAACCGCCCATTATCTGTTTCTATTATTTGCTTACGCCACATGTCTATTCCTCCTTGCAAGGCTTTATCGCATCGACAATAAGTGATGGAAATAATGGAACCTCCCCTTGATTACGAGGGTCATATTTGGATGAACGGAAAATAACCCCATCATCACCTGACCATTCAGAACAATGAAAGACTCCTTTATCATCATAATATTCAAGTAATTTGACTTTGAATCCTACCTCCTCAAATAGCGCACGTAATAGACCGTGTGTATACACAATCTTATGATCAAAAGCTGGGTGGTCTTCTGGTCCAGGTCCCCCCACCTGCACAACCTTTTGGTAATGCTCATCTGGAAACAACCCATCAGGTACTGCGACTCGAACATACCCACCTGGTTTGAGATAGTGATAAGCAAGACTGGCTGCCTTCTTTCCATCTTCGTATGTAAGATGTTCCCAAACATGTTCCGCTAGTAGACTTGATATGGAGGCAGGCTCAAAGTTCTGTCTCCAGTTTCTTTCATTGAGCAAATGAAGCTCTGTCTCTTCTGTATGAATCCATCCTGGGTTGTTATTGTATCCCCCTGCTCCAATGACTACCTTGATGTCTTCCTGCATTCTTACACACCTCGGCTCTCTCTAGTTGCGAAATCCAAACCACACACTCCAGCGATCCTTTTCAATAATTTGGCCATTATCAGGCAGACGAGAGTAGATATACTCCACCAGTTCATTAATTTGGGTATCACTTAGCTCATGCAAAATGGTTCGTCCTCTTCTAGACTGTAAATCCTCTCTAAGCTCAGAGAAAGAGTCATAGATCGAACGTGTTTCCCAAAACGGCACCATCTCCACTCGATTAAATCCAGAATCAGCTAAGGCTGCACGTACCTCTAGATCTGAATATCTACGTTGCTTTTCTGTCTCAGCAAGAAATGGAAAGCATTCAAAGAGGTAACCTCTTATGTGGGAGGACGTCCCCTCCAGTAAACAATCTTCTGGTGTACGATCCTGAACAATGAATACTGCTTCTTCAGCCGAAAGTACCCGTGATACTTCTTTGAAATTCATCTCAAGTTTTGATAAATGATGGATGACAGCGCGCTCTAGCACAATATCCAGACTCTGATTAGACACTGGCTTTAAATGCTCACAATCTGCATAGGCGAAGCTGATATTTTTCTCCGACGTTTTTGCTTCTGCCGCCTCAAGCATGCGAATAGAAGAATCCAGCCCTAAAACCGAAGTAGGACCTTGCTCAGCCATCACACGAGTATAAATTCCACCACCACAACCGATATCCGCTACATTTTTTCCTTGGAGAACGATCTTAGATTGTACTAACTGAATCCAATCATCATGAGCAATACGCTCTGCATAAGTAAACTTATTTTCCATTTGGTCAAATTTGTTTGTCATATGATTCACCCCATTCCTTTAATCACTTCTCTGCCAGAGACACTTTTTCCTGCTATTAACATTTTTTATTACAGCTATAATAGAAAGAAAATGGTTGGGGGATCGTCATGAGCAAAATAATAAAAACGTTGATTGGTATCATTGGTTTGTTCCTCATTGTATCTGCATGTCAGGAAGATCCAAATCCGTCCAAAACCAAACCGTCAGGAATGAACCCAAACATTTATCCTCCCATACTAAACGTCGTGATTGATGGAGAAACGATTGGAACCACTAGCGGATCCTATTGTTGGAATCAAGAAGTTAGTCGTAATCATGAAGTCACCGAATGTGCAGATATGGAAGACCCTGTTGTAATTGAGAAAGAAAAAGAAGGAGAGCCTCCATCTTTTTCTAGTGGCTCAATCGTTGAGCTTGAATTCTCTGAATCTGATTGGCCAACTAGCTTGCATGTGACTGTTCAAACAAGCACGAACGAAAACGAGCAAGATATCACGTTAGCGGATCAAACATTTAATCTTCCAGAAGAATCCGATGATTATATCTATCGCGTAACGGCAGACTGGGAACAAGGTGATACGAGTCATGCTTTTATGATTAAGGTGGAATAACTCGTTTAAACAAACGTTTATTTAAGGTTTTGCTCAACACTTAGATGCGGAATATAGGGACTTACCAAGTGAAATAAACATAATACAAAGAAGAATAGAGTTACTACGCAGAAAGCGGTTTTATCGCGAGGAAAGTCATTATAATCAAGGCGGTTTGACTTTTATCAAGATCACAAGCCTGGTACTAAGAGCAGTATGCCTTTTCTCAAGAAAAATACTTCATTTAGCAAGAGCTAGATCCTCCATAAAAGCTAGTAGGCGAAACGGACAATTCAAATTGTATTCGTTTCGCCTATTTTTTCATGAGATTTTATGTCTACAAAAGAAATAACCATGTAGGAATCCATTTCTTTTGAGTTCCATAGAGCTTAGATAACCGTTCTTGCTCAGCCTGTCTACGATAGGTCCTTAGTTTATCCTGTGAAATCTGCTTATAAAGGTGGAACATCATGCACCTCCAGATGTTTTGACTAATGGAATGGTCTTTTCATAGGAAGAGAGCTGCGTTCGATTTTTTAAAACCATTAGGAATGCGCAAAGGGACAGAAGAGCGGTAATCAAAAAGGCGAATTCAACATGAATCCAATCCATTGTATAGGTGAAGGTCAGAAGCAAGATTACCCTGATACCCATTCCAACTGCTTCAAAGATGCCATTTACACGTCCAATTCGATCATTTGGAATTGTGGCCATCATCATATTTTGTTTGCAGATTCTGCTTCCTGCATTCCCAAGTCCATGAAAGACTTGCAAGATAAGAAAGATCTGAACGACTGGTATAAACGCTACTAAGAATAAAGAGGCCGTATACATTCCAACTGACACTATGGCTGCAATCCATGGACCAAACCGGGCAAAAATCATTGAAATAATCAATCCTGCACAAATCGCACCGACAGAATAAAACATGTTCGTAAATCCATAGATTGAAGCATCTGCTTGTAAAGTACTATTTATATAAACAGGCCTCAGATAATTCCCTACCATAAGTGTTAAAAAAGGGATCATTAATGCAAAGATACTCACGCATACCTTTAGATTCCCTTTTATGAAGGCCAATCCAGCCTTCCCCTCTTTTATTCGATGTACTGAGCGAACTCCATTTTTAAATTGATCTCCATCAGGTAGTTTCGAAATAAGCCCTAAACTAATGATGGTACTGACCACAATGAGCAAAAGAACCTGAGACGGTTCAATGAGTTGAAAAAGAAAACCAGCAACACCTCCTGCAATCATGCTCGCTGACTGTGATTGCACCTCTAATAGACTGTTTAATCGGTTATGCCTGCCTCTATCAAATAACTGTTGGACAAAGGCCATTAGATTAGGATAATGAATCCCGTAGTAAGCAATCGACGTAACATATAAGATCACTAACTGCCATGTATGCAGCCCTTGATTCATCAAGCCGAAAAGCGCAATGGGCGTCACTACAACTAATACCAACCACTGATTACATTGGAAAATCAGCTTTCTAGATAATCGATCAATCATCACACCAATGTAAGGTGAGCTAATAAACAGTAAGACGGTTGTAGCAATCATCACCATACCAAGTATTTTTTCGCCCTGATGACGATCTACAATTAACCAAGCGACCCCCAGGCTTAGAATACCCATACCGATCGAAGCAAATAAGTTTGCTGCAATTAGCAGGACTATTTTGCGATCTTTCCGTACAAGATCCACAGCTACTCGAGCCCTTCTGTATTCATCAGGACAACTCGCCAACCATCTGGATCTTCAATGGTTATCCCCTGTTCCTCCCAATATGGATTCTCAGGTTTAACCTCCGGGTATCCCATCTTATGAAGCCGTGCTGCAACGTCTCTTATCTCCACTTGATCTCGCACATAAAATACAAGTAAATTATCCTTAGTTGGTGCGGGACAAGGACTTCCATCCATATGCTGTGTGAATTCTAAGTGGTATGAAGTATCAGGTAATCCATACATCACCCCATCGTATCCGGCATGACCCTGGAACTCTCCGATTCGTTTTAATTCAAGACCTCTTTCATAAAAATCTATGACACGGTCCAATTGATCTGTTGGTCTTGCAACACGTATTTGACTAGCATTCATCGTTAAGTTCCTCCCCTGTCTTTCTAGTGCTCCTTCACTTTAGCACTCGGCTAATACGGTCCAGAAGACTCCTAAGATGTATGTTTTCTCAGCCTTTTGATGTAGGGAGGTAAATAAAAACAGGCTAGGACATAACCATACAAAAGCTCACCAGCCAGCCCGCAGATGCGAAATGTATATCCGGCGCGGCGTCCTCACTCTCTTATTTCTAAATGACAAAAACCCGAATCATCATGCGGTTTAACTCGCATTAATGATTCGGGTTTTTAGCTTACTAAAGCAGTTCTGTCTCAGCCTCTTTTTATTTACTTTGCACTAGATTGCTATGTATTTATTACTTAAATAACGAAAACCACAAAGGTACAGTCGTTCCCGTAAACTCATCCGTTGTACACGAAGACTCCGGAGAAAAATTCGAGTCTTCCATTTCACTATATATGGCATCATCCAGATTATTTGTAAAACCAGCCTGATCAAAACAAGCAGGAGCACTATATTCATTCAATGTATAATCGATAATAACGGTTTGATCATCTGGAGAATCTATTTCTATAGGGATAATAAAACCTAAGATCACAAGGACTACACTTATAAATACACCGATTAACCAGCGATATTTTTTCATGTGAACTAATCTCCTTTTTATAGTTATAACATGGTTGGTTTCGCAACACCTGCTTGTATTGCAAACAAGGCAGCTTGTGTTCGATCCTGCAACTCTAATTTGGATAGTAAGTTGGATACATGCGTTTTGACTGTTTTTTCAGAGATAATCAAGGCTTCTGCTATCTCCTTGTTGCTTTTGCCTGTACTAATTTCCTTCAGTACGTCTACTTCTCGTTCCGTTAATGTTCCGAGTCTTTTTTTCGTAGAATCCTCAGATACATGAGACAGAACATGCTTCATCACATGCGGATGGAGTTTACTTTCTCCTTGGTGCACTGCTTTAATGGTTTCTACAAGCTCTTCCGGCTCTACATCTTTAAGCTGATAGCCAGAAGCTCCTGCTTGCAAGGCAGGAATAACATAATCTTGATCTGCAAAACTAGTTACAATTAAAATACGTGCACGAGGCCACTTTTTCACCAAATACCTTGTTGCATCAATTCCGTTCATGACTGGCATATCAATATCCATTAAAACCACATCAGGCAAAAGTCGCTCATACAGAGTCACCGCTTCTTGTCCATTTGCTGCCTCTCCTACGATTTTGATGTTTGGTGTCATCTCAAGAAAATAGACTAATCCCTTTCGTACCATTTGATGATCATCTACAATTAAGAGCTTCATGATACGCCTCCCCTTTCTAATGGAAAGGTAATCTCCCACCGAGTTCCTTCACCTTTTTTAGCTAATAAAACCGCCTTACCTTGGAGCTTATGCACTCTAGAACGAATACTTTTAAGACCTAATGATCCAGGGTAAATACTAGCCTGTTCATCAAATCCTATCCCATCATCCGCAATAATAAGCTGCCTATGTTGATTCACAGTTTGGAAAGAAATATGTATAGCAGACGTACCGGCATATTTTTTTGTGTTATTTATAGCTTCTTGCACAATTCTGTATACCTCTTCTTGTTGTGATTCACTGAATGTCATGCGACCACTTACAGTTAAATGTACCTCTATTCCTACTAAATCTCCATACCGACGTATGGATGTGGACAGGCTACGATCATCCCCATCATTTCTACGCACTTGAATGACTTCTTTTAATTCCTTAAGGGCTTCTTTTACGATATCAGTTAAATGACTAAGCTCATTTTTCGTCTTCTCATCAGTTAGTCTAAGAGACATTCCTTTTAAACGAAGCTGCAACGAAAATAGTAATTGATTAACGGAATCATGTAAGTCATTCGCTAGCTGCTGTCGCTCTTCCCTGCGAGTTAATGTATCTTCTAACTCAAGCAAGCGTTGTCTTTCTTTAAAAAGGTGTAGATGATCCATTAATTGTGTCATCATCTCTTCACTAATAATAGTCTGACCTTGAACCCTTACGATGGGCTTCTTAGCAAAAGCTGTCTCCAATTCCGCTTCATCAAATTGAAAAGCACTTTTCATCTCCTGGATAAGCTCTTGATTGGAGCTTTGAGCAGAGATCGTATGTAAACGCTGAAGAAACCCACTAAGTTGGCTAAATTCGAATGCTCGCCTTGATTCACGCTCATAGAGCTGGACACGATTAATCGCCGTTCCAATCTGATAGCCTATCGTTTCTAACAGGTGTAACTCGTCATCTTGAAAATGTAGCTTTCCAGGCGAGGCTACATTTAAGATGCCCAGCGGCTTATCACCAGCTAGGATGGGAATGGTTGCATGGTGAGTAATATGATTTGTGTCTCCCCAATCCTGTTCAACAGCTCGCTCCAGTCGTTGGCATTCTAGCATATTCACCGCGTTTGAGAGCTCACCCTTCATAAACTGACTTTTGCACCAGCAGCCACCCTTTTTTAAAGGACCGCAGTCCTCTCGGGAAAGAGCTGGAGGAACCCCCGCCTTTGCGGCAAGTGTATGTCTTCCTTTTTCATCCACTAAAAAAATCCAGCTACTTGAAAAACCTGTGATGTGTAGAAGTTTGGTTAGAACGGGAGTGAGCATAGAAGCAACATCGGTTCCCTCGTTAAGTGTCTTAGAGATTTCCTTTAACGCGCGAAGAATATCCACCTACGGGACCTCCTTCCACTTTTTTCTTAGTGTATCATAACTAAAGATTCGTTCAATGAGTGAAGACAAAGGTTTCTTTATAAGGACGATCACCTTCCTCACCCGATGTCCACAAAACGTCCACTTCGATTTTTTTTGCTTTTTCAGTTACGGACATAGCAGAATAAACAGCCTTTCCATCCAACTTTGTAAGCTCTTCTGATCTTTGCTCGTCTAACACAGCTAGCCCATACCTCACATTTGTTTGAGCTTCATCCCGATAGGCACGAACAATGACTGAACCAAGCTGGCCTGCCTTATTTTGAATGTCTAATTCATAGGTATCAAATTTTTTCGGATCTGGTTTTTCTATTCGAGTATCGTTTGTGGCTTCTTTAATTGAGATTATCCAATGGTCAGATTCTTGAACCTGTGGAAGTTCATCAAAGGTTAGAGCTTGCGTTTTAATCGTTAGAATACCAAACGTCATGAGGACCGATAGCAAACCCACTATCCAGATACGATGTTTTCTCATTACTCACCACTCCCTTTTCCATAGTTTTTGCATAATGACCTAGATTATCCTCCATAAAACGACAAAAAAGAGACACCTCTACAGGCATCTCTTTTCCATTATATGTATGTGTTATTTTTGGCAGTTGTATAGTATGTAGCTTAGCAAAGTTTTAAATATAAGTCTATATTTTTTTCTGATTTTAACTCAAAATAAATCTATACATAGGAGGCGATACAATGAGCGATTCATTCCATGAAGAAAAGCAAACGTTAGAACAGAAGCTGCGTCAGATTCATTCGTACGGTGAAGTACTCGAAGAAATGCCCAGATATCGAGGTGATGATTTTAATGAACAGGTTTTGGAAGACAGTCGAGAACGCCAGCGACAGATCATCAAAAAAGCGACGCAAGAGCCTTATTTCGGCCGATTAGACTTTAAAGAATACTCTCAAACTGAGCCTATACCCTTATACATTGGAAAGGCGGGTGTTCATGAAGAAAAAACAGGAGAGGTATTAGTAGTTGATTGGCGCGCGCCAGTATCTAGTCTCTTCTACGCCTTCTCAGGAAGTGAAGAAGATGTCTACTATGTGGCCCCAGAAGGAATGATTGACGGAACCATTGAATTAAAACGGAACATTATGATTCGGGAGCAAGAGCTGCAACGTGTCGTTGATAGCTATAAGCAAGGTGAGTCAACGAGTAGCGGTGGAGATGAATTTTTACTGTATAAGCTTGGCGAACAAAAGGATAATCGTCTGCAGGATATTGTTTCTACGATTCAAGGTGAGCAGAATGAGATCATTCGCCATCCACAAAATAAAGCAGTCATTATTCAAGGTGTAGCCGGGAGTGGAAAAACGACGGTTGCACTCCATAGGCTTGCCTATCTACTATATGAGTATCGTGAACAAATGCAAGCAGAAAACATGATCATCTTTGCTCCCAACGCCATGTTTCTAGATTATATTTCACAGGTTCTGCCTGAGCTAGGAGTTGGACATATCCAACAAACTACTTTTAATGAGTGGGCCCTAGAGAAGCTAAATGATCCTGCTATCCAGTTAGCTAACCAGACCAATAAATTACAAAATCGATTTGAGCTAGACCAACCTTCCGTCGATCATGCGACTCAATACAAAGGTTCCGTTGAATTTCAGACAGATGTTGAACAGGAGTTAAGACACTTGGAAGATTCCTCGTTTCCTACTGAAGACTTTGAAGCCTGGGAAGGAGCTGTGATCTCAAATGAAACGTTAGTAACTTGGAGGACCATCGACTTCCAAGACTCTCCCTTTAGAGTGAAACATGAGAGAATCAAAGCACGAATGAAACGTTGGATTGAAATCGAAGTTAAACAATTATTTTTAGATAAAAAAGAACAAGAAGAACTGCGAAAACATGCGATGGCGAATCTCAGAAAGTTCTTAGCAAGGATCAAAAAAAGGACTGCATTTCAGCTATATAACCACATTCTTAAAAGTAAGAAGATGCCTCTACAGGATAACCTAGTTGAACCAGAAGATCTCGCACCTCTTCTTCACATTCATCATAAATGGATTGGTCTCGAAAAGGATCAGCGCTTTGACCACGTTGTGATCGACGAGGCACAGGATTTCTCTCCTTATCAAATAGCCGTTCTTCAAGAACAGACGAGAGGACAATCCTTCACGATCCTAGGTGACTTATCTCAGGGCATCCATAGCGTTCAAGGGATCGATCAATGGTCTTCCTTTGAACATCTATTCGGCGAAAGGAAAACAGCTTATTTTGAGATGAACAAAAGTTACCGATCGACGTATGAGATTATTGAATGTGCCAATCATATTTTAAAGCAGTTTCCACAGCGTAGGGTTTTGGCAGAGCCTGTTTTTCGTAGTGGGGAGCCGGTGTCGATTCATCATGTTGCCCAGCAGAATATGGTGCAGGAAGTGCAGAATTGGATAACCTCTATGCGTGAGAAGGGATTTCAGACGATTGCCGTGATCGGAAGAACTCATGATCACTGTTCTGGGCTGTATGAGGACTTAATAGGAGTCAATAAGGAGCTCACCTTTATCCAGGCAGAGGATGACACCTATAAAGGAGGAACCTCTATTTTACCCGTTTACCTTTCGAAAGGACTGGAGTTTGATGCGGTTCTTTTACTACAGGTCGACGAGCAAAGCTATCAGCATATCCCTGAGCACGTAAAATTGCTCTACGTTGGAGCAACTAGAGCACTTCACCGACTAGATATGTTCTATTCCAAACAGATCACGCCTCTTCTAAAAGACTATTCAGTGAGCCAGTAGCTTATTGCGGAGAAGGTAGCACTATGTACCTCTCCGCCCTATTCTCATGCTAAAAGGAGGAACCAACCATATATGATAGATTTAACTTTGTTACAGAACTCTATTCCAGCTATACAGCATGCTACTACATTAGAAAAAATAACCAAAGGATTTTCACCTGATCACAAATACATCGTTCGTTTTAATCATCAACCATCACTTATTTTAAAGGTTGGTAGCTCAGGCACTATTAATGACCGGAGAAAAGAAGCGGATCTCTTGCTTTCCCTTCATGCTAAGGGCGTGCGTTGTCCTAAACCAATCGACAGTGGACACCTTCTTTCGTTAGACCATTTTTACCAGCTCTATTCGTATATAGATGGAGATGATGCAGAGACCGCATTACCTCAGTTATCCAAAAACGACCAGTATAAAATCGGTTTAGTAGCTGGTAGAGAACTCGCTTTAATGCATGAGGTACCAGCTCCAATATCCATTGCCTCATGGGAGGAAAGAGCGCTAATCAAACATACTAACTATCTAACTAGCTATCACTCGATCGGAGTGAAACTGCAAAATGATCATAAGTTGATTGATTTTATTGAAGCAAATAAACAATATCTAAAAGGCCGTCCTAACCGATTTCAGCATGATGATTTTCACTTGAATAATATCATGATAAAGGACAGCCATTACTCTGGAGCGATTGATTTTAATGGGTATGATTGGGGAGATCCATATCATGACTTTGTAAAAATTGCCCTTTTCTCAAGACATACAAGTATCCCTTTTTCAATTGGACAAATTCATGGATACTTTAATCATCAGATCCCAGAATTGTTTTGGACTCTATATTCCATTTACACAGCTATGACCGTTTTTTCTTCAATCGTTTGGTCATTACGTGTTGCACCAGAGCAATTTGATGAGATGCTCGACCGACTTCACACTGTGCTGCGGGACCATCATTCATTTGATCAAGTTGTGCCTTCTTGGTTTACAAGAAATGTTCAAGCGTTCCTCTAAGCACGTCTACGGCGACGAATATACCAAACCACTACGACAATTGCGATGACAGCAATCGCCACATACGCTACATCTGAATAGACAGCCATATAACCTAGTACGTCTTCCCACGATTCGCCAAGCCTTGCTCCTAGCAAGACCAGTATTGTATTCCAGATAATTGTCCCGAGTGTTGTAAACAACAAAAAGAGTAGAAACGGCATGTTGGACATACCCGCTGGAATAGAAATCAAGCTTCGGATCAAAGGAACCATTCTACAGAAAAACACCGTCCAGATTCCGTAGCGATCAAACCAAGCATCTGCCTTATAGAGGTCCTCCCGTTTGAGTCGAAGGATTGGTCCAAATCGATCGATGATTTTTTCCAGCCTAGCTACATCAAGAAGTAACCCCACTCCATATAAAAGCGCAGCTCCGATTACAGAACCCAGCGTTGAGGCAATAATGACACCCGTCACTGATAGATTGGTGGTGGTTGTCATAAAGCCACCAAACGTCAAAATAACTTCGGATGGGATGGGAGGGAATAGATTTTCCAGTGCAATCATTACGAACACGCCGAAATAACCGAACTCCTCCATAAAGCTCATAATCCACTCTTCCACTGCATGACTTCCTTTCCAAACGTAAATTCCTATACTAATTTGAAAATAGCAGACAAGCCTCCTTATAGCTAGTTAAATTTTTATGAATTGAGAACTCTTATGTAACAAAAATAAGCCCGATGGCACTACCACCGGGCTTTTTTGATCCTATGCTTCTGCTGGACTATCACTGTCCATTCGTTTTGATTTAATAACAAAGTAACTAATAGCTCCAGCTGTGAAGACTACAAAGATTCCAGCTAATACAAGCAAATCACCTGTCATCGAACCACCGAGTGTAATCGCCTCACGATATGCATTAACTGAATACGTCATTGGTAGGAACGGATGAATCGCTTGGAAGAATCCATTTGATAGTTGGATAGGGAAAGTGCCTCCTGCCGCTCCAAGCTGAAAAATCATCAGTATTAACATCATAAAGCTTCCTGGAGGGCCGAGAAGAATATTAAAGAATTGAACCAAAGCCATAAAGGCAATCGAAGTCACGACTGCTACAACTAAGGTTGCACCAATGCTTTGAGGTTCCAAGCCTACAATCCAAATCATCACGCCTACAAGTACTCCCGCTTGTATAAGTGAAACAGTAAAATGAACTGAGAATTTACTCAACCACCATTTTACCCCTGACTCAGGATACTCAGCTGGTTCCTTAATTGGGAACAGTAAGCAATAAATTACCGCTCCTATAAATAAAGCGACTGACATCATATATGGGGCCATTCCATATCCATAATTCGGAAGTTCGGATATTTGAGTTTCAGAAAGCTCTGTTGGAGCAGAAAACATCCCTGCATTATCATCCTCTGAATGAATGGATTGAACCTCATCAGCTCCTTCAGCCAATGAATCTGCAAGCTCTTGTGATCCATCAACGAGTTTAACCGATCCATCCTTTAATTCATGAGCGCCATCATTTAATTCTCCTGCACCGTCAGATAGATCATGTAACCCACTATTTAAAGAATGAATTCCATTTTGGATCTGCGGTAGACCTTGTGCTAGAGAATTTGCTCCTTCTACTAGAGCTTCTCCGTTTTCATCGAGTTGCTGTGCGCCTTCGGTTAATTCAGGTCCATTCTTCGCGAGCTCATTCGAACCAGCTGAAAGCTCTTCCCCTCTATCAACCAATTCTCCAGCACCGCTCGATAGATCAGTAGAATTGTCATTTAACTCGTTTGATCCATTAGCAAGCTCTGTTCCCTTATCAGCAAGCTGCTGTGTTCCAGTGGTTAATTCACTTGACCTTGTACTTAATTCATCAGCACCTGAATAAAGCTTCTCAGCTCCACCTGAAAGCTGGTCTACTCCTGCTGTGTACTGAGTGATTCCTTCTGTTAGTACTTCTGCTCCCTCATTCAGACTAGAAGCTCCATCTGCCGCTTCTTGTGAGCGTTCTGCAAAGGTCGCTAACCCATCCGTTAGCTGTCCACTTCCTTCATGGACTGCACTCAATCTGTCTGAAAGCTGGGTCAACCCGCCTTGAAGTGTGTCTGATCCATCTCCAATGATTCCGGCCTCAAGATTAGCATAGCCATTTTGAAGTTTCTCTGCCCCTTGAACTAATTGATCAAAGCGACCCAATGCGTCAGGAACTGTTGTCATTGCTTCATTCAGTGATTGGACGTTCTCATTTAACTCAGCAGCTGAGCCTTTTACTACTTCTAAACTCTCATTTAATACAGTTGTATCTGTTTCAACTGACTGATTCGTTTGAGCTGTCTCAACCTCGTTCAATAGAGTTTCTTTTTGTTCATCCGTTAACTCTGCATCGCTTCGAGCGATTACATCACGTATTTCAGCATCGTTTGAACTCTTTTTCTCTTGTATTTGTTCATCTAGAGCAGCGATGTCCCCTGAAAGAGATTCAAGTGCTGAACTAATCGAAGAATCGATCTTTTGACCACTTACATGTTCACTTATTTGGCTTAATGCATCCTGTATTTCTTGTAGACCTTGGACTAAGCTTTCGGCTTGACCTGCTGATCCATCAAGACTCTCCGCAAATTCATCCACTTTTTCTTGAAGAGTGGACGACCCTTCATCAAGTAAAGCCAGTCCATCTGTGAGCTCAGAACCTTTTTCAGAGATAGATTGAGCCCCTTCATTCAACTGGTTAATTCCAGGAGTCAAACTCTCTAGACCTTCTGATAGTTGAGTACTCCCTGTCACTAGGCCTTCGCTGTTTTTAGCAAGTTCACCAACACCGTCTTTTTGCTCGGTTAATCCATTTTTTAATTGATCTACGCCTTCTGTGTATTGCTGCACACCCTCGTTCAGTTGCCCTGCACTTGACGTATACTGCTGGACACCCTCATTCAATGTACCAATGCCAGACGCAAACTGTTCGACTCCGTTATATAACGAGCCAACTCCCGATACATATTGCTGAACCCCGTTGTTTACGTCAACTGCTCCGGCTGTGAAATTCTGCACACCTGAATTCAAACTACCTACACCCTGCGTATAGTCGTTTACGCCTTTTGCGAGCTCAGATGCTCCACTTGCCGCATCTCCTACGTTTACTTCAAGTTCTTCTCCACCCTCTTCAGCTGACTTCGCTCCTTCTTGGAACGTCACAGTACTATCTGCCATGACCTGAAGATTATCTTCTAACTCTTGATTGCCATCTTTTAGTTCCGTTGCTCCATCAGATCCATCCTGAAAACCTTCACCAACGTCATCCAGCTTCGCGAACATGGTCTCCGCGTATTCCTTCGTGACGGTTTCAGCAATTTCCTGATTAAGCTCTTTCGCGGCCGATTCACTAATCTTCTGTGCAATATAATTTTGACCACCACTTGTATAATATTCAAAGTTCATCTTCTGTGGTTGATCGTCTAGTACCGTCGAAGCATGCTCCGAAAAATTCTCAGGAATGACCACCACCATATAATAGTCACCCGCATCAATTCCATCCATAGCAGCTTCTCGATCAACCATATGCCAATCTAAACTGTCGTTGTCTTCAAGGTTCTCTACCAAATCTTGTCCAACTTGCAAGGTTTCACCCTCATACTCCACCG
The DNA here is from genome assembly GCF_030813245.1 of Alkalicoccobacillus murimartini. GTDB lineage: Bacteria > Bacillota > Bacilli > Bacillales > Bacillaceae_D > Alkalicoccobacillus > Alkalicoccobacillus murimartini. The sequence goes on along the minus strand of NZ_JAUSUA010000003.1, from coordinate 217,781 downwards.
GCTGATCCTCATTCACCACGGCAACAGGTAGCTTATCTGCCTTCCCATATGGGTCCCATGAACTTGCGAGGAAAATTCCCGCGTACAAGCTTGGAATAATAAGTAGCGCCAATACGACGACTAACAGCTTCCTGTTTTTTAAGAGTTTAGCCCACTCTGCTTTGATTATGCTCACTTTGCAACGCCTCCACCTTTCTCTTCAGTAGCCTCAGCATCTGCAGGGTTCTCTTGATTCCAATCATAAAATCTCAACGTTTCAAACCCAGTAATCTGCAAAAGCATTTCTTTTAGCGACAACTGCCCTAATGTCTCTCTGTAGCTAATCTGTGCTTTGAGAAAACCATCCTTAAAGATTTGCTCCCCTTTATCTGTGATATCCGATTCTGGGAATGTCCGCTGAAATAACCCGTCTAGTTGTAAGAAATCTCCTGATCCCTCAATCGCATTAAATAAATCAAGCGCAGTCAGCTCATCAATCGGACGAGCCATTGTGAATCCTCCGTTTGTACCAGAGACAGACTGTATCAATTTATGAACCACTAGTTTTCTCATCACTTTTTTTAAATACGAAGAAGAAACATTCAAACGACTACTAATAACGTCGCTTTTAACCGGCCTATCCTCCACTTGAGTCGCAAGAATAACCAAAATACAAGCTGCTTGCTCAACTCCACCTTTAACCTTCATCTATAAATCAACCCTTTCATTAGAGACTTAAATTGTACATAATAGATAAAAAATGTCCACGATTGGAGTATACTCCCCTCTCCCCTTCATTGCAACACTCAAATACTTTATTTCCAAACAATCGCTGCTTCTCGCATCACCTTCATCATTTCTTCGATTGCACCAGTTCTCTGTTTATTCTTATGGCAGACCGCAAATGAAGAAATGCGTGTAACACTATGAATTTCTTCCGCCTTTATTGTTCCTGCTTCTACCTCATTTTTGATATAAAAGTATGGTAGAAGCGCTTTCCCAATTCCACTAATCGCACATTGTTTAATCGCTTCCGTGCTCCAAAATTCTAGTTTGTCTTTCCCTTGCCATCCGCGACTTATTACTAGTTCATCCATAAGGCTTCTGTAACTACACTCGCCCTCCGTATATAGAAGTGCATCATCTTCTTTTTCTAGATTAGCTCCAGCTATCATCATTCTCTCTAGCTTCATTTTTTCTAAATAAAGGTCATGATGTATCCAGTCATCCTTCTCAATGATTAACGCTAGGTCTAGTTCACCACTTTGAAACTGGCTCGTTAGATTCTGGTAATTAATTGAACGCAAGATCAACTTCACTTTCGGATGCATTTTTTTGAAGTGGGCTAAAACCTCTGGCATTCTTGAAATGATCAGGGATTCAGACGCTCCGATCCTCAACTCTCCCGTCAGTTGATCATCATCCTGCAAAACCGCTTTGGCTTGCACATACTTCTCGACAATTTCTTTTGCATAGGGTAAGAATTTACGGCCATGCTCCGTCAGTACGATTTTGCTCCCTAAGCGATCAAACAACTTCTTTTCTAATTCCCTTTCTAGTTCTTTTATATGATTTGTTACAGAAGATTGAGCGTAACCCAATTCATCGGCTGCTTTCTTAAAGCCCATTTTTTGAACGATCATGATGAATGTGACCAAGTGTCGTAACTCCATTATGTAAGCCCTCCATTATTCATTTTATCGAATTGTTCTATCTATATTATTCATTTTACTGATAGAGAGATCAGACGTAAACTAAAACTACCCCAACCATTAAAGGAGTGTAGGAATGAACTTACTCACGATCTACACAAGCAGTCGTAGAAATGGAAATTCAGAGCAACTAGCAAAACACGTGACAGCAACTATCAACACAGCTGAATTATTTCTATCCGACTTTTCGTTTCAACCGATTAAGGATCAGCGCCATTCGAGACAGACATTTGATCCAATTCATGATGGATATAGAGATGTGCTTGAAACATTCTTACAGTACGATACCTATCTATTTGCTATCCCCGTTTATTGGTTTAGCATGCCGGCTCAATTAAAGATCTTCATTGATCGTTGGTCACAATATATGCGAGACCCACAACTACGTTTAAAAGATCAGCTGACAGGAAAGAAAGTATATCTCGTTGTAACTGCCAATGATGAGCCACTTGAACAGATCACAGCACCTCTCGTTCAACAGTTTGACCTTATCTGTAACTTTATTGGGTTGGAACTTGTTGAGGTGATCATTGGTAAGGGGAATAAACCTGGAGAAGTTCTAGAGGACCACACGGCTCTTCAAAAAGCAGCTGAACTAAACAAAAAGTTATTAAACCGCGCAGAGGCTCTTCGTAAATAACAGAGTAAATGAAACTTGAAATCAAAAAAGGACCGAACAACGATGTCGTCTTTGCACATCATTGTTTGGCCCTTTTATATTAATTGAATGAAATCCTTCAGAAAAATACTCGATTTCTGTGGACACTGATGATACCAGTGCACCTACTTCAGAGGTGTAACGATATTGTTCATCATTTTATCTCATATGAGTTGTTATGTCCCAGCCACTTCAGATTTAACGATTATCCCAAATAAGCTGCGAGCATCCATGTGTGCTTGTCTAGCTCTGCCTTCAAAGCAATAAACATATCTGCTGTTGATTCATCTTGCGCTTCTTCAGCAGCTTGAATGACAGCTTCTGCATGTTTGGATACTGAGGTAAAGTCTTTTTCAATCGAAGCGACCATATCTCGTGCGGTTTCTTGTCCAGTTGCCTCTTCTACGTTAGAAGTAGCTAAGAACTCCTTCATTGTTGCAATGGGTTGTCCTTTAATTGCCAAAATACGCTCAGCAATCTCATCAACGTGGGCTCCTGCTTCGGTATAAAACTCTTCAAATTTAGCATGTAACGTAAAGAAATCTGCTCCCTTTACATTCCAATGGAAATTATGAAGCTTTGTATAGAGCACATTCCAGTCGGCTAGTTGTTGGTTCAATTCTTTTACTACTGTTTGATTTGTCATAATCATAACACGCTCCTTTGGTTAACTTATAATTATATTATATATCTTTTAATACATAATATCAAGTGATAATTATTATAAATAAGGATTTATTCTTCAAAATAAATGGATGAATGATGTTTACATCCCTCATTAAACAATGAGCCGCAGTTCGGACAAAAATACCCACCTCTTAAGTAGTCATCTATCCGAAGTTCAGATTGACATACTCCGCATAGGATTGCTTTCTCATTGTAATTCTCTTTAGACCAAACTTTTATTGGGTGATCTTCATGTTCTTGATGACATTGATAACAAGGATAATAATGTCCGCAGCATTTGAATTTGATCGCAATAATGTCTTTTTCCGAATGATAGTGAACACAGCGTGTCTGCTCATCTAGTAATGAACCTTTTATCTTTTTCATTTATTTACCTCTTTTCCTTCTACTTTAAACAAGCATTGATATGAATGCATCATGAACAGTGGAACCGTCGATATTCCATAGAGTATTAAAATGAATTATCTTATTTGTCTTGCAATTCTATGTATTTACAGATAATATATTGGGATGCTTACTAGACACTAATCGACAAACTTCTTGTATATCTGCAAGAAAAGAAGGGATCCCTATTCATGAAAAACATTGGTCAAAAATCTTTACTAGTCATCGAAAAAATAGGGAACAAACTTCCTGAGCCTTTAACTATTTTCTTACTTTTAATTGGACTATTATTTTTATCCTCCACTGCTTTCCAACTATTTGGCGTTACCGTAAGCCACCCCAGCACTATGGAGGAAACAGCCATAAAAGGACTGTTAAGCCGAGAAGGCATTGAATACATTGCTACTTCTCTTGTTTCGAACTTTGTACAATTTACCCCCCTAGGAATCGTTATAACGATGATGCTCGGGATTGGGTTAGCTGAACGAGTTGGATTACTTGAGACTTTCATTAAAAAAATGATGCTGTCAGCTCCAGTATGGATGATCCCATATATGATCTTTTTTGCTGGTAATTTTGCCACAGTTGCAACAGATTCAGCCTTTTTAATTGTGCCTCCTCTTGCAGGAATTATCTACTATTCACTTAAAATGAACCCACTTGCAGGGATTATCACTGGCTTCGCTGGTGTATCCAGTGGGTACGCTACAGGCATCTTGATTACCGCGAACGAGCCTTTGCTCGCGGGCATTACTAATGAAGCGATTGCTATACTAGGCAGTGATGTCACAGTTAGTCCGATCAGTAACTATTATTTCATGGTTGCAGGTGTCATCATTTGTACCCTTATTGGCGGAACGATTACTCGTAAAATTACAGAGCCTAGACTTGGTGTCTATCATGGGGACCAATCAGAAGAAGTTAAACCCGTAACAAAAGAAGAAACAGCTGCCTTAAGGGTTACTGGTATCGTAGCAGCTATCTACCTTGCTATCCTAGCCGTTTTAATTTTCATTCCAAACAGCCCACTTCGAAATGAAGCTGGTGGACTACTTCCTTCACCATTGCTAGATGGACTTGTTACATTCTTACTACTATTCTTCTTTATTATTGGATTAACGTATGGAATGAAGATGAAACGTATTCGCAGCATGAACGATATCGGCCGATACATGGGCGAATCTGTTAGCAGTATGAAAAACTTTATTGTGCTTGTGTTTTTCATTGCACAATTCACTGCTTTCTTTCAGTGGACAGGCATTGGATTATGGCTCTCAGTTACAGGAGCGGAAACATTGACCTCACTCGGCTTTACCGGTATTGGTGCCATTGTATGCTTTATAATTTTCACATCGATTATAAATATGGTTATCTCAAGTGGATCTGGACTCTGGGCGATCTTCGCTCCTATCTTTATTCCAATGTTCATGCAGCTTGGCTACCACCCAGGTTTTATTCAGATGGCATATCGGATTGGTGATTCATCAACCAGCATGATTTCACCTTTACTTCCTTATATGGTTGTCATCTTAGAATTCTTACGCAGATGGGATAAGAAGATGGCGCTTGGAACCTTGATTTCCTATACACTGCCTTATTCCATTGCTATACTTATCGGATTAACATTATTATTTGTCGTATTTTATTTGATAGGTATCCCTATTGGACCTGATGTAGACATTTTCTTGCCATAATTTATTCGTAGGAGGTTATTCATAATGAGCATTAAAGCCATTGATACTCTTGTTCAAGAGCAAAAACAGCAATCGATTGAAACGTTGTTTACGCTTCTTAAGCAGGAAAGCATTAGTACTCAGAACAAAGGGATGCGAGAGTGCGCGTCACTTATGCAAGAACTGATGAGAGAAGTTGGCATCATACCAGAGTTGCATGAAACAAAAGGCCATCCTATTCTTTATGGTGAGCTGGCATCTCCAAATGAATCAGCTCCTACCATTCTACTCTATGGTCATTACGATGTTCAGCCACCAGATCCACTCGACCACTGGATAAGCCCGCCATTTGAGCCTACTATTCGTGATGGACGTATCTATGCACGAGGGGCCGGCGATAACAAAGGACAAATTGTAGCTCAACTTTTGGGCGTTAAGGCTTACCTAGAAGTCTATGAGTCTCTTCCAGTTAACCTAAAGTTTGTTATTGAAGGCGAAGAAGAAATGGGTAGCGTACATTTGCCAGAGTTTGTACAAGAACATAAGGACATGCTGCAGGCTGATCTGGTTTACACAGCTGATGGGCCTTCGCATAATAGTGGCCTGCCTCTAGTATTACTCGGTGTACGCGGTATGCTCGCGCTAGAAATTGAAGTTGAAGGCGCAACGTTTGATAACCACTCGGGTAACACAGGCAATATCGTGCCTAACCCTGCCTGGGAGCTCATGGAATTGCTTCAAACCATGCGCGGTCCAGATGGACGTGTTCTGGTTGATGGCTTTTACGACCATATTCGTCCGTCCACTCCTGAGGAAGACAAACTTCTTAAAGAGCTGCCTTTTAACGCAAAAGAAGTAGGCGAAAAAATCGGCTTCCCTTCCTTAGATTTGGATGGTGATAGCTACCATCGAAAATTAACTATGGAACCAACCTTTAATATCTTTGGTCTAAAGAGCGGCTATCTGGATGAAGGTGTCAAAACCATCACTCCATCTAAAGCAAGCGTAAAGATTGATACACGACTTGTGGTAGACCAGAACCCCAAGGATGTCTTTGATAAAATTGAGCGACACATAAAAGCCCATCTTCCACAGGCTAAGGTAAACTTCCTTGGGTCAATGGATCCTTCTAGAACGCCAGTCAGCACAAAAATCGTACAAAAAGCGATTCGTGGTATTAAGGAAGCGTACAATCAGGATCCTCTTATTCAACCAAGCTTAGGTGGATCTCTTCCTGATTATGTATGGACAAATATCCTTGAAGCCCCATCCATGCTTATGCCTTATGCTAACTTTGATCAACACAATCACTCTCCAAATGAAAATATTGCCGTTGAGAACTTTCTAAACGGTATCAGTTGCACAGCCCATGTAATACACGAACTAGGGAAATAGGGAAAGTACAGGAGTTCAAGCTCCTGTACTTTTTTTGATCGTTCAATCGTCCGGAACTAACTTTGACTGCCCAGTAACATAAGTCTATAGCCTCAGGTTACGCATCAATCTATTTCACCTCCCATTTCCCCTTCAAATTTTTATTTTCATCGTTTATTAACTGTTATTCTTCTACGTCCATTCTTCCTTCTAAACCAGTCCAGTCTAGTGTTTAAGTGTTATTTCTATATTGAATCAATCCGGTAAATCCTTATTTAATGGGACTTACGGCTACCTGCCTAATTCAATATTACTTTATTCTTAATTTTCAAAATAGTGCTGTTTTCTACATATATATTAGCTATGATACTTACTATCAACGAGATTTACATAAAAAAGAAAATTAGTAGGAAGAGGTGACGATTAAGCAAGAAAAAAATGACTGAAAGGGGAAAATGCATGCCAAATAAAATGAGAATTAGACAATTTGTTTCAATTTCATTAACGATGCTGTTCATTTTCACTTTATTACTACCTCACCAGACGTTAGCACAATCGGCTAGTACGTCTGTTTTTGATTCTGCGCAGACAAGCTCCGAGAAGATTAGTGATCGCCTCTATGAAGAATTTGAAAAAGAGGAATACGTTACGTTTCTATTAAAATTTAAAGAACAAGTAGATACTGCCGAGGTAGCAGCGAGTGTGGCTGGAACTCAGCAGGCGCAAAATGCTTCAGCCTCGCAAATGAAATTACTTGAGCGGTCGGCTATTGTTTCAAGCTTACGTGCGACAAGTATTGATACACAAAAGGAGGTTACTGCTTTTCTAGAGAAGGAGCTCGAGGAAGATAGGGTTAAAGACTTCGAATCCTTTTTTATTGTAAATGGTATGGCTGTAACTGGAACAAAAGAAGTTATGGAGAAACTAGCCACTCGATCTGAAGTAGAGAAAGTACTTCCGAACGAGGTTAGGCAGCTGAATCCAACAGAACAAACATCATCAGAAACACCTGAAGCAGCAGCTGATTCTGATATCGAGTGGAATATTGGTCACATTGGAGCACCAGCAGTGTGGGAACAAGGTATTGATGGAAGCGGAATTGTTGTTGCATCTATTGATACAGGTGTTCAGTGGGATCATCCGGGTCTAGTCGAACAATATCGCGGGTATGATCCAGCTAACCCAGAAAGTCCTACCCACGATTTCAACTGGTTTGATGCTACCGCAGGGGAGAATGTGCCTTATGACGATGATGGTCACGGTACACATGTCACTGGAACAATGGTTGGGGTTGAACCAGATGGATCAAACGCAGTCGGTGTAGCACCTGGAGCCAAGTGGATTGGGGTAAAAGCATTCACTGATATCGGCGGTACAGATGCTGACTTGCTTGCTGCCGGGGAGTGGATTATTGCTCCAACTGATGCAGACGGCAATCCACAGCCAGAAAAAGCACCTGATATTGTGAATAACTCTTGGGGTGGCGGACCGGGCATAGATGAATGGTATCGCCCTATGGTCCAAAACTGGAGAGCAGCAAATATCTTTCCAGAATTTTCGGCTGGTAATACGAATTTCTTTAATCCAGGTGGACCTGGATCTGTTGCAAACCCAGCAAACTATCCAGAATCCTTTGCAACAGGTGCAACGGATATCAATGATAACTTAGCTGGATTCTCCCTTAGAGGTCCTTCTCCATACGAAGAGATTAAACCAGAAATTGCAGCACCGGGCGTGAACATTCGTTCAACCGTTCCAGGCAGTGGATATGAAGGTGGATGGAACGGGACCTCCATGGCAGGTCCACACGTCGCTGCGGTGGCTGCCTTACTTTTACAGGCTAATGCCTCTCTAACGGTAGATGATCTAGAAGAGGTCCTCACCTCTACTGCGATTCCGTTAACAGACGATGAGTATCCAGAAACCCCGAACCATGGGTTTGGTCATGGTTTGGTTAATGCTTATGATGCTGTAGCATCTGTTCTAAATGGAATTGGTACAGTAGCAGGAAGTGTCACAAAAGATGGCGAAGACACAGAACCTCCCGCTTATGAGCATGAGCCAGTTACAGAAGGGTATGCTGGAGTGGACATTCCTCTAGCTATTACGGCAACGGATGATATTGGCGTAACGGGGGTTGAGTTAAGCTTCCGCACAACAGATGATTGGACATCCGTTGAGGCGAGCCTTGTAGATGGAAACCATTTATCTGGTTCATACGCTGCGACTATCCCTAGCGAAGTAGTTGAAGGAGAATCCATTGAATACAAATGGACGATCACTGATTTCGGGGACAATGTCACTGAATCAGACACTTATGAAATCTCGATTTTAGCTGCTATTGGTGTAGGCTATGAAGAAGACTTTGCCACTAAACCACATGGTTGGTATTCATTCGGATCTAATGATGTTTGGGAATGGGGCGAACCACAATCAGGACCTGGTGAGGCTCTGACTGGCGATCATGTCTATGCTACAAACCTAGCAGGCGATCACCCGAATAATGCAAACATGACTCTTGTGATGCCTCCAATCGATTTAGAAGATGGAGCCGCTTATTTACAATTCACACATTGGCATGAACTAGAGAACAACTACGACTTTGCCCATGTCTTCATCTCAACAGACGGACAACAATGGGAAGCACTTGAACGCTTTAATGGTGCAACAGCTGACTGGATTGAAACAGAAATTGATCTTTCAGATTATGCTGAACAACGCATCTATCTAGGATTTAATGTTACATCTGATTTCTCTATTACAAATGAAGGATGGTTCCTGGATCAGGTCACATTGAGTGATGAATCCACTTCTCCTTCGTTCACACCTGGAGTTGAGCCTCCAAACCATACGTACTTTAACCACAACATGGCAAAAGAAGAAGTAGATCCATCTAAGATTCAACCGGCACAGTCTAGTGTCAAAAAACCAGCCGTATCTAAGAATGACCCAGCCATTGAACTTGCAGCGCTGCCTGTACAAGCTACAGTAAATGTTTTGGAAAGCGGACGCTCTGTTCAAACGAATCCGGCTGACGGAAGCTACCAGCTAAAACATGCGCCTGGTGATTTCACGCTACGTGCTGATGCTTATGGATTCCAATCAGAAGAACAGACCATAACTGTTGAAGCTGATGCGACAACGACAGCTCATTTCACTTTAACAGAGATTGCGGAAGGCACTGTAAATGGTGTCGTCAGTAATGATGCAACGGGAGAACCAATTGCCGGAGCAACAATCACATTGCTTGAGGATGGTCATATCGCTCCTGTTCAATCAAACGAACAAGGTGAATATGAACTATCAGCGTATGAAGGAAGCTACACATTACAGTTCACTGCTCCTGGTTACTACAGCCAAACGATAGAAGTAACAATTGAAGGAAATGATACAGTTTCACACGATGTATCATTAGAACCTTTTATCGGGTACGAAGGAGAAATTGGGTATGACGACGGAACAGCTGAAAATGCGCGTGTCTTCTTTGAAGCTGGCAATGGCTGGGCAGTCAGAATGTCACTGGCTGAAGGCGAAGATCGTGCACTCGTTACAGGAGGTCTATTCCGATTCTGGGATGAAGAATGGCCGGTACCTGGTGGAACAGCCTTTAAGGTAGCTGTCTATGACGCAAGTGGATCAAATGGGGCACCTGGAAACCAAATTGCAGGTCCTATTGATGCTACAGCAGAGCGTGATGGAAGCTGGACAGAAGTCGACCTTTCAGGTGAAGGAATTTTAGTAGAAGGAGACTTCTATTTAGTCTACATTCAATCTGTCGCCAACCCGAATGCACCTGGCTTAGCCACAGATGAAGATGGACCACTAGCTGAGAGAAGCTGGGAGTTTGTAGGTGGAAGTTGGTCACAAACACCTGCGATTGAAGGAAACTATATGATTCGCGCAAAAGTAAATTATGAATTAAGTGCACCAACCATTACTTCCCCTGAGGATGGTTCTTTCACAAGTGACGAGATTGCTACAGTCGAAGGTACTTCTTCAGCAGCAACAGACATCACGATTTACAATAACGGTGAAGAAGCAGGATCAACAACGACCGATGAAGCAGGCGGTTTCACCACAGACATTGAGCTTTCTGAAGGGAATAACGAGTTAACGGCCACTGCCGTTACGGATTCAGGAGAGAGCGATTCATCTGAACCCGTCACCATCATTCTTGATCAGACTAGCGTCGAGCTAGAGATCACTGAACCTGTCGATGGGTCAAAGTCGAACCGCGAAACTGTGACCGTCAAAGGAACCGCGACTGATGACCACTTAGATACAGTGACCGTTAATGGTCAAGGCGCAGATCTGAAGGATGATGGAACCTTCAGCAAGCGTATCTTACTTGATAACGGAAGCAATGACATTGAAGTCATTGCAACAGATAAGGCAGGAAACGAAACTTCCGAGCATATCACCATCGATGTGAAGTTTGATAAACCAGTCATCGAGAATCTTAAACCAGATGAGGACAAAGACCTCAAATCTGGTGAATCCGTTAAAATTGAATTCACTAGTGAGGAAGACCTGGATGCCACTTTCATCATCCGCATGCCACTAACCAACACTACCTCCAATGCAACGGAGCTGCCAATTCGTGAAGAAAGCGATGGCGTATATGTTGGCTACTGGACCGCTACCTCTAATGTAGAAGTAGAAGGTGCCCAGATCGAAGTCATTGTCCGAGACGACTATGGCAATGAAACACGTGAAGTCGCTCCGGCGAAGTTGAATGTGAATGTAGAAGAGTAAGAGAAATAAGAGAAATAAGAGAAATAAGAGAAATAAGAGAAACCCCCAGTGAGACATGGAGTCTTACTGGGGGTTTTTAAGTTTGCATGGCTTCTCTACTAATCCTACTAATCTAACTAGTCATGTTACTTAGCTATCACTTTCCAGCATGTGTACAGCTGCGTTTTGCATATCTTCCATACCTGATACTTTAGCAAATTCAGCAACGGTAATACCACTTGTTGTTAAACGTTCAGCAATATGATCTTCCATTCTCGTCCATGTTCTTCCTCCGGCATTGTCATAGGCATCTATTAACTTCATAAGTCCGTCTTTTCCAAATAGGAGAAGATGCGACATGAAATCTACAGACACATCTGCGACCCCGACTTCTGTCCAATCAATAAACCCCGTAACATGATTGTTCTTATTCATAAGAATATGTCCCGGATGTAAGTCTCCATGTTTTACACCTACAAAAGATGGCCAAATAGAATCCTCTGCTAGCCAGGCTTGCCAGCGATTCCATAGATTCTCGTTCACATGGTATGTTTCTTTCACGCGTTTCATTCGTTCCTTCATAGAAGTCCTTAACTCACTAGCATCAAGAACTTCAACTCCAATCTTTTTGAATTCTTCTTGAGGTAACGAGTGTAAATTTGCTAGTGACTTTCCTAATGAGTCATAATATGAAGAAGGTACTTTCGTTTGATCGAAGCTCCAAACATAGTTTTGTTTTTCAATGTCAATCGTCGCTACTGGAATACCCTGTAACTGCTTATAGGCAATGATGTCTTTTGAGAAAACAGACCAATTCGGAACGTGGAAGTCTGCATGTTTATTGAGAAGGTCTAACGCTCTTTTCTCTTGTAGGCTATGTCTCATAGACTGCGGCCTGCGAGGCAATCTAAGAATCCATTTATCACCTTTTTGGTCCGTGGCGTGCACTACTCTAAAGTCAACGCCAGACTCATTTATCCTCATTGTTTCTTCTAAGATATCTAATCCATTGCGATTGGTTAATTGTTTAATTTCTGATGTTTTCATATCTAGTTCCTCCATATGTTTGTGGTTAAGAGTAAACGAGAATACTACAAACAGACGTCTCCCATTGTATGAAAAGAACATACGAAAAAAAGACAGATTTATCTGCCTTTCTTCACATAAAAAGTATATACTTTTCCCGCTGAAGATTATTAAAAATGTGCAGACTACTCCCGTTTACTCTGCTTTATTAAAACAGAGCCTTTGAACATATTAAATTACTTATTGTTCAACGTTTGTTGGCGTAATCTACCTGAAAGCATCATTTTTAACAACCCTCCTTCAATTAACTTTAAGATACTATACCTTAATTCTGTGTATATAACAATGGTTGATTGACCGAAAGATTAATTGCTCTAATTTGATAAGGAGGAAGAATGTACATGGACTATAAACAATCTGAATTAGTTGAAGCCAAACGGCAAATTGATTCCATTTTACACAAGCTTAAAGAAACAGTAAAAACTCTTGAATCTAAAGAAAATCCACATAGATATAAATCCCAGATCACCTTAGCTAAAAGGCGTATAGACGCACTAACCATTTCTGTATCTCTTATTGAAAGGGATTTAGATTAAAAGGTTGAAAAGATCTAAGGAGAGATAAGGCAGTTCGATCTTTCTTCTATTTACCCAACCTCAAACTCCACCGACACCTTCTCTTCCCCATTTACAATCAACGTTAACTGATGCAAACCAGGGTGATGTGTACGTGTCGATAGATCTTCAAAGGCATGGGTTCTTGAGTAGGGCTTTGTTTCTTTTTCTTTAATTGACGTTTCTGAGAGCTTAAATACTTTACGCGTCCGATGACCTCTCGCCTTAACATAATCAATGGCATATTCTACTCGAAGCTTCGTATCCACTTCAGAGAACAGATCAAATGAGAAATCAACCCGCTCACCGATTTTGATCGATGCTGTTTCAAATTGGAACTCTTTAATATGTAAGTTCTGACTATTTTCATAACCAAAAAGAGAAAGGATTTGTTTGTCTCCTTTTTTTAGTAAGCTGCGACTGGCATGTTTGATAATCCAATTGGTGTCTTCGTTCCCCCCATACCAATCCATCGCTATTTGAATAAACAAGTCCGGATGAGTCTTCGTGATATCATTTAAACTATTCGCAACACTTCTGCGTACATAGAGAGACTCGTCCTGCTTTAGCTTTTCTAGAATAGGCAAAAGTGGTGTTGGATCCTGCTTAAAACTCGGTACAGAGATTCCCCATGGTAACCGCGGACGACTCCCCTCACTAGCTAGCCTTCTCACATGCTCATTGGAGCTATCTGCCCACACTAGACATTGCTTGATCATACTTTCAGTGTCCTTTATAAAATAGGGACGAACCGCAAATTCAGCTGTAGAATACTGCGTTAATACTTCCAGAGCATCCATGGATTCGTTCCAATAATCGAGCCCATAGCATTGAACAAAATCAGGGAAAACGATGCCCCCCAACCCATTATAAGGAGGGGCAACTTGAACAAGAATCTCAAGGGCTTTTGTGTAAGGGTCAGGTAACGTCTTGCATAAAGCCTCAGTAATCCGACGCTTTCTCTCCATCAATTCAAGAGACGACCAATCCGGCTGCAGGATTAATGTTCTAAAATCTTCAGCCACAAAATCAGGAAAAGTAGTTTGTAGATCAGAAGTTAATCTATCGACATAAGCTTCGTTATAAATATTCTTTAACGGTTCCATACGATTCTCCTTTTAAAGACAGAATGATTTCACTCTCTTTATTATATGAGAATATACGTTCGCTCACAAGGGTCATGATCGATTTCGACATCTTCTAATGACCAATATAGAAAGGCCTACTAACCCCGTGATGCTTCCTACCAATATAGGTGTAGAGAGGAAGCCCTTAGGAGTAGGTTCTGTTGGAGGTATTCCTTGGACATCCTCTTGCAGGTCGTTGAAGAAACCCGTTCGACTACAAAGTTCCATTGTGTATTGGCCAAAGGGCATTCGATCGGTATAGACAAGCATCTTCTCCTGTGATTTAAAAAAATCACCATCCCATTCAGATCCCATTACCTCTACAGTCTCTTCTACCGATCCTTTATACACATCTTCAACTGCGAATGTATACGTGTATTCTTGTACTTTTGTCACGTTTCCACTAAACACCACATTCGCACGCTCATACGATTCATCCGCTGAGGTTTCTGCGCAATCTAATGCAAATGAAGTCTTCGAATGACTCAATTCAACTAATATGATCAAGCCAACAAGTAGAAGCAGACTAAAAGTACGTTTTCGAAACATACGTATCCACCCTCTCATCTATTGAATATACTAAGTATATGATAGATAGGAGCTAGTAGATGAACAAATTATTCAACTTTTTAAGACTGTGTAATCCCACTTACAATGGCTATTGCCGCTTTCTCCTGGTACTCTTCTGTTTTTAATAAGGTCGCATCCTTTTCATTTGAGACAAATCCTGTTTCGACTAGTACGGATGGCATATTCGTATGCTTTAATACATAGAAATCTGCAGCGAAAACACCTCGACTTCTGTTCCCGGTCATCTCAACAAGCTGATGCTGAATCGATCTGGCCACCTGTTTCCCTTGTGCGCTTCCATGATAATAAAACGTTTCAATTCCATTAGCCGCGGCATCTGCATATCCATTTGCATGAATGCTGACAAACAAATCTGCTGGCCATTCATTCGACTTCAATGCCCGATTTTCTAACGAGACAAAGGTATCTACCTCTCTAGTCATAACTACTTCGTAACCTTCGTCCTCTAATCTATTTTTCACTTTATGCGAAATGGCCAATGCCACCGTTTTCTCATATAAATCATTGCCGACTGCGCCAGGGTCCTTTCCCCCATGGCCTGCATCAATAACAATACGCGAAAAATCCATTTGTTCCGACTCGGGTTCAGGCTGGTGTGGTTCGTCTTCCTGTTTATCTGGCGTTCTTGGCGCCTTAATCAAATAAGACGTGCTCACAAAACCTAACTGTCCCTCATACGTCATCTGCCCCCAGCCATTCCCCACATGTATAAATTCAATTCGTTCACCTGGAGGAAGGCTGCCTATAATCGTCGCCTGCTCATTCGGTGCTGCTCTCACGTTTAGTGAAACCTGCGTATCCACCTCTCCCATTTCTGCTGCTAATGTATCCTTGCTTAAGCCAAGTACGAAAAGCAACATGAATACAAGTGAAAACAAAACATAGATTTTCTTACCCATTATTCTAACTCCCTTCCATCCCCTGCTAAACTCTCATTTCCTCATTCACAGTTTTGACAGGTTACTAGAAAATAATCATAGATTGAATAAATGGGTGAAATAAATTTTTAAAAAAGGGATGAACATAAAAAGCCCTCCAAATTGCCGGAGGGCTTTTTTCCATTATTCTGCTGATAATGCCGTTTTGAGTGTGTCGATATTTTTTCGCATAAGAGAGAAGTAGTCTTCTTCATTTGCTACATCTTCATCTGTTAAGCTTTCGAGCGGATAAATCGTCAGGGCTTCTGCTCCGATTTCCTTTTGCACAACTTCCGCTACAGCTGGTGTAATATTCGGTTCGAATAACACGTATTGAAGTCCCAGCTCTTCAGCATAATCTACCGTTTGAACAAGCTGACTCTGTGAAGGCTCATTTGTTGGTGAGATTCCCGCAATGCCAATCTGTTCAAAACCGTAGCGGTTCTCCCAGTAACCATAGCCTGCATGGGACACAATAAATGTATTGATATCTGCACTCTCCGCAACCTCTTGGAACTGACCATCTAGCTCTTCGAATTGCTCAACAAGGTTTTCAAAGTTCTCTGTGAAATAAGCCTCTTGCTCTGGTTTTAGCTCAATTAATTGGTCCTTAATATTTTCAGCGAGTTCAATAGATAAGACCGGATCTAGCCACACATGCGGATCAAATTCACCATGTGAATGTCCATGATCATCATCATGATCATCTACATTGATAGCAAGTGGGGATGACTGTGCAAGCACATCGTGATCATCTCCAAAAAGCTTGGCTTTGATCTGTTGCCCATCTACAGCTTCGCCTTCATATACTGCTGTTCCATTATCAGGAACCACTTCCCAGGCTTCCTCATCTTCAGCATCCGCGCCAGGAGCTAATGTATACCAATGCCAATGATCAGAATCTGCCTCACTTGGAGCAACAGCCGTTAAATGAACGTGGTCTCCAGAGTGATAATGATCAGATAGACCTTCAACTTCAACAGTTTCCGGTGCATCCTCACCATGCTCATGATCTTCTGCACTGTGATCATCGTGTCCATCTTCTTCATGTTCGTGGTCATGATCATGGTTATCAGGAATCAAATCGACTCCAGTTACTGCTTCAAGTGTCGCTACATCTTCTCCATCTACAGCGCTAACGACTTTATCGGCAAAGGCTTCTATTCCTGCCCCGTTATAGAAAAAGGCATCGGCACTCGCTACTTTAACCATTTCTGTTGGAGTAGGTTCATATGTATGAGCATCTGAACCAACCGGCACCATGTTTGTTACATCCACATATTCTCCACCAATTTTTTTTGTCCAATCCTCAATAGGGAAAATGGTCGTATAGATTTCTAATGTATCATTCTCTTCTACTTGTTCGCCTGATCCAGACGAGCATGCGTTTAAAAAGAGCAACGCCGCTCCGGCCATTACTAATTGCTTTTTCATCATTCGACTCCTCTTTCGTAACAATTACGATCTGTGTATAAAAGTTAGTATATCGGAATGATTCTTATTTGTAAACAGAGACTTCAATTTTCATATCTTTTTCTTTTCATTGATGAATGGATTCCGAGCTCACCGCGATATTTAGCAATGACACGTCTTGATAAATCCACTCCCTTGTTTTTGTATAACTGAACTAGTTCTTGATCTGATAATGGGCGAAGTTTCTCCTCTGATGCTACGAATTCCTGTAACCATGTCTTTAATGTTTGCTTGGAGACTGAAGAGTCGTTTCCACTCGTCGCAAGCCCTGCTGAAAACAATGATTTAAGTTCCAGTAGTCCTTTTGGTGTCTGCGCATATTTATAAGCGGTCGCACGACTTACTGTAGACTCATGTACTCCCATGACAAGCGCAACCTCTCTTAACGTAAGCGGATTCAAGATCCCTCGTTTTTCCACTAGAAAAGCATATTGGTGATTCGCGATCACCTCGGCCGCTTGTTTAATCGTTCGTTGTCTTTGTGCAAGGCTCTGGATTAACCACTCAGTTTCTTGTATTTTTTGCTTGGCATAGGTTGCATGATCTCCACCGCTTTTCAGCAACTGTTGTTTGTATACCTGATTCACTTTTATGCCTCCAAGCAATTCATCGATTACATGGACAATCAGCTCACCCTCTTCATTCACCGTAATGGAGACATCGGGAACAACATAGTGAGGGAGTTCTTGAGAATACATCCTTCCTGGGTATGGATCAAGCCTCAAAATCAGATCATGGACCCTCTGGATTTCACTTGCTTCCACTTCGTAATGAGTGGCTAGCGCTTTCCAATTCTTTGATGCTAACCACTCCATATGATTCGCCACCATCTGCTCAGTTAGCTCACATCTATTCGTTGCTCTTCTTAGTTGAAGAAGCAGGCATTCTTTTGAATCCTGTGCCCCCACCCCCGCTGGCTCCATGTCCTGAAGCATCTGCAAGTATGTGAGCCCTTGATTCATTGAAAGTTCTCGCTCGCGACAGAATTCCTCCATAGGTATCGTCAAATACCCATCTTCATTTATTGAGTCTATTAGATAGATGAGATGACTCCGATCCTTTTCTTCATTCTCCATATAAGAAGCTTGCTCAATTAATACATCACGTAGACTTCTATTTGCACTATGATTTTCAAGAGCTCGATGTTTAGCATCACTGGAGATTTTTGATGTTTGATGAAATAATGGATTGGATATATAGGTTTCACTTAGTTCGATTAATGGATTTTCAAGTGCTTGTTCTTTTATAAAATCTCTAACGTCAATCGTTGAATAGGAAAGTAGCTGTATAGCCTGCTTTAACTCATGTGTCATCACTAAACTGGTGGTCTGCTGTTGAAATAAACCCATCTCCATAAGAACAGCCCCCTTTTGAAACTCATCATAGCATATTCTTTGTTTAATCTATCCGAAAAGTAGATGTAGGAGGTTTATCATGAAAGATATCCTAGTGATTGCTCCATTTGACTTAACGAAAAGCCAAATCCGTAACTTAGAAGAATCATTTAACAATCTTCCCTACCGTGTCCGATTCTCAGAAACCCAAACCCCTTACAGCCAAAACCTCGAGGCCATACACTCTAATACGGGAGCTATTGTTTCAAGAGGGGGCTTGGGAGAATTACTTAGAAATAAAAGCTCCATTCCCTATATTCAGATTCCCATCACCCCTTTTGATCTGTTGCGGTCAATTATTCACGTAAATAATCAAGGGTTCCAAAAAATAAGAGTCATGTTCTACGCAGGAATCTTTCATGACACAGAATCCATTATTAGTGAATTCGGTTCCTCACACATAGAAGTGGAAACCTATCACGATCCAAACTATGCAAAGAAACAAATTAAGCTGTTAGCCGAACAACAGTCTGTAGATGCAATCATTGGTGATCGATTAGCCACTGACTCAGCTAGAGATGTAGGCATCCCTTCTTTTCTCGTTAAGTCAGGTGAGGAAGCGCTAGTTTTTGCCATTGAACAGGCAGTTGAAACTCTGAATCATCAAATAGAACAAGAAGCTAAGAGACAAGAAGTAGAATCAATTTTGCAGGTGGTCCCGCAGGCTGTAGTAAATCTTAATGCACAAAATGAAATTAAGATGTGTAACGAACAAGCAAGAGTCCTGTTCCCTAAGCTCGCTCCTTCATTTGAAACTTTACCGTACTCCGATGTATTTACCAGTCAGCAATTACAAGACCAGCTCAACGCACAAACACCTAAACGTAATATATTAACCAACGTCGGAGATCAGCAAATGCTTGTGACAACAACGCCCATTTTTTCTGATGGACTCTACACAGGCGCCATCCAAATATTTGAACGCTTAGCCGATATTCAGAAGCTTGAGTTAAAAATACGCAAAGAGGTCTATCAAAAAGGACTAACAGCAAAGCACACCTTCGAAGATATTATATGTGAGAATCTAGGCATGAAGAAGCTGGTGAATGACGCTGCCGCATTTGCCCGATCTGAGGGTACGGTTCTCATTTATGGGGAAACCGGTACAGGTAAAGAATTATTTGCCCAAAGCATTCATCATGCTAGTCATCGCCAAATTAAACCATTTGTCTCTATTAATTGTGGATCATTAAATGAAAACCTATTGGAAAGCGAGCTATTCGGCTACGAAGAAGGAGCATTTACTGGCGCCATGAAAGGTGGTCGAGCAGGGTTATTCGAACTTGCTCATGAAGGCACTCTTTTCTTAGACGAAATCAATGAAATGTCACGCAGCTTCCAGACAAAACTACTCCGTGTTCTACAAGAAAAAGAAGTTCGCAGAGTTGGAGGAATGCGTTATATCCCTGTCAATGTCCGCATTATTTGTGCCACTAATCAGCCTATGGACAGGTTGATTCAAGAGCAACAATTTAAAGAGGATTTGTACTACCGTATCTCAACCTTGACCATTGACCTGCCCCCATTAAGGGAGCGAAAGGAAGACATCCTTCCTTTAGCAATGCATTTTTTAGATACAGAAATGAAAAGAGAAAATCGATTTTTGCGCCTACGCAACGGGAGCGAGACACTTGAACCTTTTACATCGAAAAGCTGGTATGGGAACGCGCGCGAGCTACAGAACATCATCCAACGACTTGTTATTACATACCCAGATCACGAGTTAACATCTGATGGAATCGCCTCATATCTCGAAAGCAATAGCAGACCAGACAATACGGTAACGATTCCCATATCAGATTCCTTTAAAGAAATGGAGAATTCCCTTTGGACGAGCCTATATCAACAATTTCAGGGCTCAAAACAAGAGTTTTGTGACCACTATCAAATTAGCCCTACGACTCTATGGAGAAAACTTTCGAATTTGAAATAAGCGTTTCATATTTGAAATGATTCTTTTTGACAATAGCCTATTGTTACACCTCATCAGGTTGGCACACTTTTTGCATATCTATTAATGAACGAAATTTATGATGAGGTGATGACCATGAAAATTGTCAGTATTCAAGAGAAAGCCGTACCTATTAGTAGCAGTATTCGTAATTCATTCATTGATTTCAGCAAAATGACGGCCTCCATTGTCGCCATTCAGACAGATGTCATAAGGGACGGGAAACCTGTCATTGGATATGGATTTAATTCGAACGGACGTTATGCACCATCTGGTCTATTGCGCGAGCGTTTTATTCCTCGATTGCTTGAAGCCAGTCCAACAGACATCACTAATGCAGAAGGAACAAATCTAGATCCAGAGAAGATTTTTAAGGTCTTAATGACAAACGAAAAACCAGGCGGACATGGAGAACGAACCGTAGCCATCGGAACACTTGATATGGCTGTTTGGGATGCTGTTGCAAAAATCGAGGGTGTCCCGTTGTACAGACTACTGGCTGAGCAGTACGGAGATGGGAACATTGACGATAAAGTATTTGTGTACGCAGCTGGGGGCTACTACATGCCTGACAAAGGACTGACAGAATTACAGGATGAGATGAAGGGGTATCTTGATTCTGGCTACACTAAAGTGAAAATGAAGGTTGGTGGGGACTCCATCGCAGAAGATATTAAAAGAATCGAAGCGGTTCTTAAAGTCGTTGGTTCCGGAGATAACCTTTTAGTAGATGCAAATGGACGCTTCAACTTACAAGAAGCCATAGCCTTTGGTGATGCAGTGAAGGATTATAAGCTTTATTGGTACGAAGAAGCTGGAGACCCACTTGATTACGAACTACAAGCCAAATTATCTGAGGTGTACCCTCATGCGATGGCTACTGGGGAGAATCTCTTCTCCCTTCAAGATGCAACCAACTTAATTAGACACGGTGGCATGAACCCTGAAACAGATTTTCTACAGTTTGACTGTGCCTTAAGCTATGGACTCACAGAGTATATGAGAATCTTAGATATGCTTAAAGAATATGGTTGGTCGCCAAGAAACTGCATCCCGCATGGCGGTCATCAGATGTCTCTCAACATCGCTGCCGGACTTGGATTAGGAGGAAACGAATCCTACCCAGGCATCTTCCAACCATTTGGTGGATTTGCTGACAACTACAAAGTAGAAAACGGACACGTTGGCCTACCCGATATCCCAGGAGTAGGATTTGAAGCCAAAGAAAAATTGTACACATTGCTTAAAACATTGCATTAATAAGGATGTTGTTAAGAAGGATTGCCGTTTAATCAAGACTGGCTGGGATACATCAAGTGTGAGCAGCCATTACCAAGATCCTATGACAGAATATCAAGATGAATGAGGAATAACCAATCTCCGAGCTCTAATGCCAAGACCGAATAATAGTTCATCAAGACAGGCGAACATTCATTAAGAGCCAAACCACCTTATCAAGAGGGAAGCTCTAATCATCAAGAATACAATCTATTTTACTAAGAAACTAGCGAGATCACGTAACATAATCGAAAAGTCGGGACCGCCCTCTAGATGTTTGAGTAGAATTTTTCATTCTGGGGTCGGTCCCTTTTTTTATCCTTGCAACCCTGCCTCTTCCTTCGATTCAGGCACAAAAGCAAGAATTACGCCTCCAATGATAAACAAGAGAACAAGGCTGAAGACTCCGATATTTGTACTACCTGTTATTTGTGCAGTGACCGCTAAAAGCAATGGCCCCATGACGGCAGCGAATTTCCCAAATATATTGTAGAAGCCAAAGAACTCATTTGCTCGATCCTTTGGAATCAACTTAGCAAAGTAAGATCGGCTGAGAGCTTGAATTCCCCCCTGTGAAGTGGCAACAAGCATCGCCAGGATCCAAAAATCAACGGCTGTTTTTAGGAAATAAGCATAAATACAAACGATAATATACACACCAATTCCTACATATAACATCTTTTTTCCGGTAAACCGTATAGCTAACCTACCATACAGAATAGCGAAAGGAGCTGCAACCACCTGTGTTAAAAATAAGATTAATAATAGACTAGTAGCCGAAATTCCAAGGTCACTTCCATAAGCTGTAGACATTTTAATAATAGTGCCCACACCGTCAATGTAAAAAAAGTATGCCAGCAAAAACAGCACAAGGGGTTTGTAATGACGGATGTCCTTGATTGTTCTACCTAAGCGTTTAAAACTTTTCACAATTGGTTTTGCCTCACGCTTAATGAAATGAATTTGGGTTACATGCCGAAGCATCGGAATCGTGAACACAGCCCACCAAATAGCCGTAATAATAAATGAAAGTTGACTTGCTCCAGTCATAGATAATGGCAGGATTTCGAGCTGTGACAAAACGATGATGACAATACAAACAAGAAAAGGGATTGCACTCCCGATATAACCCCAGCCATATCCCCGGGCTGACAAATCATCCATTTTCTCTTCCGTTGTTACATCAACCAAAAATGCATCATAAAAGACATTTGCTCCCGCAAAACCAATAGATGTAATCGTATATAATATCAATAATGCAAGCCAACTATCATATGGAACAACAGCCAACATCGCAGTTGAAACCACACCAATCACAAAAAAGAAGGCGAAGAATTTTTTCTTTAAGCCCTCATAATCAGCAATCGTTCCAAGGATCGGACTGAGCATCGCCAGAATGAAGGTAGCGATTGCAATGGTATATCCTAGATAGGCGGTCGAATTCACACTTGAAATACCTGCTGCATCGGCACCCGCTTTGAAAAACAGAGGAAAAATTGCTGTAGATATAATAACGGAATACGCTGAATTGGCCCAATCATATAACATCCAACCGTTTTCTGCTTTACTGAATCGTCTCACAGAATACACCTCCTCCTCACATTGTACAGTAGCAAAGCTAGGATAAGTATTCACTTACAATTTATTTACACTTTCTATACAGAAAAAAGATCTTGAGCCAATCACTCAAGACCATTACTTATGAAAAAAAGGACACTTCCCTTTAATAGGTTTACTATCATCGCCAATAAAAAATTGCTTCCATTCATTATGATCTGGGTCACCAAAGTGACTAATGTCCGGATGTGTAGGGAGCTGATCCCAAACCTCTACACGCTCTCGTACCTTTTCACGAGACATAATTCCTCCTTTTTCTGTCCCTTCTAATCCTTGAAAGATTTTACGCGGTTGAAAGCCAAGAATTAGGCTATTGCCCAGATCCCGTGTTTTTCTCTGCTTATAAGCAGGTGCATTGCCAAACGCAAAGATTGGTTCCCCACCAAAGTGGAAATCCCACAAATAGTGCTCCGGATCCTTTGGACTCTCCTCAGGCCATGGGACTGTATCGTTCTCATGTAGATACTGAAGGATACGCCAAAAGTAATCACGGTAATACTCTAATGTTTTCTCTTCCTTTTCAGGTTCAACAAACACAAACAGCCCATGCCGGATAAAGGGAGGGCTTGTAAACAACTTTAAAAATTGGTCTACCGCTTTCGGAAGATTAGACCAATCCTCCTGCAAGAGATACGCATATCTCAGTTCCCCTTTATTCTCTGCTTTCATACCAAAATAACATGGAAAGGTTTTGTCTGTAACAATCTCATGAAAGGTACGATATTCTTGAGTAAGCCAATCTGGAACAATCGATGCATCATTCATTTCAACCTTTGTTAATAACGCTTGATTTGTCATATCACACCACCTCTTGTCAAAGAGTCCAAGTAGAATTCTTATCATATATATGAAAAAGAACGGTTATCTATTCGGGTCAATTTTATAAGACTTACTTGGAGACTTAAACCATAATTTTCTATACTGTAGGAATCCAAAATCATCAAGATTTGCGCCCTGTGCCATTGGATGAATATAGGCATGCTGCACGGTTTTATATAAGGGTATGACGGAGTATGTTTCAGTTAACATCTTCTCTATTTGCTCTAGTACGTCACGTGGTTCACGCTGTGTAGTAGCTTTTTCCACCATTTGATTTATTTTAGTAGAGAGCTCCTCTTTAAGCAGGTTCACCACTACACCACCATTACCTAGTAAAAAGTGAAGAAATGAAAGCTCACGATCACTTGTGTTCACCATGGAGAAAAGAATAAGATCTGCTTTCTCCCGAACATGCTCTTGTATCAACTTATGAATAGGGACAGTAACTACTTCAACATGTACATCTAATCGAAGATATTCTGCAAGCCACTCTGCATCACGTACATTCAACGACTCTTCATTCGTATAAAGCGTAAGAGTTGTTTCACCTTCCACTGTTGACGACCGACTAAGCTCCACCTTGTGTCTAGATTTTGCATAAAGAGTTGTGCAGGGTTGGTATCGATTCTGGCCCAACTCCTGGATGAGCTTCTCTGAATCAATAAACTGAGCAATCGCCTTTCTAACAGGACTATCTCGCAAAACCCCCTCTTTCTTGCTATTACACACTAATACCTTGCGTTCTAGATCCACTTTGGAAATTTCGTTCCATTCACTCACTTCCCTATTCTCATCTAGAAGAAACGGGAAAAATTGAATATCTGCTCTCCGCTGCATCTCACCTGCATAATAGGTAGGCAAAATCCACATCCGAATGATATCGAGCAATGGCCTCCCATTAAAATAAGAATCAAATGCACGAAGTTCCACAAGGTCTTGGCTATCGCAAACAAGGCGATATGGCCCCGTACCAATAGGATGACGTACAAGATCCTCCGTAGAAGCTGGCAAGATTACTGAACTTGGATAGGCCAAATAACGTGGCAAAAGAGGACATGGTGTATGGAAAGTAAGAACGATCGTATATTCATCAATACAGTTTACAGATCGTAACCCTCGATACATCCAATTATCTGCTTTCTTTAATCTTTCCAAGGTGAACCTTACGTCATCAGAAGTTAATTCCTGACCATTGTGAAATAGGACATGCTTACGCAAATAAAAGGTCCATTCTGTCATACCTTGATTGACCTGCCAATGATGAGCAATATGCGGAACCGCTTCTCCACTGTCACAATCTCTTTTCAACAGACCATCATATATTTGCTCGATCATGTGAAGTTCTGTCTGCCGGATGGCTTTTATAGGGTCAAAGCTAGTCATTCTTCTAAAGTACGGAAATTGCAGGACGTCCTGCTTCCTTCCGTTATTTAGTTCCTGTCGATACCCTTGTTTTTCCTGCAGCCAACCTAAGACCTTATTCCTCCATTCACTCGTCAAATCCAACTCTTCAAGTATAGTGAGGGCTTCTTTTATTTTTCCTTGTTCAAGAAGCCATTGTATTCTCTCTAACAAAAGCTCCTGCATGTCTTTATGCATAATAAGATAAGACTGCTTTGATCGTCCAATACCCGGTTGCCATTCAATCCATTCAAGACTACTCAACTTTTTTAAGATTAGAATGACATTTCTTCTTGTACAAAATAAGATTTCTTCTAATTCTTTCACCGATACCGGAATTCGTTCTCCATCATTGATGTGCTCAAACTGCTCACTAAGTACCTTGTAATGATCCCAGTGGTTCATGTATACCCTCCATGTATAAAAGGTGAAATTTATATATCGTTAGACTACTCTTTTTATTCACCTTTTACAATCTATACTAAATGTAAAGAGAGGTGGATGGATCATGAATAGATGGATCGCTTTTTTAGCTGGCATTATCGTAACTTTACTTTGGTCGAGCTCCTACATTTTAAATGAATGGGCTTTTGATCAAGAGATCAAGCCCCTTACACTCGCAGGGATGCGTTACATGATCGCAGCTACGTTCCTCGCAGTCTTTATCAAAGGCATGAGAATGTTTAAAGCCAGTGAATCTCCCCGTCACTCTCGTCTTCCCTGGGGAACTCTCATTCTTATCGGGCTCACAGGATTTACGATGGCACAAGGATTGCAATATTCAGGACAATTCTTTATGAACCCTACGCAAACCTCTTTACTATTAAGTATAGGTAACACATGTATGGTTTTGCTCGTTGACTTCATTTGGATGAGAGAAAGTCAAAACAAAACGTCCCTGCTCGCTTTTATCGGATTAGCGACTGGTGTGCTTCTTTACTTTTTCCCGTGGGATTTCGGTGAGACTAATGTAATTGGAATTGGACTCGTTCTCCTTTCTTCAATTGGCTATGCGCTAAACCTAACGATAAACCGCCACTTCATTCATCAAAAACACGTTCGTACGGAGGATTTGGTTATACGGCCGATGTTCATTGGTGCATTGAGTCTTCTCATCATCGGTTTATCTGTAGAAGGAATACCACCTTTTAACATGAAACTGCTCTTCATTTTACTTTGGCTAGGAGTGATCAATGGCGGTCTTGCGTTTTATCTATGGACTTGGACTCAGAAACATCTTAAAGCTTTTGAAAGTAGCCTGATCAATAACCTCATGCTAGTAGAAATCGCCTTTTTAGATGTCCTTCTACTTGGACGCAACCTAAGTCCTTTACAAGTGATTGGCATACTATGTATCGCGATAGCCGTCGCTTATGTGCAGCTTAAACCGATCATATCTAGAAAGACAACATCATGATTTCGGTGACGATTTTAGAATGCTTGCTCAGAAGATAGTTATAAAAATAGAAGAGTAGTCGCCTAGAAACTCTTTATACTTAAATGAGTAACGACTGCTCAGGATCTAAATGAAAGCGCTTTAAAATAGTTAATTAGGGGGAACTTCTTTATGAGAAAAGGAATTCGTTTCGTATTGGCTATTAGTTTACTATCAGCTTTGGGGGCTTGTAGCTCATCCAGTTCAGGAGACGACAAAGCCGTACAGCTGACTTTTTCAGCATGGGGAAATCCAGAGGAAATGAAGGTATACGAAAGGGCTGTTGATTCATTTAATGAACAGCATGATGACATTCATGTTGAGTTCAATGGAATAGGCGGCGATTATTTTCAAACACTTTCAACTAGATTACAGGGCGGTCAGGCACCCGACTTATTCTATTTATCCGCAGGTGATGTGTCTACATTAATCCAGAACGAAACGATTGCACCTATTTCAGACTTTCTAGAGTCTGACGAATCCTATGTAAAACTAGAGGAATTCACTACCGGTGACATTTGGGGCCCCGCTATTCAAGATGATGTAGTCTATGCATTGCCCGTGGATACTAACCCATACCTCTTCTATTACAATAAAACGTTGTTGGATGAAGTTGGGGCAACATCTCCTCAAGAATACTTCGATCGAGGCGAATGGAATTGGGATGCTGTTGAAGAAATCACAGATCTATTACGCGACGCCGGTAAATACGGATTTGTCCAAGAGAATTCCCATGAATCCATTCTTAATTGGATATGGACTAATGGCGGTTTATTTGCTGACGATGATTCGATCGTAGCGGATAATGATCCAAAAACTCTTGAGGCGTATGAGTTCATTACACGGATGGTCCGTGACGATAATTTTGTTTTTGCAGGGACTTTACCTGAAGGGCAAGGAACGGAAGCCATGTTTATGTCTAATCAAGTAGGATTGGTTGGAGCAGGCAGATGGCTCACTCCTATGTTTTTAGATACAGACCTAGACTTTGACTACATTCCATGGCCAAGTAACACGGAGAACCCGATAGAAACAGCAGGTGTTGGTATGGGTTACTTAGCGGTAAATGCAAATAGTGATCATCCCGAAGAAGCTAAGTTATTCCAATCCTATTACACATCTAAAGAAGGACAGGAAATTAGGCTGACAGCTCAAGGTAATGCTATACCATCCGTTGAAGGCATAGATGACGTAGTCCTTGATCAACAAGAACCCGAACATATTCAATACCTTGTTGATGCCAGAGAGGTAGGCCGAGTGGCTAAGTATGAAAATACAGCTCCAGGACTTGCAACAGAACTAAGCGATATCTATGAACTGATGTTTTTAGGGGATCTTTCAGCTCAAGAAGCACTAGAACGAGCTGCGAACATATCTAGAGAAATGCTTGGTGAATAATGTAAGACCCTCTACCTATGAATTAGGTAGAGGGTCTTATTTTCATATCAGATTAGCATTGCAATTCCTATAAACAAGAAAACAAGCAGAACTATCGGAATGATAATCATTGCCGCTATTATCAGCCCAGTTAGCAGAGCCTTCCATGCAGAAAATCCATGTGCCTCTCCAATTGATTTTAGACTAATAATCATCGTCCAAATAATAACAATAATCATTAATAAGGTCAGAATAGGATTAGTAGATGAAGCTGCAATTTCAGAGGCATTTATTTCCCCAGGTTCACCTTGCAATGATATAGCTTTGAAATAATCTTCACCCCGCATTAACATATCAACAAAGCTTAGCAGTATAGTAGCAATCGAGGTCACTAAAGACCCTCGAACGGTTGAAACTCTAAGATCAGCCGCTTTACCTGTTCCACCAAGCCACCTACCTACTACAGATGTTAACCAAGAACTAAAGTACAGAATGATCAGACCAAATGGAGGTCCTACTAATATAGCAATAAGAGCTATAAAACCAATATTAACTTCAGTACCTTCTGTTGTATATCCAGTAAAAATTGATAGGATCCCAATAATAATTGCAATAAGTATAAAATTCTTTTCTCGATTAGGTTTATCCAGTTCTTGTCTAATAACCGCCCGCGGCTTAAACCAGATATGTAGCCAGGGATTTAACTTTTCTTGATTATGTTGCTCATTCTCCATACATTTCTCCTCCTTCTAAATAAAAAACCGTGTGATAAAATCAATTTATCATAATCCATATCGGACCAATGACAATAACTTCAAGTATAACAAATAATAACAAAGTCTTCCACGTTAAAATATATACAGCCAAAAACTCAGTAAC
The DNA here is from genome assembly GCF_030813245.1 of Alkalicoccobacillus murimartini. GTDB lineage: Bacteria > Bacillota > Bacilli > Bacillales > Bacillaceae_D > Alkalicoccobacillus > Alkalicoccobacillus murimartini. Next base: position 188,681 of record NZ_JAUSUA010000003.1, on the reverse strand, counting down.
TCTTCCATTTTAGCGCTCCATATCTATCCCATATATACCCTCCTTTCTCAAATTAAACCTTACTTTATTACATAATCAAGCTCTACTCTGTTTATCCTATACTCAGGTGGTGATAAATATGAAAGAGTACAAAAAGGAACGCAATGAAGAACAAGAGAAATACGACCAACGTTCAGATAGAACGGACTCCATAGGTCTTGATCAAGATGAACAAGAAATGAACGGGGATTACGGGATGCCAGAAACAGAGTATGAGGATAAGCAACATAAGAAGTAATTAGAAAAGTGTCTGAGACAGACGACTTATAACCAGAATAAAGGCCTAACAATGACGTCGTTAGACACAGCATTGTTAGGCCTTTTTATATAAATATAGTTAACAGAGATTCTAAACAAAAAGGGTTCAGAGAATAGCCGAATATGGGTTCTCCGTTATCGCTCCCGAAAATGGGGCACGCTTACCGCGGGCAGGCATTGAACGAACCAGGAACCGGGCATGCCCGGTTCGTTCAATATACCTTTTTATCCCGCAGGTGTCGGCCATCCATTTTCGTCCGCTTGTTTAGTGTTAGGCAGACGATTATAATTCAGCCATATTGTTCATCTTCACCTTTATTTATTCGTTATTTCATCTTACACGAGTTGTTTCAGTCTCTTGTAGGCGAATTTGGACTTGTTCGCTTCCGTTAGACATGTGAAAATTAATGTTACCATCCTATTATTTATCTAAAGGAGTGATTTCATTGAAATATGTTACTCTCTTTGTTGGTTGTCTACTTCTTTCATTTATCGCTAATTTCACGGTCAAATTCATAAGAAATGTCCTGAATAAGTACCCACTTATGACAGAATTCGATCAGGTTATAGAACGGTCCGTCACTCTAGGGCTTTTCTTTGGACTTCTCTCTGTGTTAATTATGAAGTTCGGAAAAAAAAGATAAGATGTTTTAAACCCTACACCTCATACACTAACCTGACCATATCCCTACACCAAATTCCATTCTCTTCAATTTTCTCATCATAGTTTCGCACAAAATAATTATGATCGATCCGATCCATACGAAAGCCGCATTTTTGATAGAAACTGAGGGCTGCCATGCTTGAATTACCTGTGCCTACTTCAACCACTTGAAGATTCTTTTTCACTGCTGCTTTTAACACATATTCAATGAGTCGTTTTCCTATCCCTTGACCTTGAACGTCTTCCGCCACAGCGATGTTCATTATTTCTTGCTTCATTGGAGTGATGGGAAGTAAGACAATCACTCCTACTATCTCTCCATCTCGTTCAGCGACAAAGCTGTCTCCTTGAGCTACGTATTTTTTGACCAATTCTCTCGACGGATCTGCAGCCAAAAGCAATGTCCATGGAATCTCCTCGTTTTGTTTAAGCTCCCTAATAAGCATGGTTATCCATCCTTTTCAAAGTAAGTTAAGCATATATTTTTTATTATAGGACATACCTAGATGGGAAGAAATACGTATATTTAGGAGATGAGTTATGTCCGATTTAACTGGTAAGGTCATTATTGTGAAAGGTGGAGCAAGTGGGATTGGAAAAGAAACGGTTCTTCAATTATCAGGAAAAGGTGCCACTGTAATTATTGCCGACTTTAACGAAGAAGCAGCGAAACACGTGCTTGAAGAAGTTGAAAGCATTTCTGGAAAAGCCGCAGCTTACAAAATTGACGTATCCAACGGAGATGATGTGAAGACCCTCATTGATTGGACTGCTGATACATTCGGAACATTTAATGGCCTGTTTAACAATGCCGGTATTGGCTTGGTCAAGCCACTGCTTGAAATGGACCCTGAGTCCTATCATAAAGTAATTGATGTCGATCAACATAGTGTCTATTATGGCATTTATTATGGAGCCAAGAAAATGGTTGAACTGGGTGTCCAAGGTACAATCGTGAATACAGCTTCTATCTATGGATCCATTGCAGCAACAGGTAGTTTTAATTACAATGCCGCTAAAGCTGCCGTTGTGATGATGTCAAAGTCAGCTGCTCTTGAACTAGCTGAACATGGGATTCGAGTCGTGGGAGTGGCACCAGGATTTATTGACACCCCCATTCTTGGAGATGCACCTGAGGTGAAAGCCGCACTTGCCGAACAGCATATGCGTGGTGAACTTATCAAGCCAGAAAAAGTAGCCAGTGTCGTAACCTTTTTATTTAGTGATGAAGCGAGTGCCGTGAATGGGCAGACTATTCCTGTTGATGATGGTTTCTTGAGCTTTAAAATAAAATAAGATGGTTGTCCACTTTACTTCTTGATCCTAAAACGTAATCAAGATGTGTTAATCCCATTCTAACGAATAACATTTCCTAACAATTTTATATCCGCTTGAGTCTAAAACAAAAAACAATCCACCTCAATATTGAGGTGGATTGTTTTTACGTGGTATCACTTTTTTACTTAGTAATTAGAAGACTGTCCGCCATCAATAGCAATGACTTGTCCATTCACAAATTCTGCTTCTCCTGAAAGTAGGAAGGCAACGACATTTGCTACTTCTTCTGGCTTACCAAAACGTTTCTTAGGGTTCACACTGACAAAGTCAGCCATTGCTTGCTCCCAGTTGTCCCCACCGATTTGTTTGAACGAGCCTTCTACCATCGCCGTTAGAATAACACCTGGCGCAATAGCATTGACACTAATGCCATATTGTCCATAATCTACAGCTGCTGATTTAGTTAAACCAGTTACTGCATGCTTACTTGCAACATAGGCTGCTTGATTTATAATGGCACGAATTCCACCAACAGAGGCTACATTCAATACTGAACCAGAGCCTTGTTCTTTCATAATCGGTAATACATACTTCATACCATAGAATACACCGTTAATATTTATATCTGTTACTTTATTAAAGACTTTGCTATCATACTCAGCTAAAGGAGCTTGCTTTCCTTCAATCCCAGCATTATTGTAGAACGCATCAATACGACCAAATGTTTTTACCGTGCCATCAACATAATTCTTTACTGCCTCTTCATCTGACACATCAGCTGTTACTAAAAGAACATCAGCTTGTGGAGTCACTTCAAGAATTAAGGCTTTAGTCGCTTCAAGAGAGTCGCTATTCAAATCAACTAACGAAAGCTTTGCACCTTCTTTAGCCATTTTTAGTGCAGCAGATTGACCTAACCCAGAACCTGCACCTGTAATAATAACAACCTTACCTTCATAACGTGAACTCATTTTTCTTCATCTTCTTTCTTTTTATGATTCATATTTATTATGACTAAATACCCAAATGAAATCAAATAATTTGTTTACTCTTATTCATTCTTCTTTTATAACGGTTACTTTATTCTCATTATTGAGATTTTGAACAAAAAAATTTTCGATACGTCTCACGCACCGAAAACTCTGGCTTATTTCTCAACTATTTGTTGTAATCCTTTAAACATTAAATTCCACCCATGCTCAGATCCATCATAATGTTCTTTCACTGCCTTCTCAATATCTTCATGATTCCAATCATCTTCATGAGGAACCGTAATCATTTGGATAAATGTCATCTTGCACCCTTCATTCTCAGATTCAAATTCTACAGAAATGACATCCTCTGCTTCACTGAATTGAGGCATTTTAAATGTGAAGACTAGACGCGTGGGAGGACTGACCTCTAGATACTTACCAATTGCCCTATAATCTACTCCATCCCTATGGTCAACAATCTCCCAAGTTCCCCCTTCAATGGGTTCATTCACAGCAACTTTGTTTGTTTCAGCTAAAGTGAATAACCAATTTTTGAAGAGATCAGAGTTAAGCCAGGTTTGAAAAACACTCTCTGGCGATGCCTTAAAATGACGGTTCATTGTTAATTTGATTTCTGATTGAGTAGACATCCGCACACTCCTTCGTTTTAATTCTTTTTAAATACTCCATCATAGTACATCAAGCGCCCAACCACAGGGTTACGAATCATAACATTGATTGTAAATTCCTCATTAAAATCATCGAACGCTTCTTCTACAAAAACCATACCCTGCAAAAATCCTGGTAGTGGGATTTCCTTCGCTCCTACAACAATGCGTTGAGCGGCCGAACGGATGGTTAAACTACCTTGTTCTGTTACATTAAAAATGAGGTCAGAATAAAATAAGCTAGGCTCACCTAAATAGTCTTTTACTACACCTCGTTCGATATCAGCTGTCATTCGTGCGTGGAAACGTCTTGTAGCATTTGGAAAGTGAAATAATCGCTCCCACTGCACTTCTTCCTTACCGTCTGATCGAATAATAGATCGATTCACTATTTCAAAAGGGACGTTCTTTCCACTCTCGGGAAATAGAAACTTCCGTCTTGTCCCTAATAACAAGAGAGGATACAGCCATTTTTTCCCGCTTTGAATCTCACTCATGACTCCATCAGCAAGAAATTCATTGTTATCTGAAAAAGAATAGCGATCCTGAAGCTTAGGATGTAACTTCTCAAAATCCACCCCGAGCATTTGCTTATATAATGATAATGACATCATTCAACTCCTTTGACGCTTACAGCTTCTAGCTGTAGGAAGGTCTTTTGAACAATAGTACCCAATGATTGATAATATAAAAAGCGCCCCATTGAAAGTTATTGGATTAAACGGCGCAGAAATTAATTCTGGAATGAGTACAATCGATGAAAGTGTTAATAACGGAAACATAATTAATTGAATCAGATATAAATGTCTTCTCTTTCGATAAAACAACCAGATTGCCGCAATACATAATTCGCCTACTCCAATTAGTTGAACAACATTACGTGCTAACTCTTCATTTAGACCTAAAGCACGTTTTATCATAAATACTTCTTCTGGATGCTGGAAAATTAACTTTGGAATAAGGCCATGATAAAACCAAACAAAACAAAAAAATAAAGACATAAGCGCACTACTAAAAAAACGAAAATACTGTGATTTCGGTGCTTCACCCTTTTCAAGTGACCTCTTCAATACATCAAAGCTTAATGCTGTAGCCCAACCTATCATCGGACGAAAGAATACCCGATCTATTGCTCGTCCAACAGAACCATACCGAACATCGTAATCATACTGCGTCAAAAATACAGTGCCCTCTCCCTGTTGGTCATACTTCCAGTAGCCCCTACCTTCTCGAATGAGTGATCGTTTTTGGTCGGTACCAAAACGTAAGGAAGAAGTCTTAGAGCCATCTTCTGAATGAAAAGATCCAATACTTTCACCCCATCCAGCGATACTAAGCCCAAAACCTATATTTGTTTTGTACAAAAAAGATTGTGGGTGCCCTTCAATTCTAGGTAGATAAGTAATAGATGAAAACCTTAGATCCCATGCCTGATGCAGCTTTGGATCTTGAGTAGCTCTCCAGACATCTTCTAGAGGTGCATAGATCGGCAATTCAATATAGATAGACTTCTGTTTCATGCTCCACACCTACAATCTTACTAACTCAGTACCCTAATTTCAGCCCTGTATGCAAGTAGTCAAGTTATTTTCAAGGGAGTTATCGTTCATTTAATATTTAATGAAATAAAAACTGCCAAGCACGATCGCCAGGCAGTTTTCAGCTTATTTATTTTTAAATAGTACAAAACCAATAATGGCAGATACCAGAGCAAGAATAGCAAGACCAGACCCTAACAAAATCATGATATTCATGTACTCCATACTAATTCATTCCTCCAGTTCAAATTCATTAAGAAGCGACTTTAGAAAAACGAATATTGTTACCTAATTTGTTTGCTATAGCATAAGCGCCTACAGCCGAGAGTAGGGGCAAGATAATAGACCCATTGCTCATACCAAATTGAGTGACAGTCGACCCTCCAGTTTGCACACCTTGGATAATAGATGGAGTATACATTGCCGTCAAAACAAATCCTGAAACCCATTCAACTAGAATATACAGGACCAAAAAGCTACCCATAAAAATAAATAGTTTCTTCATGTTCATGACCTCCTTTATCAAAGTACGTTAAAGGTAAAAAAAGGTTTCAACCTCTCATTCACTCCATCTTACTGGAAATTAATGTGAAGTGCAATATCATAAAAAAACAGCCTGCCATGCAAGCTGTTTTCTTCCTTTTTTATTTAATATGGACTAACGAAACCATTTAAATATTGCAGTTCATCTAGGATGATATACCCACCACCTGCACGGTTCACTTCAACGGTGACATCTCTTGCTTCGTTTAGATTTGTACTTTCGCTAAACAATGTGTCCAACGAATCAATGACTAAATCTGCAATGTCATCGCCTGAAGATTCTTCCGTTATATCACCATTCACTAATTTCTCTGTCAGTAACAAATCCAACTCTCGTTCGATTTCTGCCTGATTAATTCCTTGAACACTGATTGTTACATTAAACGTATCCTCAGCAATTGCACTTGAATCTACAATCATATACTCTGATTGAGCATAACCATTCATCATCGCTTCTGAAATTTCAATAATTTTATCTTCACTGATCCCTAGCTCATCTGCTCCCAAACCAATACCCATACCCATTGCAAAGTCCATGAGGAAAGATTCCTGCTCTTTTTCTCCCTCTTCTCTTTTTTCTTCTTCAGAACCAATTGGAGCTCGGTCTACATACTCATCAACATTTTGATAGATATTTGCTTGAATCACAGCATCTACATAATCAAAGGCCTCTTTCTCATATTGTTGCTGTTCATCGTACGTTAAATTTCCAATTGCCATTTCATCATTGTCGGGCTTTTCTGCTGTAAATTCTTCATTTGCACCTGTGTAGATGTAGGAGTTATCCGCTTCATAAGACTGATTATAATTATTAACCATGACATCAAAGTTAGATCTAAGCTCATACCCTTTTACAAGGTACGTCTCTTTATCAATATCAAAATGTAACCGTAAAGATTCTACCGTTACATCAGCTGTGTCCACGTCTTCCAGTTCGTTCCCACCCGAACGAACATCGTAAGAAATAAAGGGGTCGCCATAACCCATGGCAATTAAATCTTGACCTTCTTGATCACCTATATAAGTAAGCACATAAATATCTTCTCGTTCACTTAGTTCAAACTTATCGAAAAAGTCCTCATCAAATTCTTTGTAGAAAGCAAACGGATTTTTGTGTTCATTTGTTTTATTCTCTATATATCTCTCTTGAAATTGTTCCTCATTAGTTGTGTATGGTGAATAATCGCGAATTAACATTACATCTTCAGCATCTTTATAATACTGTTCATCTCCACGTTCACTTTGAAAATAAGTAATGTTATCAGTAAAATTATAAGCTACAGTACCCTCTATATTTGTTCCAAAACGATTGCTTTCCTTAACGGCCACTTCTACCGTAGTTAACTCATTGTGAGCTTCTTCCGCATTTTGAAGAACAGATTCTGCTGTAACCTCTTCAGGTTCTTGTTCTTCTTCAGCTGGTTCTTCTCCTTCTGCTTCATTACCGCCGGTATCTTCACTGCTGCAAGCCACTAAAAAGCTCACTGCCAAAAACCCTACCAAAAACTTTTTCATATCAGTCTCTCCTTTTTTTGCGTTTTCACGACGCATCATTTATTTACTTTATTTACAAAGTATTAGATACCCTTTCCTGCTTTTTCTAATCTTGTTATTGGGAAATTAATCAAAAAAAACGAAATCCCTTAGGATTCCGTTTACAATGTGGTAACGTCAACGAGCTTGGACTGAATAATATAGCGGTCTGGAGCACTACCAAAAAAATCAAATGGATAGCACGTAGTTAAGGTTAACGTCGCCTCATCTTTATCAACAATAACCGTCCGATCCTCCGCGTCCGTAATCCAGATATCATCTACCTCGTATTGATACCGATTTCCTTCATATTCCAAATAAAGCAAATCACCGCGCTCTACAGCATCTAATTCAGAAAAAACTGTATCACGATGTCCACTTAATACCGTGTGACGATTTTCATCAGGTGTGGTTGTCCATTTACTAACATACATACCAACACCTTGCTTTAAAGTGGCATCGTCTGTTCCCCAATATGTTTTATATGTTTTTTCGATTTCTGGGATAATGAGCCTCGACATTTCCGCACCTACCGTAAATAAATCCAGCTCATCACTCATAACAGGCTGAGACATACCTTCGGGGTCAGCGTCTACTACGTCCTCATCCATGGAAACCTCTTCTTCATCTTTTTCTTCTGGTATGTTCGATGCGAATGCTTGCAATTCATCTTGGCTTATATCCTCAGCTGCCTGTGTACCACTCACCCACTGATAACCAAAATAAACCGTCATAGTGAGACCAACTAAAATTAATGCACTGTACAATACTTTCATGCATTCACCTCACATCTCAGAAAATGTCTTTCCAAAGCTACAAATGAAATAGGATATATAGCCATTATAGAACGTTCCGACGTTTTTCTAAAGCGAGAACTGAATATAGTGTAGTCAAATTTTTATCATTCACTTCAATGTACTGTCATTGTCTTGATTACATCTTTATTTATACGTCACTGGCTTTGTGCTGACAGAGGCTGTATTTCCGTTGACTTCATTTTCTTTGCGGCGTATCATCTCATTAATGAAAACGCTTTTAAAAAAAGGGGGGAGCTACTATGATCAATGTTGCCATTATTGGAATCGGAGCCATAAGTCCTGCACATATTGAAGCTTACAAAGTCTTTGATGATCTTTGTGAAGTCACTACACTTTGTGACATAGATTTAACCAAAGCACGAGAAAAAGCTCAAAGTTATGGGTTAAAAAAGGTGCCTATTTTTAAACAGTTTGAAGAGGTATGTAGTGACCCCACCATAGAACTTGTATCCATTTGCACGCCCCCATCCACTCACGCCCATATTGCAGTAGAACTTTTGAAATCTGGAAAACACGTCATCATTGAAAAACCAATGGCTGCCTCTCTAGAAGAATGTGACCTTATCAATAAAACAGCCGAAGAACATAACAAAATCGTCTCCGTCATTGCCCAAAATCGTTTTTTCACACCTATGATGAAAGTAAAAAAAGTACTCGATCAAAAGCTAATTGGCCATGTCCTGCATAGTCAAGTCGACTCGTTTTGGTGGAGAGGGAATTGTTATTATGATCTTTGGTGGCGGGGAACATGGGAAAAAGAAGGTGGAGGTTGTACCTTGAACCATGCTGTTCATCACATTGATATCCTGCAATGGATGAATGGAATGCCTACAGAAGTAACAGCTATTATGAGTAATACAGCTCACCCTAACGCTGAGGTTGAGGACCTCTCTGTAGCTATTCTAAAATATGAGGATGGCTCCATCGCTCAAGTTACAAGCTCGGTTGTGCATCATGGAGAGGAACAACAGTTAATATTTCAGGGTGAAAAAGCACGTATCTCCGTACCATGGAAAATCCATGCTTCAACCTCTTCAGCTAATGGATTTCCCAACAAGGATACAAAGACAGAACAAACCATCGAGAGCTACTATCATAGCCTGCCTCCTCAAGAATACGAAGCACATGTGGGTCAGATTCATAATGTTCTACACGCTATCAAAGACGGCACAACCGTTCTTGTTGATGGCAAACAAGGAAGACAAACATTGGAGCTTATCACTGCCATCTATAAATCAGCAAGTGAAAAGAAAACCGTATCTTTACCTCTCAAATCTGGTGATCGCTTCTATTCAAAAGAAAGTATCTTGAACCATACTATATACTTTAACGAAAAAACCTTTCAGGTAGATGACTTTGAAACAGATAGTATTACGACAGGTGGAGAGTATGGGAAGTAAGACGTTACTAACACAGTAGTTAAGACGGAATGGGGGTAATCCCTGATCCGTTTTTTTGATTCATTGGGTGCTAGAAGTCAGATTTGGGTGGCTTGCTAAAGTAAGCATTTTTGTTGGTTACGCTTTACAGCTCTTGATAAAAAATTATCCGTATTGGTAAAGCATTAGTCCCTCTTAGTAATCCCCTCCTCCTCTTAGTAAATTAGGATCTTTCTTGATATTACATTAGTCGTTCTTGAAAACGACCTCTATCTCTGGGTAAATATCTATCCAGCTTGGTGAACGAACAATGACTCTTAGTAAGGGTCTCATGTACCCATTGAAACAGGTAGATTGAATGCGATATACCCAATAAAACGATATTTTCTATTAGATACACTTTAACGACGTAAGATTTCTGTTACGATATACAAAAAGAGGAAATAACATTCCAAATGATAGGAGACATCCAATGACTAAACCAGCCTTTGAGGTAGCCAGCGAATTTATCACTCATCACTTTCCAAACTGTAGCTTTGCCGTCCTTGCGGGGAGTACAGCTCGTGGTGAAGAAACGCCAACCTCTGATTTGGATATTGTCATTTTTGACGAGCATTCTGATCACTATAGAGAAAGTTTTGTTTATGAAGGGTGGAAAATCGAGGCATTTGTTCATCATTCAATCTCGTACAGAAAAGAGTTTGAGGAAGAGAAAGAGATTGGTAGACCAATTTTAGGAAATATGTTGATAGAAGGGCTACTTCTCAAAGACCATGCTTCATATAAAGCCATAGCCGAAAGGGCCGTTAAGCATGTACAAGAGGGTCCCGCCCCCTTAACAGAAGACTATATTAAAGCTTCGAGATACTTTATCGGAGATTTATTAGATGATTTTATTGATTCCAAACATCATGATGAAGCAGTTATCACGTTAAACCAACTGTCTTTACAACTACCTGATTTTATTTTGAGGCTAAATAATCAATGGTCAGGCAGAGGAAAAGGATTATCCAGAGCATTATATGCTTTTGATCATGAGTTAGCTCAAACATTTTTCCATGCTTTACGAGGATACTATCAACATCAAAATAAAGAACCGTTCATCGCCTTTGTGACTGATATTTACAAGCCGCTCGGAGGATTTTTATTTGATGGATTTTCATTGGGGAAAAAATAAAAGAAAAAATGATATCATTGACAAGTTCCGATATAAAACATTATAGTGAATCTATTAACTAAATAGATTCTTTTTTCTTATCCAGAGAGGTGGAGGGACTGGCCCTTTGAAACCTCGGCAACAGACTTTTTAAGAACTGTGCCAATTCCTGTAGTTGTGATACTACAAAGATAAGAAGAGCAGGTTATCGTGCAGATTATCAACCCCTCTTCTTATGGAAGAGGGGTTTTTTGATAGGAGAATTGAAAAAAAGAGGAGAGAACATCATGACAATCGCAAAAGGAAAAGCACCATTTAGAGCAGACCACGTAGGAAGTCTATTACGCCCAGAGAGCATTCATAAGGCGAGAAAAGACTTTAAAGAGGGAACGATTACCGCACAAGAGTTATACGACATTGAAACAACTGAAATAACTAGAGTAGTCGATAAGCAAATTGAAGTAGGTCTTCAAGCAGTGACAGATGGTGAATTCCGCCGCAGGTTCTGGCATACTGATTTCCTTGAGCATCTAACAGGTGTGGAAGGCTATATTCCTGAGCATGGTTTTAAATTTAAAGGTGAAGATACTGAAGCGTATGATGTCCGAGTGACTGGAAAGATTTCATTTAATTCAGATCACCCTCAAATAAAAGAGTTTATCCAGTTCAATGAGATTGTGGGAGATCGAGCAGTGGCTAAACAAACGATCCCAAGCCCCAATCAATTGTTTAATGCAGGTATCCGTAATCTTGAGGTCTATCCAGACATTGAGGAATTTACGAAAGATGTCATTCAAATCTATCGCGAAACCATTCAAGCCTTTTATGATGCAGGCTGCCGCTACCTTCAATTAGACGATGTCTATATTGCTGGACTCAATGCACCCGAGATTCCATTTAACGATAGTGGGCATTCGCGTGAGGAGTTAATAGAATTAGCCTTACGTGTAATAAATGGCGTATTAGAAGATAAACCAGAAGATTTAGTTATCACTACTCACCTTTGCCGAGGAAACTACCGCTCAAAATGGGCATTTGAAGGAAGCTACGCAAAAATAGCTCCTACTTTATTCGCAAAGGAAAAAGTAGATGGGTTTTTCTTAGAATATGATGATGATCGCTCAGGCGATTTCGAACCATTACAGCACATTCCAAATGGCGGACCGCAAGTGGTACTCGGTCTTTTCACATCTAAACATGGTGAGCTGGAAGATAAAGAAACGATCAAAGCCCGCTTCGATGAGGCCACGCAATATGTGCCTGCCGAGCAGCTTTGCCTTAGCCCTCAATGTGGCTTTGCTTCCACACACCACGGAAATATCCTTACAGAGGAAGAGCAGTGGGAGAAACTGAAGTATATCGTGGAGATTTCTAAGGAGCTTTGGGGATAATAGAAGAAAGGCCGGGTAAAAATCATATAATTTTTCTCCGGCTTTTTTCATGTTCTTACTCCCCTTCTTCTAACGACTTACCAAGCCGGATCGACATGTCATGTACTCAGAGGTGAAGCCATTAACAAAACTCAGCTGCTGTTCAAGCTCGTTTATAATGAATCTAAGTAATAAAATGAACGTTTTTCTCGAAAAAATTGGGCCAGAACATTTACCAAGTAGAATGATTGTTAAGTAAAGATGGAACTAGATTTTATCCAGAGGCCAAGAGCATTGCCAAGAGGGATACGCTTGAAATCAAGACGATCCAGGATTCACCAAGCGCCAGGGGACGTTATCAAGACCGATGCTCATGAATTCAAGACGTAAAGAGTTTTACCCAGAGCCGAAGAGGTTTATCAAGTGCTACTCTGATATCATCTAGAGGTCCACTGGCTTTAGCAAGAACACCAAGCAAATTTGATCCACTTCAATAGAATTATAAGGAAAAAAACATCCGATCCTATCAACCTTATTGATCGTTTGGAACCTATTCAAGAGGAAACGAAACCAAATCAAGACGAACTGGGATTCACCAAGAGCCGCCCTGGCGACACGCCAATAAATGAAAGCATGGATTAAGACGATGCCTAAAATCGTTCCAAAAAAACCCCAAAAGCTACGTTTTCACGTTATCTTTTGGGGTCACATCAATATTCATTACATCGTTATCATTGGTCGAATTCAATAGATAATAAGACGCCGATTCCTTCAACATCAACAGCTTTCATGTCCGGCTGACTTTCAAATTGGATAGATTGTAAGATCAGATTTTTTTGCAGCAGGTGATCAAATTTGATTAATACTTCTTGAAATTCTGCATCAACCTTGATGTATAAATCAATCCTCAAGTCCACTGGTAGATTTAATTCTTTTCTATAGGTTTGCACAGCTCGAATCACTTCTCTGACTAGCCCTTCTTCTTTTAGCTCGGTAGTGACTCGTGTATCGAGCATCGTTAGAAACGTTTGCCCTTCGGATAGTTCAAACCCTTTGGCTGGCTTCTTCTCCATTAAGAAGTCTTCTTTTGTTAGGCGTACCTCTTCTCCCGACTGAAGTGTGACTTGCAGTTCATTTTCCTTTAATAGTTTATTCTTTTGGGTCTCATCTAAAGCTGAGACGATTGTTTTCACTTCTCCTACGGCTTTTCCTAATTTAGGTCCAGCTACTGAGAAGTTTAATTTGAGCTCGACTTCTAGTGAATCCTCTGAATCTCGCTTGAACTCAATTTCTTTTACATTTGTCTCTTCTTTGATGATGGAGACATACGTCTGTAAATACGAGAGATCCATTGCTTCTATTGGTGATACCATTAACCTAGCTAATGGCTGCTTCGTTTTGATACTTGTTGCATTCCGGATGGATCGTGTTTGCTCTACAATTTGTACAACGGCATCCATATCCCGTTCTAGTGACAAATTAATTAGTGATTCATCTGCTTGAGGATAGTCTGATACATGTACACTTTCATTCGTTAATGTAAGGTAGATATCTTCAGAGATAAATGGCGCAAACGGTGCGATGAGCTGTGACACCTTCTTTAATACTTCAAACAATGTGTGAAAGGCTGCTTTTTTATCATCGGTCATCCCGCTACTCCAGAAACGCTGTCTAGAGCGTCTTACATACCAATTACTAAGCTCATCTAAGAATACAGCAATCGTTCTTGCACCTTTCGTCATATCGTATGCGTCTAAGCTCTGGGTCACTTCTTTTACCACTGAATGTAACCTCGATAAAATCCATTTATCAAGTGTTGTTTGGACACCCCCAGCATGCTTTGTCGGATCAAATTGATCAATACTCGCATACATCGTGTAAAAGGAATGAACATTTACAAGTGTGTCTATCACCTTTGATTTTGCGTGACTAACCGTTTTCTTAGAGAATCGCTTATTATTCCATGGTGCACTGTCGGCTAGTAGCGCCCATCTAAGAGAGTCGGCACCAAATTCATGAATGAGTTCAACTGGATTCAGCGCATTCCCTTTACTTTTAGACATCTTCTGACCATTTTCATCTAGAATATGTCCTAATGATAGAACACGTTTGTATGGTGCTTCACCTGTATATAGAGTTGATACAGCTAACAAGCTATAAAACCAACCTCTTGTCTGATCTACTCCTTCAATCACAACATCGGCAGGGAATTGTTTCTTAAACATCTCTTCATTTTCAAATGGATGATGATATTGTGCAAATGGCATCGCCCCACTGTCGAACCATACATCGATAACCTCACTCGTACGATCCATGGTGCCTCCGCAAGAACAATTAAGATGGATATGATCCACGTATGGCTTATGAAGTTCAATGTTATCCTGAAGATCCTCAACCGATAGATCTCTTAATTCTTCAATCGAACGAGGCGACTTTTCTGCTTCACACTCTCTGCAAATCCAGACATTTAGAGGGGTACCCCAATATCGATTACGTCCAATATTCCAATCAACCATGCCTTCCAAAAAGTTACCGAACCTTCCCTCTTTCATATGAGAAGGGAACCACTCCACCTGTTGATTATTCGCCTGCATTTTTTCCTTCACAGCCGTTGTCCGAATGAACCATCCTTCCATCGCGTAATATAAAAGCGGACTGTCACATCTCCAGCAATGAGGATAGCTATGCTCATATTTTTGCTTATCGAATAAGAGATTCTGCTTCGACAGCATCTTCACGATCTCAACATCACATTCCTTCACAAATCTACCCGCAAGTGGTGTCACTTCTTCTTTATAACGGCCCTTCGAATCAACAAGATTCACATAATCTAATTGGGACTCGTTAATTAATGCGTAGTCATCCTCTCCATGTGCTGGGTTGATATGAACAAGGCCTGTTCCACTTGTATCTGTAACAAAATCAGCTGCTAGCACCTCATGACCTTTCGTTAAAGAGACATAATGGAATGGTGCTTCATATTTTAGACCGACAAGATCATGTCCTTTTACCGTGTCTAAAATGTCATATTCACCTTTTATCACAGTTGAAACAAGTGATTCTGCTAGAATATATACTTCATTATTTTGACTCACCCGTACATAGCTAAGTTCCGGATTTACAGCAATCGCAACGTTACCAGGAAGAGTCCAAGGAGTTGTAGTCCAACCTAATAAGAATTCATTCTCTCTACCTTTTACTCGGAATTTAGCAGTAGCTGAAAGATCCGTAACGTCCTTATATCCTTGAGCTACTTCATGAGAACTAAGTGACGTCTCACAATGTGGACAGTAAGGTACCACACGATGTCCTTTATATAAGTATCCTTTATCATGAATACTCGAGAGAATGTTCCAGACCGATTCAATGTAATCATTTTTAAGTGTTACATATGGTTGGTCCATATCTACCCAGTAACCTAATGCATACGTAAATTGCTTCCACTCTTTTTCGTAAGCAAACACACTCTCCTTACACTTTTGGATGAAATTCTCGATCCCGTACTCTTCAATTTGATCTTTGCCTCTAATATTTAGCTGCTTCTCGACCTCTAACTCTACAGGCAACCCGTGCGTATCCCAGCCTGCTTTTCTAAATACTTGATAGCCTGACATCGTTTTGTATCTGGCCACAAAATCCTTCATCGTTCTACCCAATGCATGCCCTGCATGTGGCATTCCGTTTGCTGTAGGCGGTCCTTCATAGAAAACAAAGGTTTCTTTTCCTTCTCGATTATCAATGGATTGTTGGAACGTATTTTCTTGATTCCAATAATCACGAATTCTCGCTTCTCTTTCTGCTACTGTTTCCTTCAAATACCTCACCTCTTCTTTTATAATAAAAAAACTCGACCCCATAGACGCAGGATCGAGTTCATATATATAAGCATATAAGCCCTTATAAACAAAATAAAAAAACCTAGTAGTGGTTTTATGTTTGTTCATTCACTACGTACTATCATACGCGTCCTGGGTATCGGCAGAAAACCGTCAAAGCTTAAATGCAGTTCAGCTTTGCTTCTCGGAGAGGATTTTCGTTACGCTCTTATCGTTGACTTGCACCGGTTCGTCAACTCTCTGTAGATAAGATCACCATAACTACTCTTTCTCGTCATAGAATTCAATATGAATTTACAGTTAATAGTAATGGACGCTACCCCTTAAGTCAAGTTTAGGGGAGAAGGCGAGATTGGTTACTCTCCTTTTCTCGCCAACATAAGAAAAACAGAAATAAAACTAAAGGCCACCAAAGCTAGAAATGGGATGGTTACAAATCCAAACCAGTTGATATATTGCATGTTACAAGGTACACCCTCCGAACATGGAGAAGCAGTCGCAAGGGATGGAAACTTTTGCAAAGAATAATGATAGAGCGAAGTACCCACTCCAATGATGGACAGAGGCAGGGCGTATTTTTTGATCTTTACATCACTATGATATGCAGCCACTCCTAAAATAAGTGCAAGTGGATACATTAAAATACGTTGATACCAACACATATCACATGGTTCAAATCCTCTGACTTCACTAAAATATAAACTACCAAATGTGGCAATCATCGCTGTGACCCAAGAAACATAAAGAAAGAAGTTTGACCGTTTAATAGATGCCATTCTGTTACCTCTCTTCTAACTTCTGTTCGATCGCCTTTTTGAGTTGTTCATAGTTAAAAGGGTCCTCTAATTTTAGATTATCCACCATTATGGTTGGCGTTTGACTCACTTCATATTTTTCCACTAAAGCCATATCTCTTTGTACATAATCCACATACGTTTGCTCAATCATGTCGATAGCCAAATTCTCTAGGTCAATCTCTGAATCGAGCGAGTGTGCGACATCGATTAGTGTCTCAGGCGTCACCCACGGGTCATCGTGACTTTGTATATCTGGCTGCTCCCTATAAATCCCACTATGGAACGCCCAAAAAGACTCTGGATGGTTGGCCCACACGGATTCACTAGCTAGTGCAGCAAGACCCGACTCTTGTCCATGAAATAATGTATTAACATAAACAAGGTTCACTTGACCCGTTTGGATAAACTCTTTATCTAGTTTCGGAAGGATTTCCTCATCCCATGCTTTACACGAGGGACATTTGTAATCCCCGAATTCAGTAATAGTAATTTGGGCATCCGCTTCTCCCTTAATTGGCTGGCCTTCCATATCTGGTGCCTCACTATACTCCACTCCATTCACTTCAGGAGTAGAAATAGATTCGACAACTAAAAAACCACCAACAGCCAAAATAAACACGGCTACAGAAATCAAAACGATCCGTTTCATTTCTTCATTACTCCTCTCTCTCTACTACAATCGCTTTAATTAGTATAACAAGGATACATGACTAGTTTAATGAACCTCTGGTCGGATTCATGACAATCAGAGGACGTTTATGATTCTACACGGAAACGGTCTTAGTAATGTAAGCATCTTCCTTTGTAAAACTCCTACTATCTTGGTAAAGAGGTCAGTCTCTTATCAGAATCAATTTCAGCTTAGTAACATAAGCATGTCTCTTGAAAAAGGCTTCTACCTCTTGTTAAACCTTTATTTAGCTTAGTATTTCTAGTGCTCATCTTAATAAAGAACCTCACTCTTAATCCCTTACATTCAACGAGTTTGTTAAATCCTCACCACACTAAAAAACGCCGGACCCTTACAGTCCGACGTCCCTTCAATCTATTCCTTCACTCTAAGCAAGCGTAATCCGTTTGCTGTAACGAGCAGGGTGGCTCCAACATCTGCTAAAATGGCAATCCAGAGCGTTAACCAGCCTGGTACGACTAGCATAAGAGCCAAAAGCTTAATACCAAGTGAGAAAGTAATATTTTGCTTGATAATCGTTAGCGCACGACGGCTTAGTTTTATGGTATAAGGTAGTTTCTTGAGGTCATCTCCCATAAGGGCAATATCAGCGGTCTCAAGAGCTGTATCCGTACCCGCTCCTCCCATCGCTATGCCAACGGTTGATGCGGCTAATGCCGGCGCGTCATTGACGCCATCACCAATCATGGCGACCTTACCATGTGTTTTCTTAAACTCTTTCATATAGGTCAATTTGTCTTCAGGCATCAATTCAGCCTTAACATCCGTTACACCAATTTGTTGCCCGATGGCTTGAGCAGTACCTTTGTTATCACCAGTCAACATAATCGTGGTACGAATGCCAATCTCATGTAAAGCAGAGATGACACTTTTGCTCGACTCGCGCACCTCATCTGCCACAGCAATACATCCTATAATTGCTTGCTCCGTGCCTACAACCATAACGGTTTTACCCTGATCCTGCAGTTGCTTAATGAATGTAGACTGTTCTTCTATCCGACCTTCAAACAGTTTTGGGCTTCCGACATAATAGGTTACGCCATCAATGACTCCCGTTACCCCTTTACCGGTAATCGATGAAAATTCAGTCACATACACACTCTTATACTGCACATGCTCTTGCTCTGCTTTTCTCACAATAGCCGAAGCTAAAGGATGCTGAGACCTTGATTCGAGTGCTGCTACAATCTTAAGTACATCTTGTCTATCTGTGTCTTCTACCAAAGATAGATCCGTCACAACCGGTACACCCTTTGTCAGCGTCCCAGTTTTATCAAAAGCGATAGCCTTCAACGAACCTGTTTCCTCTAGGTACACCCCACCTTTTATCAATACGCCATGTTTGGCCGCATTGCCAATTGCAGTCACGATCGCAACAGGAGTTGAGATGACAAGTGCACAAGGACACCCTACCACTAACACAGCTAAACCTTGATAGATCCACGTTGACCAATCCCCACCCATAAATAATGGTGGTAGGGTAGCGACAAGTGCGGCAACTAGAATAATAGCTGGTGTATAGTACTTAGCAAATCGATCAACAAAAGCTTGGGAAGGAGCTCGTTCTGCCTGTGCGTCCTCGACTAATTGAATCACTTTAGAGATGGTTGTGTCCTCTACATGCTTGGTGACACGGACTTCTAGTAATCCTTCTTCATTCAAAGTTCCAGCAAAAACATCGTCATCCGTATTCTTCTCCACCGGAATGGATTCACCTGTTATGGCCGCTTGGTTCACAGAGGAATGACCGCCCACCACTATTCCGTCCATGGCTAGCTTTTGACCTGGCTTTACTATCATGACATCACCAATAGCTATCTCTTCTACTCGAACCGTCATTTCTTGACCATTTCGCTTAATTAGGGCTTCTTTAGGAGCAATATCCATTAGAGATCGGATGGACTGTCTTGCTCTGTCCATCGAGAAACGTTCAAGTGCCTCACTAATCGCGAACAAGATGACAACAATGGCCCCTTCTGTCCATTCACCGATGATGGCTGCCCCAATGACTGCGATGGTCATTAGTGTTCTCATATCAAACTGGAATCGACTAAGATTCACTAATCCTTGTTTGAATAAAGAATAACCTCCGACAACCATAGACGTGGCAAATGCTAAAACTGTAACGAGATTGTCCCCTCCATTAATTCCTTGTGAAATCAAACCAAATACAAGGAAAAGAAGCGATCCAATCACCGTTATATGTTTTTGAATAAACGTTTGATTAACTGTTGGCTCTTCGACTCGTGGAGCTGATCGATCATGTTCTGGTCGGACCTTTAGCTTCTCAAATGCTCCAGCTTTCTCAAGCGCTTCAACAGAGGTCGTTCCCTCAACTGTAATTTTTGAGGCACCGAAGTTTACCTTTGCGTCACTTACGCCATCAAGCTTCTTCACATTTTTCTCAAAGGTACCGGCACATCCCGCGCATGAAAATCCTTCTACACGATATACTTGTGAATCTGTATGCTGATGGCTCATCGTTTAAACCTCCTGACCGTGCTCAACCGCCATCATAACTAATTGACGGACATGCTCATCATCCAATGAATAAAAAACAAGCTTGCCCTCCTTGCGACTTTTAGCAATACGTAGATTACGCAAATGTCTCAGGTGATGGGAAGTACTGGCTGTTGTCATTCCAATAATGTTTGCTACATCGCATACGCATAATTCTTCTTCTTGAAGAAGTGCGTACGCAATCTTTAAGCGAGTCACATCAGATAAAGCTTTAAAGACATCCGCAACAGGAACAAAATCGACTTTTTGAACAAGCCCCGTTACTCGTTTTACCTTTTGCTCATCGTAGCTAAAAATTTCACATGTATCTTGATTATCTTTTATCGTTTTCATAGGTTGGACACCTCATTCAAATGTTTGTTTGATTATTAGTTTATGTGAGTTCACGTTAAATGTCAATCATATAATCAAATGAATATTTGAATGTAATATTGAATCAATCCTTTTCTTCCTACCAATAGCACTCTATAATAGCTTAAAAGAATAGGAGTGTGTCAGCATGTATACCCCAGAATACTTTCGAATAAAGGATGATGAGACCATCCATCAAGTGATTAAAGAGAACGGATTTGCGACTCTCATTTCAGACCAGTTGAAAGATCTTTCAGCTACACACTTGCCCCTTATGTTAGATGCACAGAAGAATTGCTTGTATGGGCACTTTGCAAAAGCGAATCCTCAATGGAAAGACCTTGATAATCAGCGAGTATTAGCTATTTTCCAAGGGCCACATAGTTATATCTCTCCCTCCTGGTACGAAACAAATCAAGCTGTACCTACCTGGAATTATGTAGCTGTACATGTGTATGGAGACATTGAATTAGTCGGAGATCAAGAGCTTGCTCAATCATTTAGTGAGTTGGTCTCCAAATATGAAAAACCAGACAGTACGTATCAATTGGCTACCGTTGATGCTGAATATATAGCAGGCTTATCAAAAGGTGTTGTAGGGTTCCGCATCAAAATAAAATCAATAGAAGCTACAGCAAAATTGAGTCAGAACCATTCTAAGGAAAGAAATAAGCGAGTGATAGAGGAATTGGAGAAATCTCAATCGGATAATGAGCGCCAGATCGCTGCGTATATGAGATCGTATAATCAAATCCGTTAGAGACGCACGAAAAAAAGATGGAGTAGAAATCTTCTACACCCCATCTTTTTTGTTTCATTTTGGAATTTCCGCATGTAGATCGTCTTCTTTTTCACAAGATGCCCATTTAACAAAGGTTGTCTTAAAACCAGCTCTCTCTGGAGAACAGATGAACGGTCCGGCTTGAATTGACTTATTATCTTGTTCCGGAAACTCCGATACTCGAATCGTCTGCCAAGCTCCTTCATCTGCTTTTGCCCGAATAATGACCGCTCCTTCAAAATAAGAAGCACGAATGGTAATCTGACGCCCTGCCCAATCTGGAACCGGAAACAGCGACCAATCCGAATGCCCCTTAGTCACAACGGCTCCTATATGCGGAACACCATCATTCATCTCAACGCCAGCTTTAATCCAGTTCTGCTTATCCAGATACATCATTAAACCCGCCTGATCATACTTTTCAACAAAGCTATCCGTCAAAAAACCAACTTCAACAGCCCTATCTAATGACC
Organism: Alkalicoccobacillus murimartini; assembly: GCF_030813245.1. GTDB lineage: Bacteria > Bacillota > Bacilli > Bacillales > Bacillaceae_D > Alkalicoccobacillus > Alkalicoccobacillus murimartini. The sequence continues at coordinate 167,014 of NZ_JAUSUA010000003.1, read as the reverse complement.
ACACATCGAGTAAGGCGTGGCCACTGCTCCGTTCAAACCCATAATAGGTTTTTTGCCAGTAATCGCTTTGTGCTTGTGCTTCTACCGTTAAAGATCCATCTTGTTCTCTTATCGATGATGGATGATTTGTCCATGTTCCTTGCTGCCAAGGAATTGTTCTATTGTCCAAGATACCTTCCCCCCTCTACCTTAGTGCCTTTCGACTTTTATCAGAGCATTTCCTTCTCCAACTGCTTCATCTCATAAAAATACCCTTTTTTGCTCATCAATTCAGCAAATGTGCCTGATTCAACAATCGTACCCTCACTCATCTGAATGATTTGATCCATCTCTTCTAAGCCCTTTAAGCGATGACTCACTAGCACAACGGTTGCTTCATGCGCCTGTTCATATAGACTCGATAATATAGATTGTTCCATCACCGCGTCTAATGAGGATGTTGGTTCATCCAATAGCCACAGGCCTCCTCCTTTGAGCATAGCTCTAGCAATCGCCAACCTTTGTTTCTCCCCGCCTGAAAGATTATCTCCTTTTTCGAAGATCGCGTCATCAAGTGTAAAATGATGGAGGTTAACCTTCTCTAGGGCTTGAATGAACGATTGATCAGATAGATGATCACCAGCTAATTTCAAATTGTCACGAATGGTTCCGAAGAAAAATTGATTCTCTTGTAACATGACATTCGTCTGTTGCCATAGTGACTGCTCGTCCACTTCATGAAGCGCCCTGTTATTAATCCTCACCTGCCCCTCATTTGGCTGGTAAAGATTTAGTATAAGTTGAAGTAAGGTAGATTTCCCTGATCCACTTGGACCGACAATCGCAATCTTCTCCCCTGCTTTAATTTGGAGATTTATCTTACTAAGTGTTGTTGTCTCATGTTTTTGTTGAAAGCTAAATGACACCTGATCCATCTCTATTGAAAGTGGACCATCCTGAACCTGATGTTTTTCATACAGGTGCTCTTCTGGTTGCTCCTCCTTTCGAAAAATCGAAAAGAGCCGCGTTGCAGAGTGTTTGCTTTCTTGCAAATAAGCAGGAAAAACCGCCATAGGAGAAACATCTTCAAATACCGTCAGCGAGATCATAATTAACATCGCCAGGAACACTCCTTCAAGGTCACCTACTGAAACTAGATAAGCACCCACAGCCACAATGATCCATGAAAAAAGTAACGTGACAAACGTATTTAATGATAGATTATACGTCTTATTTATACTTTCGCGCTCCTGCTCCTTAATATAGGATTCCGATACACCTAACACAGCTTGTTTCTTCTCTGATAATTTTGAGTGAACCTTTAAGTCTCGGAAGCCTTGAAAGAATTCATTTAATTCATTTGATAGCTCACTACGCTTTTGTCTTACCATCGGATCAATCTTTGATTGTCTGTAAGCAAAGCTCATTGGTATCACAAAAACAGTGAGAAGCATTCCAGCAAGTAAAATCCACGCAATGTAAGCCGAAAAGAACATTGTGAATACCACGGTACTCAAAAAGACAATGAGTAAGACGATTGGTGGATAGAGTACTCGTAAAAAGAAGTTTTGTAAACTTTCTACATCACTAACCACTCTCGCCAAGAGATCCCCGCTCCGATATTTAGTAAAGATACTTGGAGCTAAGGGTTCAAGTTTTTCAAAGAAAGTGGCTCGTAGATTCCCTAATATAGTGAATGTCGCCCGATGAGAGACATAACGCTCACCAAAACGACTGAATGCTCGCGTAAAGCCAAGTAGTTTCACAAATGAAGTCACGATAATTAAGGCATACAAGGGTGTTAAGAGAAATGCTTTTGAGATGAGATAGCCGCTAGCAGCAAACATTCCGATTGCCGCGATTCCTGCGATAAAACCGAACAGGATTGAATAGAGAATATCCTTCTTCTCAGTTAATACTAACTTACATATAGCCGCTAGATCTCTCATGAAGCACTCTCCCCTCTTTGCACTGTAACCATTTCCCGATACTCAGCTACCCTGTCATACAGGTCATCATGACTGCCAACAGCCTTAAGCTGTCCCTCTTTCATAAAGAGAATCTGATCTGCATCCTTGATTGTATAGAGGCGATGAGCCACAGTGATGATTGTCGCCTGCTTAGACAGCTGCTGAATGGACCGTTGCAATAACCTTTCCGTTTCTAGATCAAGACCGTTTGTTGGTTCATCAAAGAGAATAACAGACGGCTCTTTTAGAAAAGCACGAGCTAACGCGACCCGCTGCTTTTCTCCACCTGATAAGCCACGTCCTCCCTCACCAATCAGTGTGTGTGCTCCATCTTTTAAGTTTCGGATCATTCCACTTAATCCAGCTCGTTCGATGGCTCGACCCAATTCATCTTGTGTAAACGAACGACCGCCTTCAATCGCGATATTCTCAGCAATTGTTCCTGAAAAAAGATACGGATTTTGAGAGATATAACTCAATTGATTAAACCAACTTTTTTCTTCGTATTCAGATAAGGGTTTCCCATCTACCATCACTTGACCATTCGTAGGTCTAATTAATCCAGCGATTAACTGTAATAACGTTGTCTTACCCGATCCACTAGGACCAACAATAGCTATTTTGCTATAAGGGCTAACCTCTGTATTGATTGACTCTAGTTGAAATTTCTCTTCACCATAGCTATAGCTTAGTTGACGTAATTCAAGCTTAGGAGGTGTCATCTTTTTCACAAGTGGCGCGTCACCCCAAGTCACTGTCTCCTCTTCTCGAGCCAGCTCTTCATCCACTTTTTTTGCAGCGCCAATACTTGATCGTCCATTATGAAAGGCACTTCCAAGCTCTTTTAATGACGAATAGAACTCTGGAACAAGGATCATCACAAAGAAGCCAGTAAAGAAGGTTAACTGATCATAGATAATGATCTGAATGACAAGCTCTAACGCAATAATTCCAATACTAAGCATGGAGATAATCTCCAACATGAATGTTTGTGTGAAGGCTACTTTCAAGATCGCCATCGTTGCATCTCTGAATCCCAAGCTACTCTTCAATATCGTTTGTTTCTGTTGATTGGCACGCCCGAATAGCTTAAGAGTGGTTAAGCCTTGCAATGAATCAAGAAAACGTCCGGAAAAAGAAGCAAGCTTCTCCACCTGTTCCTCTGACTTATCCCTCGTCTGCAGACCAACAATAATCATAAAGAGTGGAATAAATGGAGCTGTTACAAGCATAATCAAACCTGAATTAAGATGCTGAGATGCCACAACCACGAGGATTAAGATGGGCACAAAGGCAGTCTGCATCAGCTGCGGTATATACTGACTGAAATACCCATCAATCTCATCTATAGCATCTGTCACCACACTGATTTTCCTTCCCGACTGTCCTTGTTTGGACGCGAGAAACGAAAGCGATGCGTATTTTTTTAGAAATTCACCACGATACTCGCTCTTTACTTTTGTGGCTAACTTTAGCCCAGATCGTCTACTAAGGTAGATAAACAATGAGCGTGCGCACAAACAAAGAAGCAGCCACAGTAAATCAACTAAAACCTCTTCAAAGGATTTCCCTTGCAAAAATACACCGTCTACAATCTTCACAAGGAAATAAGCCTGTCCCACAATGGATAGCCCAATCAAAACAGCAGAGAGCAATAGAAAGATCATTCTTTTTTTATATGAAAATGCACGCTCTTTTAATGTACGCATGGTTCACCCATCCTATCTACCTGCTAATCTATTTCTTTCCTTTCACATAATCCGCATCAAATAAGAACAACTTCATCAGTAGCATGAGAGAAGGAATAAGCAATAACAATCCACCAATAAAAGCAATGATTAATGCTAGCCCCATCGCTTCATTTGTTGCAGCATCACTAATGGTTACATACGGATAGAGTAGATATGGATAGTGTCCGATCCCATATGCAAAAAAGGCTGTTAGAAATTGCAGCATGATACTCACAAATGCCAAACCATAATACTTCCCTCTATAGATCAACCACATCGCAATCATAAAAAATCCGACTGAGAGCCCAAGTAGCCACCAAAGATCCATCATATTTGAGAAGTGACGCTCGTTATGCTGGCTTATCGCAATAAAGGCCGTTAAGGCAGACACAATCATTGGCGTTCCCCAGAATAACGTATATCCTCTCACTATTTTTAATGATTCCGTATCCTGAGCTCGGTTCGCATAAAACGAAAGGAAAGCTGCACTAATAAATAGCACGGAGACAATAGCAAGCACTACAATACTCCATGAAAGTGGGCTACTGAATAACTCTGCAAATTGCAGCGAGACCGTGCCATTCTCTTCCACAATAAATCCACCCTCAGATAAGGTTAAAGCTACGGATAAGGAAGCTGGAATGAATAACCCTGTAGACCCGTAAAGAAACATATAGATATTACTTTTCTTTGCCCCATAATTATGAAACGCATAAAAGGATCCACGGATAGCCAAGAGAATGATCGAAATACTTGCTGGCACTAGTAACGCTGTTCCGTAGTAGTAGGCAGTGTCAGGGAAAAATCCAATAATGCCAACAAAAAAGAATACAAAAAATACATTTGTAACTTCCCATACTGGTGATAAGTACCTGGATATTAATTGATTCATGATGTGATCTTTTTTTGTAAGCTTTGCATAATAAGCAAAGAAACCAGCACCAAAATCAACAGAGGCTACAATGATATAGCCGTATAAGAAAATCCAAAGAACGGAAATTCCAATCATCTCATAGCTCATCATGTTCACTCTCCTTTTTTACTGGATACTGTCTCTCAAGCTCTGCTTCCACTGGATTCTGTCGGAATAGCTTTGTTAATGTTGTCAAACAGACGATTGCAAGAACAATATACAAACCTAAGAATAAGAAGAACATTAAACCAAGATACGGAGAGGTGGTAGCCCCTTCTGCAACAGTCATATAGCCTCTAATAATCCACGGCTGTCTTCCAACCTCCGCATAAATCCAACCAAATTCAACAGCTAGAAATGCGAGTGGTCCAGTACTGACAATCATCAGCAGCATCGGTTTACTTAGCTCGTTCCATTTCTTGAGTTTCTTTAATACAAAGTAGAAGAATGATACTGCTACCAAAACCATGCCAATTACAGCCATGAAATCAAACATATAGTGAACCCAAAGTGGAGGAATTTCTTCTTCAGGAAACTGATCCAAACCTATGACTTCACTATTAAAATCATTATGAGCCAGAAAACTTAATGCTCCTGGAATACGGATAACCCCAGTCGGTTCATTGTCTTCATTCAACCAACCAAATAGAATCAAATCTGCATTTTTCTCCGTTTCAAAATGCCACTCAGCAGCAGCTAGCTTTTCCGGTTGATGCTCAGCTAGAAACTTTGCCGATGTATCTCCTGATAACAAATTAATTGCCCCAAACACAAAAGCCACTGCAAGCATGAGATTTAATGCTTTTTTGTGATAGCTAGATGCTCCTTTTTTTAGGATCATAAAAGCCGCAATCGCAGCTAATAAAATCGCACAGGTTAAGTATGATGAAGTTAATACGTGAAAGACCTTAGAAGGAGTAGCGAGACTAAACATCGCCTCAATGGGATTTACCTCGGAGAGATCTCCACCTTCTAAGACAAATCCAGCTGGTGTATTCATAAATGAGTTAACTGTTGTAATAAAAATGGCCGAGAACATCGAACCAATGACTACTGGAATAGAAAGCAACCAGTGGATGATTGGGTTCTTAAATCTGTCCCATGTATACAAATAAATGCCTAAGAAAATCGCTTCAAAGAAAAAAGCAAATACCTCCATAAATAAAGGCAGGGCAATAACATTCCCTGCAACCCGCATAAAGTTAGGCCAAACAAGCGATAGCTGTAGACCAATGGCTGTACCTGTTACCACACCAATGGCGACCGTAATCACAAACCCTCTCGCCCATCGTTTAGCCAGCAGAATATAATGCCTGTCCTTCTTTTTGATTCCAACGAACTCAGCTATACAAATCATTAAAGGCACACCCACACCTATCGTCGCAAAAATGACGTGAAATCCTAGTGTCATAGCCGTAATTAAGCGGCTCAGTAATACCGTATCCATCTCCATTGACTCTTCCTCCCACCTAACAACCATGACCACACTAAAGTTTGTGATCTATTGAGCATATTCTAATACTAGTTTGTTAAATAAGGGTGAAATCATTCAAATGTTTGAAAGATCGACACAACTTTTCGACAAATTTTTTGAACGGCATGAAACGCAAAAAAGACAAGGATGCCCGCACCCCTGCTTGTTAAGCGTACTCATTATTTAAACCACTGCGTCACTTTTCCTTTTCCATTTTCTGACTCCACTTTCGCATAAGCACCGTTAATCAACGTTAACTGTGGAGGGACATGTCCACAGTCAATGTCATAAATAACCGGCACACCTAATTCTTCGGTTAGATCCTGATACACATCTTCTGCTGTATACCCCTCAACTGGAGTGTTTGCTGCACTTCTGCCAAATAAGATACCTGAACAATCTTCAAACCATCCCGCTAATTTCATTTGAATGAGTGCTCGTTTTAAATCTGTTGTTGTCATCTCACAGTTTTCAAAATACCAAAGCACTGGCTCTTCTTCAATGAACCGTCTTCTAAAGGTTGCTACATCGCCATATGGAGTACCCACTAGATGATGAATCACATCCACACAACCTCCAAGTAGACGACCTTCAATTTCTACTCTTTGACCCGTTGTCGTTTTCCATTCTGTTGTTTCTGTCAAATGAAAAACGTGAGGACTTGGATTTTCAAAATCCCACTCCTTTTGATACATTTCGGAGGAATATTGTATGACCTCGCCACCTGATTCGGTTGAAAGCACTTGCTCCCACATCGCCGTAGTCGCATCATACTCTTCTCCTCTTAGGTCCACTAGATTTGTTCCATGTGCGGTTGCAATACCTGTCTGTAGTGTCACGGTTAAAAGGAGCATACTCACATCTGAGTAACCTAGGATCCATTTCGATTGTATCGATTCAAAATCAAGATGCTCTAGTGTTTCCATTAACAGCTCGCCACCCCATGGAGGGATAATTAGGTCCACCTGGTTATCTGTCATCATCTGATTGAACTCTTCTGACCGTTTTTCAGCCGAAGCAGATTTAGCCTTAATCTGCGTCCAAACCGTCTCTCCATATTGCAAACGGTAGCCCTTCTCTTCTAAGCGAGCGGAGGCTTCCTTCACAATATGATGCAGGTCGATTGGTACACCGGATGAAGGGGCTGTCACGCCAATTTTGGCGCCTTTTCTCATGTGAGGGTATGTAATCAAGGTCTATCGCATCCTTCCAAATTATTTTTTCTTATCTTCCAAAACTTCACCTGCATTTAACATCTTATTTATAGACTAAAGCAAATGCTTGAAAAACTAGGAGGATCGTCATGAGCACAACAAAGAAAAAGAAAAAACAAACCAGTGCTTCCATCTATCAAGTCGTTTGGAAGTGGCATTTTTACGCTGGCATTATTTCAGCACCATTTTTATTTATTTTAGCATTTAGTGGAAGCGTATACTTGTTTAAACCTCAAATTGAAGCTTTTTTATACCAGGATTATTTAGTGGTTGATCATGTAACTGAGGATCGATTATCCTTTTCCGCTCAAAGAGATCAAGTAAAAGAAACCTATCCCGATGCCTCGATTTCATCTTTTGTCTTAAAGGACGAACCCGACGCGACAACCGAGTTTCTCATCAGCGAAGATGGGGAATCTGCCTCGGTTTTTGTTAACCCTTACACCGGAGACATACAAGGAAAGCTAGCTGATGATAATCGACTTATGACTATTTTCAAGAAAATACATAGTGAGCTCTGGATTGCCGGCACAATCGGAAACCGAATTGTTGAACTTGCTGCCTGTTGGGCTATCATTCTATTAATAACTGGCTTATACATTTGGTGGCCGCGAAATCGCGCATCTATCTGGGGAACCGTGTTACCAAGAGTTCGTAAAAAAGGAAGGCTTTTTTGGCGCGATATGCATGCAGTTCCCGCCTTTTGGCTATCCATTTTCATTCTAATTCTTATCGCAACTGGACTACCATGGTCAGGCGTATTAGGCCAACAAATCCAAAAGCTTTCGACTGCCCCTGATCACTCTTATGCTTGGCAGGAACGTCCGGAATCCATCACACTCTCAAAGGACGCAGCAGATGGTATTCCATGGGCCAATGAAAATTTGGAGATGCCCGAATCTGAGTTTGAAAGCGAGTATCTACCTATCTCAATAGAAGATGTAACTCACATTGCCGAAATGGAAGACATGGCCTATCCCTATACACTATCCTTACCTGATGGTCCAACAGGTGTATACACCATTTCTCATGAAACAAATCGTCTGGACCTTTCTACAAAGCACATTGACCAATATAGCGGCACAGTGTTAGTAAGTAGAAGTTTTCAAGATTTCGATCTTATTCCAAAGCTAGTATCAGCAGGGATTGCCTTGCATGAAGGGCGACTATTTGGCTGGCCAAACCAAGTACTTGGTCTGATCACTTGTTTAGGGTTGATGGGTATTGTCGTCAGTTCATTTGTTATGTGGAAAAAACGCAAACCAAGCGGAAAGCTAGGTGCCCCACCAGGATCTAAAGATAAAAAGGTGACAAGAGTCGTATTCTTTATTATGCTTGGACTTGGGCTAATTTTACCCTTAGTTGGATTATCTATTATATGTATCTATCTTTTAGATCGTTTTATCTTCTCTAAACTATCATTTTTCTCATCAAAACACGAAAAGACACAACAAAGGACTGGATAATATGACATTTCGTTTATCTATCATGATGGTACTCTTACTCTTCCTTGCAGCTTGTGGCTCTGCACCGGAACTCGATTCAACCATTACAGAACAAGATCCAATTGAGACAGACTTAGACATCAACGTTGATGCAGCACAAGAAACGTACGCAACTTCGTGCATACGCTGTCATGGTGGGGATCTCAGTGGTGCGAGTGGACCGTCTCTTATAGACAATCCATTTACACCGGAAGAAATTAAAGAAATCATCGAGAATGGACAAGGAACCATGCCACCAATCAGTCTTTCAGACGATGATAAGGAGAATCTAGCCAACTGGCTATCTACCCAATAATCTATCTTAAAAAGGAATGATTGAACATGAAGAAAAAGAACTATGGCCTTCTACTCGCTTTACCTATCTTGATTCTAAGTGCCTGTAATAGTGGGGAAGAAACGGAAATGCCAGTAGCTGAAATTATAGAAGTCCATATCGACCTACCAGAATCGTCCCCTACAAATGAAAAGATAGAGATCCCTGTTCAAGTAACACAAGGCGATGAACCAGTGGATGACGCAAGAGACGTTGTCATTGAAATATGGGAAGACCAAGACCGAGAAAATGGATTTTTAGAAGAAGCAAAACTTCAATCAGACGGAATTTATCAGATTGATTACCTATTCGAATCAGATGGCATCTATCTCGTACAAGCTCATGTCACCGCCCGAGACATGCACTCCATGCCTACCAAACCAATCATCATCGGAGACGTCTCTGAACAGGATATTAATGCTTTTAACGAATCAGGTGGAGCCTCATCTGAAGAACAAGGCGAAAGCAATCATCACCATTAAAGTATTGAGCCCCTTCCGATTCGGAGGGGGTTTTTGCTGTTTATAGCTAAGCGTGAACGCTGGCTCTTGGTGGTTCTCCTTTTGGCTTGGTAACACCTTACTTCTTCTTGCTAAGAGGGACCTCCTCTTGCTAAATAGTGTAGGCGTCTTGCTTAAATATGTAATCATCTTGCTATAGGGTATGTATTCTTGGTAAGCCATTGTTCTTTCTTGTTATCTAGGTATAGCTCTTGATGAATGAACATTATTTCACCAAGGAAGTTCCTCCGTACGATACTCAATTCCTAATTCTTCAAACCAGTTATTTAAACCCGCCCAAAGAGCTTCACATAATTGAAAGATCTGGTCTGTATCATCAAGTTTTCCCTCCATCACCTTGCGGGCCAGCTCCTCATAACCCGCTGGCTTCGAGCTCATGAGTAAGGATTCCTCATACGTCCTAGCACGAGTACTATAATACTGCTTATTGGCTAAACCTATCAGCTTTGCAGTCTGCCAAGTTAAATCACACGCACCCATTGGAATATAATGAGCGTTATCTGCATGATGAAAGGTATTCCGCAGCTTTCCTAACGTCTCATATGGTTCCCATATCATAAACTCTCTCATCGTTTCACGAAATCGCTCATTAGGAATCTCCAAAGGTAGCCTTCTAACTTCCTCAAAGATTTGCTTCGGGTCATAAATGGGCTGAATATGTATATACGATCCTGCACTAACAGGCCAAGCATCACTCATCTCACTTGCCCGATTCAGCATTGCTTGCTTTTCTATTGAGCTAATCTCGACTTTAAACCGACCGTAAATAAGCTCGTGACTAGGAACAGGGTGACCCTCCCTCGTAATCACGTGCATCTCCATATCAGAATAAGGTCCTGTTGTCCCTAAACCCATAGATCCATAGAGACCAATAGCTAAGATGGTATCATCATATTTCGCGAGCAGTTTATCCTTAATCATAATTGCTAATTTTTGTTTTTCATTGAGTGTAGTAGGTGTTGGGTAGGGCAACATATGATCACTCCTTCGTTAGAAACATTGACTCGAGCACTACCAGGTTATTCGCAAGCCAGTGCATTTCCTCTGCGAATCTTGCAGGTGGTCCCGTTAACTGCTCAGTATTATGATCTATCCACCATTCGCTTTCCATGTACCATAAGCCTTTTAATGCACCTATTAATTGCTCCGTGCCGAATGTCCGAAATCGATTATACCCCTCTAAAAATGCTAAAGCTAAACTCGTATCACATTCATTCTTATACAATGACCCGCCAATAACAGCTCTTGCCACATCGAGTTCAGGATAATCATAGCCTAATCGATCAAAATCTAATATGGACGTAAGCTGCTGGTCTTCAAATAGAAGATTATCAAACCATAAATCACGATGAGACCAACCTGTAGCTCCAAAACAAACACCTTCCATCTGTTCTGTGGCTACAATTTGTGTTTCAATTTTCGCTACCAACGTAGTTGATATAGTACGATCACCAACATCATTCAGAAGATTCTCCCAGTGTTGAAGCCTTTGCTCTCGTCTAGGAGGTAAAAATATGGGATGTGCCTTAGGTGGCAGTCTCCCATCATTCAATAAATCATGCATTTTTCCAGTCATCAAGCCAAGTTCAAACATATGATCTTTCTCAAGCTGGCCAGCACGAAGAATTCTTCCATCACAAAAATCCATCACAATAAATAACTCATCACACTTAGACCTTTGTATCACTTCTCCATTACAAGTCCATATTCTTGGCGTTGTAAGTCCTTCACTACGTAATCGATTTTGTTGATTTAGCGCCCTTTCTATATCAGTCAGCTTATACTTCTTTAAACGTTCCTTATTGTATTGTTTAATTAATAGCACGCCCTGTTGAGTCTTCACCTTCCATTTTAGGTTCAACCATCCGCGATGGATTGGAGTAGCATCTAAAATAGTTAGATTAAAAAGCTCTGTACAGGTATCGAGAATATCTTGAAGTATGTCATCTTCAGTGAACGATATTGGCATGATATAAATCCTTTCTTTCACATGATCTCGCTACATACTTCTATATTCATTTCTGACTTCCCTTTAAATAAAAAAACACGGTCACTGTTAAGAGCGTGTTTTTTCCCACCAAAAATAAGACAACACCCCAATAAGGCGTTGTCTTTCCATCATATTATGACTTCGGCAACGGTGCCAATACAGATACCAACTCTTTCTCAATTAATTCCTGCCAGAAAGCCTCTGGTATATGGACACTTAATGCATCAAGGTCCTCTTGTATCCGTTCTGGTCTTGTAGAACCAGGGATCACTGCGGCCACAGCGGGATGAGCTGTTGAAAATTGCAGAGCCGCTGCTTTTAAACTAACTCCATGGCTCTCCGCTATATCCTCAAATTGCTTAATTTTTTCTTTGATTTCTGGAGGAATTTCTCCATAGTTATAGTTTTCACCACCAAGAAGTGCTCCTGAGCTATATGGTGCTCCTACTACAATTCCCATGTCTTTCTTTTCGACTTCGGGCATCATGCGACGCAAAGTTTCCTTATGATCTAACAGTGTATACTGAGTCGCCTGCAGACTAATGCTTGGGTGCGCCTCTTCTAACTGTAACGCAAGCTCGATTGGGATCGTTGTGTTGACGCCAAGTCCCCATCCTTTGATGACACCTTGCTCTTGAAGCTCATCTAAAACTTTAAAGGCACCTGTTCTGGCCTGTTCAAACTTAGCAATCCATTCATCTCCATGAAAATCAGGTGATAGATCGTGTACAAATACCATATCCAGCCGATCTGTTTTCAAACGCTCCAGACTTTGCTTGATTGAACGGTGTGTAGCTTCAGCTGAGTAATCGGTAATCACCTTATTTGCACGTCCAAATTCAAATAACCCTTCTTTATTCTCTATCTCTTCTTCGATCACTCTTCCAACCTTAGAGCTCAATACATATTCATCGCGATTTTGTTTAGACAGAAATGCACCTAGCCTAATCTCTGCAAGCCCTGCCCCGTAAAAAGGAGCTGTGTCATAATAACGGATCCCTGCATTCCAAGCAGCTTCAATCGTTGCTTGTGCTTCCTCTTCCGGAACTTCTCGGAACATATTTCCCAGTGGTGCTGTACCTAGACCGATCTTTTGGCTTATTATATGCTTCATGTTTATGTTTCCTCCTCGGATTACTTATCTATAATTCAAAATTTCCTTTCTGAGGAGGAATTAAACATCAATATTTCTCCCTATCCAAGAATAAAGATTAGAATATAGATAAATTCAACTACTCTCTACTAAGTACATTCACTACCATATTTATCAATCTCACAAATCATTGATTGTCCTGCCCTTTCTCATATACAATAGTAAACTAGGGACTTTTGTAGGCAATTCTAAGGAAACGTGATAAACTTCTGCAAAAGCTATGTTGTGCGAAATATGTCAACATATGAAACCAACCTTAACCCACTACTTATAGGTGTGATGAAAATGAAGAAAAAATGGATTGTTCTTTTACTACTTTTGATAATTGCTATTGGAATAGGGATATATATAAATGGTTCAACTCAATCAAAACCATCCTTTCAAGAGGTAACGATTGTTGATAATGAAGAGATTGATGAATCTGAGCAAACAGATCCTCCAGAGGAAGAACCGGAGACCATTGAGGATGACAATGTGGAAGAAACCGAACAAGGTCCGTTATCTGACTTCATTGTAAGAGCTGCTCAAAACACGGTTCATTTCTTTTCAAATAGGGAAACCAAGATTACAGCTATCGGAGATTCTCTGACTCAAGGAATTGGTTCAGTGAATGAAGAAGGCGGTTATGTAGGGATTTTGGATCGGTCTATTAATCAATCAGAACAGGTTGTCACAGTTAACAATTTTGGTAGACGTGGGAATCGTTCGGCTCAGATGTTAGAGCGTCTAGAGCTGCCGGAAGTGGTTGATTCTATCGAAGAATCTGATATTGTTCTCATTACAATTGGCGCTAATGATATTATGCGCGTGTTAAGAGAAAATATTACTGATTTGAATCTAGATCCATTTTATGAAGAACGAGATTTATATGAAGAAACACTAAATGAAATTACTGACACTATATTTGAAATGAATCCGAACACTGATATTTACCTTCTAGGAATCTATAATCCTTATCTTCAATACTTTGGTGATGTGGAGGAATTAGGTGTAATCCTAGAGGAATGGAATGATACCACGGAAAATATCGCTGATGACAACGATCAGATTTTCTACGTGCCAACAGAAGACTTATTTAGCGAAGATACTGAAGGTGATCTTTTAGCTGATGATCGATTCCATCCGAATGATGCGGGTTACAAACTTATGGCCCAACGTGTACTAGATTATTTAAGTGAAGACGAAGGATGAGTGTATGAAGACTGAAGATAAGAAAAAAGCGAATTGGAAGGTTTGGTTTATTGGATTGATCTCTCTTAATATCGCGGTAGTGCTCGGTCTGGTTATTTTTATCTTCTGGCCACCACCAAGTGCGGAATACCCACCCGATCAAAGTAATGACTACGGCAGAAGCTCTGAATTTATTGTGCAAACCACTAAACAAAATATAAATGACCTTTCAAATGCATATATTGACCAATTTTTAGATGGAACAACTCATAACTATCAACTTGAAATAGATGAAGACATCCATTTAATCGGAGAGCTACCAGTCTTCTCGACCACTCTTCCCTTGTCCGTTCGCTTTGAACCGTTCGTACAAGACAATGGAGATCTGATCCTAAGACAACAGTCTATTTCATTAGGTTTACTTGAGCTCCCAAATCAAAAGATTATGGAATACCTCGATCGATACTTGCCGATGCCTCCGTGGGTTACCGTAAACCCCGCGGATGAGGAAATCTATGTCGCCGTCACGGATATGGATATCCGTAGTAATTTCCAGGTTCAAGTAGAACGGATCAACCTCGAGCAGGATGATCTAGCATTTAAAATCATTGTGCCTTACCGGACATTAGGAATCGATGCAGAACCCATTGAACAATAATTGGAATCCCCTCGCTTTTAAATAAGCTGAGGGGTTTTTTGTTTAGAAATGATCTTTTTCGTTTATACAACGTGTAAGGCAATGTAAATAGAACGGAATACAACAATAAGTAGAAAGGATTGATAGGAGTGGCCCTATTAAATAATCTGCAAGAGATTGATCCCGACCCATTACAAATCCTCGATAAAAAAGGAAAAGTCGTGAATGAGTCAGTCATACCTGATTTAGATGACGACCAATTAAGAGAAATCATGCGTCGTATGGTGTATACCCGTACATGGGAAAAACGTGCGATTAATTTAAATCGACAGGGCCGTTTAGGATTTTATGCGCCGACTGCTGGACAAGAAGCATCAATGATTGGCTCTCAATTCGCCCTTGATAAAGAGGATTGGATCCTACCAAGTTACCGAGACATCCCGCAAATTGTGTTTCATGGATTTCCTCTTTATCAAGCCTTTCTATGGTCAAAAGGCCATATGGAAGGTGGAAAAATCCCTGATGATGTGCCCATGGTTATACCGCAAATTATCATCGGAGCTGCATTTATTCAAGCGGCGGGTGTTGCTCTTGGTTTAAAACGTAAAAGCCCTGATAACATAGCCATGGCTTTTATAGGAGACGGCGGCTCCTCACAGGGTGATTTTTATGAAGGCATTAACTTTGCTGGTGCCTTTAACGTTCCGGGTGTGTTTGTTGTCCAGAATAATCATTTCGCTATATCGGTTCCTTTTGAAAAACAAACAGCTGCTAATTCAATCGCCCAAAAGGCCGTAGCTGCTGGAATCAAAGGCATCCAAGTCGACGGAATGGATGTACTTGCCATGTATCAAGCTTGCAAAGAAGCAAGAGATCGAGCCGTGAATGGAGACGGTCCTACACTCATCGAGACCCTCACCTATCGATATGGCGGCCACTCTACACAAGGTGACGATCCCTCTCGCTATCGTTCAGATGAATTAGATGAAAAATGGGCAGAAAGAGATCCCTTAATCCGCTTCCGCAGCTATTTAGAAGAAAAAAATTTATGGAACGAAGAAGACGAGGAAGCCGCAGCAAAACAAGCAGAGGATGAATTAAAAGAAGCGATTGAAAAAGCAGAAAGCATACCTGAGCAGCAAGTAGATGAGTTGCTTAAAAATATGTATGAACAGGAACTACCTCATATTAAGGAACAACGTAAGGATTACGAGTAAAAATTGAACACGGGTGCAGCGCATGGTCGGGGGTATTGCGGCTATGCGCTGTGATTGAATTTGCGCACTGTCTACGGTTTTTGCGCACTAACCTCATCTTTTTGCGCATTCTCACTGTTTTTGCGCACTTCCCTTCCGTTTTCGCGCATCCTTTAATTTTTCCGCGCACTTTCCTCCTATTTCCGCGCATTCTCAAAATTTCCGCGCACCCTCCTTCCATTTTCGCGCATTCCCAAATTCCGTAGACACTCTATGACAGGTCCTGATACAATCCTATGTCATTTCCAAAAGGGTCCTTGAATGTGCACCATGCGGCAGGCACGCCTTCTCTGGTTTGTATTTCTTCGATGTGTATTTCTAATTCTTGCATGAGGCGTTGGCGTTCTTCATTAATATTGATGACTCCTAGACGTATGGGGGCGGAATCAATGGGTGGTTTGCCTTCCGCTACTTGGAGCCACGCTCCAGGAATTAGCTCCCACTCTGCAAATCCTTCGTGGGGAATAAAGTCCGGATTTCTGTTCAAAAGTTTTTTGTACCACTGCAATCCCTCTTGATAATCTGAAATTCTCAATTGAAATGTGACGCCTTCATATCTATGAATTGCCTTCACCTTCTTTCAATCTATTCTTAATGTAATCCTGCGCATTCTCTAACCTACCCTTACTTCTCTTCTAATAAGTAAATTCCTCTAAAATTATAGTATTAGTGAGAACAGTTGTAATTATTGTACAAAAATTCAATTGACAATTACTCTATCTGGTTATACACTCATTGAGAATGATTATTGTTATTGAATACATAATATACGGACGTATTCACTCACATAGGTTAAACAAAACTCCATGACAAGGTAGGGAATTAAAAATGACTTTAAAGAAAACGGTCTCATTTAAATGGTTAGTTAGCTCGGCTGCACTTGCAGTGGTACTTACAGGGTGCGGAAGCGAGTCTTCTGATGCTCCTGAGGAGAATGACGCAGAAAATACAGAAACAACGGAAACAGAAACAGCTTCTGAAGAAACGGGTGCTGAATATCCACTTGTAATTGAACATGCTTTTGGGGAATCTGTACTTGAAGAAAAACCTGAACGAGTGGCAACCGTTCAATGGGGAAATCAGGATATTGCGCTTGCTCTTGATGTCGTACCTGTAGGTTTCTCAGCAGCAAATTTTGGGATTATGGATGATCGAGGTCTTCTACCTTGGACAGCAGAAAAAGTAGAAGAGCTAGGTGAATCAGATCCTAATGTGTACCAAGATACGGACGGTCTTGATTTTGAAGCAATCTCTGACTCCAATCCGGATGTCATTCTTGCTGCTTACTCTGGCATTACTCAAGAAGACTATGATCTTCTTAGCCAAATCGCTCCAGTTGTAGCGTATCCAACGTCTCCTTGGACAACAACGTGGCGTGAACAGATTACAATGAATGCAGCGGGTATGGGTATGGAAGAAGAAGGTGAAAAACTCGTTGAAGAAACAGAAAGCTTAATTGAAGAAACAGCTGCAGAGCACCCTGAAATTGAAGGAAAAAATGTTTTATGGGTGAACTTCTCAGCCAACGACTTATCAAGCTTGCACCTTTATACACCAGTTGATACGCGTGTATCATTTTTACAAGAGCTAGGATTAGTTTTTCCTGAGGGAATCTCAGAAATGATTGAGAATGATACGGATTATTCATTAAGCTTAAGTGCAGAGAATGCAGATGCTCTAAACGAAGCGGATGTAATCGTTGGGTATGGTGATGATGACCTTCTTGAAGCATTACAAGGTGATTCTCGTCTAGGACAAATTCCAGCTATTGAACGAGGCTCCGTTGTCTTCATTGATGGGAACTCTGATTTAGCTGCTGCTGGAACACCGAATCCACTTTCAATCTCTTATACTATTGATCAATATGTAGATTTAATCGGAGAAGCGGTCGACAAGATCGAGGAATAGACCA
Organism: Alkalicoccobacillus murimartini; assembly: GCF_030813245.1. Taxonomy (GTDB): domain Bacteria; phylum Bacillota; class Bacilli; order Bacillales; family Bacillaceae_D; genus Alkalicoccobacillus; species Alkalicoccobacillus murimartini. Next base: position 149,277 of record NZ_JAUSUA010000003.1, on the reverse strand, counting down.
TTGAATAAGAATAAGAAAACAAACGCGCATCTTCCAAAACATTTTTGGAAGGTGCTCATTCTTTCTTTTGTCATGCTATTAACCTGTATTCTCGCCTCTCTCATTTTTGGTTCTAGGGTTGTAACAAAGGCTGATCTGCTAGCTGGGTTATTTTATCCAGAGGTTGAATCCTATGGAGCAAGCGTGGTACGAGAGAGGATTCCCCGAACTATTTTTAGCTTATTCTGTGGCGCGGCACTTGGTGTGTCAGGGGCGCTTATGCAGGCAGTAACGCGAAATCCTATTGCTGATCCTAGTATTCTAGGGGTTAATACAGGTGCAGCCTTATTTGTTGTGATTGGCCTTGCTTTTTTAAATATCAGCACAGCCGGTCAATATATTTGGCTCGCCATCACTGGCGCTATGCTTACTGCCATTTTTGTATACGGAATTGGTTCGATGGGGCGAGCAGGAGCTACGCCTCTTAAGCTTGTTCTGGCTGGTGCAGCTACAAGTGCAGCCTTATCTTCCTTAGTTAGTGCGATTATGCTTCCTCGCTCGTATGTCATGGATCAATTTAGATTTTGGCAAGTGGGTAGCCTCGGATCTGCCAACTGGAATGCCATTACTACGTTTCTTCCATTTCTTATTGTGGGAGTCATCTTAGCTCTTATAACGGCCCCCGCTCTTAATGCATTAGCACTTGGAGATGAAGTGGCGACCGGGCAAGGTGTTCGAACAGGAGTACTACGGTTGGCTGCGGCTTTTGCGGGTGTCATTTTATGTGGAGCCGCTACTGCGCTCGCCGGACCTATTGGATTTGTTGGACTGTTATCCACTCATTTGATGAGGCTTATTCTCGGACCCGATCTGCGGTATATTATTCCTATGTCCGCTCTATCAGGAGCCGCTATCCTGACCATATCAGATGTAAGTGGTAGAATCATTGGTAGCCCCGGAGAGCTTGAAGCTGGAGTTCTCACTGCATTTTTAGGTGCTCCTATCCTAATATACTTGGCGACAAGAATGAAAGTGCGATCATTATGAGACAAACTATAATTGAAAACCTAGCAGCAGGCAGACGAAAAAGACGTCGCCGGTGGATCATTGTTAATAGCATTCTACTATTACTTGCCTGTATCCTCTCCATCGCTATGCTAATGATCGGGAACACCATTTACCCAGTTAGCGATGTGATTCGGGTTTTAATGGGAGAATCCGTTGATGGAGCTACATTCGCAGTAAATACCATTCGCCTACCAAGAATGCTAGCTGGCCTTTTTGCTGGTATTGCATTTGGCATCGCAGGAAATACCTTTCAAACCATGTTGCGAAACCCTCTTGCTAACCCAGATATACTAGGGATAACGGCAGGTTCAAGTGTGGCCGCTCTATTTTGTATTTTGATTCTACGTACAAGCAATACAACCATTTCGATTGCTGCGGTCATTGCAGGTCTGGTTACCGTTGTCATCCTCTACTTACTAGCTAAAGGGAAGTCTTTTTCAGTTGGACGACTTATTTTAGTCGGAATTGGTATCCAAGCTATGCTAAGTGCGGTGATCTCATATTTTCTTTTGATAGGTGCTCAACAAGATATTGCTACTGCTCTTAGGTGGCTCAGCGGAAGTCTAAACGGTTCGCAAATGAATGCGATTTTCCCTTTAATCTTAACGGTATTGATCTGTGCTCCGATCGTCATCCTTTTAGGTAAACACCTAAGTATATTGGAGCTTGGCGAACAATCAGCTTCTTCACTTGGTCTAAATACAGACAAGTCCAGGATGTTGCTTATTCTGAGCTCAGTTTGTATGATCGCCATTGCTACGGCAACGACTGGACCCATTGCATTTGTTGCTTTCTTATCTGGACCGATTGCCAAACGCCTAGTCGGAATTGGCTTTTCAAATGTGATCCCATCAGGTCTTGTTGGGTTAAACCTGGTTTTGGCTGCTGACTTGATTGGACAGTTTATGTTTGAAGTCCGCTTTCCCGTTGGCATCATTACTGGTTTGCTCGGAGCGCCATACTTGCTCTACTTACTCATTCGCATGAATCGAAAGGGAAGTTTATAAAATGAAACCTACACATACGTTCCAAACTGAACAAATCGTAGCGGGTTATGACGACAAAACCATTCTGCATGGCATTGATGTTGTGATCCCAAGCAATCGCATCAATGTCATTATTGGCGCGAATGCCTGTGGAAAATCAACACTACTTAAAACGATGGCAAGACTTATCAAGCCAGAATCAGGAAACATCACTCTTGACGGGAAATCCATTGCCAAATTTCCACCTAAACAACTAGCTCGAGTACTAGGTATCCTTCCACAATCTCCAATTGTTCCGGAAGGCATCTCTGTAACGGACCTCGTTGGACGAGGAAGATTCCCGCACCAATCTTTGCTCCAAACATGGTCAAAGAAAGATTACGATGCCGTTGCTGAGGCAATGGAAATTATGGATATCACAGAGCTTGCAGACCGGAATATCGATGAACTCTCAGGCGGTCAAAGGCAACGCGTCTGGATTGCCATGGCACTGACACAACAAACAGATATTCTATTTCTAGATGAACCAACCACTTTCTTAGATATCACGTATCAAGTGGAGATTCTGGACTTGCTTACAGACCTCAATCGCAAACGCGGAACAACCATTGTTATGGTCCTGCATGATATCAACTTATCAGCTCGCTATGCCGATCATATCTTTGCGCTTCGCGAAGGAGAACTGATTGCTGAAGGTCCACCATCTGAAGTGATCACAACCGCATTAGTCAAAGACATTTTTGACCTTGAATGCACGGTGGTTAAGGACCCTGTATCGCTCTCTCCTATGGTCATACCAAAAGGACGATATCATGTTCATAATTAAGCACCGTATTCACTAAAAAAGAGTCTTCCTAATTAAAGGAAGACTCTTTTTTCGCTTGTTATAGTTTCCCTGACTCCAAACCATTGGCTAAAAAGAACTTCAGCGCTGAGTTTAAAAAAGGTGGAACAACAGTCATATGACCAGTACCCTCGATACAAACGTATTGAGCTTCTATATTCGGTTGCTTCTCTAACTGTTCATACACCCATTTTGCATCATCGACCATATGCCCTTTTTCCTTTTCCCCGACACCTATGATGATTCGTTTGTTTTCTTTAAGATCAAATGAATGAATCAACTCTTTAAGATAGCCACCTTTCCACCAAATAGATGGACTACCTGCCAAGTATGTCGAGAAAAGATTGTTTCTCTTGATCAAAGTGTGCACCACACACAAACCGCCTAAAGAATGCCCAAAGAGTGCGCGATCCGTTTTATGTAGAGGAAATTCCTTTTCAAGAGCAGGAATGAGCATATGCTCTAAGAAATCTAGGAAATGGCTTATACCTCCTGTCTGACTGGCTTCAACCTGTTTCAAAAATCCTAATTCTGAGCTATCAACCTGTTCTGTGTAATCATAGAATCGGCTTTTCCGGCAAAATGGCTCCATTGTCTCATAACCGATCCCAACGATTATAGCAGGAGGGTACCCGTGCGGAGGTCGAGTTTGTAAGCGGCTAATTTCCGTGACAGCTGCAAACCATGCATTCCCATCCAACACAAACATGACTGGGAATCCCTCACTTGGTACCTCTCCTGTTGGGATTGATATAAAAATTCGTCGTTTTGGAAATCCCTCATCAGAGCATTCCCAAACAACAGTATTGGGAATTTGATAAGAGCCTGTTTGCTTAAACATAGTAGGAGCTCCTTTGTTAGTAGATTAACTCTTCAACTGATAATAGTTATCATTATACTGTATTTAAGGGATAGATACATGTCTCCTTCTTGATAACAGTCACCTGACTCTTAGTATTGAAGGTTCGAGCTTGGTCAATTGAATTCTGACTTGGTAAAACATAGATTCCTCTTAATAACACCGTCTTCCCGTTAGTAAATCGGCGTTTGTCTTGATTCCTCAGCCATTGTTCTTGGCAAGGACCTCATCACCACAATTCAAAGATACAGAAGCAACACAAAAAGAGCATGAGTTCTACACTCATGCTCTAAAACTTGATTAACCTATATTCATCTACTCTTCGATAAAAGTGAATCTTGAAGCTTCCTCCAAAGACAGGATAAATGCTTTAAGTAATTCCTTAGTTGCTACCAAGTCTCTCATATCAATGACTTCAACCGGCGAATGGGCATAGCGTGATGGAATGGACAACACCCCTGTAGGCACACCATTATTAGCAAGGCTCATTGCGCCTCCGTCTGTGCCAATGCCAGGGAACACCTCCAATTGATATGGAATCTCTTTTTCATCAGCTAAACTAACCAGTGCGTTTTTTACAGCCGGATGAGAGATCAAGCTAAAATCAAGAACCTTAATTCCCGTACCCTCTCCAATCGCTAGCGTACCATCCATAGTTTCCTCAGGTGTATCACTTACAGCTGTAGTGTCGAGTGCAATGGCAACATCTGCTTCTACTTGTCTAGCTGCTACTTGAGCACCACGCAAACCAACTTCTTCTTGTACAGTGAACACAGCCGTTACAGTTCCAGTAAAGTCAGTACGATCTAACTCCTCTAATAGGGTAATCATTACTGCACATCCTGCGCGATCATCAAATCCCTTTCCAACAAAACGGCCCGTCGTTTCATCTCCTAGATACTCCATGTTCGGCTTCCACGTAACCGGTGTGCCCACTTCAACACCCATTTGAGTCACTTGCTCTTTGTTTTTAGCACCAATATCTATGTATAGCTGACGGTGATTTCGCACCTTGCTTGCATCATCAAATTTTGCGTAATGAGCGGAAATACTGCCAATCACTCCCGTTAATAACCCCTTTTTCGTCCGGAGCTGGACCTTTTGGGTTAACAATAAACGGTCATCATTTCCTCCAAGTTTTTCAAAGCGTAGTAACCCATTTGCTTCAACCTTCTTCACAATAAAACCAACTTCATCCATATGTGCGGTCATAACCATTTTTGGACCCGGCTTCGTTCCTTTTTTTGTAGCAAATACATTCCCTAAAGCGTCCACCCTGACTTCATCAACAAGAGACGTTACTCTATCCCTTACCCATTTACTCACTGGCTGCTCATTCCCGCAAGGACCATGCAATCCCGTTAACTCTTCTAGTAATTTTTTCATTCTGATTCCTCCTATAGTAGGTACCATTCTTATAGGATAGTATACCTTTTTATTTAGCAAAGCGAAATAAAGAGCAAAGGAGCGTGAAAAAAATTCCTCTTAATAGAAGAAATTAGCTTTTACGTTTTACTTTGTAAGGGTATCCAACTAAAAAAGGGGGCGCTACGAATGAAGAAAATGAAGAAAACCGCTGGTATGGTTTCGATCGCATTTCTACTCGTTGGATGCCAAAGCTCAGAGGATGAGCAAGAGACAATGAATGCCAATCAGGCTGAAGAAAGCCCTGAAGACGAGAGAGCTTCAGATGAAAATGAAGAAGTAGAACCGGAAGATCATGATGACGAGAACGAGCTCAATGAGGATAATGACGATGAACCATCAGATGAAAATGAAGAGGAAGAGGATAATCCAGATACCTATGGCGGAACTCAAGAAACACCAGATTATTTCATTGATACACACATGGTTAGCTATGAAAATGCCTTTTACACAGCCTTCTATATCAAGCGTGATGCAGAGCAAGACTTGCAACCTGAAGACCGCTTAGAGAGATCACTGATCGACAGTGATCCTTCTGAACAAGATATTCTTAGCTCCTTTACTGAAATGTCTGTAGAATGGCCGACTCTCTATGTGAATTTTAATGTAGATGACAATCAACTATCAGCAACAACCGCACAAAGTAGTTTATTCTATGACTCATTAATTGGAATTAGTGCTTTATATGGAATAGAAGAAATTATCTTCTTAAATCCTGACGGAGAGGAAGATATTTATGTCGCTGAACGAGGCGTTCAAGAACCTATTATTATTGAAGATGAATACGAAAGAGGTCTAACACGGGGCTATTATACAGTCTATGATGAGGAATTAGAGCAAACCTTGTTTCTAACTGGTGGAGCGTTAGAGGAACAAGTTGAAGGTGAAAATGGAGAACCTTTATCCTTTTCAGAGACAGTCGAAGAGATGAAGACAGTAGATCATGAGGAAGCATTCTACACTTCCGCAATAGTGGATGGAATCGAAATCGTTCATGCAACAAATGAAAACGGAGTGGCTACAGTTCAATATACGATGGACGACGAAAACGTAACAGAAGCGGATCAGACTGTCTTCGAAAACGCGATCCAGCTCGCAGCTCTCGACTTTCATGTCTCGGAGCTACGCTTAATTAATGACACCAAGCAAGAAATCATTACGTACCCATTAGTAGGTCAATAAATTGAACTGGGACATAACCATACAGATGATATAAAAAGAGGAACAATTTGAATCGATTGCACAGTTAAAGCTGATTTGCTCAGTTGTCAGTAACTCAATCTCATTCAAATAAGCTAAAACTAGCGTAGGACATACACGGAGACTCCGGTGGGAGCAGAGGCCTAGGTGAGACTTCGCAGTGCGTCAGCACAAGGAGGCTCACCAGCCGCCCACGGAAAGCGGAGTGTATGTCCGGAGCGGTAGCCTTACTCTCTTATTTCTAATTGACAAAAACCCGGATCATTATGCGAGTAAAACAGCATAATGATCCGGGTTTTTAGATAGCTAAAACAGTTCTGTCCTAGCTCCTTTAATTACCCTTCGAAATACTCATTAATTTCATCAACAATAATTTTAACAGACTCTAGTCCACTTCCGCTTAGGTACCATACCTCAGCATTCAATTCGTGGATCTGGTCGTTTTGAGCAGCATTTGTACGGTTAACAATGTCATTGTCTAATGTCTCTGAAGCACTCGCTTCGTTCCCAATTGAAGCACCTCTATCAACGACAAAGATATTGTCAGGGTTCACGCTATCAATGTATTCAAAGTTGACTGTCTCACCATGGTTTTCTGCTGAAATTTCATCCGCTGCTTCAATACCTAGCTCACCATGAATAATACCAAAACGTGAACCTTCACCAAACGCACTTACAGAACCTTCATCAACCGATAAGATCAGTGCATTCTGATCAGAGTTTGATGCTTTATCATTTACTTCACTAATTGTCTCTTGGATACCAGCCAACTGTTCATCAACCTGGTCTTGTGCATCAAAAATATCACCTAATACGTGCATATTGCTTTCAAAACTTTCCATGAAGTTTTCTTGGTCAACAGCTAAGTAAACCGTTGGAGCAATTTCATTTAGTTCATCAAAATTATCAGAAGCTCGTCCAGAAATAAAGATGACGTCTGGTTGCATTTCATTAATTAACTCAAAGTTTGGCTCAAACAATGAACCTACATCTTCGTACTCATCGCCTTCAAATTCAGACAAATAACTAGGAACATTATTCGCTTTAGGTACACCCGTAATCGTTCCACCAATGGCACGAATGGAGTCAGTCACTCCGTTATCAAAAGAAACCACTGTTTCAGGATTAACCGGAACCTCTACCATTTCCCCGCCTAGCGACTCAACTTCAATTGTCTCAGGTGTATCTCCTCCTGCGTCCGCAGATCCTGTGTCGTTATCTTCTGAATCTGAATCTCCGCCGCATGCTGCAAGACCTACTGCTGTAAATGCTGTTAATGCCCATAGTAATTGTTTTTTCATAATAAAATAGCCTCCTGTGATTTTCTCTCTATTGGGAATATTCTTTGTATATGTAGCAAGCGTGTTCTTACTTGCCTCACCTCCCTTACCTGCTTTTCATTGAATTTAAGTAAAGTACACGCAAATTCGATTACTGTTCACTTCTTCAATAGCAATATCCATGTCATAAATAGTACGCAAGGATTGAGGGTTAATAATGTCATGACAGGCACCCTCTTCAACAATTCGACCGTCTTTCATCGCCACAATATTATCTGAATAACAAGATGCAAAATTAATGTCATGTACAACAAGTAAAATTGTTTTTCCACGTTTATCAACAAGATTGCGCAATGTCTTCATAATCGAGACAGAGTGTTTCATATCTAGATTGTTTAAAGGCTCATCGAGAATGATATAGTCCGTGTCTTGAGCAAGCACCATCGCAATATACGCACGTTGACGCTGCCCACCACTGAGCTGATCTAAGTATTTGTCTTGCATCTCTCGCAAAGACATATAATCAATTGCATCATCTACGTGAAGCCAATCTTCTTTTGACAGTCGATTTTGCGAATACGGGAAGCGTCCAAAACTGACAAGCTCACGAATCGTTAATCGAATATTAATGTTGTTTGCCTGTTTTAGAATGGACACTTTTTTTGCCAATTCCCTACTTTGAAATGAATCAATTTCTTTTCCATCTACAAGTACTTGACCTGTATCCTTTTTCGTCAATCGGCTCATGAGCGAGATCAGCGTACTTTTCCCAGCCCCATTAGGACCAATAAATGATGTAATGGTCCCTTTTTCCACGCCGACACTAACGTCATCCAGAACTTTTTTTCCATCGTAGGATTTACTTATTCCTTTTACTTCTATTGCTATGGGTTTCGTCTTTCGTAATGGCTGTACGTCGCGCTCAATCACTGGAGTGGTCATTATGTTTTTGTCCCCCTTAAAAGTAAGTAAATAAAGTAAACGCCGCCAACAAAGTTAATCATGACGCTAAGTGGCGCTGAATAAGCAAAGACTCTTTCTACAAGCAATGTTCCCCCGACTAAGGCAATAATGCTTACAAGTAAGCTCGTGATAGCCAAGTGGGTATGTTTATACGTTGTTAATAGCTCTCTCGCGACGTTAACAACAAGCAAACCAAGAAATAATATGGGACCGACAAGTGCTGTGGAAATGGAAACAAACATGGCAATGACAATTAGAAATTTCCGAATGGCCTTATCGTAAGGTACACCCAGGTTCACTGCTTGGTCGCGTCCTAAAGAAATAGCATCAAGGTATTTTAAATAGGGCCATATGTACAAAATAGTTAGCGCGATTAATGCAATAGAAATCCAGAGAAGCTCGACATTAATATTGCTAAAACTAGCAAACATTCGATTTTGGATTGTTAAAAATTCGTTTGGATCAATCAAGACTTGCATAAATGTCGACATGCTTGAAAATAAAGTCCCAAATACTATCCCTACAAGCAATAAGAAGTATAAATTCTGCTGCTCTCTTCTAAAGAGCAAGGCATACAGTAAAAGGGCAAACAGTACCATACCAACAATCGAGATTCCAAAATTCACATAGCGACTAATAGTGGCCAACCCTACCGTTCCAAAAACAAACACTAGCGTGGTTTGGATAAGCATGTATAAAGAATCAAGGCCAATTATACTTGGCGTTAAAATTCGATTGTTTGTGATTGTTTGAAATATCAATGTAGAAAAAGCGATGACTCCTCCAACAATAATAATGGCAGCTACACTTTTTCCCCTTCTAGGCAAGGCGTAATCCCACCCTGTTGGTGTTAAACCAACAAACAAAAATGTTAGAATTAGTCCGAGTGACACGGCTCCGAATATAATATAAATCCATTTAGGCTGCATGTTTAGGTCTCCTTAAGAGCAAGTAAAGGAAGATTGCGCTCCCGATAACGCCAACCATTAAGCCGATTGGAATTTCGTATGGATAAATAAGGACACGCCCTAAAATATCGCAGATCAGCAAAAATATCGCACCAAATAAAGCAGTTTGAGGCAAACTATTTTTTAAATTATCGCCCCTCATAATCGAAACGATATTTGGAATAATTAAGCCTAAAAATGGAATGGAGCCAATCGTTACAACAATGGTTGCGGTAATCATGGCAACAATTAATAATCCAACATTCATAATCCTCTGGTAATTCATCCCGAGGTTTGTTGAGAAGTCCCTCCCTAATCCAGCAACTGTAAACCTGTTCGCAAACAAGAATGCAATCACAACAAGAGGAATGCCTATGTATAAGATTTCATAACGACCACGGATAACAAGTGAAAAACTCCCCTGCATCCATGAAGACAGGCTTTGAATCAAATCGTATCGGTACGCCAAAAATGTCGTAACCGAATTAACTACACTTCCAAGCATCAGTCCGACTAAAGGAACAAAAATGACGTTCTTAAATCGAATACGTTCTAAGATTTTCATAAATAAAAAGGTACCGCCTAAAGCGAATAAAAAAGCGACAAACATCCGTTCAATGGTACTTGCTTGTGAGAATACAAGAATAGCAACCAAAATACCAAGGCGAGCCCAATCCATTGTACCCGCAGTTGTGGGTGACACAAATTTATTTTGAGTTAGTTGCTGCATAATCAATCCACAAACACTCAAACTCATGCCGACAATGAGAATGCTAAGCAATCTTGGAACACGACTAATGAGAATGGTCTGGACTTGATCGTCTGTAAACCGGAATAGGTCAAGCGGTGATATGTCTTGTACGCCGATAAATAACGAAGAAAGAGATAATAAAATAAGTAATGGCAGTAAGTATTTGATTCGCATATTCAGTTAACATGAAAGAAACATGCTGCTTGCCTCCTTCTCACATATGTATAATAATGATACTCATTATCAATTACCACCTTAATGTTATCATCTTTTGACCATACGTCAAGGGTAAAGAAACCATTACTAGAGTTCAAAAAGCTTAATAAGGTTGTGTGAGTACTCTTGCTCATAATAAAAAGCCTATTAACAAAATCTTTTAATAGGCTCGTTTTCAATCTAATTATTTTGCTACCTTGATTTTAAATACTGTAGCTGTCAGCGTTTTCTGGGGAAGCTATAAGACAACAGGTGTACTCATTGACCTACTTAACTAATACTAGCAGTTGGTCTTACAATCATTTCATTGACATCCACATCTGCCGGTTGTTCAATTGCAAACTGGATCGCACGGGCAATGGCCTCTGAAGGAATTGCATTTTTACGATATTCCTTCATCACTTGACGAGCCTTCTCGTCTGATATCGTTTCTGCTAACTCTGATTCTGTTACACCAGGTGAGATATTCGTTACACGGATGCCTTCTTCAACCTCCATACGAAGTCCTTCAGATATAGCACGTACAGCAAATTTTGTAGCACAATAGACTGCTGCCGTGGGGGAAACCGCATGGCCACCAATCGAAGAAATATTTATAAACTGACCAAATCCTTGTTCCTTCATAATTGGAAGTCCTGCTGCAATACCGTGAAGAACACCACGAATATTGACGTCTATCATAAGATTCCATTCATCCACTTTGAGCGCTTCCAGTTTTGATAGTGGCATCACTCCTGCGTTATTTATAATCACATCTACTTTTCCAAATGTTTCTTTTGTATAGTTTATGAAATCATTCATTTGATCTGCTTTAGTAACATCAAGCACTTGATATTCTGCATTTCCCCCTTTTGAACGGATCGATGATGTAATGGACTTTAAGTTTTCGGTTCTTCTTGCCCCTAAAACAACTTGCGCTCCATTATTGGCAAGTAGCCGTGCCGTTGCTTCTCCAATTCCACTGCTTGCTCCAGTAATTGCAATAACTTTCCCCTCAAGAATAGACATAATAACCTCCTCATATTTTTCTTATTTAATTTCACGATAAAGAATCATTCCTGCGTGATAGAGGACATCATTTCGAAAATCCCCATCCGCTGTAAAACCTGTATCGTCTACATAATCAATATGGTTCTCTGTGATCGTATACGTACCTTGATAAGCACTAAGCTTATTTCCGCGTGCCTCATCATAACGTCCATTAGGTAGAAGTTCATGTCGAATATATCCATCACGTGTAACCCACATACCAATATACGAGTGCCCTTCATCACTAAACTGATTCGGCATGTATTCACCCCCTTTGTCATTTACTATGGCAGAATAAAATGTTTATAAGGTAGCCGAATAACAGACAATCATTGCCTAATCCTCTGAAAAACCATAAAATGTACCAAAAAGGAGATGAGATCGTGAAAGGAGAAAATGTACGCAACTCATTCATGGAAAAGCAAAAAGAATTAGCTCAATTCATTCAGCAATTCTGTGATAAAGACGGTATTTTCAGCACTGATATACCTTGCCTACACTTCATTCGTGTTTCTCATAAGCTGGAACCCTTATATCAAATTCATAAACCCGCGTTATGCATTGTCGCCCAAGGGACAAAAGTCGTGATTATGGCGGAGGAAATCTATCAATATGATCCTTCAAAGTATCTCGTTGTATCAGTAGACTTACCCTTATCAGGTGAAATCATTGAGGCATCAGATGAGCTTCCCTACTTGTGTCTCAGATTAGATTTTGAATCAAAACAGATCTTCGACATACTCAAGGAATCAGAACAGCTTAAAATCAAGGAAACAGATTCACATAGAGGGTTATTTGTCAGCAATATACATTCTTCTTTGTTAGATGCTGTTTTAAGACTTGTTCATTTATTAGATACTCCAGAAGATATTTCTGTTCTCGCTCCTTCTGTGATTCGAGAAATTTTATACCGTATTCTTCAAGGCGATCAGGGTCGTTCTGTGAAACAGGTCGCTATGATTGGCAGTCATGCTGAGCGTGTAGTGAATGTTATTAAACAAATTAAGCAGGACTTTACACGCCCCATAGGTATAAAAAGATTAGCTTCAATTGCTAACATGAGTGAGTCCTCTCTTCACCATCATTTTAAGCAAGTCACTGGATCAACTCCCCTTCAATATCAGAAGCAACTAAGGTTACAAGAGGCACGACGACTTATGCTTTCTCAAACAATCGATGCCGCTAACGCAAGCTTCCAAGTAGGATACGAAAGTCCTTCTCAATTCAGTCGTGAGTACGCACGACTATTCGGTCTACCTCCAATTAGAGATATGCAAAGAATACGCAACATTAATCAAATAAATCTATAAAATAAAAAAGCAGTGCCCCACGAACAAGGGTCACTGCTCTCTCTTATTTTCCTTTATCCTTATGCCCCGGTGGTGTAACTGGTGGTCCAGGCGGAGTGACTGGACGCTTAGGTGGTGTAGGGTTTTTGGCTATTTTTGTTGGTGGTAATGCTCCAACATAGCTTCCCCCTTCACCTGCATTAATTAATGAACTATTCTCAGACAACCGTAGAAAGTCTGTCCAAATCAAGTTACCATTCTTATCTCTTTCATAAGCTTCTGGTACCGCTAGGCTTATGAAATCCGACTCATCAATGACAACTCCTTCACTATTAACGGTTTGCATACCGTCAAAAAAGAAATTGGTTTTGTCCACTGCACCAGAAACAAAATCAGCAGGGGCATTCTCTGGATCGGTATGGAAGGATAAATTATTTGTAAATACACCCTGATCCTCAGGCTCAAAGTATGGATTGATCCTAAAAATATAGTTATACCGCTTGTTATCAAAGGATGTATTGTTCTTCATCATGATTTTCCCTGGATTAAAATTGTCAGTGAATCCATCCATATTATTATCAAAGGCTAGATTGTTTTTTAGGATGTGAGCAACTGGAAGTCCTTCACCACCAACCTTAAACCCACTGCCAGACGTTCCTTCTTCATTGTAGCCATCACTCAGTTTTCCGTTTGAATAAGAAATATTCCCGTCCATTGTGATCGGCATATTGGCCCCTTCATTGGTACGGTTGTATAGATCCCAACCGTCATCAATGTTATTGTGCGCGATATTCCCTTGAAAGACGTTTCCTTCCCCGACTCCAAGCTTAGCTGCAAAGCCATCTGCATTAATGTCTGAAGGATCACGATTATCATGAGCCACGCTATTTAAAATATAGTTATGCCTCGGCCATTGTTCTGGGTCCGTGCCACTCCCCGTAATTTGAAAGCCTGTACTCTGATTGTAGCTAAAGGTCATCAACTCAATCAGGTTATGGCTACCATTCACTCTCATTCCGTTACCCGTTGATTTTGTCAGTTCAAATCCGCCGATATGCCAATAATCTGCATTTAAACTAATTAAGTTTCCAGCCTGATTATTTCCATCAAACACCACATTTTCTCCCTTGTAAGGAACGAGAGATTTCAGCTTTCCTTCTTTCCCGCTATAAGGTTTGCTGATATTAATAGCTTTAGTGTATGTTCCCTCTCGTAAGAAGATCGACTCACCAGGGTTCACATATTTTATAGCTGTCTCCAAATCTAGTGGATCATTCTTTTTTCCACTTGCATCCTTTGTCCCCTTTGGTGAAACAAATAGACCTTCTCCACCTTTAAATATCTTCTTAGTTACTGTTAGATTCTGTTTTATTAATTGATCTGATGGAGCTCCATTTGGTGTATATTCTAATTCAAATGAAGTCTTATCCTGATTGAGTTTTGACTCATAGGAGAATACGCCGTTTGCTGTGACCTCTTCCTCGGTCACTACTTCTTCTCCATCTTTCCATACTGAAACGTTCCCATCATAATTCGCCAATGCTCTTAACTCATATGAATCTGATCCCGTCTCAGCTGCTGAAACAACATGAAATGCAACATCTGGCTCTTCTACTGGTTCTTCGGGAGATGGCACGGTATTGGCTTCACTTAATGAGATGCTTGCGTTACTAACAGTCATCTCCACGTTTCTAGAAGCGTAAAACCCTACTTGCATAGCCTCCGGGTCCATCTCTTGAACCAAATCGGCTCCATCTATTCGTCTTTCAAACGTAGGTGAACCCTCCACATGCGTAAACGTTGCAGTCATAACAAAATCAGTATCTGTACGTTCAAGCTTCAAACGTATCGGAGTATCCATCGGCAAATTCGGAACACCTGGAATGACGTTATTTATCCACGTACTACCTGGATTCCCCCAAGGCTGAACGACTCCTTTTCTTGCAAGTGCACTAATACCTCCTCGCATTAAGCCGACCGCTGCTAAGTTGGAAGCAGCAGGTACTTCTTCAAAACCTGGAACCATAGGATCTTGACGTTCACTACCATTTACATCCCGAACCATAATACCCGCACCTTCTTGCCCACTTGGCGTTGCTCCAGTCTCAGGTCCTAACTGATGAAAGGTAAGGTCTGCTTCAAGAACAAAATTATCTGTCGTTGGATCTAAGGTTGTATAATAAAATGTAAGACCATCATGCCCAGGCGCTAACTTCCCGCCACGGCTTTCCATAAAAATATCCCCTTCGATCGTTCCCGGATTCTCAGGGTCTGCATAATTCACACCAACCTTCTCTGGCAGCGTATTCGCCGCAAAATCAAGATCAGTTGATTGACCAAATGTGATCGACTCCCAGACTAATTCTGAGGGATCAACAGTCTCACCATGACTCACCTGCACATGACTAAAAAACAAGACAAAGACCAGAAACGAAAGAACCGTTTTCGACACAGCTTTCATTGATTCAACTCCTACGTCATATTTTTTTACCACTTTCAAAAGGAAAGACAAGCTACTCATAAAAGTGTAAGCGCTTTCTTTGTAGAGGTCAATACGTTTTGATGAGTAAAATAATAATTGAATCCCCTTCGTACCTTCTCAGAAACTCCTGTTTACTAACAAAATAGAATGGGAATAGCCTATTACACACAGCAAATGTAGGAGGCTAATCATGTCAAAAACAATTTTCATTACAGGTGCCGGTACTGGATTAGGTAAAGGAACCGCAATTGGACTTGCCAAAGAAGGTCATCATGTCATTGCAGCTGTAGAAATACTTTCTCAAATAACAAGCCTGCGCCAATCGGCTAAAGAAGCTGGAGTAGAGCTGAACGTCATAAAATTAGATATCACAAACAAAAAAGATCAGTCATTAATTGATGAGTTTGAGTTTGATGTATTTGTAGCCAATGCAGCCATTGGAGAAGGTGGACCAATCTCAGAAATTCCGGTAGATCGAGTTCGAGAAATTTATGAAACCAATGTATTCAGCACACTAGAAACCGCACAGCTTGCCGCGAAAAAGTTCGTTCAGAAGAAATCTGGAAAAATTGTCTTCTTAAGCTCCATAGTCGGAGTAGTCGCAATGCCTTACCTAGGTGCCTATAGCTCCACTAAACACGCGATAGAAGCCATTGCTCAAACCATGCGAGCAGAGTTAAAGGAATTTAATGTTCAAGTGGCAACTATTAATCCAGGTCCTTTTGAAACCGGATTTAACGATCGTATGTTTGAAGAAAAGTGGAAATGGTACAATGCCGATAAAAATTTCACCCCAGAAAAATCAATCGCTAAACAAGAAGAAATCCTAGATCAACAACATGATCCAGAGGATATGATCGCTAAAATGGTTGAAGTAATCCCAGCCGATCACCACCCATTCCGTACCGCATTTCCACAAAGCACAGAAGATCAGATGAAGGAATTTGAACAAGGAGTCTGGAAGGACGAGGTTTAAAACATCAAAAGCCAAGATCGACAACTAAGTTGTCGATCTTGGCTTTTTTTAGCGTTGGCGGCTTAGTGAAGTGGCGCAGGTTCCTGATGAACTAGTCGTATTTCTTGGTCAGGTCACTCAGCTCTTTGTAAAACTTTATCTAACTTGATAGAACATCTCTCTTTCTTGGCGCAGCCTTCTATTTCTTGCTAAATTACTATCCATCTTGGTATAGCAGGAATCCCTCTTAATATCCCCTCAAATTCCAATATGTCCGATAAAAATGTCCATTTTATTCCTTATGCCCTTTGAACCCATTTTATAGCGTCGGTCTCTTGGTAAAGTAGAGATGGCTCTTGATGAACGAGACGTACTTCTTGCCAAGTTTCTCAGCTCTTTGTAAATCTCTATCTATCTTGATAACATACTCACCCCTCTTACTAACGACCTCTTCTTCTTGATGAACCTTGATTCAGCTTGGTATTACATAGATCTCTCTTACTAACACCTCCTACTTCTTACTAAATTCTTATCCATCTTGATATAGCAGGGATCCCTCTTAATGCACCCTCAAATTCCAATATGTCCGATAAAAATGTCCATTTTAATCCTTATATCTTTTGAACCCATTTAATAGAGTCTGCGGCTTGGTAAAGTAGAGATGGCTCTTGCTTAATCTCCTCGCCTACCTTCTACCCTTTAACTGCGCCTATCGCAACACTTCCCATGATTCGTTTCGAGAGAATCGAGAAAACAATAATAATAGGCACAACAGAAAGAGCAACTCCCAAATACATCAATCCATAATCAGTCGTGTAATAACCTTGGATCATAGCTACTAATACAGGCAATGGATACTTCTCTTCTGAGAACAACAATACAAGCGGACTAATAAAGTTATTCCAGGATCCAATGAAAGTGAAGATCCCTATCGCTGCAAGAGCTGGTACGATCATAGGCAAGATAATTCTGTGGAAGATTCTTAACTCCCCAGCACCGTCAATTCGTGCCGACTCTAGTATTTCATTCGGTATACTTCCGTCAATAAATTGTTTAATAAAGAAGACAGCAAAGGTATTTGCTGCGGCTGGCAATATGATCGCAGCATGAGAATCAAGTAAACCAATCATTCCTAACCAACGATAACTACCAATCAAGGAAAGCTGGGCTGGTATCATCATCGTCGCTAACATAAATAGAAACAACGGCGTATTGTACTTAAACTTAAACTTTGAGAATCCGTATGCTGTCATGCCTCCAAAATAGATGGTTAACGCGGTGGAGCCACCCGCAATGATAAAGCTGTTCATAAAACCTCTGAATATATTTACATTCTCAGTCATTCTCGACAAATTCTCTAACAAATGAGTTCCTGGTAGATACAAAAAGCTTGAGGCGATGTCGGCATTGGAGTGCGTGGAGTACATAATCATTAAATAAAACGGAAACAAGCAGACTGCAGCGAGCATTATCAAAAATGTATATAAAATGAAGTTTGTTATCTTTTGTTTACGCAACAATTCTTCTTCAGTGTTTTGGTTGAGTGAGGTTGTAGCTTTATTTGGTTCCATATCATCTCTCCTCCTTCGAGATTTTTCCACTGCTGCGATCTCTGGCAATCAAGTAAGATATCACAGATAACGTTACGATGATAAGAAATAAACAAAAAGCAATGGTTGCCCCGTAACCAAATCGACCCTGTTCAAAAGCTGTCCGGTATAGATACATAACACTTGTAAGCGTGGCGTGATCAGGTGATCCAGAACCCTCTGTTAACATATAAGGTTGGTCAAAAATTTGCACACCACCAATAAGTGAGGTAATGACCTGAAAGATGATAATCGGTCGTAATAATGGAACCGTAATTTTCAAGAAGATCTGTGTTTTTGAGGCCCCGTCTACTCTCGCAGCCTCTGCATAATCTGGTGAAATTCCTTGTAAGCCAGCAATGTAGATTAACATAGAGTAACCAAAGTATTGAAAAAACAGAATCGAAGAAACGAGTATCTGCATAAAAAGAGGATTATTCTTCCAATCAACTGCACTATCTATCAAACCCACTGACATCAGTAATTGATTAACGCTACCTGTCTGCCAATCGAACATTAAGCTAATTAATAGTCCAAGAGAGGCCGCTGTAACAATGTTCGGGAAAAAATAAACCGCTCTAAAAAAATCTTTGCCACGAAGAAAACGATTAGTCAAAACCACAGCAAGAATCAAGCTAATTGTTAGCTGCGGAATAACAGAGACGATCCATATGAAAAAGGTATTAAACAACGATTGAAGAAACAAAGGATCCAGAAAAGCACGGGAGTAATTAGCTAGACCGATAAACTCCGGTGGATTAAGCCCATCCCAATTCGTCAGACTCAGGTAAAATGAATAAAGAATGGGATACAAACCAAACAAGATAAAAACAATAAAAAATGGTGCAATAAAGAAGTAGCCGTAATTGCCTTTGTTAATACGGTTCGCGAACATAGAATTCCTCCTTATATTCCATCATTTATTGTTAATTCTGGATAATAAGTTTGAACATCCCGCTTAAAACGTTCCCAAAAAGCCTCTTTCGAATCAAAATTCCCTCTCGCATACGACCCTAATAAATCACCATATATTTCTCCAATATCTCCATCAAATGCAGTCCGGACAACCGAATCTACTTTTTCGGATTCTTCGTTAAAAAATTCAAAGTAATTCTGTCCTGCTAAAAAGTCACTTGAAATCTCGTCAGCAACACCTTCATTTGCCCCGCGGTGACTTGTATAGTACGACTCATCTATCGCTAGATTCTGCAAAAACTCTTCATCAAAGCCATAGTGTTTCACGAATTCCCAAGCGAGCTCTTTATTTTCTCCTTCAGAATAGATGGAATAGAAGGTCCCACCCCCACTAAACGCAGCTGGCCCACTTGCTAATCCCCATTGACCACTTGTATCAGGTGCATTGGATTGCAATACATGATTTAAAAACCATGATGGAGCTGGATAAAAAAGAACGGAACCCTGTTGCATGGATGCTACCCAGCCAGGAGACCAACTGTCGAGCATCGCTAACGAATTGGTTTCAATGGCTTGATCAACTAAATCAAGCGCATCTATTTTGGCTTGATCTATTACCAACTCGTTGTCAACAACCCAAGGCTGTTCCACACGAGCATCTTGAACATCACCAATTGAAGCTGAGTTAGGCAAGATACTAATTGTACCTTCGCTCTCCTCGTGTATTCTCTCGCCTAGATTAAAGATATCGTCCCACGTCTCTATCATGGCACTAACTTCTTTGGGGTCACTCGTTCCCAAAAATTCCTCCGCTAGATCTCTCCGAAAATAAAAACCACCCGTTGTTCCTTGATAGGCAACGGCGCGTAAAACCCCTTCTGAATCCCTCTCCAACTCCTGAATGTATTCATAATGTTCACCAACTAACTCCTCAGCATTGTATGGAGCATCACTTAATGATTCCAAAGAAGGATGATCAATAAATTTACGCAAATACGCTGCCTCTAAAGCAAACACATCTGGTGCCCGAATTCCCGTTGCCAAAGCAGAACGAAGCTTTGTTTCATATTGGCTATCTGGTATAAACTCAAAATTCACCTTCACATCCGGATACTTTTCTTGAAAGGCTTCTACCGCGTACTCTCCTTCATCAGTAAAGCTCCAGACTGTTATTTCCTCTTGTTCTTCTGTGCTCTGACAGGCTGTGATAATCAATAACATGAACAGCAAAAATGGCGCAACTATCTTTTTCATGCCCTACCTCCCAATTTCTATTTAGACTTGTCTAAATCAAATGGACTGACTACTTTCCTAGGCAGTGAAACGACAAAATGAAAGCGCTATCATTATTTAGCAAAAAAAAATTAGTCTTCCCATCAGTACATTCAAGCTTCTTCTCATCATGTTTGGACTTCACACTTTTAAATATAAATTCAATATTTAATGATAGCGCTTTCATTTTAGATTGTAACAGCCATGTTTAACTTTGTCTATCCATTAAACTAAGTTTATTTAGTTATTTTATAAGCAGATTACTGTTTAATCTTTTTCTCTGCATCAAAAAAGATTCACGATCATAATACAATCTTGACTCCCGTATACTATTAAATTAAGATCAATAAAACTTTGAAATAAGTGAGGGTAAATATGAGGACGTAAGATTGAGACCGATACATATGAAACACCCCTTCAGACAATTTTATCCAAAGGGGTGTTCATTGGAAATATCTTGTTACTTAAAGATCTGTTTCATCTTTTCGCTTATCCAATTGTTAAAACGCCAACAGACATAGGTGGTAAACGTAATTCTATCTGATGGTCGTTCACTGTAAAATCATCATAAGCAACAGGTGTTACATGTTCTGGATTTTCGAATGTATTATGTGCATTTTTATGATCTGCTGTTAGAATTCTTCCCGTTACTTCACCTAATTCTTTCCCTAACCCTCTTACATCCATTTTTATCGACGTCGATTGCTTGTCATCTAAATGGCAAAAGCTAATATGAATTTGATTATTTTTTGTAGAGGCAGAGACGCTAACCGCTGGAATCTCTTCTCCATTTAATTCATATGAATGGCTTGAAACATCTATATCTACCTTCACAGCATCTTGATGAACTTTAAACATTTCAAAAACATGATAGGTTGGAGTGAGAATCATCTTTTCGCCTTCTGTTAGAATCATCGCTTGAAGAACATTCACTGTTTGAGCAATGTTAGCCATTTGCACACGTTCACTATGTTTGTGGAAAATGTGAAAGTGTAAACCAGCTACAAGTGAGTCACGAATGGTATTCTGTTGATAGAGGAAACCTGGATTTGTTCCGGGTTCAACATCAAACCATGTTCCCCATTCATCTATAATTAACCCTACTCTTTTCTCTGGGTCATATTTGTCCATGATCGTAGAATGCTTCGTAATCAATTCATCCATATGCAGCGCTTTTTGCATAGTGATATACCATTCTTTTTCACTTGTATCTAAGGCCGAACCTTTTCCTTTGAAAAAGTCACCAGGAATCGTGTAGTAATGGAGACTTAGTCCATCCATTAGCCAACTGGCTTCTCTCATTAAGGTTTCTGTCCAATTAAAATCGTCTACATTTGCTCCGCCAGCAATTTTGTATAGTTTATTTTCACCATAATTACGCACATAGGTTTGATACTGACGATATAAATCTGCATAGAATTCGGGACGCATGTTTCCACCACATCCCCAATTTTCATTTCCTACGCCAAAATATTTGAGGTCCCATGATTTCTCTCGTCCATTCTCTTGTCTCCAATTAGCCATTGGGGACTCACCATCAAACGTCATGTACTCTATCCATTCCGACATCTCTTGCACCGTTCCGCTCCCCACATTACCACAAATGTATGGTTCCGTTTCAAGCATTTCACACAACATCATAAATTCGTGGGTACCAAAATGATTGTTTTCAACCACACCACCCCAATGAGTATTGACCATTCGTTTGCGGTTTTCTCTAGGACCTACACCATCCTTCCAATGATACTCATCAGCAAAACAACCGCCCGGCCAACGTAAGACAGGAATGTTCAAATTTTTCAAAGCTGCCACTACATCATTACGAATTCCGTTTGTGTGATCCATACTAGAATCCTCTCCAACCCAGAATCCTTCATAGATGCAACGACCTAAATGTTCTGCAAAATGCCCATATATATTTTTATTAATTGTTCCTTTTTTAATATCTGTATTGATAACAACTTTTTGACTCATCGTGAATCTCTCCCTCTTTGTGTTTAATAGAACGCTTTCAAAGATTGCGTTATTCTTTATCTGGTACCGGTTCACCAAATACCGGAAATCCATCTTGATCCCATGTGAATACTTGGGCCCTTGTGTGCCTGTTCGGATCGTATAGTGGGTCACCTGTTATTTCTTTATAATTTCTTGCATGATAGATTAAAACATCCTGTTCCCCATCTTCTGAAACAGTAAAACTATTATGACCTGGACCGTACTGACCAGTTTGTTCGTTTGTTGTCATGAGAGGTTCTGCTTTTTTGTGCCAGGATGACGCGTCCAATAATGGACTATTCTCATCTGCTGATAAAATCCCCATACAATAATGATGATTTGTAGCACTAGCTGAAAAGGAGATAAAAATCTTACCATTTCGCTTTATAACAGCAGGTCCTTCATTAACTAAGAATCCGATCTTTTCCCAGTCATATTCAGGCGTCGCAATCATGACCTGCTCCCCTTTAAGCGTCCAAGGATTCTCCAGTTCCGCAATATAAAGATTAGAATTGCCAACGATATCTGGATCCTTCTGTGGCCAAACTAAGTATGAAATACCTTTGTGCTCAAAATAGGTTGCATCTAATGCAAATGACTCCCATTTGGTTTTGATCTGCCCTTTCTCTATCCATTCACCCTCTAGCGGATTCGCTGTTTCGTTTTCAAGCACAAACATCCGGTGATCAAATAGTCCCTCTTTGGTATCAGTTGTTCTTGCCGCGGCGAAATTGATGTACCACTTTTGATCGATAAAATGAATTTCTGGTGCCCATATATTCGCGCTCAAAGGTCCAGTCGCATACTTCCTCCAGACTACTTGAGGTTCCGCTACTCCTAACCCATTTATCGTTTCAGATCTTCTTAATTCAATTCGATCATACTCGGGTACGGAGGCTGTCATATAATAATAACCATCCGAGTGTTTGTACACCCATGGATCTGCTCTTTGCTCAACTACAGGATTTTGATAAGGCATAATATTATTCATTTCCCCACTCCTTCTCTTATTCATGTGCCATCTCTTCTTTTGATAGTTTAATAGCTTTATTTTTTGCTAAATAAATGACTAATGCGAATAATACAATCAAAAATCCGATGATATCCATTGAAACAATTAATATTAGACCCCACACAACCATCCAAATAACAACGCCTTTTTGAATTTCATGATCTTTCAATTTTACGGCCACCACAAAATTTATTAATGCTCCTATTAACATGAAAATACCAAACAACATAATAACTTGAAGTATATTGTTCACCATTTGAGAGCCTGCGATCATTGTATTTAATTCTTGGCTCTCTAACCTTGCAGCTCCTTCTTGATCAAACCAACTATAGTAACTAAATATGGTAAGCAACGCTGTACACGCGTTCCACATTGAACCAACGATGAGTAACTTTCGTTCAATCCCTCTTTTGATCGTCACCATCATGAATCCGTCCTTTGTTAGAAATTTGTCCTTATCCTTTTATACCTGCATTTAATTTAATCGCTTGAACAAAGTACTTCTGGGCGAATAAGAATAGTAACAATGTTGGAATGATGGCTAGGATCGCAGACCCCATTAGTTGACCAATCATTCGATAATTACCATATACATCCTGTAACAGAAGTAATCCCGCTGTCACTGGCATTTTTTGTACGTCCGTATACACAATAACTGGCCATAGAAAATCATTCCAAGACCCAACAAAAGAGAACAGTCCACATACAATTAATACTGGCTTAATTAGCGGCAGGATAATCCGAAAGAAAATGACAAAGTCACTCGCTCCATCCACTCTTGCAGATTCATCAAGCTCTTTTGGGATCCCTTTCATAAACTGTCTGACTAAAAATATATTCCCCATACCTGCTAAGCCAGGAACAATCATTGCCCATGGAGTATTAACCCAGCCTAAGGTATCAATAATTTTATAAGAAGGAATTAAGTTTACGACATTTGGAAAAAATGAGATTGCTAATAACGTAAAAAACAAAGCATCTCTTCCCTTAAACTTCATACGTGTGTACCCATATCCAGTAATCGAAATGACAACAATGACGAGTAAAGTGTGTGTGGTTGAGATAAAAATAGAGTTCCAAATCCATTGCAAAATAGGCGCACTAGAAGTGTTCTCTAAAATCGCTACATAGTTATCGACGATCCAATTGACAGGTAATAAACGAAACCCCTCGTTGACGACTTCTGTTTGTGAACGAAACGATGTTGTAATTCCAAATATGACTGGAATTAACCAGACTCCGCTGACAATAATTAAAAACGTATAAGCTAAGTACATGGAAGGATTAAATCGCCTGTTCTTTTTTACTTTCAACGGTTTTGATTTAGCTAAGGTTGTATTTGACATCATGATCCTCCTTTGCATTTTGTCATCTATACAGCATTACGATTCATTAAGTAATATTGAATAGCTGAGATTACTAGAATGACCAAACCTAACATGACGGCCATAGCTGAAGCTACGCCTGCTATGGATTGACCATGACTGAAGGCTAAATCACGAATATACATCATGAGAACCGTTGTACTTTGTTGAGGACCGCCACTCGTCATCATAAGAGGCTGAGCAAACACATTAAAGGAACCAGCGGTAGTCATAACAAGTGTGAAAATTAATGGAAAGCGAATCGAGGGCAAGGTTATATTAATAAATTTCCTAAAAGAACCGGCCCCATCGATTTCTGCAGACTCATATAAATCTGGTGAAACCCCATTTATGGAAGCACGATAGATAATCATATTTCCACCAATTCCTGCCCATATCGTAATCGCAATGATCGTAATCCATGCATAGGGTTGAGTAGACGCCCATACTGCCTCTGATCCAAATAAATTATTAACGACCCCAAGCTGCTTATTAAAGATAAGTGACCAGATAAGAGACGCAGCAGAAATTGAGATGAGACCAGGGATATAGAGCAACGTTTGAAACAAGTTCTTGAATTTAACTTCCTTATGCTCTAATGCAACTGCAATTAACAGCGGAATGATAATCATAAGTGGCACGGATATAAGCACAAATAGAAATGTATTTTTCATACCATTGTAAAATTGATGGTAAAAAGTTGAATCTTCATTAAATAAAATCGTACGATAATTATCTAACCCGACCCAAACTGGATCTCCAACCAGATTCCACTTAGTAAAAGATGCGTAGATTCCAAAAATGGTTGGCAGTAAGATAAAAACTAGAAACAACAAAATATGAGGGCCAACAAAGAATATAGGACTATAGTTAATTTTTTTCATTCCCGATTTTGACACTCCTTTATATAGAGCAATGCGCGACTACGCACACTGCTCATTTTCTATTATTCTGTGTCTTCCTCTACCACATTTTCTAGATCTAGAGCACCTTCTTGAATTTTATCTTCTACAAATCGTTGCATCTCAGCTAAGCCCTCATCAATATCAATCTCTCCATGCACAATATCTGCAGAGTACATATCTAGAGCCTCCGCTACATATGGGTAGTGGCGATACGTATAAATGTGTAGTGAATCTGTTTGCTCTTCTGTAGAGGTGAAAAACGATTGCGGATACTCTGTGTACTCAGGGCTTTCTACCACATCAACACTTGCAACAATTTGACCAGCTTCAGCCCATTCAATCGAATGCTCTCTCATAAATTCTAAAAATGCCGCAATGCCTTCTTCTTTCTCCTCAGTTCTTTCATCTGTAGCTAGTAGTGCGAACAGATGAGAAGAGGCGCGGTTATGAAAGGTTGCTGGTTCAAATGCATATACATTTGTCACTCCGTAGTTCAAATTTTCGACCTGTGAATGTCCTATAGAGCTCCATGTTCCATCAGTAGAAAATAGAACATTTCCAGATTGAAACATTAAATATCCGTCTTCCCCGTATGGAGTCATTATGCCCGCCTCAGATAACTCCTTAATTGCTTCAAAAGATTGCTTCATTTCAGGAGTATTAACGGTAGGATTACCAGCTTCATCTTCAATTTCTCCTTCAAGATTCTGAATTTGAGCTAAGATAACCCAGCTTAATAAAGAGTCATTTAGTACGTAATCTCCCTCATCCAATTGACCCTGCAATGACAGCATTTCTTCAAACGTAACAACGTCATCATCTAAGAAGTCTTCAACACCATATTTCGCAAGTAAATCCTCGTTGTAGTACATAGCGCTACCGTGGATATCTAACGGGATCGTATATTGCGTTCCATCAACGTCACCTGATGTCCATGCTTCTGTTAAATAATTCTCTTCTTTTAGCTCCGACTGTAGAGCCATAATTTCAGTCATAGGCTCAAGCAAGTCTTGATCAACAAAGTTTGGTACCCGATCTGCGTGAATAATAGATAGATCAGGAATTCCTCTGCCTGAGTTTAGGACGGTATACATTTTTGTATACATGTCAGACGTTATGACATGATTTACTTCATATTCTGGATCCGAGTCATTATACTGTTTCACTAACTCGTCCATATTTACTCCATCATCCCCGGTTAACGGTGTCCAAAATTCAATCGTATACTCATCGTTGCCACAAGCCACTAACATAACTGACAGACCTAGAAGAACAGATAACCCTTTTAACTTCTTCATCTTTACTCCCCCTATTTCAAATATGATAACGCTTTCATATAAAACAAATAAAAAAAGCACCTTTTCTATTCTATTAAACGACTTTCTTTTTTATACGCACGTATTTATATAAATATATTCAAATATGTCATTTGTACGTATAACTTAATCAAATTATAACGACAGTTTAAATGATTAGCAACCATTTATTTAGTTAAATGACTCAAATAATTTCGACTTTTTTCATCAAAAATCGCGAGAGTCTACCTCTCGCGATTTGCTCACATTTTATTTATACGTCCCCCATAATGCTTCTCCATCTGATGACATTAACGTAAATGTAATAACGTATTTGCCTTCGTTCGGGTTATATTGATTTAGAAAAACACCTTCGTATGTCTGTCCTTCTATTTCTAATTCTGCTCGATTGTGCCCCATTCGTTTCCATTTTCCACTCATATCACCTGTGACTTTATTATTTTTCTCCAACGTGATATTCTTTGGCTTTTTAATTTCAGCAGTTATGTCTGTTCCATGATCAATTACTTCATACTCTCCAATAACGTCCTGACGTTCTACCCTTTCTCCAACATCTCCAGCGTGTCGGTAAGGCGCAGCCACTGGCCAACCTTCTTGATTCATAAACAGTTGATGAATACGCAGCTCGTGCATTTCTCCACTATCAGGGAAACGTGTGTGAAACACTACAAATCTCTTACCAGAGTCCGGATCTACATACACTGAGTTGTGCCCTGGAGACGCATAGCCCGAACTTGGATTACCGTCTTCCATAAGAAAATTACCCATTAACTTATTTCCAATTCCTTCGTGATCGCGACTATCTACTTTGTTTCGTACTGTTCCATCATCTAATGAATCAGGAAAAACAGCGGCTTGACCCGATCCGTCTTCGTATGGACCCGCAGGTGATGTTGATCGGAATGTTCTCATCTGATACCCACCTGTCGAACTTAATCCTCCATAAGTTGTGAAAAGGTAATAATATTCTTCCTCTTCATCATAATAAACGTAGGGACCTTCAATGGAATGTCCAAACCCTCCAGCAATCTTCGTTCCAAAATACCGATCGATCATTCTTCCATCCTCTGTTACTCCGTCCTCACCAGGATATATTGGCTTACCAGTTGTAGGATCTACTTCTAAAACAAATATTCCTCCCGCCCAAGAACCGTATGTCATCCAAAGATCTCCGGATTCATCAAAGAATAAATTAGCATCAATAGAATTAGTGAAAAGACGATAGTTGTAGCGACCATCATCCGTGAACCATTCAGGATTAGGTTCCTCAAATACTCCTTCGTCTATTAAGTCGGAGATATTCGTATTTGCCCAATGTTTATTCACATCACTATTATGATCATAAGCTTCATGATCATAAAACCCTGAATACATCACTGTATCTACATACTCAAAAGGCCCTTCCATATCTTTAGAAACGGCGTAACCAACAGCTGATCGTATATAGGTAGAAGAAACACTATAGTAAATCATATAAGCACCTTCCGTTCCGTCCTCATGAACATATTGCTCATTCCAAATAACCTCAGGTGCCCAGACGGCATACCCACCACGACTGTCTGCATCATTCTCTCCAGCCCATAAAAAAGATTCCGCCAAATTCTCTGAGAGATCTCCGTACATTGTGTTACCAGGAGTGGTGTATCCATTCGTGTAATTCTCCCAATTAATCAGATCATTAGATTTAGCCCCATCAATATGTGAACCTATCACATAGTACATGTCCCCTTCTTTCACAATTGATGGGTCATGTACAGTAGCATTTTGAAATTCTATTGCGTCCTCGTTCACATGACCATTCATCTTAGCCCCTCCATTTTCACTGTACAATCCCAACGTCAACAAACAAATCATCAAGGCACAAACAATCCACCCTCTTCTTCGAGATATTTTCATTGTTCAAACTCCCTTCGCTTGTTTTATGATAACGCTTTCATTTATATGCTAACACCATTAGCATATACGTACAACTATCTAAATGATTAACCCTATCCTCTTATCCCTTCAATAGTGTTATATCGTTAGAAGTAACTATAGGAAGAAATCCGACGTGTAATGAAAGACCCAAGAAGACTTACTATCTTCTCGGGTACTTCTTTATACAGAGCTTTCACTACTAAAATAACGCCTCCGCCCTCTCCTCATAACAACAACGTATAGTACAATTCCGAGTAGTAGAAAACCTCCAGATCCTATTAATCCAACTGGACGAATAGCTGTGAGTTCTGCCGCTCCACCCACCAAAATGACAAAAACGATAATGAGTGCAGATTCTATGATGTCAAATATACTGCTAAATCGGCCCATCATCTTAACAGGCACTTGATTTTGGTAGAATGTCAGAAAACCCGTATTTGCAAATATGCAGGCAAAGCCCATGATGAACATACCTATCGCAGCGCTATAATAATTTATTGAGCTATAATAAATGAGATAACCTATTGCACAAAATACCGTACCAAAGCCCATTAGAAAATTTAAAGCCAGTTGTTTTGAAAAGACAGAATTAATGATGGTACCTAGGATAATTCCCCCTCCAAAAATACTTAATAGAAAGCCGTAATTCGTATCAGACATGAATAAAACATCCTTTGCAAAGACAGCTTCTATTGAATCAATTGCGGTCATAAAAACAACTGTTCCACAAAATAAAAGATAGACCTTCACCACATAAGTGGACTTTCGACTGAACCTGAGGACTACACGAAAATCATCTTTGATCATTCTCCAGGTAATCCGTTCTTCTATCTCGTTACTTTTTAATGAATCCACATTTGGTAAGAGTAGAATAACAAGTGAAGATAGGATAAGAGCTACCGCATTTACATGAATCGCTGTATACGGCGTGCCCATCCAGAATAAAAGACCTGCAATCATAGGACCTAAAAGTGTACCAGCTGAATCGATAAATCCACGCAATGCATTAAACCGTTGCCGATCCTTCTCAGGGATCAACTTTGTCATATAAACCATTGCAGTCGGTTCAAAAATGGCCGAACCCAAATTGATGATAAAGGCCAATACATATACATACACAAGTGAAGGCATAAATGGAATCAAGGCAATACATATAGCTCTGAAGACATCTATTCCAATCATCAGCTTGCGTGAATTCATTCGATCAATAAAACTCCCAGCCCATGCATTCGTACAAATCGCTGCAAGCGGTCCTAATATATAAAGCATTGAAACAGCAAGCGCCGAACCCGTTTCTTTAATCACAATAAGATTCAGAGCAATTAAATACACCCATCCACCAATATTAGAGACGCCAATCCCACCTAAAAGCAATAATGGATATTTCCATCTATACATAGACACGCCACCCTTTTATTTGAATGTGTAAATCAAATAAAAAAAACTCACCCCCAAAACAAATTGTTTTGGGGGCGAGTATCCGTCGCGGTGCCACCCCATTTTGCTTCTTGTATCACTAAAGAAGCCTCATCAAGTACGGCATGGTCATAACCTGCGATACTCTATCTCTATAACGGGAGAACCCGTTGCACCATCATGATCAACCTCATCAATCCGATACACAGCTCCGAGACTTGTTTCAGCATATTCCCTAACCCCTCCTTCTCAGCTCCCGGAGGTCTCTGTAGACCGCTTATATGCCTACTCTTCTCTTCATTGCCTTTTATATGGAATTTTTATTTATACTACGCTGTTGTTGGTTGTTTGTAAATAGAAATTTTCAACTATCATCCATTTCCTCAAAATAGATACTTTCTGAATGTTCCTCTCCCCCATCTCTCCAGTGAATTTCTATTCCAAAGTTCCCTCCATTTTCGTACGCACCTTCTACCCCATAATTCCCGTATTCTTTCATGTAGACACCCTCTTCATTAGGAGATGCTCCGCTACTTGTGCTTGGAATACCATAGCCCTCAATGGTTTCTATTCTTATGGAACCCTTGTACTCTCCCTCTCCACTATATGTGAGCTCCACATGCGCTGTTTCAAAAGTTGCTTCAGTTGTTGGTTTTAATTCTAGCTCGATTTCTCCTTGAAAATGCTCAGACTCTCCTGAAAAGTATCTTGGTTCATAACCAGGATTACCACATGCCATAAGAAAAATAGTACAGGATATAAGATATAGTAAACTTTTCATTCAGAACATCCCCTTTTTATGGATATACCTTACTTGAAAAAACTTCAAACCAGGTTAATTCACTACTGCGTAAGGTGTTGTCCATTAATTTTCATGCTACACTAAAGAAAAATTAGATAAGTGAGGGTATCTCATGAACAAACATAGAATTTATACAACAAGCTTCGCAAGTGTCTATCCTCATTACGTTACGAAAGCAGAGAAGAAAGGCCGCAGCAAAGAAGAAGTCGATGAAATCATCCGTTGGTTAACCGGCTATAGCCAGGAAGAGTTAGAAGTCGTGATAAAAAATAAAACCGATTTTGAGACGTTTTTTGCAGAAGCAACGAACATGAATCCATCTCGAAGCTTGATCAAAGGCGTGGTCTGTGGTGTACGGGTAGAGGATATTGAAGAAACAACGATGCGTGAAATTCGTTATTTAGATAAGTTGATCGATGAATTGGCAAAAGGAAAAAAGATGGAGAAGATTTTGCGGAAAGAAAAATAATTAAAAGAACACCGATTCTTTAATGAGAATTGGTGTTTTTACTCTTCCTTATTCAACTGTAAGTTTATGAGAAGTGCTTCTTTTTACAGATATCTCTTCCGAGTAAATGTGCTCCCTACATGTCTAGCTCTTCTGTAAGCTCAATGTAATAAAAACATTAAGTTGATTCAAAGAATTCCTAATCCTTAAATCAACCACTGTATAAAATCCATCAACCTTTGGAATAAGAAAAGAAAAAGAATGAATATGATGTAGATTAATAATGATTTCCAGGCTGAGAAACGATGCGCTTCGGCAACTGCTTGTAAAGAAAGAACCCAAATCCATATCGATAATCCAGCCACAACCATATTAGCTAGAGATTGATCACGTGATGAAGGAACGACAGAAGCCTCCCCATTTATAAGAAATTCTACAAGTCGTATACCCCAAATTGCTACTGAGGGCAGGATTTGCCCCCATAATAGAGCTATTCTGACATCAGAGGCAAGCCCTTCTCCACCCATCCATCTACCAATTACCGCTACGAACCAAGCGCTCAAGGTAAATAAAATGGGAGAGACTATAAGTCCAATTGTGCTGGCTATCCACAGATTAAACGACACATCAAAATCTCGATTTATTTGGTCAATCAGTAAAAATGAAAAAATGGCTCCAAAAACGGCAACAAGTAAAAAAGACAATGTTTCATTTCTCTTTCCCTCAATCTTTTCCCTTGTAACCTCCCCTGGCTGAATCCAAACTCGTACCCAACTGGTCATCATCTATGTTCCCCTCTCAGCATTACGAGTGACTTATTCCACATATACCCATAACCAGTTTAATCCATGCGTAAAACTAAAATAGCGTACTATTCTAAAATAAACTCTCATCCACCCAAAATTTTCTATATAATAAAGATAAACCATATAAAAAAAGGGTGTTATTGTATGATATTCAAACCGAAAAAAGATTTACTATATGGTCTTATTCTGCTACCAGTAGGTTTATTTTTAATTGGTTTCGGTGCTTCATTTCCTTTTATTTTTGACGCTGACCTTGTCTCTATTTTTGTAATAACGGGTTTGCTCATACCATTTGGCATATACTTTTTATGGTGTTGGTTCGGTACTTCCTATTGGATTTCAGAGAATACGTTAGTCGTCAAACAAGGACCTTTTAGTCGTTCAATTAGTATTGAGAAAATAGAAACAATTGAACGAAACACTATGCCCTTAGTCTCAAGTACAGCCCTCTCGTTAGAAAGCTATATCATACAATATAAGCCATATAAGACGTTCATCATCGCTCCAGAAAATATCGAGGAATTTGTACGTATATTACAAGAAAAACATAATCATATAAAATTTACTCGTAATTAAATACTGATAAAGTAATCCACGCTACATAGCTGAGGTATACTAGGGTAAATTACTTATTTGTCTTTAAAGCTATATAAATAATTATCCAATTTTACAATGAACAATCATTTGAGGACTGCTTTCTTCAAAAACAGTTTTCTTCCAGGACCCATGTATGTTTATCCATTCAAAGCCATGCGTTGCCAGTAATCGTTTGAGTTCCAATGGATATGTATAGCGAAGAGCAATCGACTCGGTTGATTGTTGAATACTCTGTTCTCGCTCTTGAATTATTGTTTCAGTCGTACAATGTAAAATCTGAGAATGATGATCGTACTCTTCTGTATGTTTTTCAATTACCGTTTGATTATTCGAATTCAGATAACGCTCTTCTGAAACATCCCCCGCTGATAATTCAGCCAATATAGGATTTCTTGTATCAAAGATAAATCCCCCCCCAGATGCCAGGTGCTTTTTCACAGATTCAAATAACGCATCCTGACTTTCGTTCGTGAGAAAATGCTGAAATGAATTACCCGTCATGAAGATCAACGGAGATTGAACTCCCAAATCAAGATTGCTGCAATCCTGCTGTTCAAATCGGATATCAAGTTGCTCTTGAGTAGCCTTTTGCTTAGCTCTATCTAACATACCCGCGTGCAAATCTACGCCTATCATGGTTAATCCCTTTTTAGACAGTGGGATGGTTACTCTGCCTGTTCCACAAGCAAGATCGATGATAGGTCGATTAATGTGACGCGCGTATTCCATTATGTACAGATAATCATCTTGGTAATGCTCATACAGCTCATCATATTTTTCAGGATTTTGATATTTCTCTAGATTTGTTTCAGACATGTGATTCTTGCCCCTCCCTATTTCTTTAGCTCTGTTATCATAGAACTGTCCTTTTACATTTTAAAGATTTGAATAACTATTTACTTATTAGCTACCAATAAGAATCTTTTAGAATTTGTTCTAATCCCTTTCTCCGTCATATTCTCTTTAATAAATTGATTGAATATGTCTATGTCACTATCGTCTTCTGCAAATTCAGGGATGATCGGAGTATGTTTAAGTAAGAATAGCAAGTCTTCTGGTCGTTTATAATATTCTATTGAATCATACTCATAGGATTGAACAGACGAGAATCCTGCTTCTTCTAGTTCCTTAACATAGCGTTCCTTTAACGATCCATCCTTTTCTTCATAAGCTTGACCTCTTCCAAAAGCTAGCTTGATGTTTAACTTATCAGCTTCACTTACTTGTTGTGTCATGAAGGTTCCCCCATCTCTTAGCACTTTAGCCACTTCCATTGAATGAAACGGGGCATGACAGCTGGAAATTCTATCAAAGAATTGATGAGGAAATTGTAAATCATCGTTATTCATCTGAGAGAAGCGTATATTCAAGTGGTCAGATTCACCAAGATTCTTGTTTGCTTTTTCAATCATTCCACTCGAGAAATCAATTCCAACTAAAAATAAA
Organism: Alkalicoccobacillus murimartini; assembly: GCF_030813245.1. Taxonomy (GTDB): domain Bacteria; phylum Bacillota; class Bacilli; order Bacillales; family Bacillaceae_D; genus Alkalicoccobacillus; species Alkalicoccobacillus murimartini. Next base: position 115,204 of record NZ_JAUSUA010000003.1, on the reverse strand, counting down.
AATGCAGGAGCTAGTCTTAGTAAGTTCTCCCCACCGCCAGTACCAAGATCCAAAAGGACATCAGACTGTAGACTCCTCTTCTTAACTTCTTCATAAAAATTCCACTTAACTCCTTCTGTACTAACCTGTAAATGACTAAAATCCCAGCCATTTATTTTTCCGACTTTATTGTAGAAATCTAATTCATACACGGAAAAAGCCACCTTTCAGGATATATGTCTTTTAAACCCTTCAATATTGAAAGAAAAAATCCTGCATATACAGGATTTTGAATTATTATATAAGTATTGAGTTTTTAGTTGCCAAAACAAACACATTCGTCATTCATTTTTATCAGATCATGATAAGCCAGAAAAGATACTTTGTTTCAATAATTTCATCTTTAAAATGTGTAATTCCTTTACTACCTTACTATCTTTTTAATAACTAATTTATTTCCAACCCCAAATGCTCACGAAAACTCTGACCTTCATATTCTTCCCTATAAATCCCCCTCCTCTGCATTTCAGGAACAATAAGTTCAACGAAGTCATCTAAACTACCTGGTAATGTAGGAGGCATTAAATTAAATCCATCAGCGACACCCGTTTCGAGCCAGACTTGCATCTGATCGACTATTTGCTCAGGGGTTCCTATCAGTGTGTGATGTCCACCGCCTGCACTCAGATATCCTATTAATTCTCTTACGGTTGGTTGTGTATCATTTATCATTTCGAGTATGGTTTCGTAACGACCAACGGGACCTGTAAATTCTTCTACTGGGGGTAATGGGGGCACTGCTTTATCCAGTTCCCAATGAGAGCAGTCTTGCTGTGTAAAAAAGCTCAATTGTTTTAACCCCGTCTCAATAGGTAATTGCTCATCTAATTCTGCTTTCTTTTCAAGCGCTTCCTCGTACGTGCGGCCAACATATGTGACTAATCCCGGTAATACTTTAATGTGTCTATGACTGTTCTGACTTTGTTTAACCTGCTCATCTAATTTTTTGCGAAAGGTTTTTGCTTGCTTTAGATTCCATGACACTGAATAGACTGCATCGGCATATTTAGCGGCTAATGCAATACCTTGTTTAGATGCGCCTGCTTGCATTGACACAGGTCTACCTTGTGGGCTTCTTGGCGTAGTAGACGGACCTTGTACATTAAAATGTGCACCAATGTGATGAAAAGGCTTGATGTTTGAAGGATTTATTAATGTTCCCTCTTCTCGATTATGTACAAACTCCTCAGGTTCCCATGAAAGAAATAGTTTATTCATAAGAGCTGCAAATTCGTCTGCCTTTTCATAGCGTTCATCGTGTGAAGGGAGTTCATTCATGCTATGATTTAATGCCTCTACATCCCTCATCGATGTCACGAGATTCCACCCTACGCGTCCTTTTGTTAAGTGATCTAAGCTTAATAATTGGCGTGACGCTGTAAAAGGATTAGCAAAGGTACTTGAGATGGTTGATACTAATCCTATGTGACTTGTGACTTGAGAAATAGCGGTTAGATTCACAATCGGATCAAACCAAAATGCTGGCATTTCGCTAGAATCGTTCCCTTGAAATGAATGATTATCTGCGAAGAACACCGCATCAAAGTAACCCTTCTCCGATAATTGAGCTAAAGATTGATAATAAGAGATGTCCCCTATCCGTTCAACGCTTGAATTGGGCATTAACCAGGATGCTTGATGATGGCCACAACCATATAGTAAAACCCCTATGTGCACTTGTTTTTCTTTGGTTTTTGTCATGTGTTTACACCTCAATTAATTCATCGTTAATCCGCCATCTACCGTGAAATTCTGACCCGTAATACCCGTTGCATGTTCCGATGATAAATAAGCGACCATATTGGCTACATCTTGAGGTTCAGTGACTTTCTTTAATGGCGTTGACTGAGCAATTAAATCAAAAACCTCTGGTGTCGTAACAGCACTGGCATCAGTGGTTTTTAATAATCCACCTGAAACGACATTGGCTTTTATTCCATGTACACCTAGTTCAGAAGCGATATTACGCATAAAACCGATTAGCCCAGCTTTAGCTGTTGTATATTCATGGTAGGGTACAACAGGATTCTGAAATAGATTGGTACCTATGCTTATAATCATTCCATTTTGTCTTTCAATAAATTGAGGTACGACACTTTGAACGATATTAAAGGCAGCCTTCAAGGTACCATCCACTTGCTTTTGATAATCGTCCCACGTCAGTTCTGTAAATGACTTCTGTTTGCTTGGATCAAATTTAAAGTCTACTAATGCATTGTTAACGACCACATCTATTTGACCAAAATATGCTGTAGCTTCTTTTATCAATTGATCTACTTCATTACGTTTTGTTACATCCGCTTGAATCGCAATCGCGTTGTCTTCACCAATCTCAGACACAAGCTTTTCTGCGGCATCTTTACTTTTATTATAATTAATGACTACATTAAACCCTTGGTGAGCCAATGTTTTTACAATCGTTGAACCTAATCCTCTACTACCGCCTGTAACTAATACCGTTCTCGTCATCATAACCACTCCTATCATTTTATTGGAAAATAAAAATGCGCAACACTCCCGTAGGAATGTTGCGCAAACAAGTAAATACATAGTAAATGAATCCACTTCAAATATGTATTTGTGCTCACACTTTCCTACGCTAGTTCTAACTAGTTCAGGTTCAAAGGGTTTGAGTTTGTACTCATCTCAGTTAAATAACACCCCTAGTGCATTAAACATATAAAATTGTTAATTTACCTTTGAATCGTTGGTATTTTTTAGGTTATATTATATCTTGATTTTACTATATAGTAGATTGATAGCTACGTAAAGTCTATTTGGATTTTTTATTAGTCATTACTTCTCTTCTCCACAAATAACAAAATGAATGTCGCCACAGGTCCCAAAACTAAAGAAAGCAAAAACCAATTAAGTCCTGTTCTATTTTTACCTTGTGCTAACCCTGCATTTATTAATGCAAGTGTTCCCCATCCCATAACATATTGATTATCCATTGAGAGAACCGCCCCCTTTTCTTTAGATATACTATTTGTTATTCCATTGTCTTATTCCATCCAAGCTCTATCGATCCTCTTAATTCTCTTCCAGTTACTGACTACGTCTTTTAAGACTTCAATGTAGAATACCGTTATGTATGTGTTGCATTTCTTAGTTGGCAGACTCCTCCTGCTCCAACCGAGAATCCGCATCTTTCATAGAAGTTTGATCTGTCTCCATCAAAAGAAACCGTTATGATTTCTAAGCCAAATCTCTCAGCTTCCTTTAGCAATTCTTTAACCAATTGAACTCCAATACCTCGTCCCTGGTAATCAGGATGAACGATGATATCTTCCATATAGCCATGCTCTAATCCCATGCCACAAACATAACCAAAAGCAATCAATTTGTCGTTGTGATCTTTCACACCTGCCCAAAAGTTACAGCGCTCAAATAAAGTTGGATAATCTTTATCTCTTCTACTCCAGCCAACATTTGCTCTTAACTCTGGCACTTCTTCGGGAGTTAACTGTAGATTGATTTCAACATTAAATGGCATGTGATCCTCCCTCGTAAAAAACTAGACATTAAATTCATCACTTTGACTGTACGATCGTTTTTTTCTTCCTCGCATTATTAGCCAGTTGGATAATCCGTTATCAAAAGTAAACTTATAATATTTTAACCATTTTCACTATTTCTTTTTGATATCCTAAGTGTTCATACACACTTACAGCCCTCTTATTATTTAGGAATACATCTAAGATTATTTCAGTCAAACCCTGATCAGCAGCCCATTCTTCCGCTTGTTTCATTAATTCTTTCCCTATTCCTTTTCCTTCACCTTTTTCGGAAACAGCTATTGCTGAAACATATGCTTGCTTTCTATTTGTAAAATAATCCTCTTGAATAGCAAGTTCTATATAACCTAACATGGCTCCATTACATTCCGCTATGTATACATTTTCCTTATTGTTTGTAATGGCTTGAATTGCTAGACCCTCTTGCTTTTCACACATTATATGTTCATCTCTAAAAGCTAAATAATCAATATTATTAAACCTTTTGGATAACTCTAATATACTCAAACGATCTTCATTTTGAAATTTTCTGACAATCATGTTAAAACCTCTCCTTAAAGAATATTGTCTTTTAGACGATAGAATTATCCAACTCCTTTTATTACAAACTTTGATGTTTTCAAAACGTTAATTCTACTGAATTACATCTTCCGAATGTTAATATTATGCTTGTAGTGCCGTGTTAAACTCGTTAAGATAAACTTAATTATTTAACTATGAATATTAGACTTTGTTTAGTTTATTGGTCAAAGGGTTTTAGGATTGAATAATATTATTTACGTTATAGCTATGTATGAATGAGTACATATTGAACGACTCACCTTAATTTACCATAAACAAGACCAGCATAAGGTCTATCTGCTGGTCTTTTCTTCATATCTCAATAGTAAAATCCCACTTCTCTATTACCTAAGTCTGAATAGATCGATGGTTATTGGGCTACATGCTTCCAGGCACAATAAACGAGCATTTCAGTTATATACCAAGATGGGATATAGCCCAACCAGCATAAATAGGATAAGGAGGAGGACAGTTGAAATGAGATTCTATCTGGCATCTATAACTTTAGGACTATCATTCATGTTGTTTATCTTTTCTGCTTTCCTTACATGGTACGTAGGAAGTATTGTAACGCAGCGGAGACTTGGCTCAGATGGAAGACCTCTACGAATTGAAGAGGGGTTAACTGCCATCGATCATTTTAGGTATGCTTTTTCAAATCTGTTCTTTCCATATCCTTTTTTGATGATATTATCATGTATTGGTATCTTAGCTTCCATCATTTTCATAATCATAAGCAGAAGAAAACTATTAGATTAGAATTAATTGCGTACATATATCCCATTTATCAAAATTGATAAATGGGATATATGAGAGATTCGTGAATGTTTTTAGACTTGCTTCCATAGCGATCGAGCGATCTCTGCAAACAACAAACCTTGTGACCACCTGTCACTTGTCTCAATATTGCTCTTTTTAGCATTTGACAATGTCATAGCATATGGAGGGGGTCCTAGTTCACATATGAATGGAAACATATCCTCCTTATCACTCGCACTCTCCATCCAGTTTCGCATACCCATTAACCACCAATCTTGAAACTGATCTAATAATGGACAGTTCATCTGATGAAGATCAATCTTTCTTGGTTCTGGTATAGCAACTTGAATTTGCTGTCCATTTGAAACTCTAGCGTGAATACTTTTAGTTTTCGAGAGTAGGGTCTGTATCATTTGTTCAGCCTCATCTTGAATAGTAAGCATTTCACCTGCAAGAATATAATGTGAGAGATCGATAGTTAGCTTAGGATCCTGAAGGCTTTGAACATACTCTACTGTTCGGATTAAATCTTGTGTAATCGTTCCACGATGTGTCTCAATGTATGCAGGAATCCCTACAGATTGAGATACTTTTTCTAAATCAGATAATAGGTGTATGGCTTTCTTTCCTGTAAGGAATGGCCTCATTACCTGCACATTAACAAAGTCTACTTTACCAAATGCTTTTGCATCCTCTAAAAATATCTCCAACTCTTGAGCTGATTTAGGATAAGCATTCACACTGAATGTTAAGTTATATTTTTCTAATAAACGGTGCCAATTCTCAGCTTCTTTTTCCTTTGGGAGAAATCCATTAATTCCATCGTAACCCGCTTCCGCTATCAGACGGACTTTGTCTTCAGTTCCTAACTCCTCACACATTTGCAATCCTGTCATTCCCCACCAAGACATGATGACTTCAAGGCGCTTAGTGGATGTACGGTGAGTCATATTCAATTCCACATGGTCCTCCATCTGGATTTGCGTCCATATCTACTTCTGAACCATCCGCACGAAACAGCGGTCGATAAGGAGATCCAATGGATGTAGCTGAACTGTTAGCGTAATGACAGATAAAGGAGCGGCGGAAACGATTTTTTGTTTTATTACGGTACGATCCGTGAATCAAATTTCCGTTGAAGAAAAGTACATCTCCTCTGTCCATAATTGCCGGAATAGGCTTTCTATCCTTAGGTGGTTTTACATAGTGAGTCGTAAATGACTCCTTGGAATCGGAGGATTCAGGGCATACAAGCTCATAATTACTTGTCTTCGGTACAACTAATAGTCCGCCGTTTTCCTGATCTGTTTGATCCATTGCAGTCCAGGCCGCAATACAGTTACCTGGTTCTACCTTTAGATAAAAATTATCTTGATGAAGCGCTTGCCCACGTGCACCAGGTGGTTTGTAGTAGAACATACTTTGTGCAGCCAATGCTTCTTCATTAAATAGTTCAGATAACACATTTAACACTGGTTTATGAAGCATAAATCGTTTGGCAGTTTCGTTAAATCTATGCGGGTGCATCACTCTAGGATATCTTTTTAACGGATCCGTATTTTCTGGGTTTAAATCTGGCGTAAAATAACCAGGTATTATCTGATTACTGATTTCCTCAAATGTTTGATCGATCTCAACTAAGTCCTCTTCAGAAAATAAGCCTTTAACAATAACAAATCCTTCTGTTTCAAATTGTTTTATATCTTCACTCGTTAGGATTATATTTTTACTAGTCATACGTATCTTTCCTCCTTTTTTTGTTATAAGCTAATTCCATTGTAATCTCTATATCCATTAGAAAAGAATGATCGATCCTGCTGAAAACGCATACAATTATGCTGTTTTTAGTTATACTTACTACATCAAAGAATGTAAAGAAGGTAATTAGATATGAATAACGCTCCCAAGAACTTTATGATAATCGCAGGTCATTTCAATGAAAATGATAGCTATTCTACTACACGGTTAGAAGGAATGGATGATTGGTTAATGACCTTTACTTTAGCCGGGGAAGGATATATGGAAGCAGGGGGACAAATTAAAAACTTAAGGGTTGGTGATTTGTCATTACTAAGACCAAGAGTTCCGCATGTATACGGAACAGCTAAACAAAAGAATTGGGAGTTTGTTTGGATACATTTTAGCAATAGCTTTGCTGATACGAACGTTTTACCACAGGATGGTCTAATCACACACCATTTTGAACAACAGGTGTTAAGGGATCGTATCTTTGATGCGTTTAAACGAATCCTCTCTGATTTTCGTGAACAAGGTCATCTATGGCACGAATTATGTTTGAGTTCGTTACGTGAAATTATTTTATTGTATTCCAAACAGGAAAATAGCAAGCTGGACCCCCGTGTTGAAGAAGTACTTTATATCCTTGCAACACGCATGAATGAGAACATCCAAATCACAGAGTTAGGAAATAGCATAGGTCTATCTCCTTCCCGATTACAACACGTTTTTAAAGAAAATACTGGTGAGTCTATTGTAGCTACTCTTAACCGAATGAGAATCAAACAAGCAACGTACCTTCTTACCCATACAAACTTAACGGCATCTGAGGTTGCTTTTAATGTTGGCTTCCAAAACTATAACCATTTCACACGTCAATTTAATAAGTATATTGGCATGTCACCCCGAGAGTTCATTCAGACAGTCCGGATGACAAACGAATGAGACAAAGAAAAAAGAACCCCAGTAATGGAGTTCAGCATTGTTATCTACCAGTATTAGCTTGTCCTTGAGTTGATACAACTTTAGATCCTCCGGTTGTTGCAATAGGACCAGAAACACTAATGATAATAGCAATCGCTAGAATCCATGATAATTTTCTCATTCTGTACCCTCACCTCCAATAGTAAATTGAAATCCTTTTAAGTAAAGAGCGTGTTTCAGGTAGTGTAAAGCCTCAATATGATGATCTCGTTCTTCAAAGAATCTTGAAACATCCTGACAAACTTCAATCGCATCAAAATATAATTCTGCCTCTTCCAACTGCCTTATTCCTTCGTCAACTCTAGACTTATCAAAATCAATGTACAGGTGACGATTAATCAAACAACGTAACTGATATTCAATATCTTCTACTTTATCCGCTTTAGCTTCAACCTCTTCTAGTAATGGAAGACCTTGATCTATTTCACCCATACGTAGATGAATGAAAGCAAGCTCTCCTTTACTTTTCATCCCATTAATCGTAGATGAATGTTCGATTGATTCTAACGCTTTTATTATATACTTTTTTGCTTGATTTTGGTCATTTTTCCTAAGATAGTGAAAAGCAAAACTTTGATAGATCAAGGATAGAGGTGATGAGTAATCTTTGGCCACTCCTATTAGTTCTAAGTATTGATCTTCTGCTTCACGCTCTTGGTTTCTTTCAGACGTTATCGCTGCTAGTAAATGACGATTATCTAATTCTTTTTCTATATAAATAGCATCTTGCTTAAAGATGTCTAATGCGCGCTCGATGTATGATACGGCAAAGGTATATTGATAAATACGATAATAGCCTTCACCAATTCGTTGATAAAACTCAGCTTGTTCAAAAGGATCTGCCACATGTTCTAATAATGACTCTGCCTTATTATAGAGCCTAATAGCATCCTTATAATGAGCTTTATAGAACCCCCCTAGACCTGACATAAAATAATAATAAAACGTAAGGATCGGATCTAAGTTTTTGATATTTTTAAGCTTTGATTCATCTAATTGACTTGTTGCCCCTTCTTTCATCAATTTGTGACGGTACTCAATAAGTGAATAATAAGCGATTACTTTATCATCCGGAAACATGTTCTGAATAGACTCTGTCGCTTCTAATCTCAAAGCATCCGCTTCGTCATAATCTTGTGCCACAATACAACTGTACCATTTAACGCAGATCACTCCGACTTCTTCAGCAGGAATTAACGCCTTCATAGCAAACCCTCCTTCATACTAATTATATCGGATAGCAATTAACAAATATATACACATTTTTAATTTACTAACTACTTTATTTATCATAAAACCCTAATTATAGTCCGAGGATAGCTATCGCTGCACGTTTCATTCATAGGGTTATGTCCCAGTCTCTTTGCTACTATGTTAAAGCGTTATGCTTGGAATTCTCTGTACAGGGAATAAGGTATCGTAAGTAAGCTAAACTTTGAGGGGTGTACAATGAGTACTGAGATGATTATGTTACTGACCATTCTCTTGTTTATTATTGTTTATGGATTTCTATTTATACAGTTAAATAGGGCAACACAACAGGGTAAGATATGGTTCTTTGTTTTTCTAGTGATCTCTGCAGGGCCGCTTATTTATATGCTATACGATGACTACACACAAGATTATTTAGATGCCAACATAGGGCTTGGTTTAGCTTATTTTTACACATGGTTTATGACTGTATTAGCAGCTGTTGTAGCTATCGTCGTTTCACTTCGGAAAAAATAACTCAATGCATAAAAAACACCTTCCACCCCGGATGATACAGGGATTGGAAGGTGTTTATTTTCTTCTATTCAAGATTCGCGTGTTTGCCATACATTTGCTTTGAGTTCAGCTCTCGTTTCTCCATAAAGCGAAGGATCACTGCATCATAGAAAAGAAGTGAGGTTTGTTCAAAAAGTGAGCCCATTGGTTGAATGGTCTCATATTCGCCTTCTTCTCGGTCTTTTGGTGCTCCGGGTAAAATTACCGTTAAATCTGCAAGCTCCCCGATCGTTGAATCTGGAGAAAGCGTTACTGCGGCAATTGTGCCTCCTAAGATCTTCGCTTTTTCAACGATTGGAACTAAGCTCTTGGTTTCTCCAGAGCCTGTCCCAACGATCAATAGGTCTCCTTCTTCAAGATTTGCTGTCACCGTCTCTCCGACTGCATAAGCATCAATACCCATGTGCATCATACGCATAACAAAGGATTTACCCATGAACCCGGAGCGGCCTGCCCCTACGACAAAGACTTTCTTCGCTTTGAGAATTTCTTCTACTAGCTGGTCAGCCTCAGTCTCCGAGATGGCCTGCACAGTCCCTTGCAGCTCTTGAATAATGGTCTTAAGATAATGAGTCGTGTTCATACATTACCCTTTGTTGATAAGTGCTTTGATTTCTTGTGCAGCTGTTTTTTTATCTTCTTTTGTTGTAATGCCGCCACCAACAATCACAAGATCTGGTTGTGCTTTGATGACTTCCGGAAGAGTCTCTAGCTTGATACCACCAGCGATCGCTGTTTTTGCATTTTTAACAACAGCTTTGATTTTACGTAGATCTTCAAAAGAATCTTTGCCTTCTGCTTGAAGATCATATCCAGTGTGAACGCAGATATAATCTGCACCAAGCTGATCTAGTTCTTTTGCACGTGTTTCAATATCCTTCACGGCAATCATATCAACTAGAATTTCTTTTCCTTCTTTTTTTGCTGCTTCAACAGCGCCACGGATTGAGCTGTCTTCTGCTGCACCAAGAATCGTTACAATATCAGCACCAGCAGCTGAAGCTTGTTGAACTTCATAGCCAGCAGCATCCATGATTTTCACGTCTGCTAATACAGTAAGGTGTGGATAAGCCTTTTTCATTTCTCGAACAGCAGCGTGTCCCCAGCTGTTAATGATTGGCGTTCCGATTTCAACTACGTCGATGGAGTCTTGAACTTCTGATACAAGCTCAATGGCTTCCGGTATATTTACAAGGTCTAACGCTAATTGCAATTTCATTTTATTGATCCCCTTTAGAAAATGTTTTTGACAGCCTTCATAGTATCTCTAAAATTTCACTATTTACTAATCTGCCTGGAGACAACTATACTAAGTACATCGTCAAATTAATAGTACGCACATTTAACACATATAGTGTAAAAAAGTATACTGTGGATGAATATAAGGAGTGTAAAGCATGCCAAATTTAGGAGAACGAACGTTTAACTGTGAGAAGGAGCTTACGTTATCTGTGATCGGAGGAAAGTGGAAAATGCTCATCCTCTGGCATTTAGGTAAACAAGGAACAAAACGCTTTGGTGAATTAAAGGCCCTTATGCCTGGAATTACACAACGTATGTTAGTGAACCAGTTACGCGAATTGGAAGATCATCAGATTCTGCATCGTGAGGTATACCCTGTTGTTCCTCCTAAGGTTGAATATTCGCTTACAGAACATGGACACAACCTATTGCCCATTTTAGATGCAATGTATGAGTGGGGAAAAGATTACATTGAGAATGTTTTAGAAAAAGATTGATTTTAAATAATCGATTGGAGCTGTTCTTCTTACTTATGGAGAGCTGCTTTTTTGTCGTTCCTTCTAACACACATAGTGAATAAATACACACTATCTGCAAAAAAAGTGCGTACTTACACGTTTTGAACATAAGAACTATACTATGTGAGCACAAGCGAGTTAAAACTAGTTTTTACGATAAAGGATGCGTTTTTGATGGAATCCATGTCATTTATATTATTTGGAGCCACTGGAGATTTGGCAAAGCGAAAAATATTTCCTGCGCTCTTTAATCTCTATATGGACAAGAAGCTTCCAGCGTCTTTTTCTGTGGTTGGCGTTGGAAAAGAGTCGCTCTCAAACGAAGAGTTTCAAGCGATTGTTATTGACTCACTGTATGAATTCTCAAGACACTCGACAGATGATAAGCTTCAGAAAATAGCGTTTGTTCAACAGCTCTCTTATATCCGTTTAGATCTTTACAAAGAAGGAAGTTATCAAGCGTTATTCACTCACGTAGAAAGAGTAGAATCTGAAAAAAACATTCAAGAGAATCGAATTTTTTACTTATCAGTAGCTCCTGAATTATTTGATGTCATTACAACAAACATCAAAAAGAGTCGGTTAGGCGAAACAACCGGATGGAAGAGAGTCATTATTGAAAAGCCTTTTGGGCACGACCTCCAATCTGCTCGCAAGCTTAATAACGTCGTTCAGCAGGCATTTAGTGAAGAGGAAATCTTCAGGATTGATCATTATCTAGGTAAACCTATGGTTCAAAATCTGGAAACACTCATCTCCGCCAATCCTATTTTGCAATCCATTTGGAGTAAAGATATGATTTCTAATGTACAAATTACAGCAAATGAAACAGTTGGAGTAGGCTCGAGAGCTGCTTACTATGAGCAAACAGGCGCTATTCGGGATATGGTTCAAAATCATATGCTGCAATTAGTCATGATGACAGCTGTACGGATGTCTGAGAGAGGCCAAGCCGAAACACTAAGAAAGGAAAAAATACATTTGATGAAGTCGATTCAAATAGACACCCAAATGGATGTTGTCCGTGGTCAATACTCACCCTTGGCTGTATATGAAGACTCCGTCATAAAAGGATATAGAGAAGAAATCGGAGTTGATCCATTTTCAACCACCGATACATTTATTGCAGCTCGTCTTTCTATTCAAATACCCTTATGGCAAGGGGTACCCTTCTTTATTCGTACTGGAAAACGTCTTAATAAAAAAGAAACCAAAATTGTAGTCGAGTTCAAAAACTCATTGAGTAGTAGCGAAAATACGAAAGATGCTGAGCCAAATTTGTTAATTATTCATATCAACCCGGATGACGGAGTTTCCCTTAAGTTGAATAGCAAACATCCCTTAACTGGAGAGTTAGAACCGATTAAAATCAATTTTTCAGCTAGCCACAGGGAAATTCCAGAAGCATACGAATACTTACTTGCAGATGCGATAAAAGGAGATCCTTCTTACTTTACCCATTGGGACGAGGTGGAACTAGCTTGGCAGCTTATTGAACCCATCATTAAAGACTTTGAGAACAATCAGGTCCCACTCCGCCTGTATCAAGCAGGTTCAACTGGTCCAGAAGCAGCAAATCAATTCGTTAATAAATATGGATTTCAATGGTGGTAATTTGCATTAAAACATTAGAAAAAGCCATTGTGAACCCCTAACAAGCGATATCCTGGGTTCACAATTGGCTTTAAAAAGTAAAATTCTGCTATCAGCATTAACTCAAAAACTTTATTACTATTTCAACAAACTCTTTTGGATATTGAAATAAGGAACCGTGTCCTGCATGTTCAAATATTTTCAACTTACTACCTGGTATTCTATTTGCCAAGTCATGAGAATTCTCCGTTGGAACCATGCGGTCATGATCTCCATTTATTATTAGTGTTGGCTGAACAATCTTGGATAGATCCTCAGGCTTGTCTTTGCCCCATTTATTAATTGCTTCTAATTGACTTCTATACGCCCTCAAACTAATTGATTTATCTCGATGGTTTTTTCTCTTTTTTATTTGAATGAGAAATTCTTTAGCCTTATTCTTACCATTCTTTGTGTTTTGGAAAAAAAGATAGGTCTTTATGTCTCTAAAAGTAAAGATGGAACGGACAAAATCAAGGTTAGTAATATTTGTGACATTGGAGATCCCTTTTCCTCCTCGAGGTCCCGTACCAACTAATACCAGTTTTCGAACGATACTTGATTCCTTTACAATTAGTTCTTGAGCAATCATTCCACCCATGGATAGACCTATCAAATCTATTTTTGAGAATCCTAATAATTTTATAAATGCGATTGCATCATTTGCCATTTGAGGAATGTTGTTTGGTACTTTACCATCTGAAAGTCCCACCCCAACGTTATCAAATGCGATGACCCAATGACTTTTTGCAAGACCATCGATAATCCTAGGATCCCAATTATCAAGATTCGCTGAAAGATGAGTCAATAAGATAATTGGAGTTCCTTTTTTTTCTCCTAATTCTCTATAAGCAAACCGTTTACCATGCTGATCTTGGATAAATAAGTTAGGTGCGTCAATATAAGAATAATGAATAGTCATTACTACTTCTACCCCTCTTTACCTTCTTTAAAATTTAATTACTACTTTTCCTTTTGTATGACCATTAGCCACTAATTTTAGTGCTTCATTAATATCGTCAATTGTAAAGTTGGTAGGATCAATGGCTGGAACTATATTATTATCCTCAATGATTTTCGTGATTTCCTTCAATTGTTTACCGTCGGCTCTTACGAATATGAATCGATATTGAACACCTTTTTTCTTGGCTTTCTTATCAAACTTCCCGCCAACTAAACCAAAGATAAATTGCTTCCATTTAGGAAGACCTTTGTCTATGGCAAACTTTTTATTTGGTGCAGTACGAAGACTTAATAACCGACCACCTGGCTTGATAATGGATAACTCGCGTTCAAATTCATCCGCACCTAACGTGTCAATTATAAAATCAACTTCATCTAGTTCTTCCCAATACTTTTCCTTTTTGTAATCAATATATTGATCTGCACCCGCATTCAACGTTCTCTCTTTAGCCGAAGGACTACCAGAAACAATAACCTTTAATCCCATTGCTTTAGCTATAGGAACAGCCATCTGGCCAAAACTTCCTGAGCCTCCTGGAATAAATACTGTTTGTCCTTTCTTTGCTTCTAACTCTTCAATTAAACCTTGGTATGCCGTCAATCCAGTTAATGGTGCACCTGCTCCAGTAACAAAATCTAAATTTTGGGGCAAATGCCAAATAGATTTAGCATCAACTGCAACATACTCTGCAAATGCTCCAATTTTTTCAATAGGGAGTCTTGTATAAATAGGATCTCCAACTTTAAAACCACAATCATGATTACCCACTTTTTCGATAATTCCAGTTAGTTCATTTCCTAATACAAGAGGCATTTCGTAATCTTGTATTAATTTAACACTCCCTGTAATATTCAATAGTTCAAGTGGATTTATTGCAGCAACTTTTACCTTAACCAGTACTTCATTATCTTTAATACTTGGTATAGGAATATCAACAACCTGCGCTTCAATATTTTTCGAATATTTTTGTATTTGAGCTGCTTTCATATTCTAACTCTCCTCCTTCTAAATAAAACACCGACATCGTTCGTTCATTTATTGATGTTTAGTATGTGTATCCTAACGAACCATACTAATTAAAAAGTACTACTTTATTTTTGAACGATCATTCTACAATAAGTAAAGAAAAAAGAAAGCTAATCTAACACTTTCATCATTAAATCAATATTACTTTCTAAATCCTTTTTTGTGTAATCGGTCTTCACCATCACTCTGAAACCAATAAGATTATTATGCAGAAATTTTGACGTACTATACGGATCTATCGCTTTGTTTAATTCTCCATTCTTTTGGCCAGTTATTAGTAAATGTTCAAACATTAATTCGGTATCTTTAAACATCCTTGTCACAAGTTGATTAAATTCTTGATCTATGGAAGATAACTCAACTGCTGCATTTACAGTTAAACAACCTTTTGGGTAAACGGTTAATTCAGCCGACTGTATAACAAATGTAAAAATATCACGAATTACTTCTTTTACTGGTTTTGAAGTGCTGAGAATTTCATTAAATGTTTCAACAATAAACTTTTCATAATTGGTTAACGAAGCTGTAAAAAGTGATCGTTTGTCTCCAAAAGTATCATAGATGCTTTTGCGATGGATTCCCATATGCTGAACTAGATCCTGCATAGATGTTTTTTCGTATCCTTGTTGCCAAAACAGTTCCATTGCCTTTTTAAGGACGACCTTCTCATCAAATCCCTTGCTTCTAGCCATCTATATTTCCCCTTACTGTTTTTCTAATTTACTAGAACGATCATTCAACAAAAATTGTACATGATTTTACAATGATTGGTCAAGTTCAGATAAGAAATTTCATTAAACAAATCCCAATTTGCCTTTTAATAAGAGAAAAATTGGGATTTTAAAGACTTTTAATCGTATCGATTAAGATAAAAATTCAGGTAGTTGTTGTTCGTGCTTATCGAGTATAATCTGTTCTGGCTTAATGCCCTGCTCACGCAGTAATGCGATGTTCTGAACAAGGAATTCGTCACTTCCTACAACATAGAAAAGTCCATCCTTATCCGTAGATAGATGTTTCACTTCTTCATAGTAGTCATTTCGGTTATAGACAAACTGAGAGGTGAATTTCTTATCAGGTGCAGATTCAAAAATAGAGGTGAATAAAAAGTCTTTTGACGAATCGATGTTTAATGAATGAACCTGATTAACGTTGTCAGCACGTTCAAGATAGTCAAGGACAAGCGGCCTGAACGTTGCTAGCCCGACACCTGATGATAGTAGGTACACATTTTTGTTTTCTCTTTTAAGTGGAACATTCGAATGGGTTTTAAATACTGCTACCTCATCGCCAATATTGAGATTTCTTAGGATTGTTTTAAATTCAGAGCACTGTTCTCTAATACGTGTTGTGATCCCAATTGATTTTTCGTTCGGTAGTGTAGAAATGGACATGTGCCGAATCAAGCTACGATTTGGTTTCTCTCCTGCATTAAATCCTTCCAGTGCAAAATGAGTATGGGAACCTTCTTCCCATGTGAAGCCTTCTGGGCAGTCGAGTAAATATGTTTTAACCTCAGGTGTTTCTTCTATTATTTTATTAATTTTAATCCAGTGTATTTGCATTAGATCGTCCTCCCTACTCAAATTTATAAAGCGTTACTTTTTAGTCTACACTAACTGATAATAATTCTCAATAAATAGATTGAATATATGTTTAATACCTTCGTGAGGATAGTCTTTTGGGTTTTATCATTAATCATTTCAGGGTATGAGATCTCTATACTAGAAACAAATGGAGGCATTAAAAGGCTCCAGAAAAATGGCACCTTACCCTTGTTCTCCTTGGAATAATGACGTAGTAAAAGTGTTTACTATAAAATAAATGAGGTGAAGTGATAATGAAAAAAAGAGGATTGTTTGTTACCTTAATAACCCTTATGTGCTTAATTGGAGGAGGCATCTTGGTATTTAATTTTTTCAATGGAAGTCAGGAACAGCTAGAACAAACGGAAGATAGTGTCTACGAGTATTTGACTGAAGAACAAAATTATCAAGATGAAGAGATTGAATCCATTCGATCAGAATACAATTGGAGAAACGATAAAAATGATGAAAGGGGAGCTTACCAAGCCTTTGTTACGTTCTCAGATGAACAAGACTATGAGTATCAGTATATCTATAATGATATCGATGGCGTTACGCAGATTGGTCGTGACGAAGGTGTAGGTAATCATAGTGAAGATTAGTAATAGATGCTAGCTACGTTATGGTTATCGAACCTTTGAGTAAAAATGACACCCCAGCCTATGGCTGGGGTGTTTCACACATTACGTATTTGAACTGCCAAAAAAAGTACCGCCCGAAACGTCTTTCACGTTGTTAACGACAACAAATGCCTCAGGATCAATTTCATTCACAATTCTTCTTAGTTGCATCACTTTGTGATTTTTAATAAGGATGTACAGCATCTTTTGCTCTTGATTTGCATAGACACCCTTTCCGTTAATGTACGTGGCAGTAGACGAAAGACTTGATACGACCTTTTTGGCGATTTCATCATTTTCACTTGAGACAATGATGAATGCTTTCTTACTATCTAATCCACCAATAACGTAGTCACTAGCTACTTTACCAATGAATAATGCAATCACTGTATACAATGTATTAAGGACACCGATGACGAATACCCCTGCTAATACAATGACCACATCCATGATAAAGGCTGTGAATATGACATCCCAGCCGAACCTTTTTCGTAATACTAAAGCAATTGTTGAAGTGCCTCCTATGGAACTCCCAGAATAAATGATTAAACCAAACCCAACTCCAGACAAAAGACCAAAAAACACAGCCGCAACTAAAGGGTCTTCCAATTTGATACCGTATGGTTCAGTTAGATAGGTGACTAAGGATAACATGGGTACAGTCACCAACGTTTTTAGAAGAACAGATTTTGCTAAATACTTATAACTCAACAATGAAATGACAATAAAAAATCCAAAAACCACAATAGAGGGTGATAACCCTATCGCATAGTAAATTAAAAGTGCTAATCCGAGAGTTCCCCCGTCAGCGATGGAATGTGGCATCGCCAAGAGTGTAATACTTAATGCTATGATTATTGTTCCAGATATCATAAGGATAGTGTTTTTCATCGTAACCTCCAAATGGTCAAAAAATAAAAAAAGGACGCGTATTGGCCTCCTTTTAGATTTATACTGTTTACTTCAAATCAAATCATAAGCCTCCACGTTCCGATTGTAAAGTATCAGAAATTATTAGATTTTTCTATACCCTAAACAATCACAAAATCAGTTGGAAGGATGAGTCAAAATTGAAGCAAATCACTTGGAGATCCTATAGCATTCTTATTGTAAGTATCCTTCTAATTTCGAATATCCTTTTACTTGATCTTTTAGCCCCTTATTTAAATGAATTCACCGGTACGTTATATTACTTATTTGTGCCAGTAAGTCTTGTTGCTATGATTATGTTACTAATAATCAGCTTCAGATCTAAGGAAGAAAATAAGATTATGCCAATCATTGCTCTCAACCTTACATTCATTTCATTAGTAATGATTGCTTTTTTTTTCTATTTCGGTGTACACTTTGCTTCGTGAGAATTGACGAAATGAGGCTGAGGCAGAACTGCTTTAGCAAGATAAAAAACCGAATCATTAATGCGAGTTAAACGGCAAGATGATTCGGTTTTTTGTCATTTAGAAATAAGAGAGTGAGGACGCCGCTCCGGACATACACTCCGCTTTCCATGGGCGGCTGGTGAGCCTCCTTGCGCTTACGCACTGCGAAGTCTCACCCAGGCCTATCCTCCCATAGGAATCTACATGTATGTCCTACGCTGGTTTTAGCTCCTTCGTAAAGGATCGAATTACTGACGAACGAGCAAATGTCAGCTTTAGCTGCGCAAACGATTAAACTTGTTCGTCTTTTCATATCACCTGTATGGTTATGCCTCAGTCTGTATTCTTACTCAAAAATCGTACGTTACTTTGGTAAGATCCTCTGAAATATCCCATAGCTCTGCCATTGTCGAATCTGTATAGGTCACTTTCTTTGGTACTTCTATCGTAGGATTTCCTTTTCTCCCACCAGCACCATCTGGACCAATTAGTTCGCCACCAAGAAGAGATTCATCTGTTGCTGCCATGATGACTGGGAGCGCTCCTTTTTCAGCTGGCTGACTAACAATCTTCAGTAAAGGTTTAACAAACCATGGTGTCTTTTTTCTACCTAATGTGAAAAGGTTCGTTGAAGATATACCAGGATGCGTGGCTAGACTGATTGTGCGACAGTGATTCGCTTTTAAACGCTTGTCTAGTTCTTTCGCAAACATTAAATTCGCTACCTTACTTTGGCCATAGAAAGTATAACTTTTATACCCATGACTTCCATGCATATTATCAAACTGTATGACTGCATTTCGATAGGCTATAGACGATAATGTCACGATTCGTGATGCTTCCCCCTTCTCAAGTAGAGGGAGCAACAAACCAGTTAGAGCAAAGTGACCAAGATGGTTACTCGCAAATTGCAATTCAAATCCATCCTCGGTCTTAAAGTATGGTGGCATCATAACACCAGCATTATTAATTAGTATATCGATCGTATCTACTTGACTTGATAATGTCTCAACAAATTCTCGTACGCTTTGAAGTTTCGATAAATCTAGTTGATACACTTGAGCATTAGCCTCTGGATACAACTGTACTATCTCTTCTTTTGCCTTTCTCCCCTTTTCAATATTTCTCACTGCTAAAATGACCTGATGTCCTAGACCTGAAAAGTATTTAGCTGTTTCTAAGCCTAGTCCACTGTTTGCTCCTGTTATGACAACTACTTTATGGTTCATATATACGCTCCTATTTATCCTTAATACGCCATGGTGATAATCTAATTACTTGTTATAGAAATGGGCAATGACGTTCCGTACTCCAACACTAGCATAATACAGTAGCCTACTTTTATGAATATATAAACCCTAATATTTTGCCTTTACACTAAAGTTTACTTATAGCACAGGAGGGTAAAAAAATTACAGATAAATAAGGCTAGAAATGTATTATTTACAGGAGGAAAAAATGAATTATACATTTAGAGTACCATTATTAGTTTATAGTACTAAAGTGACCCCAGTAACTAACCATATAGGTGAGACAGTCTTTGGTTTAGCTAGATGGCACAAGAGTTACTTCTCTTTAACTAAGAGGTACAATTTCAAGGTTATAGATACGAATAATCGTACGATCGTTTCAGCGGAGATGAGAGATAAACATTTTAAAAACCCGTCTTGGGATATAACATATGGAGAATCTCTAGAGAATAGGATTGAGATGTGGTGTAAAACTAAATCACCCACTCATCCAAGATATTACTTCTATTTTTCTGGATTTAATTATAAAATAATCAAAAACACAGGGGACAAAAAAACGTTTATCTATAATCAGGATGATAAAGAGATTGCTCAATATACTTACTCTTATAAGGGTTTGAACTTTATCACTCCTTTGTACGAGATGACTACCACAAACAAACTAGATATACCTGTGGAAGTGCTAATATGCTTGCTTAGATGTTATGATACCTCATCAAGAAGTATATAAGGCTGTAGAAAGAAACTGTGTTAATCTCTTCTTCTTTAAAATCTAAATTGTTTTCTATGTAATAAAATTCCTTCATAAGGCTTACTCCCTCATAATCACTCTGATTTCATTGGACACATTACACATTCACCTTTAAATGTAAGTTAAATTTTTTTAGTACTTTTACGTCAAAAAGAACTGAAATCCTGCCATTGCAGGATTTTTGTCGTATTGAAACTAATGTATAACATAACCTTACTAATAAAAAATGTTCAGCATATTTTCGTATCAAACTTTTTACGACAGGATCGTATCCTTTTCTTCCTGTTTTCCGTTATAAGAGTAAAGAAGCGATTAAAAAGGAGTGTAGGTGATGAATCAAACGTTTAATCAAGAGTGGAAAAGATATGCTTCTTCAACATGGAGAGCTTGTGTTCGTTTTACAAACAATCATCATGATGCAGAGGATCTCATGCAAACCACATGGGTCAAAGCCTACAGCAGTTGGCATAGGAATCCTAAGTTACTAACAAAGACGTACTTTACGACCATTGCCAAACATACGTGGATTGATGAGGTTCGGAAAAAGAAGCTGAACACAGTCCCATATGAAGACAACTGTAAGCCATTTGAAAACTCGATTGACCGCATGACTTCCCTACACTTCAGACATGTGTTAAATACGCTTGTGACCAAACTAACGATAAACCAACAGATCCTTTTTCTTTTATCAGATGTATGTAGATGTAGCTTAAAAGAAATAGCTGCTTTGACCAATATGAGTGTAGGTGCTGTGAAGGCCACTCTTTTTCGTGCAAGACAAAAAATTATACACGATGTCAGAGAGGATATAGAGGGTGTTCACTCTGTAGATGAAGATGAAGCGCTTCGAGTAAAGCTATATAGTGAGGCTTTGCAAAAAGGAGACATTCAGCTTATCGCCAGCCTTCTCACAGACAATGCGAGTATTCCTGCCTTATACGTTCAACAGCAGAAAATCTATTCTACATTAGATTGCAAAATGGTGGCTTAAACTAAAATCAATTTATAGGAGGTTTTTCTCATGAGTGTACCTATTCCTTACGTTATGGAACAAACCAATCTTGGCGAAAGAAGCTATGATATATATTCACGATTATTAAAAGATCGTATTGTATTTGTCGGATCTGAAATAAATGATACGCTGGCAAATAGTTTGACAGCACAGCTTTTATTCTTGTCATCTCAGGATGCCGACAAGGATATTTCCATGTACATCAACAGCCCTGGAGGCTCTATATCAGCTGGATTTGCCATTATGGACACGATGAATCATATTAAGCCTGATGTGCAGACAATTTGTACTGGGTTAGCTGCTTCATTTGGTGCTGTACTTTTGCTCGCCGGTACTAAAGGAAAACGTCTAGCTCTACCTCACGCCGAAATTATGCTCCACCAACCATTAGGTGGTATGAAAGGGCAAGCCACAGATATGGACATTTACGCCAAACGAATCCTCAAACAACGACAAGAATTAAACCAATTAATAGCCGATCGTTGCGGGCAACCATATAAAAAGATCGCATCCGATACTGAACGTGATTTCTTTCTTTCGGCAAAGGAAGCAAAGGATTATGGCATTATTGATTCGATTTTAGGAGAGGGAGCTGATTAATGAAAGTGCTATTGCTTGGTGGGACGTTGTTTCTAGGAAAACATATGGCAGAGCAAGCTCTAGATCAGGGAATAGATAGAATGATTTAAAGCTTTGGACCATCAGTAAATCCGTTCTTTTATTCAAAAATAAAAGAACGGATTTACTCTATTTAATGTCCGCTTATTCTTTACTACTTATAAAGCTTAAATAAAGCGTAAACACTACTGTTCACTCCCCCAAAACAGACGCCCCATTTTATGAATATGTCTTTTATGTGAATCATCATGTGAATTAGTTCACAAATGAATGAAAGCGTGTATACTAAGAGTATAAAGAGAATGTGAAAACATTCACAATAAAAGGAGGAACACATCATGTTACAATTCTTGCAATCATCTAAAATCGCTCAGGTATTATTAACCGTTACTCGTATCTCTCTAGGTTGGATGTGGTTTAGTTCAGGTATTGGAAAAGTCATGGGAGGGGAATTTAACGCAGGTGGATTCCTTGCAGCCTCAGCTGCAAACCCCGTATTAAAAGGGGAAAATGTTGCCTATCCATTATATGTCGCGTTTCTAGAAAACGTAGCCATTCCTCAGGCTGATATCTTTAGCTTTATGGTCATGTGGGGTGAGGTTCTAATCGGTGCCGCATTAATTATTGGTCTCTTCACTAAAACCGCCGCATTCTTCGGTGGCGTTATGAATACTTCTTTCTTACTAGCTGGAACCGTGTCTACCAATCCACTGATGCTATTAATGGCCATTCCACTTCTTGTCAGCAAAAAGAACGCTGGACGCCTTGGACTGGATCGCTTTACTCCTCGTGTGAAGCAAATGATGAACAAAAAAAGCGATAAACCAACCCTTACTGTTCATGAGAAACACGCTTAATAAGCTACATTTTATAGAAGGCTCGCCTTTTATATAAAAAACGAATCACCGACAACACGTAGTCGGTGATTCGTTGTTGGTCACGCAAGAACATACTTACTTTCTTCTTATTATGATTGTGGTTCAGACTCTACGACATCACCATTTTCATACACATCATAATATCCAACTGTACCTGTGCCTCCACCATCAATTAAACCTTGGCTTTGAGCTCTTAAAGAGTAGTACGCGTTTCCTTCTGAATCTTCATGAAGAACCCCATTACTGCTAAATATGAGATCATCATTATCTAATGCCTCTTCCGCATAGGATATAGCGCTCTCTACAGGAAAGCTCTGTTCTGAATGCTCAGAGAAAAGTGCTGTCCATGTGTTCAAACCTACGACTCCATCAACCGTTAGATCATGTTCCGCTTGAAATTTTTTCACTTTTTCATCCGTATCTTTTCCAAACACTCCATCTACTTCTGTTTCAAATCCTGCTTGGCTTATTGTAAATTGAACGAAATCAACTTCATTCCCATACGTTCCAGTGCTACCTTGGGTTAACGTAGGCTGATGTTCAGGTGCAATATTTAATACCGATTCTAATTCACTTGGTACGTCCGATTCTTGTTCGATCTGTTCACTTGAGGCGGATGCTGGCTGAATGGAAAGTGGTGATGCCACTAGTGCAACCGCTGGAATAACAGCTAACCATTTCTTTTTCATGCTTTTCTCCTCCTAAAATGTTGTCTTACTAATTGACTACCTTTCTATAAGAGAACGAAACGCTTTATTTGGTTGTTACATATTATTTTAGATTTCTTTATTGGTCATCGGAAGAGCTATGATGTGTTTCTGTGATGATCTCCTTCCAGTAAAAAAAGCATCCAGGTAGTTAGGTAAATCATCCGGATGATGTCTACTACAAATAGCTAACCTTAGATATAACACAATAAATACGTCTTCAAATAATAATTGCTCGCTTATGTTTTCTTTAATGAGTATTGGATTGGCTGCTGACAGTATTGTTTCTTTTGTTAAATCATCCGACGAAGAACAAAATGCATAGAGTAAATCATAAAGAGGTTCCCCAATAACAGGAGTAGGATCAATCACCCCTTTTAAATCTCCATCTTCAAAAATAAAATTATGTACTCCACAATCTCCATGTAGTAAAACTGCCTTTCTGTCTAAGCCAGCTCTTCCCTTTTTTTTGACAAGGTTACGCACAAAGATGGATTCACCTTCTCCTAGATGTGAATTTACAAACGTATTTGCTTCATTCACTTCACTCAACAAAAACTGTTCCCATGAATCTGTTACGTCATCCACCCATCCCCAACCACTACCAATGGGTACGGGTGTATAGTTGTTTATTAGACCTTGCACAAGCACTTTAAGCATGTCACGTTTACTTTTGGGACCATTCGTAGAACCAGAAATAAAGGTATACACAATGTACTGATAAGACGGATCAACATAGAGTAGATGAGGCAGTAGATCTAAGTGCTTATAACAGGCAAGAAAATGAACTTCTGATTGAAGAACATGCGATTCATTTAACTTAACTACATATCTCGCTCCATCCAAGGTGGTTAAGAGATACAACTCACTTACAGTCCCTCCACTTAATGGCTCACACGAAATGGAACTTGAATTGATGATTTCTTTATCTTTTAATTCGTTCATGATTTCATTAATAACCATCTTAACCCCCACCCTTTAGACGTCTACAAAACCCTAGTTTTATTGTAAATAAAAAAGGATGATTTGTAATGAACTAAACAGGCCCTGTTAGATATACACAGGGCCTTTCTCCTCCTTATCAATTTCGACTCCTCCTTCATGGGAACTAATTTTTTCGACTGGAAAGGAGAAGTACCACTTTTCCCCGTCCTCTCTCTTAAGTACCAATCCAAGTTCGAACTGATCCGGGGTATCTTCATTAACATTGATTTCTTGAATAGCCGTCCGAGTCGTTGCCGAAAGAACTTCTTCACTGTAGCTACCACTACCAAAGGTAGGATTTTTTCCATTAATCGTAAAATCCATCCCCGCACCAAAATATAAATCATCGAGTTCCTTCTCAGACTCTATGTTTGTTACATATTATTTTAGGTTTCATCTAAATTAAAACGGAAAAACTTTAATTAATGATGATTATGCAAAAAAACCTCCATATCATCAAAAGGAGGTTCAAATTCTCATAAACTATTTAAAGAATGAACATAATGTTTAAATTCTTTGTTTTGAGTGTTTAAAATTTCTATATTTTTCATAAAATCCGAAACTAGTTGAGCCTGATCATTTGACGCATCTGTTATATCACTGATCTCTTGCTGCATTTGCTTAATAGATGTTTGAATCTTCTTTAACGTATCATCTATTTGATTTGCTGCTTTTTTTGTTTCATCTGATAACTTTCTTACTTCAGAGGCTACCACACCAAACCCTGCACCTGCTTGACCAACCCTAGCCGCTTCAATCGCTGCATTTAGTCCAATTAGATTGGTTTGTCTCGATATATCGCCAATAAAGTTTGTAATATTGGTGACAGCATCTGACTGATCAACGGTTCTCACTGCGTTTTTTAATAATTGATCTGATGTCGCAGATAATTGCTGCGAATGAGCCGCTACTTGCTGAATTCCACTAAGAAGCTGATCTGATATATTTGAGGTTTCACCCATTAATTCTTCAATTCGATCTAACTCTTTTCGACTTGCATTTAAGCTTAATGCTGCCACAATCTCATCATTTTCGTCTTTAAAGGGTATATACGTAATATCAAATGCAAAACCATATATTTCTTTAGGTAATTGAGCAATGGTTACATCTTTATTCTTAATATAACTAAAGTTTTCAAAGCCTTTTTCAACTGGACTCCCCACCTTAATATCCATTTGTAACGATTCGCTCCCACTCCAATATAAAGTGTGTTTAGCATCTAAAAGACTAATAGCTACATCTCCCTTAAATAGCTGCTTTAGTAATGGCATATTTTTTTGCAAACCCTCTACTAAATCCATTCTTCCATCTTCCTCTCTCTATCTATAAGCGTATGAGGAATATATCGGAGATAAGCAACGAAATTTGCAGAAAAATGTCGAATAATAGTAAGGTATTTCATGTAAAAATCTCGAATCATAAAACACCTAATCTTATTTCAACCATTCGTGAACAATGAGATACAGGTTTCACTTGGGGTAATCGTTAAAAGACGCGTTACATAAAAACGAGCTTCCTTAATTAATTTTTATATGATCTAATAGAAATTATCTTTAATTTATAACGAGAGACGGTGTTACTTATATGGAGAGACTTTTACTTGTGGAAGATGATGTAGCCATTAGTGATATGGTACGAACTTATTTAACTAAGGAAGGCTTCAAAGTTGATCCTGTATTCACTGGTAAGGAAGCGATTCAGCGTTTCGAGAATGATAGCTATGATTTGGTGCTTCTTGATCTGATGTTACCTGAGATGAGTGGAATGGATTTCCTGCAGGTTATTAGACAGAATAGTTTTGTTCCGGTCATTATCATGTCAGCTAAGGACGGAGAAGCAGATAAGGCCGTTGGGTTAGGATTCGGAGCAGATGATTACATAACGAAGCCCTTCTCCATGATCGAGCTCTTAGCTAGAGTGAAAGCAGTCATTCGACGATCTACCCAATATAAAGCGACCACTCATCAAGAAGTTCCAGTTCTTATTACTATACATGACCTTCAAATGGACGTAGATAATTTTATTGTAAAAAAGAGTGGACACGAGATTAGTTTGACCTCAAAAGAGTGGAAGATATTAAAGCTGTTTTTTGAGAACCCTAAAAAAGTGATGACAAAAGAACAGATCTATCACTCCGTTTGGGACGATCACTATTATGGTGATGATCATGTGATTAACGTACATATGAGTCGCCTTCGCGAGAAAATTGAAGATGATCCCGCAAAACCACTATATATTAAGACCGTATGGGGTATCGGCTATAAGCTAGGTGAATTTAAATGATCATTTTTCTGATAGTACTTTTACTTCTTCTACTCTGTGTAATCGCCTATCAAATTCAAACGAAACGAACGCTTTATAAGCAAATGGTTTCTATAAAGGATCAATTGACTGAGATCGTCGACGAACATGCGAGGAATCCGGTACTCATTGTGACGGAAAATAAGGAAATGGCTGAGCTTCTCATCTTATTAAATAAGCTCATTGAACAAAATAGGGAGCATTCAAGTCAGTTTATCCGAACGGAACAATCAATGAAACGAATGCTTTCAAATATCTCGCATGATTTAAAAACGCCATTAACTGTTATAGCAGGTTACACCGAATTACTTAAAGAACAAACAACAATGTCTGAAGAGGAACGCAATCGAATTATCAATCAAGTTAATAAAAAAACGGATGAAATCACCAACTTGATTCATTCTTTTTTTGATTTGGCTAAGCTTGAAGCTGGAGATCAGAATATCCCATTGGATCGAGTCAATCTAACCGAGATTTGTAAACGAAATATCTTGATGTTCTATGAAATGATTGAAGCAAAGGGATTGGAGGTAGACATTGACCTGCCGAGTACTCCTATCTATGTGCTTGCGAATGAAGAGGCCCTAAACCGGGTACTCTCTAATTTGTTATCGAACGCACTGCGTTATGGGGCAGATGGCAAAGTAGTCGGCTTACACGTTAGCTATGATGACACATCTGTCTCCTTTGAAATCTATGATCAGGGCGTTGGGATTAGTGAAACGGATCAGCAAAAGGTATTTGAACGTATGTATACGCTTGAGGAATCAAGAAACAAGGATTTTCAAGGAAGCGGATTGGGTTTAACGATTACGAAAAGGCTAATCGAGGAGATGCAAGGAAGGATCTCTGTCTATTCAAAACCCTATGAAAAAACCTCCTTTATTTGCACACTAAAGCGTGAGCACGATTAAGTCTTTTTTCTTGAGGATTTTGTGAGATTTAAGATAGGGAAAAGAAATGTTCACTGACTACACTAGAAGCAGATAAAGAAAAAGGAGGAAAGACATGAGTTATATCGTACAAACCAGGAATCTAACCAAAACCTATGATGGACAGGATGTCGTATCTAATGTGTCCCTCAATATAAAAAAAGGTGAAATCTATGGCTTTCTTGGTTCTAATGGGGCAGGTAAATCAACCATCATGAAGATGCTCATGAACTTAATAAAACCTTCCAATGGGGAGATCGAAATGTTTGGTGAG
The DNA here is from genome assembly GCF_030813245.1 of Alkalicoccobacillus murimartini. Lineage (GTDB taxonomy): Bacteria > Bacillota > Bacilli > Bacillales > Bacillaceae_D > Alkalicoccobacillus > Alkalicoccobacillus murimartini. The sequence goes on along the minus strand of NZ_JAUSUA010000003.1, from coordinate 87,165 downwards.
CCCATAAAAGAACATTCATTTACTTACCTAAAACGAATAGGAAGTATGATTGAATATCCGATCTTTTATGAAAAAATGACAGCGTGGGAGAACCTAGAACTACATTGTGCATACATGGGGTACCACAATAAACAAGCGATCTCTGACGTTTTGGAGTGGGTTGGACTGTCCAATGTATCACATAAACCCCCTCAAGACTTTTCACTAGGAATGAGACAGCGCCTCTGTGTCGCACGAGCCATCATAACAAAACCTGAATTGGTTATATTAGATGAGCCCATTAATGGGCTTGATCCAGAAGGCATTCAATCGATGAGAAGATTGTTCAAAAGGTTGAATAAAGAATATGGAATCACTCTCTTCATCTCAAGCCATATTATCGGTGAAATCGAACAAATTGCAGACACGGTCAGTATGATTAAACAAGGTAAGCTCGTTGAAGAAACGTCTATGGATCTACTCAAGGAACAGAATACGGAATACATCGAGCTCGTAACAAGTGACCCGAAGAAAGCTTCTGTTATTCTACATGATCAATTAAATATAGCGAATTTCAAATTTGTTGAAGGTCAGGCCATTCGAATTTTTTCAACGGATGTACCTCAAGCTAGCATTGCTAAAGCCCTAATATTAAAGGATATTGATATTCATTCGATTAATACAAAACAAACCACATTAGAGGATTATTTCATTCGGAAAATCGGATTGAATAAAATCGATAAGTAAAGGAGGGGTTGTATTGTACTATTTAATGAAATTAGAACTAAAAAAACACAAAATGGGTTGGTATATAAAAGGAGCTATTCTCGCTAATCTTATTATAGTAGGAATGCTCGCTCTACTTACATTAATAGAGAAGCTTGAGAGCGAAACGATCTTTAGAACAGCTAACGATTTCTTTATGTTTAGTGGATTACTTGTTAGAGGAACGTTCATTGTATTTGCAGCTGTTCTTATATCAAAAATCATCATTGATGAGTTTAAGAATCGAACAAGCTTTGTTATGTTTTCGTATCCCATTAATCGTAAAAAAATAATGGCTACAAAACTGATCCTTATCTTTTCCTTAACGCTAATCACGATGATTCTTTCCACATGTTTTGTCGTGTTCAGTTTTATCGGATTAAATGAAGTGTTTCAATTAACACCTAACGTGGAGTTTAGTGAGCAGCTTATCAGACCTGAGTTAATGAGTATGATGGTGTTTAACTTAGCTGCTGCTGGATCGGCCCTTGTCCCTCTTTACTTTGGCATGCGAAAGTTCTCTATACCGGCTACGATTGTATCAGGTGTGCTTATTACGATCATCACAAATTCTTCTTTTGGTCCAGACTTTTCTTTAGTGAATCTATTCTATATACCTATAGTTTTAACGTTTATGGCTATTGGAATTATCATATTCACTATACGTAACATGAACCAGTTAGAATTGAATTAAGAATCATTAGGGGTCATGAGGTAGTTGTTCATGACCTTTTGTTATGTCTATAAAATTCAAGTTCATAGTGAAGGTAAGGAGATTGGAGATTGATTAGGTGCCTTGATGACGCTCCTGGGATTGGGGCACGCTTGTTGTGTGGAAGACAATAAAAAATAGGTTTATTTAGCTAAAACCTCCAAAGAAATAATAACCACCCGATGAAAGCTGTCCCTAGCTTTCATCGGGTGGTTATTTCTTCTTACTATCCTTGATAGGCTGGCCGCTCTTCTTGCGGGCAACGTGCATGGCGTATATGATGCTTCAACATCAACAATACTAGTAGCTCCTCCATCTCTGGTCGATTTTGATGCTTATAAACTTTAGACAAACTAAAATCCCATACCTTAGATTGGCATGGGATTTTAGGTGTTTAGCTAGCTAAGAATACGAAATTTATAAAGAACAGGATGTAAAAGAGTCCGATTAGTGATAAACCTAGTAGTACAATAAAGGTCTTAAGAATGTACGATCCTTTTTGAGCACGCCATCCTTTAATCACAGGATAAAGAAGTACAAAGGCAGCTAGGATTAGGAACCAAAAACCGATCACTTGAATCGTAAAGTTTGACCATGCTTGAAATGGATCACCAGCTAATTGAACTAGAATCAACCCGAAATTAATTACAGTCAAGAGCCCTACTAGCGACCATAAAGTCGCTGCTCGATATAAAAGAGACTTTATGAGAGGTTGATTTCGTTTAGCACGTCTATAGTTTCTGATGTATCGAATGATGCTCCACACTAGACCTACAATTGATAGAATCGCTGCACTTCCAATTAATACAAAGAAAAATACAAGTGATTCCGTAAACGGTACAGGTAGCTCATCCGCTATGTTTCCTTTTGTTAGCATTACAACGTCGCCATTCTCGTCGGTCTTAAAGAACAGCTTACTCGTATTCATTCCTGCGTTATCCAGTACTGTATTTTCTGAGCTAACTCTTTCAAAAAGATAAGGTGAAGTTTCAATGTAGTCTATGTCTACTCCCATTGCTGCAACAGTTAAATTGATACTTCCATCTGAATTAGCAGAAATGACAGAATCTGAATCAGATAAAAAAGGCATGATCTTCATTGCACCAGTCTCTACCGCGCGAGCTGACCGATAACGTCCCTCTACATCTTCACTATGGTTAAACTCCTGCGAGACTAAAGGTTCCTCGTTGTATGTGCCAATGAGAGCATCGGCTAATTCACGCCTAATACCAGCCATTTCCCCATCCATATTGGACAGTACTACAATCCCAAATTGCTCTTCCGGAACAATAGAAAGCATCGAACTGAATGCATCCGTATTACCAGCATGTTCAAGCAGGCGGTGAGAACCTGCCTGGCGCTCCCAAAAACCATGAGCATTCCCAGAAAGCTCCGGGTGAGGAGTATATAATGTTTGATGCATGGTATTTAATGTTTCTTGATCTTTAAACAATGAGTAAGGACCTGAACCTTGTGTATCTAAATGAGCAATCATAAAATGAGCCAGATCATTAGCCGTTGTTATTAACGCACCAGCCGGGATATCATTAATATACGAGGTTGGCTTTGCGGACCAAAGATCACCTGCTCGAGTATAACCAATCGCCTTATCTTCCATTAGACCAGGAATTAGTTCATAACGTGAATCAAACGTGGAGTGATCCATTTCCAACGGTTCTAAAATAAATTGTTGAATATAATCCTTAAAGGCCATCCCTGTTATTTGCTCAACGATGTACCCTGCAAGACTAGTACTAAAATTCGAGTAAGCGATGACTTCACCTGGTGGATAGATTTGTTTGGGTTGCTTATCAGAAGTAAGATAATCCTCCAGTTCATAAATATCGTTTGCATCATAAACAATTAAGTTTTCCACACGCTCTTCAAAACCGGCTGTGTGAGTCATTAGATGATTAAATGTGATAGGTTCATCATAGGTTAGGTTTAATTTGCCTTCTCCAAGATACTCACGAATATCCGTATCTAACGTGATTTGACCCTCTTCAACCAATTGCATAATGGCGGTCCATGTGAATAATTTAGACACTGATCCTGCTTCCATATAGGTGGACTCAGCATCGACAGGTACATTCTCTTCAAGGTTGGCTGAACCGAACCCCTTCTGTAAAACAATCTCCCCATTTTGGACGATGGATACAGATGCCCCAGGCACCTCATCTCCAATATGAGCATTCATAATTTGATCAACCGTTTCTTCCATATCCGAGATAGGAATTCCGGATGGTGTCGTTGTTTCCTCAGCGTATCCATTAGGTGAATGCATAGCTAAAATCATCCACACCAACATCGTTAATACTAGTTTCTTCATGTTTTGTTGTTCTCCTCTACGATAGATATGACTCTTATAAGACTAAGTATAATAAGTCAGTGTTTCATTTCTCTATCGTAAATCTCACGTTTTTGTCACGTTGAACGTTTAAAGATGTTAGGCTGTATAAATCACGGTGAAAACGAGTACGTTTATTAATTCTTGATGGTTATATTATTAAAATTGAAAGTACCCCGTTAGATAGTATCCAACGGAGTAATTAATGATTTCAATATATTTGATGTTGAACAACCTGTTAATCAGTTTATTATTCATAGTATATAAGGAGAGATTTTCCCTATGCCTGGATTATTCGGAGTATTAGCATTGATACTTAGTTTTATTATAGTCGGGTTTTTCCCACATCCCCAAGCGACTTATGTGGCTTTATCATTAATTTTAGTAGTTTTTATCATAGACTTTACACTCACCTATAGAAAAGATCCCAAAAAAGCGATTAAGAGTTATGTATATCTTTCTATAGTTTTCGTAGCCGTAATATTAGTTGGATTATACGTTATCAAATAATTAGTCTCCATCATAAAAACAAGTACCTCATTAGATATGATCTAACGAGGTACTTGTTTTCGGATTCATTCAATTTGGACGAACCAAAATTTTGCATTCTGTTTTATCATTTAGTAATTTTTCAAAGCCATCTTCTACTATATTGTCTAATGTGATAGTACTTGTGATAATTGGTTCGACATTTAATGAGCCCTTTGATAACAGATTAATCGCTTGAGCAAAGATGTTATTATAACCCAGAGATGAGTTAATTTTTTTCTCACCAATAACTTGGGTTGTGGGGTGATAGCTAATAGGCTTTGCGAATATACTCACGATCATAAATTCACCATTAGGTTTAATGACATCTACTGATTGGACAAATGTCGCTTCTACTCCAGCAACATCAAAAGAAACATCTACACCACCATTGGTATGATCTTTGATGACTTGCACGACATCTTCTTTTACAGGGTTTAACACAACATCGGCACCCATTTTTAAGGCTAACTCTCTGCGCTCCTCACTAACTTCGGCTACAAAGATTTTACTTGCTCCTGCTGCTCTTAAACATTCTGATAGAAGCAATCCAATTGGGCCAGCACCAAACAGTGCAACACTGTCTCCAATTTTAAATGTACTTTTTCTTATTGCCTGCAATACAACAGCAATTGGTTCTACCAATGCTGCAAGCTCATAGCTGAGTGTATCCGGTAGCTTAAACACATTCGCTTCTTTTACTACGACATATTCCGCAAATCCGCCATTCTCATGGATTCCGTATGATTTCATATTAGCGCATATATTATAATTTCCTGTTCTACAGGTATCACACTCGCCACATCCCCAAATGGGTTCAACAGCAACTCTGTCCCCTGCTTTATATTTAGTCACATGGTCGCCTACTTCGACAATTTCTCCTGTAAACTCATGCCCTAGAATCATTTTGTCTTCCGTCACAAAGCTCTTATGTTGATACTCGTGTAAATCCGTACCGCATATACCCGCGTATTTAACTTTTATCTTTACACTATCCTGAGTAACCTCTGGTTCAGCAATACTTTCAACCTTGACATTTTTTGATCCGTAGTACATTAAAGCATTCATATTGTTCTTATCTCCTCAGACTGCAGTGTGTCAATTTATAACCCTGAAATACCAACTTATTATACTAGTTACTTATTACAATTACCACATCTCCCAAGGCCTTATTTGACTCTCGATATGTATATGTTCACTGACCTAGTGACACATGCTCGTGTTAATAAAACAAAAGTTATACCGAACAATACAAAAAGCACCCCTATTTATGGTACTCCATTAACCAACAATCTTGATATTTCCCTTCATGAAGTTCACGATTTGGTAGTTCTTTAATTTTTTTAAATCCACATTTCTCATAACACTTTATTGCTCTTATATTTCTTGCTTGTGGGTCCATAACTATTCGGTCTGCTCTTTTGTGTTCAACTAAGAAATTAATCATAGATGTCACAAGTAACGTGCCGATTCCTTTATTCCAAAACTCTAATTCTCCAATGAATTGGTCTGTTCCGTATATATTTTCGTCTTGATATCCATACTCTTTTTTAGTTTCATCATTCAATTGATAGTATTGAATATAGCCAATTTCTTTGCCTTTATACTCTACAATACATTTAACTTCTTCATCATCAGTCTCGTAAAAAACTTCATTCACCTTCTCTACGTCAAAAGGGTTATCCCTACCTTCATAGAATTCAAGTACCGATGAGCTTGATAGCCATTTTGCTAATAAAACATTATCCTCTTTTTCTAACTGTCTTACTTTTAAATTTCCGTTGTGAAATAACACAATATCATCCCCCGGTAATTTCAGAAGTTATACTATTTATTAGATCTCGAATCTACTATAATCGTTATTTGGCTCTTTTCTATCAAGTTGCTAAACTAGACATTTCACAAATTATCCCCTAATAAATAATCCCTCACACTTATAAAGTATGAGGGATCTTTGATGTGAAATTACAAATTGGCATTGAATTTATTCTAATTCAGTTACCATCTTTTTTGTAACTCAACAATTTCTATAGAGAAAATTGTAATACCTACTCCACCGTCACACTCTTAGCTAGGTTACGTGGCTTATCCACATCACACTCTCTGTGCAATGCTGCGTAGTAAGAGATCAACTGCATTGGAATCACAGCGGCTAGAGCAGTCAAATGCTCGTGCACGCGTGGAAGTACGATTTGGTCGTCGGCTTCGTTTGTGCCTTCCATGCTGATGGTGCAGACGTGGGCGCCGCGTGCTTCTACTTCTTGGGCGTTTCCGCGAATGCTTAGGTTGACGTGCTCTTGTGTTGCTAAGGCAAAGACTGGTGTGCCTTCTTCAATTAAGGCAATGGTTCCGTGCTTAAGCTCTCCTCCAGCAAATCCTTCTGCTTGGATGTAAGAGATTTCTTTTAACTTCAGGGCACCTTCAACGACTACATAGTAGTCAGATGCGCGTCCGATAAAGAAGGCGTTACGTGTAACAGATAGGAAGTCACGTGCGACTTTCTCCATTTCTTCCTTCTGCGCTGTTAGGACTTCCATTGCGTTTGCTACGATACCTAGTTCTTGAATGGGATCGAAATCAAGCTCGATACCAGCAGAACGGGCAACATCTACAGCAAGAATCGCGAATACAGCGATTTGAGCTGTGTATGCTTTTGTAGAGGCTACAGCAATTTCAGGTCCAGCATACGTATGAAGAGTGAAGTCTGCTTCACGAGAAAGCGTAGATCCTGGTACGTTTGTGATCGTTAAGGCTTTGTAGCCTTTCTTCTTCACGTCGACTAATACACCTCTTGAGTCGGCCGTTTCGCCACTTTGAGAGATGAAGATAAAGAGTGGGTTCTTTGATAAAATTGGCATATTGTAAAGAAACTCACTGGCAATATGCACTTCTACTGGACGGTTAGCTAGCTTTTCAATGAGCTGCTTACCTACAAGACCTGCGTGATAGCTTGTTCCAGCTGCGATAACATAGATACGGTCGCTTGTTTTTACAGCTTCACGGATATCTGCGTCGATACGAAGGCCACCATCTTCATTTTGATACTTTTGGATGATGTTACGCATCACAAATGGCTGCTCATCAATTTCCTTCAGCATAAAGTGAGGGTACGTTCCTTTTTCAATATCGCTCATATCTAGCTCTGCTGTATAAGGCTCGCGCTCTACTTTCACTCCAGCAAGGGTTTCAATTGTTACAGAATCACGCTTCACAATCACAATTTCCTGATCCATGATCTCAACAAACTGATTAGTTACAGCAAGCATAGCCATCGCATCAGACGCAATAACATTCACATCTTCTCCAACACCAATTAGAAGTGGGCTTTTGTTCTTGCCGACAAATACAGTTTCTTTGTTTTCTTTATCAATCAATGCAAGAGCATATGATCCTTTAAGAAGAGATAATGTCTCACGGAACGATTGTTCTGTGCTGTGGCCTTGTTCAACAAAATGCTCAATGATTTGAACAATAACCTCTGTGTCTGTATCGCTTGTTAGCTCTTTATTATTTAAGTAGTTTGCTTTTAATTCTTTATAGTTCTCAATGACACCATTGTGTACGAGGGTGAAACGGGCACTCGTGCTCTGATGCGGGTGTGCATTCAACTGACTTGGTACGCCATGCGTTGCCCAGCGAGTGTGTCCAATTCCAACTGTTGCGCTGGTATCATTGTCTACAACTTCACGTAAGGAAGCAATACGTCCTTTTTCCTTGAATACATGTACACCCTCTCCGTTAGTCAGGGCAATACCGGCTGAGTCATAGCCACGGTACTCAAGCTTTTCAAGTCCTTGAAGCAAGATTTCCTTTGCATCTTCCGTTCCTACATAACCTACAATTCCACACATAAATGGTTACCTCCCATAGTCGGGGGCAAGCAACCTGAGGGCATACTTGCCCCCACTCTTATCAATTTTAGTTTTTTTATATGGGCATGGCACTTCTGGCTTTGTCCATCAGGTCACCCTGATGTTTTTTACAGAAGCTTGGCGGCTGTCATGCGTCAGCCGGAGGGCATCCGCCGAAAAAATCGATAAACCCTCTCCTCGTCAACTGACCCAAAATTCCGATCGTGGGGCAGTTCAGGCGCTTTATGTTGCTGTACTACTTGCGATCCTCCTCTCATCTAATCCAGGATAATCATACCCGATTGACTAAGTGCCGTCAATCAAGATTGTTAAGCTGTGAGTGGGGTGTACCGTGTAGTGTATGCGGGAAACTCACGAGTGGTGTGGGATTCGGGGAATTGTCTAATTTTGTGGCATTTGGAAGGCTTTTTTTATTTCAATTAAAGAGACCATCAAACATAAATAACCTCAAGTACAACTCTCACGATTAATATCACCGGAATGACCCACATGAATCGATACATCCAAATCGCTTTGTTCCCCTTCTCCTCTTTTTGTCTGTCTATGATAGTGAAAGAAACGGCCAACGCAAAAAATAAATTGATCAAGATCATATACCACATACTAGTCGTTTCTCCATGATCTAACCTTAGATGGTTAATCGCTCTTATGACAATTAAAATAAATGATAAAACAAAAAAAACTAACGTTAAATTCCTTATTGTTTTCATGAATTTTGATCAACCTTTCCTATCTCTTTGGCTTTGCTCTCTTGATCACTAGGTAAAGCAACGTGTATAGCTGATAATACAGCACATACCAATAAAGCATATGGTAAGTATTCGTTTCTTAGATCTCCCATACCGAAAATGAAAGAGACGAACAATAAGCCTCCAATGAACATGATACAGTAGAAACATAGTAATCGAATGACTCTCAATCAAACTCCCCCTATCACCTCTCCTATATAATTTAACATATATGCAGCTTATTGGGTGTTAATGGAAGAAAAAAGATGCCCCAATGTAATGTTGGGACACCTTCCTTTTGTTTAAGTTACATTGTGCTCGTATCAATGACAAAGCGGTATTTGACATCTGATCCTAGGACACGTTTGTAGGCTGTATCAATCTCATCGGCAGAAATCACTTCTATATCCGGTGCGATATTATGCTCCGCACAGAAATTCAACATTTCCTGTGTTTCACGAATTCCACCAATCATCGATCCCGCAAATGAACGGCGACGTCCTATTAATGACATAACATGAACAGATAATGGTTCTGCAGGAGCACCCACGTTAACCATTGTTCCATCAAGGGCTAGCAAGTTAATATAAGCACCCACGTCGATTTTTGCACTAACCGTATTGATGATTAGATCAAACGTATTTGCAAGTTTTTCAAACGTTTCTGGTTCCCTTGTTGCATAATACTCTTTTGCTCCAAATTTTAATCCATCTTCTTTTTTGTTTAATGTTTGTGAAAGGACGGTTACCTCAGCTCCCATCGCATGTGCAATCTTAACAGCTACGTGTCCAAGTCCTCCCAAACCAACGACCGCTACTTTTTTGCCTGGGCCTGCTTCCCAACGATTTAATGGGGAATAGGTAGTAATCCCGGCGCAAAGTAGTGGTGCTGCGGCATCTAACGCAATGTTATCAGGAATCTGAACAACAAACCCTTCCGTCACAACGATATGAGTAGAATATCCACCTTGTGTAGGCTCGCCATATTTATCAACGCCTGCATATGTAGGGATATTCCCTTTATTGCAGTATTGTTCTTCCCCTTTTTGGCAGTTCTCACATTCTCCACATGAATCAACCATACAACCAACACCTACACGGTCACCAACTTTATACTTGGTTACGTCAGGACCAACCTCTGTGACAATCCCAGCAATCTCATGTCCAGGAACTAACGGATAATTGACCTCTCCCCATTCTCCATGAGCCGTGTGGATATCTGAATGGCATATGCCTGCAAACTTAATTTCAATCAGAACGTCATGTTGATCGAGGTCACGCCTAGTAATCTCCGCTTCCCGAAATCCCTTATCTGGACCATCTACTGCACGAGCCTTTGCTTTTACCATAGTATCGAACCTCCAACATTTTTGTTTTATAGAGAAACCTGCTCTCTAACAACACTAGCGTAAGCCCTAAAGTTAACTCTAGGTCAAGTAAAAAGATCTGATATGGATCGTTAAAGATGCATATGCTAAGATACACTAAAGCTAAAGTTAACTCGAACTCTATAGTTTACGAATAGGAGAGATAGGATGATGACTTACTCAATTGGCGAAGTTGCAGAAGAAATGAATTTAACCGTACATACATTGCGCTACTATGATAAGGAAGGGCTCATGCCTTTTGTGGAGCGTTCTCCAAGTGGAACTCGTCTGTTCAAAGAATCTGACTTAGAATCATTAAAGATCATACAATGCCTTAAATCTAGTGGGATGCCGATAAAAGAAATTAAAGGATTTATCGGATGGTGTGCTGAGGGTGATTCAACCTTAAAGCAAAGATATGAGATGTTTTTGGAACGAAAAGCCACTGTAGAAGCTCAGATGGAAGAATTAAAACAGACCATGGACATCATTAATCATAAATGTCACTATTACATGACAGCATTGGAAGCCGGAACTGAGGCTATTCATAAAAAATAACGGAATAGAAGCTATTTATTATCTTGTTTGCAGATAATGAGTAGCTTCTGACATGTTATATTGCTCATGATAAAAATACTTATGTATAGTTTTAAGTTTTGAAGGATCTGATGCGTGTATAGGAGCTTTCTCCTTACTCCTATATAGTTATTCAACTTTATACCCTACTCCCCAAACTGTTTGTATGACTTTGTAGCCTAGTGCCTTTTCCAGCTTATCTCGTAAATTGCTGATATGAACCATGACCGTATTGTTTGAATCGTAATACTTCTCCTTCCATACGCGTTGGAAAATTGTTTCTGAGTCAAATACTTGGCCCGCGTTACTTGCTAGTAAATATAAGATCTCGAATTCTTTTGAGGTTAGTTTAATTTCCAATCCTCCAACTATTGCCTGATATTTCTTTTTATTAATAGTAAGTTCCCCCAACTCGAGTAACGAGTTGTCTTTTGGTACATCTCGATAGTAGTAGGCTCTTCTTAATAAGGCTTTTATTCTGACAATAAGCTCAAGGATATTAAAAGGTTTGATTAAGTAGTCATCGGCACCAGTCATAATCCCAGTAATTTTATCCATATCTTCTGATTTGGCGCTAATCATCAGAATAGGCAGGTCTTGAGTTTGTCTAACCGTTTGACAGAACTCTAACCCATTCATTTCAGGCATCATAACATCTAAGACAATTAAATCAATTTGATGTTCATCCATTTTTCTAAGTGCTTCTACTCCATTACTTGCTGTCGTTGTCGTAAATCCTTCATTTTTGAGAGAAATACTTACTAGATGAGCAATTTCATGATCATCATCTACAATCAAAATATGCTTAGACAACTGTTTCCACATCCTTCTTATTACTTGTTGTATATAGTCTAACCGTGCGGAGCGAAAATTGACACGCGAGGTCATTGGTAATGGTATGAGTCTGTTCTGCAATTGTAGACATCATGATTCTCTTGGTTTGACTAGTCCCTATTAATATTACTTGATCCTCTTCACTTACTCCATCTATATTAGTTACATCAATCATCAGTTGATCCATACACACCCTTCCAACTAAATTGGCATATTGCCCATTCACTAGAACAGGCACCCCCTTACCGGATAAACTTCTGGGGTAACCATCTGCATATCCAATGGAGACGGTTGCAATTTTCTTTGGTTTCGTAAATTTGACAATACGACCATATCCAATATATTCTTCTGCCCTAACTGTTTTGATCATAGAGATGCTTGCTTTCAGTTCTAAAACTGGTTTTAAATCTACTTTTTTTACTTCACCAGACGGAATCCCAAAAAGCATAATTCCAGGCCTCACATAATCAAATTGTAGATGTGATTGATTAATAATTCCTGCGCTATTTTGCAGATGAGTGCGACCATACGAAAAACCATCCAGTTCTTTTAAGCATAGCTCGTACCTATTAATCTGGACCTGAGTAAAAGCCACGTCTTCCGGCTTAAAACTATCTGCTACAGACAAATGACTATAGATTCCATTCACTCTCAGACTATTATAGGAAAATACTATTTTAATGGCATTTATCTGATCGTAAGCAAAGCCAATTCGGTTCATTCCAGTATCCACTTTAATCTCGATTTCAATTAAAATGCCAGCTGAAGTAGCAGCAGCAGCCAATGATTTCACATAACTCTCGGAAAACACCGTTTGGATCAATCTGTGGTGAGCTAACAGGTAGACATTATGAATAGGCGTTAAACCTAGAATCAAAATGTCTGCTGTAGGAAGTAAGCCCCTTACCTCAATGGCTTCTTCAAGCGTTGCCACAGCATAGGATGTGACTCCTACCTTGTGTAAGCTTAGGACGATCTGCTCTAAGCCATGACCATATGCATCCGCTTTGACAACAGCCATAATCTTAGTTTTCTTAGAGATTAAGGCATTTATTTGCTGAACATTATGATTGAGACGATTAAGATGAATATCTACCCAGGCTCTAGGATGGTTCACGATGCTTTACCCCTGCTAATAGCAAGCTCAATTAATTCATTAAGTAATTCTGGATATGAGATGCCAGATGCTTCTATCATTGTTGGGTATCTGCTTGACATCGTAAAACCGGGCATCGTATTAATTTCATTAAAAATGATTTCACCATCGTTTTGAATAAAAAAATCAATTCTCGCTAACCCTTTACAGCCTAATAATTGATAAATTTGAATACCTAGTTCTTGCACTTTACTCAGCAGATATTGCTCCTGTCTTGCAGGAACATATTGTTTTATCTCACCTAAAAGATACTTATCGTTAAAATCAAGAAACTCCTTACTAGGTTCAATTTCTCCTATTAGCCCAGCTTCAGGAGACTCATTACCATATACTGCGCACCCGACTTCCATTCCTTTTATAGCTCCCTCACAAAGGACCTTCTCATCAAAGGTAAAAGCTTCTTCAATTGCAGCATGTAACTCCAACTCATTCGATACTTTTGTAATTCCATATGATGAACCAGAATTAGCCGGTTTAACGAAGATTGGATACCCAACCTGTTCCTTTGCCCACGTCTTTACCTCTTGGTAACGGTATTGATGCTTATGAAAAGAGATAAATTCCGTTGTGCGCAAGCCTTCACTTCTTACTATTTGCTGAGCGAATACTTTGTCCATGCAAAGAGCAGAGCTTAGAGTACCGCAACCAACATATGGAACATCTGAAATATCAAATAACCCTTGAATGGTTCCATCCTCACCATTTTTCCCATGAAGAACAGGAAAGTAACAATCAATATTAAGATAGGTTAGTTCTGACTCATCCAGTACAATTAAACCTGGCTTCTGATGATCCGGACTAATAACGACTCTTTTTAGAAAAGGACTTTTTTCCCAGCTTTTATTTTTAATTTGTTTACTAATACCATCAAACTTATACCAACTACCATTCTTAGTAATACCAATTTTAATTACATTATATTTGGCTGTAGGAATCGATTCAATAATAGCCGCAGCAGATTGCAGTGACACCTCATGTTCCGTTGATACTCCACCAAAAAGGACGGCTACCGTTCTTCTTTCCATCTTATAATCTCCCCTAACTTCTTATAATATCTTCATCATAAGGAAAGCCGTTAAAGAAACCGGAAAGAAAATCTTAAGAAACATAAAGAAATTAATATTTTTTAAACCAAAAGAAAAAGCCCTAGGAATTAGTCCTTAGGAGCCTTCTCAATAGGTAGTGTTACAGTAAAAGCTGTTCCTGCCTGATCACTTGTCACTCGAATGGAACCACCATGTAATTCAACAATATTCTTTGCAATCGCCAGGCCTAAACCGGATCCACCTGTGTCTTTAGAGCGTGATTGATCAACACGATAGAACCGTTCAAATATAAACGGAAGCTCAGATTGAGCAATAGGCTCTCCATAATTCCGAACTTCGATTACGGATCCTTTAGAATCACAACTTAAAGTAAGATCAATAAATGGAGCGTCTGATCCATATTTGATCGCATTACTAATGATATTCTCAAATACTCTTGAAAGTTTTTCTCCATCTACAAGCTGCTTCACTTCTTCATCCGGAAGGTGCAACCTGAGATTTAATTTTGCGTCATTCATTTGAAGGTAAAAATGAGAGGCCAACTGATTAATGACTTCTTTCAAATCGATGTGCGCTTTATTCAGAATCAGTTTCGGATTGTTCGTACGAATATATTCAAATAGATCATTTACCATCGTGTTCATTTGTTTGGTTTTTTCGTATGCAATATCTGTGTAATAGCGTAATGTGACTTCGTCTTTATATTGATCTCTTTCAATCAAATCAAGGTATCCCATAATTGAAGTGAGTGGTGTTCGTAAATCATGAGAGACATTTGTAATGAGTTCTGTTTTCGATTGTTCAGCAACTCTCTCTTCATAAACCGTTTTTTCAAGCTTTTCAACTAGTTGATTAACCTGCCTGGCCAATTGACCAAATTCATGATTGTCCTTAACTTCTAATCGTTGAGTAAGTTGACCATTAGCCATCCGGTCTAGGTCTTTCTCCAGCTTAACAAAATAGCAGATATATCTATGACTGATTATTAAAAAACTAAATAGAATACCTACAAAAAATAAAATAAAAACCAGAGAAAAGAATTGATCTGAATAAAAAGATACGACTTCGGCAAAGGACACAGCAATACGATCAAATACATTTACATATCCATTTGAAGAAGTCATACGATAGATAAAGTAAAGCCCCGCAATAACTACACTAGTAAAAAAACCACTTATCAGCAAAAACATTGCCCATTTAAAGACAAGACTCATATATCTCTTATTCAATAATCTCTTCCTCTCTATATACCTTTGTAAATGTCTTCTCCGTATCGTACAAACCCATCATACCATTCACT
Organism: Alkalicoccobacillus murimartini; assembly: GCF_030813245.1. Classification (GTDB taxonomy): domain Bacteria; phylum Bacillota; class Bacilli; order Bacillales; family Bacillaceae_D; genus Alkalicoccobacillus; species Alkalicoccobacillus murimartini. Next base: position 71,956 of record NZ_JAUSUA010000003.1, on the reverse strand, counting down.
ATTCGTTCCAGAGCGAACCCTCATTCTAATTTCCGATAGAAGCCTCTAATGTAGGGACGTAACCCTGATCAAATGCGAATGATAACAACTTTTGAGTCTTGATAAAGCGCGAATCATATTCTGAAGTCCCTAACACAACAGTTATGTACCGTTGTCCACCTCTTTCTGCCGTCCCCACAAAACAATATCCCGCCTCATTTGTATAGCCTGTCTTTAATCCATCAAGCCCATCAAAAGCCAGAGAAGATTTCGTTAACATGTGGTTAGTTGAATAAATACGTTCATTTGAATAATCAAGCTTGTACGAGGATCTTGATGTATCCTGAAGAACATTAGGAAAATCAGTTATTAAGGCTTTCGCTAACAACGCTACATCCCGCGCGCTCATTTGGTTACTTCTTGTATCTATCTCACTAAGACCAGTCGAATTTACAAAGCTTGTATTTGTTAAACCTAGTGCCTTAGCCTTTTCGTTCATGCGACTAGCAAAAACTACTTCACTACCAGCAAGATGCTCAGCTAACGCAGTTGTTGCATTATTCGCCGATGGGAGAAGCATAGCCATGTACAAATCACGCACTGAAACAACATCACCTTCCGAAACCTCAATTCGTGTGCCCTCTTTATTAGCTGCCGACTCACTTACTCGAACGGAATCTTCCCATGTAATCGTGCCTGCTTCTAATTCTTCGAGAACAAGATACTCTGTCATTATTTTTGAAATACTTGCAACTGGTACCGCCTTATTAATCTCAGATTCAATCAGATTCATGTCTTTATTCATATCTAACAGCAATGTTGGTTCATTATCAGCCTGAAATATAGGTACCAAAAAAAACAATAGCCCTAACCCTATGCACCCCATTGTGAACATACTTTTTATCATCCCCATCAACTCCTTATTAACAGAGCTTACCGATGAAAACATAAGAAATTGCAAAGAAAAACTTAAGAATTCTAAAGTGGTTAGACACGACTCCATAAAATGTGTAAAACCGTCATCGAGTTCTACTCAATAACGGTTTTATTTAAGACTCGTACCCAATTATTTAATAGCCCTTCTTTGTTTCTTTTGTTATTTAAGATTCTCTACCATCTCATCTCCCACCTCAAAGACACCTTGGTAAGATCCTTCAATCCAATAGTCAGCTTCTGGAGCATCCACTGTTTCATTCAAAAAGAGCACCCATTCCTCTCCCTCTTCAAAGAGATCAAATCCACATAGATTTTCTTGCATGATCGTTATCTTCTCTTCGTCTGTCTCTCCTTTAATCACTTCTAGAATATCAGCTTCGAATATGGCCTTAGGCAGTTCTCTCTTACGAATCCCTACAATCTCGTTCATTTTCACATGAGCAATCAAGTCTACATGCTCTACCGCCTCATCAAATATGAATGCCTCCATTGATACTTCTGCACATACAGAGGTTTTAAAGGTTGAGATATCTTCTTTTAATTTTGCCTCAGGATTTTCTGTGCAGGCGGTCAACATTATTATCGATAGGATGGATAGAGAGAAAATCAGTTTTTTCACATTTAGTTCCCCATTTCAAATGAATGATTTCTTTACTATTTTGGATAGTCTTCAAATCCCTCATTGACTCATTTTTCCTACCTTATCTCTTCAATAACAGCGTCATCTATTCGAAACACACCATCTTTTGATCCTTCAATCCAGTATTCCGCTTCTGGAAAGTCCACGTACTCATTTAGAAAGAGTATCCATTCCTCTCCCTCTTCAAATAGATCGAACTCACATTCTTTATCCTGAAAAACTGTGATTGTTTCTTGGCCTGATTCACCTTTGATAACCTCTAAAATCTCCACTTCAAAAACCGGCGCATTCACTCCATGTTCATGAATAACCGAGTGCAGTTCAGAGATTTTCACATGGGCCAATAAATCTACGCTTTCCACCGCTCTGTCAAAGTCAAAAGGCTCTCGATCAAATTGAACACAAGCATCAGAATTCAACTTAGATTCATTAGAACAACCAGCAGTAAGAACCACAATAAGTACGAGAGGTAAGAATTCAAATGGATGTTTCATCTAATTCTCCTTAGGTTTTCCTTTTATTATAGAGCTAATTGAATTTAGTACCAAGCTTAATTTAGTAGGGGGCTGCTGCTTTTTCCCACGTTAGAACCTCTTCTTCCCATGTTAGAGCCTCTCTTTACACGTTAGATCCCTTTCTTCCCATGTTAGAGCCTCTCTTTCCACGTTAGATCCCTTTCTTCCCATGTTAGAGCTCTTCTTTCCACGTTAGAACCTCTTCTTTCCATGTTAGAGCCTCTCTTCCCACGTTAGATCCCCTTTCTCCCATGCTAGAGTCTCTCTTTACACGTTAGATCCTCTTTCTCCCATGCTAGAGTCTCTCTTTACACGTTAGATCCTCTTCTTCCCACGCTAGATCCCACCTTCACTCTCTGCATTTTCCCATACAAAAAACCGCTTCTCCTGCTTTGGAGAGCGGTTTTCACTTACGCAGACACAGGTTCTTTTCTAAAAAGACAGAAATACCTTACCTTGCCTATTCTCTGCTTCAACGACGGCTTCTTTCCAGTCTTGATATGAGTAAATAGCGCACGGGCTCTTAATTTGAATAATGTCTTGTTCAAGTAGCTTTTTGATCATCAAAAAGGCTTTGTGCCATTGTTCAGTGGTTGTTTTGGCATTCCAATGTCGGAGATGGAACATCTTTAGGTTAATGTGTTTGCGAGCGAGTACACTGGCCACATCCATTGGTTTTCCTGATAGAAGTCCAACACTTAGGCAGGTTCCTCCTGATTTTACACAGCAGGCAAGTTCGGTTCCAGAGCTTCCTCCTGCCATGTCTATGGCTGCGTCCACTGAATCGATGTCTTTCAAAAGGACTTGATACGCTCCTAGTTGTTGGAGCTCGTCCACCTGAGTTGTTCGTCTAACAATCGCTATAACATTAAACCTTAGGTGCTGGGATAGTTGAATAAGCAATCGTCCTAATACAGAGTTTGCTGCATTCACTGCGATCGTTTCTCCTGGCTGGAGATCAAGGGTTTCTGTAGCGATGATCCACGCTGTTAATGGGTTGATATAAGCCTGTGCGGCTATGAAGTCAGACATTGTTTCTGGTACTTCTACTGCCCATTCTGCTGGAGACGTGACATACTCCTGCCACGTTCCTTCTCCACGTAACGGCAACACTCGCTTACCTATCCAAGTTTCAGATACACCACAGCCTACATCCACCACTTTGCCAACTCCTTCATAGCCAGGTATATAAGGGAGTGAGATCCGTTGGGCATAGGAGCCTCTTATTGGGATAAGATCTGATGGATTAATTGGGGCATAGATCATTTTCACACGAAGTTGATGTTCCTCCAAAACTAGCTGTTCCTGATCCCTAATGGTCAGAACCTTTTTTGGCTCTCCAAATTGTTCACACATTATCTGCAATTGGTACTCACCCCATCTAAAAAAACCGCCTCCTAGACATGCAAGGAGAACGGCTTATGATTCATTCTATTATTCAGCTAAGCCCATTTCTGCGCGCACAACCACAGCAATGTCCTCTACAAATTGATTACATTGCTCTTCGGTCTCGGCTTCAACCATGACACGGACAAGAGGTTCTGTTCCAGAAGGGCGAACGAGCACACGTCCGTTGCCGTTCATTTCTTCTTCTACTTTATCAATCGCTGCTTTTACCAGTGAATTTTCTTCGACTGCATTCTTATCAGTGACTCGAATGTTAACTAGCTTTTGCGGGAAAACTTGCATAGGCTCTGCTAACTCAGAAAGTTTTTTGCCTGTCATTTTCATAATGTTAACAAGCTGCAGGGCAGATAAAATTCCGTCTCCTGTTGTGATGTAATCAAGGAAAATGATATGTCCAGATTGCTCTCCACCAAGGTTAAAACTTCCCTTACGCATTTCTTCCATCACGTAACGGTCACCGACACCTGTTTGCTTCGTATCGATTCCGGCTTCTTCTAGTGCTTTGTAAAAACCAAGGTTACTCATCACTGTTGTAACAACGGTACTGTTGTTTAATCGACCGTGTTCCTTGAAATACTTAGCACAGATATACATAATCTGGTCACCGTCGACGATTTTTCCGTTTTCATCTACTGCGATTAGACGGTCTGCATCGCCATCAAAGGCTAATCCGATATCTGCTTCTTTTTCTAATAGAAATTCAGCTAGCTTTTCTGGATGGGTCGAGCCACACTCTTCATTGATATTAATGCCGTTCGGTGTGCTACCCATAGCTGAGATATCTGCATCCAGATCAGCAAATACATGGCGCGCCAAAGTAGATGCAGCTCCGTTTGCACAATCGAGCGCCACATGGATACCAGTGAAGTCTTCTTCAACCGTCTGCTTCAAGAATTGAATGTACTTGTGTCCACCTTCAAAATAGTCGTTGGTTTGACCAAGGGCCGCACCTGTTGGACGAGGTAATGTATCCTCTTCCGCATCAAGAAGTGCTTCAATCTCCGTTTCTTGGTCATCTTTTAACTTGAAACCATCTGGTCCAAAAAATTTAATCCCATTGTCAGGTACCGGGTTATGTGATGCGGAAATCATGACACCTGCATCCGCACTAATATTCTTTGTTAAAAAAGCTACTCCCGGAGTCGAAATGACACCAAGGCGCATGACTTCTGCGCCCATTGATAGAAGGCCCGCAACTAGCGCACTCTCCAACATTTCTCCAGAGATTCTTGTATCTCTTCCAATGATTACACGTGGTTGACCTTCACTATGTTTAGTTAAAATATATCCGCCTATTCGTCCTAGCTTAAAGGCAAGCTCAGGTGTTAGCTCTGTATTCGCTACTCCCCTGACACCATCCGTTCCAAAATATTTTCCCATTGTTATCGCTCCTTCGACTCTCCTACTCTGACTGATCAGTAACTGTCAGTAGCGCATCTGAGTCTTCTGTTTCAAATCGAATATTTTGTGGCCCATTGAATTCAATTGGGACTTCTTTATCTCCAGAAGAGACTTCGCTAATATCAACATATGCCTGAAAATCTGAGGTGCTCATACGATCCAATTGCTCTTCTGTTCCATATGCCATGACACTGATGCTGGACGGTTGCTCTAGTTGAAAGACCGCCGTTTTATCATCTGTTGTGCCCATAATCGTAAGAGGTACACTAGACAGCTCACGTTCTTCCTCTTCACCCAATGTTACTTCCACTGAAATCGTTTCAGGCTCAACACGCTCTGCCCCTTCAGGCACAGGCACATCCAGCTCAACAGTGGTTGTTTCTTCTATCTCACTAAGATCAAGCTCTACGCCACTTAAAGAATCTAGATTCTCGATGTAATCACTTGGTCCATAAACAGTGACGTCTCCTGGTTCAAGCTCAATGTTCTCAATACTTAAGCCATCTTGTAGCTCGCCTGTTCGTTTAATACTAACAGGCACCAATTTATTTGGGCTAGTAACTGGTACACGCACAGTTACAAAGTTAGGATTCGATTCCACTTCAAGCTCTAGTCCATCTGAGTTATATAGATGAACCGGGTATTCGTCTTCGATCGTACTGTCTGCACCTTCCATGTCTACAAACACCTTCGCAGATTCGACATAGGAAAGCCATTCTCTGGCATCGGTCACATCCACATTAATTGGTGTAACAATTGGTGTCCCTACCGTGTATCCTTCTTCAACATTATCTGCATTGATGAGATCAACTTGAACTGGGAAGGATGACGTCTGAATCTCCTGAAGCTCAATGGTTGCAGCAGACGGTGTCACCGAAACAGATAGTTCACTAGGGAATCCTCTATACTGAATTTGAGCTCGGTGTGTTCCCTCTTCAAGCTCATTCGCGTCAATGAACACTTCATAGGCAGGTCTCATCATTTGAAAATAGGCCAGCGCACTCCTTGACCCGCTAAGATTAACCTGGACCGTGGCTGGTGCGTCTGTTAACACTAAATCATCTTCATTATAAAGTACTTGTAGATCAACTTCTTCAAGTGTATAGGAGCTGTTGCTAATGGTCGGCAGTACACTTGGCTGGTTGCCAAGGTTGTCCTGATTGACCATGGCGAATAGCATTAACGCTACAAAAAAAGCGATGACGCGTACAAACCAATGGCTATTGAACAACCTATCCATTTTTCTTCCCTCCCCACTTGAAGCGCGAATGTGTTGACGCCTTCTCTTCAGAAAGCATATCTTTCTCTAGGATCTCTCGCAGTTGCTCTTCCGAGAGATCACGATGAAGATCCGCATTTTTTGTCACAGAAATATTACCCGTTTCTTCAGAGACAATAATGGTGATACAGTCTGTCACCTCACTTACTCCTAGAGCAGCACGGTGTCTTGTTCCAAGCTCCTTAGAAATAAATGGATTCTCCGATAAAGGCAGATAACAGCCTGAAGCTAGTATCGTCTGATCTTTAAGGATAACGGCTCCATCATGAAGCGGTGTATTCGGTATAAAGATATTAATGAGAAGCTCAGAGGTGAGATTAGCATTCATCGGTATCCCTGTCTCTGCATAATCACTCAATCCTGTTTGACGCTCAATGGAGATCAAAGCCCCAATACGTCTTTTTCCCATATATGTACATGATTTAATAATGGCATCAATAGACTTCTGTACAGGCTCATTTTTAGGAGTCGTTCGACTTGAAAAGAAACGTCCTCTCCCAAGCTGCTCCAAACCTCTTCTAAGCTCCGGCTGAAAGATAATGATAATTGCCAGTAACCCATATGTAAGTGTCTGAGACATAATAAACTCAAGTGTCCTCAGACCAAAGAAACCACTTATAAACCAAACAATTAGAATAACCGTGATACCTTTTACCAATTGAACAGCACGCGTTCCTCTAATAATCATAATAGACTTGTAAACCACGTATGTTACAAGCAATATATCAATAATCTGGCCAATATAGCTCAGCCAACCAACATTTTCAAATGGCGAATCAAACGGAAGCATAGCCAGCATTGCCTTTCCTCCAAACAAATCAATCTACTCTACTCAAGTGAATTGGACATAAAACTTGTCCAACTTAATGTCTCTCTATCAGCTAACGCAAGCGCAATCAAAATACCATACACTTACCTTACGACATTAGCTGCCTCATTATACCATATAATCTCACTATTTGAGATGGAAGAGAAAGGAGAAGATATGAAAAACTGTGGTTTTAGCATCATACTTGATTACTATGTACAAAACTTAGGGCCGCAAGTAACTGCGGCATAATCGATGTGCGCTCTTGATTAATGGATAGAGTCATCATTGGTCTTGTTACATGTAGGGTGCGTTTCCCCTCCGCAATAAGCCGTTCTTTACGGCCATTCATCTGAAAGAATTTGATCTCCCTTAAGGATCCAATTTCAGCTTTCGCCTTCACTCTCTCACCCATAAGATCCATGAATAACGTTCTGCCAACACCTTTTTCTTTTATCGAGCCAATCGTTTTCCCGTTCTCTTTAATTGTCCACTCGGCAGTTGAGACAAGTGCTTTTATCTGATGATTTAACTGTAGCGTGTAGATGTCATGAGATCCAGGGACTGTTACCTTTACATTTGAGACAAAAGTAGCTGATACGTGCCGCGCAACCTTTTCAATAAACGTATTTTGCCCAAAACGTTGAAGGGTACCTACCACACTTTCTGTACTATCTACCACGTCTATTTCGTTAAGGCTCGCCTTATAATTAGGTAACTGATATGTGAATTTCATGTATCTCCCTTTCACACTGCCTTTTACCTAGTATTTTCCACTTAATCAACAAGCTCAAACATGTACACTTCTCACCATAAAAACAAGACCCTCACCTTTGATACAGATGAGGATCCTTCGTTTACTTTTTATTTTATTCGTTATCTGAATCAAAAACAGATACCACTTCGCTGAAGAAATGCTTGGTGTTATACCATACCCATTCCAGCGCTTGGTTGACTTCCTCTATCTCACCAGCTACTTCCCCCGTTGATGCATAGTACGGTTTGCTGTTGACTAAAAGAACGTCACCTTCAACATTACCTTCTACCACCAATTGTCCATTGCGGACTACCAGGTCGCTTTCAATGGTCTCACCAGCAGGTATTGTGACAACACCCGTTTCTTTGTTGATTTGAATATTACCCGAGCCAGAAACCGTTACTTTATCAGCATCTCCTGACCAAGATGTGAAGAACGATGCTGACATTAATAAAAAGAAGATGGCAGCCGCAACCAAAATCGGATGCTTGCTTAGTTGATTTTTCCATTTAAATGATTGCTTTTTAGGCGGTAATTTCGCCATAACCTGATTTGTAAAATTAGCAGGAGCTTCAATATGAGACGCACTTTGCGTAAATGCGATGACTTTCTTTAGCTCACGAAGATGCAAATCACATTCTTCACAGGTCTCAGCATGCAGATAGAGTTCGTTTTTCTCTACTTCACTTGCATCTCCATCTAAATATTTATGAATTAAGCCTTGTACATGTGACTCGCACGACATAGAAATATGCCTCCTTTTCTAAACATTCCTCATACGTTTCCGAAGTGCCTCTCGCCCTCGATGAATTCTTGTTTTCACTGTCGAGATTGGCATATCAAGGATTTCACTAATTTCTTTAAGTGAGAGATCCTCTATATATTTCAAAATAATGGCCGACCTGTATTTCAGCGGCAACTGATTAATTTCTGATTGAATCCACTCCTGCATCTCCAACGTTACCACTTGATCCTCAGGCAGGTCTTGATCAGCCGCAAGTTGCGACTCATACGTCAATCCCTCAGTTCCTTTCACCTTATCTTCAAGATGAAAATCCGGTTTCTTTTTCCTAAGACGATCAATGGCCACATTTGTCGCGATACGAAACAGCCACGTGGAAAATTTGCGATTCATGTCGTACTTATCAAGGTTTGTATAGGCACGTAAAAAAGCTTCTTGCGCTACATCTTGTGCTTCTTGAGGATGTCCGACCATTCGATAAGCTACTTGATATACCTTATCCTTAAATAGATCAACGATTTCACTGAAGGCCTCAGTGTCCCCTTTTTTCACTTCTTTTATCAATTTCTTTATTAGAGTGTCCATAGAAATACCCCTGACTGCTTCAATCTGTACCGTTTACGTACCGGCTATAAAAAAGTTTCACAATATATATGTACTTTTTTTATTTTATCAGAAAAAAGACGTTTGGATGAAGAAAAATCGGGTACTTAAGTAATGTCCACACTAAAATCGGACTATTTTCCCAGAAAAGGGGTGATGTGAAATGACTTCAAAGACTACACATACGCTCTTAACAAATATAGAAAGAGTACGCCACGACTTAAACGTAATGGCGCTGTCATTAGAGCTAAGCTCACCAGATATGATTAATCGTAGCCAAGAGCTAGATCACTTACTTAATGAATATAAAACAACTATTGCAGGCTAGTCACATAGACATCTCAACTTATGAGATGTTTTTTTATTGTGCACAAAAAAAGAAGCTTCACTCCCAGTAGAAGATAAAGCTTCTCATTATATAATGTTCGTTAATTTATTAGTAAAATAAAAAAAGAGTGAGCCATGAAGGATTCGAACCTTCGACCCTCTGATTAAAAGTCAGATGCTCTACCAACTGAGCTAATGGCTCATGTTTACTTAGTGGTGCCTTTTAAAAAATGGCTGGGCTACCTGGGATCGAACCAGGGAATGACGGAATCAAAATCCGTTGCCTTACCGCTTGGCTATAGCCCAACAAAAATGGTGGAGGGGGGCAGATTCGAACTGCCGAACCCGTAGGGAGCGGATTTACAGTCCGCCGCGTTTAGCCACTTCGCTACCCCTCCAGCTTAAAGATGTTGAAAAAATAAATGGTGGAGGATGACGGGCTCGAACCGCCGACCCTCTGCTTGTAAGGCAGATGCTCTCCCAGCTGAGCTAATCCTCCACTTTTGGCTGCGAATAAGCTACGAATCTCTTCGTCCATTACGTTTTTTCAGTCAGTCACGTACTAAGGTACGCTCTCTTCTTCAAAAACTCATGTCCTCGACCTTCTTGCTTCTTCTTGCCAACTTAGATACGCTGCGAATCTTTTCGTCATTCGCTCAATATCAATTAGATAATGATGACCCGTACGGGAATCGAACCCGTGATACCGCCGTGAAAGGGCGGTGTCTTAACCGCTTGACCAACGGGCCAGATCAAGTGTCTGAAACACTGACAAAAAGTATTATACCCAATCCATATAAATAAGACAAGCGTTTTTCAAAACTTTTTTCAAAAATATTTCTATTATTTTCTGCTTTCCATACGAACATACATTCGTTATACTAAAAAGAAACGCTAAAGGATGATGATTTATGAAGTCGGAGGCACAGCTTACACAGGCTGATTTCCTTGCTGTATTAGAACGAGTCCGGTATTCCACAAGAGAAGAAACCAAGCTCGAAGTAGCTGAATGTATGCTTGATTACGGTATCGATATAAATCTTGTTGGAGCGGTAACAGGCCTGAAGAAAAGCCAGCTGACTAAAAGTAGGTAATTAGCCCGATCATTTAAAAATAAGCCCACATCCGTAGCCAAATGTTAGTCATTGCATAAAGTAAAGTATTCCCTTTGAAAGGCGGTGTACGCATGGGCTTCTTCGGTGGTAATGGCGGTGGTAACTACGGCGGCGGTTGTGATTATGGTTGTGGCGGTGGTTACGGTTACGGACAGCAAGGACCTGTAGGAGGTTACAGCGGCGGTTGTGGCAACGGCTTTGCACTAATCGTTGTTCTTTTCATCCTACTTGTTATCATTGGTGCTTCTTATTGTAAATAATAAGAGGTAGTATGTACGACTCACCAATTCTTTTAATACAGAAGTATTGGTGAAATTCTGTATGCCATAAAATATAAAGGGTTGTCTCATTTCAAGGCCATTCTTACAAGAATGCACCCAAATTGAGACGGCTCTTTTTTACTTGGTTGTTTGTGCTTTATACTGTACATATGAATACACAGAGGAGTGATGGTATGAAAGTCTATTACGAAGAACTAGACGGGAACCTTCTGCCACAATGGCTGCTACTTCCTGCACCCAACACATTTGGTTCACTAACCGTTAACCTATCCGCTCCTTTTGAACGAATGGAAGCTGAAGATTTCCATGATGAGCTAACCATTGTCACAATCACTCAGGCTGCACTTGCAATAAGACCTGCCGATCAGAATCAATTCATCTTACATACTGATCAAGCCTCAAAAGATCTAGAAGTCTCAATGCCCGCTGATATTGATTATTATCTTATTCGTCTAGAGGATCTTGAAGAAGTTCTCCAAATGAATGTACGCTCTTTTTTTAACTCTGATCGGTAATTCTCGGAGCAATATACAAATACTTTTCTTTCGTGAATCCACAATAGAACACATCTTCAAAGTTGGAATATCCTCTTGCCTCTAATTCTTTCTTTAGCCAATCAGAAGATTTTCCAAGGATACTTAAATGCTCTTCTTGAACCATCCCATCTAAAATGAATGGCAAAGAAAAGGGATATTGATCTCCTTTTTTGTAAACCGATAATGCGCCTGAAGTCTCTAACAACGCATACTCCACCTCACGAATATCAAAAATATCTTTTGTTCGGAGTTGAAGTAACACATCATCTAGATTGTATGATTGCTTCTTCATATTCTCCTGTTGAAGCTCACCTTCTCGAATAATAAGGACCGGTCTTCCATCCACTATATCTCGAAACTTCTGGTTCTTTAAAGAAAGGCGAGAAAATGTATACTGAATCGCAAACAATAAGAGTACCGGAGCCAAACCTTTTAAAATTGGAATGTTTGTGTCCTCAATCATGATGACCGCTATATCAACAATTAAGAGTGTAACCACAATATCAAGAACACTAATTTCTCCAATATCTTTTTTACCCGTTAAACGAAAGAAAAACAGAATCATGAAAAAAACAATAGCTGTGCGAAGTAATGCAATAAGTATAGCTTCCATACTTCTATCCCCTTCCGACAGAGTGATTTGGTTATAGTATTTGTCGGAGTTGGTGGAGTATTCATGGACTTACACACCAAAAACCCATTCACTCGAGAAGAATGAATGGGTTTTTCTTAGTTCAGTTGTAAAACTTCTTGGTGATACTAGCCGAGCTCTTGGTAACAGACCTCGGCTCTTGATTGAGCTTGGATCTATCTTGATTAGAAGTGGATCGCTCTTACTATCACATTCTGCCTCTTACTAAACTTCGATCCTTCTTGATCCCAGCACGAAGCCTCTTGATACGCCCTCATCATCCAATGCCCTTCATAAAAATTTCCATTTTTATTCCTTTGGTCACGTGAACTTGATGAATCCCGCTTCTCGCTCTTACTAAATTGGGTCCTCCGCTTGATAACTCCAGCAAAGCTCTTGATAACAGACCTTGGCTCTTGATTGAGCTTGAATCTGTCTTGATTAAAAGTGGATCGCTCTTACTATCGCCTTCTGCCTCTTACCAAACTTCTATCCGTCTTGATCCCAGCACGAAGCCTCTTGATACGCCCTCATCATCCAATGCCCCTCATAAAAATGGCCATTTTTAATCCATTGGTCACTTGAACTTGATAGTTCCCGCTTCTCGCTCTTACTAAATTGGGTCCTCCGCTTGATAACTCCAGCAAAGCTCTTAATAACAGACCTTGGCTCTTGATTAGCTTGGATCTGTCTTGATTAAAAGTGGATCGCTCTTACTATCGCCTTCTACCTCTTACCAAACTTCTATCCATCTTGGTCTCAGCACGAAGCTTCTTGATACGCCCTCATCATCCAATGCCCTTCATAAAAATGTCCATTTTTATTCCTTTGGTCACGTGAACTTAATGAAACCCGCTTCTCGCTCTTACTAAATTCGGTCCTCCGCTTGATAACTCCAGCAGAGCTCTTGATAACAGGTCTCGGCTCTTAATTAAGCTTGAATCCTTCTTGAATAAAATATGATCGCTCTTACTATCGCCTTCCGCCTCTTACTAAATTCCGATCCATCTTGGTCCCACCCCGAAACCTCTTGATAAACTCTAACCCTTCTAAGAAATCTTCGGAAGTCGCTTAACTAAGCGTTTCATGACTCGATTGGATTCGCTCAGGACTAGCTGTTTGTCTAATGTTTTCATCATGCGATTTTCCATAACGATTCGTCCGTTGATAATCGTTGTTTCTACATCTGCCCGTGTTGCTGAGTAGACAATACGGGAGATGGTATCTACATCAAAGGAAGGATACGTATGAAAATCGTTCAGGTCTAAAATGGCGATGTCTGCTTTCTTGCCGACTTCAAGGCTGCCAATTTCATCTTCCAGTCCAATTGCTTTTGCGCCTCCACGAGTCGCCATTCGGAAAACCGTCCGTGCGTTCATCGCGGTTGGGCCATGTATTGGCTTTTGGATAAGAGCAGCCATTCTCATTTCGTTAAACATATCTAGGTTGTTATTGCACGGGGCTCCATCTGCGCCTAGGCTGACAGCAATGTCCTGACTGAGTAGATCAGGGATTTCGGCGATGCCTGATGCTAATTTCAAATTCGAACCTGGGCAGTGGGTCACCTTTACTCCACGCTCTTTTAAGATCCGTTTTTCTTGTGCATCTAACCAGACACAATGAGCTAAGATCAATCGTTCGTTCGCCAATCCTAAATGATCGAGGTACACCACATTTCTCATGCCTGTCTCCGCCTGGACAATTTCTATTTCTCCACGGTTTTCTGACGCATGTGTGTGCACCTTCACTTGATAATGATCCGATAATTTTTGAACTTCCTTCAAGAGAGGTTCTGTACATGACACAACAAATCTCGGTGTAAATGCATATTGGATTCTTCCTTGGTCATGATTATGCCACTTCTCCAACAGATCTACGCTTTCTTGAATGGATTGCTGGGTATTTTCCTGCAATGCCTTTGGTACCTCAGTTCCTTTATCCATCATCACTTTTCCAGCAAGAGCTCTTATTCCTGTAGAAGCAATTGCTTGAAAGGCTGAATCTGTATGGTGAACAGTCTCCATATCCACAATAGAGGTCGTGCCACTTTGAATCAATTCACCTATTCCAAGCATCGCTGAATAATAAATCGACTCCTCATCGTGCGCAGCCTCAAGTGGCCAAATGCGCTTCTGTAGCCAATCCATTAGTTCAAGATCATCGCCTTTGCCTCGAAAAGCTGTTTGGCATAGGTGAATATGCGTCTGTACAAAACCAGGAATCACCGTTTTTCCTCGACCGTCAATTACCTTATCCACCTGTATATCACCAAGGTTCTTACCCATCGCTTTGATGACCGTTCCTTCAATCAAAAGGTCCCCAATAAATATTTCCTCGTCCTTGTTCATCGTTACAATCTCAGCCTGCTTAATTAAAATGCTTCCCACTTCGATCACTCCTTTTTTAAATAAAAGAAGATTTGCCCACAAAAAATAGCCACAAAAATAGGGCAAACCTATTCTCGTAGCTAGGAAGTTTAAGGCTCCTAATAGAAACCCCCAATCCATATTATTGGGGTTATACGATGACCACCATATAAAACTATATGTTTAGTTTAGGTCAAAACCAAAGAGTCGACAATACCCCCGTTACATAATGTTACGAACAATGTTTTAAACAAACGTTTCATTAACTTTTCTATGAGCTGGCTTACTAAATAATGCATCCAAGAATAATGCGTAAGCGCTTTCTTTGCTTTATACTATAACTAGCTACGCATGAAATAATACTTACACAATCACTAATAGGAGGAATGCCTTTTGCTATCTATTCAGAATGTACGGTGTGAATACCAGCAGCAACCATTAGGAATTGACTGTCAGAAACCGAGACTATGCTGGGAATTATCTTCTACTCGTCGCTCTATGGTACAAAACGCGTATCAAATCCAAGTGTCCCTCGACTCTAATTTCACATCTATCCTCGCCGACTCAAGAAGAATTGAATCCAGTGAATCGATTCATGTTAACATGCCACATTTTGAAGCAACACCTACAACACGCTACTACTATCGAGTGAAAGTCTGGTCAGAAGATGAAGAAAGTGACTGGGAAAAGGATCTATGGTTTGAAACTGGGCTGCAGTCAGAATCAAACTGGCAGGCCGAATGGATTACGATCCCCCCTTCAGCTATACACCCAGATCAATCACCTCGTTTTCGAAAAAGCTTTACGTATGAGCTACCGAATATAAAAAGCGCCCGATTATACACTACAGCTGCAGGTCTATACGAAGCCAGGTTAAATGGAGCACGAATCAGTGATACTTACTTTGCTCCTGGTTGGACGAACTATAATGATCGCATTCAGTATCAAACCTACGACGTCACTGATTTCATTAGAAACGGAGAGAATGTCCTTGCATTTACTCTCGGAAAAGGTTGGTACAGGAGTAACCTTGGATGGGAAGATAAAATTGACATCTACGGAAAAGAGAGTGCTCTTCTAGCGGAACTTCATATTATAAATGATAACAATGAACAGACAATCATACGATCAGATACAACATGGAAAGCTGGAATCAGTCCTATCTTATCTTCTGAGATTTATCATGGAGAAACGTATGATGCGCGACTCGAACAGCCAGGTTGGGATGAACCCGAATTCTCGCTTGACGACTGGGTGTCTGTGATTCATGCAGAGAAACCAAAAGGGAGAATTGTTTCACAAGAGAATGAACCTGTACGCAAACAAGAGCACCTTACACCTATCGAGATCATTCGGACACCAAAAGGGCAGACGGTTCTTGATTTCGGTCAAAATATGGTTGGGTGGGTCCATTTTCGAATACAAGGAAAAAGAGGAGAAACAGTGTCCCTCCGTCATTTCGAAGTTCTTGATGCCGATGGAAATGTTTACGTAGATAACTTGAGAAAAGCCAAACAGACTGTTTCCTATACATTAAAAGGTGACGACAAAGAGGAATTCGAGCCTTTCTTTTCTTTTCAAGGATTTCAGTATGTTGAATTGATTGATTTTCCAGGTCAGGTTCAACTTGAAGACTTCACTGGCATTGTCCTGCACTCGGACATGCAGAGAATTGGAACGTTCGAATGCTCAGATGAACTTATTAATCAACTACAGCACAATATTGTTTGGGGACAAAAAGGAAACTTTCTTGATGTTCCGACTGACTGCCCTCAGCGAGATGAACGGCTCGGGTGGACCGGCGATGCTCAAATGTTTATCAGCACGGCTTCTTATCTCTATAATGTTGTCCCTTTTTTCAAAAAGTGGTTACGAGATCTATCTAGCGAGCAAGGCGAGGATGGCTCTGTTCCGTTTGTCATTCCACATGTTCTGAATGAGACCTCTCATTCGTCTGCCGCATGGGGAGATGCAGCAGTCATCTGCCCTTGGGTTCTTTATGAGAATTATGGAGATAAACGAATTCTTGAAGAGCAATTTGGGAGCATGAAAGCTTGGGTGAACTATATTCATCAGCAAGGAGATGATCCATACCTTTGGAATACTGGCTTTCACTTCGGTGATTGGCTCGCCCTTGATTCCAAGCCAGGTAGCTACATTGGAGCAACAGAAAGAGATTTTATAGCAACAGCCTTCTATGCTTATTCGGCCAAACTAGTTAGCAAGGCGGCACATGTTCTTGGATTGGAGGCTGATCATCATCACTACAAAAAGCTCCACAGTCAGGTTCAAGACGCCTTTTCTAATGAGTTCATCACCACCAATGGCCGACTTGCGGTGCCTACACAGACAGCACATATCCTCGCCCTAAACTTTGATCTCGTCACAGGTAAAACACGCGAGCGAACGGAACAAAAGCTGAAGCAGTTAATGAGCGACGCGAATTATCACCTGAAAACAGGCTTTGTGGGCACACCTTATTTGAACTTCGCCCTCACAAAAGCGGGTCACACAGATATTGCCTACACCCTCCTTTTCCAGGATGACTATCCTTCATGGCTCTACCAGGTTAAAAAAGGAGCAACAACAGTTTGGGAGCATTGGGATGGGATCAAAGAGGATGGCGGATTCTGGAGTGCGGACATGAACTCCTTTAATCATTATGCTTATGGCTCAATAGGTGATTGGCTTTACAGAAAGGTCGCAGGAATTGACTGTGATAAACCAGGGTACCAACGAATACGCTTCGAACCTCATTTCACCAATGAACTTCGTTGGGTCAAAGCTTCCCTACACACTCTTTATGGGCAAGTAACATCCGCTTGGAAAATGGATGAAGACGGACGCGTGAAATGGTCCATCGATATTCCACCCAATACAACTGGCTTGGTTCAATTCCCTGTAGTCAGCGCCGTAAATGTACGTGAAGGCTCCACACAGCTTGCTGACATTGAAGGTCTTCTTCAGCTTGAGGATGTCACCGCTGAATTAGGGTCTGGTTCTTACACCTTTAACTTTGAACCTACAAATATTTCAACCAAGCTTCATAAGAAAGCTGTTAAGTATTAAAGTCAGTGCCAACCTATTAAAACAAGCAGTGCCATCTAAGATGTCCACTGCTTGTTTGTTTTTATTTATTTCGTTTCGCCATTCGGCCCGCTACGCCTGCAATTAGACCAATTGCAGCCACTACGACAACGATCCATATAAAACTAAATCCTGATGATTCTGTTTCTACATCTGTATCAGGTGCTTCAACAGGTTCTTCCTGTTCTTCTTCCACTGGAGGTACTTCGGTCTGATCTGAATCAGCTTCCTCAGATGCTGATTCCTCAGGCTCTTCTGCGTTCACAACAAACGAGATTTCACCTTCAACTGGATGGCTGTCTTCACTTAAAATAGTGTAGACGATACGGTATTCGCCGTTTGGTAATGGTGCTTCTGTTTGAGCATCTAAGGAAGATGCGTTTACGTTAATATCAACTGGAATCTCTTCTTCTGCTTCATTCAATATCGTTATTGTACTTGCTGATTCAATACCTGCGCTGAATTCCAGGACAACGCTATCAATACTTTCTTCAAGCGTTTGACCATCTTCCGGGCTAGAGCTTTCTAGCTGCGAATGTGCGGATACAACTGTCGGCATAAAAGCCCAAAGCAACACAATGGCAAGCAAAGCTGCCAAAAGACTCCGCTTCCCAACTTCTTTCGTAACCATTTGTCATCGTCTCCCTTTTTCTCTTCCTAAAGATAACTCGATCTTTACTTAATGTCACTTTATTCTTAGGATCTGTTCTAAAAAACCTGACCTTTGTGAACAGAGCCGTCACATCGTTCCAAGAAACAGTCTGTCCAATTAGATGGAGCTTGTCTCTTTTTATAGCTGATGGTTACAATGTAGATGAGATTAAATATTTTCGGAGGCACTCCATGATTATTGTACAGCTATCTAACATTTTTCTATACATCGCTTTTGCTTTTGTTAGCGGTTATTATATTCTCAAACTCATTCCAGAGCAGTATCAACCAACGATTTCTCTAAAGAAACAAAGCGTTGAAAGTATGTTGATCTCTATTCCCATTCTCCTTGCTGTGCCTACAATGAATGTGATTACCACACTCACAAGTCAGTTTGGATCTACCTGGCCTGATGCCATTAGTTCAGTTTTGTTTACTTATGCAACAGGACAAGCTTTACTATTTGCTTCTATCATTACTGTGAGTATGCTACTGATCCAACGGGCAGAGAAACAAGCTTCACAGCTGACCAACTACTTACTTTTAATAGGTACAGTCTTGCTCATGCTCTCAGCTAGTTGGGCGAGCCACGGAGCTTCTATTGCAGGATGGATGGGATTTATCTCAACCTTTATTCACTTTCTAAGTGTCGCAGCATGGATCGGCCCTTTGTTTGTAATGGGTTGGTTTGCTTCACAACTGCCAGATAGCCAGAAGTTACACAAGTGGTTTTCACCCGTTGCAGCTGGGGCTGTTTTGCTGTTGTCTCTGTCCGGGTTATTTTTAGTTACACGTGTTACGCAGGATTATTTTAATGGCTGGCTATTATCTTATGGGCAGTTTCTGCTGGTGAAGCATCTGCTCTATCTACCACTTCTCTTTTTTGGATTTCGTCATCTCGTATTACTCAGCTTAAAAAAGCCGAGATTATCAGGGGCACAGCTTCAACGTTCGTTTAAGGCAGAGTCGATCATCGCCTTTTTTATCTTTTTGGTCACAGGATTTATGTCTGAATTGGAACCTCCGCATGAAGTGCTACGCACACTTCAATCAGAACCTGTTAGCTGGGTGACGCAATGGTTTATCCAAGAACCTTTATCTCAATATCAGCTCCTTTCCTTTTCACCTGGACCTATTGGGTTTGTCTTACTTTATCTTGCTATCATCTTTTTGTTGGCTGGCTTAGCCATTATGCTTCTAACCAGAGGGGCCTTCTTCTCATCGCTTATGATGGCCTTATTATTTATTAGTTTGTATGGCGGACTGATGACCTCACTCTCTCCAGGTGAAATCTATGTAGATAACACTTCGTATTCAGAAGTAGAGGATGCCATTGCTGCCAGTCACCCCGAACAATCTACCATTGATGTGCTCTGGGAGGATATTAATACAGACGATGCATACGCCATTTATACTGTGAATGAGACAGATCTCGGACTCGAAAAGTTAACTGTGAATCTAGAGAAATTCACTCGTATTCCAGTAAGCGGGTTGGTATTAGAAGGCGGATTCAGTCGATCTGGAACCAACGGAACTCAAACACAACGATTTGACTCTGGAAGCTGGTATAATCCGGACTTTAGATTCACGTATGTCACATTCGGATACACACCACTACCTGAAGCAGAACGAGCACGAATTGCCTATTCAGGAGAAACGATTACCGTTCCAATCGAAGATCAAACATTCTTATCAATTACAGACAGTGATGAAAACTGGTACGACTCACATACAATCGAGATTCTTGATGGTGAGGACACTGTACTGGATTCATTTGAACTAGACTCCATGAGTGGCGGATTCCACCATTAAACAATGAAAGCCCATCGAGCAGGTAGTATACCAGCTCGATGGGCTTTTTATTTTATCTTTTTTCACAAATTAAACCAATACGACCTGTTCTTCTTTTAGGACACTCCCAAGATATTTAGCTACCTCAAGCATACCGAAGACTCCAGCTTTCTCTTCAGCCTCTGAATTGTAATTTGTGTTGGTATTAATGTCATAGCTGTACAGGTTGCCTTGCTTGTCGCGGATACACTCAATGCCAGCAATTTGGATGCCATTTGCCTTAAGTACCTCCGCATATTTCTCAAGCACTGGATCATCAAAGCTGTTATCGACCTGGAATTTCGCTTGAGGCTCTTCTCCAGCCGGGCAAAATAAATCCTCTATAGAGCACGCATCAGCTGGGCAAAGTTCAAATCCTTCTGATGTATCAACACGTACCGCATAGACAAACTTTCCTCCAACAAACTCACAACGAGTGATATACGGTTCTGGCGCTTCAATATATTGTTGCAATAAGGTAATGCCATCTACCGGTTCCTCAAATTCATCACTTTCCAAGTAGGTTTTTAGTGCTTGCTTGTCCTGAAACAACCTCACACCAAGCCCTTTTCCTGCACGGTTATGCTTCGTAATAAACGCCTGTCCTTCAAACGCGTTAGCTGCCTCCAGGATCTGATCCTGCCCAACAGCTGCTAGTGTTTTAGGTGTAAGCACACCGAACTTCTCAAGCTCCATGTATTGGACTACTTTACTTACTTCAAGCTGTAGGGCACGACTATTGTTAATAACCGTTCGACCATGTCGCTCAAGCCAAGCTAAAACAGCCGCCGCTAATTCTGGTGCATACCTATGATTTCGTGTATGGGCAGAAGCACTCATTCGCGAGTAAAATATGCCTTCAGGAGGCGCTTCATTCAGGTTAATAGAGCCAGATCCTAAATGCCAGTCTTCATAAGGAAGTCCTAATTCTTCTAATCTCTTAAACAGGTGAATGGTCCACTCTTGGTTTTCGTGAATTACATATATTTTCTTCATCCAATCGTCCCCTTACGTAATAGCTGTATTTGTCTGGTTTCTAAATTGTTCGACCAATGGCATAACATCTCGTGCAAAGCGCTCCATCTCCTCATATTGTGGGGAGCATTGAAGCAGTACTAGATCAAGACCCGCCTCTTCAAATTCAAGAATTCGCTTCGCAATGGTCTCAGGTGTACCTATAAGCTGTGGTCTAAGTCCACGGTTAGACACGGAATAATCCTGTAGCTTAATTTGTTGTTCCAGCTGTGATTTACTTGTGAAATCATCATACCCCGCATAAGCATCCGATTCTTTTACATCGGTAATTCGTTCTAGCTCAGCCTGCGCCTCTTCCTCTGTATCGCGGCAGATCACATAAGCCGCCATGCCAAAGCTCGATAGTGGAGCATGACTAGTTTTCGCTCGGCGCTCTTTCATATCTAAAATCTTCGTACGAATTTCCTCAACAGTTCCCCCATGCATCACATAGGCGTCACACTTCTCAGTAATGGTTGTTTTGCCTTGTTCACTTTCGCCACCTGCATATAAAATTGGATTAGGTCGCTGTACAGGTTTAGGCGAGAGACGCGTTTCTTTTAACTGATAATAGGTTCCATCATAAGAAAAGGAATCCTCTGTCCACAGTCCTTTTAACACATCAATAAATTCCTCCGTGCGTGCATACCGCTCATCATGCTCTGTGAACACGCCTCCATATTGGCGAGCTTCCTCCGCCCACCAAGCCGATACGACATTTAACGTAAAACGACCGTTGCTTATCTGATCAATATTTGCGGCCATCTTTGCCGTAGTCGCTGGATTATGGAACCCAGGTCTAATCGCCGTCATTAATTCAATTTTATTTGTAACCGATGCAAGGGCAGCAGCTGTGGTCCAAGCCTCCAGCACATCCTCACCTGGTCCTTTTATATCATTTAAATAGAGCTCAGCAAGAAGCGTCGTATCGTATCCCCACTCTTCCGCTGCCTGAACGACTTTTTTTGCATAGTCAAAGGTCGATGGCATCTGTTCATCCTCAACATTACGTAGCCAGCCACCAAAGATCGGCAACCAAAACCCGTATTTCATAACGCTTCCCCCCAGTTCCTATAAAAAAAACACCTCTTCTATAAGAAGACGTGAACGTTCTCCTTATCTATCAGAACACCTACTGTTCTGCTGGATTTGGCACCTTTACATACGTGTCGGTTGCCGGGCATCATCGGGCCAGTCCCTCCGCCTCTCTTGATAAGAGCTTTATATTAGTACTAACTTTATCAATCTACTCAGAATAAATCAATGGATAATATTTAGAGGTGAAATCAATTATTCGCGATATAGCTTTTTGTATGTTTTATATGAAAAGATCTCAATGATGATTGTTAGGATGATTAACAAGAAGAGCAGAGTAGAAATAATAAGAGCAAACGAGTTCGCAAATATGAGTGTACATAAAATTAAAGCAGCACCAATATAAACGGTAAGCTTTCCAGCAAAATGATTAGTTAAACGCCAAACCTCATCATCCTTCAATGCCCATATTGTGCGAGCACCAAACAAGACGTTTGGCTTGGTTTTTGGAAAAGCATATCCTACTATCATCATAAATGAACCAAACAAAATACCTATAACCAACCCAACGTTAACATTAAAGCCTATTATATGAAGAGAGATAGCTAGATGAATAACAAATATAAACACGGACATGACAATCTGAGCTAATGATTCAAATTCAAATCGAGTGTCCGTTAAAGACTGATACGCTTTGAATAATAAATAATTCACTGGATAGACAGTAATCATTAGTAAAGGAAATAGGCAAACAGCAATCCAATCCGCGGCAGCCCGTTGTTCACCTAAATTAAACAACGTAATCCCACTAATTAAAAAAGCTAGCATGAGCAAAAATATTGGTATAACCCTCAATTAAATCCACCAGCTTTTTTTATGGACTTGTATATAAAATAGCAGATGGCCCCCATAAAAATAATAATGATCGCAGAAGAAATTAGAGTAGGTTCTCCAAACACCGCCGTTAAAAGTGGTGCCAGAGAAATATTTATGCCAAAATATCTTGCAACACCAATCAATACAAAGGACGAAAGAATACCTATAACGAAAAGCAGCTTGCCATTCATAAAAGTTTACCCTCCTATAAATATCAGAAAATACATTATATTCAGTGTATCAGTGACTTAATGATAAATATACCCACATAGTAGGGTGATGAAACCCATTTGCTTCCATCGTTCAACCCCCCCTCCCCGCAAAAACCACAAAAAAACAGCAAGCACCCGTAGATACTCACTGCACTTTCTCTTATCCCTTCGCCGCTTCTTCCGCAGCACTCTCATCCATATAGAAAACTTCCCACAGATGTCCATCCAAATCGGCAAAGCTCCAGCCGTACATGAATCCATGGTCTTGTGATTCATTATATTTGCTAGCTCCTGCTGCAAAAGCTTGATTTACAATTTCATCTACTTCGGCTCGGCTACCTACAGAGAGAGCCACAATCGCCTCTGAATAGTTGGTGTTATCAGGAATTTCCTTCTTGGTGAAGGAGACAAACCGTTCTTCCTCCAGTAGCATCACGTAGATGGTCTCGCTAATCACCATGCAAGTTGTGGTCTCGTCTTCGAACTGTTCATTAAATGTGAATCCAACTTTAGAGAAAAATGCTTTGGATGTCTGTAAATTCTTGATTGGTAGATTCACAAAGATTTGCTTTGCGTTTACTGTCATTATTCACCTCACCCTTCTTTTATTACGTTATCCTTTATTATTCGCTTCATCCTGACACAATCCTTCTCTACGTCTTTTTTCTTTTTGAGTATATTCAAAAAATGTAGGGACGTCGTACGTATTCACCTTTTCGATCGATTCCATGACTTTCATCTTAATCTCCTGTTCTACATCTTCGCGGTACTGCCAAGGCACTGTACGAACACTTTTCTTAATCTTTGGCTCCATCTTTCTTATTAATTCCTCTTGCCTGTTTTTCTTGTTTTCTTTAATCATTGTTCCCTCCCTGATGAATTGACTCTCTCAACTTAGCTAATGCTCTGCTGCCTATCTGAGAAATGTTCTGCGGTGTGCTACCAAGTTTCTCAGCAATCACCTTATGACTAAGCCCTTGTATAAACTGCAGGTTCAAAACCTGCTTCTGCTTGTCCGAAAGACTTAGAAATTGTTCATAAAGCAGTGGATGCTCGATCAAATCCTCTAAGCTCTTACTTGTCTCTGTCACCAATGTTTCTGTACTTGGCTCCGTTGACTCAAGCACATCGTGTAGATGAAGTGAGTTATCGTATGAGAGCGGCTGATCCATTACATATGAATGTCTGGAGAAATGCCGTCTGTATCGTTTGCTGACATCAATCGAATAAAAATGAATTAATTGCGAGAGGTACTTCACTAATCGAAGTTCCATATAAAAAGCACGGAAACTCTCATTCACAACTTCTATATTCTTTTCAGTTGGATTGGAGATACTTTTCGCCAACTGTTCCTCATGATGTTCTTCTTCTAAAAAAGCTTTAATTACTGGATGTTTTAACGCTTCTCCATAGGTGTTTACATACGTTTGATAAGCAGGAAAGTCCCTATAGGAACGTTGCTTTGGATGCTTCATTTTCCTACCTCCTTTCTCTTTTAAAGAGATGAAGAGACATTAATAAACAACGTCTACTCACAATTTATAAGAACTTATGTTCTCATTATACATAGTTTTTACGAATGTATGTTCTTATTTTCTTGGGAAAAAAGTTGATTTTTTATGAGAAAGCATCTCTTTATACAGTAGCTTCTCTTAAAGGGGTGAAAAAATGGGTGCAATGCCTGAATGGACGATGCTGCTGGCTAACGTTGGATTTCCAAGTACCGTTGCTTTGTATTTATTACTTCGTTTCGAAAAGCGAATCGCCGCACAGACTTTGGCCATTCATGACCTGACAAGAAAGCTGGCTACAAAAAAAGAGGAGGACAACTAACATGAACATCATCCAAGATTTGATTCCAACAAGTAACTCCAACCGACCTGGGACAAGCATTGATCCCACATTTATTACCGTACATGAAACAGCCAACACAAGTAATGGGGCGAATGCTGAATCTCATGCTCGCTATGTAAAAGGAGCAGACGCCCAGAATCGACAGGTGTCCTGGCATTACACAGTAGATGACACGGAAATCTATCAACACCTTCCGACAAATGAAATCGGCTGGCACGCAGGCGCCACTGGTAATAGACAATCCGTTGGGATTGAGCTTTGCGTCAATAGTGACGGGAACTTCACAGCTACACGAGCTAGAGGCATTGAGCTAGTTCGTAGTTTAATGAACCAATTAAACGTCCCCCTTTCTCGTGTCGTTAGCCATCAGCACTGGACTGGTAAGAACTGCCCCGCTAATCTACTTAGTGTCTGGGACAGCTTCATCAACGAGATTGCTAACAGTGAGGGAAGTGATTCAATCGGAACCGTTCGTGTACTCGCTTCCGAGCTTTGGGTCTATAACCAACCTGATTGGAATGCTCGCCATCAAATTGTTAGACGCGACGAGGTATTTACTGTTGTGCGAGAACTGTTTGTGAATGGCTCAAAAATGTACGAGCTTCGAAGTGGCCTGTTCATTACAGCTAACACACAATTTGTGCAATTCAACTCATAAGGAAAGAGGCTTGCGCGTGTGCGCAAGCCTCCTTTTTTTGAGCGATCTGAGTAAAGTGATCAAAGCTCTTGATATTGTTGACTGTTCTCTTGGAAAAGAGCTTCGTGTCTTGATAAATCTTCTTTCTGCTTCGTATCTCTCTGATCTCTCTTGATATCTAGCTCCCTCTCTTGGTAAATGTTCAACTGTTTTTGTATTTCTTATCTTTGTCTTGGTAAACCATCAAACAAACACTCTACTATAGCCACAATTAAAAACAGTGTCCCTTCAATGGGACACTGCTATTTTACAACTCCTATCCTACTCCAATGAAAGCTTCAACCTAGGCTCTTCATCTCCCTTTTGATAAAAGGAAATAGAACCCTCTTCTTCTTGGAAAGAAAAGCTAGAGGCCCAGTCCTCTTCAACATGAGGTTCAGGGGTGCCATATACGATGGAAGCAACTATATGAGTACCAGGTTCAAAATCAGCAACAATTGTTGGGATACTTGTTCTGGATTTTACTAGGTTTGTATTTGCATTCGGAAATACTAGCTTCGCATGACCTTTTCCATATAGAAGTTTGATCGCGCTTGTGCCTCCTACGTTAGAATACAAAGCAGCGTCGTCTGAATTTGTGATCAATGCTGTTGGTTCTGTATTCCGATCACCAAGTCCAACAGCGAATCCTCCTTCTGCAGCTGAGAGATGCCTAGCTGTCTTGATTCGATGGACACGAAGGTGTCCTGGAAGAACTGGAATGACCCATGTTTCTACTTCTACGTCATTCCAAGGCTGCCAAACCATTTGTATCATAGATTCTGAGAGCGTGATTGTTTTAGACGTACGTTTCACTCTGTATAAATGATCCTGCTCACTTAATGCGAGCATTGAATCAAATGCTGCCTGCTCAAGCCCCCATTCTCCTCGTGGGACACTAAATCCGAAGTGACTGGAATAGACAAACTTTTCGTACTTAGCAGAGGTGTGGGTATGATCATTGGTCTTCGTATGTCCGGGATTAAAGATCGCTGCATGCCCGTTGTCGCGAGCAAGTACTTTATTAGATTCAGGCTGTACAGAAACGTCAGCCAATACCGGCATCTTCTCTTCCTCGGCTTCCCAAAAAGGATGGTCCTCTGCCAACGCAAGAAATAAAAATGTTTTTAGTGCCCAGTAAGGAGAGCCCGGTGAATTATAATTCTCTGACACGCACAGGTTTGGATAGGCATATCCAATCGTCAGCACACCTCTTGTATCAAAAATTGGTAGCTCCATCCACTGACGGATATGACGAAATAGAATTCCTTTAATCTCACCAAGAGAATAAGGAGCAACCTCTACATCAGCAAACACAACCGCGCTCCAAAATGCGGCCTGAGAAAAACGGTAGGTCATACTTCGACCAAATGGAATAGCTGCCCCGTCATCAGCAAACCAATAAATGAAGTCCTGTGCAAACAATGCTGCTCTCTCTTTGTAAGTGGCAGCACGCTTAGGGTCCTCATTCTCCATCATCTTTGCATAAAATAAGCTGTAAAAATGAATCGCAAACGGAACGTAATAGTCACGATGAGCATCCTGCCCATCTGCATACCAACCGTCTCCTAAATAGAAGGCCTCCACTCGATCTAGTGATTCATCAATCGTTTTTTGACAGTAAGGAGCACCTACTTGCTTCAAGCCAAGTTGAACTAGCACGGGAAAGAACAACCAATTACAATCATGGCATTTATATTTACTGCTTTGTGACAACCAAACGACTAGTTGTTCTTGCTCTTCAGCCGTAAGTTTCCCCCATACCTGATCCGGAGCTAAACAAAGGGCATAGCCGTATACGGACATCTCAACAAGCCTCTGATCATAATCAGAAAGCTCCCCCCAATATTCAGGATGGGTAGGATTGATTCCATTTTTGATTCCTTCTACTAATGGGTCAATAACTTGCGACTCTTTTCTACCTCCTGCAAGAAGTGGAGCGACTCCCCATAAGAGCCGTGATAACCCTTCCATTTCTGCAGTTTGAGAATCATAGGATGTACCCGTTTCCCCGAGACGAATGCCTGCGTGTCCCGATTGAAACTCAGAGATTGCTGGTTTTACAAGTTTTAGCAATATATCTTCAAGCTCTGTTTTCTCTTTGTTTCCTTTTTGAGTCGATACGTTCCATTTCGTCATTCTTACACCTTCCCTATAGCTGGATTTATTTCATTGTAACCCCTTTCAAAACAAAAAGTGATACAATTTTTACATGAAGGTACCGCAGACAAAAAAATCGCTATGATGATACATCACTGGAGGAGATACACTATGAAACGACCATCTACTGATCTTTTATTTACAGATAGTTTTGGCTTTCCAATGACAAGCGAACGTGCACAACAAAAAATAAAAAATTCCCCTCACCTGCAACATTGGGTCAGCGAGCTATCAATTG
Organism: Alkalicoccobacillus murimartini; assembly: GCF_030813245.1. GTDB lineage: Bacteria > Bacillota > Bacilli > Bacillales > Bacillaceae_D > Alkalicoccobacillus > Alkalicoccobacillus murimartini. The sequence goes on along the minus strand of NZ_JAUSUA010000003.1, from coordinate 44,000 downwards.
ATGCAGATAGACTCATGAATGAACCCATTCCCACACTTAGTTACACAGCTTTCGCAGACTATGTGAACAACGGGAATCGAGATACCTATCAAAAGCTTTATTTTTTACGCCGCAGACGGTTAAATGCGTTAGCTATCCTTCTCTATTTGAATCCCAATGAACCGCTTTATCAAACTCATCTAGAAAACATCCTCTGGTCCATTTGTGAAGAGTGGACGTGGAGTCTCCCGGCCCACCTAAATCTAGACTCTATTTTTAACTTATCAGAAAATGAATCTAATGCCTACGAACAAATCGATTTATTTGCAGCTGAGACCGCTTTTTCTCTCGCAGAAATTCTGACGATGCACAAAAACCGTTTACCAGCTCTCATAAACCAACGTATCCACTATGAGATAGAAAGACGTGTCCTTCGTCCCTTCTTAGCTTTTGAACATAGCTGGGAGAAAGCAGAACATAACTGGTCTGCCGTGTGTGCGGGATCGATTGGTGCTTGTGCGATCTATTTGGTTGATTCAGAGGACAGGCTCGCTTCGATTCTGGAGAAATGCATTCGCAGTGTTGGTTATTTTGAGCAAGGACTGACTGATGAGGGTGTTTGTCAGGAAGGGTACCATTACTGGCAGTATGGCTACGGCTACTACATCTACTTTGCGGACCTGCTTAAGAAACATACACAAAGTGAAATAAACCTATTAGAGAATCCAAAGATAAAATGTGCCGCCAAGTTTCAAGAAAAAGTGTTTATGGGTGCAGGCACGGTTGCTAATTTTTCTGATGCATTGGAGCAAGCCTCTCCTATGCTAGGGCTCAGTCACTATCTGCATGCTCACATTGATCACATTCACCTACCTCATTCAACTCTGTGTGCGGCGTACGGGAACGACCCATGTTATCGATTTGCTCCGGCTATTCGGGATCTTATTTGGTTTGACGAGACAAATGAAGGGCAAGATTGGCCCTGCCATGAAAGCTTCTTTCCAGAAGCAAAATTATTGCTTAAAACAGCTACATATCATGATAAACAAATCGGTTTCGCAGCCAAAGGCGGGCATAATGATGAACCCCATAACCACAATGACTTAGGACACTTTATGATCTTTGTAGATGGTGTTTCGATGCTTTCTGATTTAGGTGCTGGTCACTATTCAAGGGCCTACTTTGGTTCAAATCGTTATGATATCCTCACTAACGGTTCTCACGGTCATTCAGTACCTATTATCGGAGGGGATGTCCAGAGTACAGGAGAACAAGCTGCTGCTCATGTCCTCTCGTATAACAACCAACATGAAGAGACACGGTTTTCTTTGGATCTGACTAATGCCTATACAACTGAATCCTTGCATTCATTCAAACGAGAATGGAAAGTCGATAACAAAACTGGCGCCATAAAAATCATTGATTCTTTCTCTCTACACTCACCAGAACCGATTATCGAACGCTTTGTCAGCTTAGCAAAAGATGTACAAATTGAATCCGGAAAGCTTATCTTATCTCGATTGGATTCCGAACTCTCCGTTTACTTTGCTCAAGATACATGGTCAGTCGATGTAAAAAGAGAATCATTTATAGACCACTCCGGCGCTCCTCAGGAGGTTGTCCTCATTGATTTTACCCTTAGTGAAGTCAATGGTGATGCCTCGTTTGAATTTGATTTTATTTAGGTTCATATGTCAAAAGTAAAATTTGTGCTATAACAAACTCAAAATCCTCGGCACGAAGAAAAAGAGACGCTACTCTCAGCGTCTCTTTTTCTTTAGACAATTTAATGACCCACCCACTCGTATTACCGACTAAACATCGAACGAAGGTCTACATCTTCACGCTTCTCAGCGGGTGCCTCAAACATAGGCCTTGAGCCAAAGCGAAAGATCCCAGCAAAAATATTGCCTGGAAAGGTTGTTACTTCAGTATTAAAGCGTCCTACTGACTGATTATAGGATTGACGTCCCGCTTGAATGTTCTCCTCAATATTTGTAATGGAACGTTGGAGATGCTTGTATGCATCGCTAAACTTGATATCTGGGTACCGTTCAGCCTGAAGCATGAAGTTAGGTACTTGGCGGTTCATATTGTTGTGTGCTTTGACTTTGTCATCTACATTTGTTGCGTCGATGATTTGTTGTCTTAACCCAATAACTCCTTGCAAGATTTCATTTTCATCTTCTACATGCTGACGTGTCATATCTACTAATTTCGAAAGTTCATCTACCCTTCGCATTAAAATGGCATCCAAATTCGCAAATACATTATCAACATGGATGTTGTAGCGCTGTAATTTATTATAGTAGACAATGGAGATAGCGATCATAGCGATCACGATCACCCCAACTCCAATGAGTATATAAGTCCCCAACTAACACCTCTCCTTTTATCTCTTACGATACACTTTTGTATGTGTGGTTTATTTATTCCAGATTCTCAGATTCAAGTTCAAATCATCTACGAGCTGCATCGCCCGGTTAATATCTTTGTAGTACTCCATAAACATCTTTTTATCTACCTTTTGATGAATGTGTGATTCAAAATGAGTTTGGTTTGTATGAAGCATAAAGTACATTTTCCCATCTAAAAAGGAAAAATAGCTTTTCGCTCGTTTTAACGGTTTGGTGTACTTCTTTGGAATCGGATGTTTGTCCATCTGTTCTAGACTCTGTCTAACGGCTTCTTTTTTGCGATATTTGGCATTGGACCTATTGGATCGTTGTTGGCTGGCAAATTCCATTAAGCGTTTTTTTAATGCTGGTGTCAAAATGTATCTTGCTTTTATTTCATCTGTTGTTTTGACTGTAAACGTCTTATCAAAATCAAGATCCATAGTCTCCATTTCACGTAATATGCCCTCATCACGCTTCGTGAAAAAGCGAGAAAGCCAACTCCTTCGCTTCTCCTTTGGCACAATGGTAGTAAGTCCTTGAAAATCTTTGTTAAAGTCTGCCATAAAAAATAACCCTTGAAAGGCTGCTTCCCTCCAACGCCTCACTCGTTTACGATGCTCATAGGTAACAACTTTATCAGCCGTCACTTCACAGAAATAAACCTTTGTTCGCTCGTCTCCATCTCCCACATACCCTTCAACAAAGTCATCGCCATGATAATAATCGAACTCATCTGCAAAGATATGGGCATCCACAAAATGGTTTGCACGAATATAATGAGTAGGCTTATAAGTAAAATGCTCATTCATAAAATGAATAATTTTTGTTAGGAGCTCTTCTTTTATTCGTTCCTTCAGCTCGGCTTCTGCCTGCTTAAACTGTCTACTTCGTCCCTGCCCAACCGCCATATAATATAAGAGCCATAACCCAGGGATAACAAGTAGGTATTTTAATTCGGCATAAAAGAAAACATAAGCAGCAACAGCCACCGTAAGTAAACTGATGATCACATATAGCTTTCGCTGGGAACCAACTAGTGTCTTTCGTTCATTCTCTAGATCCTCTGCTAAATGATGGAGATCTTGATCATAAAATGCTTCAAACTCCTCCTCGGTTTTTGAGAACCTTTCCAAATCATAGGCGTCTTGAACGTTCTTTATGATAGTTCAACTCCCTTCCTCGAGAATAACTCTTTTTATTCTGCCAAATTCCGCTAAAAAAAGCATGAGGAAAGAGTATTATTTCACATATTTAACCAACGGGACTTATTTCCTCAACCATACTATTCATACAAAAAAACTAAAGCGATTTGCTTTAGCTTAATGGTTTGATTCTTTTTTCTTAGCTGTCTTCTGTTTTAATTCCTCAAGAAGCGTCTCAACATCTTGTTGAATAATGACCTTTAACACCTGATGCTCGGAACGCCAGCCCTTATGATAGAGAGTGTAGCCATAAAAATCCGTACTAGATGAAGGCACCTTGGCTAGCTTTACGTCACGCGCGTGCATCTCCTTCTTGATATCATGTAACTCCTTGCCTAACTCATAAGACATCATCCGTAGACGCTCAGTCGGAAGCTTCCTTAGATGCCTTTCGATCACATTACGCGTTGTAGAACACACAATAAAACGATTTACTAATGGATACATATCTTCTCTAATCATCGGTAACCCCACCTTATAACAAGTAGTATAACCGAACATACGTTCTTTATACAACTGGAAAATAACACAAAAAAACAGCGACATCCATTTGCCGCTGTTACATTCTTTATCTATGACTTCCGTATTTTTTTGCCCTCTGATCTGCTTTCTTATCCGCTACAACTAAACAAGCATGAATAGCTCCTGGCACCCAAAAGAACAGAGTTAAAATGAAATTAAGGATTGCTTGAAAGGGTCTTCCTACAAACAACACCGCAACAGGCGGTAATAAAATCGCAAGTAAATATAACATAACGCATCCATCCTCTGAGTAAATTAAACAAACGTTTACTTAACGTTCCCCGTTTTATTTTATTTAAACGTCTAGAGTAGGATTATGTAGAGTAAGACTAGGTTATGCCTTCCTGGACACCGTTTTTTAACTCACATACAAGACAGTCCATTTAATTACCTCCACCAATCAAATCTTTTACCCGATTACGAAAGACTTCATTTTTCATAAATTCTAGCTGAAAGGCATTTAAGCTATTCGATAATTTCATCTGTTCCTTAATCTGTAACTGATCTGTAAGTATGACCAGTTCTGTTTGGTTGCCTTCCTTATCCGTCGCATACATAGCAATAGTTAATACAAAAGCAGTCGAACCTGCTTTTTGCCCAGCATGCTTTAGCCATTTTTGATTAGCCGGGTTCACCATTAATTGTTCAAGTATTGGATCAAGTTCTGCGTAAACAGCCGGATCAAAAAAGTCCTTATCATTTAATTTCTTCATAATCGTTAGATAGTCTGAACTCGTTGATCCAGGCAGTCGATCTGACCAAATCTGTTGAACCTCCATGTCTAAGTCCTTTGTCATCGATTGTTTCTCATGATGCGTTAAAGGTGTATGTAACCATTGACGATGAATTTGATTGGCGCGCGCTCGATACTCTGTATTGTCCATGTTTTTCATTTCTTGAAGCATTTGTTCACGCGAAAGCTGCTTCTCTTCCTTGATACTGTTAGGAATGGCCAAGGCACTAACAAAAGGATAAAGCGGATCATGTGTATGTAAGTCTAACAATGAGATAAGCTGATTGATTCGGTCTAACCCCAGCCTATTCATTAGATACTCCGTATTAGCATTCGAACTATATGCAATCATCCCAACCGCAATATCCTTAAGAGTCGGTTCCTCTTCCGAAGATAAGCTGTGTAACCAAGCCTGATGAGCGCCACCATCCGTTTTAGGTACATAAAACGGATCAAGCTCCTCTCGCGCAACTGACTCTTTTGGATCCAGCTTTCCTTCCGAAGCCTGCCTTGCATACTCAATGGCCACCATAATTTTAACCGTGCTAGCTAATGGCATCGATTGATTTTCATTAATCGCCGCAAAAGACTCACCATTATAATGAATAGAAGCCGCAGCTCGATTGCTGCCCCTGTTCACTTTTATGAAATGGACTATGTGGAGCGGATTAGGTTTGAGTAGGACTTTCCTTATGAAAAGAATGGACCCAATACCAAGCACAAGCAACCCGCCCACTACTAAGAAGAATTCTGCATCCATTTCTCGTGCCTCCTTTTCGTATGACTTTGGTTTTTTGCGCATCAAACTCTGTTTTTCGCGCATTTTTAACTTTTTTGAGCATCGCGATATCGTTTTCGCGCACTTCTCAGGTTTTCCGCGCACTTCAACTTCTTTTTCGCGCATTCCTAAGTTTTCTGCGCACTCCGACCATATTTTTGCGCATTCATCCACCCGACTCCAATTTATATAAATTTCTCTCGTTCTAAAAACTGTTGAAACAGCAAACATCCGCGCTCATACGTCAGTTCTTCATGTTTTGTGGAGATCGTATCAACAAGTAATCCAAATGAAGAGTCCCATGAATACGTGCCACTGACTTTGAGCCCATAAAAATCATGATCAAAGAATAAGCACCATGTCGGTTCACCCACTATTTTAAAAAATATCCCTTCAAGATCCTTCCCACCTTCATAATAGCCTACATGTAAATGCTGCGTGTCATCGAAAGTGTGCACGTTCATTTAAGCATTCTCATTTGAGAAATCGATCAATCTTAATACATTGTTAGATGTGTCTTGAAATATCGCATATCTTCCAGGCGGTATATCAACTGGTGTACGAATAAAGTTTAGTTCCCCTTTACTCTGATTATAAAAATTATCAACACTCTCAACTAAAAATACGCCACCCGCTGCTAGGCTTTCTTCTCCCACCTCTAACATTAACTGTACTTCAGTTCCTGGAAGCTTCAACGCAACTGTATGGTCCCCTTCCCGCCACGCTTCTTCAAAGCCAAGAGTCTCGCGATAAAAATTTAGTGCTTTTTTTAAATCCTGTACAGGGTGTGATAGAAACAATAACTTCATAGCGATTCTCCTCAAATTCGAATTATGGAACATAATACCATTATGTATAACGTAGTCTATTTACGTACTTCTGTCAATATGGTAGAGTGAATAGTATGAAAAATTGGATCCCTATACCCGGAACAAAAAAAGAAGCCCTACTAAAGGTGGCTATCGAAGAATTTAAACATAAGGCTTTTCCCGATGTAAACATTAATGAATTGGCAAAAAAAGCTGACATGACAACTGGTGCCGTTTATCATCATTTCGGTTCCAAAATAAATCTGTATACCACTATTAGAGAGGAAATGGAGCAAAGACTTATTGACAGAATGGAAGGAGCAGCAAGTTTATTTGAAACAAGTATTGAAAAAATGTCTGCCGCAATGACAACTAACCTACCTTTTGTGTATGAGCAAAATTTTTGTTTATTATTAGGTTCTAATCATCCAGAAGGAAAGGAAGGAAAGGTTGATCAATATATTGGCTCTCTTCAAAATGGTACGGATCTACCTTTAGACGTTATTCTGCTACCAGCATGGCGTTCAGTATTACTACGATTGCACCAAGAGGAGATCACCATGGAGCAGGCGCAGAATTTAATACAATGGCTGTTTCGAAAAGGGGAGAAGGGAAACTAATATAGTTCTCCTTCTCCCGATTATTATCTAAAAAGCAGTAGAGTCATCTACTGCTTTTTTCTATGTTTTAATTTTTGGTGTAGCGCAGTGATCGTTTCGCGCACTTAGACCTCTTTTTCGCGCATTCTCAAGCTTTCTGCGCACCTTCGTCTCTATTTTCGAGCACTTCTCAGGATTTCCGCGCACTTCAACTTCATTTTCGCGCATTCCCAAGCTTTTCGCGCACCTCGCCCCTGTTTTCGCGCATCAGCCTCATCTCAGTGCTTTTTCATAATCCTCTCGCAACACCGACATGATGACCTCATCCGAGTATTGTCCGTTCATGTAGAGTGATTGTCTAAGTCTACCTTCTTCTATAAATCCGGCTTTTTTATAAGAATGGTATCCTCGTAGGTTGTGGGAGTAGACTTCGAGTTGTAGCCGGTTTAGCTTCAGCTCTTCAAAGGCAAACGCGACAGCTTGTTTGGCGGCTTCAGTTCCATAACCTTTTCCTGCGACGTCGATCCGATGCAAGGAGATTCTAAATACAGCTTTGTGATTATCTTCCTCAATATCAACAATGGATAAATCACCTATGAGTTCGTCGTTCTCTGATAAACAGATAGCAAAGTCATAACGGGAGTCGTCCTCTATGCATTTTTCATAATGCTTTTGTACCTGCTTAAATGTGAAAGTCTTTTTCGTTCCAGTCATATAGAGTATTTCTTCATAATCAAAAGATTCATATATATGACTAAGATCGTCAGGCTTAAGCTTTCTTAAATATATCGACTTGGACATGAGACACCTCAATATTAATTTCTTAAAATTCTTTTCTTTTATAGACTTGAATTGAAACGATATAGGAGATGATGAAGAGAACAAAGTTGATGATCATGAAGCTTAGCGAGAAAAGTTGATCACTGTTTAATCCTTGAATTTCAATAGGTATAAAATCAAAAATAAAAGCAGATAAAAAGAAGACTCCTATACCTACTCCTGCTCCTACCAGCGTTACTGTCTCCGCCTTTTCAGTTCCAAGAATATACGTTAATGGATAGACGACAAATCCCATCGTAAACGAAATACCCATTATATTCAGCAAGGAATTTATATATCCTGCACTCGGACTAAGACCAAATACAAACTGTGCAATCATATAGGCAACAATTGAAATAAGTACTCCAACAATAGTAAGGATTAAAAAGAACAAATAATGGCTTTGAACAACACGGATTCGTTTAACTGGCAAGGTTAGCACATACTTGTTCCAGCCAGAAATCGCTTCATGCCTCACTACTTCTAGCGCGGCTGTTGCCAAAAGGAAAAGTGGTAAAAAGCCCGCTGCTCTTTGCATGACTGGGTTCTCAAAAAATATCAAAACCATCGCAGCCACAAACCCTATGAGTGAATACCACCATATCGACTTCTCCACCGAATAATATTGATTTAATATTAACCCCTTCATACTCGTTCACCTCTCATAAGTAATAATGTCACATCATCGATAGAGAATCTTTTCGATTTTAGTGAGGGCGGCAACTCTTCTATATCAGAGACAAGAACATCAAAGAATGCATCATTTCCTCGAGTCGCCACTCTGATTTTTGACGGAATATTCCGATATTCGATAGGGTCACATTGGACAATTCCATAGTTACCTAGTATCTCTTCCTTAGTAGCTTGCAACAGGATCTCTCCGCTTTTTATGAAAATCAGACTATCGGCAATTTGCTCGATGTCGTTCGTAATATGAGAGGATAACAAAATACTACATTTCTGATCCTGTACAAAGTCACGAAGGACCGACAGTACATCCTCTCTTCCGCCTGGATCAAGGCCAGCCGTTGCTTCATCTAAGATTAATAGCTTTGCCTCATGAGAAAGGGCAACTGCAACGGATAGTTTCATAGACATTCCACGCGAGAAGCTACTGACTACTTTATTCTTTGGTAGTGAGAATAGTTGAATCAACCTGAAGTAGGTTTCTTTACTCCAATTCGTATAAATCTGCTGAAACACTCGATCCAGCTTTGCCACGGTTAACCCACCAGGTAGTTTTATTGTGTCAAAGACTACTCCGATGTCTTCGTTAACATGCACGTCTTTGAGATTTCTTTCTACCCCAAAGATCTTAATGGTGCCACTGTCTTTTTGCAATGTGCCTAAAATCGATCCCATTGTTGTTGATTTACCTGCTCCATTTTCACCAATAAATCCTACAATGGAGCCGTATGGGATTGTAAAGGTGACATCCTTTAATCCAAAACTAGAATCAGCGTACGTTTTTTGTAGCTGATTAACCTCGAGTATGCTTGTCATTGTTCTGTTCCTCCTTCTTTATCTAGCAATACATAAGAATAAAAGTCCCATATGATGCCCACTACCGTGCCTATCCCTAGGATTGTAATTAAGAAGTTGAATTCATACGATGAGAAAAAGGCAAACTGATCAACAAACCAAGTCTCGGGTACAATTGATTGAATTCGTTGAAATACTTTATCACTCCACCCCGCTGGATTCCACGACGATTGATCAATTAAAAAGAGAACTAAATATACTCCACTAAATAATAAGATGGACCATATACACCTTTTCAACCATGAAACGATCTTTTCCACTCGGACTCCCCCCTAAGGTTTTCCCACCGTATATACCATAATGTCCTCAAGTGACGCGCGCTCCATAACAACGTGCTCACCCATTAATCGTTTAACGAGTTCTGCCTGATTGGTTAGTCCTTCAAAGCCCACTGATGTTTCTCTAACCTGAACAAAAAGCGTACGAATGTCCTTATCTAGCAATTCAGTTGCGCCACGAACAAGGTAGTGTTGGTCTGTGATGGTTTCTTTACTGTCACTAAACACAATTTTGCCGTCATGAATAAATGTGATGTAATCAGCAATTTGCTCCAAGTCAGTTGTGATATGTGAAGAAAAGAAGATGGCCTTTTCTTCATCTTGGATCACTTCTGCTAATAAATTTAGGATCTCTCTTCTACTTACAGGGTCCAATCCTGATGTCGGCTCATCTAAAATAATCAAATCTGCATGATGGGAAAGAGCTATAGCTATAGAAAGCTTGGTCCCCATACCCTTTGAGAGCTGATTAATTTTTCGTTTCCATGGTAATTCTAGTCGCTCCATATACGATGCAAAGACCTGATCATCCCAATTTGTATAAAACGTAGCAATTACTTTCTTCATCTTCTCTATTGTCAGGTGCCCATACAAATGATGATCTGCATAAATAAAGCCAATTCGTTGCTTAATCTTATTCACCTGAGTCGAATAATCATTGCCAAACACGTTGATTGATCCTGAATCTGCTTCAAGAAGGTTCAGCATTAATTTGATCGTTGTGGTTTTCCCGGCTCCATTTGGACCAATGAAACCTGTGATAAACCCCTTCTTTACTGAAAATGATAGATCTGTTAATGCAAACTCTTTGTATGCTTTGTTTACATTCTTAAGTGTGACCACATCCTCCACTACTCTTCCTCCTCATAAAGCATCCGCAACAATTCCTCTAGCTGTTGATAGGAAATATTTAAATTCTTACTCTCAGTGACAATGGCAGCTAGCTCTTCCTCTACCATCTTCAGTCGATTCTCATGAATTAGATCATTGTTGTGACCTGCGACAAATGATCCCTTTCCGACAAAGGATGTGATGAACCCATCGCGCTCTAACTCCTCATACGCTCGCTTTGTTGTAATGACACTAATGCGAAGATCTTGCGCGAGACGTCGCATAGATGGCAACGGATCTCCCTCTTTTAATTCATCTCGTAATATGCTTTGCTTGATTTGATTCTTTATCTGTAAATAAATCGGTTCTTGAGATGAGTTGGATAAATTAATATTCATATTAACCTCACTAATGTAATCTTTGTTTATATTGTATATAACCATTATATACAATGTCAAACATTTTACAGGTATTGGATTATAAAATGGATATGTATAGTGACGAGAATACACCCTATTAATGTTTCATAATCTAAATTAAGGATAGTATATCCAAACAGTACGTAATGGGAGAGGTGTCATTATGTCTAAGCGAATCATCTATTCACTCATAATCGTTTCTACAATAGGTATTGGTCTATTCATACTCATAAATAATACAAAGTACACAAGCTTTGATGAGTTATATTCGGATCAGATCAACGAGGAATCGACCATTCAAAAAATAGATATTACAATCGATACCAATATAGATAGTAGAACAACGTCCATTGAAGATGAATCAATCATTGCTCATATCCTAAGCGACCTCTCATCAATTGAACTAAAAGACGAGGATGGGACCATAAATAATCACACACATCGGGTCTCGATTACGACAACAAATCAATTAGAGGATCGGTTATTTTCTACAGATAGGATCACTTTAAGAATGAATCATCAATTTTTTAATCAATATCGTATCGTCAGTGAGACCCATCACTTAGCTACCATTAACTCGCTTGTTGAAAGGGATGATATCAACTGGGATATTCGCCCAAACTAAGTAATGGGAATGGTCCCCTGCATAAACCTCTCGTACTCTGTATCTATTTAGTCAAATGTATGAGATAATGAAGACAGACAGCAAGCCACTCACTAAAGGAGTCGATCCGTTTGTACACAGTCATTCGTACATGTAACGGTGAAACGAAAACTTTAAAGGCTTCAAACAGTCATTTGGATAAATCCTTTTTTGAATTCGTTGATGCAGAGATGCTCGCGAAGCAGCTGAACAATAACGCTCGTCCTGGTTATCACTGGACGGTTAGAACAAACGATACTGAGTGAATAGGTCACGGCCTGTTCACTCTTTTTTTAACACGTTATACTCAAAAAATAGATTAGGGGTGCTATATGTATCGGATTGTATGTACAACCATCAAACACACAAAGTCATTGCACAGAACGCATAATAACTTGTCAGAAAAAACCTTCACTACTCTTCAAGAGGCAAAGGCTGTAGCAAAGGAAAAAAACCAAGAAAATGCTGAGACTCATATTTGGTCTGTAGAGCAAGTTTGGTCTATTTCTAAGTAAGGTTTATTTATTCTTCGTTTTGCTTTTTTTCACGTACAAACTTCTCACTACCATCGCCAACACTAACGAATCCCCTCTCACTATCATTTGACTAAGTAGTTCCTCATTTTTAACAAGTGTTGTTCTGCTGTTAATGTCTCTTCTAAACCAGGTATCAGAAAAGTAGATCGATGCTTGGATTAGAGAGAAATTTAGACACCAAGTCGACTCGTTTGTTCCTTTATTCAACAGCTGTCTATAAATAGAAACTGGAGTCGTCTAATGGTTTATCCCTATTTGGCGACATCTATAATATAAAGAGCAAATGAATGGTGGAATTGATCATTCATTTGCTCTTTATTTTTGTTTGATCATGGATTCTTACTCTCGTAACCAACTCCCTCCCTCATCCTCTTCTTTTCTTTGTTCTTACCCCATCAATTGATTTCTTAGCATTAATTCGTATAAACAGGGCACCATGATAACTTCAGAGAATGTTTAAATACCTAATGTTGTATTCATATTAAAAACTTATTAGTAAAGCGCTTTCCAATCATTCCAATTATTTTCCACGGATTAATTTAATTAAAAATTGTTTAACTTTCTAGTAAAAAGGAAATTCACTAGATAGTTCATTCATTCACAAAGGAGAGAAGAGCCTTGGGGTTATTATCAATTATTTCATTTGTAGTTATCGTGGTTGTCATTTGGCTTTTTGCGTATAAACGAAGTCGCGGAGTCAATATGGATTCCTCAGAGGGATTGTTTTTAGGCGGCCGTAGCTTAACTGGCATAACGATTGCGGGTTCTGTCATTATGACCAACTTATCAACGGAACAAATCGTTGGGCAAAATGGACAGAGTTATGAAACCGGTATGGAAGTTATGGGTTGGGAAGTCACTTCCGCTATCGCGATTGTTGCACTTGCTCTTATCTTCTTACCAAAATATTTAAAGTACGGTGTCGATACAGTCACTGATTTTATTGAAATTCGATTTGATACAACAACGAAACGGATTGCTTCATTGCTATTTATCTTTACATATGTTGTTTCGTTTTTACCTGTAGTGCTTTATTCGGGTTCACTAGTATTCAATCAAATCTTTTCAGTAGATGAGCTACTGAACGTTTCACCTCTTATCGCCATCTCACTCATTTCTGGTGTAATAGGTATTATTGGTTTACTTTATCTCTTAATTGGCGGACTACGATTAAGTGCTTTTAGTGATACGGTCTATGGAATTGGCTTACTTATTGTTGGGTTATCCATTCCGATATTCGGGTTAATTGTTTTAGGAGATGGTAGCTTCCTTGGTGGGTTTGAGACGATTCAACAAAACACCCCTGAGAAACTCAATTCTTTTGGTGCCGTTGATTCAGACATGGTCCCTTGGCCAACGCTCTTTTTAGGCTTATTCTTTAATAACTTATTTTTCTGGTGTACCAATCAAATGATTGTACAAAAAGTATTAGCAGGAAAAGATTTAAAAGAAGGTCAAAAAGGCGCACTTTATGTTGGTTTCTTTAAAATCTTTGGCGCCCTATTCTTAGTCTTTCCAGGAATTATTGCCTTCAACATGTTTGGTGATGGGGTCAATCCATCAGATAATGCGTACCCAATGCTTGTCACTGCTGTTCTACCAGAATGGGCATTCGGTATTTTTGCAGCAATCATTTTCGGAGCGATTCTCAGCTCATTTGTTGGCGCATTAAATGCCACAACAACGCTTTTAACATTGGACTTTTATAAGCCATTAAAAAAGAACGTGACAGACAAACAGGTTGCACGAGCTGGAAAGGTATTTACGATAGCCATTGGATTGGTGTCGGCTGTCATTGCACCATTAATCTCTTTTGCGCCAGCAGGACTGTTCCACATCGTACAACAATTTAACGGTGCGTACAGTATGCCGTTGTTAGCCATTATTATCTTAGGATTCTATTCAAGATATGCCACTCCATTTGCAGCAAAAGTTACCTTTGTCTTTCACTTAGTTGTTTACACATCTACACAGCTATTTACTGACATTCATTACCTGTATGTGTTTAGTGTCATATTCTTTGTCGACTTACTACTCATCTGGGGAATTAGTCGTCTTCAGAAATCAAGCAAACCATTTGAGTTTCCAAAGACTGAGGTTAAGGTTGATATGACTCCGTGGAAGCACAGTAAATGGGTAAGTGCCTTGATTATTATTGTGGTCATTTTAACGTACTGGTTATTCTCCCCATGGGGTATAGCAGTCGCTAATTAGAGAAGAACGAGACTTGGACAGAACTATTTTATCAATTATAAAAAACGAACCATTATGCTGTTTACCATGCATATTGGTTCGTTTTTTTGTCCGATCATATTTAATAGTGTAGATACCCGCTCCGGACATACACTCCGTTTTCCGTGGGCGGCTGGTGAGCCTCCTTGTGCTAATGCACTGCGGAGTCTCACCCAGGCCTTTGCTCCCATCGGAGTCTCCGTGTATGTCCTACGCTAGTTTAAGCTGACCAGTAAGCAGAGTTGAGTTATTTAGCATCATTTGGTATTCTCATTTAATTTAATCAGCACACGCTGACATAGTTCACAGTATCGGATCGCTTCTGATTGCGTTAATGGTAAAGAGGGCCCTGCTTCTATATCTTCGTATAATCCTTTAAGATCGTTAAGGAGCTTCCATGATTTTGAGTCTAGTAGCTTGTTCTTTTTTAGTGACTTCATCTTATTTGATGCATCATTTGGTACATTAAATGTCCCAAGGATTTGTTCAAGCTCCTTTTCCATTACCGACCACGTGTAGAGGATTGCGGCACGGGGAGAGGTCGCTGCAATCTCCTCCATTTTGATACGAAGATGATCGAATTCTTTCGCTTTGGGTATCACTCCACCTTCAGCAACAAAGCTTTTCGCCTCGGTTTCAGTTTGATATTCAATTTCACTTAATCGCTCTCCTACATCTACGCGAACATTCCGATAGGAAATTCTTCTAATGGAATAAATAACTTGAATAACATGCTCCTTTAAAAGAATGACAATCACTAAAATAACAAGAGGCCATGCTAATGAGTGAATGAGTGAGGAAATAAATTCAAGAGTATTCATTAACACCTCCAAAAGTGACTAGTTTAAACGTTTCTGTGAAATCTCCAATAATTTATAGTAGTTTACGATTTGCTTGGATATAACCTTTCCTAACAAAAAAGCAAAAAACAAACGCAATGATATACTCTTTCACATCTATATAACCCCACCATTTCTATTCCAAACGAGTTTTCGATGAATGATTCTCACTCTTACTTTTGACATATAAAAACAACCAAACTTTTTACCCGTTTTAAGTTCTTTTGTTCTATATACCGAAATAGAATGATTGAGAAGTTGGTCATTGTATAGTCGGAGGGGAAAAATGAATCCATCAGTTGATAATACAGCGCTTAAGCGTGTATACGTAAAGCCGAGAATCGCCGCCTTTATTCCTGCCCACAATGAAGAGAACTCAATCCGAGATTGTTTGGAAGGATTAGCAGATCAGGAGTTACCGCAAAATGTTGAGCTTGATGTTTTCGTCATCGCAGATAATTGCACAGACAAAACAGAGGAAGAAGCGCTTAAAGCTGGACATGAATTAAATCTAAGAGTCATTGTCTTAAAAACAGAGGGGAACAAACAGCGCAAAGTCGGCGCATTAAATGCTGCATGGAAGAGCATTTACGGTGATGTTATGGATCTATATGAGAATAAGCTCACTCCTTTCCAAGAGAAGTACAAGCTTGCGGTCAAAGCAATTCTCGGAATGGATGCTGATAGTCGGCTAGCTCCGAACGCCCTGCTCCACTTATGGGGTGGATTAATGAGTGCTAGAAACATCGGTGGAGTGATGGCCAAATACACGATGCGGATGCCGCAGAAAAAAAGCACACTTACACGAGACGATCCTCATTATGAACAAAAGCTGAGTAGCGATAAATATGGCGGTCCTATCCAACGCTGGTGGACCCATCAACAAAAACAAGATATGGCTAGCTGGATTTTAAATCTACAATATCACGGAGGAAGTACGTATGTGCTTGGGGGACAGGCCACTCTATTTCGTCCAGAAGCTCTGCAAAAAATCGTCGATGAAAACAACCTAGACGGACCTTGGCAAAATGATAGTGATGTAGAAGATATGCTCCTTACCTGGCAGCTACAAAAACTAAAGTGGAAAACCCTTATCAGCCCTGACGCCCGTTGTTTTGTAGATGCGATGAGGTCCTATCATACGTATCGGCAACAGCGAAATAAATGGCGTGGAGGGACTGTTGATTTACTCACAAATAAAGACATCAAAATTAAAACCAGACACTATGGCATGTTGTGGCGCTCACAAATGAAGACCTTTGTTGATCTATTTATCCGCATCCTGCTCTTTGTTTTGTTAACCGTGGCTATTTCAACAGATCAGTTTTTGTGGTCTTGGTTATGGATTATTCCGGTAATCTTAGCTTCAATTCTTAACTTCACCCTTGCCCTTAAAACACCAATGAGCCGACCCATAGACGTCTTTTTAGGCGCACTCGTGATTAGCACGGAAATCTATCTATGGGTAAACTTTTTAACCTTTATCCAAGTGTGGCTAGATAAACTATCACCATATAAAAAAGATGGCTGGGCCCAGCAATATCAAGCAGAAAATGGTACGACTCGAAGCAAGCTGTGGCAAGGACTTGGCTTATTTATTCTTTTTATAGCAGCTATTGTCCTTGCTGCCATCCATTACAGAGAGCTATTAACCAGTGAATCCATTCAAGAACTGACTGAACCCTATCTCATAGTTGGATGGCTCATCCTTACCTACTTAACCATCTTCGCTTCCAGTGTCATGGTGTACAAAATCTGGACACTACGTAGTAGACATAAGGCATGATCAAGAAGAATGGGTCCTACACTAAGGCCGGTAGAGATTTAGTAAGAAGTCGGCGCCGTTACCAAGATTGATTTGCCAACAATCAAGACCAATCGTATGTTATCAAGAGGCAGTGCTGCTCTCCAAGAGGAGTGCTGCTTTTACTATGGACTCTGATCCACTTATCAAGACTTTTTAAAAATGCCCCTTCCTACCAACCGAATTGTACGTTGAACGCTTTATCAAGAGGAATAGGATTGGGACCAAGGCATGAGCCGATTTATTAAGAGCGAAGCCCCTTTACCAAGGCCTATGCACCCCATATCAAGACCGAACCAGCTTGTATCAAGAAGCAGTGCCGCTCTCCAAGAGAAGTGCTGCTTATAGCAAGCCACCATCCCATTTATCAAGAACTCACCCTCTTTATCAAGACTGATCCTCCATCCATCAAGGCTTCTCCACACATCATCAAGAAACCATTAAATGATCCATCTCCCTTTCTCCATGATCTTCTCCTTCTGGCCTTCTTTTGTCACACCAAATACAGACATATCCTCGCTACCAATCATAAAATCTACGTGTATAGATGAGTGATTCATTCCGTGTTGTTCTCGTTCTTCACGGCTCATCTCATTACTACCTATTAGATTATCCGCATAGGCTTGTCCTAATGCTAAATGGCTTGCTGCATTTTCATCGAAAAGTGTGTTATAAAAGTGGATACCTGTCTTCTCAATTGGTGAGTCTACTGAAACTAAAGCCACTTCGCCCAGATATCTCGCTCCAGCATCTGTGTTGAGCAATTGATTGACGACTTCTTTCTGATCACTTATAACCTTTGTAACTTCCCCACCCTCAAATTCCAACTTTAAGTTATTCACGCGTTTGCCTCCTACCTCTAATAATTTTGTCATGGAGACAGATCCATTTACTTGGTTAGTATCAGGCATGGTCCAAATTTCTTCCACAGGCATATTGGACATGAATACGTCTCCAGCTGAAGTTTGCTCTGATCCACCATTCCAGCTGTGGCCATCCACGAGCCCAACTAGTAAATCCGTTCCTTCGCTCATAAAGTGTATTTTTTGATATTGTTTATGGTTAAGATAGGCTTGATACTTTTTTAACAGTTGATCATGTTTCCGCCACGCTTCTACCGGATTCTCCTCCAATACGCGTGTTGCCATAAAAACCTGCTCCCACAGTTGCTCTACAGCAGCAGCTTCAGGTAGTTGAGGGAACACGATCTTAGCCCATGCCTTTGATGCGGCCGCTGCAATGACCCATTTTGAATGATTCTCCATGCCATACCTCATCACGTTCTGCATGGCTAGAGAGCGGGCTTTATTAATTTTTCCGACACGCTCCGTATCTAACTTATCAAATAATCCCGGATTAGGAGAGAGCAATGATAACTGCATATAGCCTTCTTTATACAAGTCCAGCTTATGGTCTGCAAGAATGGCTGGGTATGTATCCAGATACGGATCGTGCAGATGCTCATACTGTGCGAGTAACATTTCATCGTCTTGCAGATCTAATACGATGTGGGCCGCTCCTAGCTGATAGGCACGCCTTACGATGAGACGAGCAAGCTCCAATTGTTCTGAATTAAACTTAAGCTGAATACGATCGCCAAGTTGAACATTCAATCCGACTTTTAAAATAAGGTCTGTATAGATAACCAACTTTTCTAGATAGCTCATATTATTCATCCTCCAGCATCTCTTTAGCCAGCTCAACAATTTCATCTAGTGTGACATCGTATAAGTAGTGTCTAGATAGAAATATTAACCGATTCCCTCTGACATCTATCGTTGAGTTTGCAACACCCATCTTCTTTTCATGTTCATTCACTAAATGAATACGAGCTACTAACTTCAGATGATCTCCTTGGATTTCATACAATTGAAAGATGTGATCTACTCTCATCAAAACATGTGTGTCATTCACAATAAAGTCATTTGACGATTCAAAATTAGGGTCAAACTCTTTGAAGACTCCGTTTTTTAAGTGAGCAAGCTTAAATACATCATAATAATAAAACCATACTTCATGATCCGAAATAACGTTCATCGCGTAGCAATCGGCAATGTCAGCCTGCGTATTTTCAAAAAGCTTCTCGCCCTTCAAGTTCCATTTAATAACACCAGACATTCCAACAGGATCTCTAGGCTCCTTTGCATCGGGATCCCCCCAACCCATATTGCCAAAGACCCCTTCATCAAAGTAACCTGTCCAAATCGTGCCCATCTCCGTTGTATAAACATGGCTTATTCCATCACCCATTAGAAATTCACGAACCGTCTTTAACTCATTTCCTTCTCTTTTTAGTACCTTTGCATTCTTCACAAACGTTCCATTTCCGTCGTAAGTAGATCTTGCGTTCACAAGAAGAAAGCGATGATTCGGAAGCGGCTGAACATAACGATATGGCTGCATTTGATCCTTAACCGTGAGAATCTCGGTATGCTCGCCTTTGAGAATTACCACCTCAAAATCACAAGGCTTCTGAATAGGATGCTCTTTTAGAATGAACTCATTATAGGCTTCTTCATCTAATGGTCTTAGAAAATAAATGAGGCCGTCGAACCCGATTGATGGCTCAATATAATCCTTACCAACAGCAACATCTAAGTCAATGGATGGCCCAATATAGAGTTCAATCGTTTTTACTTTCATTAACGTTCATTCCCCCATCAGTCATTTCTCTCCATCATACTCCAATTCCCCCAATAAATTTAACCAATTTTTCAATTCTCACCAACACTTCTGCGCCCCACAAAAAAGCCCAGCCTCGTAATAAATGAGGCTAAGCTTTTATCTTTAGAGAGGCAACAAGTGAATGAGGATATACCCCGCCATGACAAGTATGATCGACCCAATCAGAGCCGCAGCAAAAACACGTCCTCCACTTTTGCGCAAAACAGCTACATCTATTTTCAGCCCAAGCCCCGCCATCGCCATCGCAAGAAATAAATAAGAAAGAGTTAGACAGATATCAATTACGCCACTAGGGACCATGCCCATTGTATTGAGTATACTCATCCCTAAAAAAGCAAACAGGAACCACGGTATCGGTAGTTTATGATTGTCCTGTTGGTACTTGCCTCTTCTCACAATCAGACTGATTACAAATGCTGTTGGAACTAGTAGGGCAACACGAGTAAGCTTTACGACGATCGCCGTATCTTCCGCTTGATCTCCCCCCACTGATGATGCGGCGACTACGTGAGCCACCTCATGAAGCGTTCCCCCTGCCAATACACCATAGCTGTAAGACGTAAGAGGAATCCAAGTAAACACCACGGTATATAGGAGTGTAAATGCTGTTCCGAGTACGGCAATCACCGCAACACTTATCGCGATGGACTGCTCTCTTGCTTTTAATATAGGAGCTATAGCCAAAATGGCAGCAGCCCCACAAATCGCTGTTCCACAAGCTGTTAATAGACTCACGGTTCGATCCACTTTCAATAGTCGGCATAATCCATAGACAATACCGAGTGTACTAACTAGTAGAATGAGCGCATAAAAAAAGACTGGTAACCCAGCTTGATAGATATCTGATAGATTTAAACGTAACCCTAGCAAAATAATGCCTAGTCTTAGCAGCTTAGTACTCGAAAACTCAACTCCTGGCATACATTTTTTCTTAGTGTGTACTACCTGTCTCCAAATCATGCCTAGTAAGATGGCAATCACAAGTTGCCCTACGATACTTAAAAAAGGGAGCTTAGCCAAGTAATAAGCAAGTCCAGCAATCAATAAAGTTACGCTCACTCCTAAGAGAAAGTTGGATCGGTCATGATTCATTGTAAATCGCACGCTAACGCCTCCTGATGTCCCCTTAAGCTTACTCCTCCTCTTTTTATTTGTGAAATAAATATATATAATGATTATAATTAGCAAAATTAATAAACGAGGTGAGCTAGATGCATATGGATGAGCTCGAAACATTTATTACGTTAGTCCAAGAAAAAAACTTTACCAAAACTGCAGTCAAACGCTCTCTATCTCAGCCAACTGTCAGTGTTCACATTCGAAATCTAGAAAAAGAATTCTCGACTTCTTTTTTCAAACGAACAACCAAACAACTCAGCTTAACTGCGGAAGGTGCATTTTTCTATGAACAAGCCTTGCAAATAAAAGCTCTGTACCAGCATACTCAGGAAACGCTATATCAAAAAAAGAAACAGGCTGCGGGCTTTATTCGAATTGGTACGAGCTTTACTATCGGGGAATATATCTTGCCGCAAGCCATAGCCAAATTAAGAGCCGATCATCCTCAGATCGACTTCAGTATTACGATGGGAAATACCAATTCTGTCATAGACGCGGTCCGCTCGTTTGATGTGGACATTGGTTTAGTAGAAGGTCAGACATCATCAAAAGAAGTGTCACTCACTCCTTTTAAAGACGATCAACTCCAAGTTGTCTGCTCAGGGGAAAGCACGTTACCCCGGTCAATCGAAGACCTCCACGATCAGACCTGGGTCATTCGAGAAGTTGGGTCAGGAACGCGCTATTCCTTCGACCACCTGATTCAATCGAATAACATTCGAATCGGGTCAACGATTGTTTTCAGCTCTACCCACGGGATTAAGGAAAGTGTCAAAAATAATCTTGGTCTCGCCCTTCTATCAGAAGCGACAATGAAAGAGGAGCTCCACCAGAAGTCATTGCAAATTATTGATTTTGATGGACTCTCAGAGAAAAGACAGTTCTCTTACGTCTTAACGAAAGGAACTGTGCCGGGGAGAAATATTGAGTTGTTGTTGGGGTATCTATGACGGAAATAAAACGAAGTGGATACGGAATAGTATCCACTTCGTTTTTGGTTCGTGCTTTTTCGTAAATGAGGCCACCTGGTTCTTACTAAGGAAAGCCTTGCGCTTGATAAAAGCCGTTATGCTCTTAGTCATGGACGTCCGCTCTTGTTAAATCGTATTCCGTCTTGGCATCGTGTGTAACTCTCTTGGATACAGCCTCTAGCTCTTTGTAAATCTCTCGCTGTCTTGCTTGCTCATTCATTCTTCTTGGTATCGTCCATTCCTTTTACAGAAGAATGATTTGTGACCGTTCTGGGCCGACTGAGATTGATTTGATGGTTGTATGGAGGAGTTCCTCGATCCGACTCACATATCGTTGTGCATTTTTAGGCAGATCCTCAAAGTTTCTTACTCCTGTAATGTCCTCATCCCAACCCTCGAACTCTTCATATACCGGCTTTGCGTGATGCAAAAGCGACGTATGAGGAAAGGATTGTTGGTTCTCACCATTTACTTCATATGCTGTACAAATCTTTAAAGTATTGATTCCAGATAGAGTATCTAGTTTGGTTAAAGCTAGCTCAGTTGCCGCTTGGATTTTGACACCATATGCAGAAGCAATGGCATCAAAATGTCCTACTCTTCTCGGCCTTCCTGTAGCCGCACCGTACTCTTCCCCTTTTTCACGTAAAAAATGTGAATCCTCTTCATTTAATTCCGTTACAAATGGACCTTCTCCCACACAAGATGAGAATGCTTTAACTACACCAATAATTTCGCTTGGAACGCGCCCAAAATAACCGGCCCCAATCGGAATATTAGATGCGAGTACGGATGAAGAGGTTGTATAAGGATAGATTCCATAGTCAATATCTCTCAACGCACCAAGTTGGGCTTCAAAAAGCACCGATTTCTCTTGATATAGCTTATTTAATTGATCGGTATCTGTAACAAACTTCAAAATAAAGTCTCTGTAGGTTTGAATCCAATCCATGACCGATCCTAATTCAATCGCAGGAAGTTCGTACACTTCGGTTAACAGATGATTAACCCATTCAAGGCTCTCAGATAATTTTTCTTCTACATAGTTCATATTATATAAGTCACCAATTTTTAGGGACCTCTTCATAAATTTATCGCCATAAGCCGGCGCTATTCCTTTTTGGGTAGAGCCAAATTTCTTATCGCTTAATCGTTCTTCTTCCGCTTTATCTAATAGTACGTGATAAGGTAACAGGATCGTCGCTTTATCTGATATTTTTAGATCAATATCAAAATCAATCCTACTTTGAATTTCATGGTATTCAATAGACAGCTGCTCTAAATCAATGACCATTCCCGCCCCTAACACATTCACTGTATCCTTATGAAAGACACCTGATGGAAGCAAATGAAGCTTAAATGTTCCGTATGTATTTATGACTGTATGACCAGCATTATTTCCACCCTGGTACCTCACCACAACATTTGAATCCTTTGCCAAATAATCAACGATCCGACCTTTTCCTTCATCGCCCCAATTAATACCTACTACTGCTTTCGAGTGCCCCATGCTACTCTCTCCCTTTGTTTGAAGATTCGTATAAATCATACCATATAAGTTCATAGATCTTAAAAAGTATCTTTAATAAGTCGATGCTAATCACATCAAGACCGATCCACACATGAGAATTGACAGAAATTCTAACATCATACATGATAAGAGTAATAGCTCACCAAGAAGAAGGAAGGAGTATTCAAGCTTATGAAAAAACGTTCACTCGCTAGTTTAGCAATAGGATATGGATACTCCACGGCTGTTTTTTTCTAAGAAGCCCTCATAGGCACAAGTCTGCCTAAATTGAGAGCAGCAGTCTACTTTTTAAATTGGAGAGGATACACAATGGAAAACAGAAGCATAACAAGAAAGAATCCTAAAAGTGTGCCAGCACCTGTTGGTCAATACACACATATCACAAAGATTCCGAGAAACGCGGAACTCTATGTGACATCAGGACAGGTTGGAGTAAGCGCTGAAGGGAATTTTCCAAAAGGCTTAAACGACCAAGTCTCTAACACCTTTTCAAATATCAAGTCTGTACTCGATTCCGAAGCATTATCTGCCGAACACGTGATTAAAGTGAACGTATGGGCAACAGAAGAAATTGATTGGGATCATTTTTATTCAGAATGGGGTAACTTGTTCAATACCGAGTACCCATCCATGACCATTGGTTACCTTACAGCATTAGGTTTACCTGAAATTAAGATTGAAATCGAAATCTGGGCAGCGAAGCCTTGATTATCATTCCACGGAATTAGATTCCGTGGTTTTTTGTTTTTAATACAATATCAATTCCCATAATTCAAGATCATTCAGTATCAAATCATATGGGTCTTTTATATCATTCCAGCGTACGCTTCTCCTATTTGATAATGGCAGATGCTCCTGTCCACTGACACTCGTAAAGTACTCAATCACACGACTAGTCTGTATTGCCTCCTCTAGATAGGCACATAAAAGCGAGACACATAGTCTAGGCTCTCCATTCGGCAATTCGATACGGGATATGGTTCATAAAATGGGTAAGATTTATATCAAAATAATGCTCAATCTCTTTTCTCAAATCTGCCTCTACTATCGTTAGCTGCTCCACGATATACTTTAATTCAAACACATTATACAACTCTTGCTCTGGCCAAATGGTTTTAAGTCTAGCTTTATCTCCAAAAGGCAGTAATGAAATAATCGCACCTTCTCTTTCATCATGTTCAATCGTAAAATAATGAAACTCTTGTATGCGTTTATATTTTTGATTTGCCTGTACCCATTTAGCTAAGCTCTTATAAAATTCAAGAATGGCCATTTCCTCTACCCTTACATAAAGATCATCATTAATCCAAATAGAGAATGTTGCTTCGACACTTAAAATAGTTGGAACATCCTTTCGTTTTTGACGAGAGATCGCATCTGGAGTACTGGTAAAGGTAAAGCCATACTTCACCTTAGGATACTCGTTCATTTTTTCCTCCTCCCATTCGCAGGAATAGTTGGTTCGTATCTAGAAATATAACGAGAGTCACATTTATCTTTAAAGCCTTGGAGGCGATATTTTGTACCACGAATCATTTGAACCACCTACCAATCACTATGATGAATCCATTCAGGACATAGATGAACAAATTTGTCAGCTCATTCGTGAAAGGAAGGAACGCACACATAACAACCCTGGGTTCCCGCCTCATAAGCTGATTTCTTCTTGGGCTAAAACATATCACCTCTATGAAGAGTTTCTTCAGAGTCTATTCTCTGAAATGTATCATGAAGAGCATCATAAGCCGGTTGTAGAGCCTAAGGGATTTAGAAAGAATATTCCTATTCTCAAAACATATGAAAAGGATAATGATCTATTTTATTCGATGACAATAATGAGACAATTCAAGAATGCCAGTGTCGTATTTTTAAATACAGATGGACTGGCTCCAACTGAGACGCTTCATCCGCATGATTTTCACATTCCTCATCGTTTAGAGCTGTCGATTGTAGGGGACGATCAAACCTATGATTGTCGCTGGCAAGGCGGTAGCGGGTCAGATAACCATCTATCCAACACCTATGTTGTATCTCCACCCTTACCAGATGAGGAGAGCGGTCTGAAATTAGTTTTTACAGAGTTTAAAACACATGAAAAAAACAAGCCTACGGGGTTTGAATTTGTCATTAACTATTAAAGGGTGAGTAGCTGTGACTCAAACAAAAAAAGATATTGTTCTCTCTATCGAATTAGTGGTTTTTCTAGTTATTGGATTTATCCTTACCTATCATTTTATGGGACCCTTTTATGCGGCTTTTGATATTCCTTTTATGGGGAACATCTGGGTTAATTGGTTAGGTTTATCGTACACATTATTTGTTCTCTATTCGTTATTATCAGGACTACTGATAGGTAAGCTTCGTACTTTCTTTAAAGAACGGTTAACCTCAAAGGTCTTTTGGTTAGTATCCATAGGTTCGATTGTTATTCTTATCGTTCCATTTATTAATGGCGAGAATCCATTTTAAATTTAAAACTGAACACTAAAGCCATTAAACCGGTGAATACCTGTCCCGAACGTTAACAACTGATGCTCTCTTAAATAAGCAACTGCTGTTTTGACTTCATCTAAAATGGCTGGTTGAAGCCCTACTGAATTATGAGCACCATACACCATACTCACATGATTGAGAGAGGCAATTTTTTCGAGAGAGTTTACTAAGTCTACTGGATTGGTAGATGGATAATGCGCATAGACTGGGGTTTCGTCATACAGTAAATCTCCAGTAAACAAATACCCTCTCTCCTGATCGAAGAAAGCTAGATGGCCAGGAGAGTGACCTGGGGTATGGAGCACCTTGAGTGAACGATTGCCTAGCTCAATGACATCACCCTCATGCAATAAACCAGCAGGCTCCCCTTGATAAGGTGTATACGTTTGTGGATCAAACGACTCTGGTGTTGGAATCGTAATATCTCTCCCCATATCCTTTCTAATCTGTTCAATTGGTAGCCCCTGTATCCCATTCACTAACCAATCCTTATCTGCCTCATGGACGTAGATCTGATCAAACTTATCATGACTACCAATGTGATCAGCATGAACATGAGTCGTTAAGACTACAATAGGAAGCTCGGTCAGCTGCGAAGTCACTCGCGACATATCATCAATGCCTAACCCCGTATCAATTAAGATAGCCTTAGACTCTCCAATTAAAAGAAATGAGTGCACCTTCTCCCAATGACCATACTCGCTAATGGCATAGGTTGTACTGTCTATTTGTTGAACCGTAAACCATGGATCTTTTAACATCTCCATCTCCTCTCAACTAGTGAACTTTACCTATTTTTGTTCTGATCAAGCTGCTCTTTTAAGTTCAATTTATATCGTTCTAGTTTCTTTATTTTCCTGAAGGTCAACACAGATAAAATAGCAATAGCCATCAAATAAAATTCGTAGTCTTCGCGGTGGTTGTTTAGGATTCGTTCCATGATAGAGATCCTCTCCTCTTATGTTATATTGTTCAATAAAACCCACAAAAATCCTGCCAAGATCATAAAACAGGTGAAGGAGTAATCACATGAAGATATCAAGAAACCCAAAAGGAATACATGAGCCCGTTGCACCCTATGTACATCAAATGGAAGTTACAGGCGCTAATAGATGGTTAACTCTTTCAGGCCAGCTCGGCATGGATGTACACAATGACATACCAGAAGACCCGATCAACCAACTAGAGTTAGCACTACACAACATCAAACTAAATCTCGAAGAAGCCAACATGGGAATAGAAGACCTGACAAAGCTCGTCTTTTATTTAGTCGGAAATTTCGATACAGAGAAAAGACGACAGGTAGTCAAAGATTTTCTAGGTGACCATCTACCTTGTACAACAATGATCTACGTCGTGGCGTTAGCAGCCCCATCATTTAAAGTTGAGATTGATGCGTGGGCGTGTCAGGCGATTGATGATAAATAGAGTTTGTAAAAGGACGTTCTTGTTGATCAAGAACGTCCTCTACGACTTAGTCAAATATGATTTCCTGCTGAAATTTGCTAGCAAGTTCAAACATGCCTGGACCAATAAAACCCTCACTATGATCATCTTCTGAAAAAATGTAATACCATTCTCCTTGTTTCTGAACTAATTCAAAAGACCTTGTCGTATTTATTGAGGGTTCATAATGATGAAATGATATTTGGCTTGTACCATCTATAAATTTCCGATCAAGACCATACCCATCAATTAAGGTTAACTTCGCATCTTCTAATGAAATTTCGGGATCGAGTTTACCAAATGAATAGTAGCGATTTTCTTTGGTACCCTCATCTGAAAATTTCCACTCCGTAAAACCAGTTCGCTCTATTTTTTCTAATGTTGCACCCTCTCTTATATAACTTGTAAAACCAAGTTCATGTTCATACAAGTCTAGTTCTAAGTATTCCCATTGAAAGCCACCCATTAACATTGTTCGAGTGATTGGCCTTCCATGCTTTTGGTCATAAGGGCCTATTGAAACCTCATAACTTTCCTCAGGAGTAATTGAGCTTAATGTAAAATAACTCGCGGAAAGTAATCCTTGATGAGTATTCGGAACGTCTGAGAATAAAATTAGCTTCTTATCAAACATGGTAGCTTCAACATAATCATACAGACGCCCTTCTTGTTCGTTTGTCATAGTATAGAACTTAGTTTCTTCATCTAATTCGATTGCAAATCGATCCTTGAATCGCTCCATCAAAGAACTGTCGGTAACATTGTTTTTCTCTTTATAGTTTTTAAGCTCCTCAACAGGAACCCTTGTGGCTTCGGTATAACGATAGTTTGATAGAAGTTCGGTTTTAGCTTGATCCATTTCATCTTGAGTTGCTTCTTCATCAAACAAAAGGATAGTTTGATGAAGTCCCGCTGGTCCTTCAATCACTGCTTTACTCCCATGTTCAAACTCAGATCCATAGCTTATTAGTTGCCAATCTGAAAGAGCTATAACTGAAAATTCTCCGCTGTGAATCGTTTCACTTCCACCGCCTGATCCTAAATCTAGAGGACCTCTAACCAATACTTGAGAGAGTAGGTCATCATTTTCTTTAATTTCATTGAGGTTAATTATATGCTCTTCCTTTACTTCTTCTCTCTCCGTTTCCTTTTGTTCCGCTGGGTGGTCTTGATCGTCAATCGCAGGAATAAATGTAAGTGCTAATAAACCCAGTAATACAGCAACCCCGATACCTGCGACATACGTCGCTCTATTTTTAGGTTTTGGCTTCTCAATGTCATCCATACCTTGCTTAAATGCGTTTAGACTTTTCGTATAAGCACTATGAGGCAATATGATATATTTCTTATCGTTTGAATGGTTATCCATTACACGCTACCCCCTCATCAAGCTGCGTCTTCAACATTTTCTTTGCACGTTTTTGAGTAGATTTTACTGACATCACCGATACACCAGTAATTCTCGCAGTATCAAGTAGTGAAAAACCCTCGATATAACGTAGATGCAGGATTCTTCGATACGTTAATGGTAATCTCTCTATCGAATGTTGAAGATCTGTGAGGCTCTCATCCCTCTCAAAGCCTCCATTATGCTCAATTAATTCCTCTTGTAATGGAATGGTTTTAAGTTGATTTTCTTGTTTCCTATAATAGTCAACGATCGCATTCCTTGTGATGACATAGATCCATGTTTTAAAAGAAGAACGTCGTTTGAACTGATTCAGTTTAGTAGATACTTTATAGAATACCTCCTGAAGAATCTCCTCAGCATCATCATAATTCCTCGTCTCAGTATAAATATAATGATAGATCTGACGTGCATATCGCTTATGTAACTCTTCAAGAGCGAACTCATCACCCTCAAGTATTTTATGTATTAAATCCTTATCCTCCAAGCTCTCACTCCCCCTTCACCTATTTAGACGGATAAATCTCCCTAAAAGTGGCACGGATTTTAAAATAATCAAAATCTGTATTCATTTTATCTGAAAAATGTATTCTCTTGGGTCATAATTAAGAAGAATTAGAGAGAACCAAGGTGGAATGAGGTACCAACAAGTGACAGGGACCGTTATTAAGAGAGGTACACGTTTAATCAAGATCGATTCAATATCTAGCAAGATTAAAGTCCCTTTAACAAGAGCTTCACTCATTTCACAAGAGGAAAACCAAGTATAGCAAGAGGAACCCACCCCAACATAAAAAAACAGACGAAACAGACAAAAAAGACTGTCTGTTTCGCCTGTATGGAACTACCTACTACCCTATTTTCGCCAAAATTTTGTATACCCTGCTTTGTCTTTAATGTTAAAGTCGATCAACTTCCCTAGTAAGGAGAAATCAGTCGGTTTTTTCCATTTCATCCGTATTAACTGCGCGGTGTGCTCATAGCCTGCCTCTACAATGTCCTCAGAAAATTGATCTATTACGACCTTTTCAGGAGCAACGGCCAGGTGTTGTTTGGCGACACTGAAGCCAATGATAAATGTTTCGTGGTCGGTAAACATCGGCTGATTCCAGGCAATCTTCGGAACTAAGTGTGGATATGTTTCTGAAACCCAGCTTAATACCTCTTCTGTTCTCGCGCGGTGCTCTGGATTATCAATGCCCGCTAAAAAATCTGAGAATACGTCCATCTGGTTCTTCCTCCTAGTATTGCTGCTTTTGAGACTATTGTATCATCAAGCACTTTGATTTCGTATGTTTACATGTCTTTAAACTGGTCCAAATGCGTAAATAGAATCTCCTTTAACGAAGATTTATTCTCTTTATCCTCTAACCAAACCTCCACTGACACACGAAATGCGGCCATATGTATAGCCACTAAAAAGCGAACGCGATCTCGATCTGCACCTTCGATGTGAGTGCAAAGGTCCTCACAAATTAATGGCTCTGGTTCTAATAGTTTGTACAAGAATAAGGATGAGATGGATTCCGTTTGTTTTGAGATATGATAGCGAGTCAAAAGGTTTTGCTTTTGTTGTTCATACTTCTCTGAAAGAAGAGAAAATATGGCTTGAAGCGCTTCTGAAACAGAAGCGCTTGATGCCATTTGCTCGACCCGTTCCTTTTGCGTTGTTTGAGAAAAACCTGTGAGTACTTCTTCTTTTGACGTGAAATACCGAAAAAAGGTTCGAGAGGACATCATGACTTCATCTGTAATATCTTTGATCGACGTTTGTTCATACCCTTTTTCTAAAAATAGTCGAAGTGCCGCTCGTTCAATATCCGTTTGAGCCTTACGTTTCTTAGTCTCTCTAAGACTTTGATTATTTATATCATGATCTTCATTCATTTTTACATCTTTCCTCCGTTGACTTTTGTCACTCAGTGACACTATAATTTTTTTAACCTTTACATTTGTTCGTAAGACAAACAAGTGATTGTGTAAAGTAGCTTAATGATAACTCTATCACATCTATTTAATACAGGTCTCCTGAAATACAGATCTGTATTTCCACACAGAGAGGGTGAAGCAAAGTGAGTAGTTCAGAACAGGTACACGAGAAAGTTCTAGGTTTTCTAAGCGGGAAGAGTGACGAGAATCCTTTTTCTTTATTTGCTCAACTAAGAGAATTTGGCCCGGTTATCTCTATCCCAAATCCGATGGGTGATCCAGATAAGAATGCATGGATGGTCACAAAAATGGACGAGGCTACACACGTGTTAAAGAGTCCAAAATTGTTTACCGTTGATCCATCATCGATTGAAAAAGGAAGTGAATTCAGAGATAAGATTGTATCCGATTCGGATGATTCTCCTGATACCTTTTTCACTGGTAAATCGATGCTTTTTATTGATGGTATCGATCACAAACGGTTACGAATGTTAGTATCTAAAGCCTTTACCCCTAAATATATGGAAGGCTTACGTCCTCGCATTCAGGAAATTGCAGATGAACTCATTGACCAGGTCCAATCTAAAGGTGAGATGGATCTTGTGAAGGATTACGCCTACCCTTTACCAATTAACGTGATTTCTGAAATGCTAGGAATTCCTAAGTCTGATCGCCAGAACCTTCAAACGTGGTCTTCAGCCATTGCCAACGGTTTAGGTTGGGGAAAACAAGATCCCGCCGTTCAAAAACACTTAAAAGAGTTTGGAGAATATACTAAAGACCTTGTAGCTAAAAAACGTGAGCATCCTAAAGATGATCTAATCAGCCAACTCATTGCTATCGAGGAAGAAGGCGAGCGCTTAGATGAAGAAGAGCTAATCTCTATGATTACATTGCTCATATTTGCAGGTCATGAGACGACATCTAACTTAATCGCAACAGGTAGCATGATGCTATTTGATCATCCAGAGCAATTAGAACAGCTTAAAGCAGACTTAGATTTAGTTCCAACCGCAGTAGAGGAATTATTGCGCTTTAATGGTCCATCAACCAGTGTTGGTCCTAGGTTTGCTAAAGAGGATCTCGAATTAGCCGGTCAATCGATCAAAAAAGGAGACATGCTTCTTGTATTGGTAAAATCGGCAAACCGCGATGAAGAGACATTTTCTAATTCAGATGAATTAGATATCACCCGCGATGTTCATCGCCACCTAGCATTTGGATTTGGTATGCATATGTGCCTAGGTGCTCCACTTGCTCGTGTTGAGGGAGACATTGCGTTTACAACATTACTTAATAGATTACCTAACTTACGACTTAGTATTCCTCCCGAAGAAGTGAACTGGCAGTTCTCACTTTCATCACAAGGTTTAGAATCCTTACCCGTTTCATTTTAAAATAATTTGAAATTAATTGGAGGTCCTTAGTATGCAATTAGAGAATAAAGTAGCCATCGTAACAGGAGCCGCATCAGGAATGGGAAAGGCTATCGCCGAATTATATGCGAAAGAAGGGGCTAAGGTTGTTGCCGCTGATTTAAATCAAGAGGGAGTTGAAGCTACTGTCACGGCTATAAAAGAAGCCGGTGGACAAGCAACCTCTATTCGTGTAGACCTTGCCAAACGGGAAGAAGCCGAATCAATGATTGATCTAGCTGTAGAAACGTATGGAACGCTAGATATTCTAGTGAATAATGCGGGTATCATGGATGCGTTTGAACCAGTTGGTGATATTACAGATGAGAAATGGGATCTACTCTTTGATATTAATACCAAAAGTGTCATGTACACTATGCGAAAATCCATTCCTATTTTCTTAGAGAAGAAACAAGGTATCATTGTGAATGTGGCATCTACTGGCGGTATTAGTGGAGCACATGCTGGCGCAGCCTATGGGGCATCTAAACATGCAGTAGTCGGCTTAACCAAAAATACTGGATACATGTATGCAAATGAAGGCATTCGTTGTAACGCCATTGCTCCAGGTGGTGTAGCAACAAACATTACATCAAGTCTAAAACAACCTAATACTTTCGGCTTGGAACGCATTAAAAAGACGACGTCTGTGATGCCTCGGGTAGGCACAGCTGATGAAATTGCAAAGGTCGCACTGTTTCTTGCTTCAGAGCAATCAAGCTTTGTGAATGGAGCAGTCCTTGCTGCCGACGCTGGCTGGACCGCTGCATTTTAGCCTTTATAAAAACCCTGCCATTCTAGCAGGGTTTTTATTTTTGATTTGTTTAACATCTCAAGCCAACGGAAGATCTTTATGCGTCTCAGTCATTTGATCATGCATCTCCTGTACTGCTTTGACCTTTGGATGGATCTGAGTATTCCCAACCGAGGTAATATATTTGCAGGTTCTCCAACCTGAAGACACGTTCTTGTAGGTAGCCTCCCATCCCTCTAAAGCTTCCCTCTCTGCGTCTGAGTTGTAAGGGAAGCGCACAGGTAGACGTTTGGTACCGCATCTCCATGGTTTAGGTGTGAGTCTTGCCCTGAAGCTTTTCTGGATAGAGCATAGCCTTCTATATTTAGGATCACTGTTTAAGTATTCGAGAACTTGATCCGACTCAGCTTCTCCCGGTTTAAATGGTTGATGCGTAATAAGATAACGCAGACCTCCACGCGTTCGATAGACGCGTGCTCCACGTTCCGAATGCTCACTTACCCAGCCTTTAAGATGACCAATAGCTTGTTCCTCAGCGGTTGGTTCTGTTGTCTCTTCATTCGACCGAAACAACTTCTTAAAAAAACCACTCACTTTATTTGGTCTAGGAGACTCATCTAGATCAACATCTACAAATAGAGTATGTGGTGAATTTAATACTAAGCTCCCATAGGTCGTACGCGTAATCACAAAATCCGTAATCTTATTTTCATCTTTTTGCTCATGGATGACTTCTTCACGTACAGGACGATCTCCATACGAATAAGCATCCGGTAAAGTCTCTCCACTACTAATCCGTTCCCTCAGCTTTTTTGCTGCCTGATCAGCTAAAGCCTGAGCTTCTTCTATACTATGATCGGACCAACGCCAAACAGATGATGTCATGTCTTTACCGAAGGCACTTGCCTCCCTCACTTCTGCTTTAGCCCAATACTTAGGAAAATGCATATGGATCCCTCCTTGCTTTCTATCCACATTCAACGGCCGTTCACGTACCACATTGTAGGATTTATCTATACTTTATAGAATAGTATATTATTAGACAAGTGATGGATAGAAAGGGAGATGGGAATTGGGGTTTAAAGAATGATTAGATTCTATTGATACTTAATCAACCCATCAGCTTTTAGTGATAAACTTTCCACTAGACATATTTTCAGGCAGGATCATGAATTATTAGGAGCTATACTTACTACTACCTTTGTAGCATTGAGTGGACTCTTTAAATTTCTAAAAATAAGTAAGAACTACACAATTGCCAATTAGCGCTTCAATGATCATTCTCTTAGACAATAAGCCCGTTTAAAATTATGATTTAATTACACTAAGGATTTTAGCTATTACAAAGGATGCCGATGTATCTTTTTTTTATTTCAAACTAAATATATATCATTTTATGATATATCCTTGTTTTATATATCACATAATGATATATTACTTTTAGATACATCAGATAACGATATAAAGATAAGCAGGTGATTAAATGAAAACCACTGAGCAACTAACAGACTCTATGTTTTATATTATGGCTGCGTTAACGAAACCACGGCATGGATACGCCATTATGAACTTAATCGAGGAAACAACAAAAGGAACTGTTTCAATAGGCCCTGCCTCTATGTACACGATTATTAAAAAGCTTTTAAAACATGAATGGATTTATTTGCATGATGGAACCGATTCCCGGCGAAAAACATACTTTCTTACCGAAAAAGGCAAGGAAGTACTAAAAGAAGATGTGAAGCTAAGAAGGCTTATGTTGCACTTAGCAGAGACTGGATTGGAGGAGGTTTAACAATGAGTCAGACAAAGTATGTAATGTCAGGTGGATTAGCTTTTGCAGAGGAAAAGGATATGGAGAAGCTACGTCAATTCTCTCTAAAAGGATGGCATGTCACTGATTTTAAGTTCATGGGCTATGTTACGGAAAAAGGCCAAAGTTCTGATTATATTTATAGTGTAGATTACCGTACATTAAAAGAAGGAGAAAAAGAAGAATACTTCGATTTTTTCTTATCTTCAGGATGGTCACATATTAGCTCAAGTGGTGAGATTCACTTGTTTCGTGCAGCGCCAGGTACTACCCCCATTTATAGTGATCGTGAATCAGTAGCAGAGAAACATCAAAATTTAGGAAGCACATCAAAATGGATCGCACTCTCTTCTGTTCTACTAGCAGTACTTGCTTGGATTGGATTATATCTAAGTTCAGGAAACATAAAAAATGTATTTGCGGTAGCCACTTTTCCTTTAACCATAGTGGCAGTTCCCTCCGCGTGGACTGTAATGACTATCTATAAAAATAAATGGATGGCTGAAGAAAAAAAGGCATTAGTAAACATGGCAAGGACCATCATACCTTTATTTTTATTGGGTTGTGTGCTGTTTTTAATCTTTTTTAATGGCACTGAAAATTCTATGCGAACTTTAGCATATATGATTGTTGCATCTATTACCTTTCCACCGGCCATTTGGTGCATCATGTCTCTTTCTCAAAAATGGAAAGGAAAAAGAGCATAGGTTCTTTTCTCTAAAGATAAGAAGGACTGGCTACCTGCCAGTCTTTTTTTTAAATCCATTCATTCCTACTTTCGCAATTTATGCTCTAACCACTCTGAAATCTTCCGACTAATCAGGAGTGAGCTAATGATTACAACAAAAAAAGCTAACAGACTTAAGATTATTGTTAATTGTCTATTCATAATCAAGTCTAACAGGTTGGCTGCTATCGCAAAAAACACTAAAAAAACGGCTACAAAAGACAGGATCTTTATCATATCTACCAGAAACTTATTCCGCATACTACCTCCTCTTTCTTCTATTATTAATTAAAGCTTAAATGATACATAAACATTTGTAAAAAAATATCCATAAAAAAGAGAGACTAACGATGACCGTTACTCTCTCCCAAAGAATCATGTATACAATGATGTGTTACTTTAGTGCGCTTCCAAGCATTCCTGAGATAAAGTGCTTTTGCATCATAAGGAAGAAGATCAGAATCGGAACCGTCGCAATCGTAATCCCCATCATCACTTGACCATAATCCGTGTATGACACCCCGCTAAGCGTAGATAATGCCACAGGGAACGTGTACATATCCGGTGTGCGTATCGCAATAAGCGGCCACATAAAGTTGTTCCATTGAAACATGAACAAAAAGATGGATGTCGCTGCTAGAGCTGGCTTCATTGATGGCAGAACAATTTGCAGAAAGATCCGCCATTCTCCCGCCCCATCTAAGCGTGCTGATTCCAGAAGCTCCGTAGGGAAGGATAGAAAGTTTTGTCTCATAAGAAAGATTGCAAATGGATAACATAGCTGTGGTGCAATTAACGCAAAATACGTATTTAATAAATCAAAGCTTGCCATCATTTGAAACAGTGGTATTAACGTTGCTTGATAAGGAATCATCATGGAAAGCAAAAAGACAGTGAAAATGAAGTTTCGCCCTCTAAATGAAAACTTTGCAAAAGCATAGGCCGCGGTTGTACTAATGGCTAATGCAAGCACAACGTATAAACCAGCTACAAAAAGTGAATTAAATAAGACACGCCAAATCCCTACGTTATTATCTAAATTCCTTAAGTTCTCCAAGAAATCACTACCAGGTATAAAGGTTGGAGGACTTGCAAACATAGAAGACGATGGATTAGTCGCACCAATAAACATCCAATAAAAAGGGAAAATTGATATGATTAAAAAGAATAGAAGAAAAACATACATCCCTATTTTCCCTAACAAGTGTTTCCGTCCATTTGTTGTTTTCATCATTTATCACCTGTTATTTTGAATTGAATTAAGGAAAGTACAGCCACTAGCATAACGACTACATACGCTACGGCGCTTGCATAGTTAAAGTCAAAGTACTCAAACCCATTCTCATAGATATACAAACCGAGTGTCATCGTTGAGTTGGCTGGACCACCGCCCGTAAGGTTAAACGGTTCATCAAATAACTGAAGTGTACCAATGGTTGAAAGTATACCTGTGAATAAGATAACCGGTTTCAAGCTAGGAATCGTGATAGAAAAGAACTGTCTGATTTTTCCTGCCCCGTCCATTTTAGCTGCTTCATACATTTCATGCGGAATATTTTGCAGAGCCGCTAGATAAATAATCATGTTATACCCAGTCCATCTCCACATCATAGCGAGCACAATAGAAATTTTCGCCCACGTTCCGTCTGTTAACCAAGGTACCGCGGCCATTCCAAAGCTTGTAATCAATTGGTTGATAAGTCCGTTATCCTGAAGTAGAACTGAAAAGAGTAATGAATACGCTACTAATGAGGTGACTGCGGGTAAAAAGAACGAAACCCGAAAGAAACCTTTCAAGCGCAGCAATTGACTGTTTAAAATATTGGCTAAAATCATTGAGAGCAAGAGCATTAAAGGTACTTGGAGAATAAAGATAATAAATGTATTAGTTAATGCTGTTTGAAAGATGGAGTCATTGATCAGTCGTATGTAATTATCGAATCCTGCAAACACATAACTGCCGCCTTCAAATCTTTGAAAACTAAGTATTACTGAAGCAATGATTGGGTACGCAGTGAAGAGTAAAAATAAGATGACCGCCGGTGCTAAGAATATATAGGGTGTTGCCTTCGATCGGTTCATCGCCACAGCCCTCTTTCTATGAAACGGTGAAGCGTTTATACAAAACGCTTCACTCGCTCGCTTTTGAGTTTATTAATTCATTCTGTTTTGTAATTGTTGCTCAGCACGTGTCATAACTTCAGTGACATCTGCCCCATTCGCTGCATCCGATTGGGCTGTTTCTGTTTCATCGCGTGCAATGGAATAATTCCCGGTATAATTTACTGCAGGAATGTCTTCCATCATGCCAGCAAACATCTCCCAGATAGCTTGATCTCCAAAGTAACTAACTGGAGACGTGAAGATTTCATCGTCATAAATTGTGTTAAGAGAAGGAAATAATCCGTTTTCCATAGCTGTTAACTGTACATCATCTGAAGTAGAGAAATACTCCATAAATTCATAAGCAAGGTCAGGGTTATCTGTACGTGAAGAGATCATGTAATTGCTTCCGCCCAGGTTAGATGCGCGGTTGCCACCCTCTTCCATTGCCGGAAGTGGTATTACTCCCCATTTCCCTTCTAAATCAGGCGCTTGTTCTGTTAATGACCCTGTTAACCATGCACCGGTTGGAGCAGTCGCCACAGTACCATTGGCTAATCCCGTTAACCATGCATCCCATCCAACTAAGTTCTCATTTAATCCATCTTGTTGAAGGCGTTGCACAACTTCCATAGCCTTTATAGATTCCTCAGATGCCAAAGCAACCTCTTCGTTTTCATCAAAATAAAACGTTCCTTGTTGATTCAACATCATGCGGTAAACCCCGTCATCATTGCTGATATCAATACCGGTCATTGCAACATCAAGCTCATCACGCAACGTTTGCCCCGCTTCAATAAAATCGTCCCAAGTCTCAATTTGGTCTGGGTCAATGCCTGCCTCTTCAAATAAGTCCGTTCGGTAAAATACGCCTGACGGACCCGCATCAAATGGGAAGCCATAAACGCCGTCACCGACAGTTAATAATTCCGTTTTAAACGCTGGAAACTTATCATTATGATCTTCTCCAAAGCCGTACTCAGAGATATCTAAAAAAGAATCTTGAAAGTTGGATAGATAGCCTTGAACCCGATCATCTTCAACAAGCATAATATCTGGCAATCCTTCTCCATTTGCTTGAAGACCTGTCGTAATACGTTGATAGACGTCTGGTGTTCCTACTTCAATAATCTCTAATTCAAAGTCAGGATTGTCTGCTTTAAATTGCTCTGCTGCCTCTTCAAGAACAGGAATATTAATATTCCAAGCCCAAGCGGTCAATTTATTGTCATCTGAACTTCCGCTACTTCCAGAGCCTCCGCAAGCTGATAAAGACACAAGTGCCACAACTGCTGTTGCATACATAGATAATCGTTTCATGTTAGTGCTCCCCCTCAAGTGGATATCATTCTACAATCATTTGTTATCGCTTACATTTTAGTTGCGCACGTTCTCTTATCTCTATTCCATTTGTGCATTTCTTTTAAAGAAACCGGTTTCAATTAACTTTAAAAAATAAATCAATATTTGTCAATAGACAATTTTGCACTTTGACTCTTCATCAAATCAAATCTATAATTTTGTAGAAAATAAGAAGATGAGATTTTGGAGAGGAAGGAGATAACGATGCTAAAGAAAGACGGGGTAACCATTTATCACATTGCTAAAGAAGCGAAGGTATCACCCGCTACTGTATCGAGAGTATTAACAGGAAGTGCCAACGTTCGAGAACCTGCAAAGTCTAGAGTATTAGCGCTAATAAACAAATATAACTTTAAACCAAATGTAATGGCACAAAGCTTGTACTTAAAACAATCAAAAATGTTAGGTATCATCCTTCCTGATATCGACCACCCCTTTTATTCTATGATTGTTAAACAGCTTGAAAGCCAAGCACTAGAAAGAGGCTACACCTGCCTCTTATGTAACTCCATGCAAAATTTTTCTATCGAGCAAGCCTATTTAGATAACCTCATCTCTCGCCAGGTCGATGGGATTGTTTTCTTAGGCGGTCGGATTAATCAAACCCACCCAACAGAGGAATTACTCACAGGTATGAATGATTCGCTCCGGCATGTACCTATTGTGTTTGTGAATGGAAAAATGGACGGCGTAAATGCCCATACCATTCGCACAGATGAAGCAAGCGGGGTTCGCAGATTGCTAGATATGCTCATTCATCACGGACATAAGACCATTGGTTTGATAGGTGGCGTGGTTGGTGTCTCTTCAACAGATGAGAAGATAAGCGTATTTCGGGAGACGCTGAAAGAAAAAAGGCTTATGGTTAAAGAGGAATGGATCCACAGTAGTGGGTATAGCATTGAGGGTGGAGAACAGGATGCTATGCACCTTTTACATCTTGATGAACGGCCAACAGCAGTAATGTGCATTAATGACTTCGTAGCCATTGGCGCCATTAAAATGTTTCGTAAGTTCGGGTTAAAGGTTCCTGGTGACGTCTCGGTCACAGGATTTGATGACACGTATCTATCTGAACACTTTCCACCTGGTATAACGTCTGTTAACCATAATTATCAAAAGCTTGCCAAAAAAACGATTGAAACGTTAATTGGATTAATCTCGCATGAAGAACAAGAAAAAGAAACCATCATACCAACGTATGTAACCATTAGAAATTCATGTGAAGAGTGGAAACAGCCGTGACATTAATACGTTTCCAGTTTTCTTTCCTTACCAATTGTGTTGTATATAAACGATTGACAAAATGAGTAAATCGATATATCTTTAATTGAAACCGGTTTCATTTTTAAAGAGAATCGATATGATTTTTAAGGAGATGAATGATTGTCTTAAACTATTCTTGGACTTACTACCAATAGGTTTTAAGTAGCATGAAAGGATAATAATCAAAGTATTTTAAGAATAAGACAAAGAGCTACACAAAACGATCTTTGCTGCTGCCAAGGAAGCTAGTCTATTCTCATATCATAAGAAAAAGTTTCTCCACATTTAGGAGAATCCCGAACCACTGCCCCACCTGTTATATCTACTTACCTTCTTTTGATAATTAGCGTACCAATCCCCACAATCCAGATATACGCAAAGAACAAGATCCATAAGTATAGAATTGGAAAAGATTCCTGACCGATAAGAGTGAAACCCGCTAAAGATATAAAGATAATCGCTAATGAACCATGCGATATATAAGCAAAATATCGAGATATATTCTGAATCACTCGCTCATCTGCTTCAGGTACTTTATCTTTTTTTCGTTTCTGTTTAATCACCTCAATGACTGTAAAAATAACAGTTATAATCAGGCCACTCATAACCACTTCATACGGAAATTCACCTTGAAAAAGATAATAAAGGAATGAACCTAAAACAGCACCTATGAGCGTACAAGTAATGATAAAGAATGGCATCCACTTTTCTAACATAGCTCCTAACTTCTTTCTGTCTTTTACATTCATCAATCTTCCTCCTCTAAGATAAAAATTTCATCAATAGGCACATCCAAATAGGCTATTAATTTTAAAGCTAACTCTAGACTAGTCTCAAGTACACACATCTTGTATTTAAAAATAGGCTGAGAAGCGTTTAATGGACTGTTGGCCCTTCTTCAACTGTTATCTAGCATGTAAGTGCTTCCATCCTTTAAAAGCTCTGTAAAATGATTTCTGAGCAGGATGAACATCGATTAGTTATTGGTGGTTTTATCGCCTCATGGTCATTAATCATTTTTTAATTAAAAAAGAGCCTCTCTATGAGAAGCCCATGTATTAAATAGTAGTCCTTATCTGCCTTTTGAGTAGTTGATTGATTAGTAACTAGTTTATTTCTACTCTTTCAACCCTACCTTGATTAGGTGGTAATGATTCTTCTATCATAGCAGTTGAATCGTAATACACAGTTACATTATTATCTAATTCAATTCCATCATTTAAATCGTCTGTAATTAGAAAAGCTATAGTATTGTCCTCACTTTCCTCTACAAAGATACGAGTTCCATTCTCTTCTTCTATTAAATCAGTGACGTTGCCAGTGTGAGTAGCCAGTTCATTATTTGATCCGCATCCAGCTAGAATCAATAACAGTATTATGGTTGAAATTTTCTTCATGTTACCACCTCACTTTTCATGTTTAGAAGTTAAAGAGTTTATTCTATTCTATAATGCAAATTTGTGATTAATGGGGCTTAAAACATGGTTCCGTAACAATAACGAGTTCATCTACTAGATATCTTATTCTTTTTTCTTTACAGACTTATCTTCTTTCATTAATTCGATGATAGTGTTATTTTGCTTAACTATTTCAGCTAATCTTTTCTCGATTATACTAGAACTGAAAAAAATAATTAGTATTAGAGCAATAAGTCCAAAAATCATATAATTTATCTCTCCTTTTAAGAAAATAGATTTGTAGACGGATTTATTTAATAATAATTTTCCTTTAGGTTAGAATTACTTTTTATGGTGATTATATCAAAACAAAATAAAAAAGGCTTCTCTTCTTTTGAGGAAAGCCTTTCTAAACATTTTTGCCATGATTTTATATAGAGAATTAAATTTAATCTGTGAAGGTAATCCAGGACTATTAGGAACACAAATGGTCGCTAATTTATATATCGAATTAAAAATCTTTTTTATATACAAAAAAGCCTCCCCATCATCGGAGAAACCCTTCTATACCAGTACTTCTATAAAAGCTTCCAAGCGGATTCGAACCGCTGACCCCCACCTTACCATTTCTGTCTCATTGGTATTTAGTATGAGTCCCAGTTCCATTTACTGCGTTAAAACAAGGGATTTCAACTTTGTACTAATCATATTTCTTACTGTTTCCGTTACATTGTAATTCATCCGTTTGCAGTTTGGTTTGCAAACTAAAAAAATTATCAACTAACCACTTAAGCATGAATAACTGCATTCTTTTTTACAGAAAGTATTTACGAAGAAGCTTCTTCTTTCTTACTAAAAATTTCATAGGCAAAGTATCCGAATAGAAAACCTATTCCAGGTCCTAAACTAATTGCGGATAGGAAATTAATTTGAGAGAACATGCTGAGAAACATGCTAATAATAGTACCCATTAGCATTCCCAGTGGTATTAAACTATCTAATAATATTTGAGAACTTTTCGATTTTTTCTTTCCTAAAGTACCTCGCTTGTATTTATATTGAAGCCTTTTAATCACAAATAGTACAATGGCAGATACTATTATAAGAGGTAACAAAATATATAAAATTTCTATAACTGATTCGATACTAAAACCTCCAATCACTTATAAGTTTAACCCATTACGTTGTCTCTTTTTATTCATATTACACTAACATAATACTATTTAATACAATTTATCGTTAAAAAAATCGTAAATGAAATGAACCATCCATTTCGAACTTGATTAATTAGGGATTTCAGAGTGTATCAAAACTACTTGGAATCCTTTGTTTTTCAAGGGGTATTACATAGTGCTCATAATAATACATCAAGAGATATCAAACTTCATCGGCACAAAATCGGCACGTTTTTATTTAACAAAAATAAAAGATTAGATTACAGATATATAATAGAAGAAAGTAGATATGCTTTAGGACTAGATTCAACCCACTAAGCCCCAATAGCGAGAAAGAGTGTTGTAAGATACAACCCCTTGGTATAAGTACATTCCGTAGCGTTGATTCCATACTTTATTAATATTTATGTCTTTTACGGAGTAAAAGTGGTAACTCTTACTAAAATTTAAACCGAACATTCTTATCTGCTTAAACAAAATCATTCGTATTAAATTACAGAGAGTTGATATTAACATTTAGCCTTCAGAAATAGTGAGATCGAAAATTGAAAAGGGACAGTTCGCCGCCCCTCATTGTTTATTACTTTTGATCAATTAGAAGCACTCTCTTTTTGTTTCAAAAATAGGACTGCTGCTACTATAAAATAAATTACTGAAACAGCGTATAATACTAGTGAAAAGATATTTGTAATGCCGACAGCAACAAACCAAGAGAACACTCCTAGCATAAGAAAAGAAAGGAACTCTTTACCCTTACCTTCTTCAGATTGTTTGTTTTTATAAGTCAAAATTAAAACAAACAATGTAGTTAGTAACAGAATAGATAGTGATACATAGTTATACCACTCCAAATTAATCCCTCACAGACACTTTATAAATTTATAAGATAATCAGCAGCAGAACCTGCGCTTTTATTTTAATTAAAACTCTTTAGTCCCTCAATAGCAAGAATAAGTGTGGTGCGTACAAACCCTTGATATAAGTACATTCCATTCAGAAAGAAGCTATAAATCTTTTTTCACAGAAT
The DNA here is from genome assembly GCF_030813245.1 of Alkalicoccobacillus murimartini. Lineage (GTDB taxonomy): Bacteria > Bacillota > Bacilli > Bacillales > Bacillaceae_D > Alkalicoccobacillus > Alkalicoccobacillus murimartini. The sequence continues at coordinate 415 of NZ_JAUSUA010000003.1, read as the reverse complement.
CTATATACACGAGATTAGAACTAAATATATTTAAGACTCAAACTGAATGCATTATTAGATGATGTTAGAAGTTTGTTAGAAGTTTGCTTATTTAACCTAAAAAAAGGGTTTCTCCACATTAGGAGAAACCCTTCTACTACTTCTATAAAAGCTTCCAAGCGGATTCGAACCGCTGACCCCCACCTTACCATGGTGGTGCTCTACCTGCTGAGCTATGGAAGCAATGGCTCCACAGGTAGGACTCGAACCTACGACCGATCGGTTAACAGCCGATTGCTCTACCACTGAGCTACTGTGGAATATATGTATAAACAAAAAAAAGCCCGGCAACGTTCTACTCTCGCAGGGGGAAGCCCCCAACTACCATTGACGCAGAAGAGCTTAACGGCCGTGTTCGGCATGGGAACGGGTGTGA